>CAWDWM010000012.1:0-431701 GCA_963806015.1 uncultured Actinomycetes bacterium | reverse complement strand
CCTCCACCGTCGCGCGCGGGGTCGGGTCCCACGCCGCCTGAAACGGCGGGTCCAGCGTGACCGCGTAGCGGCGGACCTCGACGCCCGCGATCCGGGCGCCCACCGTGTCGGGTCCGGTCGACGGCGCGGCGGCGGTGCGCGCGGTCATGTCGCCGCTCGGTCGAGGTCGAGCACGATGCGTCCTGCGCTGCCGTCGCGCATGAGTCCGAATGCCTCCTCGACCGCTTCGAGCGGCAGGCGCGCGGCGACCAGTCGGTCGAGGGGGAGCCGCCCGCGGCGGTACAGATCGAGCAGCGCCGGGAAGTCGCGCTCCGGGCGCGCGGACCCGTAGACGGAGCCGAGCACGCGCCGCTCCATCCGTGGGATCGAAAGCGCGGGCAGCGACACCTCCGCGTCCGCCGCCGGGATCCCGATCAGCACCGCGGCCCCCCGCGCGCGCGTGGACAGGAACGCCGCGCGGGCAGCCTCGGTGCGTCCGGTCGCTTCGATCGCGTAGTCGACCCCGCCGCCACTGACCGCGCGGACCGCTTCGGCGGTCTCGTCGGGGCCGCCCGACCACTGCACCGCGTCGGTCGCGCCGAGGCGCAACGCCGCCTCGAGCTTCTCCGGCGTGACGTCGACGGCCACGATCGGGTCTGCGCCCACGGCGACGGCGGCGAGGACGGCGCTCAGCCCGACCCCGCCGCAGCCGATGACCGCGACGCGGTCCCCCGGCCGGACTCCGGCGGTCCGCCAGACGGCGCCCGTCCCGGTCGTGATCGCGCAGCCGACCAGCGCGGCGACGTCGAAGGGCACGTCGTCGGGCATCGCGATGCAGCATCGGGCCGGCACGACCGCGCGCTCGGCGAACGTCGACAGGAAGCAGTAGTGGAAGACGGGCTCGCCGTCGCGCGAGAATCGCGTCGCGCCGTCGAGCAGCCCGCCGGCGGCCATCGCCTGCCACGCCGTCGTGCAGAGGTGAGGCAAATCGCGCAGGCACTCCTCGCAACGCCCGCACGACGGCAGCCACGAGAGCAGGACGGGCGCGCCGGGGGCGAGGTCGACGCCGTCGCCGACCGCCTCGACGACCCCGGCGCCCTCATGGCCCAGGACGGCCGGGCAGCGCGTCGCGGCCGTCCCGTCGATCGCATTGAGATCGGAGTGGCAGACGCCCGCGGCGCGCAGGCGCACGAGTACTTCACCGGGCCCGGGCGGGGCCAGCTCCAGCTCCACGAGCTCGAGCGACGCCCCGGTGTGCTCGAGGACCGCCGCGCGGGTCCTCAGGGCGCGCCCCCGCCCGGCGACCCCGCGCCGGCCTCGGCCTCCGCCGGCGGGCCATCGTTCCGGCGCTCCCGCGGGGCGGTCTTCTGCAGCTCGCGCAGGGCGTCGAGCTCGTGGTGACAGCGCCAGTGGTGGCCGGGCTCGACCTCGCGCAGCGGTGGCTCCTCATTTACGCAGACGTCGCCGATGAAGCGCGGGCAGCGCGTGTGGAACACGCACCCGGATGGCGGGTCGGCGTGGCTGGGGATCTCGCCGTGCAGCCGGATCCGTGGCCGCTGCTCGCCCTCGGCCTGCGGGACGGAGGACAGGAGTGCCTCGGTGTACGGGTGCTGCGGCGCGCTGAACACCGTCTCGGAGTCGCCGAGCTCCATCACCCGGCCGAGGTACAGCACGGCGATCCGGTCGGAGAGATAGCGGACGACCGCGAGGTCGTGGGAGATGAAGAGGTAGGCGACGCCCTTCTCGGCCTGCAGCTCGGCGAGCAGGTTGAGGATGGCGGCCTGCACCGAGACGTCGAGCGCGGAGGTCGGCTCGTCGCAGACGACGACGCGGGGCTCGCCCGCGAACGCGCGCGCGATTGCGACCCGCTGCTTCAGGCCGCCCGAGAGCTGCGCCGGGCGGGAGTTGATGAGGCGCACGTCGAAGCGCACGGACTCGGCGAGTTCGTGCAGGTGGGCCTCGCGCTCGTCACTGCGGTCGCGGCGCAGCTTGACGAGGGCGCGGCTCAGGATCCGGTGCACCGAGAACCGCCGGTTCAGGGCCGAGTCGGGGTTCTGGAAGACGATCTGCAGCGCGCGGACGTGCTCGGCGTCGCGCTTGTCGATGCGGGTCGGCAACAGGCGCCCGTCGAGCTCGATGACCGATCCCTGGTCGGCCGCCGTCAGCCCGAGCAGCGCGCGGGCGAGCGTCGTCTTGCCGCTGCCCGACTCGCCGACGAGGCCGAGCGTCTCGCCGCGGTGCAGCACGAGCGAGACGTCGTCGACCGCGCGGACGTCGTGGCCCTCCTGACGGAAGGTCTTGTACATGCCCTCGGTGCGGATGACCGGCTCGGAGTCCGCGTCGATCACGCTACGCAGACCCGCGGCGGGGGCGGCGCGTGGCAGTTCGTGTGCCTGCTCCCAGAAGTGGCAGCGGCTGTGCCGCCCGCCCCCGACGTCGAAGAACGCAGGCTCCTCGCGGTGGCAGATCTCCTGCGCGAGGCCGCAACGGTCGACGAACACGCACGCCGGCAGGTCGGCGCCAAGCTGGGGCAGGAAGCCCGGGATCGTGTCGAGCCGCTCGCGATCCTTGCGCACGCCGCCGTGCGGCAGGCAGCGCAGCAGCCCGACCGCGTACGGGTGGCGCGGGTCGTCGAACACCGCCTGGACGGGCCCCTCCTCGACGAGCCGCCCGGCGTAGAGCACGCCGACGCGGTCGCACATCTTCGTGATGACCTCGAGGTTGTGGCTGATGAACAGGACCGTCGTGCCGAACTCCGTGCGCAGCGCCGAGACGAGGTCGAGCACCTCCGCCTCGACCGTCGCGTCGAGGCCGGTCGTCGGCTCGTCGAGGATCAGCAGCGTCGGGTCCTTGGCCAGCGCCATCGCGATCACGACGCGCTGCTGCATCCCGCCCGAGAGCTGGTGCGGATAGCGGCGCATGACCCGCGCCGGGTCGGAGATCTGGACCTTGCGCAGCATGTCCTGCGCGCGGTCATGCGCCTCGCCCTTGGCCACGCCGGCGATCGTGAACGTCTCGGCGACCTGGTCGCCGACCCGGATCGTCGGGTTCAGCGCGCCGCCCGGGTTCTGGTAGACCATCGAGACGCGCGTGCTGCGCATCGTGCGGACGTCGTCCTCGCTCATGGCGAGCAGGTCCTCGCCCGCGACCTTGATCGAGCCCGAGCTCACGCGGCCGTTGCGCGGCAGGTAACGGACGATTGCGAAGGCGGCGGTCGACTTGCCGCAGCCGGACTCGCCGACGAGGCCGTAGGACTCACCCTCGGCGATGGCGAACGTCACGCCGCGCAGCACCGGGCGCCAGATGCCGCGCACGCGATACGCGACCTCGAGGTCCGTGAGGTCGAGCGCGGGAGGCGCGGCGACGGCGGCGGGCACGGTCATCGCTCGAACGCCTGGGTCAGGCCATCGGCGATGAGGTTCACGCCGATGACGAGGGTCGCGATCGCGGCGGCCGGGAAGAGCACCGGCCACCAGAAGCCGCCGCTGATCAGACCGTAGTGGTCGAAGATCTGTAGGCCCCAGTCGGGCGCCGGCGGCTGCACGCCGAACCCGAGGAAGCTCAGCGTCGCGACGACGAAGATCGCGTAGCCGAGGCGGACCGTGAACTCGACGATCACCGGTCCCATCACGTTGGGCAGGATCTCGGCGAACAGGATGTACGGCGTGCGCTCGTTGCGCAATCGGGCGGCGGCGACGTACTCGAGCTCGCGCTCGCTGAGCACCGCGGCACGCACCGTGCGCGCGATGACCGGCGCGAACACGAAGCCGACCACGAGGATGATGGTGAGGTTCGACGGTCCCAGCGAGGTGATGGCCAGCACGGCCACCAGGATGACCGGCAGCGCGAGCACCGTCTCGATGAGCCGGCTCAGGACGTCGTCGATCGCGCCGCGGAAGTAGCCGGTGACGAGCCCGAGCGCGGTGCCGAGGACGGTGCCGAGCAGCGTCGCAACCGGCGCGATCAGCATGATGTCTCGCGAGCCGACGATGACCCGCGCGAACACGTCGCGGCCGAGACGGTCCGTGCCGAACCAATAGTCGGCGCTCGGCGCCTCCAGGCCGTTGAGCGGGCTCGACGCGAACGGGTCCTGAGGGACGACCGCCTTGCCGAAGATCGCGCACAGCACCCAGAAGCCGACGATGACATTGCCCACGATGAACGACTTCGACCGAAGCAGGACCTGCAGGCGCTCCTTGCGAGCGAGCCGGGCGTCGTCGCGCGGAGGGCCCAGCGCGACGCTGACGTCGCCGACGGGATCGATCGCGGGCGTCGGGGCGCCGGCGCTCACGACTCCGCGCTCCCCAGCCGCACGCGCGGGTTGAGGACCGAGTACAGGACGTCGGCGACGAGCGTCGACACCAGGAAGACGATGCCGACCACGAGCACGGCCGCCTCGAGCGCCGGGAAGTCCTTCTGGGTGGCCGCGCGGTAGATCATCTGGCCGATCCCCTGGTAGTTGAAGATGAGCTCGATCACCACCAGGCCTCCCATCAGGTACCCGACCTGCGTCGCGATCACGGCGATCGTCGGCAGCAGCGAGTTGCGCAGCACGTGGCGCCGGAGCACCGTGCGCTGGGGCAGGCCCTTGATCGCCGCGGTCCGCGTGTAGTCGGCGTCGAGCGCCTCGATCGTCCCTGCCCGGGCCATCCGCGCGATGTAGCCGAACAGGACGAACACGAGGCAGAACGCCGGCAGCAGCAGGTACTTCACCTGCGTCAGGATCCCCGACCCCTCGGGCCACGCCGCGGTCGACGGGAAGATCCCCAGGCCGAGCGAGAAGACGATCAGCAGGACGACCGCCCAGACGAAGTCGGGGATGGCCGTCGCCGACAGGCCGCCGACCGTGATCACCCGGTCGGTCACGCTGCCCTGCTTGAGGGCCGCGACCACCCCGCCGAGGATCGACAGCGGCACGACGATCAGGAACGCGAGCACCGCGAGCTTCGCCGAGTGCCCCAGCGCAGGCCAGAGCACCTCGGAGATCGGCTGGCGGGTCGAGACCGACCGGCCCATGTCGCCGTGGAGGTAGCCCTTCATCTGGTTGACGTACTGCGTCACGATCGGCTGGTCGGTGCCGAGCTGGTGGTTGAGCGCGGCGACCGCCGTCGGCGAGGCGAACGGGCCGAGCACCCGGCGCGCCACGTTGCCCGGCAGCACGTTGGCCATGAAGAAGACGAGCACGCTGAGCAGCCACAGCGTGATGAGCCCGAGAGCCAGCCGCTTGGCAATGAACCTGGCCATGGCCGGACGCCGCCTCTAGGACCCTGACGTGAACCCGGCCTTGGTGATGTCGTAATGGCCCATGGCCGACACCTCGACGTTGCCGACGTTCTTCTTCGTCCCGGTCAGGAAGAAGTAGAAGTACGGGTAGATGATCGGCGTCTCGTCGAGCAGCAGCTCCTGGATCTTCTTCGCCGCGGCGCGCTGCGCGCCGATGTCCAGCGCCGCCGTGTACTCCTTCACCAGCCCGTCGTAGGTCGGGTTGTGGAAGTGGGCGCCGTTCCAGACGCCCTTGCTCTGCAGCGGCGCGTTGAGGAACACGTTCGGCACGCCCCGGTGCCCGTAGTCGGTGATCCCCATCACCGAATCCAGCCACGGCGACTTGCCGAAGACGGCGTCGCCGTAGTAGGTGCCGGCGGGGGTGATGTTCGGCTTCAGGGTGATCCCGACCTTGGCCGCGTCGTTCTGGAGCAGCTGGGCGAGGTCGGGCAGCTCGAAGCCGTCCCACGTGTTCAGCGTCACCGACGCGTTGCTGACCCCGGCCTCCTTCATCAGCGCCTTGGCCTTCTCGAGATCCTGCTTGCGCTGGGGGACGCTCTTGTCGGTCGAGGGGAACACCGGCGCGAACGGGCTGTCGTTGCCGACGTCGGCCTTTCCCGCGAAGAGGCCGTTGACCAGCGCATTGCGGTCGACGGCGAGCGCCATCGCCTGTCGCACGCGCTTGTCGTCGAACGGCTTCTTGTCGTTGCGCATGTGCACCTCGCGGTGCACCGACGAGCGCAGCTCGATCACCGTGATGTTTGCGTCGTTGAGCAGCGCCCTACCGCCGGTCGGCGAGAAGTGCACGAGGACGTCGACGTCGCCGCTCTGCAGCGCCAGGATCTGCGCCTGCTCCTTGGGATAGAACTTCACCTCCTGGCGGTCGAGCTTCGGGACCCGGCTCTTGTCCCAGTAATCGGCGTTCTTGACATAGGAGAC
Source organism: uncultured Actinomycetes bacterium (assembly GCA_963806015.1). GTDB lineage: Bacteria > Actinomycetota > Thermoleophilia > Solirubrobacterales > Solirubrobacteraceae > JAOPZW01. The sequence goes on along the minus strand of CAWDWM010000012.1, from coordinate 425,521 downwards.
GCCGGAGTTCGGCGTGTATTTGTCGAGCTTCCACGGCCCGGTGCCGGGGAACGTCTTCTCCCACTTCCCGCTGAAGTCCTTCGGAACGATGATCGCGTTGTAGTTGTCGGAGCTGAGCAGGTAGGGGAAGTTGCCGTTCGGCGCGTCGAGCTCGAAGACCACCGTGCTCGCATCGGATGCCTTCGCTGAGCCCTTCGAGAGCACCCCGCCGAACGTCGACAGCGCGTTGGAGCCGCTCTTTGGATCCGACAGCGCGTTGATCGAGGCCGCGACGTCCTCCGCGGTCATTGGCGTGCCGTCGTGGAACTTGACGCCCTGGCGGATCTTGAACGTCCAGACGGTGCCGTCCGCGTTCGGCTTCCAGCTCTCGGCCAGCCGCGGCTGGAGCTTCAGCTTGCTGTCCGACCACGACAGGAACTCGGCGGTCTGCGACATGATGCCCAGGCCGCCCTCGTCGGCCACCTTGAGCGGGTCGATCTCGGTCGCCGGGCCCGGGGACATGCCGAGCTTCAGCGTCCCGCCGGCGCGGACCGTGACCTCCTTGCCACCGGCCTCGACGGCCGTGCCGCCGCCGCCCGCGCCGGTGCTGGTCTTCTTGCCCGTGCCGCACGCGCTGGCCAGGAACCCCACCGCCGAGAGCGACATGCCGATCACGGTGCCGCGCCGGACGAACTCGCGCCGGCTGAGCTGCCCGGAGCTGTACTCGTCGATGAGGTGGTTCTCGAGTTCGCTGCTCTGCGCGCGGATCGAGTCGACCCGGCGGTTCGTCTGGTTGCGGCTCACGTCTCCTCCTCAGTCGGCGTGTCGGCGCTTCCACCCGCGTACCGGTGGCCAGAGGCGCGCCGCGTCGGCCCGATGACGCGAACGTCGTGGTCATCCGAGGCGGCGGCCATTTGCAGGCGTTTTGCTGATGGACTAGCGTTCCAGAAGCAGAACGCCGACCCTACCGCTGTGCGCGATGGTGGTCAACCCGCTTCTCGCGACGAGGCGAATGACGTCCGACCCCAACATCGACGGAGCCATCGGCCAGGGCTGGGGCGGCCTGGCGCCCGACGGCATCCACGTCAACGTGGTCCTCGCGCGCCGCGGCAGCGCCACGGCGGCGGCGCTCATGACCGCGTTCACGTCGCCGTCGCCCGGGCACACTCCAGTCCTCGTCTGCGTCGGACCCGACCAGCCGTCCTACGAGGCGGTCGTGCCCCCCACGGTCATGATGAACAAGGCGCCGGCGACCAACGAGCGCCACCAGACGCTGACCTGGGGCGCAGCGCAGTTGGGCGTCGGGCAGGGCGTCCTCGACGCGGTCGCCGACCGGCTGCTCGTCCCCGACCTCGCGACGTTGGTCTTCGTTGCGATCTGGATCGATCCGGCCGCGAGCGACGAGACGGCCGTCCGGCGGGCGGGCCGCGAGGCGGTGCTCGCCGCGATCCGTGTGGCGGTCGGCGGACCCGACGCCGCTGCGGTCGAGCGCCTCGTGCGCGAGCGCGACACGCTGACCAACCCCTTCTACAGGGGCGCATAGCGCGCTGTCTTTCAGGTGGATCGACGTTCTGGCAGAAGAACAGCGGAAAGCGTAGTGTCGCTGCGTACCCCGCTCGAGAGCTCGCCTCGACGATTGTCCGAACCAGCAGCCACCCCTACTCCGGCGCCGGCGCCGGCGCCGGCGCCGGGCAATGGGCGGGGCGGGCGGTCGCCCGGCGTGCACGCCGCGCTCAGCGTCATGGAGCTCGTCGTGGCGCAAGGCCGTCTCGGGCTGGGCGACATGGCGCGGGAGCTGAAGCTGCCCAAGAGCACGCTGCACCGCATCTGCGCGATCCTCGTCGATCGCGGGTGGGCGATCCGCGACGAGCACGGCCGATACGAGCCGGGCGTGCGCGCGATCGGACTGGGCAGCCGCGCCGCCGACCTGCCCATCGTCACGGGCTTCCGACACGCCGTCTCGAGCCTGATGAGCCACTACGACGAGACGGTGTGCCTCGCGGTCCTCGACGGGCACGAGTCCGTGTTCGTCGCGATCGAGGAGACCACACAGCCCGTGCGGCTCCAGACATGGGTCGGCCGCCGCTCACCGGCGTTCGCGTCCGCGAGCGGGCGTGTCTTCCTCGCCACCTGGCCGGCCGAGGCGGTAGCGGCCGAGTTCGGTGGGCGTGCGCTGATCACCCCCACCGGGCGCCGACTGCGGACCGTGGCCGAGCTGCACGAGATCCTCGACCGTGTACGCCGTGATGGGTTCGCCGAGAACGACGAGGACACCGCCGCCGGGCTGTACACGGCGTCCGTGCCGGTCGTCAACGAGCAAGGCACCGTGCTCGCCGCGGTGACCGTGTGCGTGCCCACATCACGGGTCGATCCCGTGCGGCGCGAGCGCATCCTGGACGACCTCGTCGCGGCAGGCCACAGGCTGTCGGGCGATGTCGCGTGGCTCCCGGCATTCCACACCAAGCGCCCGTGACGGTCGACGGCATCGCCCCTGCGCGCCTGGGCGCGATGATCGCCGCCCCGGCGCCGGCGTCCGGGCGCCTATGGCTGACGAACGCGAGGCTGTTCGACGGCACCGGCGCCGCGGTGCGCGACGGCGCGGCCGTGCTGATCGCAGATGGCGAGATCGCGCGGGTCGGCGACGCGGGCGACGCCACTCCGGAAGGCGCGCGCGTCATCGACCTGGGCGGACGCACGCTGATGCCCGGTCTGGTCGACGCGCACGCGCATGTGTACCCGCATGTACCGGCGCCGGCGCCGGGGGCAGAGCCGATCTGGCCGGGCACCGGCGCGCACTTCCTCGCCTCGGCGCTGAGCGACGCCCTGCGGATGGGCATCACGACGCTGCGCGACGTCGGCTCCTACGGCGACCTCGTGTTCGAGGCGCGACAGGCGATGCGGTACGGGGCGTTTCGCGGCCCGCGGCTGCTGACCTGCGGGCGCATCATCTCCGCGACCGCGCCGGGCGGCCGCTGGTTCGGGGAGATGTACCGGGAGGCCGACGGCGTGGACGACGTGCGCCGCGCCGTGCGCGAGCAGCTGCGCCGAGGCGCCGACTTCGTCAAGGTGATGACGACGGGCGCGCGGTCGGTCGAGCTGGAGGACCCACTTCCGGCGCAGATGACGCGCGAGGAGATCGCGACCGTCGTGGACGAGGCGCACCGGATGGGCTGCCGCGTCGCCGCTCATGCCGAAGGGCTCGACGGCACCCAGATCGCGATCGAGACGGGCATCGACACGATCGAACACGGGATGTACCTCAACCAGCGCCCGGACCTCCTCGACGCGATGGCCGCCGCCGGCCAGGTGCTCGTGCCGACCTTCGGCTGCTTCTATGGCGTGGCCGGCACTGCCGCCGCGAGCGCCGCCGGGCCCGACGGAGCGCCGGCGTCGACCGACGAGCCGCCGCCGACGTGGGCGCCGATGCTGGTGGACCTCGCCCTGCATAACCTCGAGCAGGCCGGCCTGACGCTGAGGGCGGCTCGCGCCGCCGGGGTCGCGATTGCCGCCGGCCACGACTGGTCACCGATCAGCGACCTCGGACTCGAGATCGTGCACATGGTCCACCACGGCCTGAGCGCGCCCGAGGCGCTGGTCGCCGCGACCCAGACCGCCGCGCGGGCGCTTGGACTCGGGGGGCACATCGGCACGATCGAGCCCGGGAGGCTGGCGGATCTGCTCGTCACCGACGGTGACCCGCTCGCGCGCCCGGGAGTGCTGCGCGACCGCGACCGAATCTGGCTGGTCGTTCAGCTCGGCGCCACAGTCGCCGGCGCCGCGCTGGAGCGCGATCCGACTGCGACCTTCCCTGACGCCACGTAGTCGCGCCGGCGGCCTCGCCGTCAGCCGATCGGCTGCCCGGCGCTGTCGGCGACCTCGTAGTGCCTGACCGTGAGGTCGCGCTCGACGAGGAAGCGGTCGTCCTCGGGATAGAAGACCGCGGTCTCGACCTCGTCGCCGGCGAAGCCGCGGATCGCGTCCAGCGAGTCCCAGAAGGAGAAGGTGATGACCTCGGTGCGCTCCCCGTCTTCGCGGCGCAGCATCCATGCGCCGCGATTGCCGGGAGTCGCAGCGTAGGCCGCCAGGCCGGTCTCGTGGATATAGGCGACGTAGGCGTCGGCGTCCTCACGGCGCACGGCGCCCCTCCAGATGCGGGCAATCATCGCGGCAGCCTATGCGCCCAGCCAGGACTCCGACGGCGTGGCGCGCGGTACAGTGATCGCACCACAGGCAACTCTGCCGCTTCCGCGAACGGACCGTCTTCGTCCCAGCGAGCAGGAAAGGACCGAAGATGGTGCCCACCGTTTCGCCCTCCTTGTCGGACGCCCTCTGACGCTCGCCTTGCCGGACGCCGCCGTGGCCACGCAGCAATCCGACGAGACGCTCCCGCCTGTCGACGAGGCACGCCGGCCGCCGCTGCCGCGCGTGTCGCTGATACCGAGCGACGTCCGGCGCGACTTCAACCGCCGCCGTCTGGTCATCACGATCGTCGGCTCGCTGGTGGCGGCCGGGATCGTCGCCTTCCTGCTGATAGGCCGGCGCGATCAGTTCGTCGAGGCGCTCAGGGGCACCCCCGGCTGGGTGATCGCCGTCACCGCGCTGCTGCAGATCGTGGCGCTCGTGGGGCGCAGCGAGGCGTGGCACGTGAGCATCGAGGCCGCCGGCGGCTCGGTCGCCCGCCGCGTCCTCTATCGGGCGTCGAGCATGCAGGTGCTCGGCAGCCTCTTCAACGCGCAACTCGGCATGGCGGCGCGGATCGCGGCGCTGCGGCGCTCCTCGCCGGCCGTCTGCCCCCAGGTGCCGACGCTCATCGCCGCCGAGGTTCCGATCCTGTCCGTGGAGGCCGCCCTGGCGGTGCTCGCGTCGTTCACGCTCGTCGTCCCGCTCGGCCTGCCGTGGTGGCTGCCGCTCATCGGCCTGCCGGTGATCGTCGCCGCCAGCGCCGGGCTGCGCCATCTCGCCATGCGCAAGGGCCGCGAGCTGTGGAAGGGCCTGGCCGTCCTGCGCAGCCTGCGCGGCGGCAGTCGCGTGGTCGCCTTCGTCCTGCTGGCCGTGTTCGCGCAGATCTTCCGCAACTGGCTCCTCCTCCATGCGGTCGGCGTGGACGCCTCGTTCTTCGATGCCATCGCGGTGCTCATCGCGGTGGTGACGCTCGGCCAGCTCCCCGTCGGCCCGAGCGTGGGCGCTGCGTCCGCGGTGCTCATCCTCGGCAGCAACGGCGTCGCGGCGGCGGCCGCGGCCGGCGTGCTGATGACGGTGACGGGCACCATCGGCGGGCTGTGCTTCGCCGCGTGGGCCGGCGCCGACCACCTCTGGTCGTCCAGCCGCCGCAAGACCCTGAGCGCCTGAGCGCCTCTCAGGGACGGTACGGGAGCTTCACCACAGTGACGAAGAAGTCGTCGATCTGGCGCACCACTTCGATGAAGCGCTCGAAGTCGACGGGCTTGGTCACATAGGCGTTGGCGTGCAGGTCGTAGGAGCGCAGGATGTCCTCCTCGGCCTCCGAGGTCGTCAGCACGACCACCGGGATCGTGCGCAGATCGGGGTCCGCCTTGACCTCCGCGAGCACCTCGCGCCCGTCCATGCGCGGAAGGTTGAGGTCGAGCAGGACGAGGTCGGGCCGCGGCGCGTCGGCGTGCTCGCCGTCATTGCGCAGGAACGCCATCGCCTCCACGCCGTCGGACACCACGTGCAACGCGTTGTGGACCTTGTTGTCCTCGAACGCCTCGCGAATGAGCACGACGTCGCCGGGGTCGTCCTCGACGAGCAGCACCGAGATGACGTTCAGGCTCTCGTTCATGCGACGGCCTCCTCGGCGGCGATGTCGGGCACCGGCAGGGTGAAGCGAAAGGTCGACCCGTTCCCGTTCTCACTGGCCTGCAGCCAGATGTGCCCTCCGTGGTGCTCGATGACCTTGCGGCACATGGCCAGCCCGATCCCGGTCCCGTCATAGGCGTCCCTGGGGTGCAGACGCTGGAAGATGATGAAGATGCGATCAGCGTATTGCGGATCGATCCCGATGCCGTTGTCGGCCACGGCGAGCTCCCAGTAGTCGCCGTCGCGGCGCGCCGACACGCGCACGTGCGGCGGCTCGTCGGCGCGGAACTTGATCGCGTTGGCGATCAGGTTCTGCAAGACGAGCCCCAGCAGGGTCCGCTCCGCGTAGACCTCGGGCAGGGGCCCGTCGACCTCGACGGTGGCCCCGGCCTCCTCGATGGCCAGCCCGAGCGCGCCGGTGGTATGGGCGACGAGCTCGTTCATGTCGACGAGCTCGCGGGGACGCTCGATGCGCCCTACGCGCGAGAAGGCGAGCAGGTCGTTGATGAGCGCCTGCATGCGCTTCGCGCCGTCGACGGCGAAGGCGATGTACTGCTCGCCGCGCTCGTCGAGCTGCCCCGCATAGCGGCGCTCGAGCATCTGGCAGAAGCTCGTGACCTTGCGCAGCGGCTCCTGGAGGTCGTGCGAGGCGACGTAGGCGAACTGCTCGAGCTCGGCATTCGAGCGCTCCAGCGCGAGTGCCTTGACCTGGATCTCGGCCTCGGCCACGCGCAGGACCTCGAGCTCGCGCACGATCCGCTCGCGCATCGACTCCACGTCGTGACCGAGCCGCTCGATGTCGCTCGGGCCGCCGGGGCGGATCGTGCGGTGCAGCTCCCCACCGGCGACGGCGCGCACCTGCGTGGCGAGCCGTGCGATCGGCCGCTCGACGACCTGGCGGCCGATCACCGCGACGGCGATGACCGCGGCCAGCAGCAGCACGGCCGCGAACACCAGGGACAGCGTGAGCGTGTCCGCCGCGTTCACGAGCTGGGTGCGCGCATCGACGCGCTGGGCCTGCAAGTCGCCGCGCAGCCGCGCCAGCGCGGTGCGCACGGCGTCGAAGCGCGCCTTGCCGGCCGCGACGGCGGCGGGCTCGACGTGCCCGGCGCCGAGCCGGTGGATCCGCTCCATCGTCGGCTCGGCGTACATGGTCTCCCACGCGTCGACGGCACGCCGCACCCGGGCCAGGTCCGCACGGAGCTCTCCGGCGTCCTCATGGCGCGCCAGCGCATCGAGCTGGACGAGCGAGCGGCGGGCATCGGTGACGCCCGAGTGGTAGGGAGCGAGGAACGCGTCGTTGCCGCCGAGAACGAAGCCGCGCACGCCGGTCTCCTGGTTGACCATCGCGTTGGTGAGCACGAGCGCCGTGTTGGTGGCCAGGTCGACGCGGTCCACCACGCGGTCGCGAGCGGTGCTCAGGTGATGGGAGGCGAGCAGAGCGGTCCCGATGGCCACCAGGGTCGCGACCGCCAGCAGGCCGGCGCTGAGCGCGAGCCACGCCCCCGCGCTGAACCGGCCGGCGCGCATCAGGCGAGGGTGCGGCCACCCGCAAGCAGGATCGCGGCGATGTCGTCGAGCGGCGCGCCGCCGTTGCGATCCAGGACGTCGTCGATGAGCTGGGCCACGAGCGAGAACGGGTCCTGCGCCCAGCCCGTCGTGCGAGCGGCGTCGGCGAGCAGCGCGATCAGCCCGTCGAGCCCGAGGCGGTGGCGGTCGCCGACCGCGGCGCGGCCCTCGATCAGGCCGTCGGTGAAGAGCAGCAGCCCCCAGCGCGGCGGCAGCGCCATCGCGCGCGCGGGCCAGCGCGAATCGTCGAAGACTCCGAGCGGCGGCCCGGTGGCCGTGGGCCCCACCGTCGGCGGGCCGCCGTCGCCGAGCAGCACGGGCGGTGGGTGCCCGGCACTGCGCACGGCCGCCGACGTGCGGTCCCCCGTGATCGTCACGGTCGAGACGGTGGCGAAGATCTCGTCCGCGTGGCGCTCGTGTACGAGCACCTGCTGCAGCGTGGGCAGCACGCGCTCGACGTCGACGCCACCGAGCGTCTGCGTCCTCCACGCCACGCGCAGGCACACGCCGAGGGCCGCCTCGTCGGCGCCGTGCCCGCTGACGTCGCCGATCAGGAGGTGCACGGCGCCGTCAGGCGTGTGCACGAGGTCGTAGAAGTCCCCACCGAGGAGCGTCCGCTCGCGGCCGGGGCGATACCCGGTGCCGACGAGCAGCGCCGGGTCGTTGAGGATCGGCACGGGCAGCAGCCCGCGCTCCAGGCGCGTGGCCTCCTCGGCCAGGATCTCGGCGGCCCGCAGCTGCTGGCGGACGCTGTCGGCCTGGCGCCGTTCGACGGCGTAGATGATCGCCCGGCGCAGGCCGTCCCCGCCGAGGCTGCCCTTGACGATGTAGTCCTGGGCGCCCGCCGCCACGGCATCGATGCCGCGCTGGTCGTCGCGATCTCCGGTGAGCACGAGGTGCGCCAGATGCGGGGCCGCCTCGCGCAGGCGTTCGAGGGCGACGAGCCCGCTGGCGTCCGGCAGGCCGAGGTCGAGCAGGACGCAGTCGAAGGGCTCCGACGCGAGCAGCGCCAGCCCCTCGCCGAGCGACTGCGCACGGTGCACCTCGACCGGCGCTCCCTCCTCGCGCAGCAGCTCGCTGACCAGGAAGGCGTCGCCGTGGTCGTCCTCGACGAGCAGCACCCGGACGAGGTCGCCCGCGACCAGACGTGAGTGCGCGGCGCTCACGAGCGGGCGGCCACGCGCGTCACGCGCACCTCGGGCGGCGAGGGCGCGTCTGGATCGAAGAGCGCGCAGACGTCGAGGGTGTCGCAGTCACAGCCGCTGGCGGTCACCAGCCAGGCGCGCACCGCCTGTGCACGCGCGATGAGCTCGTCGACCTCGGGGAGCTTGCGCTCGGCGAGCTCGCGCATCCGAGCGTGCGCCGGGGGCCCACCACGGCCCGTGGCCAGCAGCACGCGCGCCTCGTCGAGCGAGAAGCCGGCGCGCTTGGCCACGTCGATGACCTGCAGCCGGCGCAGCGTGTCGGCGCCGTAGCGGCGCTGGCCGCTCTCGCGCTCGGGCTCGGGGAGCAGGCCGACGGACTCGTAGTAGCGGATGGCCGAGGTCTTCAGCCCCGCCTGGCGGGCAACCTGGCCGATGGTGAGCGTCGCTTGGTCCACTGCTCGCACCCCTTGACCTCAAGTCGGCTTGAAGGTGCACGCTACACCCATGTCCACCACACCTCCCATCGCCTGCAGCCTCACCGCATCCGAGGTGCCCGCGCGCCGCGCCGAGATGGCCGCCATCGCAGAGGACGTCGTCGGCGCCGAGCTGCGTTTGCGCCCCGGGCCGCGCACGCGGGAGCGCGCGGCCGCCTTCGTCGTCGCCGAGCGCCGCTGCTGCCCGTTCCTGGCCCTGGAGCTGCGCGACGATGCCGGCACGCTGACGCTGACCGTGGCGGGGCCGGCCGGGTCCGAGCCGGTCGTGCGCGAGCTGATCGCCGCCTTGGCCGCGCGGTAGCTCAGCGGGCGGCGCGCGCCGCGACCCACGCGGCCCGGCCGCGGCGCTTCTGCCCCGTCGGCTTCTTCTCGCCGGGCTTCAGGCAGCCGCCGTGGCCGTCGGAGCCGAAGGCGCAGAAGTGCAGGACGCGCTCGCAGTTGTGCAGCTTCCACGGACCGTTGAGCTTGACCCGGGCGGTGTCCTGGCCGGGCCCGCAGTCGATGGTCCCGCGGCCGTAGTAGGCCCAGACGTAGTCCTTGCCGGCGCCGGCCTTGACCACCGTCGGCCCGTGGCTGGGATAGATCCAGTCGTTGCCGGGGCCGCCGTCGAGGAGGTCCTTCTGGTGGGTGTTGTTGTTCGCGGGATCCCAGTCGCCCCAGAGGATGTCCTTGCCCGGACCGCCGAAGAGGCGGTCGGAGCCGTGGTGGCCCAGGAGCTCGTCGTTGTCGGGCCCGCCGACCTTCTTGTGCCCGCCGCTGTCGAGCACCTTCCACAGGATCCCGGTCACCGCGGGCCAGCCGTTGTGCGGGACCTTGTCGCCGCCGCCGCTCGTCTTGCGGCCGTTACCGGGGCCGCACTGCACGCCGGCCTGGCGCGGCGCGCACAGGCCGACGGTCGAGCCGCGCTGGCCGGGGACGGTCTTGCCGGCCCGCCCGGGCGCGACGACGACCGGCTGCGTCGCAGTCGCCTGCGTGCCGTCGACCGTGTCGGTGACCCGGATGGCGACCAGCGCGGTCCCCGGGACGCGGAAGGCGGGGCTGTTCGCCTCGCACGGGAGCGGCTCGTAGTCCGGGTCGTCGGGGAGGGCGGGCGTGCAGTCGACTGCGTCGTCGGGCTGGAAGCCGCCAGCCGAGTCGCGCGTGTCCCAGTCGACCTCGACCCTCACCGCGGTCACCAGGCCCGTGATGTCGTAGGTCAGCAGCGCACGGCACGTGCCGGCCACGCACGGCCGCGACGTCTGCAGCCCGAACACCGTTGCGGGCGTGGCCTGCGCCGCGCCGGCACCGACCGCCATGGCCACCAGCACGGACGCGACTGCCGGACCCAAGCGCATCGCGCGACGCTAGCCCCGTGTCTCCGACGCGGTCAAATTTCGCCTACCCATGCGTCCAGGAGCGGATCGGGCCCTGCGCTGATACGCGGGGGGGTGCGGCTCGCCGTACCCCGGGTCGGTGGATACCCCCGCTGTAGGGGCCGGCGACCGGCCGGATACTTCGAGTCGTCGTATCAGGGCCCGCGTGCATCCGCTCCGGGCTTCGACACGTAAGAAGGCCCAGCGAAACGCTGGGACGCGCGGCCCGACAGTAATCCTGATGTCCTCCCTCAGCCAGCCCGACACCGAATTCGCCGTCCCGGCCGTTGACGTGCGCGCACTCGCGCGCCGGGCCGCCGTGCCCGCCGGACTGGCGGCGGCGGCCGCGGTCGCGATCGTCGTGGCGGGCGGTCCGCTGCACGCTTTTGCTCACGCGCTGCGCCGCGCGCTCGATGCCGATCCGCGCTGGGTCATCGGCGGCGCCGTCTTCGAGCTGCTCTCCTTCGCCGGCTACGTCGCCCTGTTCTGGCTGGTCGGCAGCCGCGCCACAACGCGCCTCGGACTGCGCGAGAGCACGCAGGTGACGCTCGGCGGGGCGGCCGCCACGCGGCTGCTGCCGACCGGCGGCGTGGGCGGCGCAGCACTGACGGTGTGGGCCCTGCGGCGGGCCGGGCTGGGCTCGCGCAGCGCGACCCGCACGCTGCTGGGCTTCCTGATCGTCCTCTACTCGATCTTCCTGGGCGCCATCGCCGTCTCGGGCGGCGTGATCGCGCTCGGGCTCGCGCACGCCGACGGGCCGCTGGCCCTCAGCGCCATCCCGGCGGCCGCCGCCACGCTGGCCATCGTCGCCGCGCTGGCGCTCGGCGCGCGCCGCCCGAAGACCGCGCCGCGTCGTGCCGCGCGCCTGTACGCCGCGGCCGACGTCTTCGGCGAGGCCATCCGCGACGCGATCGTCCACGTGCGCTCCGCCGATCTGCGGCTGCTCGGGGCCCTCGCCTGGTGGACGTTCGACGCCGCGGTCCTGTGGGCGATGCTCCACGCCTTCGGTCCGCCGCCGCCGTTCGCGGTCGTCGTGCTCGCCTACTTCGTCGGCCAGGTCGGCAACACGATCCCGATTCCCGGGGCCGTGAGCGGCGGCATCGTCGGCGTCCTCGTCGCCTTCGCCGTCCCGGCCGACCTGGCGCTCGTCTCGGTGCTGGCCTATCGCGCGATCGCCATCTGGCTGCCCGCGCCGATCGGCCTCGTCGCCCTCGGCTCGCTGCGCCGGACGATGACGCGCTGGAGCCAAGAGGACGCTCCGGCCGAGCCGACGCCCGCTCCGGTGCCGGTCGCGCGCACGTCGCGCCCGTGCCCCGAGCCCGCGCTGCTGGCCGCATGAGACTGCGTCCGGCGACGTCGCCGGCGCTGCCGGCGGAGCCCACGCGGGTACCGCGCGGCCTGCTGGCGTTCGCCGCGCTCGCCGCCGTCGCCTTCGGCCTCGTCACGACGGGCGTCGTGCGCCTGCCCGACCTCGAGGGCTTCCTCACCGACCTCTCCGACACCCTCGGCCCCTGGACCTACGCGCTCGTCGCCGCGCTCGCCTTCCTGGAGACCGGCGCCTTCGTCGGCCTCGTCGCACCCGGTGAGACGGCGATCGTGCTGGGCGGCGTCGTCGCCGCCGAGGGCGGCGTCGACCTGGGCCCGATCATCCTCGTCGCCTGGCTGGCCGCGGCGCTCGGCGACCTCGCGAGCTTCGCCCTCGGCCAGCGCCTCGGCCGGAGCTTCCTGATCACGCGCGGTCCGCGCGTGGGCATCAGTGCCGCGCGCCTGGAGAGCGTCGAGACGTTCTTCGACCGTCACGGCCCCAAGGCGATCCTCGTCGGGCGCTTCATCGGGATCGTGCGCGCGGTCGCCCCGTTCCTCGCCGGGGCGTCTGGCATGCGCCTGCGCAGCTTCCTGCCCTGGAGCCTGCTCGGCACCGCGCTGTGGGCGACGGCCTTCACGCTCGTCGGCTACGCCTTCCACGAGTCCTTCGCGTCCGCCGCGCACACGCTGACCCATGGCGCGCTGGCGGTCGCGGTGGTGATCGCGGGGGTGCTGGCGCTCCGCGCGCACCGCCAGGCGCGGGCAGGCCGGTAGGTCGTCCGCTCTGCGCTTGTGGTTCTGCGCGGCGCGAACAGCAGCACCGAGGGGAAGGGAGTCCGGGGCACCTCCCATCGCTCGGTGATGCTGTTTTGCGGCGCCCCTCCGCGCAGGCGGGTCAGCCGGACGACGCCGGCGGGCGCACGAGCAATGCCTCATGGATCGGCGGGCGCCCGGTGTACCAGTAGGTGAAGCGCGCCACGCGCCAATCGCCGCCGACGCGATCGAGCATGCGGGCGACTCGTGCCTCCAGCGAGGTGGGGTCGCCGTCTATCAGCCGGACCACGTCATCCATGTACGTCACATCGTCGGCGACGTGACGGCCCCGCCATAGCGACGGCGCGTCCAAGATCGTTCGACCGCAGGTCGACCGTCAGGCGGCGCCGACGAGCGCGGCGCAGACCCAGTTGTGCGCGCCCGCTCCACCGGCCCACAGCGTCGCGGCGCGCCGATCCTGCTCGGCCTTTGACGCCTGGTAGGCGTGCGGGGTGCTGCCGCCGAGGCCATGCCAGGTGCTGTCGAGCATCTGGTAGTAGCCCGAAGCGCTCGCGCTGTTGGGAGGCAGGTTCTGCCCGCCCGACTCGCACTCGACGATCGGCCACGGGATCGCCCAGGGACCGCCCGGGCCGCGGGCCGCGGCCGCGCGCGCCTGCACCGCCAGCAGTCGCGTGAGCTCGTGCTGGGCGCGGCGCCGCGACGCGACGGTGTTGGCCAGGGCCGCCAGCCGCGCGGCGCGCGCTTGGGCCAGCGCCGTGCGCCGCGCCTGCAGCGCGGCGGTCATGCGCGCCAGGCCGTCGCGCTGACTGCGCACGGCGGCGGTCTGCTCGCGCTGGCGCGGCTCGAGCGCGGCGAGGATGCGCTCGTCGTGGCGGGCGTCGTCGCGCCCGCGGCGCACGGCATCGACGATCAGGGTGTCGCTGTGCTGCACGCGCCGCAGGAACTCGATGCGCTCGAGCACATCGGCGAAGCCCTTGGCGTCGAGCACGACCGAGACGACGTCGGGCCGATTGGCCGTGTAGCGCTGGCGCAGCATCGTCGCCAGCGCCTGGCGGCTCTCCGCGAGCCGCGCGCGCAGTCGCACCAGGCGCTCGCGGGTGGCGCGCAGCTCGCGCTGGGTCTCGGCCAGGCGCGCCTGCCAGCGCGCGAGGTCGCCCTGGGCCTGGGCCAGGCGCGTCGAGAGGACGTCGACCGCCCGCGCGGTCGCGCGCTCCAGGCGCCCGAGGCGCGCCGCGGCCGAGGCGAGCTGGCGCTCGCGGCCCTTCTGGCGGTCGATGTGCTGGCGCAGGCTCCCGGGGTCCTGTGCCGCGGCGAGGTGGGTCGCCCCGCCGGCGCCGGCAACGGCGAGCAGGAGGACGACGGCGATCATCGCCGGATGGCGTGTCGGAAGAGTGCGGCGGCGCATGAGAACGGCGACACAGCGGACCGCCGGGGGGCCGGTCCAGCCAGGACGCTAGCGACGCGCGCGCCGGGGAGGCACGCTTGCACGGCATCATGCGGGGTACGAACGTACCCCGCTGGACCACCGGTCGGCGCCGTCACCCGCCGGTTTGGACCGCCGGGCGGAGCGCCGCCCCGGCGCCACCGGCGATGCTCGCGGCATGATCGATGCCTTCCTTGTCGAAGTCGGAGCGCTGTGCGCGGAGCCGGGCGAGCAGCACGGCACGCTGGTCGAGGTCCAGCGCACCGAGCGCTTCCGGATCGCCGCGCTCAGCCCCGCCGCCGCCGAGACCGCGGGGATGCAGCTCTTCAGCGCTGCGGCGGCCCGTGAGCGTCGGCTGGTGCGCGATCCGTGGGCGCGGGCCGGGGTCCAAGGTCCCGACGAGCCTGCTCTGCACTGAAGAAGACGGCATCGGTGACGTCGTTGGCGCCGCGCCCCTGAGCGCGCAGGCGCTCCCATGCGTCGATCGCCAGCGCATTGAGGGGTAGCGGAACGCGGCGGCGAGGCGATGGTCCGTGAGCTGCAGCTCGACCGTGAAGCCCGGCGCGACGTTGCCGCGCGCGACGCGCGGGCCGACGTACCACCACGACCTCGCACGCCGTCCCGAGCTCGCGGGCACTCGCCGCCGCGGTCGCGCCGCGGTCGACGGCGCGGGCGACCTTGTCCGCGTCGAGATCGAAGACGCGCAGCCCGGGAAAGGCGCGCACGAGATGCCCGCAGCAGATCTCGCCGAGGGCGCCCAGGCCGAGCAGGCCGACGGAGGCTTGAGAGCCCATCTGCGTAGCATCCTTGACCATGCAACTACGCACGTTCGGCAGGACCGGAGTCAAGGTCAGCCCGCTGTGCCTCGGGGCCATGATGTTCGGCGCCTGGGGCAACACCGACCACGACGAGTCGATCGCGATCATCCACCGCGCGCTGGACGCGGGCATCAACTTCATCGACACCGCCGACGTCTACGCGCGCGGCGAGTCCGAGGAGATCGTCGGCAAGGCGCTGGCCGGCGGGCGGCGCGACAACGTCTTCCTCGCCACCAAGGTGCACGGGACGATGGGCGACGACCCCAACCAGTTCGGCAACTCGCGCCGTTGGATCATCGCCGAGGTCGAGAACAGCCTGCGCCGCCTGGGCACCGACTGGATCGACCTCTACCAGATCCATCGCCCTGAGCTCGATACCGACATCGACGAGACGCTCGGCGCGCTGACCGACCTCGTGCGGGCGGGCAAGGTGCGCTACATCGGCAGCTCGACCTTCCCGCCGAGCGCGATCGTCGAGGCCCAGTGGATGGCCGAGCGCCGCGGGCGCGAGCGCTTCGTCTGCGAGCAGCCGCCGTACTCGATCCTCGTGCGCGGCGTCGAGGCCGACGTGCTGCCGACGTGTCAGCGCCACGGCATGGGCGTCATCCCGTGGAGCCCGCTGGCCGGCGGCTGGCTGACCGGGCGCTATCGCAAGGGCCAGGACCTCCCCGAGTCGCACCGCGCGCAGCGCATCCCCCAGCGCTACGACATGTCGCTGCCCGGCAACCAGGCCAAGCTCGAGGCCGCCGACGCGTTGGCGCAGCTCGCCGAGGAGGCGGGGCTGTCGCTCATCGACATGGCCCTGGCCTTCGTCCTGCGCCACCCGGCGATCACCGCCGCCATCATCGGCCCGCGCACCATGGAGCAGCTCGACTCCCAGCTCGGCGCCGCCGACGTGACGCTGTCCGGCGACGTCCTGGATCGCATCGACGAGATCGTCCCGCCCGGGACGAACCTCAACGCGACGGATGCGGGCTGGCAGAACCCGGCGCTGGCACCGGCCGCGCGGCGGCGCTCGGCCTAGGCGCGGCGGCCAGCCCCTGGGCACGGCGCTCCGCGCGCGTGACGGGCAACGTGCGCGCCAGGACGAACAGCGGCAGCGTAATCGCCACGATCAGCCACATCACGGCACTGAGGCCGAAGGCGTCGGCCACGGCGCCCATGCCGGCGGCGGCGATGCCGCCGACGCCGATCGCGAGCCCCATCGTCACGCCCGAGGCGAGGCCGAGGCGCGTGGGCAGGTACTCCTGGCCCATGACGACCGAGACCGAGAAGGTCGCGATGATGACGAAGCCCGCGACGGCCACGAGCGGGCCGGCGACCAGCGCCGAGGGGGAGAGCACGAAGGCCGCCAGCACCGGGACCAGCAGCGCCGTGGAGCCCACCACCAGCCGCCGCCGGCCGAGCCGGTCGACGACGCGCCCGCCGAAGTAGGTGCCGATCGCGCCGGCGATGAGCATCGCCGTCAGCGCCGCCTCGCCGGCCCCCTTGCCCGTTCCGAGGTGGTGGATGAACCAGACGGGCACGAAGGCCTGCAGGCCGAAGTAGATGCACGAGCGCAGCGAGACGACGCCGCCGAGGCGCACGAAGGCGGGCCAGTCGTCGGGATCGCGATCGTCCTGGGCGACGCCGCGCGCGGCGTGCTCGGACTTGACCGCTGCCACGCGGCGCAGGCGGCCGAGCTCGCGGGCGATCACGAGCGCGACGATCGTCGGCAGCACCGCGAGCAGCAGCGTCCCGCGGAGGCCCAGGAGGAGCACGAGCGGGGTGACGAGGATCGGGCCCAGGGCAAAGCCCGCGTTGCCGCCGAGCGAGAAGAAGCTCATGCCCTGGCCACGGCGCTCGCCGCTCACGTGGTTGGCGAAGCGCGCGCCCTCGGGATGGAACGCGGCGACGCCGAGCCCGCTGATCGCCACGGCGGCGGCGGTGGCCGGATAGCTCGAGGTGAGCCCGACGAGCGCCACGCCCAGGCCGGCCAGCAGCACGCCGAAGGGCATGAGCCAAGGCAGCGCCAGCCGGTCGGAGCCCAGGCCGAAGATCGGCTGGATGGCCGACGAGCCGACGCTCGTGATGAGGATGAGCGCGGCGGCGGCGCCGTACGAGAGGCCGCGCTGGTCGATGAGAAACGGCAGCAGCGCGGGCACCGCGCCCTGCGCCATGTCGGCGCACGCGTGCCCGGAGGCGAGCACGGCCAGCCCGCGGCGGTCCAGCGCGCCGTCGTTCAGGCCCACGGGGTCCCCCCTCCGGGCGGCTCCGCGCCCAGCGGCGGCTCGGTCGGGGGGCGCGAAGCCACCCCGTCCAGCGCGATGCGCAGTACGCCGTCGCGAGCGCGCTCGGGCTCCCAGCCGTGGCCGCGGCGCAGGTGGCGGTAGGTCCAGCTGACGAGGTTGAGCAGCAGGGTCGCGTTCTCCTCGGGGTCCCCGTCCGCCAGCGAGCCATCGGCCGCGCCGTCCTGCAGCAGGCGCCGGATCGGTTCGGTGAAGGCCCGCCGGGTCAGCCCGCGCGGGCCCTCCTCGTGGAAGATCGCGTTGTGGTCGGCCTCGGCCAGGGCCGTCACGAGCTCGAGGTTGGTCTCGACCGCCTCGCAGTAGCCGGCCAGCGCCTGCTCGAGGCGCTCGCGGCCGCTGCCGCTCGCGGTGAGGGCGGGCCACATGCTCGACCGGTAGCCATCCTCGAGGCGCTCGGACAGCGCGCCCAGCAGGCCCTCGCGCGTGATGCCGTGACGATGCAGGGTCATGCGCGAGACGCCCGCCTCGGTCGCGATGCGCTCGAGCGTGGCCTGCCGCCAGCCCCAGCGCTCGATCGCGCGATGCGCGCCTTCCAGAAGGCTCTGGTCGATCATCGCCACTGTTACATCAGTGTAACAAGAGCGATACGTCCGTGCGCGCCGGCTCAGCCTGCCACGGGCACGCGCTGCGGGCGCGCCGCGCGCAGTTCGTAGTGCGCCGGCTCCAGCCGGCGCGTGCGCTCGCGGAAGGGCCACGTGAAGCTCGGCCACAGCGTGGTGTTGCGCCCCTCGGCGTCGAGGTACCAGCTCGCGCAGCCGCCCTCGGTCCACACCGTGCCGCGCATCCGCTCCTGGACGCGCGCGTCGTCGTCCCAGCTCGCGTCGAGCAGTTCGTGGCCGAAGCGGATGTGCGCCATCACCCCGTAGCGCTCGGCGCAGTCGCGCAGGTAGGCGCGGATCTCGGGCTGCGGCGAGAACGTGCGCGACCACTCCGGGTTGGGCGCGAAGGAGAACGAGTACAGGTGCGAGGGCACGTCGCAGGCGCAGCCGGATAGCTGTTGTCGCGCCACGTGCCGGCGACGTCGTGGGCGCGCTCGAGGACGACGAAGTCCTCGATGCCGGACTCGCGCAGACGGATGGCCATCCCCAGCCCGGCGAAGCCGCTGCCGACGATGGCCACCCTGACGTCTTGTTGAACCTTATTCATTAGGAGGAAAGGGTACCCACCCGGGGCGGCGCGTAACGCCGCCCCGGCGGGTTCCTCCCCTCTCGGAGCTCAGCGGCAGACCGCGTACACGGTCCCGCTCGCCTGCCGCAGGTGCGGCGGCGGGAAGCTCATGACGTTGGTCGTGTGGTGGTCGCCGTAGTTCTGCGGGGCGAAGAAGCCGGACTGGCCGGTGACACCAAAGGTCTTCAGGCGCTTGTTGTCGGGACAGGTGAAGCGCAGGGCCGCGCCCGATGTCTTGGCGCCGAGTTGCACGTCGACCTGCTGGCCGACGAGCACGTAGCCGGCGGGAATCGGATGGCCGCGGCGGATGGCCTTGACGCCCGGCGCATCGAACGGCGCGGTCCGGCCGGGCTTCAGCTGCGTGGGCGCGTGGACGGTGATCTGGCTGGAGCCATCGGCGGCGATGGCGGCGCCGGTGCCGGCGAGTAGGGCCACCGCGCAGGTGGCGGCGATGATGCGTCGAGTCTTGGACATCCGTGCTCCTCGGGGATCGCTGGGTCGACCCAAGGATCGGGGCCACCGGCTCGGCGCGACAGCGCACCTGGGTGGCCGGCTGTCACACCTTGCTAGGAGCCGACGAGGCGCTCTGCGAGCTCGCGCAGCCGGCGCCGTGCGTCGACGTCGTAGGCCTGCGCGTCGGCGCGGGCCTCGCTCGTGCCGTTGAAGAAGCTGCCCGTGACGCCTTCCAGCGCGGGGTCGGCGACCAGGCGCCAGGTGGCCTCGAGCCCTTCGTCGACCGTGCTGCGCGGCGTCACGCCCGCGTCCGTGACCATCTTCGTGGCCATGAAGGTCGCGGGATGCAGCGCCGTCGCGGTCACGCCCACGCCGTCGAGCTCCTCGGCCAGGTCGAACGCGTGCATGATCTGCGCGAGCTTGCTCTGGCGGTAGGCGCGCGCGCCGTCGTAGCCGTCCTCGAGCATCACGTCGTCGAAGTCGATCGCCTCCTGGCCGAGCGAGGCGACGTTGACGATGCGGGCCGGCGCCGCCGCCGCCAGCCGGTCGCGCAGGAGCGCGGCGAGCAGGAAGCCGGCAAGGTAGTTGACCGCGAAGCGCAGCTCGTAGCCATCCGCGCTGACCAGGCGCGGGCCGGCGAAGCCGATGCCGGCGTTGTTGACCAGCACGTCGAGGCGCTCGGGCACCTGGTCGGCGAGCGCGCGCACGGCGTCGAGGGAGGCCAGATCGCCGACGACGAGCCGCACGTCACCGGGCCCGTCGAGCAACTCGCCGAGCGCCTCGCGGCCGCGCGCCTCGCTGCGAGCGTGGGCGAGGACGGTGTTGCCTTCGCCTGCGAGGCGAGTGGCCAGCGCCCGGCCGAGGCCGTCCGTGGCTCCGGTGACCAGGACAGTGTTCATCGTTGATCCAGGCTACCGGGGCATGGCATCCTGGCGGACCGTGACAGACGACGACGGCCACGCCATCTCCTACAAGGTGCTGCCGCGCGGGACGCCCGTGCGGTCGGCCGATGGCGTGCAGGTGGGGACCGTGCGCCGCGCGCAGGAGACCGGGCGCGAGCACATCTTCGACGGCATCGTCATCGACACCAAGAACGGCAAGCGCTTCGTCGACGCGCCCGAGGTCGCCCGCATCGCCGAGCGCTGGGTCACGCTCACGATCTCCGCCGCCGAGGCCGAGGAGCTGCCGCCGCCGGGCGGCGGCATGCGTCAGCGCGTCGACCACGCCAAGACGGTGCGCCGCGCCAAGCGGTGGGGGCGCAGCATGCGCGAGCGCTGGGACCGGCGTTAGGGGGGGCGCTAGCGGCGGCGCAGGACGCGCGAGTCGTCGGGCAACCGCTTCGTCACGCGCTCGGCGTCGAGGTGCTCCAGGTGGGCCTGGGCGAACTTGCGCGACGTCTGCAGCTCGTCGCGCAGGCGCGCCAGCGTGATGGCGCCGTCGGCCGCGATGATCGCCTCGATCCGGCCGCGCACCGCGGCCAGCGCGTCGGGGTGCGCGTACATCGCGCGGCCGACGCGCACCGCGCGCCCGGCGGCGCGCAGGGCGGCGAGGTCGTCGGGATCGAGGTCGGCGGCGTTGGGCGGCTCGTGGCCGGCGGCGCGCAGGCGCTCCTCGAGCGCGAGCGCGGAGTCCGGCAGCGCCGGCGGCGCCTCGGGTTCCGGCGCGGGCTCCGGCTGCGGCGCGGGCTCGGGTTCCGGCTCGCCGCGACGGAGGCGCTGCAGGCGAGCGAGCGCGTCGGCCTGGCGGCCGTGGCGGCGCGCCGCGGGATCCAGGACGACGCCGCCGCCCAGGGTGTCGGGCGGCGCGATCGAGCGCACGACGACGCGATCTCCGGCGCGGGCGAGCAACGGCTGCTCCAGGCGCGCCTGCCAGAGCCCGTCGCCGAGGTCGGCCAGGCGCGCGGGCGTCTCGCGCGTGCCGTGGTGCACGTGCGCGCGCATCCCGTGGCGTGCGTCGCTCAGCGCGAGCTCGCAGTCGAGCACCAGTGAGGGCGCCACGGCCCCGGGAGCGGCGACGACATCGCCGCGCGCGACCTCGCGCAGGTCGATCCCGGCCAGGTTGAGCGCCACGCGCTGCCCGGCGCCCGCGCGCTCGACGGGCTGGTCGTGGACCTGGACCGAACGCACCCGCACCGGCGTGCCCGCCGGCAGCAGCTCCAGCCGGTCGCCGGGCGCCACCGCGCCCGACCACAGCGTGCCGGTCACCACCGTGCCGGCGCCCCTGATGGTGAAGGCGCGGTCGATGTGCAGCAGCGGCTCGCCGGCGCCATCGCCGCGCCCGGGGAGGCGGGCGGCGACCTCGTCGAGGGCGGCGCGCACCTGCTCGACGCCGGCGCCGGTGCGCGCCGAGCACGGCACGACCACTGCCTGCGGGAGCAGCTCGGCCGCCTCGCCCTGCGCGCGCGCCGGGTCGGCGAGGTCGGCCTTGGTCACGGCGACGACGCCGTCGCGCACGCCGAGCGCGGCGAGCACCTCGGCGTGCTCGAGGGTCTGGGGCATAACGCCGTCGTCGGCGGCCACGACCATCAGGTACAGGTCGATGCCCGTGGCACCGGCGACCATCGTGCGCACGAAGCGCTCGTGGCCCGGCACGTCGACGACCGACAGCCGGCGCCCCGAAGGCAGGACGAGCGGTGCGTAGCCGAGCTCGATCGAGATCCCGCGCGCCTTCTCGGCGGGCAGGCGGTCGGTGTCCACGCCGGTCAGCGCGGCAACGAGGGCTGTCTTGCCGTGGTCGATGTGGCCGGCGGTGCCGAGGGTGAGGGGCGTCATGCCTCGCGCGCGGCGCGTACGGCGGCGGCGGCCTGCTCGGCCTCCTCGTCGGTGAGCGTGCGGACGTCGAGCAGCAGCCGCCCGTCGGCGATCCGCCCCACCAGCGGCGGGTCGCCGGCGCGCAGCGCGGACGCCAGCCCCACCTCGATCGCCACCGCCGGGCCCGGCAACTCGAGCAGCGGCAGCGCCCCGCCGCCGACCTTCGCCGTCGCCGCGACGACCTCGCCGCCGCAGCCCTCGGCCAGTCGCCGGGCGCGGGCCTCGAGCGCCTCGGCGCCCGCCTCGAGCATGGCCAGCACGGGCAGCTCGGCGCGCGCGAGGTCGGGGTCGCGGTACAGCGCGAGGGTCGCCTCCAGCGCCGCGAGCGAGAGCTTGTCGATGCGCACGGCGCGCGCGAGCGGATGGCGCCGGCACGCCTCGATCGCCGCGTGCGTGCCGACCATCAGGCCTCCCTGGGGGCCGCCCAGCAGCTTGTCGGCGCTGAAGCAGACGACCGCGGCGCCGGCGCGCACCGAGCGGCGCACCGCGGGCTCCTCGGCGAGGAGCTCGACGTCGTCGGCCAGCACGCCCGAGCCGACGTCGTCGACGACGGGCATCCCCAGCCCGCACAGCGCCTCGATCTCGACCTCCTCGGTGAAGCCCAGCGTGCGGAAGTTCGACGGGTGCGCGCGCAGGATGGCGCCGGTGTGCTCGCCCAGCGCCGCGGCGTAGTCGCCCAGCCGCGTGCGGTTGGTGGTGCCGACCTCGACCAGGCGCGCCCCGGCCTGCGCGACGACCTCGGGGATGCGAAAGCCCCCGCCGATCTCGATCAGCTGCCCGCGCGAGACGACCACCTCGCGACCCGGCCCGGCCAGCGCCGCAGCGGCCAGCAGCACGGCGGCCGCGCCGTTGTTGACCGCCAGCCCCGCCTCGGCCCCGGTGACCTCGCGCAGCAGCGCCTCGACGTGCGCGTGGCGCGAGCCGCGCTCGCCGGTGGCCAGATCGAGCTCGAGATTCGAATAGCCCTCGGCCGTCGCAGCCACGGCGGCGCGGGCACTCGCGGCCAGCGGCGCGCGCCCCAGGTTGGTGTGCACGACCACGCCGGTGGCGTTGAGGACGCGCCGCAGCGACGGCTTGAGCCTCTCGCGCGCCCGCGCGACGAGGTCGACGTCGGCGGTGTCCCCGGCGAGGACCTCCGCCCGCCGCTGCGCCAACTCGGCCCGCGCCACCGACGTCGCCAGCCGGTCGACGGAGGGCAGGTCGCGGAGGCGCTCACGCACGCGGGGCGGCGGGGGCTCGGGCATGGCTCGGATGCTACGACCCGCTGCGATCCGCGTCGTCGTCCGCGCGGCGTCTTGCGCTCCGCGGCGCTTACTGCATCACCGAGGGCAGAGAGTCATGGCCGCTGGAGAGCGGGAAGGTGTTTGCGAACGGCGCGCGCACTGCGACGGGATTCCGCGCGCGGGGCGGCCGAGACTCGCCGTGCGGGGGAGCCTGCGCCGCAGAGCACGCAACCGCCGCGCGGACGCCCTCAGCGCCGCGCTGCGACCCGCGCCCGCTGCGGACCGACGACGTACTTCGGGTCAGCCGCGCTCTGGAAGCCCGCCCTGTACACCGACCAGCGCGTCGCCATCGCGCCGGCGAGCATCAGCGCGCCGCCCGCGGCCGCCCCCGCTCGGCGGCGCCCGAAGGCCGCCATCACGGCGCCGCCCGCTGCGGTCAGGGCCTTGGACGCGCGGGCGAAGCGGCCTGCTTCGCCCTGGCGGTAGGGCTCGCCGAGGTCGCCGAGGCGGCGCTCCATCGTGGTCGTCGCCGCCAGCTCGCCCGCCGCGCCGGCCAGCGCCAGGCGCCGCGCGGGCGCGCCTCCGCCAAGGAGCGCGACCGCCGACCCCGCGCTCGTCGCCGCCCCGGCCGCGAAGACGAACGGCAGCTCGCGGCGCGCCTCGTGCCACGCGGGGATCGCGGTGTCGGCCACGAGCACGGCGGTGTAGGTCGACAGCGCGGGGCCGAGCACGGCGGTGGCGCCCGCCGCGCGCCCCAGGCGCGGGAACCAGCCCAACAGGCTGCGCGCCGTGGCCAGCCCGATCGCCGCGCTGCTGGCGCCGAGGATCCACGAGCCGACGCTCATCGGTGAGGTCGGCTTGAGCACGCGCAGCATGTGGTGGGCGCGCTCCGGGCGCCCGAGATCGGAGATCAGCAGCGGCGGGCTCGCCACGACGCCGGCCAGCGCCACGAGCCACGCACGCCGCGCGAGCGCCTCGTCTCCGCGCAGCTCGCTCAGCAGCGCGAAGGGCGCGGCAGCGCCCGCCATGCCGCCGAAGAAGAAGTAGGCGGGGATCTCCCACGTCCACACCGGCGCCTTGAGGATCGGCCGGCCGTAGTAGGAGTCGGTCATCGCCGTCCGCCCACGCTCGCCAGCGCGATCCCCGCCAGCAGCGCCGCGCCCGCGCCCGCCGCGGCGCGCCACATCGAACCGAGGTCGCGCGTCGCCGACACCGGATCGGGCGGCAGCCCGTAGACCTCGGGCTCGTCGAGCAGCAGGAAGATCGACCCCTGCCCGCCGACGCCGTCGCCGGGGTCCTCGCCGTACAGCCGCGCGCTCGATTCGCCGGCGACCTGCAGCACCTCCAGGCGCTCGAAGGCGCGCTCGCGCATCTCCTCCAGCGGCCCGAACTGGATCGACTCCGTCGGGCACGCCTTGGCACACGCCGGGGTCATGTCGTCCTTCAGGCGGTCGTAGCAGAGGGTGCACTTGTGGGCGCGCCCGTCCTCCTCGCGCCGGTCGATCACGCCGTAGGGGCAGGCGGGCACGCAGTACCCGCAGCCGTTGCAGATGTCCTGCTGCACGACGGCGGTGCCGAACTCGGTGCGGAAGAGCGCGCCGGTCGGGCACACCTCCAGGCAGGCCGCCGACGTGCAGTGCTTGCACACGTCGGAGGACATGAGCCAGCGCAGAGCGCCGTCGCGGTCCTGCTCGACGAAGGCGACGTGGCGCCAGGTACCGGCGCCCAGCGCGCCGGTGTTGTCGTAGGAGTGCCCGGTGAAGTCCAGCCCGTCCTCGGGCACGTCGTTCCACTCCTTGCAGGCCACCTCACACGCCTTGCAGCCGATGCACACCGACGTGTCCGTGAAGAAGCCGACGCGCTCGGTCATGTGCCCTCCCCGGCGGCGCGCCGGCGATAGTCGTCGACGAACTCGACCAGGCCCGGCCCGCGTGGCCGGCGCCCGGGGCGCACGTCGCACGTCTGCGCCTTGTACTCGCCGATGTGGACGTTGGGATCGAGCGCGAGCCCGAGAAGGTCGTTCGCCGAGTCGCCGGTCACGACGCCGCGCGAGCCCCAGTGGTAGGGCAGGCCGACCTGGTGGACCTGGTGGCCGCCAACGGTCAGTGGCGTCATCCGCTCGGTGACCATGACGCGCGCCTCGATGGCCGTGCGCATCGTCACCACCGTCATCCAGCCGCCATGCTCGAGGCCGCGCTCGCGCGCGAGCGCCGGCGAGACCTCGCAGAACATCTCGGGCTGCAGCTCGGCGAGGTGGGGCAGCCAGCGCGACATCCCGCCCGCGGTGTGGTGCTCGGTGAGCCGGTAGGTGGTCGCCACGTACGGGAACACGTCGGCCCCGGGCTCGCCGTGGGTGGGGTTGTACGGGTTCTCGGGGCGGCGGATCTGCTGGCGCACCGGGTTGGAATGCTGCGCGGCATAGAGCGGGTTGGCGACCGGCGACTCGTGGGGCTCGTAGTGCGTGGGCAGCGGGCCGTCGACCAGGCCGGCGGGCGCGTAGAGCCACGCCTTGCCGTCGGCCTGCATGGTGAACGGCTCGTCGCCGCGCAGCGCATCGGGGCCCCGGGCGCCCTCGGGCGGCTCGTAGCCGGGCGCCATGTCGGCCTTGAAGTCCGGGATGTCCTCGCCCGCCCATTTGCCCTGCTCGGGATCCCACCAGAGGTAGCGCTTGCGCTCGGACCACGGCTTGCCCTCCGGGTCCGCGGACGCGCGGTTGTAGAGGATGCGGCGGTTCATCGGCCACGCCCAGCCCCACTCCGGCGCCACCCACGACTGCTCGCGGCCGGGCTTGCGTCGCGCGACCTGATTGACCCCGCCGGCGTAGCAGCCGGCGTAGATCCAGCACCCGCACGCAGTCGAGCCGTCGTCCTTCAGCGGCAGGTAGTCGGGCACCTCCTTGCCCGACTTCAGGTCGACGCCACCGATCTCGCGCAGGACCGCCTCGGCGTCGGGATCGTCATAGGCGCCCTCGGTCGGGTAGTCCCACGTGAGTTCGAGGACGGCGCGGTCGCGCTGCGCGCTGGAGCCGGCGAGCTTCTCGCGCACCCGGCGGCCGAGGTGGTACATGAACCACAGCTCCGAGCGGCAGTCGCCGCGCGGCTCCACGGCCTGCTCGCGCCACTGCAGCAGCCGCTGGGTGTTGGTGAAGGTGCCCTTCTTCTCGACGTGCGAGGCCCCGGGCAGCAGGAAGACCTCGGTCCCGATGTCCGCCGTGGCGACCTCGCCGCTCTCGATCTCCGGCGCGTCGTGCCAGAAGGCGGCCGTCTCGATCTCCACGAGGTCGCGCACCACGAGCCAGTCGAGGCCGCGCAGGGCCGCCCGGTGGTAGGGACCGTTGGCCGCCCCCACCGTCGGGTTCTCGCCCATGACGAACAGGCCCTTGACCGTCCCGTCGACCATGCCCGCGAGCGTCGAGTACCAGGAGTGGTCGCCGGTCAGGCGCGGCAGGTGCCCGAAGCAGAAGTCGTTGCCGGCGGTGGCCGCGTCGCCCCACCATGCCTTCAGCAGCGAGACGGTGTAGGCGCCCATGTTGGCCCAGTAACCGGCCGGTGGAGAGCTCTGCTCGATGTAATCCTGAAGCGTCGCGTGCGCCTCGGCGGCGGGCATCGGCAGGTAGCCCGGCAGGATGTCGTAGAGCGTCGGGATGTCGGTCGACCCCTGGATCGACGCGTGCCCGCGCAGGGCGAGGATGCCGCCGCCGGGGCGCCCGATGTTGCCCAGCAGCAGCTGGATGATCGACGCCGTGCGGATGTACTGCACGCCGACCGTGTGCTGGGTCCAGCCGACGGCGTAGCAGAGGGCGCTCGTGCGCTCGCGGCCGGAGTTCTCGCACAGCGCCTCGCACACGGCCAGGAAGTCCGCCTGCGAGACCCCGCAGGTCTCCTCCACCAGCTCGGGGGTGTAGCGCGCGAAGTGCTTGCGCAGCAGCTGGTAGACGCAGCGCGGGTGCTGCAGGCGCTCGTCCTGGTGCGGCGGCTCGCCCTGCTCCAGCGCGCCACCGTGCGCGCCGTGGGCGGCCTGGCCCGTGGGCGCGCCGAGCTCACGCTGGCCCGACGCCGCCGCCACCTCCAGATCCTCGTACTGCCAGGACTCGGGATCGTAGGTGCGCGTCTCCGGATCCCAGCCGGAGAACACCCCGTCGAGGTCCTCGGTGTCGCGGAAGTCCTCCGACACGATGGTCGCGGCGTTGGTGTAGCGCACGACGTATTCCGTGAACGCGCGATCCTCCTCCAGGATGTAACGCACGATCCCGCCGAGGAAGGCGATGTCGCTGCCCGCGCGCAGCGCGACGAACCGGTCGGCCAGCGCACTGGTGCGCGTGAAGCGCGGATCGACGTGGATGATCTTGGCGCCTCGCTTCTTGGCCTCCACCACCCACTGAAAGCCGACCGGGTGGTTCTCGGCCATGTTGGAGCCCATGATCAGGATGCAGTCGCTGTTGGCGAGGTCCTGCTGGAAGGTGGTCGCGCCGCCGCGACCGAACGAGGTCCCCAGACCGGGGACCGTGCTCGAGTGTCATATGCGCGCCTGGTTCTCGATCTGCAGGGCGCCCATGGCCGAGAAGAACTTCTTGATCAGGTAGTTCTCCTCGTTGTCGAGCGTCGCGCCGCCCAGATGCGAGAAGCCGAGCGTCCGGTTGAGGCGATGGCCGTCCTCGTCGACGTCCTGCCAGCCCGCGTCGCGGGCGGCGATCAGGCGGTCGGCGATCATGTCCATCGCCGTGTCGAGCTCGAGCGCCTCCCACTCGGTGCCGTGCGGCCGGCGGTACTTGACCTTGTACTCGCGCGCCGGGTGCTCGTGGAGCTGACGCGAGGCCGAGCCCTTGGGGCACAGGCGCCCGCGCGAGATCGGCGAGTCGGGGTCGCCTTCGATCTGGATGACCTTCTCGTCCTTGACGTAGACGCGCTGGCCGCAGCCCACCGCGCAATACGGGCAGATCGACTTCGCCACCCGGTCGGCCGTGCGCGTGCGCGGCTCGAGCTCCCGCGAGGCCTTCGAGCGGGCGGCCTCGCCCATGCCGAGGTGGTCCTTCGTGCGCAGCTGACGGAGTAGGGCGGGCGTGGAGCGGGGCATCCGCGGCGATGGTGTACCCGCGGACGCGGGAGCCCCAGTCGCGCGGTTGTCCGCTCATCGCGTGGCCAGCGCCACCCGGAGATCCTCGCGCGAGCGCAGGTCGAGCTTCTGGAAGGTCTGGGTGAGGTGCCCCTCCACCGTACGGGCGGTGACGAACAGCGCCTGGGCGATCTCGCGGTTGGTCATGCCCTGCGCCGCGAGCTCGGCGACCCGCCGCTCGCTGGCCGTCAGGGCGTCCAGGCCGGTCAGCTGCGCGCGCCGCGGCCGCGCGCCGGTGGCGCGCAGCTCGGTCTCCGCCTGGTCGGCGACGCGTGCCGCGCCCGCGCGATGGGCGATGTCGAGGCCCTCGCGCAGGAGCTCCCGCGCCTCGGCGCGGCGATTGGAGCGGCGCAGCAGCGAGCCGAGGTCGACCAGCGCGCGGGCGCTCTCCAGCTCCACCCCGGCGCCCTCCAGCGTGGCCACCGCCTCGCGCAGGAGCGCCTCGCCCTCCGCGCCGCCGGTCACGACGCCCGCCGTGCGCAGAGCGGCGCCGAGCACGCGCGGCGAGCCCGAGACGCGGCCGAGCCCGAGCTCCTCGTGGGCCAGCGCCAGCGCGGCCTCGGGCTCGCCGAGCGCCAGCTGGCCCAGCGCGGCCGCCGAGCGCCAGAGCAGATAGGCGGGCGAGACGGCCCCGGTGCGCAGCGCAACGTCCCCCGCCGCCTGGATGTCGGCCAGGCCGGCGTCGAGCTTGCGCTGGGCCACGCGAAGGTGCCCGCGCGCGAGCAGCAGAACGGCGCCGGTCTGCGTGCGGGTCGGCTCGCCCGGTGCGAAGGCGCGCAGCGCCGCCTCGGCCGCGTCGGGATCGCCCTGCTCGGTGTGCGTGGTCACGAGCACCGCCGTGGCGATGGTGCGATACAGCCGCGGCGCGGGCAGGTCGACGGCGTCGAGCACGGTGCGCGCGTCGCCGGCGGCGCCCTGCAGATCGCCGCGGCGCAGCAGCATCCACGCCCGCCACGCCATGCTGGTGGCGAAGAGCGCGCAGTCGCCGGTGGCACGGCTCTCGGCCACCCCGGCGTCGAGCGCGGGGGCGGCCTCGTCGAAGGCATCGGCCCACACCAGCGCGGCCGACGCCTGGGCGAACCACGGCAGCTCGGTGGGCTGGGGCACCGTCCTCGGCCCCGCCGCGAAGGCGCGCCGGGCGAGCGCCACGCCGACGTGGGACGGCTCGTTGGTGGCGACGGCGCGCAGCGCCGCCGCGGCCAGCACCTCGCGCGGCGCGTCCGCGTCGTCCGCACGGCGGCGCATGGCCTGCAGGCGCGGGAGGAGCGGGGGCGCCGTGTCCGCCCCCAGCATCCCCGCCATCATCGCGAGCGTCTCCAGGCGCTCCGAGGTCTGCTCGTCGTGGTCGCGCAGGAGCGCGGCGGTCCGGTCGATGACGGCGACGGCGTCCTCCAGGCGCTCGGCCCGACCGAGCGCGTGCGCGAGCACGAGCGTCGCCCCGAGCGCCACCTCGGGGTCGTCGCCGGCGACGGCGAGCGCCTCCTGCAGGTGGACCTCGCCCGCGGCCTGGCCGGCGGTGGCCTCGGCCACGCCGAGCTCGAGCAGGAGCCCGGGACGCTCGACGGCGGGCGGCGGCTCGGCCAGAGCGCGACGCAGGAGGACCGCCGCGGACTCGGGCGCCCCGCGCCGCGCCGCGGTGCGCGCGGCGTCCACGAGGCGCCGCGCGATCGCGTGATCGCCGGCCGGCTCGGTGGCCAGCAGATGCTCGGCTGCGTGCTCCTCCCCCGCCGGCTCGCCGTCCATCAGCTCGGCCGCGCGGCGGTGCGCCAGCGAGCGCTCGGCGACCGCGAGCTCCTCGTAGACGCCCGCGCGCACGAGCGGATGGACGAAGGCCAGCGGCCGGTCGGGCTCGAGGATCCCCGCCGCCACCAGCGTGTCCGCCGCTTCGGCCGCCTCGGCGAGGTCGAGCTCGGCCAGGGCGGCCGCGCGCGGCAGCTGGGCGCGCTCGAGCACCGCCACCGCGCGGGCGAGGCGCGCCGCGGGCGCGGGCAGGCGACCCAGGCGCAACTGGATCCAGCGGCGCGCCGTGCGCGCGCCGACCGCCTCGACGCGCGCCGCCGTCCGCGCGTCGGGGCTCATGCCCTCCGCGCTGATGGCCTCGACCAGCTCGCGGACGAGGAACGGCGAGCCGCCGGTGGCGCGGTGGCACGCGGCCGTGAAGGTCGGGTCGGGCGCCACGCCGAGGCGCTCCTGCACCATCCGGCCCACGGCGGCGAGGCTGAGCGGCGCGGGCTGGACGACCTCGGCGCGAGGGTCGGCGATCAGCGTGGCCAGCAGATGCGCCTCCTCGCCCTCGGCCTCGGGGCGGGCGGCGACCAGCAGGGCGATCTTCAGCTCCTCCAGGCGGGGGAGCAGATAGGTAAGGAAGCGCAGCGACGAGGTGTCGGCCCAGTGCGCGTCGTCGACGCTGAGCACGACCAGCTGGTCCGCGGCGAGGTTCGCGCACAGCCAGTAGAGGCCGTGCAGGACGGTGAACGACGCGTCGGGCGCCGCCGCCGGCGCCTCGCCCTCCTCCAGCGCGCCGGGCAGGCCGAGCACGCGTGCGGCCAGCCGCGCCGGGCCCTGCAGTAGATCGTCGCGCTCGGCGGGCGAGGCGTCGTGGAGCATGGGCTCGAAGAGCTGGCGTACCACGCCGAAGGCGAAATCGCGCTCGAGCTCGGCCCCGCGCGCCCGCAGGAAGCGCGTCGGGCCGTCCTGCGCGGACCCCCGAGCAGCGGCGAGCACGGCCGACTTGCCGATTCCCGCCGGCCCCTCGACGATCACCCCGCGGCCCGATCCCGCGCGCGCCGCCGCCATCGCCGCGTCGATGCACCGTAGCTCTCGTTCGCGCTCGAGGAGGACGTCGACCCCGTGAAGCGGCGGGGCTGTCACAGCCCCGAGAGTACCGCCACGACGGAGCGGCGAAGGAGTCGAACCTTCCAGCCGTGATCGCACGGCCCCCCCGGCTTTGAAGGCCGGTCGGGGCACCGGCCCCGGGCCGCTCCGCGGGCGATGCTAGATGAGGCCGGCAAGGTACGGCCTGCCCACGGCCGAGGGTGCGGGCAGCACTCGACACCGTGGTGCGGGCAGCAACACCCCCGCATCGTGGAAAGCCGCCGTAGCAGGCGGAAAGTCAGGGGTCGACCCCCGTTGCGCGGACGTCCGCGCAAACCGCACCATGGCCTCATGTCGACCCTTGCTGTTTCCCGCCCTCTCGACCCGGAGCGCCTGGCCTCTCACATGGAGCGCCTGACGCGGGTCGCGCGGCATCTCTGTGGCCGGCACGGCGACGCCGAGGATCTGGTGCAGGACACCTTCGAGCGGGTTCTGCGCCGCCCGCGCGTCGTCACAGGCAGCGAGGCCGCCTATCTCGTCCAGGCCGTGCGCAACACGCACCTCAGCCGCCTGCGCTCGGCGGCCAGCCGCGTGCGCACCACCGCGCTGCCCGAGGACTTCGAGCCCGTCGACCACGGCGCGAAGGATCGGCCGATCAGCGCGCGCCAGGCGCGCGAGGTGCTCGACGCGGTCGCCGCGCTGCCCAAGGCGTTCCGCGAGGCCGTCGTGATGGTCGACGTCAACGGCTACCGCGCGGGCGACGCCGCGCGCGAGCTCGGCATCGCCGAGGGCACGCTGCACAGCCGTCTCTTCCGCGGCCGGGCGCAGGTCGCGCGCGCGTGCGGGATCTGAGGCCATGCCCGGCCAGATGACCCTCGCCGACGGAGCGCGCCTGCGCGTGCGGCCGATCGACCCCGCCGATCGCCTGCCGCTCGCCGACGCCTTCGCGCGCCTGAGTGATCAGTCGCGCCACCAGCGCTTCCTGGGCCCCAAGCCGCGGCTCAGCGAGCGCGAGCTCGACTACCTGACCGACGTCGATCACGTGACCCATGAGGCGCTCGTCGCCATCGACGAGACGACCGGGCAGATCGTCGGCGTCGGGCGCTACGCCACGGGCCACGGCGGGGGCACGGTGGCCGACCTCGCGCTCGCCGTGGCCGACGCCTGGCAGCGCCGCGGGATCGGCCGCGCCCTCGCCGCGCGGCTCATCGAGCGCGCACGCGCGAACGACGTGACCGCGCTCACCGGCAGCACGCTCGCCGGCAACCGGGCCGCCCGCACCCTCCTGGACCGGCTCGGCTTTCGCGTGCGCTCGCTCAGCGGCGGGGTGCTGGATGCCGAGCTCGCGATCGCCCCCGTCGTCGCCCCGCCGTGCGCGAGCTACCGCGGGGCGCGCAGGACGTCGGGCAGCTCGTCGCGCGAGCTCAGCTCGAGCTTGGCGAAGACGCGCGTCAGGTGACCCTCGACGGTCCGCATCGTCACGAACAGCGCCTGGGCGATCTCGCGGTTGGTGAGGCCGTCGCCCGCCAGCTCGGCCACGCGCCGCTCGCTGGCCGTCAGCGCCTCGACCCCGCTGAGGGCCACCCGGCGCGGCTTGGCGCCGGTCGCCCGTAGCTCGGCCTCGGCGAGGTTGGCCAGCGGCGCCGCGCCCGCGTGGTGGGCCACGTCGAGCGCCTGGCGCAGCATCAGGCGCGCCTGCGAGCGCCGCCCGGTCGCGCGGACCAGCACCCCCAGCTCGGCCAGCGCCCGGGCGCGTTCGAGCGCGATCCCGGTGCGCTCCAGGCAGGCCACGCTCTCGCGCAGCAGGGCCTCGCCCTCCGCGCCGCCCGCCACCACGCCGGCCGTCCGCAGCGAGACCCCGAGCGTGCGCAGGCCGCCGAAGGCGCGGGCCAGCTCGACCTCCTCCGTCGCGAGCCGCAGGGCGTCCTCGCGTTCGCCCAGGGCCAGGTGGGCGAGCGCCGCGCCCGAGCGCCAGGCGAGGTAGCCCGGGCATGACGACCCGGTGGCGGACACGATCCGGCCCGCGGTGAGGATGTCGTCGACGGCCTCGTCGGGGCGCTCCTGCGCCAGGCGCAGGCGCCCGCGGGCGAGGCGCAGCACGGCGGAGGTCTGGGTGCGCGCGGACTCGTCGAGGCCGAAGCCGTCAAGCACGCTCTGGGCCTGATCGAGCTCGCCCTGCTCGATCGAGGCGTTGACGAGGATGGCCGCCGCCAGCTTTCGGTAGAGCTCGGGCGCCGCCAGGTCGGCGGCCTCGAGCACCGTGCGGGCGTCGCCCTCGGCGCCCTGCAGGTCGCCGAGGCGCAGCAGCAGCCAGGCGCGCTGGGACAGGCTCATACCGAAGAGGGCAGGGTCGCCGGTCGCGCGGCTCTCGGCGACGCCGGCGTCAAGGGGGACCTGGGCCTCGGCGTGCGCGTCGGCCCAGATGAGCGCGACCGTCGCTTGCGCGAACCAGGGCAGATCGGTGGGCTCGGGGACGATCCGCGGGCCGGCGGCGAGCGCCCGCTGCGCCAGCGCGATGCAGGTCGTGGCGGGCTCGTTGGCGTGGACGGCGACCAGCGCGGCCACGGCCAGGACCTCGCGGGGCACGTGCGCGTGGTCGGCGGCGCGGCGCATGGCCCGCATGCGCGAGGCCAGGCGAGGGGCCGTCGCGGCATCGAGCATTCCCGCGCCCGTCGCCATCGACTCGAGCAGCACGCGTGCGCGCCCGCGCCCGTCGGCGAGCCTCGCGGCGGCCAGGTCGATGACCTCGATCGCCGCGGGGATCCGCTCGCCACGGCCCAGCACGTGGGCCAGCACGAGCGCGGCGCCGAGGCGCACGTCGTCGTCGCCGGCCGTCGCGAGCGCCTCACGCAGATGGACCTCGCCCTGGGGCTGACCGGCGGTGGCCTCGGCCACCCCCAGGTCGAGCAGGACCTGGGGGCGCGCGCCCGGCGGCGGCGGCTCGGCCAGGACGCGGCGCAGGTAGCTGACCGCCGACTCCGGCGCGCCGCGGCGGGTGGCCTCGCGCGCGGCCTCGGTCAGGCGCGCCACCGTCCACGCGTCGCCGGCGGGCTCGGTGGCCAGCAGGTGCTCGGCCACGCGCTCGGCGCTGTCCTCGCGGATGGCGAGCAACTCCGCGGCGCGGCGATGCGCCCGCATGCGCTCGGCGGGCGGCACCTCCTCGAGGATCCCCGCGCGGACGATCGGGTGCACGAAGCTCAGCGGGCGGCGCGGGCCGAGGATGCTCGCGGCGACCAGCAGGTCCGCCGCCGCGGCGGCCGCATCGGTGTCGAGGCCGGCGAGGTCCGCGGCCTGGGCGAGCTCGGCGGTCTCGAGCACCGCCACGGCCCGGGCGAGGCGGCCGGCGACCGCGGGCAGGCGGCTGAGGCGCACGAGCATGGCGCGCCCGATGGTGCGCGCGCCGAGCTCCTCGACCCGCTGCGCCTCGCCGCTCGTCGGCGCGACGCCCTCGTCGTGCAGCGCCGCCACCAGCTCGCGCACGAGGAACGGGACCCCGCCGGTCGTGCGCCGGCAGGCGGCGGCGAACACGGGGGCCGGGGCCTGACCCAGGCCGTCCTCGATCAGGCGCCCGACCGCGTTCACCGACAGTGGTGCGAGGCGCAGCACGCGCGCGAGCGGATCGCCCAGCAGCAACCCCAGCAGTGGCGCCGCGGGACCCTCGGCCTCGGGCCGCGTCGCCACCACCAGAGCGAGCGACAGCTCCTCCAGGCGCGGCAGCAGGAAGGCCAGGAAGCGCAGGGAGGCCGCGTCGGCCCAATGGGCGTCGTCGACGGTCACCACCAGTGGCCGGTCGCCGGCGAGGTTCGCGCACAGCCAGTACAGCCCGTGCAGGACGGTGAACGACGCGTCGGGCGCGGCGACCTGGCCCTCGCTGCCCTCGGGCAGCGCCCCGGGCAGGCCGAGCAGCCGCCCGGCGACCCCCGCCGGGCCCTGCAGGAGATCGTCGCGCGTGCGCGCGGGCGCCTCCGCCAACGCCGGCTCGATCAGCTGCCGGACCACGCCGAAGGCGAAGTCGCGCTCGAGCTCGCCGCCGCGCGCGCGCAGGGTCCGCGTCCCCGCCGCGTCGGAGACCGCCCGCACGGCGCCGATGAGCGCCGACTTGCCGATGCCCGCCGGGCCCTCGACGACGAGCAGGCTGCCGTGGCCGCCCTGCGCCCGCGTCACCGCCGCCTCGATGCGCGCGAGCTCCGCATCACGCTCGAGGACGACGGCGGCGGCGCTCACCGCAGCGTCCCTATGCCACCGCGATGGCGCCCGGATCGCCGGCCGCGAGCCGCCCGACGACCGGCCCCGGCACCTCGGCCGCCCGCGCCGGATCGACGGCGACGAGCAGGCCGCCCGACGTCGTCGCGTCGCACACCAGGCGTGCACGCCACGGCGCCACCGCGCCGGCGAAGAACGCGAAGCCCTCCGCGTACTCGCGGTTGCGGCGACTCCCGCCCGACAGCGCGCGCTCGTCCTCGAGCATGAGCTCGACGCCGTCCAGCGCCGGAACGGCCGCGGCGTCGATCTCCGCCGCGACGCCGCTCTCGCGCGCGAGCGCGTGCAGGTGCCCGAGCAGGCCGAAGCCGGTGACGTCGGTCATCGCCGAGGCGCCGGCGGCGACCGCGGCAGCACCGGCGTCGGCGTTGAGGGCCGCCATCACCTCGACGGCGCGGGCCAGCAGCGCCTCGTCCTCCTGTCCGCGCTTGCGCGCGGTGACCACGGCGCCCGCGCCCAGCGGCTTGGTCAGCACCAGCGCGTCGCCGGCCCGGCCGCCGGCGTTGGCGATCATGCGGTCGGGGTGCACGGCACCGGTGACCGCGAGCCCGTACTTGGGCTCGGGGTCGTCGATCGAGTGGCCGCCGACAACCTCGGCGCCGGCGGCGCGCACGACGTCCATCCCGCCGCGCAGCACCTCGCCCAGCGCCGCCGCGCCGAGCTGCTCGAGCGGCCAGGCCACGATGTTCAGTGCGGTCAGGGGCCGCCCGCCCATCGCGTAGACGTCGGACAGCGCGTTGGCCGCGGCGATGCGGCCGAAGTCGTAGGGGTCGTCCACCACCGGCGTGAAGAAGTCGACCGTCTGCACCAGCGCCAGCTCGTCGGAGATCCGCCATACGGCGGCGTCGTCGCCGGTGGCCGAGCCCACCAGCAGCTCGGGCGCCGTCGAGGCGGGCAGGTTGCGGACGATCGGCAGCAGCTCCGCGGCCGGCAGCTTGCACCCGCATCCGGCGCCGTGCGAGAGCGAGGTGAGCGGGACTGCTGTGACGTCCATGTGCCGCGATGCTACTGGGCGCCGCAGCGCGCCCCTGCGGGCTACTGGATGAGCACGGGCGTCCCCACGGGGACGCGCTTGAACAGGTCGATCACGTCGGCCACGTGCATGCGGATGCAGCCGTGCGACGCGCGCGTGCCGACCGAGTAGTCCTCGCCGGTGCCGTGGATCCCGACGCCGTTGGCGATGCCCATCCAGCGCGCCTTCAGCGGGTTGGCGGCGCTGCCGCCCTCCACGGTCGTGCCCTGCAGCTCGCCGGCCCACGGCGAGTTGGGCACCGACCACGTCGGGTTGACCTGCTTGTCCTGGATCGCGAAGCGCCCGTTGGGCGTCGGGTAGGCCGGCTGGCCGACGGCCACGCCGTAGCTCTTGCGGAACTTCAGGCCCTTGAACAGGCGCAGCTTGAAGTGCGCCTGGTCGATGGTGATGACGGTGTTGTAGACGCGGGCCAGGTCGTTGGCGTTGACCTTCGCGCGCACGCGCTTCAGCGGCTGGTGCAGCACCCGCGGGGCGGCGGGATCGTCGATGGCGGTGTCGATCGCCTTGGCCGCCACGGCGACGTCGAGGCCGCGCCCCGGCCGCGAGCGCTGGCGGTAGATGTGGCGCAGGGTGATCTTGATCTTCGCGTCGCGCGCGGGCTTGCCGACCCGCTTGGCGATGTCGGCGACGAACGCCGCCACCGCCACGTGGGAGTGGCTGATCGCCGGGGGAACCTGCGTCAGCCCGGCCTTGGCGTAGAGCGCGCGCTTGGCCGTGCGCGAGGAATCGAGCTTGAGCTTGGCGTCGGCCATCTTCAGGACCCACGGCCTCCCCGCCACGCCGATGAGCAGATCGGGCGCCAGACGCGGCGCGAGCTCGGCGTCGAGCTTCGCCGTCGCGTCGGGCACCGTGAGCCCCGAGAGGTCGACGCCGCCGGCGCTCATGCCGGCACGGATGTGCGTCAGCTGGGCGCCTGCG
This sequence comes from uncultured Actinomycetes bacterium, assembly GCA_963806015.1. Taxonomy (GTDB): domain Bacteria; phylum Actinomycetota; class Thermoleophilia; order Solirubrobacterales; family Solirubrobacteraceae; genus JAOPZW01. The sequence continues at coordinate 388,767 of CAWDWM010000012.1, read as the reverse complement.
GGGGCGGAGAGCAGCAGCGAGCAGAGCAGGGCAAGGAAGATCAGGCGCCTCATCGGACCGATCAGGGTAGCGCCGTGCGTGGCGATCGGCCGCAGCCGGCGTTGCGCTAGCCGGCGACGGTCAGCTCCGGCTCGGCCTCGGGCGGCGCGGCACGCTGCGACGCGACGAAGTCGCTGCCGCGGATGAGGACGAACGAGAGCACCGCGCCCGCGAAGGCGACGATCGCGGCGACGAGCAGGATGTCGTTCAGGCCATCGGTGAAGAGCGCGAGGTACGCCTTGTGCGCCACCGGTCCCGGAATGGGCGCGCGACCCTGGGCAAGGACCTCGGCGGGCACGCGCGCCAGCGGGCCCGTCGCATCGTTGACCAGGATGTGCTGGAAGAGCGCGCCGAGCGCCGCGGTTCCCGTGGCGATGCCGACCTGCCGGAAGGTCGAGTTGATGCCCGAGCCCATGCCGGCGCGCTGCGGCGGGACCACGCTGACCGCGGTCGACGCGAGCGGCGCGTTGACCAGCGCGACGCCGATGCCGGCGACGATGAAGCCGGGCAGCAGGGCCGTCCACTCCGAGGAGGCCGACAGCCCGCGCATGAGGATCAGGGCGATCCCGACCAGCGCCATGCCGCCCCCGATGAGGGCGCGGATCGGCACCCGCGCCGACATCCGCCCCGCGAGCGGCGCGACGACGAAGGACAGCAGCGAGAGCGGCAGGAAGCGCACGCCGGCCTGGAACGGCGTCAACCCGAGGCCGTTCTGCAGGTAGAGCGTCAGGTACAGGAACATCGAGAACATGGACGCCGACAGGGCGAAGGCGGCGATGCACGCCCCGCCGAAGGTCGGCTTGCGGAACAGCGTGAGGTCGAACATCGGGTACCGGATGCGCGCCTCGACGACCACGAAGGCCACCAGCAGGACGACGGCGCCGATCAGGAAGGAGACGATCAGCGTGCTGCCCCAGCCCTCGGCGTTGCCGCGCACGAGCGCGAAGATGAGCAGGAAGAGGCCGCCCGAGAACGTGACGAGCCCCAGCCAGTCGTTCGGCCCGGCGTCGGGATCCTTGGACTCCGCCACGCGCGTGAGCGAGATGTAGATCGCGGCGATCCCGATCGGGACGTTGATGTAGAAGATCGACTCCCAGCCGATGGTCTCGGTCAGCGCGCCGCCGGCCAGCGGCCCGATGGCGACGGCCGCCCCGATGGTCGCGCCCCAGATCCCCACCGCCGTGCCGCGCTCGCGGCCGTGGAAGGCGGAGGCCAGCAGCGCGAGCGAGGTGGCGAACATCGCCGCGCCGCCGACGCCCTGCACGGCGCGCGCGAGGTTGAGCATGAGGGGACTGGTCGACAGCGCGCAGCCCAGCGACGCGACGGTGAAGATCCCCAGCCCGACGACGAAGATGTAGCGCCGTCCGACGCGGTCGGAGGTCGCGCCCCAGGTCAGCAGCAGCGCGGCGAGCGACAGCGCGTAGGCGTCGATCACCCACTGCAGGTCCGTGAACGACGAGTGCAGCGCCTTGGCGATGTCGGGCAGGGCGACATTCACGATCGTGATGTCGATGAGGAGCATGAACGTCGCCACGCACACCGCCGTGAGCGTCCACCACTTGTGATCTTCGACGTGTCGAGCAGGCATCACGCCAGACCATAGACAGGTACGTGCGCGCCACTTGTGACCGACGCGTCGTCTGAGCACAGGAAGCGGATCACGTTGGCGATCTGATCGGGGCGCACCCACGTCTCGAAGTCGGCGTCGGGCATCGACGCGCGGTTCGCCGGCGTGTCGATGACGCTCGGCAGCACGGCGTTCACGCGCACGCCGTCCTTGCGGTACTCGGCGTCGAGGGCGTCGACGAGGGCGAGCACCGCCGCCTTGCCCACGATGTAGCCCGCGGCCCCGGGGAAGGGCTGTCGCGCCGCGCGCGAGGAGACGCAGACGATCGACCCGCTGCCGGCCTCGAGCATCGCCGGCAACGCGGCGCTGGACGCCAGATAGGCCGGGCGGAGGTTCAGGCGCAGTTGCTCCTCGAACGTCTCGATCGGGGTCTCGTGCACGCGGTCGTGGATCGCGAAGCCGCCGACCAGGTTGACCAGCGCGCGCAGCGACGGCCCGGCGGCCGCGGCCGCGTGCGCGACCGCGGCGGGATCGAAGAGGTCGGCCTGGACGAGCTCCAGGCGCTCGTGGTCCTCGACGCGCGCCAGCTCGCGCTCGGCGATCCACGGCACGACGACGCGCCAGCCCTCCTCCAGGAACGCGCGGGTGACCGCGGCGCCGAGGCCGCCGGTACCTCCGGTGACGAGGACGGTGCGATCGCTCACGGCCCTGCACACTAGTGACGTCCGCGCGCGGCCCTACGGTTTTCGCCGTGCTCGTGCGTGACCTCACCGACGGACAGGATGTGGACCAGGTCCTGCTCGTGCGCGCGGCCGAGCTGCGCACGCGCAGCGACGGCACGCAGTTCCTCAAGCTCTCCCTCGGCGACCGCACCGGCCGGCTGGCGGCCATCGTCCGCGAGGACGTGCCGGCGGCGACCGAGCTGTGCCAGGCCGGCCGCGCGATCCGCGTGCGCGGCCAGTACGAGATCCACCCGCGCTGGGGCGCGCAGCTCGCACTGCGCGCGCTCGACGAGGCGGCCCCGGGCTCCTTCGCCTTCGACGACCTCGTCGACGGCCCGCCGCACTCGGCGGAGACGATGGAGATGGAGGTGCGCGAGCTCGTCGCCACCGTCCAGGATCCGCACCTGCACGCGTTGCTCGATCGGGTGCTGGGCTCGCACACGGCGACGTGGGAGCTCTACCGGCGCGCGCCGGCGGCCAAGCTCTACCACCAGGCCTACGTGCACGGGCTGCTCGAGCACTGCCTCACGGTCGCCCAGGGCGTGAGCGCGATGGCCTCGACGTTCCCCGGCATCGATCGCGACGTGGCGGTCACCGGCGCGCTGCTGCACGACATCGGCAAGCTCGAGGCCTACACCGCCGACCCTGCCGCCATCGACCTCACCGATGCCGGGCGCCTGCAGGGCGAGATCCCGCTGGGCTATTACCGCGTCCGCCGCGCCATCGAGGAGCTGCCGGGCTTCCCGCCCGAGACGGCGCAGGCGCTGCTGCACATCGTCCTCAGCCACCACGGCTCGCTCGAGCACGGCAGCCCCGTGGTGCCCGCCACGCGCGAGGCATGGCTCGTGCACATGATCGACAACCTCGGCGGCAAGCTCGGCTCCTTCGATCGCCTCGAGAAGGGCCTCGCGCCCGGCTCCGTGTGGACGGGCTTCGATCGCGGCGTCGGCGCCAGCGCCTACTTCGGGCCGCCCACCGCCGAACCCGAACGCCGCGCCGCCTAGGCCCGCTCGGGCGACCGTCCAGGCGTCCGTCCAGACCGATCAAGCGTAGGAGCGCCGAACCGATCACGGGGGTTGCTCACCTCCGCCCCAGGCTCTTGGGACCGGACACCCCGGGTTCGGGGTGGAGGTGGGCAATCTTCTCTCCATCATGCGTCTAGCCGCGCATGCAGGAGGACGGGTGAGCCGCCGATCACAGGGAGGTCATGCGCCTCGCTGCACCATTGGTCGCCGTTCTGCTGCTCCTGGCGCTCGCGCCGGTCGCCGGCGCCCACGACGAGGCCGAGCCCGATCACCGCGACACGGGCGCGCAGCTGGCCGGCGCTGACATCAACCACGCGCTCGCGGTCGCCGGCATGGCGGGCACGGTCGCGCCCGACCTGCCGCAGTTCCTGCCCACGACGTGGTGTGGCTCGGAGCGCACCACGGACGACACGGTGCACGCCGCGTATCCCTCGAGCGCCGCGCAGATCAAGGTCGTCTACGTCCACGCCAGCGACCAGACCGACAACTTCGCGACGTGGTCGGATTCGCTGCAGGCCGACGTCTCGCGCATCGAGCAGTACCTGGCGCTGCAGACCGGCGGCCGCCGCGCGCTGCGCTTCGACATGGGCAACGAGTGCGGCCCGCAGTACGTCGACATCCAGGTCGTGCACCTGACGCACACGCGCACCTACTACTCGAACTCCACCTACGACATCTCGCAGGACTTCGACCATCTGCTCGACGAGATCGGGCCGGCCCTGGGCCCCGCGGGCGGCCCGCGCGACGTCTTCGTGCTGGCCGAGGGCCTCACGGACGCGACGGATGAGTGGGGCATCGCGCAGGTCCAGCCCGACGACCGTGCCGACGCGGGCAACATCAGCAACGCCGGCGGCCTGATGGCCTCCATGTGGACCCATCCGGGCACCACCCCGGCGCCGTACGACTGGCAGCCCACCGTGATGCTGCACGAGATCACGCACAACCTCGGCGGCGTCCAGCAGACCGCGCCCCACCACACCTCCGGCTGGCACTGCACCGACGGCGAGGACGTCATGTGCTACCCCGACGGCACGCCCGAGGCGGCGAGCTACAACTCGAGCGTCTGCCCGCTGGCCGGCGGCGCGGTCCCGCAGACCTACGACTGCGGCCACGACGACTACTTCAACCCCGACCCGGCGGTCGGCAGCTACCTCGATACGCACTGGAACGTCTACACCAGCGCCTTCATGGGCGCGTGCGCCAAGCTCGCGCCGGCGTGCGGCGACAACATCGTCCCCACCGTCCCGGTGAACACCGCGCTGCCGACCGTCGACGGCCCGACGCAGCCCGGCGCCGTGCTCACCGCCAGCTTCGGGACATGGCTCAACCGCCCGACGACCTACGCGCTGCAATGGCAGCGCGCGGCCGGCGCCGACTGGGCGAGCGTCCCGGGTGCGGTCGGCCCCAGCTACCTGGCCAGCAGCGCCGACGCGGGCGTCGCGCTGCGGGTGGTCGTCACGGCGAGCAACGTCGACGGCTCCGCGATCGTGGCCTCGGCCCCGACGGCCCCGGTCGCGGCGATCGTGCCGCTCGTCCCCACCCCGAAGCCGGCCGCGCCCACCAGGCTGCGCATCGCGCTGCGCGACCACGCGCGCCACTCCAAGGGCACGCTGGCGGCGACCGTCGTCTCCGTCCGCGCCGGGCGCGAGGTGCGCACGAAATCGGCGAAGGTCACCGTCACCGCCGGAACCTGGCGCCTGCGCCTGTGTGCCGGCCCCAACAAGGGGCGCCTGCGGTGCACGCTGTCCAAGCGCGTGCGCACGCGCACGCGCAGGGTCCGCCTCCCCGCGGCGCATGTGCTCGTGCCCTCCGCGAAGGGCGCGCTGCGGGTGACCGCCGCGCTCGTCGACCGCCACCAGCGCATCCGCGCGCAGGGCTCGGCCGCGGGCGCCTAGAGCCGGGTCCGGTCGAGCAGCTCGCGCATCTCGCGGGCGGCGGCGGCGATGCGCTGGACGTACTCGTCGCGCTCGGCCGCGGGGAGGTCCTCGCCGCGCCGCACCAGCAGATCGCTGAAGCCCTCCACGAGGGTCAGGGGCGTGCGCAGGTCGTGCACGAGCGTCTGCAGCTCGTCGCCGGCCATGCTCAGCGCGAGGGTGGCGGGGCGTCGAGCGCGATCTCGCCGCGCTCGAGTGCGAGCGCGATGGCGTGGACGCGATTGCGCGCCTGGAGCTTGCGGATGACGTTGCGCACGTGGGTGCGGACGGTCTCCACCGACACGCCCAGCGCGGTCCCGATGGCCTCCGCGGTGCCGCCCTCGGCCATGAGGTGCATGATCTCGCGCTCGCGCGGCGAGAGGTGAGGGACCTGGGCGGTCGCGCGCGGGGAGAGCAGGATGCGGTCCAGCCGCGGGTCGACGTAGGACCCGCCGGCCACGATGGTCTCGATTGCGCCGACCAGCTCCTGCATGGAGCCCGCCTTCAGGGCGTAGCCGCGCGCGCCGGAGTCCAGGCCGCTGTAGAGCAGCTCGGCGTCGGCGTCGCCCGTGTAGAGGATCACGCCCAGGTCGGGGCGCTGGACGAGCAGCTCGCGCGTGAGCTCGATCCCACTGCCGTCGGGCAGGCGGATGTCGACGATCGCCACGTCGGGCTCGGTGTGCTGGACGAGGTCGATCCCGGCGGCCACGTTGCCCGCGGTGGCGACGACCTCCATCCCGTGCCCGCGCAGCAACGCGACGAGTCCCTCACGGAGGGCCTCGTGGTCGTCGATGATCACGAGCTTGGTCATCAGGTTCGGCAACCAGCCTACTTGCCGCGGCTGACTGCCACGAAAGACCGCAAAGAGCGGCTGGAATGCCACCGGGCGGGCCGGTCGCCGCGCCGCACATCTATCTTGAGTGGAGCAATGGCGAAGGACACAGAGAAGCTGATCCGGCAGCTTTCGTTGATCTCCTACCTGATGGCCGAGCGCCGGCCGGTCACGGCCCTGGAGATCCGACGCGACGTCGAGGGCTACAGCGGCATGAACGAGGACGCATTCGCGCGGCGCTTCTACGCCGACCGGTCCGAGCTCGAGTCGCTGGGCATCCACCTGACCGTCGACAAGCCCATCGACGGTGTGGCCGAGCAGGAGAACTACTCGCTGCGCCCGGAGAACTTCCACCTCTCGGCCATCGCGTTCACCGACGAGGAGCTCGCCTCGCTGCAGTTCGCCCTGACCCTGCTCGACGGCGAGTTCGCCTACGCCGAGCCGTTGCGCCTGGCGCTGCAGCAGATCTCGTGGGGCCGCCCCTCGCCGCTGCAGGCGCCCGAGCAGCGCGGGCTGGCGCTCGGCATCACCGGCAGCGCCGGCGGACACGACCTCTCCCAGCGCCTGGCCAAGATCGAGACCGCGATCTTCCGCCAGAAGACGATCACCTTCGACTACTACACGATGGAGCGCGACGAGCTGGGCGCGCGCAAGGTCGACCCGTACCACCTGCTCTTCCGCGGCGGGCAGTTCTACGTGCTCGGCCGCTCGCACGAGCGCAACGCACTGCGCGTGTTCCGGCTGTCGCGCATCCGCGGCAAGGTGGCCTACGCCACCAAGGCCGAACACGACTTCAAGCGCCCCAAGGACTTCGACCCGCGCGAGTACGCCAGCCGCGCCGACTGGCAGTACGGCGAGCCGATCGGGACCGCCGAGGTGTGGATCTCCGACCGCGTCGCCTGGCTCGTGGAGCGTCATTACGGGCGCTTCGGCAGCTTCACCGCGGCGCAGGACGGCGTGCTCTTCTCGACCTCCTACGCGAGCGCGCGCCAGCTCGCCTCGTGGGCGCTGAGCCTCGGCGAGCACGCCCGCGTCGAGAGCCCGCCGGAGCTGGTCGACGTGGTGGCCGAGCGCGTGGGGCGCCTGGCCGAGCTCCACGAGTCCGAGCCGCTGCTGGCCGCCGCGGTGGCGTCGGCACCGTCGGAGGAGGCGGAGGTCGCCCCCGCCGAGACCAACGGGCGCCGCGAGGCGGCCATCCGCCCCGAGCGCTTCGCGCGCCTGGTCACGCTGGCCTCGATCCTCATCGAGGCGGGGCGGGCCGGCGAGCGCCTGCGCGAGGAGATCGTGTGCGAGCGCCTGCAGATCACCGGGGCCGAGCTGCGCGAGGACGTCAACGTCCTGAACGTCGTGAACTTCGGCGGCGGCTCCTACGTCCTCTACGCCGAGGTCGCCGACGACGGCTGGATCGAGGTCGACCCCGAGCCCTACTCCGACAACTTCGCGCGCCCGGCGCGTCTGCTGCCGGTGGAGGCCAAGGCGCTGGTGGCGGCCATCGACCTCATCGGCGAGCACCTGCCCGAGGGCGCGCTGACCAGCGCCCGCGAGAAGATCGTCGCCGCGCTCGGTGCCGACCCGATGGAGCAGGGGCTGCAGATCGCCTCGGCCGGCGGCGACGACTCGGTCGTCGCCCGCGTGGTCTCGGAGGCCATCGTCGCGCGCCACCTGCTGCGCCTGGAGTACTACAAGGCCAACGAGGACGAGTTCTCCGAGCGCACGGTCGAGCCCTATGCCCTGATCAACGGGCGCGAGGGCTGGTACGTGGCCTGCTTCGATCCTTCCAAGGACGACGTCCGCCACTTCCGCCTGGACCGCATCAAGACCGCTGAGGTGCTCGAGAGCGCGTTCACCCCGCGCCCGGAGGTCGATCCGGCCGCCGATGTGGAGGGCTGGCCGCGCACCGGCGAGGTCGAGGCGTCGCGCACGGCACGGGTCTGGATCTCGCCCGAGCGCGCACGCTGGGCGCGCGAGGAGCGCACCGTCGTGCAGGAGCTCGAGGACGGCGCGCTCGTCGTCGAGCTCAGCTACGCCGGCGAGGACTGGCTGGTGCGCGAGGTGCTCAAGGAGGCCGGCGACGCCGCCGTCCTCGAGCCGCCCGCGGCGCGCGAGGCCGTGCGGCGGGCGGTCGCCAGGCTGCAGGTCGCGGCACGCGCTTAGCGGTAGCTGTCGCCCGCTGGATGGATCCCGATGCACCGGTCGTCGGTGCAATGTTTTGTTGAACGGCGGTTGGTGGACAACACCGACCCCAGTGCCGTCGCCGGGACGGTCCGTCCAGCAATTCGTAGAGAGACGATGTATGCGACTCATGATGTGGTCAGGGGCAGTCCTCGTGTCAGGCCTGGCAACCGCTGCGATGGCCGGCGCGGCCCAGGCGCAGCCCGCCTGGCAGTGCAGCGCCAGCGCGAACTCGAGCTCGGTGGCCGGCAACCCGCCCGCCAATCCGGTGACCGCCTCAGGGACGCCGTGCGTGTCGAGCGCCACCGGGCTCGACAGCCTCCCGAGCTCCGCCGGCCTGCCGCCGGGAGCCCTCACGGCGCAGACGTCGTCGGCCACCACGGTCGCCTCGCCCGCGGACGAGATCGCCGCGCGCCAGGCCATCGGAGCCATCGGCCGCGTCGAGAACCTCGCCGTCCAGCTTCCCCCGGGCGCGAGCACCACGACGCTCGGCGTCCGCGTCGCCAAGGCGCAGGCCTCCGCGGTCTGTGTCGCCGGCTCGCCGGTGCTCGACGGCTCCAGTGAGACCAACGGCGTCACCATCGCCGGCCAGGAGGTCCCGATCGAGCAGGCCGCGCAGCAACTCGCCCAGCAGCTCGCGCCGCTCGGCGACCTCGTCGACCTCGTCGACCTCAAGTTCGACGAGCAGATCCGCACCGCCGGCTCGCTGACGGTCAACGCGGTCCACCTGAAGGTCCTCTCGGCGGCGGGCACCCCGTTGCTGGACATGATCTCCGGCCAGGCGCAGGTCGGCTACGCCGGCAGCGTCTGCGACCCGCGCGGCCAGACCCCGACGGGCGGCGGCAACGGCTCGGGCAACGGGAACGGCAACGGCACCGGCTCCGCGAACGGCGCCGACAGCCGCACCACGCTGGCCAACGGCGTCCGCGGCGGCACCTGCGGGCACCTGACGATGTACTTCGCCAAGAACCACAAGCGCTCGCTGACCAGCCGCCTCGGCCGCCGCCAGGTCGTGCGCGGGCGGATCGTCAACTGCGCGGGCCACTCGATCGTCCGCGCGCGCATCGACGTCATCCACGTCCTGAAGAACGGCAAGCGCAAGCTCGTCAAGACCGGCCTGCGCTCGCGCGACGCCGGCAAGCTGACGCTGATCCTGCCGCTGAACCTCAAGACGCGCGACCTGCGCTTCGAGTACCGCGGCAACCTGCTCAGCACCAGGGTGACCTCGCGCTCGACGCTGCACATCAAGGTCCGCTACCGCCACGGCAAGGTCGTCCGCTAGGGCCGGGGGTGGGCTCCCTAAACGGCCATAGTGTCCGGAAACAGAGCCCACCCCTTTGGCCGTCTCCACAGACTGTTGCGAAACACGCGCGCTTTGGACATCAAGGCGCGCACGCCTGAGGACGACAGCGCGCGCCGCGAGCCGGCCCTCGCTCCCTTCCCCTCCGTGATGCTGTTGGGCGCTGCGCGGCGCCACAAGCGCAGAGCGGACGACTACGGCGACGCGTCGAGCTCGAACCACACCCGCGCCTGGCCGTGGCTACGGTCGCTGCCCCAGCGGTCGGCCATGCGCTCGAGGATCCGCCAGCCCATGCCCTGCCGGGCGCCCGGTGGCGGGCCGGGCCCGGGATCGCAGACGTCCATGTGCAGGGCCCCGCTCGCGTCGACGACCGCGTGCAGCTCGATGCGGTCGAGCGTCCCGAGGTCACCGTGCTCGATGCTGTTGGTGACGAGCTCGGAGACGATGAGCTTCACCTCTCCGGTGCGCCCCGGCGTGAGCGGCAGCGCCTCGACTGCACGCCGCGCGAGGACGATGCTCGCGGCGTGTGGTGGCAGGAGGTGCGTCGCCTCGTGGTCTGGCACTCGCGGCTTGCAACGACGCACAGCGGCAGACCTGGCGGTTAAGTAGCGTTCGGCGCGTGAGCCGGCGCGACCAGATCAAGATGAGCGATGACGAGGCCCTGGCCTTCCTCGACGAGGAGCGGACGGTCGTCTGCGCGACGAACGGCCGCGATGGGCGCCCGCACCTGATGCCGCTGTGGTACGTCGTGCGCGACGGGCGCCTGTGGTCCTGGACCTACGCGAAGTCCCAGAAGGTCCGCAATCTCGAGCGCGATCCGCGCGCGACGCTGCAGGTCGAGGCGGGCGTCGACTACGAGGTCCTGCGCGGCGTCATGCTCGAGACCGACGCGGCCATCCATCGCGAGACCGAGGACGTCGCCGCCCTCGGGATCGAGATCTTCGAGCGCTACACGGGCGGCGCCCTCGATGACGACACGCGCGCGATGGTCACCGCGCAGGCGCCCAAGCGCGTCGCGCTGGAGTTCGTCGAGCAGTCGCGCGTGACCTGGGATCACCGCAAGCTCGCCGGTGTGTACTAGCTCATGGACCGCCTCAAGGGCCTGATCCTCTCGGGCGGCCGCGGCACCCGCCTGCGCCCGATCACCCACACCAGCGCCAAGCAGCTCGTGCCGGTGGCCAACCGCCCGGTGCTGTTCTACGGCATCGAGGCGATGGCGCACGCCGGCATCGAGGAGGTCGGGATCATCATCGCCCCCGAGACCGGCGGCGAGATCCGCGAGGCGACCGGCGACGGCTCCGCCTTCGGCGTGCGCATCACCTACATCGTCCAGGACGAGCCCGCGGGCCTGGCGCACGCCGTCCTCACCGCCGAGCCGTTCCTGGGCGTCGACCCGTTCGTCATGTACCTGGGCGACAACCTTCTGCAGGGCGGCATCGACGAGCTGGTAGCCGCCTTCCGCGCCAACGGCCCCGACGCCCTCATCCTGCTCACCCCGGTGCCGGATCCCGAGCACTTCGGCGTCGCCGAGCTCGACGGCGACCGCGTCGTCGCGCTGGCCGAGAAGCCGGCTCAGCCGCGCACCAACCTGGCGCTCGTCGGCGTGTACATGTTCACTGCGCTGATCCACGACGCCGCGCGCGCGATCAAGCCCTCACCGCGCGGGGAGCTCGAGATCACCGACGCCATCCAGTACCTCGTGGACAGCGGCCGGCGGGTCGAGCCGCACGTGGTCAAGGGCTGGTGGAAGGACACCGGGCGCCTGGAGGACATGCTCGAGGCCAATCGCCTGGTCCTCGACACCATCGGCACGCGCGTGGAGGGCGAGCTCGTCGACTCGCAGTGCGACGGTCGCGTCGTCGTCGAGGCGGGGGCCAGGCTCGAGCGCTCGACCGTCCGCGGCCCGGCGGTCATCGGCGCCCGCGCGCATCTGATCGACGCCTACGTCGGCCCCTACTCCGCCATCGGCGAGGACTGCGTGATCGAGCGCGCCGAGGTCGAGCACTCGATCCTGCTGGCCGGCTCGTCGGTGCGCCACCTCGACGGCCGCATGGAGGCGTCGCTCCTGGGCCGCAACGTCCACATCGCCCGCAGCGACGGCCAGCCGCGGGCCTACCGCTTCATGGTCGGCGACAACTCCGAGATCGGGATCCCCTAGCGCGCGACGACCGTCCAGCGGAATCTGGACGGCCTCAGCCGCTCCTCCATACTCACTGCCATGAGCGCCTCCCCGATCATGTCGGCGACCGACAACCGCGACCTCATGTCGCTGGCCACCGCCGGGAAGGCCATGGACCGTCCGTCCTCGGGCGGCGAGGTCGGGCTGATCCTCCAGGCTCAGCAGCTGTCCGAAGCGCGCTCGCAGCTGCGCCAGGGCGAGACCTTCTCGGTCATGGCCTAGGAGCCGTCGCGCAGTTCCACGAGCGGCTCCGCAAGGAACCGCACGTGGTCGAACGTCGCCGTGCAGCCCTCGCCGGTCGGCGACTGCGCCAGGAAGCCGGCGGCCAGGCCGCCGGGCGCATCGAGCGCGAAGTGGCGCACGAACTCCCAGCGCTCGCCGTCGTCGGATGCGTGCAGCGCGCACGCGCCGCCCATGCGCGCCACGCGCAGCCAGACGCCGTCGCCGGCCACCACGCGGCCGTTGGCGTCGTCGGAGCGCCCGCGGGTGACCACCGAGACGATCATCGCCTCGCCCTGCGGTGAGCGCTCGAGCGCGAGCTTGACCCACGTGTCCTCGCCGCCGTGCAGGACGAGCGCACCGGCGTCGAAGGTCTCCTGCAGTCCCGCGCGCACGCGAGCGCTCATCTGGAAGTCGCCCTCGACCGCGCCGACGAGCCGCGGTGCGCCCAGGACGGCGGGGCCGCCCGCCGGATCGGCGAACAGGTCGGTGCGGGGGCCGGCGACGATGCGCAGCGCGCCGTCGGGGCTCACGGTCCAGTCCAGGGGCTCGACCTGCCATTCGAGCGCCATCGGCAAGCTGGCGAGCTGCATCCGGGGGTCAGCCTAAACGGCCACGGCGAACGACCACCCAGGCCCTGATGCGCAAAGATGGCCCGATGCGCCTGCTGGTCACCGGCGGCGCGGGGATGCTCGGGCAGGCCGTCGCCGCTGCGGCCACCCGGCTGGGGCACGACGTCTTCGCCCTCTCCCGTGCCGAGCTCGACATCACCGATGCCGACCACGTGCGCCGCGTCGTCGCGGCGGCCGAGCCGCGCACGGTGATCAACTGCGCCGCGTGGACCGACGTCGATGGCGCCGAGACGGCCGAGGCCGCCGCGACCGCCGTCAACGGCGACGGCGCCGGCAATGTCGCGCGCGCGGCAGCCGAGGTCGGCGCGCGCATCGTGCACGTCTCGACCGACTACGTCTTCGACGGCGCCAAGCACGAGCCCTGGCTGGAGTCCGACGCGGTGAACCCGATCGGCGCCTATGGCCGCTCGAAGCTGGTCGGCGAGGAGCAGGTCGCCGCCGCGACCGACGAGCACGCGATCGTCCGCACCGCCTGGCTGTTCGGCGCCGGCGGGCGCAACTTCGTCGACACGATGCTCGCGCTGGGCCACGAGCGCGACGAGGTGAGCGTCGTCACCGACCAGGTCGGCAGCCCGACGTGGTCGGTCCACCTGGCCGAGGCCCTGGTCGAGCTCGCCGAACGCCGCGGCGACGTCGGCATCCTGCACGCCGCGGGCGCCGGCGCCTGCTCGTGGTACGAGCTGGCGGTCGAGGTCTTCGACCGCGCCGGCGTGCGCTGCCGCGTCCTGCCGACGACCGCTGCCCGCTTCCCGCGTGTCGCGCCGCGCCCTGCGTACTCGGTGCTCGGCAGCGAGCGCGACGACGCGCCCGCGCTGCCCGGGTGGCAGGAGGGCCTCGCCGCGTATCTGACCGAAAGGGCGGTCGTGGCCTGATGAGGCTCCTGGTCTGCGGCGGCGCCGGGTTCATCGGCTCGAACTTCGTGCGCGAGCGCGTGCGCGAGCACGGCGACGACGTCGTGGTCCTCGACAAGCTCACCTACGCCGGCCGGCGCGAGAACCTGCAGGACGTCGAGCACGAGTTCATCCACGGGGCGATCGAGGATCCGCGCGCGGCGGCCGAGGCGATGGACGACGTCGACGCGGTGGTCAACTTCGCCGCGGAGACGCACGTCGATCGCTCGATCGCCGAGCCCGACGCCTTCGTCCGGACGCATGCGGTGGGCACCTACGTGCTGCTCGAGACCGCGCGGGCGCGCAACGTGCGCTACCTGCAGGTCTCCACCGACGAGGTCTACGGCTCGATCGCGGAGGGCTCGTTCACCGAGGAGTCGCCGCTGGCGCCCTCCTCGCCGTACAGCGCGACCAAGGCCGGCGCCGACCTCTTGGTCTCCAGCTACCACGACACCTTCGGCGTCGAGTCGCTGATCTGCCGCGGCTCGAACAACTACGGGCCATTCCAGTACCCCGAGAAGCTCATCCCGCTGATGGTCCTCAACGCCCTGCACGGCGACAAGCTGCCCGTCTACGGCGACGGCATGAACGTCCGCAACTGGCTCTACGTGGAGGACTTCGCGCGCGGCATCGGCCACGTCCTCGAGCACGGCGTCCCGGGGCAGGTCTACAACGTCGGCGGTCCCGACGAGTGCCCGAACATCGAGATCGTCAAGGCGATCCTCGAGCACACCGGGGCCGGCGACGAGCTGATCGAGTACGTCACCGACCGCCCGGGCCACGACCGCCGCTACTCGCTGGGCTCCGAGAAGGTCCGCGCCCTCGGCTGGGAGGCGCAGGTCCGCCTGTCCGACGGCCTCGAGCGCACGGTGGCCTGGTACCGCGACAACCCGGCGTGGTGGGAGCCGATCCGCTCGGGCGACTACCGCGCGTACTACGAGCGCCAGTACGGCAAGGCGCTGGGGTAGCGCGGACGCGCTAACCCGCCACGAACTCGCTGATCCGCCAACCCGTGCCCTCCTTGACCAGGTTGATGGTGCGCAGCACGTCGTGCTCGCCGCGGTCGGCCTTCACGCGCGCGGCGGCCTGGGCGGCGGTGATGCGCACGGATTCGACCGTGAGGCCGAAGGAGTCGGTGTCCTTCAGGGCGCCGTCGACCGCCTTCTCGCACGTGCCGCCGCGCTTGGCGTACGTGGCGATGAGCGGCTTGGCCAGCAGCTCGCGGCAGATCTGATCCTGGTCGCCCTTGGAGGCGGCGGACTCGAAGTCCTCGACGGTGTTGGCCACCAGTCGCTGCTCGCCGGTGAACTTGCCCGACGAGTCATTGGAGGTCGTCGTCGTCGCGCAGCCGGTGACCGCGAGGACGGCGATTGCGGCGAGTGGCAGCGCGAAGCGGAGCATGCGGACCGGGAGCCTACCTACCATGATGGGCATGGCCGCTGCCGAGCGTCCCGCCCCGACGGTCCCCCGAGGCCGCCACGCACCGCCCCTGGCGGTGCGTCTCACCGTGCAGCGCCGCCGGCTCTTCGAGGCCGCCGCGGACGTCTTCGCGCGCGTGGGATATGCCGAGGCCAGCGCCGAGGCGATCTCGCGCGAGGCGGGGATGTCGAAGGCGACGTTCTATGAGCACTTCGCCAACAAGGAGGAGTGCATCCTGGCGCTCTTCGACGAGGCGGCGACCGAGGTCATGCGGGCGATGGCCGACGCATCGGACGCCGAGGGCCATGCGTCCTACGAGGAGCGCGTGGCCGCCGGGGTGCACGCCTTCCTGGAGACGCTGGCCTCCTATCCCACGTCCGCGCAGACGCTGCTGGTGCAGATCATCGGCGCCGGGCCGCGCGCCGCCGCGCGCCGCGACGCGATCCTCGAGGCCTTCGCCGACTCGCTCTACCGCGACAACCAGCGCGCCGCCCCGCGGTACGGCGCGCCCACCTTCGCGTCGCCCGACGACGCCTTCGCGATCATCGGCGCGTCCGTCGAGCTCGTCTCGCGCAGCCTGCGCACGCACCGCCCGCCCGACGTGCTCGCGCTCGAGCCGGTGATCACCCGGCTGATGCTGGGCGTGCTGCAGCGCGCGTGAGCGCCGACCTGGCGCGCATCGAGGAGGAGGTCGTCGGCTGCCGGCGCTGCCCGCGGCTGGTCGCGTGGCGCGAGCAGGTGGCTCGCGAGAAGCGCGCGTCCTTCGCCGGCGAGGAGTACTGGGGTCGCCCGGTCCCGGGCTTCGGCGATCCCGCGGCGCGCGTCCTCGTCCTCGGCCTGGCGCCCGCGGCCCACGGCGGCAATCGCACTGGGCGCGTCTTCACCGGCGATCGCTCGGGCGACTGGCTGTTCGCCGCCATGCACCGCGCGGGCTTCGCCAACCAGGCGACGTCGGTCAGCCGCGACGACGGCCTGCGGCTGCACGGCGCGTGGGTGTCGGCGGCCGTGCGCTGCGCTCCGCCGGCCAACAAGCCCACGCCGCAGGAGCGCGACACGTGCCTGCCGTGGACGGTGGCCGAGCTCGATCAGCTCGCGGACCTGCGCGTGGTCGTCTGCCTCGGCGCCTTCGCCTGGGACGCGGCATTGCGGCTGCGCGCCGCGCTCGGCCATCCGCGCCCGCGGCCACGCCCGGCCTTCGGCCACGCGACGGTCTTCGACGACGGCGCCTGGCTGGCGCTGCTGGGCTGCTTTCACCCCAGCCAGCAGAACACGTTCACCGGGCGGCTCACCGAGCCGATGCTCGACGACGTGTTCGGTCGTGCGCGCGAGCTCGCCCGGATAGGCTGACGCCGATGCGGCGCGCCGCTTTCCTGATCGTCGTTCTCGGCGCACTCGTACTGCCCGGATCGGCAGCCGCGGCCTGCCAGCCCACGGCAGCGCATCCCTAGCAGGGGGCAGGACCGACGTTCGGCCACCGCGGGGCAACGGCTCGCCACCGCAGGCCGGCGCCGACGCGAGCGCGGTGGCGAGCGCCCGACCCGGCCCCAACTCCTCGCCCCCTCGGTGATGCTGTTCCGAGCGCCGCCGGCGCGGGGACCGCACGTTCACCACCTACCCGAGCGCAACACGGAGCGCCCAAGGAGTGCGGCTCGCCGCACCCGGAACGCGGGCGGGCCTCAGTACCCTCGGTGCAACGTTGCCGCTGTCCTCATTCACCGCGCCCGTCCGTCACTGGTTCGAGCGTTCATTCGAAGCCCCGACGCCCGCGCAGGAGCAGGCGTGGCCGGCCATCGCCACCGGCGAGCACGTGCTCATCTCCGCCCCCACGGGGAGCGGCAAGACGCTGGCCGCCTTCCTCTGGGGACTGGACCGGCTGTCGCGCGAGCCGGCGGCGCACACCCGCCTGGTCTACGTCTCGCCGCTGAAGGCGCTGGCCTACGACGTCGATCGCAACCTGCGCGCGCCGCTGCGCGGGATCGGCGCCGACATCTCGGTCGCGATCCGCACCGGCGACACACCCCAGCGCGACCGCGCCGCCATGCGCCGCACGCCGCCCGACATCCTCATCACCACCCCCGAGTCGCTGTACCTGATCCTCACCTCGCAGGCGCGCGAGATGCTGCGCGGGGTCGAGTCGGTGATCGTCGACGAGATCCACGCGGTGGCGTCGACCAAGCGCGGCGCCCACCTGGCGCTCACGCTCGAGCGGCTCTCCGAGCTCAGCGATCACGAGCCCCAGCGCATCGGCCTCAGCGCCACGCAGAACCCGCTGGAGGAGGTCGGGCGCTTCATGGTCGGGCCGCGGCGCACGGCGCGGATCGTCGACGCCGGCATCCGCAAGCCGCTGGACCTCAAGATCCACGTGCCGGTCGAGTCGATGGTCGAGCCCGATCAGTCGCCCGGCGCCGACCTCGACTTCACCGCGGGCGGCGAAGCCACGCGCAAGTCGATCTGGCCGGCGATCTACCCCGAGCTGCTCAAGCAGGTGCGCGCGCACCGCTCGACGATCGTCTTCGTCAACAGCCGCCGCGGCGCCGAGCGCCTCGCCCTGCGCCTCAACGAGCTGGCCGAAGAGGAGATCTCCCGCGCCCACCACGGCTCGCTGGCGCGCGAGGAGCGCACCGTGGTCGAGGAGATGCTCAAGGCCGGCGAGCTGCCGTGCCTGATCGCCACCTCGTCGCTGGAGCTCGGCATCGACATGGGCGCCGTCGACCTCGTACTGCAGGTCGAGTCGCCCAAGTCGGTCGCCCGCGGCCTGCAGCGCATTGGGCGCGCCGGGCACTCGGTGGGCGACACCAGCAAGGGCCGCATCTTCCCCAAGTTCCGCGCCGACCTGCTCGAGTGCGCGGTGGTGGTCAAGCTCATGCGCGAGGGGCGCATCGAGCCGACGGTCGTGCCGCACAACGCGCTCGACGTGCTCGCCCAGCAGATCGTCGCCATCGCGGCCAGCGCCGAGGTGGATGGGGGGCGGGTGGGTGGGAACGGATCCGTCAACGTCGACGAGCTGTTCGCGCTCGTGACGCGCACGCACTCCTACGCCGAGCTGTCGCGCGACCTCCTGGAGAACGTCCTCGACATGCTCGACGGGCGCTATCCCTCGCGCGAGTTCGGCGAGCTGCGCCCGCGGATCGTGTGGGACCGCGTGGGCGGGACGATCCGCGCCCGCAAGGGCGCGCGCCAGCTCGCGGTGACCAACGCCGGCACGATCCCTGACCGCGGCCTGTTCTCCGTCGTGCTCCCCGACGGGCGCCGCGTCGGCGAGCTCGACGAGGAGATGGTCTACGAGGCCCGTGCCGGGCAGACCTTCCTGCTGGGCGCCTCCACCTGGCGCATCGAGGAGATCGGGCGCGACCGCGTCATCGTCACCCCGGCTCCCGGCGTCCCGGGCGCCGTGCCGTTCTGGAAGGGCGACAGCGTCGGGCGCCCGAAGGAGCTCGGCCGCGAGATCGGCGCCTTCAGTCGCTGGGCCGTCGACCAGCCCGTTGAGGTGCTCGAGCGCGACTACGACCTCGACGCGCTCGCCGCGCGCAACCTCGTCGACTACCTGCGCGAGCAGCAGGACGCCACGCGCGTGGTGCCCTCCGACCGGACGATCGTCATCGAGCGTTTCCGCGACGAGATCGGCGACTGGCGCCTGTGCGTGCTCTCGCCCTACGGCGGGCGCGTGCACGCCGCCTGGGGGCTGGCGCTGTCGCGGCGCATCCGCGAGGAGTACGGCCTCGAATCCGACGCCATCTGGTCCGACGACGGGATCATCGTCCACCTCCCGGACGCGGACGAGCCGCCGGGGGCCGACCTCGTGCTCATCGACCCCGACGAGCTCGAGGACGCCGTGGTCGCCGAGCTCGGCACCAGCGCGCTGTTCGGCGCGCGCTTCCGCGAGAACGCCGCGCGTTCGCTGCTCATCCCGCGCGCCTACCCAGGCAAGCGCACGCCGTTGTGGCAGCAGCGCCTGAAGTCACAGTCGCTGCTGGAGGTCGCGCGCCGCTACGGCCAGTTCCCGATCATCCTCGAGACCTACCGCGAGTGCCTGCGCGACGTGCTCGACCTGCCGGGACTGACTGAGCTGCTGCGCGGGCTGCACCGCCGCGAGATCAACGTCGTCGAGGTGGAGACGCCGACCGCCTCGCCCTTCGCCTCGAGCCTGCTCTTCGACTACGTCGCCACCTACATGTACGAGGGCGACACGCCCAACGCCGAGCGCCGGGCGGCGGCGCTGTCGCTCGACCGCGAGCTGCTGCGCGAGCTGCTGGGCCAGGAGGAGCTGCGCGACCTCATCGACCCCGGTGCGCTGGAGCAGGTCGAGCTCGACCTCCAGCATCGCTCCGACCGCACGCGCGCGGATTCGCGCGACGCGCTGGCCGACGTGCTGCGCCGCCTGGGCGATCTCAACGACGCCGAGGTCGCCGACCGCGTGCTCGCGGGGCTCGACCCCGCCGGGATGCTCACCCAGCTCGAGGCCGAGCGGCGCGCCGTGCGCCTGCGCGTGGGCGGCGAGGAGCGCTGGATCGCCGCCGACGACGCCGGCCTGTACCGCGACGCCTTCGGCGCCGTGGCGCCCAGCGGGCTGCCCGAGGCCTTCATGGCCGACGTCGAGGCGCCGCTGGAGAAGCTCGTCGCCCGCTTCGCCCGCACCCACGGCCCCTTCACCACCGGCGAGCTGCGCGACCGTTACCTGGTCGATCCGACCAGCGCGCTGACCGCCCTGGAGCGCGCGGGCGAGCTCGTGCGCGGCGAGCTGCGACCCGCGGGCAGCGAGCGCGAGTGGTGCGATCCCGAGGTGCTGCGCCGACTGCGCCGCGCCTCGCTGGCCGTGCTGCGCAAGGAGATCGAGGCCGCCGACCAGCGCGCGCTGGCCGCCTTCCTGCCGAGCTGGCAGGGCGTCGACCGCCATCCGACGGGCGGGGCCGGCGTCGACCGCCTGCGCGAGGTGCTCGTCCCGCTGCAGGGCGTGGCCCTCCCGGCGGACGTGTGGGAGCGCGACGTCCTGCCGCGCCGCTGCGGCGCCTACTCGCCCACGTGGATGGACCAGCTCTGCGCCAGCGGCGAGGTCGTGTGGGTCGGCGCAGGCGCGCTGGGGCGCAACTCCGGTCGCGTGGCGCTGTACTTCCGCGACGACGTCGAGGCCATCGGGCCGCCGCCCAACAAGTCCGAGCGGCCGGACACGCCCGAGCACGTTTTGCTGCGCGAGCGGCTGACCGAGGCGCCTGGCTTCTTCACCGACCTGCTGGCCGAGCTCGCGATCTCGCCCGAGCAGATCCAGGAGGCGCTGTGGGATCTCGTGTGGGCGGGCGAGGTGACCAACGATGCGTGGGCGCCGCTGCGCGCGCCGCGCCTCACGCTGGCTCGCGCCCAGCGCGCCCGCGACCGTACGCGGCCCGGCCGCCGCTTCGGGACGCGCCGCGGCGGCGCGCAGGCGCAGGTCCAGGGCCGCTGGTCGCTGACCAGCTCACTCTTCCGCGCCCAGGTCGATCCGGGCGCGCGCCGCCGCACCCTGGCCGAGCTGCTGCTCGAGCGCTACGGCATCGTCACTCGCGAGCAGGTGCTGGCCGAGGGGATCTCGGGCGGCTTCTCGATCCTCTATGACGCCCTCGGTCAGCTCGAGACGCTGGGCGTCTGCCGCCGCGGCTACTTCGTCGAGGGCCTCGGCGGGGCGCAGTTCGCGCTGCCCGGTGCGGTCGAGCGCCTGCGCTCCCAGCGCGCCGACGAGGAGGCGCCGCCGGTCGTGCTGGCCGCCACCGACCCCGCCCAGGCCTACGGCGCGGCGCTGCCGTGGCCCAAGCGCGACGACGAGGCGCGGCGCCCACAGCGCGTGGCCGGCGCCTACGTCGTCCTCGCCGGCGCCGAGCCCGTGGTCTACGTCGAGCGCGGGGGCAAGGGCATCTCCGTCCTCGTCGAGGACGACGACGCGCGGATCGCCCCGGCGCTCGAGGCGCTGGCGCGGTTCGTGACCTCCGGGCGCGGGCGCAAGCTCTCGCTCGAGCGCGTCGACGGCGAGCCGGTGGTCGGCTCGCGGTGGGAGGCACGGCTGATCGATCTCGGCTTCCGCGCCGGCCCGCGCAAACTCACCCTGAGTGCATGATCGCCCGCCTGGACCACGTCCAGGTCGCGGCACCGGCGGGCGGCGAGGACGCGGCGCGTGCGTTCTACGGCGAGCTCCTGGGTCTTCCCGAGCTGCCCAAGCCCGAGCGGCTGCGAGCCCGCGGCGGCGTCTGGTTCGCCGTGGGCGAGCAGCAACTGCACGTCGGGATCGAGGAGCCCTTCGCCCCGGCGCGCAAGGCCCACTCCGCGCTCGCCGTCCCACGCGTGGGCGACCTTGCCACGCTCGCCGGCGAGCTGCAGAGCGCCGGTCACGAGATCACGTGGGACGGCCCGCGCTTCTACGTCGCGGACCCGTTCGGCAACCGCCTCGAGCTGCTCGCACCCCATGCCGGCCTGCAGGTGCGGGCGCTGCGCGACGACGAGCGGGCATGGGCGGCCGAGGTGCTCGATGAGAGCTGGGGCGAGATCGTCATCACGGGCGGGCGCGAGCACCGTCCCGCCGAGCTGCCCGCGCTCGTCGCCGAAGCCGACGGCGAGCGCGCCGGCCTGGCCACGTACCGCCTCGAGGACGCCGGGTGCGAGCTCGTCACCCTCGACGCGCTCACCGTCGGCGGCGGCATCGGCGGCGCGCTGGTCGAGGCTCTGGCCGAGGCCGCCCGCTCGGCCGGCTGCACGCGCGTGTACCTGGTCACGACCAACGACAACCTCCCCGCCCTGCGCCTGTACCAGCGCCATGGCTTCGTGCTCGCCGCGGTGCGCCTGAACGAGCTCGCCGCCACGCGCCGTCGCAAGCCGGAGCTCCCCGCCACCGGCCACGCGGGGATCCCGATTCGCGACGAGTTCGAGTTCGAGCGCGTGCTCTAGCACCACGTAGGCGCCATGGTGGCCTTGTAATGGCACCATAGTGGTGCCATACTGGTACCATGGAACTCACCCAGTACGTCGAGAAGCTCCGTCGCGACCTCGCGGTCGCCGCCGACGCGGGCGGCGAGGACGCTCGTGCGCTCGCCGAGCGCCTGACCGCCCCGCTCGAGTCGGCGGTCCGGCTGACGCTGCTCGACGCGCTGTCGGCCGCCGCGGACGAGATCACGCGCGAGCTCGCGCCCGGCTCGGTCGAGCTGCGCCTGCGTTCCGGCGAGCCCGACTTCGTCGTGACGCCGGCGCCGGCCGACGAGCCGGTCGAGCCGGCGCCCGACGACGCGGCGTCCGCGCTGCCGGACGCCGACGAGGCCGCGACGGCGCGCATCAACCTGCGGCTGCCCGAGCAGCTCAAGGCCGGCATCGAGCAGGCCGCGAACCGCGAGCGGCTGTCCGTCAACGCCTGGCTCATCCGCGTCGCCGCCGGCGCCGTTGCGCATGACGACCGCCGGCCATCGCAGCGCGGCGGCCGCATCGGCCAGGGCTACACCGGCTGGGTGCGCTGACCCATGTCTTCGAAACTGACCCAACAGGAGGGCATCACCATGCCGACCTTCGACACCCCCGAACCGATCACGACCACGATCGACCTCGCCATCGGCGACGTCCGGATCAGCGCCGGCGACCGCGCCACCACGGTCGTCGACCTGCAACCCAGCGACCCCGCCAGCGAAGAGGACCGCAGGGTCGCCGAGCAGACCCGCGTCGAGTACGCGAACGGGCAGCTGCTGGTCAAGACACCGAAGCTGCGGCCCTGGCTCAGCAAGCGCGGCCCCTCGGTCGACGTGACGATCGAACTGCCCGCCGGCTCGCACGTCCACGGTGCGCTCGGGCTGGGGGACGTCCACGCCGATGGTGAGCTCGGCGACTGCCGGATCAAGACGGGCCTCGGTCGCATTCGGCTCGATCGCGCCGCCACGCTCAACCTGAGAAGCGGCGCCGGCGACATCAGCGTGGAGCACGCCACGGGCCGCGCCGAGGTCACGGTCGGCTCGGGCGACGTCCGCCTGCGCGCGCTCGACGACAGCGCGGTGATCAAGAACTCCAACGGCGACACGTGGGTCGGGACGGCTGCCGGAGACCTGCGGCTCAGCGCGGCCAACGGCAGCATCGCGGTCGACCTCGCGCAGGCCAGTGTCGGTGCCAAGTCCGCCAACGGTGACGTGCGGCTCGGCGAGGTCGTGCGCGGCTCGGTCGTGCTCGAGACCAAGCTCGGCGACCTCGAGGTCGGCATCCGCGAGGGCACCGCCGCCTGGCTCGACGTGAACTCGCAGTTCGGTCGCGTCCACAACGCCCTGGAGGCCGCCGACGGCCCCGAGGCGTCGGCCGAGACCGTCGAGGTGCGCGCTCGCACCTCGGTGGGCGAGGTCGTGGTCCGGCGTCCCTGATCCGGCGGCGACCGGCCGACACGCTGTAGGCCGGCCGCCTGACGGCCGATGATGGCTGCATGCTGCAGCAGCTTCCGCTTTGGCGCATCGTCCTGCGCATCCTCATCGGCGCGCTGTGCGTCGCGGCGATCGTCGCCTCCTACGCGCTGCTCGGCGGCGAGTTCTCCGATACCGACTGGAAGGTCATCGGCACCTCCACGCTGTTCGCGCTGGCCAGCTCGATGGCGGCCGCGGGGCTGAGCGTCCGCGAGCGCGCGCCGGTCCTCGGGGCCAGCACCGTGGCCACGGCGGCGGCGGCGTTCGTGCTCGTCAGCTTCGGGATGTGGGTGGAGCTCGACAGCGAGCTGTTCTGGCGCGTCACGGGCATCATCGCCATCGTCGCCCTGGAGTCGGCGCACGTGGCGTTCGTGTGGTCGCGCCTGCGACCGACCGATCCCAACAGCGTCGGCCGGATCACCCACGCGGCGATCGGCCTGGCCGTGGTCAGCGCCGTGATGGGGGTCGCCCCGATCCTCGGCCTGGACGGCGACGAGACGCTCTACGTCGAGGTCCTGGGCGTCGTCCTCGTCGGGCAGCTGCTGTGCACGGTGCTGGCGCCGCTCGTGCGCCGGCTCGGCGCAGGGGCCGAGCGCCCGGTCATCGCGGTGCCCACCGAACGCGAGCGCCTGGCGCTCGAGCTCGCCGCCGTCGCGGACCGCCTCGAGCGCCTCGACGCGGGGCCGCAGGTCAGCGCCGAGTGCGAGCGCCTGCGCCGCCTAGTGGGCCTTCTCGGAAGGTTTGACCGGAAACCGTTGGTCGGCGGCGAACAGGGACGCATCGCGATGATGGAGGTGATGATGCGTCCCCCGCAGGTGTTCGTCAGGCCGTTGGCGCATGGCGAGGCGGTGACGTTGAAGCGGCGCTCCAAGCGCGCCAAGCATTTCTCGACGCGCCAGCGCGCATCGATCCTGTTGGCGTCGAACACGGGGATGTCGGCGCCCGAGATCGCGCGCATGTGGCAGACCGACGAGTCGCACGTGCGCAAGGTGATCCACGAGTTCAACGAGCGCGGGCTGGACTCGCTGGACCCTGACTATCGGGGCGGGCGTCCCCGCCGGATCACCGACGAGCAGCGCAGGCGGATCGTCGCGGTGGCCGGTGCCCGTCCCGACACTCAAGGGGTAGCGTTGACGCGCTGGTCGCTGCCCCGGCTGGCGGCCCATCTGCGCGGTGAGGGGATCGAGATCTCGCCCGCCCATCTGGGCCGGGTGTTGGCTGAGGCCGGCCTGTCCTTCCAGCGCACGCGCTCCTGGAAGGCCTCCCCCGACCCCGACTACGAGCGCAAAGCGGCGCGCGTGCTGTCGCTCTATGAGCGGGCTCCCGACGACGGGGTGGTGGTCTGCTTTGACCAGATGGGGCCGATCTCGCTGCGCCCGACACACGGGGCGGGCTGGGCGCCAAAGCGCCGCCCGGGCAGGCTGCGGGCGACCTTCAACCGCCGCCACGGGGTCCGCTATGGCTTTGGCGCCTACGACGTCCACGCCGACAGGCTCAGACTCAGGCTGCGCCGCCGACGCGCGGGAGCGGACACGCTGGCGTTCATGCGCACGATCCGCTCCTGCTATTCCCGCCGGCTCAGGCTCTACTGGATCCAGGACGGCCTCTCGGCCAACTGGACCCCGGACGTGCGCGAGTTCGCCGCCACCAACAACATCGAGCTCGTCCCCATCCCCACCTACGCCAGCTACCTGAACCGCATCGAGGCGCACTTCCGCCCGATCACCGAGTTCGTCGTCAACAACGCCGACTACCTCGACTGGGACTGCTTCGCCCACGCGCTCGCCCGCCACGTCCAGCACCGCAACGGACCCCACCGCGACCACCGCATCACCGCCCTCGAGCGCAAGCTCACCATCGCCGCCTGACCCATGAGGATTCCGGTGCAACATTTCGAGAAGGCCCACTAGCGCGCACGGCCGGCGCGCACTAGGTCCGGGGACCCATCTCTTCGCCTGGGCCTTGTGGGGCCGGCGGAGGAATCCGACACTGCCCGGATGCTCCGCCGCCTCCTGCCCGTCGCCGCGATCCTGGCGCTCGCGGTCGCGACCCCCGCCCACGCCGGGCGCTCCTTCGTGCTGACGCCCTCCGGCGCCAAGCCCGACGTGGCCGTCGATCGCGGCGGGACCGGGCACTTCGTCTGGGACGAGCGCGCCGGCGACGGCGGCTCGGTCACGCACTACTGCCGCGTCGTGCGCAGCGGCCGCGGCTGCGCGGCCGGGACCGAGCGCACCTTCCGCCCGGTGCAGGTGACCGATGCCGCCAACAACACCGACTTCGACGGCCCGCGCGTCTTCGTCGCCCCGACGGCCGGGTCATCGTCCTCACCTACCGCTGCTGCGCGATCGACGGGCCGAACTTCCACTCGGCGGCGCTCTTTCGCTACACCTCGCCCGACGGCGGGCAGAACTTCGATGCCCGCGCGATCATCGGCATCACCGACATGGACTATGCCGCGTTCGGTCCCGGCGACGCCGTGACGACGATCGGCACGGGACCCGGCTACACCGGTGCCCAGGCCGCGCCGCTGGCCGCCTTCAACGAAGCGGAGGCCCAGCTGGCGCCGGGCGTGACGGCGGTGGACAAGGCCGTCGTGGTGACGGGCGCCCAGACCGTCGCGGCGATCGGCAACGGCAAGACGTTCTCCGTCGGCATCGCCAACGCCGACCCGAGCGCCACCGCGAACTGGGCGCTCGGCCCGGCGGCCCACGGCACCGACCTCGCGCTCGCCGCCGGGCCCAAGGGAACCTTCCTGCTCGTCCTCACCGGCCGGCGCTACGTGCTGCGGCGCATCGACACGACCAAGGCCCGCCTGGGGAGGACGCTCGTGCTCACCGGGCGCAGCTTCCCGATCTTCGGCACGGCGAGCGCCGACGCCGGCGGGCGCATCCATGCCGCCTGGGTGCAGGGCCGCGGCCTGCGTTACCGGCGCACGAGCAAGAGCGCCACGCGCCTGGAGGGCTCGCACCGGCTCGTGGCCGGCAACGGCTTCTTCGACCTCGCGGTCGGCGCCGGCGCCAACGGACGCGGCTGGGTGGCGTGGGACTCCAACGGGCCCAACAAGACGGTCCGGGCAATCGTCACCCCCTGAGCCGGCGGCCCCGTACCCTCGGGCACAGCGATGCCCGAGGGCGACACCATCCATCACGCCGCGCACCGGATCCGCCCGGTGCTGGAGGGGCGGGTCCCCGACGAGCTGGTCACGCCGCATCCGCGCTTCGCGGCCGACCGCTGGCCGGAGAAGCTCGCCGGCCGGGCCGTCGAGCGCGTCGACGCCCAGGGCAAGCACCTGTTCCTGTGCTTCGAGGGCGAGCGCGTGATCCACTCGCACCTGCGCATGACCGGCGCGTGGGGCGTCTACCGCGACGGCCAGCGCTGGGGCCGATCGCCGCGCCGGGCGTGGCTCGTGCTGAAGGCCGCCGATCACGCGGTCGTGCAGTTCGACGGCCCCGTGCTCGAGCTGATGACCGCGTCGCGCGTGCGCTTCGACCAGCGGATCGCGGGGCTGGGCCCCGACATCCTGGGCGCGGAGTTCGACGAGGCGCGCTTCCTCGCGCGCCTGCGCGCGGATGACCCGACGCGGCCGATAGGCGACGCCCTGCTCGACCAGCGCACCATCGCGGGCATCGGCAACGTATGGAAGTGCGAGGGCTGCTTCGACGGCGAGCTCGATCCATGGCGCCCGGCCGGCGAGGTCTCCGATGCCGAGGTGCTGCGCGTCGTGCGGCTCACGCGCCCGCGGATGCAGCAGTCCGCGCGCGACGGCTTCCAGGCTCGGGCGCCCGCGATCTACGACCGCGCCGGGCGACCGTGCCCGCGCTGCGGCGCGCCGATCCTCCGCCGCGGGCAGTGGGAGGACAACCGCCCGACATACTGGTGCGCGCAATGCCAGCACTGAAGCGCATCGGCCACAAGGGCGCCGACCTCATCGCACCCGGCAACACGCTGGCGTCGTTCGACGCGGCGCTCGCCGCGGGCGTCGACATGGTCGAGTTCGACGTCCTGACCGAGCATCGCGACGGCACGGGGCGCCTCGTGCTGGCCCACGACTTCGAAGCTGCCGCGCGGCGCGAGCCCGTGACGCTCGAGCAGGGGCTCGCCCACTTCGCCCAGGACGCCTGGGAGGGCATCGAGCTCGACGTCGACCTCAAGACGACCGGCTACGAGCTTCGCGTCGTGGAGGCGCTGCGGGAGTACGGCCTCGCGGAGCGCGCGCTCATCTCCACGATGGAGGAGGAGAGCCTGCGCGTGGTCCGCGCCGCCGCGCCCGAGATCCGCCTGGGCTGGTCGGTGCCGAAGCTGCGGCGCGATTACCTCGCCAACCCGTTCACGCGCGTACCGGCGCTCATCGGCGCGCAGTACCTGCGCACGGTGCTCCCCGGCCGGGCGGCCCGCGCCATCC
This sequence comes from uncultured Actinomycetes bacterium, assembly GCA_963806015.1. Classification (GTDB taxonomy): domain Bacteria; phylum Actinomycetota; class Thermoleophilia; order Solirubrobacterales; family Solirubrobacteraceae; genus JAOPZW01. The sequence continues at coordinate 361,072 of CAWDWM010000012.1, read as the reverse complement.
GGGCGGGTCGCGTCGACGCGGTCATGTCGCACTGGGCGCTCGTGACCCCGCGCCTGGCGCGGGCCGTCGAGCGGGCCGGCGGCGAGCTCTACGTGTGGACGGTCGATGACGCGACGCGCATCGCCAAGCTCGATGCGCTCGGCGTCACGGGGATCATCACCAACGACCCCCGGCTGTTCGCTACCGCGTGATCTCGCACGACGAGCGCGACACGCGCCGCTGACGGTCCTTGCTGTCGCGGTGCCCTGCGGTCGTGGTCATGTGCGCGCGATCGACGACCTTGGTGCCGGCACGCCACTCCACGTCGACGATGCCGCGCAGCACGATGCGCGCGCCGGGCTTCGGGGGCGGGAAGGTGAAGGTCGTGCCGCCCTGCACCAGGCGGGTGCCGATGCCGAAGCGCGCCCAGCCCGCGTCGCCGCCCGAGGAGCGCACCACGCGCCACGCCCGCTTGCTGCCGTCGAACCACTGCAGGCGGATGCGCGCCCACTGCCGCGGCGCGCCGCGCTCGCGCGGGATCGAGACCCGCACGCCGATGGCGCCGGGCTTGGCGGGCGTGTCGCACAGGTTGACCGTCGCCCACAGGTCGGCGTGCGCGGCGGGCTTGGCCAGCGCGGCGGCCGGCGTCAGCGCCAGGGCCGCGGCGACGAGGACGGTGAGGACGTACTTGCTCATGATTCGTTCATCGGCTGCGGTGAGTGTGGCTTCAGGTGATCGAGCAGGTGGCGGCCGAGAAGCCGGCGGGGTCGGAGCCCGTGGTGTTGGGATGCGCCACCGTGGTGCGCCTGCGCGCGCGGCGCACGACCGCGCCGTCCTCTCGCCATTCGAAGGTGACCACCCCGCGCAGGAGGTACGGCGCGGCGCCCGGGCGCGGGGGCGTGACGGTGAACGTGTTACCCGACTGCCGGGTCCTGGCGCGGCCCGAGCCCAGCTCGACGAAGCCGGAGTTCGCGCCTTCGAGGTTGTGCCAGTGCGCGTCGTCCTGATCGAAGACCTGAACCTGGAAGCGCATGTACATGACCTCGGCCTTGTCGCCGCCCCCGGGCATCGAGCCGCGGATGCCGATCGAGTCGGGGTGGCCGACCGTGTCGCAGACGTTGACCGTCGCCCACAGGCGCTTGCTGTGGGTGATCGCATCGGCCTGGCGCGCAGCGGCGCCGGCCGGAGCTGCGGCCATGAGCACGGCGATCGCGCCGAGCGTTGCGCGCAACGGGGTCACACCCTGACGATACCTTCGGCCTGCCGCGGGTTTCGGTGCTGCTGTGACGAATCCGCCCGTGCGCCGTAGCACCGATGTGGAGCACACCCTGACGATGGCCATGGACCAGGCGCCCGCGACCGTCACCGCCTCCTTCGAGGCGCTCTACCGATCCAGCGCGGACGCCGTCTACGCATATGCCGCCTCGCTGTTGCGCGATCGCTCGGCGGCGGAGGAGGTCACCGCCAGCGCCTTCGAGCGCGCCTTCCGCAAGCAGCGCTCCTTCGATCCGCGGCGCGGGACCCAGCGGGCGTGGCTCTTCGGGATCGCCCGCAACGCGGCGCTCGACGAGCTGCGCCGGCGCAAGCGCAGCGCGGAGCTCTCGCAGGAGCCCGCGACCGACGAGGCGGCCCCCGAAGGCGAGGCGGAGGCCGCCGAGCGCCGCGCCACCGTGCGCGCCGCGCTCGCCACCCTGGAGCCCCGCGATCGCGAGCTCATCGCCCTGAAGTTCCATGCGGGTCTCAACAACGCCGAGATCGCCGACGTCCTCGGCGTCTCGCCCTCCAACGCGGGCACCCGCGTGCACCGCGCCCTCACCCGACTTCGAGAGGCCTGTCATGCGCCGTCGTGAGCCCACCCTCGATCCCGCCGTCGCCGCCGAGCTCGAGGCGCTGGAGGCCGCGCTCGCCGGCGATCCCGCCGCCGAGCCCCAGCTCGCCGCGCTCGTGCGCGACGTGCGCGCCGAGACGCCGGTGATGCAGCAGTCGTTCCGCGCGCGTCTGGATCAGCGCGTCGAGCGCGGCTTCGAGCGCACCGTGCCACGCAAGCGCTTCGCCCTGCGCCCGCTGATCCCCGCCCTCGGGGTCGCCGGCTGCGTCGTGGCTGCCATCGTCGCGATCGCGCTGAGCTCGGGCGGCGGCACGAACGACAGCGCCAGCAGCGGCGGCGCGAGCAGCGCCGTCGGCGCGGCGCCCGCCCAGACCGAGTCCTCGGACGCAGCCAAGAGCGATAGCGGCAGCTCTGCCCTGGCGGCGCCCCCCGCGGCCGCCCCCGCCCGCCAGCGCCGCGTCGAGCGCAGCACGCGCCTGGAGCTGAGCACGACCGACGTGCAGAAGGCCACCGACGGCGTGGTCCGCGCGACCCAGGCGGCGGGCGGCTTCGTGCAGTCCTCTCAGGTCGCGACCGGCGACGGCCACTCGACCGCGTCGTTCGTCCTGCGCGTGCCGACCAGCCGGCTCGACGACGCGATCGCCCGGCTGAGCCGGCTGGGCCACGTCAAGTCGCTGCAGCAGAGCGCCGACGACATCACCGGTGCCTACGACAGCGCCTCGGGGCGCCTGACCGAGGCGCGCGCCGAGCGCCGCGGCCTGCTGCGCGCGCTGGCCGGCGCCAGCACCGCCCAGCAGATCACCAGCCTGCGCGCGCGACTGGCCGACAACCGCCGCGCCCTGCAGCGCTACCAGCGCGACTTCAACGCGGTGCGCAACCGCGCGAACCTCGCGACCGTGGGCGTCGAGGTGACGGGCGCCCCGCGCCAGCACGCGGCCGCACCGGGCCACGGGTCGTGGACCCCGGGCGACGCCGCGCACGACGCCGTGCGCGTCCTCGAGGTGAGCGCCGGCGTCGCCCTCATCGCCCTCGCGGTCCTCGTCCCGCTCACGCTGGTCGGCGGAGCGGCCGGCTTCGCCGCCGCCACGCTGCGCCGCCGGCGCCGCGAGGCGGCGCTGTCGGCCTGACAAGGCCGTACAAGATCTGCAACCTCGCAACCTGGAGCGGCGCGGCCCGTTGAAGGAGCCGGGTGGGGGCCCGCAAGCGCTCCGAAGGCAGACCGCATGTCTGCACCCGCCGTCGCGCAGTTCGCCGGGTACCGCGTGGAACCGGTCGCCGGTCGCGGGGGGGCTGGTAGACGCCGGCCAGCGTCTTGACCAGCGTCGACTTGCCGGCGCCGTTGTCGCCGACGAGGGCGACGACCTCGTTGGGGTGGATGGCGAAGCTTGCGCCCCGCAGCGCGCGCACGCGGCCGAAGTTCTTGACGATCCCTCTCGCGTCCAGCAGAGGATCGGGCATCAGGCGGGCTCCTTTGCGATGTCGGAGATGGCCGGCAGGTCGTCGGCGCTGGGGTAGAGCCCAGCGGCTACGCCGGACAGCAGCGCGGCGCCGCGGCAGCCGGCCTCGGCGACCAGCGGCGTCTCGATGGCCCCGCGGCGGCGCTTGGCCGCGAGCACGGCGGCGTCGCGCGCCCAGCCGCCGGTGACCACCAGCCGGGTGTGGGGCCCGGCCACGGCGTCGACGTGGGCGATCAGCGCGTCGACCTCGCGCGCGACCGCTTCGATCGCGCCACGCCACACGGCGGCCGGAGCGCCGGCGGGCAGGCGCACCCGCGAGCGCTCGAGCGAGTGCAGCTCGAGCTCGAGCACGGGCGCATCGCCGGGAGCGATGGCGAGTGCGCCCGCACTGAGCTCGTCTCGGCCGGACTCGCCGGTCCCGAGATCGTCGAGGATCTCGCGCAGTGCGAGGCCCGACCACAGTCCCGCCAGCAGCGCGTGGCGCCCCGCGGCCACGTGCCAGCCGACGGTCACGCCGCCCGCGACGCTGCGCCGGCGCGCCGGCGCATCGAGCGGCGGGGCGACGCGCACGATCGCCTCGGCGGTGCCGCACGAGTCGAGCATCTCGCCGGGCGCGATGACGCCCACCCCGAGGCCGGCGACGACGTGGTCATGGCCGGCGACGGTGAGCACGGCCCCGGCCGTGCCGGGCAGCGCGACGCCGTTGCTGCGTCCGGCGTCGGTGCCGGCGAGGACGACCTCCGCGAGCAGGTCGGCGGGCAGATCGGCCCATGCGAGCGCGTCGGCGTAGGGGCCGGGCGGGTCGAGGTCCAGGAGACCGGTGCGCGAGGAGAGCGACAGCTCTGAGACCTGGCGCCCGCCGAGGCGGTGCACGATCCACTCGGCGACGTTCAGCCAGCGCGCCGCTCCGCGCGCGCCGAGGTGCTTGAGCTTGGCCAGGGAGCACAGCGCGCTGGCCGGCAGGCCGGTGCGCTCGCTGAAGTCGGGCAGGTCGCGGGCGAGCGCCTGCGCTTCGGCCATGCCGCGGGCGTCATGCCAGGCGATGGGTGGGTGCAGGACGCGCCCGGCGGCGTCCATCAGCATCCCGGTCTCCGCCACGCTGGTGACGCCGATGCCGGCCACGCGGCCCTGCGGCGCGCGTGAGATCGCGTCGCCGGCGGCGCTGACGACGGCGGCCAGCAGGGCGTCGGGGTCGACCTCGGCGCCCGTCGGCACCGGCCTCCAGGGCGTGGGCGCCTGGCCGTGCGCCACCTCCGTCCCGTGGGCGTCGACCACCGCGGCCTTGCAGGCCGAGGTGCCGACGTCGATGCCGAGCAGCAGCGTCACGTCGTCTCCGGGGGCCGACAGACGATGGCCACGAGGTCGCCGCCGGCGCTGACGGGGCCCGCGGCATGGGGCACGAGCAGCGCGTCGCCGCGGGTCACGTCGAGGCCCGCGAGGGTCCCGGCGCCGTCGACGACGAGGACCACCGCGAAGCCGGCCGGCAACGTGATCGAGCCGCCGCCCGGGGCGATGCGCTGGGCCCTGAAGAAGGGCGCGGCGGCGGCGGGGAGCAGCTCGGCGAGCGCGCCTGTGGCGCGCGGGCCGCGCAGCGCCTGCGCGTCACGGGCGCTGCGCTCGACGCTGCCCAGCGCGCGCTCCCACCCGAGCCCGAGCGTCGCCTGGGCCTCGGTCTCGATCCCGAAGCCGTCCCACTCGAGCAGGATCGAGAGGTCGGTCGGCTCCTGCAGCTCGACGATGAGGATCCCGTCGCCGATCGCGTGCGCGACGCCGGCGGGAACGAAGATCGCGTCGCCCGCGCTGACCTCGAGCGGGTGCAGCGCGCCGAGCAGCGCGTCGTGGTCCTGCTCGGCGACCCACGCGGCGAGCGTCTGCTCGTCCACGTCCGCGCGCCAGCCGACGTTGACCAGCGCGCCCGGGCGCGCGGCGATCACGAGCCACGCCTCGGTCTTGCCGAACTCCAGCCCGAGGTGCTCGCGGGCGAACGCGCCGTCGGGGTGGTGATGGACGGGCAGGCGCTCGCCGGCGTCGAGCAGCTTGACCAGCAGCGCGGGATTGGCGCCGAAGCGCGCGACGTGGCCGGCGCCCAGCCACGCCTCGGGATCGGCGGCCAGGGCGTCGCGGACGAGCGTCCCGTCGGGCAGGCGGCTGAGCCCGCGCTCGCTCTCGCCGAAGAGAGTCGCCGCCGAGCCGATCCACTCCTCGGTCGAGTGGTCGCCGCCGACGTCGATGCCGCGCAGCTCGGCAATCGCCGGGCCGCCGCGGTAGAAGTGGCGGATCGGGTTGGGCGGGAGCTTGACCGGGACGACGGTCATGGCGCGGGCAGCTCCCCGGAGCCGCGGGCCACCACAGCGCAGTCGATGGTGCGCCGGCGCGGCGGCCCGTCCTCGCCGTCGAGGCGCTCGTAGGCCATCTCGACGCCGATGCGGCCCATCCGCGAGGGGTCATGGCCGACGACCGTCACGGGCACCGGGAGCATGTCGGCCAGCTCGAAGTCGTCGAAGCCGACGAGCGCGATCGTCCCGTCGCCGTCACGCAGGGCGCGCAGTGCGCCGACGGTGTTGCGGTTGTTGGCGGTGAAGAGCGCCGTCGGCCGGCGGTCGGCCGACAGCGCGAGCAGCGCGCGGACCGCGCGCTCGGCAGCCGCGGCGTCATGCGATCCGGCGCTGACCAGGCCCTCGTCGGGGCGCACCCCGGCGTCGCGCAGCGCGGCGCGGTAGCCGGCCAGGCGCTCGGCGGCGGTGTAGAGCGGCGGCAGGTCGCCGACGTAGGCGATCCGCTCGTGGCCGTGGCGCAGCAGGTGCTCGGTCGCGGCGCGCGCGCCGCCGAGGTTGTCGAGCAGCACGGTGTCGGCCTCGACCCCCCGCGGCGGGCGATCGAGGAAGACGATCGGGGTCCCGGCGCTGATCTCGGGCTGGAGGTAGCGGTGGTCGGCGCCGGCGGGGACGATGAGCAGCGCGTCGACGGACCGGCGCAGCAGGCGCAGGACGAGCTCGCGCTCGCGCTCGGCGTCCTCCTCGCACGAGCCGGTGATGAGGATGTGGCTGCGCGCGTGGGCGACGTCCTCGACCGTGCGCACGATGGCCGAGTAGAACGGGTTGGCGACGTCCTCGATCACGAGCCCGAGCGCATTCGCGCGCCCATGGCGCAGCGACCGCGCGACGTCGTTGCGCGCGAAGCCGAGGTGCGCGATCGCCGCCTCGACGCGCGCGGCGGTGGCCGGCCGCACGCCGTCCTCGCTGTTCACGACCCGCGAGACCGTCTTCAGGCTGACGCCCGCGGTGCTCGCAACATCTCTCATCGTGGGGCGGCCCACGCTCTCCTCGCTCGTCTCCTCCAAGACCCGACCACCGCAGTTGACAACGTTGTCATACGGGGTCGTCGGACCCTAGCCCGGCAATGACAACGATGTCAAGGGTGGTCTGACCGTGGCGCGTTGGCGGTGCTGCTTGCGCTTACAACATCACCGAGGGGAGGAGGTCCCCGGCGCGCGCGGCCGGGCCGCTCTGGCCGTAGCGTGCTGGATTGTGTGGCCAGGAGCCCCAAAAGTCAGCGTCCTTCGGGCTACCCACCCCGGCGCGGGGCCCATCCTTCGGCAACTCCCCCCGGGGAGGACGACCGCACGCGGTCGCGCCGCCCCGGGTCCGCTTCCCCTCGGTGATGTCGTAAGCGCAAGCGCCACGGCCAACGCACAACGGTCAGACCGCGGCCAGCAACTCCGCAACCCGCCCCGGCACCACCACACCCGCGACATCGGTCTCCACGCTCGCCGCACCACACGCCACCCCGGCGCTCACCGCGGCCGCGAACGGCTCCCCGCGCTCGAGCGCCAGCGCCAGACCACCGACCAAGGCGTCGCCCGCGCCGATCGGGTTGCTCACCGCCGCCACCGACAACCCCGGCAGCCACCACGCCTCGTCGCCGTCGGCGACCGCCGCCCCGGCCGCGGCCGCGGTCACCACCGCCCGCCGTGCCCCGCGCTCCGCCAGCGCGCGCGCCGCCGCCAGCGCGCGCTCGCGCACGACGGCGGGATCGCCGGCCTCGACGGTCTCGTCGGCGCGGCCGTGCAGGAGCGCTTCGGCCTCCGCCAGGTTCGGGGTCACCACGTCGGCGCCCGCGGCCACCGCCGCCGCCAGCTGCGCGCCCCCGACGTCGACGACCGCCAGTGCGCCCAGCCCCCGCGCGAGCCCCACCAGCCGCGCGTAGGCATCATCCGGCGCGCCCGGCGGCAGCGATCCGCTGCACGCCAGCATGCGCTCGCCCGCCAGCGCGAGCGCCACGGCCGCCTCGTAGCGCTCCCAGTCCCCGGGCGCCAGCGGCGGCCCGGGCTCGTTGAACACCGTCACCCGCCCGGAGCGCTCGAGCACCACCGCGGTCGAGCGCAGCTCGCCGCCGACCTCGACGCCGCGCACCGTGAGCCCTTCGTCGGCCAGCAGCGCCGCCCCGGCCGCGCCGGTCCGCCCCGGCACGAAGCCGACGAGCAGCGCGGCCGCGCCGAACGCGCGGGCCACCCGCGCGACGTTCACGCCCTTGCCGCCCGGCGAGACGACCGCGCGCTCGAAGCGCAGCACCTCGCCGGGGCGCAGCTCGTCGATCGACAGCGTGCGATCGATCGTGAGGTTGGGTCCGGCGATCACCACGGCCGCGGGATCCTGCCACGCGCCGCCCCGCCGGCGGCCGTGCCTATGATCGGCGCGTGTCCGCCGCCTACCGCCTGAACCGCCTGTTCCACGCCACCTCGGGCCGCTGCATCGACGTCGCCGTCGACCATGGCTTCTTCGGCGAGCCACGCTTCATCGCCGGCATCGAGGACATGGAGCGCGTGATCGAGACGCTGGTGGCGGCGCGGCCCGATGCGATCCAGCTCTCGCTCGGCCAGGCGCCGCTGCTGCAATCCCTCCCCGGCCGCGAGAAGCCCGCCCTCGTGCTGCGCGTCGACGTCGCCAACGTCTACGGCGAGCAGCCGCCACGCGAGGCCTTCAGCCGCGTCATCGACGACGCGATCGGCCACGCCGTCCGCCTCGATGCCGCGTGCGTGTGCGTGAACCTGTTCGACATCCCCGGCGCCGACGCCCTGCGCCGCGAGTGCCTCGAGAACATCAGCGCGCTGCGCACCGCGGCCGGCGCCGCCGGCATGCCGCTCATGGTCGAGCCGCTGGTCATGACCCCGGCCATGGGCGGCTACGGCGTCGACGGCGACACCGAGCGGATCGTCACGCTCGTCCGCCAGGCCGCCGAGCTCGGCGCCGACGTCATCAAGGCCGACCCCACCGACGACCTCTCCGCCTATCACCGCGTCGTCACCGCCGGGCGCGTCCCGGTCCTCGTCCGCGGCGGCGGCCGCGTGTCCGACGAGGAGATCCTCGCCCGCACGCGGACCGTCCTGGAGCAGGGCGCGCGCGGGATCGTCTACGGGCGCAACGTCATCCAGCACCCCGACCCCGCCGCGATGGTGCGCGCGCTGCGCGGCGTCGTCCACGGAGACGACGAGTGACGGCGCAGCGCGTCCGCGTCGGCATCGTCGGCGCAGGGCTCATGGGCCGCGAGCTCGCGGCGGCCATCGGGCGCTGGAGCGCGCTGGAGGACCACCCGGTGGCGCCCGAGCTCGTCGGCGTGTGCGACACGCGCCCCGAGGCGCTGCGCTGGTTCGACCGCATCCCGTCCGTGATCCACAAGACGACCGAGCGCCGCCACCTGCTCGAGGACGACAGCATCGACGTCCTCTACCTCGCCGTCCCCCACCATCTCCACGAGGAGCTCTACCTCGACGCGATCGCCGCCGGCAAGGACTTCCTGGGCGAGAAGCCGTTCGGGGTCGATCTCCCCGCGGCCGAGCGGGTCGTCGCCGCCGTGGAGGACGCCGGCGTCTTCGTGCGCTGCTCCAGCGAGATGCCCTTCTTCCCGGGCGCGCAACTCGCCCACGAGACGATCGCCGCCGGTGCGCTGGGGCAGGTGATCGAGGTCCAGCACGACTTCCTGCACTCCAGCGACCTCGATCGCGCCAAGCCGATCAACTGGAAGCGCCAGGCGCGCTACTGCGGAGCGATCGGCGTGATGGGCGACCTCGGGATGCACGTCGCCCACCTACCCCTGCGGCTGGGCTGGCGTCCGGCCACGGTCTTCGCCCAGCTCAGCGACATCGTCACCGAGCGCCCCGACCCGCGGACCGGCGAGCCGGTTCCCTGCGACACGATCGACAACGCCACCCTGCAGTGCGACGCCGGCTTCCCGCTGACCCTGCGCACCCATCGGATCGCGCCCGGGCACATGAACACGTGGCGCATCACCGCGCTCGGCATGGACGGCGGCGTGAGCTTCTCGACCGCCGAACCAAAGACCGTGCACCGCTTCGCGCTGCGCGACGGGCGCCAGGTGTGGGAGCGCTTCGAGGTCGGCAGCCAGTCGGTGTTCGCCACCGTCACCGGTGCGATCTTCGAGTTCGGCTTCGCCGACGCGATCCTGCAGATGTGGGCCGCCTACCTGGCCGAGCGCGCGGGCGCGCTGGGCGCGCGCTTCGGCTGCGCCACGCCGCGCGAGGCGCTCGACGCGCACCGTGTGTTCGACGCCGCGCTGCGCTCGGGGCAGACCCACCGCGCCGAGCCCGTCTAGTCTCCTGGCGTGGCCACTGCAGAGGAGAGCGTTGGACTGCTGGGGCAGGTGCCGGTCTTCGAGACGCTGGCACCGGACGACCTGCAGCGCGTGGTCGAGGTGGCGGTGCCGCGGTCCTTCCCCGGGCATCACGTGATCTTCCGCGAGGGCGACGCCAGCGACACGTGCTACGTCGTGCGCTCCGGCCACGCCCGCGCGATCCGCGAGCATCCCGACGGGCGGATGATCGCGCTGGCGCACTTCGGCCCGGGCGACATCTTCGGCGAGCTGGCGATGTTCGACGACGAGCTGCGCTCGGCCACGGTCGAGACGCTCGACGAGGTCCATGCCATCGCCGTCCTGGGCTCGGACATGCGCCGGCTGCTGCGCCAGCACCCCGACATCGCGGTCAAGCTCGTCATCGCGCTGGGCCGCCGCCTGCGCGAGGCCAACGAGCGCCTCGCCCGCCAGTCCTTCCAGACCGTCCAGAGCCGCGTCGCCGTGGTCCTCGACGGGCTCGTGCGCCAGGCGCAGAGCGAGGGCGCCGCGGCCACCGACGTGCTCGTCACCATCACGCAAGCCGACATCGCCCAGCTCGCGGGATCCTCGCGCGAATCGGCCAGCCGCTTCATCGCGGTGCTCGAGCGCGCTGGCGTGATCACGCAGGGGCGGGGGCGGATCACGGTCCACGACCCCGACGCGCTTGCCAACTACGTCTACTGAGTTCTCGGCGGGCGGCGTGGTCGTCCGTGACGACGAGTGCGTGGTCATCGTCCCCACCCGCCCCGCCGCCAACGGATCCAAGGTGCTCGCGCTGCCCAAGGGCCATCCGGAGGAGGGCGAGTCGGCCGAGGACGCCGCGCTGCGCGAGGTGCGCGAGGAGGCCGGCGTCGAGGCGCGGCTGCTCGAGCCGCTCGGCGACGTGCGCTACTGGTACACCCGCGGCGGCCAGCGGATCGCCAAGGTCGTGAGCTTCTTCCTGCTGGCCTACGTCAGCGGGGAGGTCGAGGACCACGACTTCGAGGTCGAGCAGGCGTGCTGGATGGGACTCGAGGATGCGGCGCGCGAGCTGACCTACGCGGGGGAGCGCGAGATGGCGGCGCGCGCCCTGTCGCGTACGCGCACCGCTTAGTAGGGTGCAGACCGCGATATGCAGGTACTCAACTTCTACTCGACGCTCTTCGGCGATCAGCTCAAGCGCGGCCGCAAGACCGCGACCATTCGCCTGGGCGACAAGTCGCACAAGTACCGCAAGAACCAGGCGGTGATGGTGACCATCGGCTACCAGCACTCGCCGCGGGAGAAGATCTTCGACGCGGTCATCGACCAGGTCGAGGTCAAGCGCGTCAAGGACCTCACGCCGCGCGACATCGAGCACGACAACCCCGAGTTCCGCCGCCACGACGAGATGATCCACTTCCTCGAGCAGATCTACGGGCGGCCGGTCTCGATGGACGACACGGTCACCGTGGTGCGCTTCTCGCAGATCGTCGTGCGCCCCCCGCACGTCACCGATGCCCGGCTGGGCATCGGCGGCGCCCAGAACTGAGCGAACAACCGGGCGCATAGGCACCGCAACCCGCTACGCGTGCGCGGGTTGACACGCGGGGGATCAACCATGGAGGAGCATTCGATGTCACGCACCCGCCGAGGCGCGCCCGCCGTTCTGGTGGCCCTCGCCCTCGCCCTCGCCGTTCCTGCCCTCGCCGCCGCGGCCACCAAGCCCGGCGTCTCGACCCTCGGCGCGGCCAAGGTGACGATCACCACCGCGACGCTCACCGGCAAGATCAACCCCCACGGGGCGGCGACGACGTTCTACTTCCAATACGGCACCACGACGGCCTACGGCTCGCGCACGCCGAGCGCCGCCGTCGGCGCCGGGAACGCGGCGGTCGGAGCGACCGCGGACATCGCCGGCCTGGGACCCAACACGAAGTACCACTACCGCCTCGTCGCGCACAACAGCGCCGGCACCACGATCGGCGGCGATCGCGTTTTCACCACGCCCAAGCAGCCGCTCGGGCTCGCATTGGCCGCCACGCCCAACCCGGTGGCCTTCGGCGCTCCGTCGACGCTCGCGGGCACGCTGTCGGGCACCGGCAACGCGGGGCGCCCGATCCAGCTGCAGCAGAAGCCCTTCCCGTTCACCACCGCCTTCGCCAACGTCGGCAACCCCCAGCTCACGAACGCCCAGGGAGCCTTCTCGTTCGCGCTGCTCTCGGTGCCGCTGACCACGCAGTACCGCGTGCTGGTCACCGACAAGACGTCCGTGGTGAGCCCCGTCCTGACGGTCAACGTCACCGTCGTGGTGGGCACCAGGACGACGCGCACGCATGTCAGCCGCGGCGGGCACGTGCACTTCTCCGGCACGGTGCAGCCGAAGGTGGCCAACCTCCCGGTCGCGATCCAGAAGCTCAACGCCCAGAAGCACTGGGTGACGATCTCGGGGACGATCACCCGCACCGGCGGCACCTACGGCAAGACCGTGCGCATCAGGCGCGGCGGCAGCTACCGCGTCTACGTCGGCGCGAGCGGCGGTACCTTCGCTCCCGGCACCGGGCGCAAGGTCCGCATCCACACGAGCTAGAGGCCGGCAGGGAGGGCGACACAACCTGGCACTCCTGTTACCGGAGTGCCAACGTGTCTTGCCCTCCCCGAACCGATGTCCTACAGTAGGGGCCAGTTGCTGGCACTCTCCCCTGTAGAGTGCCAGCACAGGAATCTACTCAGCCCCTCTCTGTATGGAGGTCAATGACATGAAGCTCAAGCCCCTGGGCGATCGACTGATCGTGCGGGCGATCGAGGAGGAGGAGACCACCGCGAGTGGCATCGTCCTCCCCGATACGGCCAAGGAAAAGCCGCAGAAGGGCAAGGTCATCGCCGTGGGCGACGGCCGCTACGACGATGACGGCGACAAGCGCATCCCGCTTGACGTCGCGGAGGGCGACGAGGTCCTCTACAGCAAGTACGGCGGGACCGAGATCAAGGTCGACGGCGAGGACCTCCTGGTGCTTCGCGAGAGCGACGTGCTCGCCAAGGTCCAGTCCTAGGACACGAGGAGAACCAGCAACTTATGGCTCACAAGGAACTGAAGTACGACAGCGCGGCGCGCAAGGCCCTCGAGGCCGGCGTCGACGCCGTCGCCAACGCCGTCAAGGTCACGCTCGGCCCGAGGGGCCGCTACGTGGTCCTCGACAAGAAGTTCGGCGCCCCGACCATCACGAACGACGGCGTGACCATCGCTCGTGAGATCGAGGTCGAGGACGTCTTCGAGAACCAGGGCGCCCAGCTCGTGCGCGAGGTCGCCACGGCGACCAACGACGTGGCCGGCGACGGCACCACGACCGCCACGGTGCTCGCCCAGGCGATCGTGCGCACCGGCCTGAAGAACGTCGCGGCCGGCGCCAACCCGCTTGGGCTCAAGCGCGGCATCGAGCTCGCCGTCGATCAGGTCGTGGCGAACATCGCCAAGCAGGCCAAGGAGATCTCCGGCAAGGACCAGATCGCCCGCGTGGCGACGATCTCGGCCGGCGACGATGAGATCGGCGACGTCATCGCCGACGCCATCGAGAAGGTCGGCAAGGACGGCGTGGTCAACGTCGAGGAGGGCCAGACGTTCGGCATGGACCTCGAGTTCACGGAGGGCATGCAGTTCGACAAGGGCTACATCTCGCCGTACATGGTCACCGATCAGGAGCGGATGGAGGCGACCCTCGAGGATCCCTACATCCTGATCGCCAACCAGAAGATCGGCTCCGTCCGCGACGTGCTGCCGGTCCTCGAGGCCGTCATCCAGTCCGGCAAGCCGCTGCTGATCATCGCCGAGGACGTCGAGGGCGAGTCCCTCGCCACCCTCGTGGTGAACAAGCTGCGCGGCACCTTCACCGGCGTGGCCGTCAAGGCTCCCGGCTTCGGTGACCGCCGCAAGCGGATGCTCGAGGACATCGCCATCCTCACCGGTGGCGAGGTCATCACCGAGGAGATGGGCCTCAAGCTCGAGAACACGCAGCTCTCGCAGCTGGGCCGTGCCCGTCGCGTGGTCGTGGCGAAGGACACCACGACGATCGTCGACGGCGCCGGTGACGCGGACGCCATCAAGGGTCGCATCAACCAGATCAAGGCCGAGGTCGAGAACACCGACTCGGACTTCGATCGCGAGAAGCTCCAGGAGCGCCTGGCCAAGCTGTCCGGCGGCGTCGCCGTCGTGAAGGTCGGCGCGGCCACCGAGACGGAGATGAAGGAGAAGAAGCACCGCGTCGAGGACGCGCTGCAGGCCACCCGCGCTGCCCTCGAGGAGGGCATCGTCCCCGGTGGCGGTGTCGCGCTCCTGCAGGCGTCGGAGGCCATCAAGCTCGAGGGCTACGAGGACGACGACGAGCGCACCGGCGCCCGCATCGTCCTGCGCTCCCTCGAGGAGCCGCTGCGCCAGATCGCTGAGAACGCCGGCCACGAGGGCTCGGTCGTCGTCAACGACGTGCGCAAGGCCAAGAAGGGCTTCGGCCTGAACGCCGCGACCGGCGAGATCGTCGATCTCGTGGCCGCCGGCGTCATCGACCCGGCGATGGTGACGCGCTCGGCGCTGCAGAACGCGGCCTCGATCGCGAAGAACATCCTCACCACCGAGGCGATCGTCGCCGAGATCCCCGACAAGGACGGCGGCGGTGGCGGCGGTGGCATGCCCGACATGGGCGGCATGATGTAAGCAGCGCTCACGCGCTACCGCTTCACGTTCAAGAGGGCCCGGCGCAATGCCGGGCCCTCTGTCGTTCTCAGGCGACCTCGAGCACCCGCCCGTCGCGGACCTCCAGGCGCCGCGTCACCCCGAGCCCCTCGAGGAAGGCGCGATCGTGGGAGACCGCGACGATCGTCCCGCCGAACGCGCGCAGAGCGGCCTCGACCGCCTCGAGCGTCTCGGGGTCGAGGTGGTTGGTCGGCTCGTCGAGGAGCAGCAGCTCCGCACCCGAAGCGACCATCGCCGCCATGTGCACCCGCGCGCGCTCGCCGGGGCTCAGGCTCCCCAGCGGGCGGTGCACAGCCGCCGTGTCCAGCGCGAAGGCGCCCAGCAGAGTCCGCGCCGCGCCCTCGTCCAGCGACGCCTGCGCGCGCAGCCAGTCGACCACGCGCTCCTGCGCGGGCAGCGCGATCGGCGTCTGGGGCAGCATCCGCGCCGGCCCGGCCAGCTCCGCCGTCCCCGCGGCGGGCACGAGCACGCCGGCCAGCACGTCGAGCAGCGTCGTCTTGCCGGCGCCGTTGGGCCCCGTGACGGCCACCCGATCACCGCGGTGCAGCGTGAGCTCGACATCGGCCAGGCCGCGCGAGCGCACGCCGCTCAGCGCCGCGACCCGGCGGCGTCCGCGGCCCTGAGCCTCCAGGCGCAGGCGCGGCGCCGCGCGCTCGGCCGGCAGCGTCACGGCGCGGTCGCCCTCGAGCTCGCGCCGCAGCCGGCCCTCGCGCGCCTTGGCCTTCCTGGCCACCTTCTTGGCGTAGCGCTTGAGCTTGGGGGCGGCCGCGCGACTCACGGTGCGCTCGGTGTGCTGCGCCTGCCGGCGCGTGATCGCGATGTCCTCCTGGAGCCGTCGTCGTCGCTTCTCCTGGGCCTCGTAGTCGAGCGCCAGCTTCGCCCTGCGCGCCTCGCGCTGCGCTCGATGATCGCTGTAGCCGCCCTCGTAGCGGGTGAGCGATCCGCCGGGCTCGAGCTCGAGGATGCAGCCGACGACCGCATCGAGGAACGCGCGGTCGTGCGAGACGACGAGGACCGTCCCGGCGAAGCCGAGCAGCCACTCCTCCAGCCAGCGCAGCCCGTCGCCGTCGAGGTGGTTGGTCGGCTCGTCGAGCAACAGGACCGTGGGTCCGGCCAGCAGCGTGCCGGCCAGCAGGGCGCGCGCCTGCTCGCCGCCCGAGAGCCGGGCCAGCGGCGTCCCGGGGTCGAGGTGGTCGATGGCCAGCGCGCGGCGGGCCTCGTCCAGCGCGGCCTCCAGCGCCCAGCCACCCAGCGCCTCGAAGCGCGACTGCGCCTGTCCGTAGCGCTCCAGCGTGGCGGCCGAAAGGTCGCCGGCGGTCAGCCGCGCCTCCAGTGCGCGCAGCTCGCCGCGCACCGTCCAGACCTCGCCCAGCCCGGCGCCCAGCAGCTCGCCGAGCGTCGTGGCGGCGTCGGGCGCCTCCTGCGCCAGCCGGCCGATGCGCTCGCCGGGACCGGTCGAGGCCGCACCGCGATCGGGCGGCTCGACGCCCGCCAGCAGCTTCAGCAGGGTCGATTTGCCCACACCGTTGGGGCCGACGAGCCCGGCGCGCTCGCCGTCGCCGAGCACGAAGGAGAGACCGTCGAAGAGCGGCGCGCCGTCGTATGCCTTGGTCAGATCGGATGCCTGCAACATGGAGTCCTCCTGCGTCGTGCGTGAGGCCGGAGGACTCGGGCGGGCAAAACGCGCCGGGCACAGGTGCGGGCGTCCACCGACGCTCGCCGCCCATCCGCGCCACCGCACGCCCGAACCCGCGAGGTCGCGCCTCGCCGGCCGGAGATCGTGTGCGGTGGCTGCTTAATTCACCGCGAAGCAGCGTAGCGCTCGCCGCGCGCGCCGAGAAGTGCGGCTACCTCCACGGCGCACCCCCACGCGAGGGTCACGCCGGCGCCGCCGTGGCCATAGCAGTGCACGACGCGGCCCTCCGCCTCCAGGCGCACCGTCGGCCGCGCGGGGCGCAGCCCCACCGCCACGCTGACCACCGGCGCGTCGCGCAGGGCGGGGACGAGCGCGGCGCAGCGCGCACGGATGGCGGCCGTGGTCGCCGGGTCGGCCGCGCGATCCTCGTCGCCATCCTGCGCGGTCCCGCCCAGGACGACGTCGCGCTCGCGCGGGACGACGTAGACGAGCCGCTCGGGGTCGGACTGGTCGAGCAGCCACTCCTGCACGGCGGGCGCCCGCACGCGCACGATCTGGCCGCGCACCGCGCTCAGCGACGCGTCGGCCGCGAGCTCGCGGGCCCCCAGGCCGGCGCAGTTGACCACGGCATCGGCGTCGAGCTCGTCGAGCCCGGCCACGTGATGGCGCTCGATCGCGCCGCCGAGGGAGCGCAGCCGTACGGCGAGCCAGGGCAGGTGAACGGACATGTCGACCACGGGCGCCTCGAAGCGCAGCCCCTCGGCCGTGCGCCGCAGCCCGGGGACCGCGTCGCGCCACCACGGGTCGGGCGCGTCGGCGGCCAGCAGCTCGGTGCCCGCGCGCATCCGCACGCCGCTGCCCGCCACGCCCGCGAGCCGGGCCAGCTGCTCGTAGGTGGCCGCCGACCATGCGGTGACCCGCTCCTGCGGCAGCGCGCGATAGGGGTACCAGAGCGCCGCCGCCACCGCCGAGGTGGTGTCCTGGGGCTCCTCGCGCGCGACGACGTCCGCCGCGATGCCGGCCTCGCGCAGGCACACGGCGGTGGTGAGCCCGACCACGCCGGCGCCGACCACGGTCGCCCTCACGGCGAGAGCACCTCGCGCGCGCCGCGCAGGCGCACGCGCAGCAGGGCGCGCGCCCGCGAGCAGTCCAGGACGATCTGCTTGGGGCGCTCCGGGCCGCCGGGCGCGCCGCGCAGGACCCCGGGGTCGCGCCCGTGGTGCGCGCAGATCAACCGCGCGAACTCCAGACGCGTGAGCGCGTCGGCGCCGGCGACGTGCAGGGGGCCGGCGATGTCCAGCGCCGCCAGCTCGAGGACGGCGGCGGCGAGGTCGGCGACGGCGATCGGGCAGCGCCGCTCGTCGGTGAAGAAGGTCATGTCGCGCGCGCCGTCGGCCACCTCGAGGGCGGCGCGCTCGTGCGACGAGGGCACAGGTCCGCCGTAGATGAGCGAGGTCCGCACCAGCAGCGCGCCCGCCGGGCACAGGCGCTCGGCCTCCAGCTTGGACTCGCCGTAGGCCGTGACCGGGTCGGGTTCGTCCTCCTCGGTCAGCGCCCGCGTCGCGCTGCCGGCAAAGACGATGTCGCTCGAGAGGTGGACCAGGCGCGCGCCGGTGGCGACGGCCGCGGCGGCGACCGCTCGCGTGCCCTCCACGTTGACGCTCGCGTCGTCCATGCGATAGGCCGTATGGACGACGACGTCGGGGCCCGCGGCGGCGACCGCGGCGGCGACCGCGATGCCATCGCGGACGTCGAGCTCGGCGGAGCCGGCGATCCCCGACACGTCCCATCCCGCCGCCGGGGCCTGGCGCCCCAGCTCGCTGCCGAGATAGCCGCCCAGCCCCGTCACGAACAGGCGCCCCACGCGCGCACCGTATCCGGCGGCGCGCGATCGGCGCGGGCTCACGCCGCGAGGTCGACTCCGACCCCGATGGGCAGCCAGCGGATCCGCCCGCGTACGTCCTCAGGGGCGGCCGCCCACTCGCGCTCGATGTCGCGCTGGCCCTGGCGGAAGTGCTTCCACACCGTGTCGCCCGAGACCCAGAGCACGCCGTCCTCCTGGCCGTCCCATCGCAGGGCGAAGCCGATAACGTCGCCGACGATCGGACGGCTGAGCGGCGGCCCGTGCCGGCACGGCGTCGCGGTGATGTCGATCGGCGTGCGGTCGGGCGCCCCCAGGCGCGTGGTCTGCCATGGGGCGAGCCCTCGAGCCGATCCGCCGAGGCGCTTCGCACCGGAGGCTGTCGTCACGATCGCCCCGGCCGAGGGAAGCAGCGCGCGGCCGGCCGGGTCGAGGTTGTCGCCGTGGTGGTCGTGGCTGAGCAGGATCGCGTCGATCGGCGGCAGCTCGGTCGCCGCGACCGCGGGCCCGGCGAGCTTGCGCGACATCGTGCCCCAGCCGAAGAAGTACCGGCGACCCGGAGGGTCGAAGGTCGGATCGGTGAGCGGCCGCCAGCTGCCGATCTCGACCAGCACGGTCGGGCCGCCGATGTGCGTGAGGCGGACGTCCTTCACGCGCTGGTGGCAGCCCGCTTGGTCGCGTGGCTGAGCGCCCAGTCCAGGGCGTAGTCGGCGACCTCTTGCCACCCGTCCGTGGCGGGCAGGAGGTGCGGGCCCTCGAACTGCATGATCTCGGTGATCGTGTCGGACTTGTAGTGCTTGGCGTTGGATCGCTGGATCTTGGGCGGCATGAGATGGTCGTCGCTGCCGGAGATGAACAGCAGCGGCGCCCGGTTGTCGTTGTGGTAGTCGACGTAGGTGTCGTCGTGACCGGGATGGATGTTGGCCAGCGCGCTGCCCCAGAAGATCGATCCGGACGCCGGGACGTGGTAGCGCTCGTAGAGCGCGCGCGACTGCTCCTCGCTGAACGTGTTGGTGAACGCGTAGTGCCACTGCTCGAACGTGAACCCGACGGCGCGGTGGCGGTTGGCGGGGTTCCTGAGCACCGGGAAGCTCGCCTTGACCTGGGAGAGCGGGACGACGGCGACGCCCTCGGTGGGCGCCGAGTTGATCGCCACTCCGGCCGCGCCGAATCCGTGGTCGAGCACGATCTGCGTGAACGCGCCGCCCGCCGAGTGGCCCATCACGATCGGCGGCGAGTCCAGCTCGCCGATGACCGACTCGAAGTGCTCGACGATTGCGGGCACCGTCAGCGCCTCGATCGGCGACGGATCCGCGTTGAGCGCCTCGACCTCGACCTCGAACCCCGGGTAGGCGGGCGCGAGCACGCGAAAGCCGCGCGCCTGGTAGTGATCGATCCAGTGCTCCCAGCTGCGCGGGGTCACCCAGAAGCCGTGGAGCAGGACGATGGTGTCGGGCGCTCCCGCCGGTTGGCTCATGTCTTCCTTTCCGAGGGTCGTTGGGCCGTCAAACGTCGTGTAGGAGCGAACCTACCCTCGCGGCCGCCGCCCCGCCAGCGTCCCGTGCGGCGGGAGCGCTCGCCGCGGCAGGCGCGCGGAGCCGGGCCGCTGCCCGCGCGGGAACGGCCCTCCGCGCGGCTGCTGCGCCGCCAGGAGCTGGGCGAGCAGCAGGAGCAGCAGTGTGGCGCGGTGGTACGGCGTCACTCAGAAAGGAACGTTGCCCTTGCCCTTCCAGCTCGCCAGCTGGAGCAGCTTCTGCTCGGGCACGGCGAGCGGGGCACTCAACACGCACGTGTGACCGCCGCGCGTCCAGGTCACGATCCGGCGGCCCTTGTCCTGGGTGATGTACAGCTGGGTCCCGTTCAGCGTCTCCTTGCGCGCACCGGAGGGCGCGCCGATCGTGTCGCCGCCGAGGATCGTGTACGCAGCGCGCGCGCCCTTGGGGTTGTCGTAGAACACCGTGCGGGCACTGCGGTCCTCGATCTTGTCGTCGCGCGCGCCCACGGCCTCCCACTTGAAGGAGTCACCCCAGTAGGGGAACGGCACGCCCCCCATCGAGGTCTTGAGCACTGCGCCGTTGGCGCTGTCCTCCGCCGGCGCGGGCAGCACGGGGCCGCCGGTGGCCAGCGCAGCGGTCGCCAGGACGCTCGGGGCATTGGCGCCGCCCCCGAGGATCAGGGCCAGGACGACCGCGGCGGCGGCCACCAGGCCGCCGGCCGGCAGCAGCCACCCCATCACGCCGCGTGACCGCGGGCGCGCGCGGCTCTTGCCCGCGCTGCGGGTGTCGGCCTCGATGCGCTCACGCAGGGCGAGGGGCGCCGTCGTCTCCGCCACGGCGGCGGCGATGAGCAGGCGGCCACGCTCGGCGAGCTCTTCGTCGAGGGGGTCCACGGGCGGATTGTCCTGGTCGGGGGGAACCACGGCTTGCCTTAAAGGACGCCTTGCCGGCTCGGATCCATCCCGCGAGCCACCTGAGCGCGCGCGCGGTACAGGCGCGAGGTGATGGTGGCCTCCTTGGTGCCGAGCAGCTTGGCCGCCTCACCGTAGCTCAGGCCGACCACGTCGACGGCGACCAGCGCGTCGCGAAAGCTCTCGGGGAGCCTCGAGATGTGGGCGAAGACCTCGCGCGCCTCGACCGCGGAATCCGGCCGCATCGCGCCGGACGGATCGACGGGCTCGAGCTCTTCGGGCATGGGCGCGGACTGCGGACGGCGCATGGCGGCGCGGTGGCGACTCACGAAAGTGTTGCGCAGGACCCGCAGCAGGTAGCCGAGATCGTCGTCGTTGCGCAGGAAGCGCGGCTTGGACAGCACCTTGGCGAACGTCTCCTGCACGAGATCCTCGGCGTCCTCCCGCGATCCGCACAGCGCCCACGCCGCCCGATAGAGCCGGTCGACGTGATCCCCGAGCGCGGCTGGATCGAGCTGGCGGGCTGGACTACTCACGCAGCGCGCAGCATACGCCGCGCATCACAGCCCGCGCTCGGCGCGGCGCAGTCCGGTGAGCGCCCAGAAGAGGCCGAGCGCGACGAGGCAGACACCGGCGAGGTAGGCGAGGCCGACGGTGTCGGGCGCGCCCGAGATGAAGCCGCGGCCCGATTCGAGCAGCGCGGTGAGGGGGTTGTAGGACGCGGCGTCGTGGACCCACCCGCTGATGAGGTCGAGCGGCACGTAGACCGGGGCCATGAACAGGATCAGGAACACGGGGATCTGCATCGCGGGCCCCGCCTGCAGCGACTGGAAGCGCAGCGCCATGCCGACGCCCCAGAGCGTCGCGGTGAGGTTCACCAGCAGCGCGAGCGAGACGAGCGCGACGAGCTGGGCGAGGCCGCCATCGACGTGCATGCCGGCGATCGCGGCGGCGACCGAGACGATCGTGGCGGTGAAGAACCAGCGCGCGATCGCCGCGAGCGCGTACCCGGCGATGATCCCCCGCCGCTGCGGCGAGGCCAGCAGCAGGCGCCGGCCGAAGCCCGACTCGAAGTCCCCGGCGGCCGCGAAACCGGTGAACACCCCGCCGAAGGCCGCCGACTGCAGGAAGACGAAGACGAACTGGAAGGCCGTGTAGCCGGATGCGAAGTCGAAGCCCGGGACGTTGCCGACGCTCGACAGGCCCCCGGCGAAGGCGACGAAGAACAGCAGCGGGAAGACGGCCGACGGGATGAGCAGCGCCGGGTTGGTGAACGCGTGGACGAGGTTGCGCCGCAGGACGGCCCCGGCGACGCTCGTGAAGTCGCGCGTCATGTTCGCGCCATCCTCGTGGCGAGGGCGCGCGAGGCGGCCCAGAAGGACAGCAGCAGGATCGCCACGCCGACGGCGACACCGCGCCACAATGCCGTCCCGTCCCACCCGGTGATGACGAGCGAGCGCATCCCCTCGATCAGGTAGGAGGCGGGGTTCCAGGTCGCCACGGTGCGAAACCAGTCGACCGAGATCAGCTCGCGCGGCAGACTCATGGACGACAGGAAGAACAGCGCGAACATGAGCGGGAAGGCGCCCTGCACCGCCTCGGGCGAGCCCGTCCGCGCGCCCAGCGTGGCGCCGATGCCCGAGAAGGCGACGGCGGTGAACAGGGCGTAGATGATCAGCACGACCGCACCGCCGACGCCGCTCTTGACGCCGACGCCGGCGATCACCCCAACGGCGAGATAGGTCACGGCGCCGAGCAGCGCGAGCGTCGTGGCGCCGGCCATCTGCCCGATCAGGATCGCCAGCCGCGTCAGCGGCGTGAGCTGCAGGCGGTTGAGGAAGCCGGATTGGACGTCGGTCGCGAGCTCGGTGCCCGCGGTGATGGCCGCGAACATGGCCCCCTGCACGAAGCAGACCGTGATGGCGAAGTCGAGGTAGGAGTCGGCGGGGAAGCCGGGGATGTTGGTCGCCGCGCTCAGCCCGCTCGAGTTGACCGCCAGCAGGAAGAGCGGGAAGACGATCGTCGGCACGATGAGCGCGGGCTGGCGCAGGGTGCGGCGCACCGAGCGCCGCGCGACCAGGCCGATCTGGTCCAGGACGGAGGTCACGCCGGCACCGGCTCCTCGGCGGCGGCCTCGCCCTCCTCGCCGGCGCCCTCCAGCGAGCGTCCGGTCTTGGCCAGGAAGACGTCGTCCAGCGACGGGGAGTGCAGCTGGAGGTGGGCGAGCGCGATGTCCGCCTCGTCCAGCGCGCGCACGATGTCCGCCAGCTGCTCGGCGCCCCGGCTCAGTCGCACCGCCACGCCCTTGGGCGAATGCGCCGCGCCCTGCCCGAAGCGCGCCAGCACCTCCGCGGTGCCTTCCAGGTCATGCGGGTCCGCAGGGATCGCCTCAACCGTGTCGCCGCCGATGTCGCGCTTGAGCTCATCGGGCGTGCCCTCGGCCACGATCCGCCCGCGGTCGATGATCCCCACGCGGTCGGCCAGGACGTCGGCCTCCTCGAGGTACTGCGTGGTGAGGAAGACCGTGACGCCGTCGTCGGTGGCCAGCCGCTGCACCTCGTCCCACAGCGCGCTGCGGCTCTGGGGGTCCAGGCCCGTGGTCGGCTCGTCGAGGAAGAGGATGGACGGGCTGTGCACGAGCGCCATCGCCAGGTCCAAGCGGCGCTTCATGCCGCCCGAGTAGCCGCCGACCTTGCGCTCGGCCGCCTCGATGAGGCCGACGCGCTCGAGCAGCTCGGTCCCGCGACGCAGGCGATCGGCCTTGCTCAGGCCGCTGAGGCCGGCCTGCAGGTCCATGTGCTCGCGACCGGTCAGGAAGTTGTCCAGCGCGGCCTCCTGGAGGGCCGCACCGATGTTTCGGCGCACGTCGGCACCCTGCGTGGCGATGTCGAAGCCGGCCACCGTCGCGCGGCCCGCGGTGGGCGGCAGCAGCGTGGTGAGCATGTGGACGGTGGTCGACTTGCCGGCGCCGTTGGGCCCGAGGAAGCCGTAGATCTCGCCCGGGGCGACCTCGAGGTCGATCCCATCCACGGCGTGGATGGCGCGGGAGGGCGGGCCAAATCGACGCACGAGGCCCTCGACGACGATCCCGCGGTGGTTGGTGCTCATGCGCCCCAGGGTGCCATATCCGTTGAAGTTGTCAACGATTTATGCAGATAAGTACTATGGTGAGTGCATGGGCGCGAGCACACGACCCCGGGTGTCGCCTGCCTCGGAGGCATGGGCGCTCATGTTCGAGCTCATACACCTCTCCAAGCGGCGCTTCATGGCCATCGCGTCGGAGTTCGAGCTCTCGCCGCCGCAGGTCATGGCTCTGCGCCAGCTCGACCCCGACGAGCCCAAGCCGATGAGCGAGCTCGCCCTCGCCCTGCGCTGTGACAACTCGAACGTCACCGGGATCGTCGACCGCCTCGAGGACCGCGGCCTCGTCGAGCGCCGCGCCGCCGCGCACGACCGTCGCGTGAAGATGCTGAGCATCACCGCGCGCGGAGCCGAGGTCCGCGCGGCGCTCGCGGCGCGCCTGGACGAGCCCCCAGAGCCGCTGGCCGGCCTCTCGCTCGAGGACCAGCGCGCCCTGCGCGACATCATGCGCCGGGCCCTCGGCCGCGCCTGAGCGCCGGATGGCTGCGCGCGGGCGGATCGCTCCGCCCGCGCTGCCACCCGGTCCGTCTCAGCAGGGCGGCTGCCAGGACGCCGTGACGCCCTGCGCCTGCCATGCGTTGCCCACCGTGGCCGAGCTGTAGCCGAGGTCGGAGGCCGCCTGCTCCTCGGCCGCCAGCGCGTCGGCGAACGTCGCGTTGGGGCCGAGATAGACGGCCTGCGTGCGGTAGCGCACCTGCTCGGCGCCGCCGCGGCCTAGCGCGTCGACCAGGTTCGCGTAGACCTTGTTCGGGATCCCGCTATTGGTGTGCACGCCGCCGTTGTCGCTCGACGTGCAGACGTACTGCGACGCGGTGGCCGGCTGCCCGTAGGCGCCCGGGTTGCGCATGTCGCGGATGGCGCCGATCGGGAGGTCCTCACCCATCGTCGAGTCGCCGGGGTCGACGTCCCAGCCGGCCTGATCGGAGATCGACTCGTTCAGCGCGCCCGGCTGGTCCTGATACTCGAGCCCGGCGGTGCGCTCGGTCACCGCGTGGGTGAGCTCGTGCGCCGTGACGTCGTTGACCGCGAAGCCGTCCCCGTAGACCATCTCGGCGCCGTCCCAGAACGCGTTCTCGTAGCCGACGCCGTAGTGCACGAAGCTCACGAGCTCGGCACCGGCCCCGTCGTAGGAGTCGCGCCCGAAGTTCGACGCGTAGTAGTCGTACGTCGCGCCGGTCCCGTCATAGGCGTTGTCGACGTCGGTGTTGCCCGTCGCCGGGTCGCCCTCGCCGCGAGCGAAGGTGCCCGTGGTCGTGCTGCCGTTCGCGTTGTAGACGGTGCGGTTCTTGGCGAACTCGGTCCGGTTGAGCGTGTCGGTCACCTGACCGGAGGTCGCGTCGACGAACACGAGCTTGCGGTCGGCCTGGGTGGTCGAGGTGACGTCGACCGCGTACGCGAGCGTGGCCGGGTGGCTGCCGAACGGCACGCCGGTGTAGACGTACAGCTTCGGCGCCTGCACGAGCTTGGCGTCGGGGACCTGGCCGAGGGCCGCGCCACGCGCCTGGTCGGCGGAGATCGAAGGCTGCGCGGCCGCGCCGCTGGTGGCGCGCGAGACGCCGGCGCTGAAGCCGTTCAGGGTGTCGGCGCCGCGCGCGAGTGCACGGTCACCGCGCCGTCGTAGACGGGCACGTCGCCGACGACCTGCTCGAAGAGCACGTGGCGCTGACCGAGGGCGTCGGTCGTCGCGCCCGAGTAGCGCAGCTGCGAGGTCGGGCTGCTGACGCCGAGCAGCGCCGCATAGCGGTTGACCGCGGCGCGGGCGGCAGTACCCGCACTGGCATTCGCGGCGACGCCGAGGCGCTTGGCGCTCACGGTGCCGGTGACGGTCGATGCTGCGGCGGTCGCCGGCGCCGAGACGATGCGGGCGCCCTGCGCGTCCTGAGCGAAGCGATCGTGCGCCGCCTGCTGCGTGGACGCCGCCGACGCCGCCGACGCCGCCGACGCCGCCGAGGCAAGAACGGCCGAGGCGACCAATGCGGGCACGACAAGACGAAGCATGCGCATGCGCGCGTACCTCCTGTTCGGGGAGTTTGATGACGTGACGCCCCTGCCAAGGACTCCCCGCCGCGCGACCCCTATCCCTGGTTCGCGACGGCTGAAACCAGCGGTGTTGGCCGGTCGGCTATCGCACTTCAGCGACCGACCTCGGCGGTGGGCCGACGTACTTCGCCGAGGGCCGGATGAGCCGCGCCTCGCGCTTCTGCTCGAGGATGTGCGCCGACCAGCCCGCCACGCGGGCACAGGTGAACATGCTCGTGAAGAGGTCCGGCGGCACCTCGGCGCGGTCGAGCACGACCGCCGACCAGAACTCCACGTTCGTGGCCAGGACGCGATCGGGCTTGCGCGCCTGCAGCTCGGCCAGCGCTGCGCGCTCGAGCGCCTCGGCGACCTCGTAGCGCGTGGAGCCCAGCTCACGCGCCGTGCGCCGCAGGACGCGCGCCCGCGGATCCTCGGCGCGATAGACGCGGTGCCCGAAGCCCATGAGCCGCTCGCCGCGGTCCAGCGCGTCCTTGACCCAGCGCTCGGCATCGCCCAGCTGCTCCACCTCGTCGAGCATCTTCAGCACGCGCAACGGAGCGCCGCCGTGCAGGGGCCCGCTGAGGGCGCCGACGGCGCTCGAGAGGGCCGCGGCGCAGTCGGCGCCGGTCGAGGCCACGACGCGGGCGGTGAAGGTCGAGGCGTTCATGCCGTGCTCGGCGGCCGAGATCCAGTAGGCGTCGATGGCCTTCGCGTGGTCGGGGTCGGCCGCGCCGCGCCAGCGGATGAGGAAGCGCTCGGCGGTGCTGGCGCCGCGATCGACGTCGGTCTGCGCTACGGGCGGGCGCCCGACTCCGCGCGCCGACTGCGCCACGAAGCTGAGGGCCATGACCGACGCGCGCGCGAGGTCCTGGCGCGCCTGCTCGTCGCTGATGTCGATGAGCTGCCTGAAGCCCCACTGCGGGGCCAGCGTCGCCAAGGCGCTCTGCACGTCGACGCGCGGATCGCCCGAGCGGATCGTGAGCGGGTGCGGGATCGCCGCCGGCAGGCCGGGCGCGAAGCTGCCGTCGACCAGCAGCCCCCACACCTGCTCGAAGGGCACGGCGCCGACGAGCTCCTCGATGTCGACGCCCCGGTAACGCAGCGCGCCGCCCTCGCGGTCGGGCTCGGCGATCTCGGTGGCGAAGGCGAGGACGCCCTCCAGGCCGGACTGGACTTCGGTCACGTCGGTGCTCATGTCGCCTCCACGGTCAATGGTTCGGGAGTGTCGCGCGCGCGCAGCGCGCGCGCCTCGATGCGGTCGTCCTCCTCGCCCTCCAGCGGGGCGAGCACGGCAAAGGCCGCCAGCGGCGCCAGTGCGAGCACGGCGTAGGCCGCGGTCCACGAGGTCGCCGCGACCAGCACGCCGAAGGCGCCGGGCGCGGCCACCCCGCCGACCGAGATCAGCGTGTTCTGCAGGCTCATGGCCGTGCCCGCGCGGGCGCGGCCCGAGATCTCGGCGGCGGCGGTGAAGGCCAGCCCGTTCCAGCTCATGGTCGAGATGGCCGCGAAGGCCAGCACCGGGTACAGGAGGAACCCGGGCCCGGTGGCGAGCGCTCCGACAGCGACGAGCAGCACGGTGTTGCGCGCGGCGATGCGCCGCATCGGGGCGATGCGCAGGCCCTCGCGATCCGAGCGCCGGCCGGCGACGATGCGCACGAGCGCGCCGACGATCTGCAGGGCGCCGAGGGCCGCTGCCGCGGTCGGCGCGCTGACGTCGCGCGCGTCGTGGAGGAACAGGACGATGAACCCGAGCATCGATGCCTGCGCGCACACGAGCAGCGCACCGCCGGCGCCCAGCCGCCAGATGCGGGCATCGCGCGTCGGTGGCGTCGTGGCGAGCGCGGGCCGCCGGTCGGGCATCGGCGGGGGGTCGCGCATCAGCACCAGCGCGGCGACGGCGGCGGTGAAGCACAGCCCGGCGAGGGCGATGAACGCCGCCTGCAGGCCGTGCGCATCGATGAGGCTCGGCAGCGTCAGCGAGGCCAGCGCGCCCCCGAGCGGCAGCGCCATCTGGCGGATGCCGAGGGCGAAGCCGCGCTGGCCGCGCGCGAACCAGCCCATGACCGCGCGGCCCGAGGCGCCGGTCGCGCTGGCCCCGAACATGCCGGCCACCAGCAGCGCGGCGAGCAGCGCCGGGTAGGTCGTCGCGAGTGCGGCGCCGACGAGCGCGGCGGCACAGCCACCGAGCCCGCTGGCCATGACGGGGCGCTCGCCGATGCGATCGGTCAGCGCGCCCCACGGCACGAGGGTGAGCATCCCGCCGCCGGTGACCGCGGCGAACGCGAGCCCGATCTCGCCCAGGCTGAGCCCGTACGCGCTGCGCAGGGCGGGACTGAGCGCGGGCAGGCCCATCCGCAGCGCCGAGAACGCGCCGGCGCCGACCGCGCCGGTGGCGAGGATGACCCAGCGGTAGCGGGAGCTCACGCTGGGGCGCCCCGCAAGCGCTCGCGGTGACGGCGCGCCTTGGCCTCGTTGCCGCACAGCGCCATCGAGCACCAGCGCCGGCGGCCCGCCGGCGAGCGGTCGTAGAAGCGCGCCGAGCACGTCTCCGACGCGCAGACGCGGATGCGCGTGGCCTCCTCGTGCGTGCCGAGCATGTGCGCGGCGTCGAGTGCCACCGCACCGAGCGCGCGCCGCACCGCGTCGGCGGGCGCCCGCTCCCCGAGGACGGGTGTGCCGTCGCCCGCGAGGTCCAGCTGGGTACGTGTGCCGGCGTGCGCCAGCCAGTGGTCGATCACGGCCACTGCGGCGGGCGGCGCCGCGGCGCGAGCGACCGCCGCCTGCACGCAGTCGTCGATGGCCTCGCGCAGCTCACGCGCGTCGCGCAGCCGCGCCGGGGTGACGCGCTCGGGCGCGGGCAACAGCTGCGCCCGCACGAGCCACAGGCCGAGGTCGTCGGGCGTCACGAGCGTCTCCACGCGCCGGCGCCAGCGCTCGCGCAACGTGTTGACGAGGTCGAGCGCCGGGCGCCCCCCGAGCCAGTACCACCACTCGGCACCGCTGGCCAGCGACAGGGCGAACTCCTCGGGCAGGTCGCGCGCGCGGTCGGGCTGCTGCATAACCACATGTTACGCATCAACCGGTTACGGGGGTCCCGACTAGATGATTGGTTCCGCGGCCGCCGTGCTCGCATGTGCACGGACGGTGGAATCAGTCATCTAGGCTCCGGCGCCATGGCCGACCTCCTCTTCCGCCCGGCGAGCGAGCTCGCCGGCCTCGTGCGCTCCGGCGAGCTGTCCGCCCGCGAGCTCGTGCAGGCCTCGCTCGATCGCATCGAGGCGCTGGACCCCATGCTCAACGCGTTCGTCGACGTCTACGCCGACGACGCCCTCGCCGCGGCCGACGAGGTCGGGGCCGGCGATGAGCGCCCGTTCGCCGGCGTGCCGATCGCGATCAAGAACAACCGCGCGATCGCGGGCAAGCGGCTGACCTTCGCCGCCGAGTTCTTCGGAGACTGGCCGGCGCCCTATGACCACAACGTCGTGCGGCGCCTGAAGGCAGCGGGCTTCGTGGTGGTGGGCTCGACCACGCTGCCCGAGTGGGGGATCCTGCCGTGGACCAACACCAAGCGCTTCGGGCCGACGCGCAACCCCTGGGACCCGGCGCGCACGAGCGGCGGCTCGTCGGGTGGCTCGGCCACCGCGGTCGCCGCCGGCATGGTGCCGATCGCGCATGCCAACGACGGCGGCGGCTCCACGCGTATCCCGGCCGCGTGCTGCGGCCTCGTCGGCCTCAAGCCCCAGCGCGGCCGCATCTCGCTGGCGCCCGACACGGGCGAGAGCTTCCTGGCCGTCGACGGGGTGCTGACGCACAGCGTGCACGACACCGCGGCGGTCCTCGACGTGCTGGCCGGCACCGAGACCGGCGACGCGTCGTGGGCGCCGCCGCCGGCCGAGCCCTTCGCCGCTGCCGCGGGGCGCGCGCCGGCCGGCCTGCGCGTGGCCGTGGTCACCAACGCGCCCATCGACGTGCCGCTCGACCCGGCGCGCGTGGAGGCCGCGCACGAGGCGGGACGCCTGCTCGAGTCGCTTGGCCACCACGTCGAGGAGGCGCAGGCGCCGTGGCGCGAGGACACCCTGCTGCGAGCGTTCACGGCGCTCTTCGCCCCGCTGGTCACGCTGCAGATCGCCTTCGGCCGGCTGGTCGCCGGCCGCGAGCCCGCCGAGGACGAGATGGAGCCGCTGAGCTGGGCGCTGTGGCAGCTCGTGCGCGGCATGTCGGCGCTCGACACGCATCTCGCGTCGGCCCAGCTGCAGATCTTCGCGCGCGGCCTCGTGACCTGGATGGATCAGTACGACGTGATCGTGGCGCCCGCGCTGGCCGAGGCGCCGGTGCTGCTCGACGACGTCGACTGGCGCACGGACGACCCGATGGGCCTCTTCACGCGCTCGGGCGCCTTCACGCCGTTCACCGCGGTGGCCAACGTCACCGGCCAGCCGGCGATCGCGCTGCCGCTGGCCGAGCACGAGGGCCTGCCGGTCGGCGTGCAGCTCTTCGGCCGTCCGGCGCGCGAGGGCGATCTGCTCGCCGTCGCCGCGCAGCTCGAGGCGGCGCGGCCGTGGGCGCAGCGGCGCCCGCAGGTGTGATCGGGTCCGAACGCACGAATGGCCCCGGCCGCGCGGACGCGACCGGGGCCAATGGGGTGATTCAGATCAACCCGTGAACTTCGGCGTGACGACGGCCGAGTGGCAGCGGTTGAAGCTCAACCGCAGGGTCTTGGCCTTCGTCTGGCTGGACTTCGCGAACTGCACGGTCACCCGCACGCGGTGGGTACCGAAGGCGAAGCGCTTGACGTTCATCGGCAGCACCCACCGGCCATTGCGATTGGCCTTGGTCAGCGTCTTGACCTTCTTGCCGTCCACGTAGAACGTCACCTTGACGATCCGGCGCCCGGAGACGCTGGCCGCCACCGCGCTGGTGGTCGGGCAGCCCTTGGGCCCGCTCAGCCGCGCGCTGCCCGGGCGCACCCGGACGGGACTCACCGCGATCTGCGGGCTGACGGCCTGGACGGGCGGCTGGCTCGTCGGCGGCTCGTCACCGGGCGGCGGGGGCGAGCTCTTGCGCGAGTTGACGATCACGCACTCCCAGGCATCGCCGGCGTCGACCTGGACGCTGCCGTCCGTGTCGGCGGGCTCGTTCGTGTGCGCCGTGTCGGTGCACGAGAGCGTCGCGTCGTAGTTGGCGAGGTCGGTGGCCGTCCCGGCCGCCTCACCCACGGTGTGGGCGCCCGGCAGGACCGTCTGGACGCCGGTGGTGCCACCGTCGCCGACGTCGGTCGCCTTGGCCTGGCCGTCGATGAGCAGGTTGAACTTGCCGGCATCGGTGGCGGGCGCGAGCGCCTTGGTCACCTTGATCGTGCCGACGGCGCGCGTGTTGGTGATCACGCACTCCCACTGGTCGCCCTTGGCCACGGCGACGCTGCCGTCCGTGTCGGCCGGCGTGGCCGGATGCGCCTTGTCGACGCACGAGGTCGAGGCGGCGTAGTTGGCCAGGCTGGTGCCCGTGCCCGCCGTCTCGCCCACGGTGTGGGTGCCGGTGGTCACCGACTGCACGCCCGTGGTGCCGCCGTCGCCGACGTTGGAGGCCTTGGCCGCACCGTCGATGAGCAGGTTGAACTTGCCGGTGTCGCCCGCCGGGGCGACGACCTTCTTGGTCACCTTGATCGTGCCGGTGTCACGCGTGTTGGTGACCTCGCACTTGATCTGCTCCCACCAGTCGAGCTTGAACGTGATCTTCCTGGTGGCCGGATCGAACGTGGTGTCCTTGTCGATCGGCGTGGTCGGCCCGGGAGCGGCGCCCCAGGTGCCGCTGCCGGTCGTGCTGCGGCATACGACGCCGGTCAGTGTGTATCCGGGCGCCGGGCGCTCGGTGACGGTCTGCGTCAGCGTGCCCCAGTGCGAGGTGCAGGCGCTCGAGGCGTTGCACTCGACGCTGAAGACGCTGCTCGCCTGGCCGCCCTTGAGCGTGAACGAGGACGGGCTCGGCGACGGGGTCAGCCCCGTGTCGAACGTGAACACGTCGTTCGCGTTGCCGCCCTGGTTGATCTTGACGATCTGGATCTTGCTGTACGTCGCGTGGGCGGCCTGCGCGGACAGCGCAAGGCCCAGGCACGCGACGGCCGCGGCAACGAGCAGCCGCGTGGCGCGCGAAGCGCTAAAGGACATCTGGAACATCGAAAACCCCCCAACATGTCCGACGGTCCCCACCGCCGGACGATCACCCCAACCCCAGGACATCCATGCCTGGGTAGACGGTCAATGTACACGGTGAACGGCCTAAGTCCAGCGTTGGACGGTCGGTCATTCGTCCACCCGGTCCCCGCGGGGCTCAAGTCGCCGCGGGTCCGGAATGGGGTGCCCCGGCCGCGTCCCGGCGTGAACCGGGGCGCGACCGGGGTCTTGGGGTCAGCCCGTGAACTTGGGCGTGACGTTCGCCGAATGGCAGCGGTTGAAGCTCAACCGCAGGGTCTTGGCCTTCGTCTGGCTGGACTTCGCGAACTGCACGGTCACCCGCACGCGGTGGGTACCGAAGGCGAAGCGCTTGACGTTCATCGGCAGCACCCACCGGCCATTGCGATTGGCCTTGGTCAGCGTCTTGACCTTCTTGCCGTCCACGTAGAACGTCACCTTGACGATCCGGCGCCCGGAGACGCTGGCCGCCACCGCGCTGGTGGTCGGGCAGCCCTTGGGCCCGCTCAGCCGCGCGCTGCCCGGGCGCACCCGGACGGGACTCACCGCGATCTGCGGCGTCTGGCTCGTGGCCGGCGCGGTGCCGGCACCCTGCGCCGGCGTCTCGGGCGTCGTGCTCGGCGGCGTCGTGCTCGGCGGCACGACCGTCGTCGAGTGCTGATCGGTGTCGCACACCGGGGCGGGACCGCCGGGAGCGCCGCCACCTGGCGGCGTGCCGCAGGTCGTGACGGTGTTCACGACAGGGTTGGCGTCGCCCTGGCTCCACTGCAGCGCGTACGAGCACGTGTAGGTCCACGTGTCGCCCGGATCGAGCGTCGTGTCGGCGGCGTTGCTGCCCGTCCGGGTCAGCGGCGAGCACTTGTCGTCGCTGGCCGTGACGCCGGTGAGCGGCACGTCGCCCGGGTTGGTGAGCGTGTAGCTGAACGTCAGCGTGTCGCCCGGGGCCGCCGTGGCCGGTCCATCCTTGACGACGTGGATGGCCGGGTGGCTGTCAGGTGGCTTCGGGGTGTTCGTGACGTAGCACTTGACCCATTCCCAGAAGTTCACCTTGAGGTTGATGGTTGAGCCCGAGACCGTCGTGTCGCCGTCGACCGGCGAGGAACTCGACGGCTCGTACGGCCAGGCGCCCGAGCCCTGCTTGTGGACGCACTTGATGCTCTCCAGGACGTAGCCGGGCGTCGGCTTCTCCGTGACGGTCAGGCTCGGGTGCTGCCACTTCGAGCACGAGCCGTAGGAGGAGTCGTTGTTGCACTCGACCTGGAACGTCTTCTGCTCCCCGCCCTTCAGCGAGAAGTCCTGCTGGGTCGGCATCAGGCTCGGATGGAACCCGAACGCGTCGTTCTGATCGCCCCCCTTGTTGATCTTGACGATCGTCACCTTGCCGTACGTAGCGTGAGCGGCCTGCGCACACAGCGCCAGGCCGAACCACGCTATCGCGGCTGCCATCAGCAGCCGCACTCCGCGCGAAGCGCGAATGGTCATCTGAGAGATCACCCCCAAGACAGCCGGCGGGTCGACCCCGCCGGAATTGTTCACCCCTAGCCCCGATACAGAGAACGGGCTTAGCGCGCCAATTTACCCGGTGAACGGTGGTTCAATAGGGCTGAGCGGCGGTACGTTCGCGTTCGAACATCGCTCTTTGCGCGTCAAATGGCGCCGAGAACGTCGGCCATCCGCTTCGGCGCCACGCCCAGCGCCTCGGCGTCGGCGGTCCCCGCGGGCGAGGTCATGCTGACCTCCATGAGCTCCGCCTCGTGCCAGGTGGCGAACGCGTTGGAGCGCATCAGAGCCTCCAGCGTGCGCAGAGCGCGACTGACGACACCCAGCGGAACGTGCACCAGCGGGCGTGGGCGCCCGGCGGCGCGCAGGACCAGCTCGGCGATCGCGTCGTAGCTCAGGGTCTCCGGGCCCGACAGCTCGAAGCGCTCCGCGCCGTCGGGGCGCTCGAGCGCGGCCATCACGCAGTCGGCGACGTCGTCGGCCCAGATTGGCTGGAACAGCGCGCGCCCGGAGCCGCTGATGGCCACGACGGGCAGCAGCGCCATGCGCTCCAGCAGGGTGAGAAAGACGTCGCCCGGCGCATAGACGATCGACGGCGCGAAGATCGTGTGCGGCAGGCCGGAGTCGGCCACCGCGCGCTCGGCGAGCGCCTTGGCGCGCATGAAGCGCGTGCGGTTGTGGGCCGATGCGCTCTGGGCGCTGAAGAAGACGAAGCGCTCGACGCCGGCCTGGCGCGCGGCCTGCACCATGCGCCACGTGGCCACCGCGTTGAGCTCCTCGATCGACCCCCCCGGCTGATCGCGGATGGCGGCGGCGAGGTGCACGACGGTGTCCACGCCGCGCAGCGCGTTGCGGAAGGAGGGAGGGTCGGAGAGGTCGCCGAGGGCGAGCTGCACGCGCACCCGCTCGGCGCCCAAGCGCCGCGGGTCGCGCACCAGGCAGCGGACCGCTCGCCCGCCGGCGGTCAGGCGCGGCAGCAGCGCGGAGCCGACGAGACCGGTGGCGCCGGTGAGCAGCAGCACGCGGCAGCCCCTACCGCTCGCGCGCCGAGCGCCGCAGGCCGCGCGCCGTGAGGGGATCGACGCTGTGGCGCTGCTCGCGCCAGGGGTCGCCGTCGTTGTGGTAGCCGTTGTCCTCCCAGAAGCCCGGCCGGTCGCCGGCCATGAGCTCCAGCGCGGAGATGAACTTGGCCGACTTCCAGAAGTAGCGGCTGGGCAGCAGCAGCCGCGCCGGGCCGCCGTGATCGGGCTCGAGCGGCCCGTCGTCGAAGCCGTGGGCCACGAGGACGTCGTCGTCGAGGAGCGCTTCGAGCGGGACGTTGGTCGTGTAGCCGCCGTAGCTGTGGACCATCACGTGGGTCGCGCCGGGCCGGGGCACCGCGCGCTCGAGCAGCGTTCGGACCCGGACCCCGCGCCAGCGCGTGTCGAACTTCGACCACCGCGTCACGCAGTGGATGTCGCAGGTCACCTCGACCTGCTCGAGCGCCATCAGCTCCTCCCAGCGCAGGACGAACGGGTTGTCGGCCTCGCCGTGGATCGACAACAGCCAGCGATCCAGGGGGACGTCCGCATTGGGCCCGACGGTGAGGACGGGGAACTTCCTGGTCGGGGACTGGCCGGGCGGCAGGCGGGCGGGATCGATGCCGAGAGCCAGCGCCCGCCGGCGCCCCCGCTCTCCCCAGAGGCGCGAGGTCATGGGCACGATGGCCGATCATTATGCTTCGCCCTCCGAACACGACCCGAGGAAGTACATGGCGTACGTCATCGCCGAGCCGTGCATCGGCACCAAGGACAACTCCTGCGTCGAGGTCTGCCCGGTGGACTGCATCCACCCGACCCCCGACGAACCCGATTACGACAAGGTCGAGATGCTGTACATCGACCCCGAGGAGTGCATCGACTGCGACGCATGCGTCGAGGCCTGTCCGGTCGACGCCTGCTTCGCCGAGGACCAGCTGCCCGACGAGTGGCAGCGCTACGCGCAGATCAACTCGGAGTACTTCGCGAACACGTAGACGGCGAGCTCAGCCCGCCATCGGCAGCGACATGCCCGTCGGCGCCGCCGCCGGCGCGGCGGGCGCCACGACCTGCAGGATCGGCAGCTCGACCGGGAACATCGCCATCAGGCCGCGCGCGGCGTGGCGCATGGCCTGTGACGCCGGGTCGTCGGGATCGGTGAAGACGAGCGGCTCGCCGGCGTCCGACTGCTCGCGCAGCGGCATCGTGAGGGGCACGCTGGCGAGCAGCGGCACGTCGAGCTCGTCGGCCAGCGCCTGACCGCCGCCCTCGCCGAAGAGCGCGAAGCGCTCGCCGCTTGGGGTGACGAAGCCGGCCATGTTCTCGATGACGCCGCCGATCTCCAGGTCGACCTTGTGCGCCATCTCGGCCGACCGGCGGGCGACCCTCTGGGCCACGGGCTGCGGCGTGGTGACGATGAGGAACTTGGCCTGCGGCAGCAGCTGGGCGAGGGTCATCGAGACGTCGCCGGTGCCCGGCGGCAGGTCGACGAGCAGGAAGTCCAGCTCGCCCCACTCGACGTCCTCGAGGAACTGCGTGAGGGCCTTGTGCAGCATCGGCCCGCGCCACACCACGGCGCTGTCCTCCTCGACGAAGAAGCCGATCGACATGACCTTCACGCCGTGGCCGTCCAGGGGCATGATCTTGCGCTGCGGCGAGACGGGCGGGCGGCCCGAGACGCCGAACATGCGCGGGATCGAGTAGCCCCACACGTCGGCGTCCAGGACGCCCACGCGCTTGCCGTCGGCGGTCAGGGCGGCCGCCAGGTTGGCGGTGATCGTCGACTTGCCGACGCCGCCCTTGCCCGAGCCGATGCAGACCACGTTGGAGACCTGCGCCAGCGCGCCCTCCGGCAGGCCGCCGGGGCGGCCGAGCTTCTTCTGCAGGCCGGCCTTCTCCTGATCGGAGAGGACGTCGAAGGCGACCTCGACGCGCTCCACGCCCGGCAGCGCGCCGACCGCCGTGCGCACGGCGGTCTCGAAGTGGCTGCGGATCGGGCATCCGGGCGTCGTGAGCGAGACGGTGACCCGCACGAGCCCGTCCGCCGCGTCGATCGAGCGCACCATCTCGAGCTCGACGATCGAACGGCGCAGCTCGGGATCGATGACGGCCTCGAGGGCCTTGAGGATCTCGTCGCGGGAAGGCATGGGGTCCATTCAAGCAGAGGGCGTGGGTCGCTCGGACGCAGAAACGGCCCGCACGATGGCGGGCCGCTTCAGGGGGAGGAGAGAACTGCTCTGCCGGCGAGGTATGTGACCGGCAGCCTGACCTCGCGCGGGCGCCCTCTCCAAGCGCCCGGCGAGGGGAAGTCGGGCTACGCGACGCTGGAGACGCGCTCCTGGACCTTGGTCGCAACCTTCGTGCCGCGGGTGATGCCCGTCTGCACGATGTTCTCGACGCGCGCGCCCAGCAGGTCGGCCTGAGCGCCGACGTCCTTGCGGGTCGAGCGGATCTCACGCTCGACGCGGGTGCGACGCTGGCGCAGCACGCGCTCGACGCGCGTGCGGGCCTTCTTGACCTGGCGCTCGACGCGGTTGCGCTCGGTCCGGCCACGGCGCTCGTAGCGCTTGATGTCGGCCTGCAGGCGCTTGCGCGTGGCGGCCAGTTCCTTCTCGGCCTTCTCGCGGGAGGTCACGCTCTCGCGCAGACCCTCGACGGTGGCCACGACGTTGTCGCGGGCGACGAGGAGGGCGCCGACCGGAACCAGGACGGCGCGCTCGGCGTACTCCTGAGCGACATCGACCGGCGTCTTGGCCAGCTCACGGCGGGTCTCCGCAGCCTTGCGGGCGGCCGTCGAGCGCTTGCGCGCAGCAGCGGCCTGATTGCGGCTACGAGTAGCAGCGGCCTTCTTGGCGGTGGTGGAGCGCTTGGTCGCGTTGGCGGTGCGCTTGGTGGTGGCGGTGTTGGTCTGCTCGGCCATGATCATCCTCTTCTAAGGAAGTTAGTTCTAATCTCGTTCAACAGAACTATACCCTGCGAACACATGTTTGTAAACCCCTAGGAGCCCGGAGTTACGGATCGAACTTGTGTTCGCCGCACCCAGGCAGCCGGATCGTCGAGCTCGGCCAGCGTGGGAAGCTGGTCGGGCGCGCTCCAGGCGCGGTTGAGCCCCTCGATGCCCCAGTCGCGCACGACCGCGTCGCAGAAGCGCTTGCCGACGACGTACTGGCGCATCTTCAGGTCCAGGCCGAGCAGGCGCTCCAGCAGCTTGACCAGCGGGGGCTTCTCGCGGCGGCGACGCTCGAGCGATTCGCGGAGCTTGGGCAGCGACGGCAGCACCGCCGCGCCCGCCTCGTCCATCACGTGCTCGGCGTGACCCTCGATGAGGGCCATCGTGGCCTGCAGGCGATCGATGATCTCCTTGCGCTCGGGCCCCGCGACGGCGTGCACGAGGCCGCCCTCGCGCACCGCCTCCCACGCGGCGCGCACGTCCTGCAGCTTGGGCAGGCGCAGGAGCGCGGCCGGCTCGATCTCGACCTTGACCGAGGACAGCAGCTCGCGCAGCATCGCGGCCAGGTGCTCGCGCAGCCACGGGACCCCGGTGAACTGGACCGCATGGGTGATCTCGTGGAACACCACCCACTCGAGCAGCTCGGCCTCGTCGGCCGCGAAGGTGCGCGCGGCCTCACGCAGGTTGGGCGCCACCAGCAGCAGGCGCGGCGGGCGCTCGGGATCGAGCAGCGCCAGCTCGTACTGACCGAGGACGTTGCGGCCCATGAAGCCGACGATCCCGCCGGCTTCGACGCCGATGAGCGCGCCCCCGGCGGACTGCAGCGGGCCGCTGCCCAGGCGCTCGAGCAGGGGCTCGAGCGTGCCGCCCATCGTCTCGAGGTTCGCCCGCGCCCATTCCTTGCGCCCGACGGCCTCCAGCGCAGGCGGCGGCACCGAAGGCTGCATGCGCGCGTACGCGCTGACGTGCTCGCAGGCGCGCGCCGCCATCGCGTCGAGGTCCGCGCCGCCGGCGAGCGGTGGGCCGGCGCCGTCACCGCCGGCGACAGCCTCCGCGACCCTCTCGGCCAGGCGCCAGTCGACCATCAGGCGGCGGGGAGCGTGGCCAGCTCGGCCAGCGCGCGGTCGGTGCGGGCGGCCACGACGGGCGAACGCGGCTCGAGATCGAGGGGTGCGCCGAGCGGATCGTCCATCGCGGTGAAGGCCACGAGGCCGCCGCTCTCGCGCACGACGAGCTGCGCGGCGGCGGCGTCGACCGCGCGGCACTTCCACAGCGTGGCCATGCCGTCCACCCGGGTCTCGGCGACCTGGCACATCGACACGGCGATCGAGCCGATGGCGCGCAGCCGGCCGGTCACGCGCACGAGCGCGTCGCTCGAGGCGGCCAGCCAGCGCGGGTCGGCCGACTCGATGGCCACGAGCTCCAGGCGCCCGTCGCGCTTGCGGCGCTCGGGCGGCGGCGTCGGCAGCGGCACGCCGTTGAGCAGCGCCCCGCGACCGCGCGTCGCGCACCACTCCTCGCCGGGTCCGAGGTCGTAGACGTAGCCGAAGACCACGTCGGCCATGGTCGGGCCGTCGGCCACCGCGATCGACAGCGCGTGGTGGGTGAGCCCGCGCTTGGCGTTCATCGAGCCGTCGATGGGATCGATGACGACCAGCGCGTCCGGCGAGCCGAAGTCGACGTAGCCGCGCTCCTCGGAGATCGCCGTGAAGCGCGCGCCCGCGGCGTGGAGGCGGTCGAGCTCGCCGAAGACAGCGTCCTCGGCGGCGGCGTCGATGACCAGCGTCTGGTCGCCGCCCCCGCCCGTCTCGCCGGTCTCGATCACGCGCTCCTTGCTGGTGGGGTTCTCGGCGAGAACCTCCCGCAGACCCTCCACGGCACGCTGGCAGGCGCCGAGCCAATCGAAGGAGAGCAACTCCCCGCGCGCATCGGGGGCGGTGGCCATGCGACTCATACTAGGGAGGGTGCCGCCCGCGCCGTCCCACAGTGCGCGGGATCGACTACGGTCGGCCGGTCGGTCCGGCTCACTCACCGAAAGGGCCCAAGATGGCCTATCTGCTGACGCACTTCTGGCCGGGCGGCACCGAGGCGGAGTATCGCGCGACCGTTGCGGCCGCGACCGACGCCGCGGGCGGCACGCTGCCCGAGTCGTTCCACGCCGCAGGGCCGACGGACGGCGGGTTCCTCATCGCCGCGACATATGAGTCCAAGGAGGTCTGCGATCGCTTCGTCCAGGACACGCTCCTCCCGCTGATGCCGATCGACGGCGGCTTGGTCGGGCCGCCCGAGGAGCGCGGCGCGGAGGTCGTCACGGCGAGCTGAGGCGAGCGGGATCGGGCCCGTCCATATCCTAGGGGCGTGCCCGATCCGCTCGACGGCCTCACCCCCGCGCAGCGCGAGATCGCCGCGCACCGTGGGGGTCCGCTGGTCGTCGTGGGCGCCGCGGGCACCGGCAAGACGCGCGCGTTGCTGGCACGCCACGCGTGGCTCGCCTCGGCCGGCGGGCTCGCGCCCGAGCAGGTCCTCGCCCTCACGGCCTCCGAGGCCGCCGCCGACGCGCTGCGCACGGGGGTGGAGGACGAGCTGGAGCGCGGCTTCGAGGAGCTCGCCGTCCATACGGTCCACGGTTTCGCCGCGCGCCTGCTGCGCGACGAGGCGCTCGAGGCCGGGCTCGATCCCTTCGTGGTGCCCGTCGCTCCCGCCGACCGGCTGGCGATGCTGCTCGAGCGCGTCGACGAGCTGACGCTCCAGGTCCACGACTTCCAGGGCAACCCGGCGACGCTGCTGGCTTCGGTCATCGCCCGCATCGACCGCCTCAAGGAGGCGATGGTCAGCGCCGACGAGGTCGCGCGCTGGGCGGCCGCCCTGCCCGCGGGCGATCAGCGCGCCGAGCGCGAGCGCGAGTTCGCGCACGTCTACGGGACCCACGACCGGATGCTGCGCGAGCAGGGCGCGCTGGACTTCGGCGACCTCCTGCTGCGCGCCGTCGCCCTCCTGCACGACAAGCCCCACGTCCGCGCGCGCGTCTGCGCGCGCTGGCGCCACGTGCTCGTCGACGACGCCCAGGACCTCGAGCTCGCGGGCATGCGCCTGGTCGTGGCGCTGGGCAGCGAGCACGGCGGCCTGACCGCAGCGGGCGACGACGACTGCGCGGTGCGCCGCGGGCGCGGCGCGGCGCCCCGCAACCTGCGCGACCTGGCCGACGCGCTCCCCGGCGCGCGCAGCGTGCGCCTGGAGCGATCACTGCGCGCGCCGAGCGCCGTGCTGACGGCGGCGCAGGCCGTGGTGGCCCCGATCGAAGGGCGCATCGAGAAGGTCGCCGACGCCCCGCCCGGCGGCAGCGTGCGCTTCTGGTGCTGTGCCAACGAGCGCGCGCAGGCCCAGGGCGCGGCCGCCGAGATCGAGCGCCTGGTGCGCTCGGGCGTGGCGCCCGACGAGATCGCGGTGCTCGTGCGCTCGGTGCGCAACGAGGGCCAGGCCATCGCCGTCGCGCTGGAGGAGCGCGCGGTGCCCTACGGCCTGGCCGGCGCGACCGCCTTCTTCCAGCGCGCCGAGGTCAAGGACGTGCTGGCCTGGCTGCGGCTGCTCGTCGATCCCGGCGATGCGGGCGCCGTCGTGCGCGCCCTGGCCCGCCCGCCGATCGAGCTGCGCTCGATCGACATCGCGCGCAGCGTGCAGATCGCGCGCCGGCGCAAGCTCGACATGGTCGGCGCGCTGGT
The DNA here is from genome assembly GCA_963806015.1 of uncultured Actinomycetes bacterium. Classification (GTDB taxonomy): domain Bacteria; phylum Actinomycetota; class Thermoleophilia; order Solirubrobacterales; family Solirubrobacteraceae; genus JAOPZW01. The sequence continues at coordinate 320,042 of CAWDWM010000012.1, read as the reverse complement.
CGCCGCGACGGAGTCGCCGCAGCTGCCGCCCGAGGCGCGCGAGCGGATCCTCGGCTTCCTCAAGCTCCATCGCTCGGCCGCGGGCGCGCTGGACACCGCGCGTCCCGACCTCTTCGTGCACCGCCTCATCGACCGCCTCGGGCTGCGCCGCCAGCAGCTCTTCGCCGCGCAGGCCGACGTCGTCGAGCGGCTGGTCTCGCTCGCGCGCCTGGGCGATCTGGCCACCGCCTACGTGCGCCGCGCGCCGCAGGCCACCGGGCGCGACTTCGCCCGCTACGTGGCAGCGGTGGCCGAGGCCGGACTGCACGACGACGAGGAGGGCGCCGGCGAGGGGCGCCACGGCGCCGTCTGCGTCATGGCGATGCACGCCGCTCAGGGGCGCGAGTTCCGCCACGTCTTCGTGCTCGGCCTGCAGTCCGCGCGCATGCCCGGCGCGCGCCGGCGCCTGGCCGAGCCGATTCCCGACGCGCTGCTGCACGAGGAGCTCGCGGCCGACACGCGCGCCGAGCACGTCGCCGACATGCGCCGGCTGGCCTACGTGGCGATGACGCGTGCGCGCGAAGGGCTCGTCCTCGGCTACGCCGAGCGCGCGACCGGCGGCGCGCTGCAGCACCCCTCGCCCTTCCTGGAGGAGGCCCGGGCCGCGCTGGACGCACCGTGGGAGCAGCGCGCCGAGGAGCTCTTCGGCCCCGACGAGACGCTGCACGCCACCTTCACCGCGCTGCGCGACGAGCTGCTGCTCTCGATCCCGCGCACCGGCGGGCGGCTGGGCGAGCTGCGCCTGGACACCGACCTCGACGTGGCCCACGGTGCCGTGCGCTACCTGGAGCTGGTCAAGGTCGCGGCGCTCATCGACCGCCCCGAGGGGCAGTCGGTGGCCGATGCGCTGCTGGGGATCAACACCGCGCTGCTCGGCGCGGCCACCGCCCAGCAGCGCGAGATCCTGCAGACCAGCTCGCTCGACGAGATGCTGCTCGGCGCCGAGCGCGACGCGCGGGGCCGCGCGGCCGCCATCGCCGCCCGCGAGGAGCCCTCGCTGGAGCCCTTCCTGCCCACCCGCGGCGACGGGCTGCTGCTCAGCGCCTCGGACATCGAGGCGTACCGCACGTGCCCGCTGAAGTACAAGTTCGCCCGCGTGTTCCGGATCCCCAGCGAGCCGACGCTCAACCAGCGCTTCGGCATCCTCGTCCACCAGGTGCTCGAGCGCTATCACCAGAGCGGCGGACGGACGGTCGACGAGATGCTCGGGCTGCTGGCGGTCGGCTGGCGGCGCGGCGGGTTCGGCGCCTCCGACCAGGAGCGCCAGCTGCACGCCAAGGCCGACGGCGCCCTGCGCCGCTACCACGAGCGCTTCCGCGAGGAGGATGGCGAGCCGATGTGGTTCGAGAAGGCGTTCAGCTTCCGCCTGGGCGCCCACACCCTGCGCGGGCGCGTGGACCGCGTCGATCGGCTGCCCGACGGCGACTACGAGCTCATCGACTACAAGACCGGGCGCCCGCGCAGCGCCGCCCAGCTGCGCGAGGACGTCCAGCTGTCGCTCTACGCCGTCGGCGCGCGCGAGGCGTGGGGCCTTCCGTCCTCGCGCCAGTCCTACCTCTACGTGCTCGACGACGCGAAGGTGCCGCTGCCGGTCGAGGAGGTCGACCGCGACTGGATCACCGAGACCGTCTTCGAGGTCGCCGACGGCATCCTCGCGCAGGGCTTCGAGCCGACGCCCTCCTACGCGGCCTGCTCGATCTGCGACTACCGGATCGCCTGCCCGGCGGCCGAGCGATGAACGACCCGCCGCCTCTGGAGGCGCGGGCGGTCAGCCGCTCGTTCGGCGCGCTCGTGGCGCTGCACGACTTCTCGCTGATGATCGCCCCCGGGCAGTGCGTCGCGCTGATCGGGGCCAACGGCAGCGGCAAGTCGACCGCCGTGCGCACGCTGGCCGGGCTGCTCGAGCCGAGCGCGGGCGAGGTGCGCGTGGAGGGCGCCGACCCCCATCGCGAGCCCGAGGCCGAGCGCGCCCGCGCGCGGATGGCGCTCGTACCCGACAACCCGGTGCTCTACGGCGACCTGACCGTGCGCGAGCACGTCGAGCTCGTGACCGTGGCCCACGGGCTGGCGGGCTCCGAGCTCGACGGGCGCATCGACGCGCTGCTCGCTCGCCTCGGCCTCGCGCACCGCAGCGACTTCCGCCCGCCCGAGCTCTCGCGCGGGATGCGCCAGAAGACCCAGCTGGCGTGCGCGCTCATCCGCCCCACCGCGCTGCTGCTCCTCGACGAGCCCGTGGTCGGGCTCGATCCGCCCTCGCAGGCGCTGCTGCACGAGCTGCTGCTCGAGCGCAAGGCGGCGGGCTGCGCGGTCCTGCTGACCACGCACCAGCTGGGCTTCGCCGAAGGCCTGGCCGACCGCGGGGTGCTGCTCTCCGAGGGCGAGGTCACCGACTCGGGCAGCTACCGCGACGTCGCCGCCAACGCCGCGGAGGCCGGATGGGAGATCGCCTGAGCGTGGCGGCGGGAGATCCGCGGATCACCGCGGTCCGCGCGTGGTGGCGCGTCCGCCGGCCGGGTCCGCCGCTGGGCAAGCGCCTGGACAGCATCTACATGGTCGCCATCACGACGGGGATCTTCGGCGCCCTGCTCTACAGCGCCGCGAGCTCGGCCCTCGGGTCCTGGCTGACGCCGACCACGCTGCCCGAGTGGGGCCCGGCGGTGGCGCTCGTGGCCCTCGCCGGCGTGGCGCGCTGGGGCACGTGGCAGGGCCCGGTCGTCTTCGCCGCGCCCGACGTGCCCTTCCTGCTCGGCGCGCCGCTCGGGCGCCGCGCCCTGGCGATGCGCCCGCTGACCCGCGGCCTGGGCGCGGCGGCGGGCATCGCCGCGGTGGTCGCCGCGGTCACGCTCGTCGGGCTCGGCGGGGACGGCCGCGGCGTCGATGCGGGGCCCGCCGCCGGGCTGGTGGCGGGCCTCGCGCTGCTCGGCCTGCTGGGGGTCGCAGGCGCCGCCCGCGTGCAGTGCTCGGCACGCTGGTCGCGAGCCATCGCCTTCGCCCTGCCCGCCTCGGTGGCGCTCGGCGCCGTCCTGGTGTTCGTGGCCGGCAGCGGCGCGACCGGCCGCCGGGTGGTGCTGTGGTCGGGACCGTGGGGCTGGGCCGTGCAGCCCGTCGCGGGCAACGGCACCGCGGCCTCGCTGCTGGCGCTCGGGCTGCTGGCCGTCACGACCGGCGTCGCGGTCGCCGCCGCCGCGCGGGGCTTCGCGCCGTGTCCCACGGAGCGACACGCCGTCCGCGCCGAGGCGCGCAGCGGCGCCGTGGCGTCGGCCTGGGCGCTCGACGCGCGCACTGCCCGCCTGTCCCTGCGCCAGGCGGCCGGCGCGAGCCGGACGCGGGCGCGCCACCACCTGCGCGCGCCGCGGCGATCGGCGCTGGCCGTCCCGTGGCGCGACAGCACGTCGGCGCTGCGCGCGCCGCAGCGCACGCTGGGATGTACCGCGCTCGCCGCGGGCGCCGCCGCCGTGGCGATCGTCGCCGCCGACCATCCCGCGGCCCAGATCCTGGCGGCGCTGGGCGCCTACGTGGCGGCGAGCATCATGCTCGAGCCGCTGCGCCAGGAGATCGACCAGCCCAGCGCCGCGCGCGTGCTGCTGCGTCGTCCCTTCGGCCGGATCCTGCTCGGCCACGTGGCCGTCCCCATGGCCGTGCTCGCCGCGGGCACCGTCCTCGCCGGCCTGGGCGTCACCGTGGCCGGCGCGCTGCCCGCCCGCGGCGGCGCCATCGCCGTCGCGGCCGTCGCGGTCGTCCCCGCCATCGTCCTGTGCGCCGCGCTGTCCTCGCGGCGCGGTGGCCGGCTGCCGGTGAGCGTCCTCGCGCTGGGCACGACCGGCGACCCCTCGGGCGGCGGCATCGTGATCGCGTGGCTGCTCGCCTGGCCGGCGGCCGCCGTCGCCTTCGGCGCGCTCCCGCTGGTCTTCGTCGCGCGCGCGCACGCGCTGGGGAGCGCGCTGGTGCTGGCCTTCGCGGTCGCGGCGACCGCGCCCTTCATCCTCGCCCAGGTCCTCGGCGCCTCCGAGGGCTGAGGCGGTCGGCCTACGACACGCGCGTCCAGGCGGCGATCAGCGGGGCGCTGGCCGCGACGCCGCCCGTGGCCATGACGTCGGCCCGCAGGCGATCGGCCAGCGTGTCGGGGTCGACCTCGGCCGCGGTGGCCACCCCGGTCGCCTCGATGACCGGCAGCAGCGACCGCACGGTCTCGGCGAGGATCGCGTAGCCCGCCCACCCTGCGCCGCCACCGACGTCCTGCTCGCTGCGCAACTTGGGCTCGGCAAGGCCGGCCGCCGCGAAGGCGCCGAACAGCTCCAGGCCGATGCGCGCGTGGGCTCCGGCGCGGGCGAAGGCGGTCTGCAGAAGGGCGACTGTGCTGTCCCACAGCCCCGCCGGCGGGTGCGACGGGATCCAGCCCGCGTCGTACTCCATCGCCACGAGCAGCCCGCCGGTGCGCAGGCGCCCGGCCGCACCGCGCAGCACGGCGACCGGATCGGCCACGTGGATCAGGACCAGCCGTCCGATCACCGCGTCGAAGGGCTCCTCGCCGAACTCGTCCAGCGCGGTCACGTCGCCTTCGACGACCTCCACGTTGGCGATGCCCAGCCCCTCGATGCGGGCGCGAGCTGCGGCGACGGTCGCGGCGTCGCGCTCGACGCCCACGACGCCGCCCGCGCGGCCGACGATCTGCGCGGCGATGAGCGCGACGTCGCCCATCCCCGTACCCAGGTCGAGCACGCGCATCCCAGGCGCCAGGCCCGCCTCGCGCAGGTAGCGCTCGGTGATCCGGTCGATGAGCTTCGCCTGGGTCACGAGCCGGGCCCGCTCGTCGTCGGTCTCTCCCAGCGCGTAACGCGCGGCTTCTGTCGTGTCTGCGGTCATGCTGCACCGTCTCCGGCGGTGCCGCGGCGTTACGGCGTGCTCAGGCGCGCAACGGCGCGGCGCTCTCGGCCACGCGCGCGAAGGCCGCGGCCAGGTCCTCGACGAGGTCCTCGGGCGCCTCGATCCCGCAGCTCAGCCGCACGAGATCGCCGGGCACCGCCGCGGCGGAGTCCTCGACCGTCTGATGGGTCATGGCCTGCGGCACCTCGATGAGCGACTCGACGCCGCCCAGCGACTCGGCCAGCGTGAAGAGGTGCGTGGCCTCGGCGATCGCCACGGCGTCGGGGTGGCGGAAGGACACCATGCCGCTGAAGCCCGGCCAGCGCACGTCGTAGGCGCCGTCGGCGCTGCTCAGCCACTCCGACACGGCGCGGGCGCTCTCGGCGTGGGCACGCATGCGCACGGCCAGCGTGCGCAGGCCGCGGTGCACGAGGAAGCTGTCGAACGGGCCCGGCACGGCGCCGATCGACTTCTGCACGAAGCGCACCTGCTCGTGCAGGTCGGCGTCGCGCGCGATCACGGCGCCGCCGACGACGTCGGAGTGCCCGCCGAGGTACTTCGTGGTCGAGTGCACCACGGCGTCGGCGCCGTCCTCCAGCGGCCGCTGGTTGGCCGGCGTGGCGAAGGTGTTGTCGACCGCGACGACCGCGTTGCGCTTGCGCGCGACCACGCCGGCGATGTCGACCACGTTGAGCAGCGGGTTGGTCGGCGTCTCGACCCAGATCAGGCGCGTGTCGTCGGCCACCACGCCGGCGAGGGCGTCGAGATCGGTCTGGTCGACCATCGTGTAGCGCAGGCCCCAGCGCGAGAGCACCTTGTCGACCAGGCGGTAGGTCCCGCCGTAGAGGTCGGCGGGGATCACGACGTGATCGCCGGCGGAGCAGACCGCGGTGATCAGCGCGTGGGTGGCGGCCATGCCCGATGAGAAGGCGGACGCGTGGCCGCCCTCCAGATCGCCCAGCGCTCGCTCCAGGGCGCTGCGCGTGGGGTTGGCGCCGCGCGCGTAGTCGTAGTCCTCGACCACCTCGCCCACCGCGCTCTGCGCGAAGGTCGAGGTCTGGTGGATGGCGGGGATGATCGAGCCGTACGCGGGGTCGGGCTCGAGGCCCGCGTGGACGACGCGGGTACGGAAGTCGCTCATCGCGCGAGCGCCTCGAGCAGGTCGGCGCGGGTGAGGATGCCGGTCGCGCGGCCCTGCTCGGTGACCATCAGCGCCTGACGGTCGCCGACCAGCAGCGCGACGGCCTCGCGCACCGGGTCGCCGGAGGACACGGCCGGGAAGGGAGCTTCCATGACGTCGACGATATCGGCGTCGAGCAGTGCGGGGTCCTCGACCGCGTGCTTGAGCAGCCCGCGCTCGCCGATCGAGCCGACGATCGACGCCGGATCGTGCGCGCTGACGACGGGCAGCTGGGAGACGCGGTGCTCGTGCAGGAGCGCCACGGCGTTGCGGACCTTCTGGTGGGTCTGCACCGTGACCAGCGGCGGGATCTCACCGGCCTCCTGCTTGGCGTAGAGCACGTCGCCCACCGTCTGGTCGGTCGGGCGCTCGAGGAAGCCGTGCTGGGTCATCCACGCGTCGTTGTAGACCTTCGACAGGTACGAGCGCCCGCCGTCGGGGAGGATGACCGCCACGAGCGCCTCGGGGTCGGAGATCTCGCGCGCGACCTGCAGCGCGGCATGGACGGCGAGGCCGCCCGACCCGCCGGCGAGGATGCCCTCGACCATCGCCAGGCGGCGCGTGGTCAGGAAGGCGTCGCGATCGGAGACGGTCACGTAGCGATCGACGATCGAGGGGTCGTAGGTCTCGGGCCAGAAGTCCTCGCCCACGCCCTCCACGAGATAGGGCTTGACCTCCGGCGAGGAGTAGATCGAGCCGAACGGGTCGGCGCCGATGACCTGGAGGTGGGGGTTGCGCTCCTTGAGGTAGCGCCCGGTCCCGGTGATCGTGCCGCCCGTGCCGACGCCGGCCACGAGGTGCGTGATGCGCCCGCCGGTCTGCTCCCACAGCTCGGGCCCGGTGGAGGCGTAGTGCGCCTGCGGGTTGGCCGGGTTGCGGTACTGGTTGGGCTGGAAGGCGCCCGGGATCTCCTGCGCGAGGCGTTCGGCGACGCGGTAGTAGGACTCGGGCGACTCCGGTGCGACCGCGGTCGGCGCCACGACGACCTCGGCGCCGTAGGCGCGCAGCAGGTCGATCTTCTCCTTGGACATCTTGTCGGGCATGACCGCGATGACGCGATAGCCCTTCAGCCGCGCGGCGATGGCCAGCCCCGTGCCGGTGTTGCCCGACGTCGGCTCGACGATCGTCCCGCCCGGCTTGAGCTTGCCGTCGCGCTCGGCCGCCTCGATGAGCGCCACCGCCACGCGGTCCTTGATCGAGCCGCCGGGGTTGAGCGCCTCGACCTTGGCCACCAGTTGAGGGGTCAGGCCGGCGCCCAGGCGCGACAGGCGCACCAGTGGCGTATCGCCGATCGCCTCGAGAATCGAGTCCTTGATGTCGACGGTGGACGCGGTCGTCATGGCGCTCATGCCCGTAGTGTGCCATCTATGCGGCATTCCTCGACATTCACAGAAGATCCTGCGGTCATTGGCAATCTGACCGCTGATTCTTCGATAGTCTCCTCGGTAATGGCCGCCGAACCGAACGATGGACTGGACGACGTCGACCGCCGCCTGCTCGAGCTGCTCGCCGCCGATGCCCGCATCTCCAACGCGCGCCTCGCCGCCGCCGTCGGCGTCGCCCCGTCGACCGCGCTGGCACGGGTGCGCGCCCTGCGCGAGCGCGGCGTGATCCGCGGCTTCCACGCCGAGGTGGACCTCGCGGCCCTCGGGCGTCCGCTACAGGCGCTGGTCGCCATCCGCCTCTCCGTCCACTCGCGCGAGCAGATCGAGTCGTTCACCGAGCACGTGCGCGCCCTGGCCGGCGTGATCTCGATCTTCCACGTGACCGGCCAGACCGACTACCTGCTGTGGGTCGCCGCCGCCGACGCCCACGACCTGCGCGAGTTCGTCGTCGAGCACCTCGCCTCGGACCCCGCGGTGGCCCACGCCGAGACCTCGCTCATCTACGAGCAGCGCCGCGGGCCCGGCGTGTTCGGGGGCGACCCGGCCTAGGGGCCGTCCGCCGTCGCGTCGTCCGCTGGCGTCATGCGGGACCGCGCGGCCAGAGCGGGTGGGCCGGCTTTTTCACCTGTGAGATGTGTTTCCCGGCCCACCCCCTGCGGGACGTCCGGGTGTGTTGCAGAACTGACACGGACTGCGACGGGACTCACGCGAGCGACGGCGCACCCCTCGCCCTCGGTGCCCCGGCCGCGAAGCGCCGCGAACCGCGGCGGGCCACCCGACGGCGGACGACGCAAAGGCGCAGACCGGCCTAGCCGGGTCCGCCGGCCTCCGGGCCGCGCTGGCGCAGGAAGCGCTGGAACTCGCGTGCGATGGTGTCGCCGCTGGGCAGGTCCTGCGGGCTCACCGTCGGCTCCTCCTCCTCGGCCGCCTGCTCGAGGCGCTCGACGAAGGCCTGCACATCGGGGTCGCTCTGGACGGCGAGCGAGACCTGACGCTCGTAGTCGACGGCCGCGGACTCGAGCTCGCCCGCGTCGACCGAGACGCCGACGAGGCCCTCGAGCTTGCGCACCAGCGCGAGCGCAGCCTTCGGGTTGGGGGCGGCGGCCACGTAGTGGGGCACCGACGCCCACAGCGACGCGGTCGGCACGCCGGCCTCCTGGCAGGCGGCGTGGAGCACGCCGACGATGCCGGTCGGCCCCTCGTAGGACGATGGGCTCAGGCCGACGCGCTGGACGAGGCCCTCGTCGGAGGACAGCCCGGTGATCGGGACCGGGCGCGAGTGCGGCACGTCGGCGAGCAGCGCGCCGAGCGTGACGACCATCTGCGTCCCCAGCGCCTCGGCGAGGTCGACGATCAGCTTGCAGAACGAGCGCCAGCGCATCGAGGGCTCGGCGCCCTGCAGCAGCACGAGGTCGCGCGGGGCGCGCGGGATGCGCGCTTCGTAGATCTCCACCTCCGGCCACTCGACGCTGCGGGTGCGCCCGTCGATGAGCTTGATCTTCGGCCGCGTGGCCTGGAAGTCGTAGAAGTCCTCGGGGTCGATCCGCGCGAAGCGGGTCGCGCCGAGCGACGAGCCGAGGAACTGCAGGGCAGCGGATGCGGCGTCGCCGGCATCGTTCCAACCCGTGAACGCACAGACCAGTGCAGGCGCCCGCAAGCCGTCGGGGCGATGCTCCCAGATGAGGGGCTGCATCCGGTTCACGGTACATCATGGGTTCGTGCCTTCTGCAGAGCTCCACGCCGTTCCGACCCCGCCGGCGGCGGTCGCGACGATGCGTCCCGGCGACGAGGTCAACGGCGTCTTCGCCTGCACGCGCAAGGATCGCCTGACCGCCCGCACGGGGACTCCGTACCTCGCGCTCGAGCTGCGCGACCGCAGCGGCGCCATCCCCGCGCGCGTCTTCCGCGACGCCGATCTGCTCGCCGGGCGCTTCGAGCAGGGCGACCTCGTGCGCATCGCCGGGCGCGTCGAGCGCTTCCGCGACGCGCTGCAGATCGAGGTGCGCGCCATCGCCCGCGCCGACGACGCCGACCCCGCCGCGTTCCTGCCGGTGGCCTTCCGCGACCTCGACGAGCTCGACGGCTTCCTCGAGCATCTGGCCGAGGAGGTGCGCGACCCACCGTTCGCGGCGCTGCTCGCCGATCTCCTCGGCGACAAGGCGCTGCGCGCCGCCCTGCGCCGCACGCCGTGCACGCGGGCCGGTCATCACGCCTACCTCGGCGGCCTGCTCGAGCACACCGTCGCGGTGGCGACCCTGGCCCTGGAGACGTGCACGCTGCACCCGCGCCTGGACCAGAACCTGCTGCTCACGGCGGCGATCGTCCACGACCTCGGCAAGACGCGCGAGTTCACCCTCGGCGCCGAGATCGGCCTCACCGACGAGGGCCGGATGCTCGGCCACGTCGAGCTCGGGCTGCGCCTGCTCGACGAGCGCGCCGCGCCGCTCGACGAGCCGCGGCGGCTCGCCCTCGCGCACTGCGTGCTCACCCATCACGGCGACCGCCGCCCGGCCACCCCCGAGGCGCTCGCACTGCAGCGCCTCAACGCGGTCGACGCCGCGGTCAAGGGTGCGCTCGAGCACGGAATTGCCGGGCCTTAACGAGGAGGCGCCGGTGTTGGGGGCACCGGCGCCTCGGCGGAGGGCCGCGGTGCCCGGGGGGTTGGGCATCCGCGGGCAAAGCCCTTACAGAGCCCGCCGCGACAAGTGCATCGTCGCTCCCGCCGGGATGGCGCACAGCGGCCTGCGCTGCACGGCGTCCCTCCTGCGCCCGGCGGCGCACGCAGGCGGTCGGGCGGCTACCGCTCGGCCGCGAGCTCGGCCCAGCCGCCGGGCGCCGCGGCCAGCGCGTCCTCGACGGCGCGCAGCAGCGTGGCCCGTGTGAACGGCTTCTGCACGAAGGCGAGGTTGCGCGCCCGCGCGCCGTTGCGGACCAGCACGTCCTCGGTGTGGCCCGACATGTAGACGACGCGCAGATCGGGGTTGCGCTCCACGGCGACCTGCGCGAGCTGCTGGCCCGTCATGCCCGGCATGACGACGTCGGTCACCAGCACGTCGACCTGCCCCCAGTCGGCGAGCGCCTCCTCGCCGCCGGGCGCCTCGGTCACCTCGTAGCCGTGGGCCGTGAGGATCCGGCAGGCCTGGCGGCGGACCGGCTCCTGGTCCTCGACCACGAGCACCTTGGCCGCGCTGGGCGCGTGCTCGCCGGGCTCGGCGGGCGGCTCCGGGGAGCGGACCTGCTCGCGGCAGCCGGGCAGGAAGATGGCGACGCTGGTGCCCTTCCCCGGCGCGGACTCGATGTCGACGGTGCCGCCCGAGTCGGTGACGATGCCGTGCACGGTCGCCAGCCCCAGGCCCGTCCCCTGGCCGGGGTCCTTGGTGGTGAAGAACGGCTCGAAGGCGCGGTCGCGCACCTCCTCGGCCATGCCGGTCCCGTCGTCGACCACGGTGATGCGCACGCCGTCGGAGACGCCGGCCACGGCGATGGCCAGCGTGCCGCCGTCGGGCATCGCGTCGCGCGCGTTGACGGCGAGGTTGACCAGCACCTGCTCGAGCTGGGCGCGATCGGCCAGGACGGGGAGCAATCCGGGCCCGACGGTGATGCGCAGCGCGATCCGCTCGCTGAGCGTGCGGTTGAGCAGGCGCTCGAGATCGCGCAGCAGCCCGCCCACGTCGAGCACCTCGGGCTTGACCACCTCGCGGCGGCTGAACATCAGCAGCTGGCGCGTGAGCGCGGCAGCGCGATCGGCCGCGCGCCCGATCTCCTCGACGTCGTCGCGGACCGGGTGGTCGACGGGCAACTCGCGCGTGGCGAAGCCCACGCAGGTGAGGATCACCGACAGCAGGTTGTTGAAGTCGTGCGCCACGCCGCCCGCCAGCTGCCCGACGCTCTCCAGGCGCTGGGCCTGGGCCAGGCGATGCTCGAGCTCGGCGCGCTCCTCGGCGCTGCGGCGGCGCTCGGTGATGTCCGTGGCGATGGTGACCACCGCGGAGACGTCGCCCTCGACGTCGCGCAGCGGGAACTTGACCATGAGGAAGGTGCGCTCATCGAGCCCGTCGGGCTCGGGGATGACCATCATCGCCTCGTAGGGCTCGCCGTTCTCGGCCACCCGGTCGTCGATCTCGCGGTGGGCGGGCCGGCGCGCGGCGGGCAGGACCTCCTCCGACGTGCGCCCGACGGCCTGGTCGGCCCGGACGCCGAAGAGCTCCTCCCAGCGGCGGTTGACCAGCAGGTAGCGGTGCTGGATGTCCTTGACGATGATCAGCGCCGGCGAGTTGTCGATGATCGCCTGCAGGCGCTCCTCGCTGGCCTTGCGCTCGGCCTCGGCCCGGCGGCGCTCGGTGATGTCGACCAGCTGGCACAGGAAGTACAGCGGGCGCTCGCCGTCGCCGTGCATGAGCGAGACGTGCACGAGCGCGTGCACCATGGTCCCGTCGGCGCGCAGGTAGCGCTTCTCGATCGCGAACGAGCGCCGGCGCCCGGCGAGCAGCTCCTTGATCAGCGGGCGATCGAGGCGGCGGTCGTCGGGATGGCTGAGCTCGTTGAGCTCGGTGGTGCGCAGCTGCTGCTCGGAGCGCCCGAGCATCTGGCACAGCGAGCGGTTCAGGCGCAGCCAGCGGCCGTCGAGGTCGATGAGCGCCATGCCGATCGGGGCGTCGTCGAACGCACGGCGGAAGAGCTGCTCGGCGGCGCGCAGCTGGTCCTCGACGCGGTGGTTCTCGGTGACGTCCTGGCAGGTGCCGTGCACCACCGCCGGGCGCCCGTTCTCGTCGAGCACGATCTCGCCGCGCGCGTGGATCATCCGAAGGTCGCCGTCGGGGCGGATGATCCGGTAGTCGAGGCTCCACGGCCGGCGTTCGGTGAGCGCCGTCTCGATCACGCGCCCGACGCGGGCGCGGTCGTCGGGATGGACCTTGTCGAGGTAGGACCCGTAGGAGCCGGTCACGCCGTCGGGTGTCACGCCGTAGATGCGGTAGAGCTCGTCGGACCAGGTGACGCGGTCGGCGGCGATCTCCCACTCCCACGATCCCATCCGCGCGATCTGCTGGGCCTCGGCCAGCTTGGCCTCGTTGGCGGCCAGGTCCGCCTGCGCCTGGTAGCGCTCGGTCATGTCGAGCACCTGGCAGACGTAGTACTCGGGGTCGGCCCGGGAGTCGCGCACGAGCGTGAGGCTCACCAGCGCCACCACCGGGCGCCCGTCGCGGTGGCGCATGGGCGCCTCGATCTGCAGCGAGGGCGCCGCCTCACGCAGGGCCTCGGCCACACGCGCGTCGTCGACCACGTCCGAGAGGCTCTCGGCCAGCAGCTCCTCCTCCGTGTGCCCCAGCAGGCGGCACAGCGTCGAGTTGACCCGCAGGAAGGCGCCGCCCGGCGCGACGAGCGCCATCCCGAGCGCCGCATCGCGGAAGGCGCCCGCGAGGCGGTCCATGAAGACCTCCTCGCGGTCGGTGACGTCGTGGACCAGGGTGTAGATGAGGCCGCTCACCGGGTCGAGCGTCGACTGGGTCTCGACCCAGCGCACCGCGCCGTCGGGCCGCAGCAGGCGGATCCGGTTGGGCCCGCTCGCCCCGTCGGCGAGCATGTCGGCCAGCAACCCTCCGGCGGCGTCGCGATCGTCGGGATGGACAAAGTCGAGGTACGGGCGCGAGAGCCATTCCGTCTCGGTCAATCCCAGCAGCTCGAGCCCCGCCGCGTTGACCCTCAGCGACCGTCCTTCGGGCGAGGTGACGAACAGCGGGTCGCGCACGAGCTCGAAGAGCCGCTGTTCGCGATCGATGTCCTGATGGGTGCTCATCTCGGCGCCACCGCCGAGGGTAGCCCTGGGCAGCCCCCTCCGCCACCCCGGCTGCACGCGAGCGTAGCGCCAGCGCCGAACGGCGCCAAGCGCCGGACAAGCGGCCAGAATCCTCGATTGGACCATGCCGACGGCTAAGTTGTTGGCTCACCCAAGGAGGTCATTCGGCTTGCATCAGCGAATCCCAGGGCAGTCGCCTGGCGTCTCACCAATCTCCGTTCATTTCGTCAACAACGTGCTGGCTGCAGCCGCGAGCTATATCGAGGAGGACCCGGACACCGCCCGCGACGTGCTGGCGGAGCTCGGTGCCTTCCTGTCGCACCGGCTGCGCGGGCCGCGCACGGTCTCTCCGGCTGAGGAGCTCGATCACATCGCCGTCTACCTGCGCCTCGAGCAGGCGCGCTTCCCGGGACGGATCGAGGTCGAGCTGCCCGCCGTGAGCGACCTGCCCTCCGCTGCCGTCGGCGCGGGCGACGTCCAGGCGCCCGTGAGCGACGCGATCAGCAACTGGATGGGACAGCACACCGGACCCGTGCGCGTGGCCCTGAGCGCCCGCAACGGCGCGCTCGACCTTCAGCTCAACCGCCCCGATGCCCCGAGCGACGCCGGCGAGCACGTGCCGATCCCCTGGGCCCTGGCGAGCAGCGGGAGCGCGCTATGAGCGCCGGACTGGCGATCCTCGCCGTCGACGACGAGCCGCGCGCGCTGACCGACATCAAGCGCCTGCTGGAGACGTCGGCCTCGGTCGAGCGCGTGGCCACGGCGACGTCGGCCAAGGAGGCGCTCGTCTACCTGTCGGGCGGGCGCTACGACGCGCTGTTCCTCGACGTGGCCATGCCCGAGATCGAGGGCATGGCGCTCGCGCGCCTGCTGCGGCGCTTCGCCGATCCGCCCGCCGTCGTCTTCCTCACCGGCCACCCCGACGCGGCGGTCGAGGCGTTCGAGGTCCAGGCGCTGGACTTCCTCGTCAAGCCGGTCACGCGCGAGCGCCTCGAGTCGGCGCTCGGGCGCGTCGAGCAGCACGCGCGCGGCGCCGAGGCGGCCAAGTCCGCGCCGGCAGACGGGGCGGAGAGCGCCGCCACCGGTCCCGACGTGGTCGCGGTCGACAACCCCAAGGGCGGCGGCAAGCGCCTCGTGCGCCTGGAGACGATCTCCTTCGCCCAGGCCAACGGCGACTACGCGCGGATCGTGTGCGAGGACGGGCGCTTCCTGCTGCGCACGCCGCTCAGCCAGCTGGAGAAGGACTGGGCGGCGACGGGCTTCGCGCGCGTCCACCGCGCGTACCTCGTCAACCTCAAGCACGCGGTCGAACTGCGCGCGCAGCTCAACGGCACCGCGGTGCTCATCATGCGCGACGACACCGAGATCCCCGTCGCGCGCCGCAACGTCGCCGCGCTGCGGCGCCGGCTGCACGCGTAGCCGCCCGCCGGCGTCCTCAGATCGCCCGGCGTTCCGCAACGCGGGATGGTCGGCATACTTGGTCCCGTGGCCACCGCTGCGACATTGGACGAGTACCTGGAGCCGCTGCGGGCCGATCCGCGACACAGCGCGGTGCTGCTCGACGTCGATGGCGTACTGGCGCCGATCGTCCGCCACGCCGAGGACGCGCACGTGCCCGAGCCGACGCGAGTGCCGCTGATCGCGGTGGCCAAGCGCTACGGGCTCGTGGCCTGCGTCTCCGGGCGGCGCGCCGCCACCGCGCGGCGGATCGTGTCGCTGGGCTCGATCACCTACGTCGGCAACCACGGCGCCGAGGTCCTGCGCGGCGGCGCGACCGAGGTCGAGCTCGACCCCGAGGTCGCCGCGTGGTCGCGCCGGATCGACGACTGGGCGCGCAAGGCGTGGAACGACGAGCTGCACCGCCTGCGCGTGCGCGCCGAGGACAAGGACGTCATCCGCGCCTACCACTGGCGCGGAGCGCCCGACGAGGCGAAGGCCGAGGAGGCGGTGCGCGAGCTCGCGCAGCGCGCCGAGCAGGACGGGCTGGTCGTGCACTGGGGGCGCAAGGTCCTCGAGGTGCGCCCACCGGTCGCGCTCAACAAGGGCCGCGGGGTCGAGCACCTGCTCGATGGCACGGACATCACCGCCGCCGTCTACGTGGGCGATGACAACACCGACCTCGACGCCTTCGAGGCCCTGCGCCGCCTGGCGGCCGATGGGCGCCTGCAGACCGCCGTCTGCGTCGGCGTCAGATCCGACGAGACACCCGACGTGCTCGAGGCCCAGGCCGACGTGCTCGTCGACGGGCCGGTCGGGGTGCGCACGCTGCTGTCCGCACTGGCCGCGTAGCCGCCGGTGCGCTTCGTCGACCTGCTCAAGTCCACGGTCATGCTCAGCGCGGGGGCCGCGACCATGCTCGCGATCGTCACCGTCATCGGCGCCACGAGCGATCACGACGACACGCTCGTCCTCATCGCGACCGGCTGGTGGGTGGCGGGGTCGCTGATCGGCGTGCTGCTCGGGCGCCGCCCGCAGGTGACGGCGCCCATCGGGCGCCTCCTGGCCGACGCGAAGATGGCCACCATGCTGCCCGAGCATCGCCCGGCGGCGGTCATCCTCAACCGGCTGTGGCCGCTGCTGATCTCGACGGTGGCGGCCGGCGCGATCGGCTTCATCTTCCCGCAGGTGCCGGCGGTGGCCTGCGGCTTCGCGATCATCTGGTCGCTCGCCTGGCGGCGCCAGGACTCCGCCGTGCTCGCCGTCGAGGAGCGCGACGGGGTCACCTTCTACGTCGAGCGCACATCGCCGGTGCGGCCGATGCAGCTCGTGCGCACGCCCGGCCTGCGGCGCGAGGTGCCGACGCTCACGTCGGTCAACGGAACGCGCTGAGCGGCCCCGGTGGCCGAGATCCTCATCGTGTCGCTCGGCTCGACCTCGGGCCTGCGCGCCGCCGACGCCGAGCTCGCGGGAGCGCTGGAGCGGGCGGGGGCGAGCGTCGCCGTGGTGGCCGCGGCGCGGCCGCGCGAGGTGCGCACGCTCGCGCTCACCGATCTCGTGTGGGCGCGTGCCGCCCGCGCGGCGGCGCAGCGCGGTATCGCCGAGCACCAGCCTCGCGCCGTCGTCTACGCCACCGTGACGGCGGCGCTGCTGTGGCCGCGGCCCGGTGCCATTCGCTACGACGCGCCCGCGGCCGCCAACCGCCCGGGGCGCCACGGCGTGTGGCAGCGCCCGCTCGAGCGCCGGCGCCTGCGCGCGGCGCCGCTGCTCGTGCCCCAGGCGCCGGGGACGCTGGCCGAGTCGCCCACGCCGCACGCGCCCGCGGTCGTCGTGGCGATCCCGGTCGAGCCCTCCGGGCCGCCGGCCGCGCAGCGCGACGTCGCCGCCGTCACGTACGCGGCCAACCCCGAGAAGAAGGGGCTCGATCGCGTGCTCGCGGCCTGGGCCGCGGCGCGCCGCGAGGACGAGGAGCTCGTGGTGACCGGCACCACGCGCGTGCCGCGGCTCCCGGGGGTGCGCGCGGCCGGCCCGCTGGAGCCCGCCGCCTATCGCGCGCTGCTGCGCCGGGCCCGCGTCTTCGTGACCGCCCCGCGGCGCGAGGACTACGGCCTGGCCCAGCTCGAGGCGCTGGCCGACGGCTGCCTGCTCGTCACGACCCCGGCGCCGGGGCCCTACGCGGCGCTGCCCCTGGCCCGGGCCCTGGACGCGCGGCTGGTCGCCGACGACCTGGCGCCCGCGCTGCGGGCCGCACTCGACGACCCGGCGCCCGGCTACGCCGAGCGCGCACTGCAGGCCATCGCGCCCTATCGCCGCGACGCGGTCGACGCCGTCGTGCGCGACGAGCTGCTGCCCCGCCTGCTGCCCTGATCGGTGCCGAAGCGGCCCGCGGCGCTCAGCGCGCGCGCTTGCGCAGCTTGGCGAACTTCTCCCACGGCAGGGTGTTCGCGACGTCGTCCTTGGTCAGCCACGCGCGGCGGGCCGTGGCGACGCCCCAGCGCGTGTGGATCAGGGTGTCGGGACCGTGGGCGTCGGAGTCGATGATGATCCGCACGCCCGCCGCGGCGGCGGCGCGGGCGTGGACGTCGTCGAGGTCGCGGCGGTCGGGCGCGGAGTTGATCTCGAGCATCGTCCCGGTCCGTGCGGCCGCCTCGATGATGCGATCGACGTCGATTGCATAGGGGGCTCGCGACTCGATCTTGCGCCCGGTCGGGTGGCCGATCGCGTCGATCAGCGGATGCTCGATGGCCGTGATCATGCGCTCGGTCATGGCCTCGCTGCCGATCGCGAACGACGTGTGCACCGAGCCGATGACCCAGTCGAGCTGCGCGAGCAGCTCGTCGTCGTAGTCGGGCATGCCGTCGGTGCCGATGTTCGTCTCGGTGCCGATGAGGACGCGGATCCCGTCCAGGCGCTCGTCGAGCGCGCGGATCGTCTCGATCTGCGCGCGCAGCGCGTCGGGGGTGACGTGGTTGCCGAAGCCGTGCGTCGCGGAGTGGTCGGTGATCGCGATGTACTCGAGGCCCAGCTCTCGCGCGCGCACGGCCATCGCCTCGGCGTCGGCGCGGCCGTCGCTGAGCGTCGTGTGCATGTGCAGGTCGCCCTTGAGGTCGCCCGGCTCGATGAGCGCGGGGACGTTGCCGTTGCGCAGGGCGAGCTCGCCGCGGTTCTCGCGCAGCTCGGGCGGGATCCACGGCAGTTCGAGCAGCGCGTAGACCTCCTCCTCGGTCGCGCAGCGATGCGTCTCGCCCGTCGCGTCGTCGAGCAGGCCGTACTCCGAGACGTGCAGGCCGCGGCGCACGGCCGCCTCGCGCAGCGCCATGTTGTGGGCCTTGGAGCCGGTGAAGTGCTGCAGCAGGTTGCCGAACTGATCGGGCTCGACCACGCGCAGGTCGATCGCCACCCCGGTGTGCGTCCGCGCGCGGGCGGCATTCTCGCCCGGCGATGACGCGCTCTCGATGACGTCGAGCTCGGCGAACGCGGCCAGCAGCGCCGGCGGGTCGGAGGCCGTGGCGATGATGTCGAGGTCCTTGACCGCGTCGGTCAGGCGCCGCGCGGAGCCCGCCAGCTCGACGCGGTCGGACGCCGGATGCACGCGCAGCGCCTCGACGATCCCGTCGCCGATGTCGAGGGCCTTGCTGAGCAGCACGCGCGCGGGAGGCGCCTCGCCGGCGCCGGCCGCGAACGACTCGAGGACCGACTCCTCGAACCGGGCCCCGAACCCGCGCACGTCGCGCAGCTGCTGGGCCTCGGCCGCCGCGCGCAGGCTCTCGAGCGAGTCGATGCCGAGCTGGTCGTACAGGCGGCGGGCGCGCTTGGGCCCGAGCCCGGGCAGGCGCGTGAGATCGATGAGGCCCGCGGGAATGCGAGCGCGCAGCTTCTCGATGGCCGGGATGGTGCCGGTGTCGAGCAGCGCGACGATCTTCTGCTCGAGCGTGCGCCCGATGCCGGGCAGCTCGGTGACCTTGCCGTCGCGGGTCATGGCGGCGACGGAGCGCGGCGCCTCGCGGACCGACTTGGCGGCGTTGCGGTAGGCGAGCACCCGGTGGATGACGGCGCCGTCGAGCTCGTAGAGGTCGGCCAGCTCGTCGAACAGCGAGGCGATGGTGGCGTTGGGAGGATCGGGCATGGGCGTTGCCCATAAGGTACGCGGCCCTTCATGTCCGGACCCGCCTGGCTCGTCCTGCCCACCTTCAACGAGGTCCAGAACCTCGACACCGTCGTGACCGCGGCACGCCGCGTGCTGGCCACGGCAGCGCCCGAGGGCTTCCGCGTCCTGATCGTCGACGACAACTCGCCCGACGGCACCGGGGCCCTGGCCGACCGGCTGGCGGCGGCCCACCCCGACGAGGTCGAGGTGCTGCACCGCGCCCGGCGCGAGGGCCTCGGCCCGGCGTACCTGGCCGGCTTCGCGCGCGCGCTCGCGGGCGGAGCGGGCTACGTCTTCGAGATGGACGCCGACCTCTCCCACGACCCGGCCGACCTCGCGCGCCTGTTGAGCGCCGTGCGCGACGACGGCGCCGACCTGGCGCTGGGGTCGCGCTACGTACCCGGCGGCGACGTCGCCGACTGGGGCGCCATCCGGCGCCTGGTCAGCCGCGCCGGCTCGGGGTACGCGCGGCGCACCCTCGGCGTGGAGGTGCGCGACCTCACGGGCGGCTTCAAGTGCTTTCGCGCCGACGTGCTGCGGGCCATCGACCTGCCCAGCGTGCGCTCGCGCGGCTACGCCTTCCAGGTCGAGCTCACCTATCGGACGCTGGTGCGCGGACTGCGCGTGGTCGAGATCCCGATCGTGTTCCGCGACCGCACGCTGGGCAGCTCGAAGATGTCCTGGCAGATCACCGCGGAGGCCGCGTGGCTCGTGCCACAGCTGCGCCGGGGCGCCGCGCACTTGCGATATCCGGCCGGGGAGCCTCAAGCCGCGGCCCCCCCGCGCCGAATCGACACAGGGTGAACGTCAGCGAGCTCGCCCTCGTCCAGGGCATGGATGACACGCGCGCCGCCCTGCGGCGCTGGCACGCGATGCCGTTCGCGATCCTGCGCCCGTGGGCCATCGGCGCGGCGGCCATCTCGGTCGCACTGCTGCTGGCGGTCTGGGTCATCTCGCACATCGTCACGCCCGACCCGACCGGCTACCTCATCCCGGGGCTCGACGAGCCCGGGACCGTCGGCTCGGTCGGCCACGTCCTCTTTCGCAACTCGCTGGTGCTCGCGCTGCACGCGATGGCGTGCGTGGCGGGCTTCATCGCCGGCAGCTCGCTGCCGCTGCAGGCCGAGCACCACCACGGCTGGTGGCGCACCGTGCACGAGAAGGCCGGCCCCGCCGCCATCATCTTCGTGGCCGGTGCGACGACGTTCTCCCTGTGCACCCAGGCCTACGTCCTGGGCAACGAGGCCGCGACGCTGTCCCAGCAGCTCGAGATCGGCCGCGCGACGCTGATGCTGACGCTGCTGCCCCACGCGCTGCCCGAGCTCGTGGCCCTGTTCCTCCCGCTGGCCGCGTGGATGCTCGCCAGCCGCCGCGAGGCCTGGAACGAACTGCTCGCCGCCACCCTCGTCACCACCGCCCTCGCCGCCCCCGTGCTCGTCCTCGCAGCCAACGTCGAGGTCTTCGTCTGGCCCCGCCTGCTGCGCCTCGCCTCGCCGGTCATGTAACGCCGCGACGGTGTTCCGGTACTGGTCACTACACTTTGTATAGTGACTAGCTAGACGCCAGCACTTAGACCAGGAGACGACATGGCAGACATCATCGAGGTCACAGACGCGAGCTTTCAGGCCGAGGTCATCGAGTCCGAGACCCCCGTGCTCGTGGACTTCTGGGCCCCGTGGTGCGGACCGTGCCGCGTCGTCGCCCCGGTGCTCGAGGAGATCGCGCTCGAGCGCGACGACCTGCGCATTGTGAAGCTCAACGTCGACGAGAACCAGGTCACCGCCGCGAACTACCAGGTCCTCTCGATCCCGACCCTGATCCTCTTCAAGGACGGCGCCGAGGCCAAGAAGGTCATCGGGGCCTACCCCAAGAAGCGCCTCGAGGCCGAGCTCGAGCCGATCCTGGCCTAGCGCCTGCGCCGCAGCCGTCATACGGCGGCCGCCTCGACCAGGGGCAGGCGCGCGTCCTGGCTCGCGCGGTCGCGCTCATCGAATGCCACGCCCTCCTGCTCGAGGAGGGCACGCGCGCGATCGGGGTCGCCCAGCGCCGTCGGCGCGACGCCCCCGTCGGCGCGCAGGACGCGATGCGCTCCGGCCACCTCGAGCTGGATGAGGCGCTGGTTGACGCTGCGCGCCTCGTCGGCGAAGCCGCCGGCCGCGACGCACACGTCGGCGTAGCTCATCCAGCGCCCCGGCGGAATCGCCTCCACCACGGTGCGCAGCTTGTCGCGGTCCATGTCGTCCTCCCCTCGTCGCGTGGTCATACGACGACGGTAGGTGCGCCGCGGCGCGATCGGCCCGCGCGCGCGTGACTTGGCACGAGCGCTGCGCAGAGTTGTGACGAAGCGCGCGCCCTATGCGCGCGCCACGGCGATGCGCAGCTCGCGATCCTCGATGGTGGCGACCTCGCCATCGAGCGCACCGTCGTAGGAGACCTCGAGGGCGAGGACCTCGCGCACGAGGTACTCCTCGTGGGCCTGCGCCGCGCCCACGAGCACGTCGTCGCCGCCGAGCACCAGCCGGATGCGGTCCTCGACCGCCAGCCCGGCGGCCTTGCGCGCGCTCTGCACGGCGTGGACGACCTCGCGCGCGAGCCCCTCGCGGCGCAGCTCGTCGTCGATCGCCAGCCCGAGCGCCACCGCATGCGAGCCCTCGCGCTCGAGCTGGTAGCCCTCCAGCGGCGCCATCGCCAGCACGAGGTCATCGGCCTGCAGCCGGTGCTCCTGGCCGTCGACCGCGATGCCGATGGCGCGCCCCTCGCGCAGCGCGTCGCTGACGTTCGCGGGATCGAGCGCCGCCACCGCGGCGGCCACCAGCGGCATCGTCTTGCCGAAGCGCGGCCCGAGCGTGCGGTAGTTCGGCCTGACCTCGTAGGAGCCCAGCTCGTCGGCGGCCTCGACGAAGCGCAGCGCCTTGACGTTCAGCTGCTCGCGCACGACGCCTGCCAGGCGCTCGACGCCCTCGCGCTCGCGACCGACGGCCACGACGACGGCCTCGCTCAGGGGCTGGCGCAGCTTGACCTTCGCCGCCGCGCGCGCGGAGAGCCCGAGGCGGACGGTCTCGCGGGCGACCTCCATGGCGTCCTCGAGGTCGACGTCGCGCTCGCCGGCCTGCGGCCAGTCGGTCAGGTGGACCGAGGCCTCCGTGCCGTCGAGGTTGTCGTAGAGCTCGTCGGCGATGAACGGCGTGAACGGGGCCAGCAGCTGGGCCACGGTGACGAGCGCCGTCTGCAGGGTGGCGAAGGCCGCGCCGTCGCCCTCCCAGAAGCGCCGCCGCGAGCCGCGCACGTACCAGTTGGAGAGGTCGTCGACGAAGTCGGCGATCGCTCGCCCGGCGATCGTCGCGTCGAACACGTCGAGACGCTCGCTCACCTCGGTGACCGTTGCGCTCAGCCGCGAGAGGATCCAGCGGTCGAGCTCGGTCTGCTCGCCCTCGTGCTCGGGCTCGTAGGTGGTGAGGAAGGCGTAGGTGTTCCACAGCTGGCGCAGGAAGAGGCGGATCGACTCGCCGATGGTGTCGACGTTGAAGCGGTAGCCGTCCCACGGCTGCTTGGAGGTGAAGAAGTACCAGCGGAAGGCGTCGGCGCCGAAGCGGTCGATGACGTCCCAGGGCACCACGATGTTGCCCTTGGACTTCGACATCTTCTGGCCGTTGGCGTCGAGGATGAGGCCCAGGCAGACAACGCTCTCATACGGCGATCGATCGAAGAGCAGCACGCTGATCGCCAGCAGCGAGTAGAACCAGCCGCGCGTCTGATCCAGGGCCTCGCAGACGAAGTTCGCCGGGTAGCGGGCATCGAAGCGATCCTCGTTCTCGAACGGCGCGTGGTGCTGGGCGAAGGGCATCGCGCCCGAGTCGAACCACACGTCGATGACCTCGGGCACGCGCTGCATCCGCGCGCCGCAGTGCGGGCACGGGAAGCCGACCTCGTCGACGAAGGGCCGGTGCGGATCCTCCAGACGCACGCCCGAGAGCTCCTCGAGCTCGTCGAAGGAGCCGATGACGTGGACGTGGTCGCGGTCGCTGGTGCAGCGCCACACGGGCAGCGGCGTGCCCCAATAGCGCTCGCGCGACAGGGCCCAGTCGACGTTGCCGCGCAGCCAGTCGCCCATGCGCCCGTCGCGGATGTGGTCCGGGTGCCAGTCGACCTCGGCATTGGCCTCCAGCAGGCGGTCGCGCAGCTTGGCGGTGGCGATGTACCACGAGCGCGTGGCGTAGTAGATCAGCGGGTCGCCCGAGCGCCAGCAGTGCGGGTAGGAGTGCTCGTAGGTCTCGGCGCGCAGCAGGCGCCCGCGCGCGCGCAGGTCCTCGATGAGGTCGGGGTCGGCCGCCTTGATGTGCCGCCCCGCGTACGGCCCGATGCGCTCGTCGTACGTGCCGTCGGTGTGCACCGGGTTGACCACGTTCAGGCCGTATTGCGCGCCGAGGCGGAAGTCGTCCTCGCCGAAGGCGATGGCGGTGTGCACGATGCCCGTGCCGTCTTCGGCGGTGACGAAGTCGGCGAGCAGCACCGTGTGCCCGCGCTCGCCGTAGGCGTCGGCCTTGATGAAGCTGAAGGGCGGCTCGTAGCGCACGCCGTCGAGTGCCGCGCCCGGGAAGCGATCGAGGATCCGCACGGGGAGGGTGGGATCCGATCCGAGCACGCGCTCCACCAGGGCCTCGGCGAGGACGACCGGAGCGTCCAGCGGCCCGGCCTTCGCGCGCACGTACGTGAGCTCGGGGTCGACCGCCACCGCCGCGTTGGAGACCAGCGTCCAGGGGGTCGTCGTCCACACGAGCAGCTCGTCGCCGGCCTGCAGCGGACCGCCGTCCTCGACCACGGGCAGGCGGACGTAGACGCTCGGATCGACGACCGTCTCGTAGCCCTGCGCCACCTCGTGGCTGGAGAGCGCCGTGCCGCAGCCCGTGCAATAGGGCACGACCTTGTAGCCCTCGTACAGCAGTTCCTTGTCGCGCAGCTGGCGCAGCGCCCACCACACGGACTCGATGTAGCTCGCGTCGAGCGTGCGGTACGCGTCGTCGAGGTCGATCCAGAAGCCGATCCGCTCGGTCAGCGCGTTCCAGTCCTCCAGGAACTCGAAGACCGACTCGCGGCAGCGCTGGTTGAACTCGGCGATCCCGTAGGTCTCGATCTCGTGCTTGTTCTCGATGCCCAGCTGCTGCTGGACGGCGATCTCGACCGCGAGCCCGTGACAGTCCCAGCCACCCTTGCGCTCGACGTAGTAGCCGCGCATCGTCTTGTAGCGCGGGTAGAGGTCCTTGAACACGCGCGCGAGGACGTGGTGGGAGCCGGGGCGGCCGTTGGCGGTCGGCGGGCCCTCCCAGAACACCCAGGGCTCGGCGCCCTCGCGGCGGCGGATCGATTCGCGGAACACGTCGCGCTCGCGCCAACGCGCGAGGACCTCCTGCTCGAGGGCAGGGAACGACTGCTGCGGATCGACGGTACGGCGCGCCATGTGGAAGGCGGATTGTAGGAGCCGCTCAGGCCGCGAGCTTGCGACAGATCTCCGCAAGCGAGCGCTTCTCGGCCTCGTCGAGGACCGCGAAGGCGCGCTGGACGCGCTCGGTGTGCTCGGGGAAGAGGCGATCGACGACCTCCTGACCGAGCGCCGTCAGCGCCACCGTGGCCGCGCGGCGGTCGTGCGCCAGGCGGCTGCGGACGACCATCCCGCGCTGCTCGAGCGTGGTGACCACCTCGGTCGCGTTGGCCTTGGAGGTCTGCAGGCGCCGGCGCAGCGTGCGCAGCTCGAGGTGCCCGCCGGCGGTGGTCAGAACGACGAGCACGCTGAACCCGGATGCGCTCAGGCCCTCGCGCTCGAGATCGGCCGACAGACGGCGCCGGACGCTCGCCTCGGCGCGGAGCAACGAGTCCAGCGCGCGGTGGGCGAGCGGGTCACCGGGCACGAGCGTCATCGGTCGCAGATCATGCCGCCCGCGGCGGACGGGTCCGACGACCGTCCACATCCGAACATTCGCGCTCAATCTCTGGCGCCGCGGGCCGATTGCGGATCCAGATGGACGTCGCCGCCTATTTCGTCGGACTGGCCTGTGGCCTGGTCTTCCTGCTGCCCACGGTTCGGCGTATGACCGCCGCGCGCGCAGCCTCGGAGGCTGCCCGCGCCCTCGAGCGCTCCACCCAGGTGGAGCTGTGCGTCGTGCGCGAGCGCAACGCCAACGAGGTCGCCGGACTGCGGCGCTCGCACGACGACGAGCTCAACGCCCTGCGCGGGCGCTTCGGGCTCGAGGTCCGCATGCTGCGCGAGGCAGTCTCGAGCGCCCGCATGGAGCTGGACCGCAACGACGGCATCGAGCGCCTGGTCACCCAGGTCGCCGAGACGGTCGACCGCGTCGAGCGCGAGCTGCGTCGCATCGATCGTCGCCCGCGCGTCATCCGCCGCTAGCTCTGCCGCTCCCTCGCCGTCACGGGCTCCAGGCCCTCGCGCTGTTCGCCTTCGGGCTGGCGCTGCTGCTGCCACCCTCCTCGCCCTTCGCCGCCCTTGCGCTGCCCGCGCTGCTCGGCGAGCGGGTCGCGCGTCGTCGCCCTCGCCTCGGCGTCCTCGCGGGCGCGCTGGTCGCCTGGGCCTACATCACGGTCGCGGCGCTGCTCGTACCGCTGTGCGGCCTCGGCGATGCGACCAGCCGCGCCTGCGACCGCGTAGCCGACGCCGCCACGTCGGTGACGTGGTGTGTCGGGGCCATCACGGTGGCGCTGACCGCACTGGCTATCGCGTGGCCGCGCCATCGCGCGCTGCGGTTCGCGTTGTGGTCGACGCCGGCGCTCACGGTCGCGACCTTCGGGATGATCGGGTTCGCATAGCCGAGCGCCCCGCCGACGCTCGCGAACTGCAGTTGATCGCTCGCGGCGGCGCGAACTGTCCAGGATCACACCCGGAAACCGGGTGCAACCCGGGACAGTTGGGCCGATCGCGGACGCCCGCTCCGCTTCCCTCGGTGATGCTGTTCAGGTCGCCGCTAATCGCGGTCGGCGTAGTCGACCGCCGCGAACGGCCAGTCCTCTGCCAGCCAGCGGCTCACCGCTGCGTGAAGCTCCGCGTCGAGCTCGGCCACGTCGGCGCGCACCCACGAGCGCACGTCGGCGTCGTGGCGCTCGTCGCGCGAGGGGTAGATGTAGACGCAGCCGAGCACGTCGTCGGTCGCGGGCGTGAGGACGGTGTAGGTGAAGCCGGTCCGCTCCGCGAAGTCGCGCGCGTGGCGCACGAGGTCGGCGTGGTTGTCCTCGAGCGACATGCCGTCGGCGGGCGGCCAGTCGTGGCCGATGAAGCCGGGGGTGGCGCGGATGTGGGCGATGCTCGCGCTCCACGCCGCGTGGTCGGAGACGTTGTGCTGCGGGCCGAGCGCGACGAGCCGGAAGGCGGGTGCGGTCAGCCCCGCCGGCACGCTGAAGCTGTCGGGGACGAAGGGCAGCGTCAGCCCCGGTCGCCGACCGCGAGCAGTGTGCGCGCGGGTGCGACGGAGCGCGGCGCGCGACAGCCCTCGACGAGCTGCTCGACGGCGCCCAGCGCGCTGTCGCCCAGGCGCGGGACCGTGGTGGGGCCCGTCGTGGGCAGCGCGCCGCGGAAGTCGTAGACGATGACCTCGTCGCCGCCCATGCGGCGCGCGGCGTAGACCAGGCGTCCGAGGGCGTCCAGCGAGGCGCGGCGGCCGGTCAGGACGACGGCGCGCGGCTCGAGGGCGTGCAGCGCGCGGCTCAGGCGGCTGGGGTCCAGCGCCATCGTCAGGGTCAGCGTGCGCAGGCCGCGGCGGCGCAGACACAGCTCGAGGGCCTGGGCGTGCAGGGAGTCCATGTCGCACGGGGCGCTGGCGTCGAAGACGAGCACGCCGTCCTCGCTGGTCGCCGGGGGTGCGACGCGGGTCGCCGCGGCCAGCCAGCCCGTCGCCCAGCGCCACGCGAAGCCGTACTCGGGATTCGCCCCCTCGCCGTCGGGATCGAGGCTCTCGACGCCGGGCAGCAGGACCTCCTCGACGGTGCGCTCGACCGAGCGCACGGCCAGGCTCTCCTCGAGAACGCGGTCGGCGTCGACCTCGTCGAAGCGCGCGAAGGCGCTGCGCAGGCGCGAAGGCGTGGCCGGCCCGGCGCCGCGCTCGCGGGCCAGGGCGACGGCCGAGGAGATGTTGTGGGTCTCCTCGAAGGCCGAGCGCAGGGCCTCGATCTCGTTGAGGTCGAACTGGCGGTGTCCGCCGGCGGTGCGGCGCGGCTCGGGGTAGCCGAAGCGCCGCTCCCATGAGCGCAGGGTGTTGGGACTGACGCCGAGCATGGCCGCAGCGGCGTTGGTGCGGATCGCGCCCATGCGCGATGTATCGAGCGTTGGTGAGGTTTGCGCAACGATGGCAAGCGAAGCTGCAGCATGGGCGCTTCGTTGCAGGCGCAGGAAAGCGCGGCTGGGCGCCGACGCGATCGGGTGTGAAGAGGTGCTAGGCCCGGCCGTCGGCCAGCACGACGAGCGCCGCGCGCGGCGGGCCGCACGGGGCGATGCGCGCCCAGAAGCGGATCCCGAATTCCTTGGCGGGCCGCAGGACGACGTGGTGCGTCTCTCCCGGCCCACGCGCCGCATGCATGATGCGGTTGACCAGCGACTCGGGGCCGCCGATCTCGATGTCGGCCGGCACCAGCAGGTCGCCGATGTGGGAGTTGACGACGTCGGTCTCCGAGGTCAGCAGCAGCTCTTCGGCCAGGCGGCTGACCGCGCAGATCGAGAGCTGGCCGTCGACCAGCAGGAACGGATCCTGCGGAGTCGGCGCGGCCTCCGGGGATGCGGAGACCAGCAATCCGAGGCCGCAGCGCGTACACACGCGCGCCGCGGGCTGGATGTCAGCCTGCACCGGCGGGCGGCCGCAGTGGCCGCAGAAGTGGACGTCTGGGCGGGAGCGGTCTCCGTGGCCAGGAAGGGCGACGAGACGTGGGCGTTCGATCACGAGGCTTTCACCTGACGGCGGTCATCCGGCTGTGCGGTGTCGTCTTCAGCCGGAGCGGCCACCCCCCGCGGCCGGCCATCCAGGATGTCTAGCACGAGGCGATGCGCTTCGCCAGCCGAATCAGGCAGAACTCGCGCGGTCGTACGCGCCGCTTCGGCGCGTCCCCCGCGGCGGTAGAGCGTCATCGGCAGTGCGCCGCTCGCCGCACGGACCCGATAGGCCCAGCGTGCGACATCGTCGTCGGAGGCGTGCGTGCCGGCGATGACCACGACCTGCGGCGCGAACGCGCCGAGGACCTCGGTCAGCCCGGCCACGCCGGTGATCGGCAGCACGAGCACCCGGGCGCCGGAGCGCACCGAGAAGAGCTGCAGCGCTTTCAGCGCCAGAGCGTCGGGGTCCAGGTCGTCGCGGGTGGCATCGCCGACCAGGACCGCGGCGGGGCGCATCGGAGGCGGAGCCATCCGTTGCGCGCGCTGCAGCCAATCCGTCGCCCAGCGCGCGGCGAAGGCCCACGGCGCCGAGTCGAAGCCGTGGCGCTCGCCGATCTCGCGGATCGAGGGAAGCAGCACCTCCTCGACGCTGCGCTCGACCGAGCGCAGGGCGAGGGCGGCCTCCATCGCGGCGTCGGCACGGTCAAGCTCGAAGGCCTGCAGCGCTCCGATGAGCGTGCTGGTGTCCGAGCTCAGCGACTCGCGCGCGCGAGAGATCGCCGACGAGATCGACAACCCCTCCTGGAGAGCGTCGCGCAGAGCGGCGACCTCCCCGTGCGTGTAGAGGCGGTGCTTGCCGGCCGTTCGCTGCGGCTTGGGATAGCCGAAACGACGCTCCCACGCGCGGAGCGTATTCGGGCTCACATTGAGCACGGCGGCAGCCTCGGATGTCTTCAACGTGCGCACGAGGTTCCCATGGGACCAGTCTGACGCATCCCTGTCTGTGCGCGCACAGATCTTGCACGGGTTTCGCAGCAAAAGCCGTGCAATTGGATCTGGACGTGTGTACATTTCAGCACGTCCGATCCGGCGAATCCCCACGAGGGAGGTATTCGAATGTTCGTAGGCGCGCGCTAAACCAGAAGAGCAGCATCCCTTCCTGATCTAGGACTCGGGTCGAGGCACGCTGTAGCTTCCGGTATATGTCGGAGGCTCAGCGCCGGCCACGTGTTGCGCTAGCGACTCTGATCGCAAGCGGGATCATCTGCGTCGGGGTGGTGGGCGTGACTCTGTCGCCTGTCGCACCCCTAGTCAAGCCACTTGCAGCGGTTCTTACGGCGAGCGCGGTCATCGCCGAGCTTCTCGCGGCCCGCTATTCGTCCCAGCTCACGGTCTCCGCGGCCTTCGTCGCGGCGATGCTGGCGGTCGGATTCCTGGGCCCCACCCCCGCCTTCGTGATCCCCCTCGCGTCCTATGTGGCCGCGTGGATCGTCGACCGTTACCGCTGGCGCGCGTTGCTCATCAGCATCGCGGGATCGTCGACGCCCGCGTTCCTCGTCGCGGTGGCCTTCCAGGCCATCGACCCGCCGCGATCCGGGCTCGGGTTCACGCTCCTGCTGGCCGCCGCCGCGGCGGTCACGATGGCGATGAACTTCCTCATCGTCCCGGCGCTCGTGGCGCTGCTGGACGGCACGTCGCTCAGCGCGAACCTGCTCTCGATGAAGGCGCTCGTCGCCCCCGTCTCGATCAACATCGCGGTGGTCGCGGTGATCGCGGAGATCTACGCGGAGCTCGGGCTCACCGCCCTGGTGTTCGTGCTCCTCAACGTGGTCGCGTTCACGTACATGACGCGCCTGGTCATCACCGCGCGCGAACGCACGCGCCAGTACGCGAGCCTCTCGTGGGGCGTCCTCTCCGGCCTCATCCGCACGCTCGACGAACGCGACTCGCGCGCCGCGCGCCATTGCGCGGCGGTCGCCGCCTTCTCGCGCGACATCGCACGCCACGTGAAGCTGTCCAAGCGCGAGCAGGAGTTCGCGCACACCGCAGGCCTGCTGCACGACATCGGCAAGTTCGTGCTCTCCGATCGCGTGATGGAGCGCGGCGGCCAGCTGGAGGAATCGGACTGGCGCGGCATCCGCCGCCACCCCGACATCGGCGCGGAGCTCCTGCGCGACATCGGCGTCTACGGACCGGTGGCGGAGATCGTCCGCACCCACCACGAGCGCATGGACGGCCGCGGCTACCCGCGCGGCCTGCGCGGCGACGAGATCCCCGAGATCGCGCGCATCGTCGCCGTCGCCGAGGTGTACGACACGCTGACCGCGCCCGACACCTACCGCACGCCGATGAACTCCTTCGAGGCGCTCAACGAGCTGCGCCGCGTGGCCGGGTCCCAGCTCGACTCGGTCTACGTCGAGGCGCTCGCCGACCTCCTGTCCGGCCGCGGCACCGAGTACCGCCACGCCGACGAGGCCGACTTCGACCGCGAGCTCGACATCGAGCGGCGCATGAACGAGGCCGTCGCGCCGTCGACCTGACCGGCGTCAGCCGGCGTGCGGGTCGCGCGGGGAGAGCGAGTCCAGGAACTCGTCGAGCTGGGCGACGCTGAAGCGCCGCTGCCCGCCGGGCGTGCGGTAGCCCTTCAGGTGGCCGGCGTCCGACCAGCGGCGCACGGTCGAGATCGACACGCCCAGGTGGCGCGCGGCCTCCGACGCGGTGAGGCCCAGGCGCGATGCGGGGCGGGTGGCGCGGCTCATGCCCTGAAGTACGACACCCGATGGGCTGCCCCGCACCCCGCGTGCAGCTTTGCGCAGGTTTGGCTTCGCGAGCCTGCGGCTGGGAGGATGAAGGCGTGGGACGCCTGGACGCCGTCGACCTCTCGCAGAAGCTCTCGCGCAAGGAGCAGGAACGGCTGCTGGTGCTGCACGGCGCGCGCCTGGCCCAGCTGCGCCTGACGCTGGGAGGGCTCATCGGCTCCGGCCGGCTCGGGCCGCCGCTGTGCGTCCTGCTCGAGGGCTGGGACGCCGGTGGCAAGGGCGGCGCCATCAAGCGCCTGATCGCGCCGCTCGATGCCCGCCACGTGCGCGTCAAGTCCTTCGCCGCGCCGTCGCCCGACGAGAAGCGCCACCACTACCTGCATCGCTTCGTCCCCGCGCTACCGGGCTGGGGCGGCATGGCCGTGCTGGACCGCACGTGGTACGGGCGCGTGCTGGTCGAGCGCGTCGAGGGCTTCGCCACCGAGGAGCAGTGGCGCCGCGCCTATCGCGAGATCGACGACTTCGAGCGCATGCTCGCCGACGACGGCATGATCATCGTCAAGCTCTTCCTGCACATCTCCGACGCCGAGCAGCTCAAGCGCTTCGAGCGCCGCCGCCACGATCCGCTGAAGACGTGGAAGCTGACCGACGAGGACTGGCGCAACCGCGAGAAGCACCCGGCCTACGTGGCCGCCATCGAGGAGATGTTCGAGCGCACCGACACCGAGCAGGCGCCGTGGCGGATCGTCCCGGGCGACTCCAAGCGCTACGCCCGCGTGCAGGTGATGCGCGAGGTCATCGCCGCCATCGAGGAGGGCTGCGCGCGCCATGACTTCGCGCTGCCCGAGCCGCTGCAGCAGGTCGCCGATTAGGCCTGCACGCCGACGAGCGCCCAGCGCCCGCGCGCGAAGCGCCCGCCCAGGGTCGCCAGGCGCGCGAGCATGAGCACGTCGAGCGCGGCCCAGACGCCGGCGACGGTGTCGACGCTCAGCACGAGCGGCAGGAAGACGACGAACGCGACGATCATCGCGGCGGCCAGGTAGCGCGTATCGCCCGCGCCGATGAGGATCCCGTCGAGCGCGAAGACGACGGCCGCCACCGGCCACAGCGCGCAGAACAGCGGCCACAGCTCGTGGGCCTGGTCGAGGACGTCGGGGTCGGAGGTGAACAGGCGCGGGACGACGTCGGAGAGGGCGAGGAAGACGCCGCCGATGACCAGGCCCGCCGCCAGCGACAGCTCGAGCATGCGCCGCGCGGCGGCGAAGGCCTCGTCGGCCTGGCCGGCGCCCAGGGCGCGACCGACGATGACCTGCCCGGCGATGGCGATCGCGTCGAGCACGAGGGCGAGAAAGCCGAAGAGCTGAAAGGCGATCTGGTGAGCGGCGACGGTGGCCGCGCCGATGTGCGCGCACACGGCGGTGGCGAGCACGAAGCACCCCAGCAGCGCGGCGGTGCGCACGACGAGCTGCGCGCCGATCGAGACGAGCGAGCGGATGCGGGCGAGGTCGGGCCACGCGAAGGCGCGCAGCAGCACGGTCGCGAAGGCGGCGCCCATCCCCAGCTGCGCGAGCACCGTGCCCCAGGCCGACCCGTCGAGCCCCCAGTCGAAGCCATAGACGAACAGCAGCTCGAGCACGACGTTGACCACGTTGGCCGACGCCACGATGACCAGTGGCGTGCGCAGGTCGCTCATCCCGCGCAGCCAGCCCTGGCCCGCGAGCGCGACGAGCGCCATCGGCAGGCCGAGGGAGGCGATCCGCAGGTAGCGCGCCGCCATGTCCGCGACATGGCCGTCGCCGCCGAGCGCGTGCACGAGGGGCTCGGCCAGCGCCGCCACCACGGCCGCGAGGGCGACCCCCGCGGCGAGCGCGAGCCAGAACGCCTGCGGCCCGAGGGCCGCGGCGTCGGCGTCGTGGCCCGCGCCGTGCAGCCGGGTCACGCGGGCCGTGGTGCCGTAGGTGAGGAAGATGCACAGCGCAACGAGGTTCGAGAGCACCGTGGCGGCGAGCGCGAGCGCCGCGAGCTGCGGCGTGCCGAGGTGGCCGACGATCGCCGTGTCGACCAGCAGATAGAGCGGCTCGGCGGCCAGCGCGCCGAGGGCGGGCAGCGCCAGGCGCACGATCTCTCCGTCGTAGGGCGAGCGGCGCACGCCGGCCACTCTACGATCCGCCCCATGGTCCGGGCCCTCGCGCTGTTCGCCGCCGTCGCGCTGGCGGCCTGCGGGGCGACGAGCGCTCCGCTCGACGGAGCCTGCCTGAGCTCGGCCGGCACCATCGAGCGCGCCCTCGCCCGTGCGCCGCGCCCCGTGACGCTGCCGTCGGGCACGCGGCTGTCGCAGTGCGTCGCCAATGCGCGCAGCGACTCCGACCTGCAGAGCGCGGGCGCCGTGCTCACGCGCGCCGCCGACCATCTCTCGGCCGCGGCCAGGGCGGGCGATGCGGGCGCGGCGCTGCGCCTGGGCTACCTGGTCGGCGCCGCGCGCCGCGGCGCGGCCCGCACGGCGGGCATCCACGCCGAGCTGCAGCGTCACATCGAGCGCGCGGCCGCCGTGCTCGACGGTGCCGGCACGCGCATCGCCGCCGCACTGGTCAACGGGCAGCGTGCGGGGGAGGCGACCGGATGAAGCTGCGCCTCTACCACCACCCCGACGGCGCCCGGGTCGCCTACCGCGAGACGGGCAGCGGCCCCGGCCTCGTGCTGCTGCACTCGGCGCTGCTCAGCCATCGCGAGTTCGAGCCGGTCGTCGAGCATCTGAGCGACCGCTACCGGCTGATCCTCCCCGACCTGCCGCTGCACGGCGACTCCGAGGACCGCCCGCGCCACCCCTACACGCTGGACTGGCTGGCCGAGGTCATCGCCGCCTTCTGCGTGGAGACCGCCGGGCCCCACCCGCTGGTCGGAGGCCACGAGCTCGGCGCGCAGATCGCGCTGCGCGCGCTGGAGCTCGACCTGATGGCGCCGGGCCGGCTCGTGCTCATGCCCAATCCGCTGCACCGCCCCGTCGCGCGCGAGACGTGGCGCACGGTGGCGCGGCTGGGGGTCGTACCCGGCGTGGACCGCGTGCTGACCCACGTCGCGCGCGCCGCCTTCAGGCCCGAGCGCGGCGTCAAGCTCTCCGCGAGCGCCGACCCGGCGGCGCGCGATCTCGTGCGCCACGCCTTCGCCGACGTCGGCGGCAACGTCAACCTGGCGCGCTCGTGGGCGCGCTTCGCCAAGCGCTGGCCGCGCGGCCCGCGCCGCGAGCTGCTCGACCTCTACCCGCGCCTCGACTTCCCGGTCCTGCTGCTATGGGGCGACGCCGATCGGCGCCATCCGCTGCAGGCCGCCGAGGAGGCGCTCGACCTGCTGCCCGACGCCCAGCTGCGCATCCTCAGCGGCACCGGCTTCCTCATGGCCTACGACGATCCGGTCGGGGTCGCGAGGGAGTTGGCGGCGTTCTGTGGCTAGGGTCCCGCCTATGGCTCCGCGAAAGACGCTCTACGGCGGCGAGACGCAGAAGGCCGTCGACAACTTCCCGATCTCCGGCGAGACGGTCCCCGCCTCGGTCATCCACTGGCTGGGGCGCATCAAGGGCGCCGCGGCCCGGGCCAACGCCGACCTGGGCAAGCTCGACCCGAAGCTGGCCGACGCGATCGCCCGCGCGGGCGACGAGGTGGCCGGCGGCGACCACGATGCGCAGTTCCCGATCGACGTCTTCCAGACCGGCTCGGGGACCTCGTCGAACATGAACGCCAACGAGGTCATGGCCGCGCTGGCCGGCGGTGGCGTGCACGCCAACGACCACGTCAACATGGGCCAGTCCTCCAACGACGTGTTCCCCAGCGCCGTGCACCTCGCGGCGCTCGACCGGGCGACCAACCAGCTGCTGCCCGCGCTCAAGCAGCTCGAGCGCTCGCTGGCGCGCAAGGCCAAGCGCTTCCAGAACGTGGTCAAGTCGGGGCGCACGCACCTGATGGACGCCGTCCCGGTGACCCTCGGCCAGGAGTTCGGCGGGTACGCGGCGCAGGTCCGGCTCGGCCAGGAGCGCATCGAGGCCGCGCTCGTGCACGTGCGCCAAATCCCCCTCGGCGGCACCGCCACCGGCACCGGCCTGAACACGCACCCCAAGTTCGCCGAGCGCGTCCGGCGCGAGCTCACCCGCCAGACCAAGCTCAAGATCGATCCGCCCGCCGACCCGTTCGAGGCGCAGGCCAACCGCGACGCGCTGGTCGAGCTCTCGGGAGCCCTGAAGGTCGTCGCGGTCTCGCTGACCAAGATCGCGCAGGACATCGCGCTCATGGGCTCGGGCCCGCGCGCCGGCATCGGCGAGATCTTCCTGCCCGAGCTGCAGAAGGGCTCCTCGATCATGCCGGGCAAGGTCAACCCGGTGATGCCCGAGGTCGTGCTCCAGGTCGCCGCCCAGGTCATCGGCAACGACACCGCGATCACGGTCGGCGGCCTGCAGGGGCAGTTCGAGCTCAACGTGCGGATCCCGCTGATCGCCCGCAACCTGCTGCAGTCGATCCACCTGCTCTCGACCGCGTCGGCCGCCTTCGCCGAGAAGTGCATCGACGGCATCGAGGTCAGCAAGGAGGGCACCAAGCGCTCGGCCGAGTCGACGCTCGCCGTGGCCACCGCGCTGAACGAGCACATCGGCTACGACAAGGGCGCGGCGATCGTCAAGAAGGCCTCGGAGTCGGGGCGCACCCTGCGCGACGTGGCGATCGAGGAGGGCGTCGAGCCCGACCTCTACGACCGGATCATCGACCTGCGCAAGATCGCGGCGGGGAATCAGGCCGGATAAGGCGCGAACAGCATCACCGAGGGGAAGGGAGCGAGGGGCGGTTCGCGGCGCGCGTTGTCGTCCTCAGGCGTGCGCGCCTTGATGCACAAAGCGCGCGTGTTTCGCAACAGTCTTTGGAGACGACCAAGGGGGTGGGCTCTCTTTCCGGCCACGATGGCCGCTTAGGGAGCCCACCCCTCGCGCCACGCAGCGCCGCCCGCGCCACGCGGACGACGCGGTCAACCCCCGAACGCCTTCCGCACCGCCGCCACGGCCGGCTTGGGCTGCCCTTCGTAGGTGAAGAGGCCCTTCTGGTTGATGCCCCGCACGAGGCGGATGGCCGGGACCTGGCGGCGGATCGAGCCGCCGGCGAACGACGGGGCGAGGGCGAAGTCCTGGAGGTTCCACACGAGCTCCCCGTCGAGCCACGGGGCCGCCTCGTAGGTGCGGATGTGGCGGGTGAGCAGGTTCGCCTGGAAGCTCTCGGATCCGGGCGTGCCCGGCGCGTTGAGGGTGTTGGCCTCGGCGCCGAACTCGCTGACGATCAGCACCTTGCCCGGGAAGGTGGCCCGCAGGCGCACGAGCCAGGCATCGATGCCCGCCTGCACGGTGGCCGGCGGCGCGAGCGTGTCGTCGTACCAGCCCTCGTAGTTGGTGGCGCCGACGGCGTCGATGTGGCGGTACATGAAGCCGGCGCGGTCGGGCATGTGCGTGCCCCACACGTCGACGGCGGTCGGGCGCCCGGGGTCGAGGCGGTGCACCAGCTGGGCGGCCGTGTCGACGTACTCGGGCTGACCGCCGTCGTGGCCGTTGCCGGCCACCTCGTTGGCGAGGTTCCAGGCCACGACGCTGGGATGCAGCCGCGCCTGCAGGACGTTCAGGCGCACGCGGCGGATCGCGCGGCGCTGCTGGACGGGCGTGCGCGACGTCCACGCTCCGGGCGCATCGACCGGGCCGACCCCCTGCCAGACGAGGATGCCCGCGGCATCCAGGCGGTCGAGCAGCGCCTCGGCCAGGGGATGCTGGCTGCGCGTGGCGTTGGCGCCGATGGCCTTCAGCCGCGCGACGATCGCGTCGGCGTCGGCGGCGGTGAGCGCGTCGCCGCGGCCCGGCGCGTCCTCCTGCAGGGAGGCGCCGCGGAGCTTCAGCGGCTGGCCATTGAGCTGCAGCCGCCCGCCCTTCCAGCTCACCTCGCGCAGGCCGACGCTCGCCGTGAAGAGCGACTCGCCGGGGACATCGAGGCGCAGCTTCGCGAGATTCGGGTCGCCCGGCTCCCACAGCTCGGGCCGCTCGACGCGCACCCGCGTATGGACGGTGGCGCGGGCGCCGCGATCCAGATGGATCGACGGGAAGCGCAGGGCGGTGCCGGCCAGCGTTCCGCCGACGGCGATCGTCCGCGGGCCGGCGCGGTTGGTCACGCCGACCGCGACGTCGACCACCGCCGCGTTGCCTTGCAGGCGGGTGACGATCGATGGCGAGCTGAGCTCACTGGCGCCGAGGGCGCGGATCGACACCGGCCCGTTGACCCCGCCGAAGTTGAACCACGTGCGATGCCAGGCGTCGGCCTTCATCGCCGCGGGATCGCGCCAGTCGGCCCGCACGACGAGCTCATGCGCGCCGGCGCCGATGCGCACCCGGGCCTCGAAGGGCAGGTAGGTGCCCGTGTGGCGGGTGACGAGGCGCCCGTCGACCCACACGTCGGCGCGGTGGTTGACCGACTCGAAGCGGATCGCGTAGACGCCGGCGCTCGGCACGATCACCGTCGTGCGATACCAGGCGACCGAGCCCGCGAACGAGCGCTCGCCGGCCACGCCGCGCACGTGCCGGGCGTTGGGCGAGAAGGGGACGGTCACCCTCCGGCCGGCGAAGCCGCCGCGCCGCCAGCCGAGCGCGGCACCGCGCCCGGCGCGATCGCCGCGCACGATCCACGGGCCGTCCAGCGGCCGCTCGCCGCCGGGGCCGGAGGCAGCCGGCAGCGCCGGCGGGGGCTGGCGCTGCTCGCCGATCGCGCCCGCCACCAGAGCGAGGACCGCCACCGCGGCCGCCAGGCAGGCGGCCAGCACTCCCCAGCGCGCAGCGCCCATCAGCCGTCGAGGATGGCGACGACGGAGGCCGGTTGAGCGCGGCCGATCGCGGTGCGCATGGAAAGGCTGCTCACAACACTGCTAACGGCGATCCGCGCCCGCAGGTTGCGCCGGCGCGGAGAGGCGGCATGTCCGATGGGACGATAGCTCAGTCCTCCACGATGCCAACCACGCGCGCCGGCGCCGCGCTCGCGCCGACGATCCGCAGCGGAAAGCAGCTCACGTGGAACCCGGTGCTGGGCAGCGCGCCGAGGTTGGCCAGGCGCTCGATCTGCGAGTAGGCGAGGTCGGCCTGGTGGGCGGCCCAGAAGATCCCCGGCTCGCCGCGGGCGAGCGCCTCCTGGGCCTGCAGGTGCAGGGGACGGTCCCAACCCCAGGCGTCGATGCCCATCACCCGCACGCCGCGGTCGTACAGCCAGCGCGTCGCCGCGGCGGTCACCCCAGGGCCGCGCGCCATGTAGTCGAGCTCGGCGTAGAAGGCGTCGCGACCGGTGCGCACGAGCACGATGTCCAGCGGCGCGAGCGCGTGGCCGATGCGCTCGAGCTCGGCCTCCACGTCGGGTGCGTCGATCGCGTCGCCGTCCTCGCGCGCGCTGAAGTCGAGGACCACGCCGGGCGCGTGGAACCACTCCAGCGGCAGCTCGTCGATGGTCTGCGCGCGCTCGCCGGCGACGGTCGAGTTGTAGTGCCACGGCGCGTCGACGTGCGTCGAGTTGTGGGTGCCGAAGCGCAGGAACGTCTCCACCGCCCAGCCCTCGCCGTCGCGCAGCAGCGCCGGCGGCACGCCGAGCATCGCCTCGATCGTCTGCGCGCCCTCGGCGTGGCCGGAGAACTCGATGTCCGTGCGCAGCAGGTCGGGCAGCTCGGGCGCGGTCGCCGTGATCGGCGCGGAGAGATCGACGAAGCGCGCCACTACGGGACGTTCATCGCGACGTACTTGGTCTCGAGGTACTCGTGGAGTCCCTCCGGGCCGCCCTCGCGCCCGTAGCCCGACTGCTTGACGCCCCCGAAGGGCGCGCCGGCGTTGGAGACCATGCCCTGGTTGAGGCCGATCATCCCGGTGTCCAGGCCCTCGATGACCTTGAAGGCGCGATTGATGTCCTGCGTGTAGACGTAGGCGACGAGGCCGTACTCGGTGTCGTTGGCCGCAGCGATCGCCTCGTCGTCGGAGGAGAAGCCCTTGACCGGCGCCACCGGGCCGAAGATCTCCTCGCCGAGCAGGCGCGCGTCATCGGGCACGTCGGCCAGGACGGTCGGCTCGTAGAAGTAGCCGGCGCCGTCGATGCGCGAGCCGCCGACCAGCACCTTGGCCCCGCGCTCGCGCGCGTCGTCGACGAGCTCGGCGACCTTGCCCCGCTGGGTGTCGTCGATGAGCGGGCCGACCTTGACGTCGGGCTCGGTCCCGCGCCCGACCTTCATGCCGCCGATCGCGGAGGCGAGCTTCTCGGCGAACTCCTTGGCCACGGCGTTGGCGACGTGGAACCGGTTGGCCGACGTGCACGCCTCGCCGCCGTTGCGCATCTTGGCGATAAGCGCGCCCTCGACGGCCGCGTCGATGTCGGCGTCGTCGAAGACCAGGAAGGGCGCGTTGCCGCCGAGCTCCATCGACACGCGCAGGATCTGGTCGGCCGACTGCTCGATGAGCGTGCGCCCGACCTCGGTCGAGCCGGTGAAGGACAGCTTGCGCGTGCGCGGGTCCTTGATCAGGGGCTCCATGACCGCACCCGACGACGACGCGGTGATGACGTTGACGACGCCGCCCGGCAGCCCGACCTCTTCCAGGATCTGGGCCAGCATGAGCATCGAGAGGGGCGTCTGCTTGGCGGGCTTGACCACCATCGTGCACCCGGCCGCGATGGCCGGCCCGATCTTGCGCGTGCCCATGGCCAGCGGGAAGTTCCACGGCGTGATGAACACGCACGGGCCGACCGGCTGCCTGAGCGTGAGCACGCGTCCCGCGCCGGCCTCGTTGACGGTGAAGCGGCCGTTGATGCGCACCGCCTCCTCGGAGTACCAGCGGAAGAAGTTCGCCGCGTAGGCGATCTCCGCCTTGGACTCGGCCACCGGCTTGCCCATCTCCAGCGTCATCAGCAGCGCCAGCTCGTCGGCGCGCTCGGTGATGACGTCGTAGGCGCGGCGCAGGACGTCGCCGCGCTCGCGCGGGGCGGTGTCACGCCAGTGCGCGAAGGCCTCGTGCGCGGCGCTGAGCGCCTGCTTGGCGTCGTCGACGGTCGCGTCGGCGACCTCGATGAGCGCCTCACCTGTGGCAGGATCCTCGACCTCCAGGGTCCCGCCCTCCCCGCCGTCGCGCCACTCGCCCCCGATGTAGAGCTGCGGCTTGACCGCGTCGAGGATCGTCTGCTCTGCCGTTGCCGTGCTCATGGGGCGACTCTACCCAGCGGCGAGCCGCGCACTCACGTGGACACGGTCTCGGTCCCCAGCTCGCTGATGGCGACGTCGATCGAGTAGTCGATCGGCATCACGATCAGCGACGGCAGGTCGAGCGCGAGGGCGTGGCGCAGGTGGCGCCCGAGGTCGTCGACGCCCTGGCAGCGCCACGCCGGCATGCCGAAGGACTCGGCCAGGCGCACGAAGTCGGGATTGGTGAAGTCGACCCCGAAGTGCTCGCCGAACTTGCTGTCCTGCTTCCAGACGATGGAGCCGAACTGGCGGTTCTCCCAGACGATGTTCACGAACGGCGTCTTCAGGCGCATCGCCGTCTCGAGCTCCTGGACGTTCATGAGGAAGCCGCCGTCGCCATTGACGGTG
Organism: uncultured Actinomycetes bacterium; assembly: GCA_963806015.1. GTDB lineage: Bacteria > Actinomycetota > Thermoleophilia > Solirubrobacterales > Solirubrobacteraceae > JAOPZW01. Next base: position 279,960 of record CAWDWM010000012.1, on the reverse strand, counting down.
ACCACCTTGCGCTCGGGGTGCACGAGCTTCGCGGCGACCGCGCAGGGCAGCGCGAAGCCCATGCCTGCAAGACCGTTTGCAATGAGGACGGTGTTCGGCTCATGAGCGGGGAACATGCGGCCGATCCACAGCTTGTGCAGCCCCACGTCAGAGATCAGGATGTCCTCGCGGCCCAGCGCCTGACGGATCTCCCACAGCGCCCGCGGGGGCTGCATGGGGAAGGCGTCGTCGTCCTTGGCCTGCTCGAAGCGCCCGAGCACGACGTCGCGCAGACGCTGCGACCCGCCGGAGTGCGGAACGTCGCGGCACTCCTCAGCCAGCCGCGTGAGCACGTGGTAGATGTCGCCGACGAGCTCGACCTCGGGCGTGAAGTACTCGTCGATCTCGGCCGCCTGGGAGTCGATGACGACGATCTTCTTGTCGCGCCGCGGGTTCCAGTGCGAGGGGGCGTGCTCGACGAGGTCGTAGCCGATCGCGATGACCACGTCGGCGTCGTCGAACCCGGCCAGCGCGTAGTCGCGCGAATGCAGCCCGACGGTCCCCAGCGCCTTGGGGTCGGTGTAGTCGAGCAGTCCCTTGCCCATGAAGGTCTCGGCCACGGCGATGCCGGTCGCGCGGCAGAACTCGCGCAGGGCCGGCGCGCCGCGGGCGCGGACGACGCCGTTGCCGGCCAGGGCCACCGGGTTGATGGCGTTGCGGATGAGGTCGACGGCCTTGAGCAGCTCGCGGGCCGCGGGCTCGGGCTCGACCGGCCGGCGGCGGGGCAGAGGAGCGGCGTCGACCTCGGCGGCCATGACGTCCTCGGGCAGCTCGAGGTGGGTGGCGCCGGGCTTCTCGGACTCTGCCACCTTGAAGGCCTTGCGCACGACCTCGGGGATGATCTCCGGGCTCGCGACGCGCGCGTTCCACTTGGTGATGGGTCGGAAGAGCTCGACGAGGTCGATGAACTGATGGGACTCCTTGTGCATCCGCTCGAGGTCGGCCTGGCCGGTGAGGGCGACGAGCGGCGCGCGGTCCAGGAAGGCGTCGCCGATCGCGGTGACGAGGTTCATCGCCCCCGGGCCCAGCGTGCCCAGGCAGACGCCGGCGCGCCCGGTCAGGCGCCCGTACATGTCGGCCATGTAGGCCCCGCCCTGCTCGTGTCGAACAGGGATGAAGGAGACCGAGGAACTGGCCAGCGACTGGTTGAGATCCAGGGTCTCCTCCCCGGGGATTCCGAAGACGTACTTGACCCCTTCCGCCTCCAGGCACTCGACGAACACGTCGCTGGCGCGCCGGTTACCCTGAGCCATCGCATGCAAGCTAGCACCGCAACTCCCCCATCCCGGTGGCGTTCGGGAAGAGGCATGCGCAAGCTCGTCCTCGCCGCCGTCGCGCTCCTGCTCGCCGCCGCCCCGGCGGCGCAGGCCGCGACGAAGCTGACCATCACGGGCGCCGGCTTCGGCCACGGCATCGGCATGAGCCAGTACGGCACGTACGGCTACTCGCTGCACCTGAAGACCTACGACTACATCCTCGCGCACTACTACTCGGGCACCACGCTGGGAGCGCTCGACGCCAATCCCGAGGTCAAGGTCCTGTTGCAGGGCAGCAAGAAGTCGATCTCCTTCGCCGGCGGCCTGAACGCCGGCGACCAGAAGCTCGACCCGGCCCAGGCCTACAGCGTGCGCCGCACCGCCGCCGGCCTGCAGCTGCGCGACGCGAGCGGCAAGAGCGTGGGCACCGTCGCCGGGACGCTGCGCGTCGACGCCCCCGTCGGCCAGCCGCTGCGCCTCAACGGCACGTCGGTGCCCGGCGTGCGCGACGGCCTGTACCGCGGCTCGCTGCTCATCAGCGCCTCGGGCTCGGGCCTCATCGCCGTCAACGCACTCGACCTCGAGGACTACGTGCGCGGCGTGGTCAGCGGCGAGAGCCCGTCGGCGTGGCCCACCGAGGCGCTCAAGGCCCAGGCCGTGGCCGCGCGCACCTACGCGATCACGACCCACGCGGGCGGCGGCGTCTTCGACCAGTACGCCGACACGCGCTCGCAGGTCTACCGCGGCGTCTCGGCCGAGACGCCCAACACCGACGCGGCCGTGCAGGCCACCACCGGGCAGGTCGTCACCTTCGGCGGCCAGCCGGTCACCACCTACTTCTTCTCGACCTCCGGCGGCGAGACCGAGGACGTCGAGAACTCGTTCGTCGGCTCACAGCCCAAGCCGTGGTTGAAGGCGGTCGAGGATCCGTTCGACACCGTCTCGCCCAAGCACCGCTGGGGCCCCTTCCGGTTCACCGCCGCCCAGGTCCAGCGCAAGCTGCACCGCTACCTGCAGGGTCGCTTCAAGCGCATCAAGGTCCTGCAGCGTGGCGTCTCGCCGCGCGTCGTGCGCGCGCAGGTGGTCGGGACCCGCGGCGTGACCACCGTCACCGGGCCGCAGCTGCGCTCGGCCTTCGGGCTCTTCGACACGTGGGCCTTCTTCACCTCGGTGACCTCCAAGGCGAGCAAGCCGAAGCCCAAGAAGCAGCCGCCGGCCACGCCCGGCGACCCCACGGGCGGAGTCTCGCCGGTCGCCCGCGCCGCCGCCGCGCACGCGTCGCGCCTGGAGGGCACCATCGCCCCGGCGCGGACGGGCCGCTGGCTGCACGTCGAGCGCCACCAGGGCACGCGCTGGGTCACCGCGGCCGACGCGCAGGTCCTGCGGGGCGGGCGCTACTCGGTCGCCGTCCCCGCACCGGGGGTGTACCGGGTGGTCTACGGGCAGGCCGTGGGGCCGTCCGTGCACGTTGCGTAGCCAGCGGGGCGACGAACGGAAAAGCGAGTACGGTGGCCCCACGGGGCCACCCCGCTTCTGCGAAGCGACCTTCGCGCAGAGCACCGCCGGCCACACGGCCCACGGCGTCCTCCACGAGCATCGTTCCCCAGCGACGGATAGCCGTCCAGGAAACACCCATCCCGATCGGGCTCTCGGCGCGCGAGCGAAAACGCGCTCCGACGCCTAGGTTGCAGAGAGGAACGAATGCCATGAGCAAGTACCTTCGCTACGCGGGGATCGCCGCCAGCGCCGTCCTGATCGTCTTCGGGGTCGCGTCGATGATCATCGGCGCCAACGGACGCAGCACCGTTCGCGACAACCTGGCCGCCGAGAAGATCGTCGGCTCGGACGACATGACACCCGTCGCCATCGCGGCCGCGGCCAAGGAGGCCGGGCTGAAGAACATCGCGGTGCCGAGTTGCTCGGTGGCCGGCAAGGCCGTCGACAGCGGGGCCAACGCTCGCTGCTTCGCGCAGTACATGCGCATCCATGCGCTCGAGGCGAGCGGCGGCCTGGTCTACTCCGAGATGGGCCAGTATCTCGACGCGTCGGGCAAGCCGACCAGTGACAAGACCGCCGCGGCGATCGATCCGGCCACCAAGAAGCCGGTCCCCAATGCCGCGCGCAACACGTGGGTCACCGAGACCGCTCTGGCCACGGCGCTGAACACGAGCTACTTCGCGGAGAACGTCGCGCTGTTCTCGATCGTCATGGGCGCCGCGCTGCTGCTCACCGGCATCGGCTTCCTCGTCGTCACACTCGGGCTCCTCGGCACCGCCGCACGCAAGGAGGACGAGGTCGTGAGCCCCGAGCCCAGCGCCGCCCCGGCGCCGGCCGTCTAGACCCCGGGCCCGGGAGTCAGCCCGTGTAGAGCCGCACGAGCTGCTCGGCGACGCACACGGGCTTCTCCCCGCCCTCGAGCTCGAAGGTCTGTGTGACCTTCATCTGGATGCCGCCCGGAACGTCGTCGACGCTGCCGAGCGTCGCGCGCATCCGTACGCGCGAGTCGACGGGCAGCGGCGCCGGGAAGCGGATGCGGTCGTAGCCGTAGTTGACGCCGAAAGCGAAGCCCTCGACCTCGTAGGTCTCGTAGGTGAAGCGCGGACCGAGGGCGAGTGTGAGGAGGCCGTGGGCGATGGTCGAGCCGAACGGGGACTGCGCCGCGCGATCGGGGTCGACGTGGATCCACTGGTGGTCGCCGGTCGCGTCGGCGAAGGCATCGATCTCCTCCTGGGTGACCTCGTGCCACTCGCTGACGCCGAGCTCCTCGCCGACCTTGGCCTTGAGTTCGTCGATGCCGGTGATGGTGAGCATGGGCGGGAAATGTAGTCAGCGCAGGCGCAGGGCGACCGCACCCACCAGCGCCGACGCCGCGCCGGCGGCCAGGAAGGCCAGGCGCACGTCGCGCGCGTAGAGCGGCAGCCACATGGCCGGGGCCGCGGCGTTGCCGGCGAACTTGAAGGCCGAGATGACCGAGGTCGCCCCCGCGCGGTTGGCGGGCACCGCCTCGATGGTCAGCGTGTTGAGCCCGGCCCAGATCAGAGACGAGGCCGCGCCCGCGGCGAGCCACAGCAGCGCCAGGGTGGTGACGCTCCCCGCGGCCCCGATGAGTCCGACCAACCCGGCGCAGATGAAGGCGCCGGCGACGGTCACCGAGATCCGCCCCAGACGGTCGACGAGCCGCCCGGATGGACGGCCGGAGACCATGCCGGCGACGCCGAAGCCGGCGAGCACCGCGCCGCGCGCGCTCGAGCCCAGGCCGAACGCGTCGCTGCAGCGCAGCGCGACGAGGAAGCCGAGGCTGGTGACGCCCGCGTAGCCCGCGAACGCGGCGGTGGACAGCAGGCCGACGCGGTGGGTGAACGCGGCGCGCAGGCGCGCGGGCTCGGCGCCGGCGCGGCGATGGGCGTCGGGCGGCGGGACGAAGGCGAGCGCGACGGCGACCGCCGCGGGCGCGAGAAACGCCAGCCGCCAGTCGATCTCGCCGAGCACGCCGCCGACCGCGGGTGCGAGGGCGATCGCGGCGGTCTGCACGGCAGCGAAGGTCCCGACTGCCCGTCCCAATCGCTCGCGCTCGGTGACCTCGGCCAGACCCGCCAGCAGCAGCGGCGTCAGGAACGCGTTGGCCGTGCCCGACGCCGCCCGCGCGACGATGAAGAGCCCGATCGTCGGCGCCAGCGCCGCGGCGACGCTGGCGATCGCGTAGGCGACGTAGCCCGTGCGCACGACGCGCCGGCGCCCCAAACGCTCGCCGATCGTGCCCGACACCAGCTGGAACACCGCAAAGGGCACGAAGTAGGCGGGAATGGCGACGGCGACCTCGCCCGTCGTCGCGTCGAAGGCGTCGCGCAGCTGCGGGAACAGCACGGCGATCACGCCGCCGCCGAAGGGCCCGATGAAGCCGCCGACGTACAGCGGGAAGGTGGCCGAGGCGAGCGCGCGCCGCACGAGCGGCAGGCTATTTAGGATCAGCCGCCATGCCCGGTCCCCTGCTCGCCGTCGACGCGCCGTCCCTGCTCTACCGCGCGTTCTACGCCCTCCCCAAGACGATCACCGACGGCAAGGGGATGTCGGTCAACGCGCTGCTGGGCACGGCCAACCTCGTGCTGCAGGCGGTCGAGCGCCACGACCCGCGCGCGGTGGTCCTGTGCTTCGGCGAGGAGGCCGCCCACTACCGCGTCGAGCTCTACCCGACCTACCACGCCGACCGCATCGACATGCCGCCCGAGCTCGTGCCCCAGTGGCAGGACGCCCCGGCGTTCTTCGGCGCGTTCAACTGGACCGTGCTGCGCCACGAGACGCTCGAGGCCGACGACCTGCTCGGCGGGTTCGCGCAGGTCGAGGCCGATGCCGGCGGGCAGGCGCTGCTCTTCACCGGCGACCGCGACATGTTCCAGTGCGTCTCCGACGCGGTCACCGTCCTGTGGCCGGCCGGCAAGGGCGAGACCGAGCCGATCGGGCCCGCGGAGGTCCGCGCGCGCTACGGCGTGCGCCCCGAGCAGGTGCCCGACTTCATCGCCCTGCGCGGCGATCCGTCGGATGGGCTGCCGGGCGCCAAGGGCATCGGCGAGAAGACCGCCCGCGAGTTGCTGACCGAGCACGGCAGCCTCGATGCGCTGCTCGCGCTGCCCATCACCCTGCGCCCGCGGGTCCGCCAGTCGCTCACCGACCAGGCCGACGAGCTGCGCGCGTTCCGCGAGATCGCCACGCTGCAGCCCACGGGCGTCGAGCGCCCCGCCGACGCGCCGACCGACTTCGCGGGAGCGGCCGCGGCCGCGCGCGAGCGGTCGATGAACCGGCTTGCGGAGCGACTTGACGCGTGGGCCAAGGCCTGACGGGGAACCCCTTGTCCGAACCCCATGGGAGGGAGTACCCCCGATGTTCGGACGCTTTCGCAAGACGAACGACGCAGCACGCGAGACCGACGGCGGCGCCGTCGCCGTAGACGAGCGCGACGAGCCGGCGACCAGCGTCGCCGCCCCCGCCGCTGATCCGGCCGCGCGCGAGCGCCGGATCGAGGAGCTGCACGAGACCCAGGCCGGCGACCCCGACACGCGCGTGGCGGAGACCGACCGCGCCGCCGCGAGCGACAGGTTCGCGCGGACCGAGCGCGCACCGGTCGTCGACCGCGACATCGACGACGAGCCGCACACGATCCCGGCCGTAGTGGCCGAGGACACCGTGGTGGCCATGCGCGCCCGCCAGCGCGACCGTTTCGGCGGCATCCGCTGGGGCAGTGCCTTCTTCGGCCTTCTGAGCGCGATCGGCCTCGCCGCGATCCTGCTGGGCATCGCCGCCGCGGCCGGCGTGGCCCTCGGGGTCTCCGAGATCAACGACGTCCGCACCGGCAGCGTCGACACCATCGGCCTGGGCGGCGCGATCGTCGTGCTCGCGGCGCTCGCGCTCTCGTGGTACTGCGGCGGTTACGTCGCCGGGCGGATGGCGCGCTTCGACGGCGCCCGCCAGGGCATCGGCGTGTGGGTGTGGACGCTCGTCATCGGCGCCGCGCTGGCCATCGCCGCCGTGATCGGCGGCAGCCAGTACGACGTCCTGCAGCAGCTCAACCTGCCCAACGTCGCCGTCGGCGACCAGTCGCTGACGACCACCGGGCTCATCACCCTGGCCGCCGCGCTGGTGGTCACGCTGGTGTTCGCGATCGTCGGCGGCAAGGCCGGCGACCTCTACCACCGTCGCGTCGACCGCTTCGCCGCGCGCGACTACGTCGAGACGGCGTAGCCGCTCACGGCGTGAACTTCACCGTGATGACGTCGCCGTCGCGCATGACGTAGTCGCGCCCCTCCAGGCGCAGGACGCCGCGATCGCGGGCGCCGGCGTAGCCGCCGGCGTCCACGAGCGCGTCCCAGCCGACGACCTCGGCGCGCACGAAGCCCTTCTGGATGTCGGAGTGGATCTCCCCCGCCGCGTGCCAGGCGGTGAGGCCGTCGCGCATGTGCCAGGACTGCGCGGGCTTGTCCTCGCCGGCGGTGAAGAAGGCAATCTGGTGCAGCAGCGCGAAGGCGCCGTCGACCACGCGGCGCAGGCCGGACTGGCCGATCCCCATGTCCTCGCGGATGGCCTTCGCGTCGTCGTCGTCGAGCTCTGAGAGCTCGGCCTCGATGCGCGAGGACACCGCGACAGCGAGCGCGCCGATCGCCTCGGCGTGCTCGGCCACGGCAGCCGGGACGGTGTCGTCGCCCTCGTCGACGTTGGCGACGAGCAGCACCGGCTTGGCGGTGAGCGGGTGCAGGTTGCGCAGCGCGTCGGGGGCGTCGGCGGGTACCGGCACGGTGCGCGCCGGGCGGCCCGCCTGCAGCGCCGCGATGACCTCGGTCACCCAACGCTCCTCGGCCTGCGCCTGCTTGTCGCCGCCGCGCGCCTGCTTGGTCACGCGGTCCAGGCGGCGCTCGGCCTGCTCGAGGTCGGCGTAGAGCAGCTCCGTCTCGATCGTCTCGATGTCGCGGGCCGGGTCGACGTCGCCCTCGGGGTGCACGACGTTGGCATCGTGGTGGGCGCGCACGACGTGGACGATGGCGTCGACCTCGCGGATGTTGGCCAGGAACTGGTTGCCCAGCCCCTCGCCCTCGTGGGCGCCGCGCACGAGGCCGGCGATGTCGTGGAAGTCGATCGTGTCGTGCACGAGGTTCGAGGCCCCGATCGTCTCCGCGACCTGCTGCAGGCGATCGTCGACGACCGGCACCACCGCGACGTTGGGCTGGATGGTGGTGAACGGGTAGTTCGCCGCCTCGGCGCCCGCGCGCGTCAGGGCGTTGAACAGCGAGGACTTGCCGGCGTTGGGCATGCCGACGATGCCGACCTTCATCGCGCCGCGCTTCCCATGGCCAGCCCGAGCAGCGCCCCGGCGGCGACGTCGGAGGGGTAGTGCACGCCGAGGTAGACCCGCGAGCACGCCATCGCCGCCGCCGTCGCGTAGAGCGGCGCGGCGGGCAGCAGGCGCCCATACGCGCGGGCGGCAGCGAACGACGTCGAGGCGTGCGCGGAGGGAAAGCTGAGGCCGGTCGGGGTGGCGATGAGCGCGGGCAGGTCGGCCTGCGCCGGGCGGCGGCGCCCGAAGACCGCCTTGATCGCCGTGTTGACGGCGTAGGTCGCGCCTACGGCCACGACGCCGCGCCGCCAGCCCGAGCGCCGGGGTCGGTCGACCAGCGCCCCCACGGCGCCCAGGGCGAACCACAGCGCGGCGTGCTCGCCCAGGCGCGAGAAGCGACCGACCGCCTCGCTCGCCGGCGGCCGGGCCGCGGAGCGCACGAGGCGGTACAGGCGCAGGTCGGTGCGGGCCAGGGGGTGCACCTCCCCCACGATATGGGCATGGGCGTCGTGACACGCGCCTCGCCCGCGAAGCGCGAAGCGGCGGCGCCTAGCCCGCGGGCAGTGCACGCCGCGGGTTCCACGCGGCGAAGAGCCGGCGGCCTTCGCGACCTCGACGTCGCGATAGGCGCGCGTGACCTTGCGCACCTGGCGCAGCTGCTCGCGGGTCTGCGGCAAGCGTGGTTGATCTCACACCCCCAACGAGCCGGCCGCCCGGGCTTTTATTCCATCGCCTAACCGGTGGAGGCGATCCCGAAGCCCACGCGATGCTCGTCGCTCTCGGTGCGCACCCAGAGCACGTGGGCGAGGTTCAGCTTCACCGAACCGTCCTCCGCCTCCACCTCGTGCCAGCCCTCGCCGCCGAGGGCGGCGTTGAGCTTGGCGAGCTGTTCGTCGGTCACTCGCAGGGCGAGCGGGGCGCTGGCCTGAAAGCCGATGCTGATGCGCTGAGCCATGGTGTCAGTGTTCCTCCGGCGGCTGGACGATCTCGGTGAGCACGCCGCCCGACGCGGCGGGATGCAGGAAGGCCACGCGCGAGCCGCGGATACCGGTGCGCGGCTGCTCGTCGATGAGCCGCAGGCCCCGCTCGCGCAGCGCGGCCAGCGCGGCATCGACATCGGCGACCTGGTAGGCGACGTGATGCAGCCCGGGCCCGCGGCTGGCCAGGAAGCGCCCGACGGGCGTGTCCTCGCTCAGCGGGCGCAACAACTCGACGTGGTTCTCGCCCACGTCGAGGAGCACGGCCTCGACCCCCTGCTCGTCGACCACCTCGCGATGGGCCACGGCCATCCCGTAGGCCTGCTCGTGCAGGGCGATCGCGGCATCGAGATCCTCGACGGCGACGCCGATGTGGTCGACCCGGGCGAACATTGCGCCCTGAGTCTAGTCGGCGGCTGGCGCCTGCTTCTCCGAGGCGGCGACGCGCAACTCGGGGAGCGGCTTGCGGCGCTCCAGGCGCGGCACGCCCTCCATGATGCGGTCGATCTGCCCGCGCTCGAGCGTCTCGTTCTCGAGCAGCTCGCCGGCGATGCGGTCCAGCAGCTCGCGGTGCTTGGTGATGAGATCCCACGCCCCGCGGTGCGCCTCGAAGGCCAGCTCGCGCTGCTCCTCGTCGCGGATCCGGCGCGTGAGGTCCGACAGTGCCTGGTCCTTGAGCGCCGCCTGCGGCGCGTCGCCCGAGCCCATGGCGTACTGGTGGATCATCGCGTGGGTGATCTCCTCCACGCGCTGCAGGTCGCTCGCGGCCCCGGTGGTCACCGCGCCGAACACGACCTGCTCGGCCACGCGGCCGCCGAGGAGGATCGTCATCTGGTCGACGAGCTCGTCGCGGGTCTTCAGATAGGAGTCCTCGTCGGGCAGGTTGACGACGTAGCCCAGCGCGCTGCCGCGCGGGACGATCGAGATCTTGTGCACGCGGTCGACGCCGTCGATCAGCTCGCGGCACAACGCGTGGCCGGCCTCGTGGAAGGCCACCACGCGGCGCTCGTGCGCGTTGAGCGTGGTCGAGGACTGCACGCCGGCGATGACGCGCTCCAGGGCGTTGTCGAAGTCCTCGCGCGAGACGGCGTGGCCCTTGCGGCGCCCGCAGAAGATCGCCGCCTCGTTGCAGATGTTGGCCAGGTCGGCGCCCGTGAGGCCGCTCGTCTGCTGGGCGACGACGTAGAGGTCGACGTCCTCGCGCAACGGCTTGTTGGCGGTGTGCACGCGCAGGATCCGCTCGCGTCCCTTGAGGTCGGGCGGCGACACGAAGACCTGGCGATCGAAGCGCCCGGGGCGCAGCAGGGCGGGGTCGAGCTTGTCCAGCAGGTTGGAGGCGGCCATGACGACGACGCGCCCCTCCGACGAGGAGGAGAAGCCGTCCATCTCGACCAGCAGCTGGTTGAGCGTCTGCTCGCGCTCGGAGTTGTTGTCCGTGCCGCGGCGCGCGCCGACGGCGTCGAGCTCGTCGATGAAGATGATCGCGGGCTGCGCCTTGCGCGCCTCGCGGAACAGGCGGCGGATGCGCGCGGCGCCCAGGCCGGCGAACATCTCCACGAACGACGACGCCGACTGCGAGAAGAAGTGCGCGCCCGACTCGTGGGCGACCGCCTTGGCCAGGAGCGTCTTGCCCGTCCCCGGGGGCCCGTGCAGCAGGACGCCCTTGGGCACGGTCGCCCCCAGGCGCTCGAACTGCTTGGGCTCGCGCAGGAACTCGACGACCTCGCGCAGCTCGGCCTTCGCCTCGTCGACGCCGGCGATGTCCTCCCAGCCGACCTCGAGGTTGGCCTCGGGCTTGAGCTCGACCGGCTTGGTCTGCGGCATCAGCTTCAGCGTCCGCCACAGCACCGCGAGCAGCAGGGCCATGAAGAGGATCGCGAAGACGGCCTGCCAGTTGTTGGCGAAGTCGCGGATGCGCTCGAGCACGCCGGGGGCCGGCGGCACCGGGGTCAGCGCGAGCAGAGCGTCATGCAGGCCGGCAGCGGCCTCCAGGACACGCTGGCGTGCCTCCGCGGCGCCGTCGCTGACCGCAAGCAGGGTCGATGCAGCTCCCACGTCTGGTGTATCGGCAGCGCAGCGGAATCCTCCAGCCCCAGCGGGCCGGGTGACTCAGCTACTGCCCTCGGCGCGCAGGATCTCGGCCAGCGCGGCGCGGCCGACCGCAAGCTGCTCCTCGGTCGGCTCGCGGGTGCCGAGCACCCGCTGCAGCTCGTGGCCGGGCCGGCGCAGGGCGCGGGCGGTGGCGGTGTCGCCATGGCGCTCGGACCACGCGAAGACCTCGACCGCGGCGCCGATCGAAGCGAGCTGCACCGCGGCGCCCGCCAGCGGCGACGGGCGCTCGACCACCGAGCGCAGGAGCGCGGTGCCCGCCAGGTTGGCGGCCAGCAGTGGGGCCATCAGGTGCGAGCCGCAGCGGTCGTGCTCCTTGGTGGCGTCGCGCGCGTCGGCCGCGTCCTGCTCGTAGGCGCCGATCGCCTTGTGCTCGACGCCGTGGTAGGCGGCCAGATCGCCGCCGCGCAGGGCGATGAGCGACGGGGCCAGCGACAGCGCCGCCAGCGCCGCCTCGCCGCCGATCCCGCGCGTGCGCCGGCGCAGCGCCATCCCGGCGAGCGCGGTGGCCCCCATCGCCACGGCGACGGTGGCGTCCTGGAAGGGCAGGCGCGCCTCGGGCAGCGCGCGCTTGACGAGCGGGATCACGGCCACCGCCTCGCCCAGGCGGACCACGCCGCGCACGCCGGGGAGGCGCTGGCCGCGGCCGCGCACGCGCGGCTTGGGCCCGGAGGCGACCGCGATGGCGCCGTCGCCGTCGCGGATGGCGGCCGCCCACTTGGTGGGGCCGTGGACGAGGAGGCCGTTGCGCAGGGCCATCCCGCCGAGGCGCAGCTTCTCGGGCTTCTCGCTCATCCCAGCAGCTCCTTGCCTACGTCGCGGTAACAGCGCGCGGCGAACCCGAGGTCGGCCGTCGCGATGCGCTCGTCGCGCGAGTGCACGAGCGGCGAGGTCTCATAGAGGTTCATCTCGCGCTGTGGGAAGAAGCCGTAGGCGACGCACTCCGGGAAGGCGGCGCGGAAGGTGCGCGAATCGGTGAAGGCCGGCAGCATGGTCGGCACCACGCGCGCCTCGGGGTCCTCGCGTGCGATCCAGCCGCGCAGCGCATCCATGAGCGCCGAGTCGGGCGGCGAGGAGTTGCCGACGACCTTCTCGGAGAACTCGAGCGCGTAGCCGTTGGTGCCGAGGACGTCCTGGATGCGGGCCCGGACCTCGGCCTCCTCCATGCCCGGCGGCGTGCGGCAGTCGACGGCCAGGGTGGCCCGCGAGGGGATCACGTTGATCTTCTCGGAGGCGAAGATGCGCGTCGGCGCCAGCGTGACGCCGAGCATCGGCTCGACGATCACCGCGAGGATCGGGTCGCGCTCGCGCAGCGCGTCGAGCACCGGCGCGGGATCGCCGTCGAGCGGGAGGCCGAGCGCGGCCAGCAGCGCCCGCGGCGTCTCGGTGACGTCGTAGGGCGGCTGGCGCTCGCCCATCGCCTGCAGGAAGGGGACCATCTTCAGCAGCGCGTTGACGCCCATCTTCGGCGTCGAGGCGTGCCCCGCGACCCCGTCGGTGGTCACCGTGAAGCGAAAGACGCCCTTCTCGGCCACGCACACGCCGTAGACGCGCTCGTCGCCGAACGGGAAGACCGCGCCGGCGCCCTCGTTGAGGAGCATGTCGCAGCGCACGGCGTCGGGGTGATGCTCGGTGAGCCACATGGCGCCCTCGCCGCCGCCGGTCTCCTCGTCCACCACGCAGACCACGAGCAGGTCGCCGCGGGCGGGGCGCCACCCCGAGCGCGCGAGCGCCACCGCAGCGGTGACCTCGGCCGCGGTCTGCGACTTCATGTCCTGCGCGCCACGACCCCAGAGCTCGCCGTCGACGACGTCGCCCGACCACGGGTCGCGCTGCCACTCGGCCGGGTCGGCGAGGACGGTGTCGATGTGCGACAGCAGGCACAGCGTCGGCCCGTCGCCGGTCCCGCGCAGGCGCGCCACCAGGTTGGGGCGCTCCTCGGTGCGGCCCAGCAGGTCGACCTCGAAGCCCGCGTCGCGCAGCAGGCCGGCGAGCAGCTCCTGCGCCGGGCGCTCGTTGCCAGGCGGGTTGACCGTGTTGGCCTGCACCAGGCGCTGGAGCAGCTCGGTCGTCTCGCGCTCGAGGTCTTCGGCCATCGCCCCAGGCTACGACACGGCCTGCCCGCGCGTGCTCCACCGGCGCGCGAGGAACAATAGGAGCCATGAACTCGCTCTTCGATGCCGGCGAGGCCGAGCCGAGGCGCTCCGTCGCGGACGCCCTGGCACGCCCGCTGGCGACGCGCCTGCGACCCCAGTCGCTGGAGGAGGTCGTCGGCCAGGAGCACCTGCTGGCCGAGGGCTCGGCGCTGCGCGTCGCCATCGAGCAGGGCCGGCCGCACTCGATGATCCTCTACGGGCCGCCCGGCTCGGGCAAGACCACGCTGGCCCGGATCGTGGCCGCGGCGGCCCACGCAGCGCTGGAGGAGCTCAGCGCGGTCGAGGCGGGTCGCGCGGAGGTGCGCAACGTGCTCGAGCGCGCCCAGCACCGCCGCCGGCTGGCCGAGCCGACGGTGTTCTTCCTCGACGAGATCCACCGCTTCAACAAGGCCCAGCAGGACGCGCTGCTCCCCGCGGTCGAGGAGGGCCTCGTCACGCTCATCGGCGCCACGACGGAGAACCCCTACTTCGAGGTCAACTCGGCGCTGCTCTCGCGCTGCCAGATCTACGAGCTGCTCCCGCTGCTGGCGAGCGCCATCGAGGTCGTCCTGCGCCGCGCCGCCGAGCGGCTCGAGGCCGAGGCCGATGACGACGCGCTCGCCTTCCTGGCCGCGCGCGCCGGCGGCGATGCTCGCACGGCGCTCGCGGCGTTCGACCTCGCGTTCCGCACTCACGGCCGGGTGACGCTCGACGCGGCGCAGGACGCGCTGCAGCGCCGCGCGCTGACGTACGACAAGACCGGCGACCGCCACTACGACACGATCTCGGCCTGGATCAAGGCCACGCGCGGCTCGGACCCCGACGCCGGCCTGTACTACCTGGCGGTCATGCTCGAGGGGGGCGAGGACCCGCGCTTCATCGTGCGGCGCATGATCATCCTCGCCTCCGAGGACATCGGCAACGCCGACCCGCGCGCGCTCGAGGTGGCGGTGGCGGCGGCCCAGGCGGTCGAGCACGTCGGCCTCCCCGAGGGTCAGTTCGCGCTCGCCCAGGCCGCGATCTACCTCGCGCTCGCCCCCAAGTCCGACAGCGCGAAGAAGGCGATCGGCGCCGCCCGCGAGCACGTGCGCGAGCACGGCGCCAAGCCCCCTCCGCCCTACCTGCAGAGCGCCGGCTACAACGCGGCGGCGCGGCTGGGCCGCGGCGTCGGCTACGACTATCCCCACGACCGCCCCGGCCACCTCTCCGATCAAGAGCTCGCCCCGGAAAGCGTGGCCGGCGAGCGCTTCTACACGCCCGACGAGGCCGAGGCCGCGCTGCGCGAGCGCCTGGAGGAGATCCGGCGCGCGCGCGGGCGGTAGCCTCGCCTCCCCGTGGAGGCGACCGCAGCCGCTCCCCTGCTGGAGTCCTTCAGCCCGGCCACCGGCGGGCGCCTGGGCGCGGTGGCGGTCTCGCGGCCGCGCGACGTCGCCGCCGCCGTGGACGAGGCGGCGAGCGTGCAGCCGCTGTGGGCGATGCTGCGCCTCACCGACCGCGCGCGCTACATGGTCCGCGCCGCGCAGGCGGTCATCGACGAGTTCGACGAGCTGACCGACCTCGTCGTCGCCGAGCAGGGCCGCGCGCGCGCCGAGGTCGAGGTCATGGAGCTGCTCGCCGCGGTCGAGACGCTGCAATGGCTGGGCGAGCACGGGCCCGCGATCCTGGCCGGGGAGCGGATCCCCTTCTCGCGCACGCAGCACCCGGTCAAGCGCGGGCGCTGGAGCTACGAGCCGCTCGGGGTCGTCGGGGTCCTCGGTCCCGCGCCCGAGCCGTTCGCCACGCCGCTGGGCGACGTCGCGGTGGCGCTGATGGCCGGCAACGGCGTGGTGCTCAAGCCCTCGCCGCACGTGCCGCTGTGCGGCGAGCGGATCGCGCGCGTCTTCGCCCGCGCCGGGCTGCCGGAGGGACTGCTGCAGGTCGTCCACGGCCACACCGACACCGGCGCCGCGCTCGTCGCCGCCCCCGTCGCGCAGATCCGCTTCACCGGCTCCGCGCGCGCCGGCCGCGAGGTCGGCGAGGCCTGCGCGCGGGGCCTCAAGCGCTCGGTGCTCGCGCTCGACGGCAAGGACGCGATGCTCGTGCTGGCCGACGCCAACGTGCCGCGCGCGGTCCGCGGCGCGACGTGGGCCGCGTTCGCCAACGCGGGGCAGTGCGGCGGATCGCTCGAGCGCGCGCTGTGCGTCGCGCAGGTCCACGATCGCTTCCTCGCCGGGGTGATCGACGCGGCGCGGCGACTGCCGGTCGGCGACCCCGCCGATCCGACCACGTCGGTCGGCCCGCTCGTGGCCCGCGGCCGCGCCCAGCGCGTGCGGGCGCTGGTCGACGAGGCCGTCGCCGTCGGCGCGACGCTGCACTGCGGCGGCACGCTGCAGGGAGCCCATTACGCGCCGACGGTGCTCAGCGGCGTCACGGACACGATGCGCCTGGCCCGCGAGGAGGTGCCCGGGCCCGTCCTCGTGGTCGAGGCCGTCGATTCCGAGGAGCAGGCCATCGCGCGGGCCAACGCGGTGACGCTCGGCCTCGGCGCGTCGGTGTGGACGGCCGACCGCTACAAGGGCGCGCGCATCGCCCGCGAGCTGCGCGTGGGGATGGTGTGGATGAACGACCACCTGGTCGCGCGCTCGGCCCCGCAGATCCCGTGGGGCGGCGTCGGCGGCGCCGGGATCGGCCGCGCCCGCGGAGCGATCGCCCTGCGCACGTGCGCCGAGCCGCGCGTCGTGACCTGGGACCCGCCCATCGGGCGCCCGGTGTGGTGGTTCCCCTACGACGGCGCGCTCGTCGGCGCCGCGCGCGCGGTCGCCGGCCTGCGCAGCGCGCGCGACCGCGACCGCGAGCGCGCGTGGCGCCGCGACGGCTTCGCGCTGCTGCGGGTGACCGGCCGCTGGCTGCGGGCGATGCGCCGCGGTTAGGGCTCGCGGACGACGAGCACCGGCACCTCTGCCGCGTGCAGGACCGCCTGGGCGACCGAGCCGAGCAGCGCGCTGCCGACGCGGCCGAGTCCGCGAGTCCCCATCACCAAGAGGTCGTGGCGACCCTCGACCAGGCGCTCGAGGATGACGTCGCTCGGGTGGCCGGCGACCACGACGGTGGTGACCGAGAGGTCGTCGGGCAGCGCGTCGACCTGCGCGCGTATGCGCGCGCCGACCTCGCCCATGAGGTGGGCCGCGTCCGTCAGCGCGGCGCCGCCTGCCGCCGAGAGCGCGGCGAACGCGGGCGCGGGCGGCACTGCGGTGACGATGGTCAGCCGCGCATGCTCGTCGCGAGCGAGCTGCGCCGCGGTGCGCAGGGCGGCGGCGCCGTGCTCGGATCCGTCGATGGCGGCGAGGATATTCAGGAACACGCCGCTCAGGCTAGTCGCGCACGGCGAGCGCCAGCGCGCGGATGGCGGGCTCGATGGCCTCCTCCGCGATGTTGGCGTAGCCGACCAGGAGCAGCGGGCGGCCGGCGTGCCGGGTGGCGAAGACCCCGACCCCGCGCGCGGTCGCGCGCGCCAGCACGGCGTCGACGTCGGCGTCGGGCGCCAGCGCGACGGTGACGTGCAGCCCGGCCGCCGCCCCGCCGACCTCGTGGTCGGGGAGGTGGTCGCCGATGGCCGCCACGAGCCGGTCGCGCCGGCGGCGGTAGCGCAGGCGCATCCGCCGCAGGTGGCGATCGAGCTCGCCGCGGTCGATGAACGACGCGAGGGCGAGCTGGTCGAGGGTGGGCGAGCCACCGTCGGCCCAGCCGCGCTCGTCGACGATCGCGCCCGCGAGCGCACCGGGGAGGACCATCCAGCCCAGGCGCAGCGCGGGCGCGAGCGTCTTGCTCGTCGAACCGAGGTAGGCGACACGGCCCGCGCCGAGGCCCTGCAGCGCCCCGAGCGGCTCGCGGTCGTAGCGGTACTCGCCGTCGTAGTCGTCCTCGACCACCACGGCGTCATTGGCGTCGGCCCAGGCGAGCAGCGCCGCGCGGCGCTCCGGGGCGAGGACACCGCCGGTCGGGAACTGGTGTGCGGGGGTGACGAGCGCGGCCGCCGCGGGCGGCAGCGCATCGGTGCGCAGCCCGTCGTCGTCGACGTCGACGGAGACGAGCTCGAGCCCGGCGCGCTGCAGGATCGTGCGGTGCTGCCAGAAGCCCGGCTCCTCGACGAGCACGCGGCGCGCCCCGCGGGCGCGCAGGAGCCCGGCCAGCAGCGCGATGGCCTGTGTGATCCCGGCGGTCACGACGATGTTGTCCGGGTGGGCGACCACGCCGCGTGCGCGGCCGAGGTAGGCGGCGAGGACGGCGCGCAGCCGCGGCGCACCGGCCCACGAGCCGTACCCGAGGTCGGCATCGGGCGCGTCCGCCAGCGCGCGGCGCATCGCGGCCAGCCACGGGCCGCGCGGAAACGCGCCACGCTCAGCGGACTCCGGACGCAGGTCGAAGCGGACCGGGGGAATGCGGGCGCCCGGCGTCGCCGAGGGCGCCGCCACCGCCGGCGCGACCTTCGCCACGCGCGTGGCCGATCCGCGGCGCGCGACCAGGAAGCCCTCGGCGACGAGTTGCCCGTAGGCCTCCACCACCACGCCGCGGGCCACCCCGAGCTCGACGGCGAGCGCGCGCGTCGCGGGCAGCGCGGTGCCGGCGTGCAGGCGCCCCGAGCGCACGCCGTCACGCAGCTGCTCCTCGAGCTGGACGCGCAGCGGCCGGCGGTCGGCGCGGTCGAGGGCGACGAACAGGTCGCGGCCGAAGTGGTCCACTCGATCCATGGCGAAACGGCCCCGCGGGGAGGACCGCCGGCAGCGTAGCTCAGGCCACCGCGCGGGTCAGCGCGGCGACGCCGGCCGCCACCACGACCACCACGAGCACCGGCGCCCGCAGCGCCACCGCGGCGGCCGCGGCCGCGAGACCGGCGGCGCGGGCGTCGAGGACGAGGTGGCGCCCGTCGGCGAAGGCCTGCGTGACGATCAGGGCGGCCAGCAGCGTCGGCGCCAGCAGCTCGACCACGCCCAGCAGCGGGCGGGGCAGCGCGCGGCCGCCGATGGCCAGCGGACCGAGGCCCTTGAGCACGATCGTGCACGCCCCCACCACCGCGACGAGCACCCAGGCGCGCGTCACGACGGCGCGCCCTCGCCCGCCGGGCGCCGCAGCCCGATGAGACAGGCGAGCGAAGCGGCCACCACCGGCACGCCGGGCGGCACGAAGGGCACGAGCGCCGTCGCGATGGCCGCTCCCGCCAGGGCCGCGACGACCGCGCTGCGGTCGCGCAGCTGGCCGGCGAGCAGCGCCAGGAAGAGCGCCGGGAAGGCGGCGTCGAGCCCGAGGCGCTCGGGGGCGCCGAGCAGCGATCCGGCGGCCACGCCGAGCGTCGTGCCGGCCACCCACGAGCAGTAGAGCGTCAGGCCGGCGCCGAACAGCAGCCGCGGGTCATAGCGCCCGCCGCCGACGTGGCTCACCGCCCACGACTCGTCGACCACGAGCTGCGCGCGCAGGGCGCGCTGCCATGCGGGCCCGTGCAGCGACGGCGCGACCGAGAGCCCGATCGGGATGTAGCGCGCGTTGAGCAGCACGGCGGAGGCGATGGCCGCCGCCAGCGTCCCGCCCGCCGAGAGCACCGAGGTCGCGGCGAACTGCGCGGAGCCCGCGAAGGTGGTGGCCGAGAACGCCACGGCCTGCAGCCCGCCGAGGCCTGCGTCGCGGGCGAGGACGCCGAACGTGACGCCGAAGGCGCCGACGGCCACCGCGAAGGGGGCGATGCGGCGCGCGCCGTCGCGCACCCGCGGTGGTGTTTCCGTTCGACTCATTGGTACGCTCGTTCGGCATGATAAACGACCTCATGCCGGTGGTCGCGGCCAACCTGCGGCGCCTGCGCGGCGAGCAGGGCCGCACCCTGTCCGAGCTGGCGCGGGCCAGCGGGATCGCCAAGGCCACGCTTTCCGCCCTGGAGGCCGGCAAGGGCAACCCGACGATCGAGACGCTGTCGTCCCTGGCCACGGCGCTCGGCGTGCCGTTCGGCGACCTGCTCGCAGGGGGCGGTCCCGAACCGGTCCACGTCGTGCACGCGAGCGAGGGAACGAGCGTCGCCGGCACCGCCAACACGCTGCGCCTGATCACCCGCCTTCCCGGCTCGCCACCCACCGAGCTCTACGAGGCGCGCTTCCCCGCGCGCTCCAAGCGCGCGGCCGGCGCGCACGGCCCCGGGACGCGCGAGCACGTGCTCGTGACCCAGGGCACGCTGCGTACCGGGCCGGTCGGCCGCACGGCCGATCTGCGCGCCGGCGACTACGCCGGCTTCGCGGGCGACGAGATGCACGTCTACGAGGCGGGGGCGCGCGGCGCGCGGGCATTGCTCATCATGCAGTGGGCCCAGCCATGACGACCTTCGAGGGACGCACCGCACTCGTGACCGGCGCCAGCGGCGGGATCGGGCGCAAGATCGCCGAGCGCCTCGCCGCCGAGGGAGCGCGCCTCGCCCTGCACTACTCCTCCAACGCCGAGCCCGCCGAGGAGCTGGCCGCGGCGCTGCCCAACGCCGCCGCCTTCGGGGCCGACCTCGGCGATGCCGAGGCACCCGACCGCCTGGTCGACGAGGTCGAGGCCGTCTTCGGGCCGATCGACGTGCTCGTGGCCAACCACGGCCGCAGCCAGATCGCGCAGCTCCAGCAGGTCGACGCCGCCGCCTTCGACGACATGATCGCCGTCAACCTGCGCGCGCCGTTCCTGCTCGCCCGGCGCACGATGCCGGGCATGGCCGAGCGCGGGTTCGGCCGCGTGCTCTTCATGTCCCCGGTCGCGGGCCTGACCGGCGGCATCGTCGGCCCGCACTACGCCGCCTCGAAGGCCGGGCTGCACGGCCTGACGCACTACCTGGCGCGCCGCGCCGCCGGCGAGGGCGTCACCGTCAACGCCCTGGCGCCCGCGCTCATCGAGGACACCGGCATGCTCCCCGGCGACCCCGGCGCGCTGGCCACGATGATCCCCGTGGGCCGCCTAGGGAAGCCCGAGGAGGTCGCCGACCTGGCGCTCGCGGTCCTGCGCAACGGCTACATGACCAACCAGGTCGTGTCGCTGGACGGCGGGATGCACCCGCGGTAGTCGTCCGCGCCGCGCTGGCGGCGGTGCGCCGCGCTTCCTGCCGCACCGAGGGAAGGGGAGTGCTGGCGGTCGGGGCGCGCGCGGCTGTACGCGCGCACCGCCGGGCGTGATGCCGAACGTCGGTCTTCCCCCCCAGGAGGGGGTAGGACCGACGTTCGGCGCCCCCACCCGCGCTTATTCCTTCCCTCGGTGATGCTATTGCGCCCTACGCCGCCCGCCGGGCGCTGCGCACCACGCGCAGGCGCTCGGGCAGGAAGGGCACCACGAAGCGCTTGGCGTACTCGGCGCCGCCGCGCACCGCCACCGCGCGCACCGGATCCCAGGCGAAGCCGTACTCGCGGCGCAGGCGCGGGGGCAGCAGGCCGATGGTGATCTGGTTGGCGAGCTCGAGCGCCGGGCGAAAGCGCAGCGGCACCGGCGGGCGCATGACGATCTGCACCGCGAGCTCGCGCGCCTCCTCGGAGACGTGCAGGTCCTCGCCCTCGACCATGCCGCGCATGTAGGCCTGGAAATCATCCCAGCGCTCGGGCATGTCGGCCGCGCGCAGGCCGAACTGGCGTCCGACGAGGCGGTAGTCGGCCCACAGCGCGTCGCGCTCGGCGCGGCTCAGCGCGCGCACGTAGCGCTGGTACACCACGGCGGCCGAGTCGGCCAGCGCGGCGAGGATCCACAGCAGCAGGGCCGGATCGTCGGCGGCGTAGGGCGTTCCGGCCGGGAAGCGCCCTGACGCGACGGCGAGCTCGCCGCTCACGCGGCGGTGCATGGCGCGCACGCGGCGGGTCGCGCGGCGGGCGTCCTCGGCGCAACCGAAGGCGACGAGGTCGAGCACGCGGGCGGTGCGACTCAGGCGCTCGTAGGGCTCGTCGAGCGCCCCGGTGTGGGCGAAGAAGCCCGCGAAGGCAACCGGGTGCGCCGCCTGCATCAGCAGCGCGCGCGGACCGGACAGGCCGACGACCTGCTCGCGGATCACCGTCCGCAGCATCGAGTCGTCGTGGAAGAGGCTCTTGGACGCGCCCATGAACACAGGTACGGACTACTACCCTGTGGAGACGATGCCTGCCGCCGCCTACGCCGGAAAGGAATGCGTCTGCCAGTTCCGCCGCGGGATCTGCGACCAGACGTGCGTGCGCGACATGCTCGACACGCCGTTCTACATCGCGTGCCTGAAGCTCGCGGGGCGCCGCTGCCTGGTGGTGGGCGGGGGCGCGATCGGCCTGGAGAAGGTCGAGGGGCTGCTGGCGTGCGACGCCGACGTGACGCTCATCGCCCCCGAGGCGGGGGCCGAGCTCGCGCAGCTCGCCGCCGAGGGCTCGATCGCTTGGGAGCGCCGGGCCTACGCCGGCGCCCCCGACCTCGAAGGCGCCTTCATGGTCATCGCCTGCACCAACGACACCGACATCAACATCGCCGTGTACGACGACGCCGAGCGCCGCGCCATGCTCGTCAACGTCGTCGACGTGCCGCCGCTGTGCAACTTCATCCTCCCCGCCATCGTGCGCACCGGCCCGCTGGCGATCGCGATCTCGACCGCCGGCGCGTCGCCCGCGCTGGCCAAGCGGATGAAGAGCGAGGTCGCCGAGCTCTTCGGCGAGGAGTACGCCGAGCTCGCCGTGATGCTCAACGACGTGCGCGGGTGGGCCAAGGGCACGCTGGCCACCTACCAGGAGCGCAAGGAGTTCTTCGAGGGCATCGTCAACGGCGAGCCCGACCCCATCGCACTCCTGCGCTCCGGCGACCGGCAGGCCGTGCGCGACCTCATCGAGGGCGCGCGCACCGCCGTCGCGCCGGCCTGATGGGCGAGCTCACCCACCTCGATGCCGAGGGCACCGCGCGGATGGTCGACGTCGGCGCCAAGGAGGTCAGCGCCCGGCGCGCCGTGGCGCGCGCGGTGGTGCGCATGACCCCCGCGACCGCCGAGCGCGTGGCGGCCGGCGACGCGCCCAAGGGCGACGTGCTCGGGGTCGCCCGCATCGCGGGCATCCAGGCGGCCAAGCGCACGGGCGAGCTGATCCCGCTGTGCCACCCGATCGGCCTGGACCACGTCGACGTCGACGCCGAGCTCGACGCGGCCGAGGGGACGGTGACGCTGACCGCGACGGCGGCGGTCACCGCACGCACCGGCGTGGAGATGGAGGCCATGACTGCCGCGGCCGTCGCGGCGCTGACCGTCTACGACATGGTCAAGGGCCTCGAGCGCGGCGTGCGCGTCGAGGCGGTCGAGCTGCTGAGCAAGTCCGGCGGGCGCAGCGGCGACTGGGCGCGCGACGCGCCCTAAGCGCTCGTGACCCGCGCGTCGTCGCTATAGGACACGTCGCCGAGCTCGACGCTCAGCATCGCGTCGACCGTGCCCGACAGGGTGAGCGGCAGGGCGAGCACGAGGCCATCGGGGTCGAGGTGGGCGGCCACGCCCCGGATCGGCTTGAGGCCGTTGTCCTCGTCGGAGGCGTCCTGGACCAGCACGCGCCCGTCGGTCACCGTGACCGCCAGCTCGTGTGCGTGGTCGTCGCGCAGGTGCAGCTCGAAGCGCACGGGCAGCGGGCCGGCCGAGCGCAGCGCCACGCAGCTGCCCGCGATGCCGACGCCGACGAGGTCGACGTCTGCGTGCGCGGCCTGGTCGCGGGCGCGGTCGTCGGACTCCTGGACCACGACGTCGCCCGCGGGATCGCCGGCCGGCGCCGGCGCGCACGGGACGGGCGCGGTCGCGTCCACGGTGGCCGCCGTCCGCGCGGCGGCCAGGCGCGCCGCCGCGGCGGCGGACTGGCGCCCGGCCCTCGCGTCGAGGCGGTAGAGCCCGGCGAGCTCGGCATCCGTCAGCGCGTGGCGGTGCTCGACGGCGTAGAGCGGCAGCAACGGCTCGATCGTCGCCAGGCGCCAGATCCCCTGGCCGTCACGAACGAGCAGCGAGCGCGAGTGGACGACGAGGCGCGTCGGATCCGACTGCGACTCGCTGACGTAGCGGTGCGTCAGCGTGGTGCTCAGCAGCGCCCGGCCGCGGTGCAGCGCGAGCGCGGTCCCGCTGTGGACCGTCGATGTGGGCCGGGGCACGTTCTCGTCACCAAACAGGGAGAAGGCCAGGCCGCTGACGCACGGGTAGCGCTGCGGGTCGCCGAAGAGCTGCTCGAAGATCGCGAACACGTCGCGATCCAGCGCCGCGCACAGCGTCTTCAGGGCCGTCGTCGAGCGCTCCATGCGGTCCACGGCGGCGAGGATCTGCGCCGCGGCGGCGTGCGCGCTGCGCGGCTGCCACGTCACCTCGCGCGGCCCCAGGGCGGCGGGCACGGTCGCGCCGCCGGCGGGGGTCGTGACCCGCAGAGCGCCTCCGGCCTGTGCGGTCACGTCGACGCGCGCGGGCCGCGCGCGCAGATCCAGGATGACCTCGCGCACTCGCTGTGGCGCGGCGACCTTGACCGCCAGCACCGCGCTGGACGACGGGTGGCGCCAGGTCACCGTCAGCGTCTCGCCCACCTGCAGCGGCTCGCGGCCGGGCAGGTGCGCGATGCCGCGCTCGGACTGCTCGGCCACCGCGGCGCCCAGCCGCAGTCGCACCGCCGCGGCGCGCTTGCCCGGATCGCAGGCCAGGCCGACGACGTCCTCGCCGTCCCACTCGCGGCAGGAGGACGGCAACGCGGGACGCGTCGCCGGCGCCGCGGCGGCCGGCGCGGCAAGAGCGAGCGACCCGAGGGCGACCGCCAGGAGAACGCGCGTCGTCATGCGCACCACCCTAAGCGCGGCGGGCCCACCCCGCGGCTATCGTCCGGCGCAGTGCACACCGTGGTCATGACCGTCTCCAGCAGCGTCTCGCGCCGCGAGGCCGAGGATCTCTCGGGTCCGCTGCTCGCCCACCTGGCCGAGGACGCGGGCGCGGAGATCGTGGCGATGGAGGTCGTGCCCGACGACCTGGCCCTCATCGAGGATCGCCTGCACCACTACGTCGACCAGGGCGTGACCTTCGTCTTCACCACCGGCGGCACCGGGCTGACCGTCGACGACATCACGCCCGAGGCCACCTGGGCGGTCATCGCCCGCGAGGCGCCCGGGATCGCCGAGGCGATGCGCGCCGTGAGCACGCAGCACACGCCGATGGGGATGCTCAGCCGCGGCGTCGCGGGCGTGGCAGGCCAGACGCTGATCGTCAACTTCCCCGGCAGCCCGAAGGCGATCGAGCAGCTCTTCCCCGTGCTGGCGCCGGTGCTCGCGCACGCAGCCGCCACGCTGGGCAGCGAAGGTGGCAGCCGCGCCAGCCATTGAGCTCGCCGGGCTGACGCGACGCTACGGCGAGCGGGTGGCGCTGCAGGACGTCACGCTGACGCTGCCGGCGGGGGCAACGCTCGTGGTCTTCGGGCCCAACGGGGCGGGCAAGTCGACGCTGCTGCGGGTGCTCGCCACCCTGCTGCGCCCGCACGCCGGCAGCGCCCGCGTCCTCGGCCATGCGCTGCCCGACGAGGGCTGGGCGGTGCGGGGCAGGATCGGCCTGCTCGGCCACGCGCCCCTGCTCTACCGCGATCTCAGCGCGCGCGAGAACCTCGCCTTCCATGCGCGGCTGCACGGCGTGGCGCTCGAGCACGCCGCGGCGCTCATCGAGCAGGTCGGGCTGTCCGCGCGCGCCGACGACAAGGTCCACACCTACTCGCGCGGCATGGTCCAGCGCCTGGCGGTGTGCCGCGCCGTGCTGCACGACCCCGAGGTGCTGCTGCTCGACGAGCCGCGCGCCAACCTCGACCCCGCGGCGGCCGAACTGGTCGAGCCGCTGATCGGCGCCGCCAGCGGGCGCACGCGGATCGTCACGAGCCACGACCCGGTCGGCGGGCTGGCCGAGGCCGACCTCGCGCTCGGCCTGCGCGCCGGGCGTGCCGACCTGGTGGCGCCGGCCGCCGAGGTCGACGCCGCGCGGATCGGAGCGCTGTACCGGTGAGGCGCACGGTGGGAGCGGTCCTGCGCAAGGAGCTGCGCCTGGAGCTGCGCGCGCCGCAGGCCGTGCCGGCGATGGCGCTGTTCAGCGTCACCACGCTGGTGGTCTTCCACTTCGCGCTGCAGCGCGGGCAGGTCGACGGCGACCTCGCCGCCGGCGTGCTGTGGGTGACGCTGCTGTTCGCCGCCATGCTGGGGACCAGCCGCCTGTTCGTCGCCGACCACGAGGAGGGCGGGCTGGACGGCTTCCTGCTGGCGCCGGTCGACCGCACCGCGCTGCTGGTGGCCAAGGCGCTGGCGCTGTTCGGCTTCCTGGCGGCCGTCGAGGTCGTCGCGGTGCCCGCCTTCGGGCTGCTGCTGCTCGGGCCGACTCCCGACGCCGGCGCGATCGCCGCGCTGGTGCTGGTCCTCGTGCTCGCCGACGCCGGCATCGCGGTCATCGGCACCCTGGTCAGCGCCCTCGCGGTCCAGACCCGCGCGCGCGACCTCATCGTCCCGCTGCTGGCGCTACCGCTCCTCATTCCGGTGGTGATCGCCGCCGCCAAGGCGACCACGCCGCTCTTCCTGGCCACCGGCTCCGAGGCGGTCCCAGGGCGCTGGCTGGCCATCCTCGGCCTCTATGATCTGGTGTTCGGGCTACTCGCCTATGCGGTGTTCGACTACCTGGTCGAGGACTGAATCGCCTTCTTGCTGTACGGAACGCGCTTACGCGCCCTGTCTCTTCTGACGGCCGTCACGCTCACGGCGGGCTTCGGCCTGGCCTTCTTCTACGCGCCCATGGACGCCGACCAGGGCTTCATGCAGAAGATCTTCTACGTCCACGTGCCGCTGGCCATCGTGGCGCTGGGCGGCTTCGTGTTCGGCGGCATCATGGCCATCCAGCACCTGCGCACCCGCGACGCCCGGTACGACCTGCGCTCCTACGTGGCGATCCACCTGAGCCTGGTCCTCGGCGCCGGCGTGCTCATCACGGGCTCGATCTGGGCCAAGGCGAGCTGGGGGCACTGGTGGGTGTGGGACGAGCCGACGCTCGTCTCCTTCCTGGTCGTCTTCCTGCTCTACGCGACCTACCAGCCGCTGCGCTTCTCGATCGAGGATCCCGAGCGCCAGGCCCGCTACGCGAGCGTGTTCGCGGTCACCGCCGGCGCCTTCGTCCCGCTGAACTTCCTGGCCGTGCGCCTGGCCCAGGCCTACACCCATCCGCGGGTGTTCGCGACCGCCGACGGCGGCCTGCCGGCGAAGATGCAGCTGCCCTTCTACCTGTGCCTGATCGGGATGGCGTTGCTGTTTGCGACCCTGTGGAAGTACGAGATGGCCTCCAAGCACACCTCGGCGCAACTGCGCTCCCTGCGGCGCAAGCTCGGCGGCGACGACGCTGTAGCTCCTCACGGACGGACCGCCGCCCCCAGCCTCAGGACGAGCCCGTGACGGATACGCTGCCGGACAACACCGGCTACGTCGCCGCTGCGTATCTCGTCTTCTTCGCGCTGATCCTCATCTACGTGGTCATCATGTCCGCCAAGCTGGCGCGCTTCGAGCGCGAGCTGGCCGAGCTCAACGAGCTGGCCGACGAGCGCATCGAGGAGCGCGAGGCGGTGCACACATGACCGAGCTGCTCGTCCTGGGGATCTCGCACAACACCGCGCCCGTCGCGCTGCGCGAGCGCCTGGCGCTGACCGAGACCGCCGCCCGTCGCTTCATGACCGAGCTCGTCGCGCGCGGGGAGGTGGACGAGGCGGTCGCGATCTCCACCTGCAACCGCACCGAGATCTACCTCGTCACGGCCGACCCGGTGCGCGCGGAGGCCGAGCTGCTGGGCAAGCTCGCGCGCCGCGCCGAGATCCGCCCGACCGAGCTCGCGCCGGTCGTCTACTCGCCGCGCAACTGCGACGCCGCGCGCCAGCTCTATCGCGTCACCGCGGGCCTGGACTCGATGATCATCGGCGAGGCGGAGGTCCAGGGTCAGGTCAGGCGCGCCTACGAGGCCGCGCTCGCCGCCGGCACCACCGGCCCGCTGACCAATCGCCTGTTCGGCGCCGCGTTGCAGGCGGGCAAGCGCGTGCGCTCGGAGACCGGGATCGGGCGCGAGCGCGTCAGCGTCTCGAGCGTCGCCGTCGACCTCGCCCGCGACGTGGTCGGCCATCTCGCCTCGCGCTCGGTGATCATCATCGGCGCCGGGGAGACGGCCGAGCTGACCGCCCAGGCCCTGGTCGACCAGGGCGTGCGCACGGTGTTCGTGGCCAACCGCCACGCCGACCGCGCGCGCTCGCTGGCCGAGCGCTTCGGCGGCGAGGTCGGCTCGCTGGACTCGCTGCCGGCGCGCCTGGAAGAGGCCGACATCGTCGTCTCCTCGACCTCCTCGCCGCACCCGATCGTCGAGGCCGACGACCTGGCCACGGTCATGCGCGTGCGCGGCGGGCGGCCGCTGGTGCTCATCGACATCGCCGTGCCCCGCGACGTCGAGCACGCCTGTGGGGAGATCGAGGGCGTGCGCGTCTACGACATGGACGACCTGCAGGCCGTCGTCACGCGCAACCTGGGCGTGCGCGAGGCCGAGCGGGCGCGCGCCGAGGCGGTCGTCGAGGAGGAGATCCAGCGCTTCGCGCGCTGGCTGGCCCAGCTCGACGTCATGCCGACCATCGCCGCGCTGCGCGAGCACGGGGCCCAGATCGTCGACCAGGTGCTGGCCGAGAACGAGGGTCGCTGGGAGGCCGCGTCGCCGCGCGATCGCGCGCGCATCGAGGCCGTCGCGCGCGCGGTCATGCAGCGGCTGCTGCACGAGCCCACGATCCACCTCAAGGAGAGCGGCCACGGCCATCAGCAGCTGCTGCGCGAGCTCTTCGGGCTCGACGAGGCGCCCGCGGACGCGCAGTCGCCGCCGGCCGACGCGGCGCCCGGCGCGCCGGCGGCCGACAACGTCCGCCCGCTCAAGCGCCGGGCGTGAGGATCGGGACGCGCGGCAGCGCGCTGGCGCTGGCGCAGGCGCGCCAGGTGGCGGCCCTGCTGGGCGGCGAGCACGACCTGGTCGAAGTGGTGACGAGCGGCGATCGTGGTGAAGCGACGTCCGACAAGGAGCGCTGGGTGCGCGAGCTCGACGGTGCGCTGCTGGACGGCGACATCGACTGCGCCGTGCATTCGGCCAAGGACGTGCCCGCTCTGCTTCCCGACGGCATCGTCATCGCCGCCGTGCCGCAGCGCGCCGACCCGCGCGATGCGCTGTGCGGCGCGGCCTCGCTCGGCGCGCTGGCGGAGGGCGCCCGCGTGGGCACCTCGTCGCTGCGCCGCACCGCGCAGTTGCGTGCCCTGCGCGCTGACCTCGACGTGGTCGAGCTGCGCGGCAACGTCGACACCCGCCTGCGCAAGCTGACCGAGGGCGGCTACGATGCGATCGTGCTGGCCACCGCGGGGCTGGCGCGCCTGGGCCGAGGCGAGGCGGGCGCGCCGCTGGACGAGCTGGTCCCCGCTGCCGGGCAGGGCTGCCTGGCCGTGACCACCCGGACGGGCGAGGAGGAGCGCGTCGCGGCCATCGACCACGCGCCGTCGGCGCGGGCGCTCGCCGCCGAGCGGGCGCTGGTGCGCGCGCTGCAGGCCGACTGCCACACGCCCGTGGGAGCCCACGCGCTCCTGCGCGCGCGGTCGGCGCTCACGCTGCGCGCCTTCGTGGGCACGCCCGACGGCGGCGCCTGGGTGCGCGACGAGCTCGACGGCGTGGAGCCCGAGCGCCTGGGCGCCGACGTGGCCGCGCGGCTGCTGAGCGCCGGCGCGCGCGAGGTCCTCGCGCCGTGACCGCGTACCTGGTCGGCGCCGGTCCGGGCGATCCCGGCCTGCTCACCGCGCGCGCCCTGGAGCTCATCGCGGGCGCCGACGTCATCCTCCACGACCGCCTGATCCCGCCCGAGGCACTCGCCCACGCCCGTGCCGACGCGGAGATCGTCGACGTGGGCAAGGTGGGCGGCGGCGAGCAGGTGCCCCAGCGCGAGACCACGCGGCTGCTGGTCGAGCACGCCCGCGCCGGGCGCGCCGTCGTGCGCCTGAAGGGGGGCGATCCGTTCGTCTTCGGGCGCGGCGGCGAGGAGGCGCAGGCGCTGCGCGCCGCCGGCTGCGACTACGAGGTCGTCCCTGGGGTGACCGCGGGGGTGGCCGCGCCGGCCTATGCCGGGATCCCCGTCACGCAGCGCGGGATGGCCAGCGCGGTGGCCTTCGTCACGGGCCACGAGGACCCGGGAAAGCCGGAGACGGCAGTCGACTGGGCGGCGCTCGCCGTCTTCCCGGGCACCCTCATCTTCTACATGGGCGTGCGCCAGCTGCCGCGCATCGCCGACCAGCTCATCGCCCATGGCCGCGATCCCGGCGAAGCGGCGGCGATCGTCGAGCGTGGGACGCTGCCCGACCAGCGCGTGCTGCGCACGACGCTGGCGGCGCTCGGCGAGCAGGACGCCCACGCGCCCGCCGTCACGCTCGTGGGACCGGTCGCCGCGCTGCACGACGAGCTGGCGTGGTTCGCCGACGGCCCGCTCGCCGGGGTCAGCGTGGCGGTGACGCGCGCCCGCGTCCAGGCCAGCGGCCTGGCGGCGCGGCTGCGGGCGCTGGGCGCGCGCGTCGTCGAGACGCCCACCATCCGCATCGAGCCGCTCGCCTTCGAGCTGCCCGACCTGCGCGCATACGACCTGCTGGTGCTGACCTCGCCCAACGCGGTCGAGGCGCTGCTGACGCGCGCCCACGACGCGCGGGCGCTGGCCGGGCCGAAGATCGCCGTCATCGGCCCCGGTACGGCCGACGCGCTGCGCGCCCGAGGGATCGTGGCCGACATCGTGCCCGAGCGGGCCGTCGGCGAGGCGCTTGCCCAGGAGCTGGCGCCGCTGGGGCTGCGGCGCGCGCTGATCGCGCGCGCCGAGCACGCCCGCGACGTCGTGCCCGACGCGCTGCGCGCAGCGGGGACCGAGGTCGACGTGATCGCGCTCTACCGCACCATCGCCGAGCCCATGCCCGAGGCGGCCCGGGCAGCGGCGCTGGACGCCGACTGGCTGACCTTCGCCAGCGCCTCGGCGGTGCGCTTCTTCCACACTGCCGCGGGCACCCTCGACGGCCCGCGCCTGGCCTCCATCGGGCCGGTCACGAGCGCCGCGCTACGCGAGCTCGGCTACGAGCCCGCCCTGGAGGCCGCCGATCACACGCCGGACGGGCTCGTCGCCGCCCTGGCGACGGCCGGCGGGCGCGGCTGAATCGGCGCGGCCACGGGCTCGAGCAGCCCGTCGCGCGGCTCGTCCACCTCGAGCGCGACCTCCTCGCGGTCGCGCGGCAGGCGGCGGCGGATCGGGCCCCAGTTGGGACGGTCGTCGCGGACCGGGCGCTCGTCGAACCACGGGCGGGTCTCCGCGCCCAGCCACATGGCCAGCAGGGCGAAGATCCCGAAGACCACGGGAGGAAGCGCGATGCCCACGAGCACCTCGAGCATGCCTTCGAGACTACGCCGCTCCGACAGCCTGTCAATCAGGTGCCGGGCAGGGCCGCTCAGCTCGCCGCGGGGGGCTCTCCCTCGTTGGGAATGCCAGGCATCGCATCGGCGCCGCGATCGGACTCGTCCTCACCCTCCGGCCGCGCATCGGGCACGCCCAGCGGCGCCTCTTCGGGCTCGTCGGGCGGCAGCCCGCTGGGGGCGGCGCCGGGGGTGCTCCGCGGATCGCTCATGGCGGGCGGGCTACCCGGGGTCCGGCCACGCGAACCGGGCACTAGAGTCCCATCCGGTGACCGCGGTCATCACCTTCCTTTCCGACTACGGCCAGGACGACGAGTTCGTCGGCGTGTGCCACGGCGTCATGGCGCGGATCGCGCCCGAGGCGCGCATCATCGACGTCACGCACGGCATCGATCGCCACGACGTGCGCTCCGGCGCGCTCGTGCTGCGCCGCGCGCTGCCGTACTTCCCGGCGGGAGTGCACCTCGCGGTCGTCGACCCCGAGGTGGGCGGCCAGCGCCGCGCCGTGGCGGTGCGCACCGCCGAGGAGGACCGGATCCTCGTCGGGCCCGACAACGGCCTGCTGGCGCTGGCCGTCGAGCGCTTCGGGGGCGCCGTGGAGGCCGTCGACGTGGCGCGCTCGCCCCATCGCCTGGAGCCGACCTCGGCCACCTTCCACGGGCGCGACCTCTTCGCGCCGGTGGCGGCGCACCTGGCGGCCGGCGCACCGCTCGCGGCCGCGGGCGACCCGATCGACACCGGCGAGCTCACGCCACTGCACACGCCGCGCGCCCGTCGCGACGACGACGGCGGCGGCCTCGTGGCCCACGCCCTGGCCTTCGACCGCTTCGGCAACGTGATGCTCGACGTCGAGCACGAGGAGCTGGCGGGCTCGGGGCTCAAGCTGGGCCATCGGGTCACCATCAACGACGAGCTCGCGCACTACGCAACGACGTTCGCCGACGTCCCGCCCGGCGAGCTGCTGCTCTACGAGGACGCCTACCGAACGCTGGCGCTGGCCGTCAACCGTGGCTCGGCCGCTCTGCACCTGGGGCTCGACCTCGACGCCGAGGTCCGCGTCCGCCCGGCGTGAGCACGACGCTCGGGCGCCCGCGGCTGCATCTGCGCGACACGACGTCGACCAACGACCGCGCCCGCGCGCTGGCGCTGGACGGGGCGCCGCACGGAACGCTCGTCACCGCCGCACAGCAGCGCGCCGGCCGCGGGCGGCAGGGGCGCACGTGGTCCGCGCCCGCCGGCCAGGCACTGCTGCTGTCGCTCGTCCTGCGTGACGCGCCGGCGCTGCTGCCGCTCGCCGCCGCGCTGGCGGTCGCGGAGGTGGCGGGCTCCGAGGCGCTGATCAAGTGGCCCAACGACGTGCTCGTCGAGGGCCGCAAGGTGGCGGGGATCCTGGCCGAGGGCCGCCCCCACGAGGGGTGGGTCGTTCTGGGGATCGGCCTCAACGTCGCGCTGCGCGTCGATGAGCTACCGCCCGAGCTGCACGCGACGGCGGGCACGCTGGGGCTGACGCCCGCCGACCTCGAGCCCACGCTCGAGCGCCTGCTGGCCGCGCTCGAGCGCGCTCTGGCGCTCGACCCGGGGGCGCTGCTGGCGGCCTACCGCGAGCGCGACGCCCTGCGCGGCCACGAGGTCGCGTGGGCCGGCGGCCACGGACGCGGCGCCGGGGTCGACGGGGAGGGGCGCCTGATGGTCGAGCTGGCGGGGGGTGGACGCACCGCGCTGAGCGCGGGCGAGGTGCATCTGCTGCGCTAGGAGCTTAGGCGGCTTCGGCCGGCGAGTCCGCGGGCGAGCCCGCCGGGTCGGCGTCCTTGGGAGCCGGCTTCTTGCGGGCGCGCCGTGGCTTGGGCTTCTCGGCGGGCTGGTCGTCGGCGGCGGCAGCGGGCTGCTCGTCGGCGGCGGCGTTGCTCGCGGCGGCCGAGCGGCGGGGCCTGCGCTTCGGGGCGGGCTTCTCCTGGGGCGCGGCGCTTTCGTCGCGCGCCTGCTCGGCGGCCTGGGGCTGCTCCTCAGCGGGGGCGTCGGGCTCGGGTGCGGCCGTACGCGCCGGATCGGCGTCCTTGCGCCGGCGCTGGCGGCGGGCGCGCGGCTTGGTCGCGGGCTGCTGCTCGCCGGCGTCACTGTTGCCGTCGCCGTCGCGCCCGGTGTCGACGACCGCGCCGTCAGTCGTCGCGGTGGCGAGCGCCTCGTCGAGCACCTGCTCGTCGGCGCCGCCCCGCATCCGCGCGGCGCCGGGTGCGCCGCGGCCCGCGGCACCGGCCCCGGCGGTGGCCTTCTTGCGCCGCCGGCGCGAGCGCCGGCCCTTGCCCTTGGGGAAGTTGCGCAACAGCTCGCGCGAGAGGGCGCTCGGCTTGCGGGCCAGGCGCGTGCGGGCGCCGCGCAGGACCTCCTCGGCCTCGGGCGTGTGCGCCACCGCGGCGGCGAGCAGCGCCGCCTGCAGGCGGCGGTCCTGCTTGCGCGCGGCGTGCACGAGCCGGCGGGCGTTGCGCGCATGGGCGCCGCCGCTGGAGTTCACGAGCAGCCCGAGCAGGCGCTTGGTCTCCGGCCAGCGCTGGACCGCGTACTCCTCGTGGACCTCGCGCGTGTACTCGGCCAGGCGCCAGATCCAGGCGTTGGCCTGGTCGCGACGCCCGATGCGCTTCTCCGCGAGCGCCTGGAACATGACCTTGGCGCCCTCGCGGCGCTCCTCGCGCGCCCACGTGCCGATGACGTCGATCGAGAGGTCGAAGGCCTCGGCGTCCTTGGCGGCGGCGATCTCCTGCAGCGCGCGCACGCGCAGCTGGGCGTTGCGATTGCGCTCGACGGCGGTGAGCAGGAAGCGGCGCTTGAGCTCGCCGGTGCGATCGAAGTGCAGCATCGCCCGGGCGCGGCGCCAGCCGCTGGGCGCCACGCGCGCCCCCGCCAGCGCGGCCCACATGTGCTGCTCGCCGTAGTCGAGGTGCTCGACGGCGATCCGCCACAGCTCGCGCTCGAAGACCTCGTGACGGCGCTCTTCCTCCGCCGTGACCGGGATGACCCGGCGCTCGACGCGCACGCGGCGCCCGCGGCCGCGGCGCACCGGGCCGACGACGATGGCGCCGCCGCGGTAGACGTCGCGGTCGAGCAGCGAGTGCAGGGTGATGACGGGGTCGTCGTGCTTGGTCGCCGGGTGGACGAAGTCGACGATGACGCCGGCCTCCTTGCCCGGATGCCGGCGCGTGACGCGGCCCACGCGCTGCTGGTAGACGCGCCGGGAGGCGGTGGGCGCCAGGTGCATGCAGACGGTCGCGCGGGGCGAGTTCCAGCCCTCGGCCAGCAGCTGGGCGTTGATCAGCACGTCGATCTCGCCGCGCTCGTAGGCGGCGAGGATCTCGGCCAGCTCGCGCTTGGGCGTCTCGCCCGAGACGGCCTGGGCCTTCAGGCCCTCGGCGCGCATGGACTCCGCGACGTTGTAGGCGTGGCGCACCCCGGCGGCGTAGATCACGCCCGGCACGCCGTTGAAGCGCGTCTTGTAGAGATTGGCGATCGCCATGTTGAACGGCAGCTGGTCCAGCAGCTCGGCCAGCATCTCCTGGTCGAACTCGACGTCGACGTCGCCGCGGCGCAGCGGCACCTTGGCGATCGTGCGCACCCCCGGCCCGGGCGGGATGCGGATGCAGCGCAGGGGCGCGATGACCCCGCGGCGCGCCGCCTGGGCGAGGTCGAAGCGCGAGGTCTGCGTCGGGAAGAGGTCCGTGACGTGGCGGGCGATGAGCGCGCCGGTCGCCGTCATGCCGATGAAGATCGGCCCGGTCCACGCGCGGATGGCGGCGGAGGTCTTCTCGCCCAGCGCGGTGTGCGCCTCGTCGCAGATGACGATCGTGTAGGCGTCGGAGATACGCCCCGCGTTGCGCACGAACCACTGGTAGGTCTCGACGGTGACCGGGCCGTCGGAGCGATCGGTCCCGGCGTTGTCGAGCAGGGCCGGGGACTCGCGGTGGCCGTAGCCGCGGTCGTGCAGCTCGCCGAGGAACTGGTCGACCAGGTTGCGACGGTGGGTGAGGATGAGGATGCCGCCGGTGCGCGAGGCCTCGACGAAGCCCATCGCGGCCACGGTCTTGCCGGCGCCCGTGGCGTGCTCGAACCAGAAGCGCTTGTGGGCGTTGGGGTCGTCGGCGGCGCCCTCCTGGACGTCCTCGTCCACGTCGGGCTCGGCGTCGTCCTCCCACGCGTCCTCGGGCTCGTCGGCCTCGTCCTCGTCGTCGTCCTCGTCCTCGTCCTCCTCGGGTTCGTCGGCCTCGTCCTCGTCGTCGTCGTCGGCCTCGAGGTCGGGCTCGTCGTCGTCCTCGTCCTCGTCGTCGGGCTCGTCCGGAGCGGCGGCCGCGGCGGGGGCCTCGGGCTCGGGCTCGTCGTCGACCGCGAGCACGGGCTCCGCCGTCGGCGCGGCGACCCCCTGGCCGTTCTGGACGGCGGCCAGCAGCGCGGTCAGCGTGCCCGAGAGCGCGTCGACCTGGTGGGGGTTCAGCAGCGCGCCGTCGGCCAGCCGCGGCTCGTCGTCGCTGAGCACGCGCTCGAGGCCGAGCAGCAGCGCGTAGCGCCGGCGCCATCGCGTCGAGGGCACCTCGGCGCCGCCGTCGATCTCGCGCAGCGCATCCTCCAGCGCGCGCCGCCGAGCGGAGCCAGGGCCGAGCGCGACGGCGGGGTCTTCGCCGTCGTGAACGAAGCGCTCACGTGTGAACGCTTCGGCACGCTCGATGGCGGCCTGATCGGGAATCGCTGCGGCCTCAACGGCCGCCGACATGGAATCAGCCAAAGCCTGGCTATCTGTCTGAAACGGAGAGTCGCGGCGTACGGCATGCCTGGCGACTCGGAGCCCCCCGGACTGCCCGGGGATGAGCACGGGAGGAACTGCCTTGGATTCGTCCACCCTCCCCGTGAGTAATACGCAGGATACCGCACTATCCGGTTGGTGCGCCGAGCGCGTCGCCGTGTCTGACACCCTTCACGAAATGCGCCGCCTGCTGGCATGGATCATCGGAGCGATCGCCCTCGCGGCGATCGTCTTCGTGGGGCTGCGGCAGGCCCCCGAGTCCAGGACCCCGAGCGAGCCGAAGGTGAGCAAGATCTCGCCGGCGGAGCTGCACGCCAAGCTCGACGGCGCCCCGCCCGCCCTCGCCGCGCTGCACGCGCAGGCCAACGACCTGCTCCCCGGAGCGCGCAAGGGCCTGCAGGCGCGGGTGAGCGCGCTGCGCGGGCACCCGGTCGTGGTCAACGTGTGGGCGGCGTGGTGCGTTCCCTGCCGCTCCGAGCTGCCGGTGATCCAGCGCGCGTCGCTGGACTACGGCAAGCGCGTGGCCTTCGTCGGGGTCGATCTGGCCGACAACCGCGGCGCGGCGCGGAAGCTGCTGCGCGACATCCCCCTCACCTACCCGTCCTACGAGGACCCCGACGGCAAGGTGGCCAAGGGCTTTCAGCTCGTGGGGCCGCCGAGCACCATCTTCTACGACGCCAGGGGCAAGCAGACCTACATCCATCAGGGCCAGTACCTCGATCGCGCGCAGCTCGACGAGGACATCAAGCGCTACGCGGTCTCGTGACCGAGGTCCGGCCGGCGCGAGACCGGGCCGAGGTCGACGCCGCGCTGGCGCTGCGCTACGACGTCTTCTGCGTCGAGCAGGGCGTCAGCCTCGAGGAGGAGCTCGACGGGCGCGATGACCACGCGCGGCACCTCGTCGTCGTCGAGGACGGCGAGGTCGTCGGCACCTGCCGCCTGCTGGCCCACGGAGCCGAGGTCAAGCTCGGGCGCATGGCCGTGGCGCCCAGCCACCGTGGCCGCGGCCTGGCCGCCGAGCTGCTGATCGAGGCCGACGTCCGGGCGCGCGAGCTGCACGCGCGGCGCATCGCGCTCGCCGCCCAGCTCTCCGCCCAGGCGCTCTACGAGCGCGCCGGCTACGCCCCGTACGGCGACGTGTTCCTCGACGCGGGGATCGAGCACGTGATGATGGCCAAGGCGCTGGAGTAGGGGCGGCTGAGGTCGGTCGTCCGGGTCGCGCTTGGCGCCGAACGTCGGTCTTCCCCCCCTCTGGAGGGGGTAGGACCGACGTTCGACGCTCGGGCATCTACCCTGCCGGGGCCATGCCCGAAGTCCGCATCGATCCGCTCTCCGGCCACCGGACGATCGTCGCCTCCGACCGCGCCGCGCGGCCGGGCGGCGGCCTGTCCGCCACGGCGCCCGACCCGATCGACACCGAGAAGGATCCCTTCCTCGAGGGTCACGAGGACCGCACGCCGCCGGAGACCTATGCGCTGCGCGCCAACGGCAGTGCTCCGGACACCCCGGGCTGGCGCGTGCGCGTCGTGCCCAACCTGTATCCGGCGCTCGACCCGGGCAGCCCGCCGCCGGAGCCCTTCGCCAAGCCCGACCTGTTCGCCGTCGCGCCGGCCCGGGGCGCGCACGAGGTCGTCATCAACGCCCCGGACCCCGTTACCTCGCTCGCCCACCTCGAGGTCGGCCAGGTGTGCGACGCGCTCGACGTGTGGCGCCAGAGGATGCGCGCGCACGCCGAGAACGGCGCCGCCTACGTGCACGTCATCGTCAACGAGCGCCGCGAGGCCGGCGCCTCGCTGCCGCACACGCACGCGCAGATCTACGCGCTGGACTTCGTCCCCGCCGTCGTGGCCCGCGAGCGTGAGCGCTTCGGCGCCTACGCCCAGCGCACGATGGGCGGGAACCTGCTGCAGGACCTCGTCCAGGAGGAGGTCAAGCTGCGCGAGCGGATCGTCGCCATCGACGACGAGGCGGTGCTCATGGCCCCCTACGGCGCGCAGCTCCCCTTCCAGCTCATGCTCGCCCCGCGCGTGCCGCGCGCGCGCTTCGAGGACGATGGCCCCACCGGCGCCGCGCTGCTGCACGACGGCCTGCGCCGACTGGGCCGCAAGCTCGGCAACGTCCCGCCGCTGAACCTGTGGGTGCGCACGGCGCCGCTCGGCGCCGATCACTTCTGCTGGCGCATCGACGTCGTGCCGCGCCTGACGCACATGGCCGGCCTCGAGCTCGGCACCGGCGTGCACCTGAACATCGTCGCGCCCGAGCAGGCCGCCGCCGAGCTGCGCGAGGTGTAAGCCATGTCGGGGGCCCACCTCCGGCGGCCTATTACGTTCTTCGCGCACGGGCGGCCGACGGGCCGCCGTCGGCACCCCTAGTGCGCGCGCTCGTGCAGCGCGTCAGCCGCGCAGCCGTGCGCGTCGACGGCGAGACCGTCGGCGCCATCGGCGCCGGGATACTCGTGCTGCTGGGGATCGCCCACGACGACGACGCGGCGGTGTGCGACCGCCTGGCCGACAAGGTCCGGGCGCTGCGGATCTTCGCCGACGCCGAGGGGCGCATGAACGAGGCCCTGGGCGACCGCGCGGTCCTCGTCGTCAGCCAGTTCACCCTCTACGGCGACACGCGCAAGGGCAACCGCCCTTCCTACGTCGCCGCGGCGCGGCCCGAGCAGGCCGAACCGCTCTACGAGCGCTTCGCCGACCGCCTCGGCGCGGCCCGTGGCGTGTTCGGCGCGATGATGGAGGTCGAGCTCGTCAACGACGGCCCGGTGACGCTCCTGCTCGAGCTTGCGTAGCCTTCCGCCCCCCATGCCACCGGAAGATCGCTTCGTCCCCCGCTTCGCCGCCGAGCCGCCGCAGGATCTGCTGCCCTACGGCCGCTGGTCGCAGACGCTCACCCAGGAGTTCCTGAGCGCGTGCCTGCGCATCGACAGCGCGGGCGACGACCTCGGCGAGCCCGACGAGGTGACCTGGTACCCGGATCGCACCTGGCACGGGCGGACGTTCGTCCCCGCGACGGCGCGGACGGCCAACGGCTACGAGCTCTACGGCTACGTCAGCTTCGCGCCCGGCGGCGACGGCGAGGAGCCCAGCGAGTTCCATGCGGTCGCCGACTACACGGCCGAGACCGCGGAGGCCAACCCCGACTGGCAGATCGACCTGTGCGACGAGGTCGTCGGCACCTGGCGCGGCGAGCAGGGCAAGGCCGCCGCGATGACGCTCGTGTGGGGGCGCCCGCTCGTCGACGGCGGCGCGGTGGTGACCGGCGAGCTGGCCGATCTCCCCGTCGACCAGTGCGTGCTGATCGAGGGCCGCTTCACGCTGCTCGCGCCCGACGACTACCGCGGCGACACGCTCGACGTGAAGGTCTACGACCGCCGCGGCGGGGAGCTCGCACACGAGTCGCTCTACGCCGAAGACGAGGACGAGGACGAGGACGCCTAGGTGGAGCTCGAGGACGCGATCCGCACGCGCCGCACCCACAAGGCGTACGGCAGCGAGCCGGTCGATCCCGACACCCTGGCCGAGCTGCTGGAGCTCGGCCGCTGGGCGCCCAACCACCACCTGACCAACCCCTGGCGCTTCCGCGTCCTGGGACCCGGAGCGCTGCGGCGGCTCAAGCGGGCCGCCGGACCGGACGGCGCGGGCAAGCTCGATCGCGCGCCGACGCTCGTCGCCGTATCGGTGGTGCAGACCGGCGATCCGGTGGCCGACGAGGAGGACCTGTGCGCCGCGGCCTGCGCCGCCTACATCGTCCTGCTCGCCGCCCACGGGCGAGGGCTGGCGGGCTACTGGCGCACGCCCGCGGTCCTGCGCTCCGACGAAGGCCGCGCGGCCCTGGGCATCGGCCCCGACGAGCACGCCATCGGGCTGCTGCACCTGGGCCCGGCGCGCCAGGAGCAGCGCCCGCCCGACCGCGCGCCGGCGCGCGACGTGGTCAGCTTCCTGGACTGACCGGCGCCACGCGCCCGCCGGTGCGCGCCACGAGCTCGGCCGGGGCGATCGGGAACACCGACGACGGCGTCCCCGCCGCGGCCCACACCGTCTCGTAGGCCAGCAGATCCTCGTCGACGATCGTCTCGATCGGGCGAGTATGGCCGTAGGGCGGCACGCCGCCGATGGCGAAGCCGGTGTGCTCGCGCACGAAGGCCGCATCGGCCTTGGCGGCGGCGAAGCGTGCCTCGTCGACGCGGTTGGCGCCCGAGGCGATGATCAGCAGCGGCGCGTCGGCGACGCGGAAGACCAGCGACTTGCAGATCGCCCCCACCTCGCAGCCGATCGCGGCCGCGGCGTCGGCCGCCGTGCGCGTGCCCTGCGGGAACTCGCGGACGCCTTCGAAGCTCACGCCGCGGCGGTCGGGACCCGCTTGGCGATCTCCTCGCCGGTCAGCGGGAAGTGGCAGGCGGCGATGTTGCCGCCCT
The DNA here is from genome assembly GCA_963806015.1 of uncultured Actinomycetes bacterium. Classification (GTDB taxonomy): domain Bacteria; phylum Actinomycetota; class Thermoleophilia; order Solirubrobacterales; family Solirubrobacteraceae; genus JAOPZW01. The sequence continues at coordinate 239,987 of CAWDWM010000012.1, read as the reverse complement.
CCTTGACCTCCAGCTGCGGCTCGTCGACGTTGCACACGCCGTCGCGCGCCTTCGGGCAGCGCGTGTGGAAGCGGCACGCCGCGGGCGGGTTGGTGGGCGACGGGACGTCGCCGCCCAGCACCTGGCGCTGCTTCTCGCGCGCCATGCGCGGATCGGGGACCGGTACCGCCGACAGCAGCGCCCCGGTGTACGGATGGCGCGGGTGGTCGAAGAGCTGATCGGCTTCGGCCATCTCCACGATCTTGCCCAGGTACATCACCGCGACGCGGTCGCAGACGTGGCGCACGACCGAGAGGTCGTGGGCGATGAAGATGATCGTCAGGCCCAGCTCGCGCTGGAGCTCTGAGAGCAGGTTGATGATCTGCGCCTGGATGGAGACGTCGAGGGCCGAGACGGGCTCGTCGGCCACCACGAGCTTGGGCTTCAGCGCGATGGCGCGCGCGACGCCGATGCGCTGGCGCTGGCCGCCGGAGAACTCGTGCGGGAAGCGGTTGTAGTGCTCGGGGTTGAGCCCCACGCGGTCCATCAGCTCCTGCACGAGCTTCTTGCGCTTGGCCTCGTCGCGCTCGAGGCGGTGGATGATGAACGGCTCGCTGATGATCGAGCCCACGGTCTTGCGCGGGTTCAGCGAGGAGTAGGGATCCTGGAAGATCATCTGCATGTCGCGCCGCAGCGGCTTGAGCACGGCGCGCGGCGAGTGCGTGATGTCGTTGCCCTTGTAGATGATCTCGCCGCCGGTGGGCTCGAGCAGCCGTGTGAGCAATCGCGCGGTCGTCGACTTGCCGCAGCCCGACTCACCCACGAGCCCCAGCGTCTCGCCCTCGTAGACGTCGAAGGTGATGCCGTCGACGGCCCGCACGGCGCCGACCTGCTTCTGCAGGATGATCCCCTGGCGCAACGGGAAGTGCATCTCGAGGTCGTGGACCTCGATGAGCTTGTCGGCCCCATTCGTCGTCATGGCGTGGTCTCCTCGGCCGGCGTTTCGGGCGTGGTCGCCACCACCCCTTCGGCGACCTCGGTGCCGGCCGGCGCCAGGACCTCGCCCACGGCGTCGCGGTCAACGGCGTCGGGCACGTCCACGCGACCCATCGCCTGATCGGGCGTGGCGCCGGCGCGCAGCGCCGCCCATAGCGCGCGACGCGACTGCCCCGGCAGCAGGCAGGCCACCTCGTGCTTGCGCGCGCCCCCGTTGCCGGCCTCGGCGGCAGGCGCGAGCTGCGGATCGATGCGCTTGTGCGCCTCCCGCACGTACGGGCAGCGCGGGTGGAACGAGCAGCCCGGCGGCTTGAGGATCAGTGACGGCGGGCGGCCGGGTATCGGTACGAGCTCTTCGCCGCGCGGGGAGTCCAGGCGCGGGATCGACTTCAGCAGCCCCCAGGTGTAGGGGTGCTCGGGCATCGCGAAGATCGTGTCGTTGTCGGCGTACTCGACGATCCGCCCCGCGTACATCACCCCGATGTCGTCGGCCACCTCGGCCACCACGCCGAGGTCGTGGGTGATCATCACGATCGCGGTGTCGAGCTCGCGCTGCAGGCGCTGGAGGAGGTCGAGGATCTGCGCCTGCACCGTGACGTCGAGCGCGGTGGTGGGCTCGTCGGCGATCAGCAGCTTGGGGTCGTTGATGAGCGCCATCGCGATCATCACGCGCTGGCGCATGCCGCCGGAGAACTCGTGCGGGTAGGACTCCACGCGCCGGCGGGGCTCGGGGATGCCGACCAGTCCGAGCATCTCGACGGCGCGATCGAGCGCCTGCGCCTTGGACACGTCGCGGTGGGCCTGGACGGCCTCCACCAGCTGGTCGCCGATCTTGTAGAAGGGGTGCAGCGACGACAGCGGGTCCTGGAAGATCATCGCGACCTCGTCGCCGCGCAACCGGCGCATGTCCTCGTCGGACGCCGACAGGAGGTCCACGCCGTCGAAGACGATCGAGCCCGAGATGTCCGCGTTGCCGGCGAAGCGCGTCAGGCCCATCACGGTCAGCGAGGAGACGCTCTTGCCCGACCCCGACTCCCCCACGATGCCGAGCGCCTGGCCGCGGTCGATGCTGTAGGAGACGCCGTCGACGGCCTTGACGATGCCGTCGTCGGTCTTGAAATGGACCTTGAGGTCGGTGACTTCCAGGAGGGCCAAGTTGGTTAGTACCTCACGCGCGGGTCGAGGAAGGCATAGACGATGTCCACGATCAGGTTCAGGAAGATGATGAAGAACGCGCCCATCAGCACCGTGCCCTGCACGGTCGGCAGGTCGGTCTTCTGAATGGCGTCGTAGGCCAGGCGCCCGATGCCGGGGATGTTGAACACGGTCTCGGTGAGGATCGCTCCGCCCAGCAGGATGCCAAGGTCGAGGCCGAGGATCGTCACGATCGGGGTGATGGCCGAGCGCACGCCGTGCTTGAACACCACGGTGCGCTCGCGCAGGCCCTTCGCCCGCGCGGTGCGGATGTAGTCCTCGGACATGGTCTCGAGCAGGTTGCCGCGCAGGAAGCGCGCGTAGACCGCGGCGAACGAGGCGGCGAGGACGCACCACGGCATGATCAGCGCGGGGATGACCTCGCCGGGGTTGGTGAAGATGTTGCCGGTCTGCGGATACGCGCCCTGGCCCTCGAACAGCGGGAACTTGCCGAGGTCCTTGGAGAAGAGATACAGCGACACGAGGCCCAGCCAGTAGACCGGGGCCGAGATCGCGACGAGCGCGGTGCCCATGGCCGCGCGGTCCATCCACGTGCCGCGCTTGATGGCCGAGATGATGCCGACCGGGATGCCGACCAGCAGCCACACGACGGCGCCTCCGGCCGCGAGCGCGGCGGTCGCCGGGAGCCGGTCGAAGATCTGCGACTTGACCGAGACGTTGTTCTGGAAGCTGTAGCCGAAGTCGAAATGGAAGACCAGCCGGTCGAGGTACTTCAGGTACTGGATGTACCAGGGCCTGTCGAGCCCGAGCGTGTGGCGGATCGAGGCCAGCAGCTCCGGCGAGGGCTGTCGCCCCGCGCGCAGCGCCGCGGGATCGGCCGCGGGCAGCGTGTAGAAGATCACGAAGGTCAGCAGGCTGATCACGAAGAGCAGCACGACCATCCAGAGCAGCCGGCGGATGATGAAGGGGATCATGGGGTTTGAGCGGGCTCGGCGTGGGACCTGAGGCGGTGCCCCGCCGGCCGTGAGGCCCTGCGGGGCACCGCGTGCTCAGGTGTGGTTCGGGTGGACCTTCAGGCCTCCTACTTCAGCGACGTGAAGTTGAGGTCGTGGGCGGTGTCGTAGCCGTTGACCACCTGGTTGACGTCCTTCGAGCCGACCGAAGCCGTCTTGTCCCAGATCCACGGGATCGCCGGTGCCTGCTCGGCGATCTGGTGGTTGATGTTGGCCCAGGCCTTGTTGCGGTCGGGACCCACCGGGACCGTCGACGCCTGCTTCATCGCGTCGTTGATCGCGGGGACGTTGAGCTGCGGCCAGTTCACGTTGCCCTGCTGCAGGATGTTCTTGCCGTTGAACGTCGCGTCCAGCATCGACTGCGGGTCGGCGAAGTCCTTGAACCAACCCACGTTCGGGCCGAGAGCGACCTTCTGCTTCGGCACGGCGAGGAACTTCGTGTACAGGGTGTCCTGCGGGACGATGCGGAAGTTGAGCTTGAAGCCCAGCTGCTGCATCTGTCCCTGGAAGACCTCGGCGGTCTTCTTGCCCGGATCGGCGTTGGTGGCGATGGTGAGGATCTTGTCCCCACCGGTCCACTTGCCGTTGGCGTCGATCGGGAGGCTCGAGTCCTCCTTCTTGGCCGCCAGCATGTACTTCTTGGCCACCGCCGGGTCACCCTCCGGGTGGGCCAGGTAGTCCAGGTCGGTGTTCTGCTTCAGACCGCCGGCCTCGTCGAAGCCCGGGATTCCGGGCGGGATCCAGCCGTTGGCGATGTCGCCGAGCACCGCGCCGCCGCGCGTCAGCCGCAGGGCGTTGCGGTTGGACGACGCGATGATCGCCTTGCGGATGTTGAGGTTGTCGAACGGCTTGATCGTCGTGTTCATGGCGATGTAGCGCGTGCCGCCCGACGGGACGAAGATGACCTGGTCCTTCTGGCGCGCCAGGGCCTGCTTCAGCACCTGCGCCGGCGGCGAGCCGGCGTCGCAGCACACCGTGTCCGAGCCGTTCAGCGCACGGCGCGAGGCCGTTGCGAGGTCGTCATTGCCCTCCTCGATCTTGATCTCGTTGAGATAGGCGGGGCGGTAGTCGGTCGACTTGTCCCAGTTGGGGTTGCGCACGATGTCGATCGACTTGCCGGGCACGCGCCCGGTGACCTTGCCCGTCGTCGCGTCGTTCTTGACCATGTACGGGCCCGTGAAGGACTGGTACTGGTCGAACTTCGACGGCGTGCTCGCGTCCCACTTCTTGGCGTACTCCTCCGGCACGGGCACGGTGATCGGCATCACCAGCGCCTGCGAGACGAGCGGCGCCTCGGCCGTCTTCAGCTTGAAGACGATCGTGTTGTCGTCCGGCGTCTCGATGCCCGAGATCGGCTTGATGTCGCCGCTGTTCGCCGGGTCCGGCGTGCCCACGATCGAGCTGAAGTAGGCGCCCGCGTAGCCGCTGGGGACCTCCTTGGAGAACGCGCGCTCGAAGGCGTACTTGATGTCCTGCGCCTTGACCTCGCGGTTGACCGGCGGCGCGTACTTGACGCCCTTCTTGATGTGGACCGTGATCGTCTTGTTGTCCGACGAGATCTCCGGCGGCCCCGTGGCGAGGTCCGGCACCGGGTGGATCGAGTCCTCGGGCTTGAACGAGTACAGGGTGCGGTTGGTCGCGTACAGGACCATGTAGCCGAACGTGTAGTACGTCTGGCCGGAGTCGAGATAGTCGACGTCGCCCGAGGCGAGATACGTCAACGTGCCACCGGGCTTGCCGCCGGCGACCTTGCCTTGAACGGTGGCGGTCTTGCTGCCGCCCCCACCGCCACTGCTGTTGTTACTGCTGCCGCATGCGGCAACGATCAGCGCGAGCGCCGTGAAGACACTCGCGAAGAGGGTCCAGCGAACGGACCTCCTCATAGGTACTCCTCCTTGTTGCGGAACGCTGTGCACTGCTCTCTCCCTACGGACGCCCCTCAGCGCCCCGTCCGGGGGTTGAGCGCGTCCTGCAGTCCATCGCCGATGAGATTGAAGGCGAGGACGGTCAGCAGGAGCGCGACCCCCGGGAACGTCATGTACCACCAGGCCGTGTCGAAGATCGAGATCGCGTCAGCGATCATCGCTCCCCAACTGGCCGTGGGCGGCTGGACCCCGACACCCAGGAACGAGAGCGCGGCCTCGAACAGGATGTTCGTCGGGATCAAAAGCGTGGTGTAGACGATGATCGGCGCCACGAGGTTCGGCAGGATGTGGCGGAAGATGATGCGAGAGTCGGAGGCGCCCAGCGAGCGGGCGGCCTCGACGAACTCCTTCTCGCGCAGCGACAGGACCTGGCCGCGGATGATGCGCGCCATGTAGGGCCAGCCGGCGAGGGTGATGACGAAGATCACGACGGCCAGGCCGGGCTGGATCAGCGTCGTCTGCGCCGACACGAAGAACGCGAAGATCGCGCCGGCGACGATAACCATCACGCCGGGAATCAGGCGCAGGAGCCAGTCCGAGCCGGTGAGCGCGCTGAAGCCCGCGCGCCCGCGGGCCTGCGATATGGCGGTCGAGATGATCGGTATGAGCATGACCACGGCGCCGGCGATGAGGAGGTCGCGGCCCACGGAGTTGGCGGACAGGCAGCCCTGCAGCGAGCAGGCCGCGCCAAGGCCCAGCGCCAGCAGCAGCACCGGGAAGGCGAGCACGACGTCCATCGAGCGCGACAGGACGGTGTCGACCACGCCGCGGTAGTAGCCGGCGACCATGCCGAGCGTCACGCCGATGAGGACGATGAGGCCGGTCGCGACCAGCGCGGTCAGCAGCGAGACGCGGGCGCCGTAGAGCGTGCGGCTGAAGACGTCGCGCCCGAGCGCGTCGGTCCCCATGATGTAGCCGTGGCCCGGCGCGGCCGCCGAGCCGAACTCGTCGAGCGCGTTGGAGTTCTGCTGATTGGGCGGATGCGCACCGACCAGCGAGACGATCTGGCCGGCGAAGATCGCGACGATGATCAGCAGGACGATGAAGGTCAGCGCAACGAGCGCGACCTTGTCGCCGCGTAGCCGCCGCCAGAACAGCGCGAGCGGCGATCGGGCGGCGATCTCCTGTTGCGGACCTGCCGCCTCATCGGTGATCGTGCCACCGGTGTCCTGGAGCAGCTCAGCAGCGCCGGTGCTCACGGCCTACGGCCTTGCGTCATCTCATACCTCGCTGATGGGTCCCTCTCCCAAGTGCGGCCGGGTCTCATACCCCAGCGCCGCGACTCTACTCCTGTTACTGCAGAAACAGCCCTCCGGGCCGTTGTGTCGATTCGCTCCACGCTGGCCTTCTCCTCCCACTACCCAGACGGCCAGGCTGCGCACTGTAGGCCCAGGGGTGTAACGATCGGTTAAAGGCGGACGCCTAGGCAGCAGCGCGGCGTACGTATCCTCTCGGCGCGGGCCCCGATAGCTCAGCTGGATAGAGCGACTCCCTCCTAAGGAGTAGGCCGCAGGTTCGAATCCTGCTCGGGGCATGCACCCAGCCTGGCCAGCAGCGCAGTGACCACGCTGCGCAGCTCGAGTTGCTCGTCGAGCTCGCCGTCGGTCTGCCGGCGCCAGAAGGTCACGAGCTCGGCGATGGGCGGCACGTCGCGCTGGCCGGCGGCGACCAGGTGGTGGCGCTCGGCCACCGCTTCGCGCTGCGGATCGACGCGCGCGAGCTCGTGCAGGTACTCGTCGGTCCGCGCCAGCTGGTGGCCCAGCCAGGCCGCGAGCTCCGCGGGCGGCAGCGTGAGCTGGAAGTCGCCTTCGGGGACCTCGAGATCCCAGCCGAGGTCGTCGAGCAACCACAGCGCCACGTGCGCCTGTTGGCGCAGGGCGTGATCGAGGCGGCCCCGCTGGACCCAGTGCTCGAGATCCATGAGCGTGCGCGAGGCGAGTCCGACTTCGCGGCGCAGCACGTCGCGCTGGTGGTGGTCGATCGGCAGGAACGGCGCGCCAGCGTGCGCAGCGGTCGTCATCGAGCTCAGCCTCCGTGTATGCCTGGCCGCCGATTGGAGCCTGAACCTCTGTCGGCGGCCGCTTCTCGCTTGAGCGGCGATGGTACGCATCGGCCCGTCGCCGGGCGCAGGGTCCCGATCGACCGCTCAGGCGCGGTCGGGGCGGTCGGGATAGATGTCGTCGATGGTGGCCAGCGCCTCGTAGGGCGCGCCGCCCGCGGCCTCGCGGATGCGCTCGGCGCCGCCGGCGAGGCGGTCGAGCACGGTGACGACGCCGGCGATCGGGTGCCCGGCCGCGCGGACCGCGTCGATCGCCTGCAAGGTCGAGCCGCCGGTGGTGACGACGTCCTCGACGATGAGGCAGCGCTCGTCGGGGTCGAGGAACGGCCCCTCGATGCGGCGCTGCAGCCCGTGCTGCTTGGCGTCCTTGCGGATGAAGAAGGCCTTGACGTCGGCGCCGCCGGCCAGGGCGGCGCACGCGGGCGCGTCGGCGCCCATCGTCAGCCCCCCCACTGCGGTCGCGTCCCATTCGCGCGCCCGCGCGGCCACCAGCTCGGCGAGGGCGGCGAAGCCCGCAGGGCGCAGGATCGCCCGCTTGGCGTCGACGTAGTACTGCGCGACCTGGCCGCTGGTGAGCACGACCTCTCCCACGACGAGGGCGTGGCTGCGCAACTCGTCGATCAGCCGCTCTCGGGCCCCCATGCGACCCGTACCCTACCGAGCGTGCTCGAGGGGCTCCTGCGGACGGTCGCGATCGTGGCCAGCGCGATCGTGCTGCTCAGCTTTGCGCTGTTCGCCATCGACGAGACGCGCAGCGCCTCGCAGAAGAGCGCCGCCGCGGCCGCCGGGCTGGACGCCACCCGAGTGGCCGATCCGTCGCCGCGCCAGGAGCGCGCGCGCGAGCGAGCCCACTCCCGCGCCCGCGAGGTCACCGACGACGCCGACGACGTGCTCGTCGCCCCGTTCGCCCCGCTCGTCAGCAGCGTGGACAGCTCGTGGCTGCAGCGCGGCGTCCCGACCCTCCTCGCCCTGATCGTCTACGGCTTCGGCCTGTCGTTCCTGGCCCGCTACGCCCGGGGCCGGGCTTGACCGACGCCATCGGCGCGGCTCGCTTCGGCGAGCAGGAGGACTTCGCCCTCGGCGTCGAGGAGGAGCTGCTGCTCGTCGACGAGCGCACGCGGGCGCTGTCGCACACGGGCGTCGACGTGCTGGCGCGCATGGACGAGGTCGGGCTGGACGGCTACGCGCACCCCGACACCTACTCGGCTCTCGTCGAGCTCGCCTCGCCCGTGGTGCGCGACGCCGATGAGGGTGCCGCCGCGCTGAGCGCCCTGCGGGCCCGTGTGCGCGCGGCGGGCGGCACGGCCATCGGCGCCGGCATCCACCCCGACGGCGCATTCGGCGACGTCGAGCATGTCGACGAGCCGCGCTATGACCGCATCGTCGCCCAGCTGCAGGGCCTCATCGGGCGTACGCCGACGTGCGCACTGCACGTGCACGTGGGGATGCCCGACGCCGCCACCGCGATCCGCGTCTTCAACGGGCTGCGCGAGCAGCTTCCGCTGCTGCAGGCCCTGGCCGCCAACTCGCCCTTCTGGCACGGCCGCGACTCGGGCCTGGCGACGGCGCGCGCGCAGCTCTTCCGCGGCTACCCGCGCGCCGAGATCCCGCGCGCGTTCGCCTCCTACGACGACTACGCCGAGTCCGTGCAGGGCGTGGTCGACGCGGGCGACCTGCCCGAGTACACCTTCCTGTGGTGGGACATCCGCCCGCACCCGCGCCTGGGCACGGTCGAGGTGCGCGCGATGGACAGCCAGTCGGCGCTGTGGTCGGCGGCCGGCCTGACCGCGCTGGTGCACGGCCTCGCGCGCGCCGAGGCGCAGGAGAGCCGCGAGGCCTGGATCCCGCGCGACGTCCTCATGGAGGCCTCGTTCACCGCCGCGCGCGACGGCCTGCGCGCGCGGCTGCCGATGGACGGCGCGCTGCGACCCGCGCCGGAGGTCGCGCGCGCCGCGCTGGAGCGCGCCCGGCCGCACGCCGCCGAGCTCGGCTCGGGCGCTGCCCTGGAGGGCGTCGAGCGCATCCTGGCCGAGGGCAACGGCGCGGATCGCCAGCGCGCCGCCCACGCCCGGGGCGGGATGCCGGCGCTGCTGGACCTGCTCGTGGCCGAGGCCGCGGCGCCCTACGGATAGACGTCGACGATGTCGCCGATCTTGATCCAGCGGAAGACCGAGATCGCGTCCGGGATGGGGATTCGCAGGCAGCCGTGACTGGCGGCGAAGACCGGCACCTCGGCGTAGCCGTGGATGGCGAAGCCGCGGATGAAGTAGTTGGAGTAGTACATCCCCTTGGCGTTGAACCCGGGGGACTTCGAGTAGACCCGGAAGCTCCCCTGGATCGTCGGCGTGGAGGGCTTGCCCGAGCTCGTCGGGTAGATCCGCTCCACGCGCGAGCCCTGGATGAGCGCGATGACCTGGCGCGAGAGGTCGGCCTCGACGTGCTTGCCGTGGTCGGGATGGCGGACCTTGAACGTGCCCTTGCCGGCCAGCAGCGCCTTGAACAGGCCGGTGTCCGCGGTGGTCGTGCGGGCCATGCCGGCGACCTTGCGGAAGGCGAGCACGGCCCGCGCGGTGCGATCGTCGAACAGGCCGCGCCGGCCGATCACGTAGCCCTTGGCCGCCAGATGCTGCTGGAGCAGGCGCACCGCGGGCCCGCGTGCGCCCGGCCGCACGCTCAGCGCGGCGACGTTCACCTTGACCGGCGTCGCCAGCAGCTGCGGCGCGGTCGGCGTCGCCAGGTGCGTCGCGCGCACCTCGACGGCCCCGGCCGTCGAGGTCTTGAACGCCACCAGCGCCATGCCCGACCTGCCGGTGGCCGACATCGTAAGGTTGACGTTGACCGCGCGCAGCTTGTGGCCGTGGCGGTAGAAGCGCACGGTCGCCGTCTGGCCCTCGACCCACGGCTGCATCACCACGCGCACCCGCCACGGCTGCCCGGCCAGGGCGAGGCGATCACCGGTCACGCGCTCGGGCGTGAGCGACAGCAGCGGCCCCGTCGCCGCGGAGGCGGCGCTTGGCGCGGCCATGAGAATGAAGACAGGCAACAGGCCACGCCGGATGTTCATGGCGCGGAAATGTACCTATGCAGGCAGTCCGACCGCTGAACCTGGCGTGTCAACCGGCGGGCGCAGGCACGGGCGTCCATTTCGCGCGGACCACGAGCGCCACGAGCGAGATGGTCCCCAGCGCGCACACGAGCAGCACGAGGATCTGCCAGTTCCAATGCTGGGAGACCCCGAAGGCGAGCGAGTTGTTCATGCAGTGCAGGGCGATGCCGGGATAGAGCGATCCGGTGCGCTCGCGCAGCATGCACAGGGCGAAGCCGAAGAACGCCAGCGGCAGCAGGAAGGCCGCCTCAGCCGAGCCGACGTGGATCGAGCCGAACACCACCCCGGTGATGATCGCCGCGGGCAAAGGGCCCTTCCAGTTGCGCAGCGCGCCGAAGAAGAAGCCGCGGAAGAAGAACTCCTCCGCGATGGGCGCCACGACCGCGACCAGGAAGGCCACCGCCAGCAGCGCGAAGGTGCTGTCCTTGACGCCGAGCTCGTCGGGCAGCTTGGAGTCGTCGGGGCTGACGCCCAGGATCGCCACCCACACGAGCGTGAACGCGTAGAAGGCGGCGAAGGCGGCCGCCATCCAGCCCACGGCCGGCCAGAAGCGCGTCGGGCGCAGGCCGAACTGCTCGGGCAGCGGCCGGCCGGCGATCCCCGCGAACAGCAGGGCGGCGCCGACGAACGACAGGTCCTGGACGATCGTCGCCGAGATGCTGATCGCGGGGGTGGGGTCGGAGAAGCTCGCGCCCGCCGCGGCGCCGATGACGCCGACGATGAGCGCCCCCATGAGCGCGCCGCCGAAGGCGGCAATGAGCGCCACCCACGCCATCCACGGCTTCCAGATCGGGGCCTGCGGCGGCGGTGGGCGCTCGACGCCCTCGGGCAACTCGGGAGCGAAGCCGAACGACGGAGGCGGGACGGAGGAGGGCGCAGTGGACATGCGTGCTCGATGCAGAGTACGAGGCGGCCGGTATGTCCTACGTCATAAACAGCCCATCGAGCGAGGCGACGACGCGCACGCCGGCGGGCGCGCGCGCGCCGTTGCGAGCGACGAGGATCGCCTCCACGCCCGCCGCGCGCGCGCCCGCGACGTCGTGCTCGACGCTGTCGCCGACGTGGATGGCGTCGTCCGCCGCGGCGCCCAGGCGCTCGAGCGCGGCCCGGAAGATCGCCGGGTTGGGCTTGGCGGCGCCCAGCTCGGCCGAGATCACGACGGCGTCGACCAGCGGTCGCAGGCCGGTGCGTTCGAGGACGTCGTGCAGCGAGACGTCCCAATTGCTGACGACGGCCAGGCGCGCGCCGCCCGCCCGCAGGCGCGCGAGCACGGCGGGCACCTCGGGATAGGCGTGAAAGCGGATCGCCGCCAGCAGGGCGTCCTCGACGTCGGCCGGCGGCAGCGCGGTGCGAAGGCGCTCCTGCACGACGCCGGCGCACCGCCGGCGCAGGTCCTTCAGCCCGGCCCAGTCGCGGGCCTCGTCATGGTGCGCGCGGTAGTAGGCCATCTCGGCCAGCATCGCCTCCCGCGCGTCGTCCTCGAGGACCACGACGCCGCGCGCGGCGAGCTCCGCTATCAGATGCGGCCACGGCCGCTCGAGCTCGACCAGCGTGCCGAGGGCGTCGAGCAGGACGGCCGAGGGGATACCTTCACGCGCCATGACGGCCCTCATCGTCGCAGCCGACTCGTCGTCGGGCCGCTTGATCGCCGCCGGGCTGACGCTGCTCGCCGCGCTCGTTCTCGTCGCGATCGTGCACCGCGTGATGCGCGGGCGGATGAGCAAGCTGCCCGACGCGCTGGGCGGCGGCGAGCTCAGCCCGATGCTCGACACGCGCCTGCGCTTCCTGCGCCGGGTGGTCGAGGCCGCGATCATCGTCGTCGGGCTCGCCCTCGCCCTCGCGCAGTTCACGAGCCTCGACCGCCTCGCCGCCACCGTGCTGGCCTCCAGCGCCATCGCCGCGGCGGTGGTCGGGTTCGCCTCGCGCCAGGTGCTGGCCAACGCGATCGCGGGCATGGTCCTCGCGGTCACGCAGCCCCTGCGGATCGGCGACCTCGTCACCTTCGAGGGCGAGACGGGAACCGTCGAGGACGTCTCGCTGACCTACACATGGCTGCGCACGGGGTCCGACGCGCGGCTGATCATCCCCAACGAGCGGCTCGCCGCCGGCGTCCTGCGCAACGACTCGATCCGCTCGGCCACGGTGGCGCTGGAGGTGTCGGCCTGGCTGGCGCCCGACGCCGACGAGACGGCCGCCCTGGCGGCGATCGACACCGTGCCGGAGGCGCAGGGCGCCCGCATCGCCGAAGTCACGGACGTCGGCATCCGCGTACAGGTGGCGGGGCCGCCGGTGGCGCCCTCCGAGCGCATCGCGCGCGAGGGCGAGCTTCGGGCAGAGGTCTTGCGGGCACTGCGCGTAGCAGGGTGTCGGGGGCCTCGCGACGAACCCTGATCTACCCTTCCAGGGTTCCTGATGTCCCGACGAGAGCGCCAACGCCGCCGCAGCAGCCACCACAAGGGTGGCGCCAGCCGTGTCATCTTCGTGTTTCTCGGCCTGGTCGTGACCGGCGCGATCATCGCCGGCATCACCGGCGTGGCCTGGGTCATCAACGTGGCCAACAGCGCGCCGTCGCTGGACACCCGCAAGCCGATCGAGCTGGGCGCCACCTCGCGCATCTACGCGGCCGACGGCAAGACGCGGCTGGCCTTCATCAACGCCAACATCCTGCGCACGCCGGTGCACTCCGCCGAGATCCCCGACGTCGTCCGCCAGGCGACGGTCGCGATCGAGGATCGGCGCTTCTACGAGCACCAGGGCGTCGACTTCGAGGGCATCGTCCGCGCCGCCATCAAGAACGTCGAGTCCAAGAAGGACATCCAGGGCGGCTCGACGCTGACCATGCAGCTCGTGCGCAACCTGTACACGGGCGAGCGCGCGCGCAGCGGCGTGGCCGGCTACAAGCGCAAGATCCGCGAGGCCAAGCTCGCGCAGGAGCTCGAGGATCGCCATCCCGGGCGCCCCGGCAAGCTGTGGATCGTCAACAAGTACGTCAACTCGGTGCCCTACGGCACCGTGGGCGGCCAGACCGCGGTCGGCATCCAGGCCGCCGCGCGCGTCTTCTTTGACAAGCCGGCCTCGCGCCTGACCCTGCGCGAGGCCGCGCTGCTGGCCGGCCTGCCGCAGGCGCCGTCGAACTACAACCCGTTCCTCGACAGGGCCGCCGCCACCGCGCGGCGCAACGACGTGCTGCAGCGGATGGCCGACCAGGGCTACATCACCCAGGCCAAGGCGACCAAGACGATGGCCCAGGGCCTCGGCGTCAAGCACAACCGCTTCTACACGTACCAGCGCGAGGGCTACGTCATCGACTACGTCAAGCAGTACCTGGTCGACAAGTACGGCGTCGACACCGTGCGCCGGGGCGGGCTGCGGATCGACACCACCATCGACCTGCATCTGCAGAAGCTCGCGCGCCGGTCGATGGACGGCCAGCTCGGCGCGCCGGACCGCGCCGGGGCGATCGTCACCATCGACCCGAAGACCGGCTACGTCCGGGCGATGGCCTCGTCGTCGCGCTACGGCGACTCGAAGTTCAACCTCGCCGCCTCCGGTCACCGCCAGGCCGGCTCGACCTTCAAGGTCATGGTCCTCATGGACGCGCTGCGCCGCGGCGTCGACCCCAACCGCACGACCTACGTGTCCAAGCACCTGAGCCCGGGCTGGCTGCCGGCGGCGCCGAGCTACGAAGTGCAGACCTACTCGCACAGCTACGGCGGCTCGATGAACCTCGTCAAGGCCACCCTGCAGTCCGACAACTCGGTCTACGCGCAGCTCGACGCCGACCTCGGCGCCGAGTCGGTGGCCAAGACCGCGCGCGACATGGGCATCACCAGCCCGCTGCACGGCTACCCGGCCGAGGGCCTGGGCGGCCTGACCGACGGCGTCTCGCCGCTGGAGATGGCCCGCGCGTACGCGTCGATCGCCAACGGCGGCTATCGCGTCAAGCCGATCGTCGTGCGCAAGGTCACCTTCCCCAGCGGCCACGTCGACAACCTCGGCAAGCCGAGTCGCACCAAGATCTTCGACGACGGCGTGGCCTACGAGGCGACCAAGATCCTCACCAAGAACGTCCAGGCCGGGACGGGCACCGCGGCGCAGATCGGCTGCCCGGCGGCGGGCAAGACCGGCACGGTCGACAACTACACCGACGCCTGGTTCGTGGGCTTCACGCCGCGGCTGGTCACCTCGGTGTGGGTCGGGCATCCCAAGGACCCCTATCCGCTCGGTGCCGGCGCGGCCGGCGGCGTGGTGGCGGCGCCCATCTGGGGGCGCTACATGAAGTCCGCCCACGGCAAGTTCTGCGGCGACTTCCCGCAGCCCAAGGTCCCGTTCGTGGCCCAACCGTTCTTCGGCAAGTACTCGCGCACGGGGGCCAAGGACAGCAACCCCGACCAGCAGCAGCCCGGAGCGACGCAGCCGGGCACGCAGCTCGCCCCCAACGGCCAGGGCACGGGCAAGAACGGCGGCGGCACGAAGTACCCGCCCGACGCGTACGAGGCGCCGCCGCAGACGGCGCCGAACACCACGCAGCCGCCCGCCACGCCGCCGGCGGCCAACTCGCCCCCGGGCGCCCAGGACGGCGGTACGGGCGCTCCGGCACCCAACCCTGGGTGATCCTGCTTGGTACGGTCCCCCCTGGCATGGCCAAGGAGGAGAAGGTCGAGTTCGAGGGCGAGGTCGTCGAGGCCCTGCCCAACGCCATGTTCCGCGTGAAGCTGGACAACGATCACGTGGTCCTCGGACATGTCGCGGGCAAGATGCGGCGCTTCCGGATACGCATCCTGCCCGGCGATCGCGTCCGCGTCGAGCTGTCGCCCTACGACCTCGATCGCGCGCGCATCGTCTACCGCCACCGGTAGGCCAGGACCGCCGTGAGCGAGCTCTCGCTCATCGCGGCCTTCGAGGCGCTGCTGCGCCCGCGCTCGCAGCGCATCGTGCGCTGGCTGGGCGACGACGCGGCGGTCGTGCGCGCGCGGCCCTTCGCGGTCACCTCGGTCGACGCGATGGTCGACGGCGTGCACTTCCGTCTCGACCACCCCGGCGTCACGGCGGCCGACGCCGGCCACCGGGCGCTGGCCGCCGCGCTCTCCGACCTGGCCGCGATGGGGGCCGAGGCCGGCGAGGCCTACGTGGCCATGGGGATTCCCGACGGCTTCGGGCAGGAGGCGGTGCTCGACTGCGTGCGCGCGATGGAGGCGCTGGCCGAGCGCACGGGGACGACCATCGCCGGGGGCGATCTCGTGCGCGCGCCGGCGCTGACCCTGGCCGTGACGGTCACCGGCTGGGCGGACACGCGCGAGGAGCTGGTCGGGCGCGACGGCGCGCGGCCCGGCGACGTCGTCGTCGTGACCGGCGCGCTGGGGGCCGCGGCCGCCGGGCTCGCCGTCCTCGACGGCCGCGCGCAGGGCGGCGACGACCTCGTGCGCGCCTACCTGCGCCCCGAGCCGCGCCTGGCCGAGGGGCGCGCGCTGGGAGCGCTCGGCGCCCGCGCGATGATCGACCTCTCCGACGGCCTGGCCACCGACGCGCGCCATCTCGCGGCGCGCAGCGGCGTGGCGATCGCCATCGACCTCGACGCGCTGGCGCTCGCGCCGGGCGTGGCCGAGGTGGCGGCGCAGCTCGGCGTCGAGCCGTGGGAGCTGGCGGCGGCGGGCGGCGAGGACTTCGAGCTGTGCGCGTGCCTGCCGCCCGGCGTCCACGCGCCCGGCACGACAACGGTCGGCAGGGTGACGGCCGGCGAGCCCGGGGTGACGTTCAGCGCGGGCGGCGCTGCCCGCGCGCTGCGCGGCTACGAGCATCGCGTCGGCTGACCGGCGGCGCACTCGCGCGCTCGGGGCAGACGCGGCGGATGAACGCCTCGGCGACGACGTCGGGATCGACCGCGTACTGGTCGCGGGCGATCTGATCCTTGAGGGAGGCGAGCTTCATCATGCGGTCCTCCGGGTTATCGGCCCTGCCGACGGGCTCACGCATCGGTGCCGGTGCTCCTGGCCGTCTGATCTACGCCGGTGAGCCGCGCCAGCACGACGATGCGCCGAGCGGCGGAAAAGAGCGGATGACAGGCGCTGAGCACGAGGCGATCATGACCGACGCGGCGCAACACGGACACGTCCCCCGGGTCGACGATGCGCCGGCCCTCGACCCGGTAGCGGAAGCTCGCGTAGGGCAGGCGCAGCGTGATCGCGTCGCCGCGGCGCAGCGCGTCGAGGTGGCGGAACGGGGCGCCGTAGGTCGTGCGGTGCCCGGCGATGGCCGTGGTGCCGCGCTCGCCGGGCAGCGGCGTGCCGGCGATGAGGCCCGGCCCCTCGCGCAGGTCGGCCGGCGAGGTGCCGCGCACGACGATCGCGTGCAGGCCGATGCGCGCGATGCGCAGCTCGGCCACCGCCTGGCCGTCGCGGCGCGAGCGCGCCAGCGCCTTCGCGGCCGCGGCCACGTTGCCCCGATCGCGTACGCGCTGCGGCGGCGCGGCCAGCTCGATGGCCCGCAGCTGCGCCTCGAGGTGGTGCTGAGCGCGCGCCGCGCGCAGGGCGCTGACCGGCTCCTGCCACGCCAGCGTGGCGGCGGCGTCGGCCAGGACCAGCAGCCCCACGACGACCAGCGCGGTGCCGAGCGCGCGCTTCATTGCCGCAGCGCCGACTCGGTGCCGCCCAGCGAGCCCGGGCCGGCGTAGCTGACCGGACCGCGCACGGTGATCTGCGGGGTCTCCTTCGCCGCCACGCTCGCCCGGCTGCGCAGCGCCACGAGCAGAGCGGCGACCAGGCAGGCCAGCACGAGGCTCCAGACGACCCAGCCCAGCGGCCCGACGACGCCGCCCGCCACCAGCAGCACGCAGAACCAGCCGAAGTCGGCCGGCGACAGCCCGAGCTGGCCCGCGAGCGACAGGTCGACGAGCAGGAACGGCGCCGCGGCCACCACGACGAGGGCGACGGCCAGCGCACGGCGCAGGCGCACCTCGGGGGCGATCACGGCGAGCAGAGCGTGCGCGCCGGGAACGAGGAGGGCCGCGGCGTAGGGGTTGCGCACCCACAGCACGGCGGCCACGGCGCACCAGGTGACCAGGAGCGCGGCGCCCGCACCCTCGCCCTGGAACCGTCCCGCGGGGCCGCCGGTCCTGCGCAGCAGCGCGGGCCGCAGCGCGATCCAGCCCAGGAAGGCCACCAGTGCGACGGCCACCAGCGCCACCGTCCCCGCCGTCCCGACCGGGATCGCCCCGGCCGCCACCGGCTCGGGCGGAGTGGCGGGCAGCAGCCCGGTGGCGCCCAGCACCCAGAGGAAGGCCAGCGCGACCGTCACCGGCGCCGCGGAGGCGACCAGCCACCACACCCACGGGCCTACCGGCTCGTGGCGGCGGCGCACGCGGGCGAAGCCGTCGACGGCGACCAGCATCGGCGCCAACAGGAGGGCGGCGACGAGCAGCCGGACGGCCCAGAGGGGCAGCACCTTGCGCATGGTGACCAGGGCGCGGCTGGAGCCCTCGGTCCCGAGCGTCGGCGTGTTGTCCAGCGCGGTGAGGGTGCGCAGGGCGGCGCGCCCGAACGCCTGCATGCGTGCGGGGACGACGGGATCGCGGGCGGCCGGCGGGCGCTCGCCCCCGACCGACATCAGCGCCGCGGGGAGGTCGGCGGCCACCAGCGGCCCCTGCTCGCCGATCGTGACCGGGAAGGCCAGGCGCGCCCATTGCGCCGTCGCGCGCGCGCCGCCCGGGTTGGTGCCGGCCTCCTTGCGCACCGCGGCCTCGACGGTCCGGCGCAGCTGCAGCGCGCCGACGCCGTCGCCGGTGGACCAGCCGGTGACGAAGGGGCGGCGCACGGTCGTGCCCGCCAGATCGCCGAGCACGAGCACCGCGCCCGGGCGTCCCGTGAGGCGCTGGACGAGGTCGCGCGCGCCCCCCAGCCCGGCGCTGCCGCCGCTGGTGGAGACGAAGGTCACGGTGCGCTTCAGGCGCCCGCCGCGGACCACGTTGGCGAGCTCGATCATCGCCGCGGTGCCCGACAGCTCGGCGCGCGCCCCGCGGCCGAGGGCGTCGCGGTGGGCGACCACGACGAGCCCGGGGCCCGGCTGGCCGACCTGCCGCGCGATGACCGTGGTCAGGCGGCGCTTGCCGTCGGCCGTCTCGGCCTGGAAGGACGGCGTGCTGACCTGGTAGGAGCCCATGGCCCGGAAGGCCCCGGCCAGCGTGGTGGCGAGGGCGGCGTCGCCGCTGTCGCCCGCCCGGCGCGCCGGGAAGGCCCGCGCCCACGCGTCGAGGTTGGCCTGCGCGCGCGACGCCGAGAAGGCGTCGGGCTCCAGCGTGGTGCCGATGGGCCGCGGACGGTCGCTGAGCGAGAACGCGCCGACGATCAGCGCGAACAGGACCGGGATGAGAGCCGCTCGGTAGATCCGCGGATCGAGCATGCGAAATCCGCAGGGTAGCTGGGCGTACCCTGTCCAGAGGCAACATGCTCGAGCACACACCTCGCATCCTTCTCGTCGACGACGAGCAGTCCATCCAGACGCTGCTCTCGTTCCCGCTGCGCAAGGACGGCTACGAGGTCGTGCAGGCCACCGATGGCCGCGAAGCGCTCGCGCGCTTCGGCGAGACGACCTTCGACCTCGTCGTGCTCGACGTCATGCTCCCGCGCCTCGACGGCCTGGAGGTGTGCCGGCGGATGCGCGCGCGCTCGTCGGTGCCGATCATCATGCTCACCGCCAAGGCCGAGGAGATCGACAAGGTCCTCGGCCTGGAGCTGGGCGCCGACGACTACATCACCAAGCCCTTCTCGCTGCGCGAGTTCCGCTCGCGGGTCAAGGCGGCGCTGCGCCGCGCGGGCATGGCCCGGCGCGACCCCGCCGCCGACGAGCTGCCGCTCGAGATCCACGAGCTGCGCATCGACCCCGCCAAGCGCGCTGTCGAGGTGCGCGGCGGGCCGGTCCAGACCACCTTCGTCGAGTTCGAGATCCTCGTCGCCCTGGCCACCAGCCCCGGCCGCGTGTGGACGCGCGACATGCTGCTGACGCGCATCTGGGGCGACAGCGCCTATCGCGACCCGCGCACCATCGACGTCCACATCCGCCACCTGCGCGAGAAGCTCGAGCGCGACGCGAAGGACCCGGAGTACCTGTTCACCGTGCGCGGCGTCGGCTACCGCTTCCGCGACACGGAGGGCTAGATGGCTGATTCCACCATCTAGGACCCGAAGCTGCGCTCGATCGCCAATCGTCTCGCGCTGCTGTTCTTCGCCATCACGCTGGTGGTGATCGCGGGCGTGTACCTGGGTGTCACCTCCGGCCTGGAGGCCGGGGTGCGCGACCAGAAGCTCGACACGCTCAGCGGGGTGGCGCGCCAGTACTCGGGGCCGATCGTCGACGCCCTCAACCACTCGCTCGATCGCAAGGTGCTCGACGCCCGCGTGCGCCAGGCCGCCGACGCATCGGGCGCGCGCGTCACGCTGCTGGGGCTCACGCGCGGCACCCAGGGCCTGCAGACCTACGTCGCCTCGGACTCGACCGCGCAGCGCGAGATCGGCGACCTGCAGTTCGCCGTCGCGCTGGAGGCCGCGCGCACGCGGCGCGTGGCGCGCGGCACCGAGGCGGGCAACGTCGGCCGCGTGGCGGAGGCGGCCCTGCCGCTGTGGCTGACGGCGCCCGGCGCCAAGCGCCCCGGGGTGTACTACGTCGCGGTCTACTCGGCGCCGCTGGAGGACGTCGACGCCACCGTCTCGCTCATCCGCCAGCGCGTGCTCGTCGCGGGGATCCTCGCGCTGCTCGTCGCCATGCTGGCCGGCTACCTGCTCGCGCGCGCGTTCAGCCGTCGCGTCCGGCGCATGGAGCGCGCGGCGCGCAGCGTGGCCCAGGGCGACTTCGGCGCGCGCTTCGAGTCGGGCGCCCGCGACGAGCTCGGCCAGCTCGCGCGCACGCTGGACGCCATGCAGCAGCAGCTCGCCGAGCTCGAGACGGCGCGGCGGCGCTTCATCGCCACCGCCTCGCACGAGCTGCGCACGCCGATCTTCTCGCTGGGCGGCTTCCTGGAGCTGCTCGAGGACGAGGAGCTCGACGAGGAGACGCGCGTGGCCTTCATGCGCCAGCTGCGCCAGCAGGTCGACCGCCTGGGCAAGCTCGCCACCGAGCTGCTCGACCTCTCGCGGCTGGAGGCGGGCTCGCTGGAGCTGCGCCCCGAGCCGACCGACATCGGCGAGCTGGCCAAGGGCGTGGCCGCCGAGTTCACGCCGGCGCTCGCCGCGCACGAGTCGCATCTCGAGCTACGTCTCACCGGCGGACGGGTAGAGGCCTTGTGCGATCCTGAGCGCGTCGCCCAGATCATGCGCATCCTCATCGACAATGCCCTCAATCACACCCCGGCCGGCACCGACGTCGTCCTGGCCGCCACGCGGCGCAACGGCCGCGCGCGCCTGTCGGTGACCGACTTCGGGACGGGCATCAAGCGCGGCGACCTCGAGCGCGTGTTCGAGCCCTTCTTCACCTCCGACGACGCGCAGGGGTCCGGCCTGGGCCTGGCCATCGCGCACGAGCTGGCCGACCGCATGGCCGGCGACCTCAGCGCCGAGAGCGTCCCCGGGCGCACGACCTTCGCCCTGGAGCTCCCGCTGTGAGGCCGGCGCTCGTGGGCGGCCTCGGCGCCGCGGCGCTGCTGGCCGCCGGATGCGGCGGCGCGCATACGACGACGCACACCGTGCAGAGCACGACGACCAAGGTCGAGGTCCTCGAGCAGGCGGGCAAGAGCGAAGGCGGCTTCGATCCGCGCGGGATCTACGAGCGCGAGTCGCCCGGCGTCGTGACGGTCATCGCCACCGGGCTCTCGGCGCCCGGCAGCACCGGCACCGCCGCGGGCCTGGGCTCGGGCTTCGTCATCTCCGGCGACGGCGAGATCGCCACCAACGCCCACGTCGTCACCAGCGGCGAGGGCGCCGCCATCAAGAAGGCCTCGAGCGTGTTCGTGCGCTTCGCTGACGGCAACCAGGTCCAGGCGCAGGTGAAGGGCTTCGATCCGTTCGCCGACGTCGCCCTGCTGAAGATCGACCCCGCCGGCCTGACGCTGCGCCCGCTGCCACTCGGCTCGACCAAGGACCTGCACGTCGGAGCCCCGGTGGCCGCCATCGGCAGCCCGTTCGGCGAGGAGCAGTCGCTCTCGGTCGGGGTCATCTCCGCGCTCGACCGCTCGATCCAGTCGCTCACCGGCTTCGACACCATCGGCGCGATCCAGACCGACGCCGCCATCAACCACGGCAACTCGGGCGGCCCGCTGCTCGACGGTCGCGGCCGCGTGCTTGGCATCAACGCCCAGATCCAGACCTCGACGGGCGACGGCTCAGGGGTCGGCTTCGCGGTGCCGGCCGACGCGGTCAGGCGCTCGCTGGCCCAGCTGCGCCGCAGCGGGCGCGCCCGCTACGCCTACCTCGGCGTGGCCAGCGTCGCCGTCTACCCCCAGCTCGCCCGCCGCTTCGACCTCTCGGTGCGCTCGGGGGCCTGGATCCAGGACGTGACCGCCGACGGGCCCGCCCAGCGCGCCCACCTCAAGGCGGGCGGCGACACCCAGCGCTTCCAGGAGCGCGCCTTCCGCACGGGCGGCGACGTCGTCACGGCGGTCGAGGGCCACCCCGTGCGCGCCGAGAGCGACCTGGCCAAGGCGCTGCTGGACTACGCCCCGGGCGACACCGTGACGCTCGACGTCGAGCGCGGGGGCCAGCGCCGCCAGGTCCGCGTGAAGCTGGGCGAGCGGCCGCTCGACGCGCCGCGGCGCGGCTGACGCAGCTACTCTCCGGCGCGTGCTCCAGCCGGTCGCCGTCGGATCGAAGACCCTCGCGGACTACACGCACATCGTCGGCCGCGATCTCGTCGACGAGATCCGCGTGCTCGCCGAGCCCCTGAAGGGGTCACGTGTCGTGCACGTCTCGGCCACCGCGTTCGGCGGCGGCGTGAGCGAGATCCTCTACACCCTCGTGCCGCTCATGAAGGACGTCGGGCTCGACGTCGAGTGGCAGGTCATCTACGGGCGCGAGGAGTTCTTCAACGCGACCAAGCTGATGCACAACGCGCTGCAGGGCTCGCCCGAGGACCTCAGCCACGAGCAGTGGGACACCTGGCGGCGCTACAACGAGATGAACGCGCGCGAGCTGGTCGGCGGCTGGGACGTGGCCCTGATCCACGACCCGCAGCCCGCCGCGCTGTTCACACTGGTGCCCGAGAAGGCGCGCGGGTGGGTATGGCGTTGTCACATCGACATGTCGTCGCCCAACCCGGACACCATGGGCCAGCTGCTGCCCTACATCGCCACCTATCCGCAGTCGGTCTTCCACGTGCGCGACTACGTGCCCAAGGGCATGGGGGGCCACGTCAACATCGTCCCGCCCGCGATCGACCCGCTGGCGCCGAAGAACATGGCCCTGTCGCCCGAGGACGCGGCCTACGTCTGCGAGCAGTTCGGCATCGACGTCGATCGCCCGCTGATGACGCAGGTCTCGCGCTTTGATCCGTGGAAGGACCCGCTGGGCGTGATCGACGCCTACCGGATCGTCAAGGAGCAGATCCCGTCGATCCAGCTCGCCCTGGTCGGCTCGATGGCCTCCGACGATCCCGAGGGCTGGGACTTCTTCAACGCCACCATCGCCCACGCCGACGGCGACCCCGACGTCCACATCCTCAACAACTTCAACAACGTCGGCTCGATCGAGGTCAACGCCTTCCAGTCGCAGTCCGACGTGCTCATCCAGAAGTCCACGCGCGAGGGCTTCGGCCTGACCGTGACCGAGGCGATCTGGAAGGGGCGGCCCTTCATCGGCGGCAACGTCGGCGGCATCCCGCTGCAGATCGAGGACGGCGTGAGCGGCTACCTCGTCGAGAGCGTCGAGGCGTGCGCGGCGCGCACGATGGAGATCCTGCGCGACCCCGCGCTGGGCAAGGCGCTCGGGCGCCGGGGCAAGGAACATGTCCGCAAGCACTTCCTCACGCCGCGCTACCTGCGCGACTATCTGAGGATCTTCACGGAGCTTCTCGAAGGAGCGTAGGACCTTGCCCGACTCTCGCGGCCCTCTCGTCCTGGTCTCCAACCGCGGCCCGGTGACCTTCGAGGAGGATGGCAGCGTCAAACGCGGGACGGGCGGGCTGGTGACGGCGCTGACGGGCCTGGCGTCGCACCGCGACGCGGTCTGGATCGCCTCGGCGCTGACCGACGGCGACGCGCGCAAGGCGCACGATGCCCAGGGCAAGGCGTTCAGCGTGCGCTCGCCGGCGGGCGGCGAGTACCAGGTGCGCCTCGTGGTCTCGGAGCCCGAGGCCTACGACCGCTTCTACAACATCTTCGCCAACCCGATGCTGTGGTTCATCCAGCATTACCTGTGGGACCTCTCCAACGCCCCGGACATCCGGCGCAACGAGGTGGAGGCGTTCGAGTACGGCTACAACGTCGTCAACGAGGACCTCGCCACGGCCGTCATCGAGGAGATCGAGGACAACCAGGAGCCGGTGGTGATGGTCCACGACTACCACCTGTACACGCTTCCCGCGCTCGTGCGCCGTGCCCGCCCCGACGTGTTCCTGCACCACTTCGTGCACATCCCGTGGACCCAGAGCGACGCCTGGCGCGTGCTGCCCCAGAAGATCCGCGAAGAGCTCTACTGTGGCCTGCTCTCCAACGACATCATCGGCTTTCACACCTCCTCCTACCGGCGCAACTTCCTGCAGTGCTGCCGCGACCTCATGGACCTCGAGGTCGACTTCGACGCCGGCATCGTGCAGTTCGAGGGCCGCGAGGTGTGGGTGCGCAACTACCCGCTGCCGATCGACGCCAAGGCGCTGTTCGCCGTGGCCTCCTCCGAGGGCGTGGCCGAGCAGGAGTGCGAGCTGCTGCGCCGCCGGCGCGACCATCTGATCCTGCGCGTCGACCGCGCGGACCTGTCCAAGAACGTCCTGCGCGGCTTCTCCTCCTTCGACCTCTTCCTCGAGCAGCACCCGGAGTTCCGCGAGCGCGTGACCTTCATCGCCCAGCTCATGCCGTCGCGCACCGACGTTCCCGAGTACGCCGAGTACCTGGAGCGCATCGAGGCGCTGGTCGCGGTCGTCAACCACCGCCACGGCACGCCGGACTGGATGCCGATCCAGCTCAAGCTGCGCGACGACCTCGAGGAGGCCGTGGCGGCGTACAAGCACTACGACGTGCTGCTGGTCAACGCGATGTTCGACGGCATGAACCTCGTGGCCAAGGAGGGCCCGATGGTCAACGAGCGCGACGGCGTCTCGATCCTGTCGGAGAACACGGGTGCGCACGAGGAGCTCGGCGAGCACGCCCTGAGCGTCAACCCGTTCGACATCCAGGCACTGGCCGACTCCATCCACGCCGCGCTGACGATGGCGCCCGCCGAGCGCGGCCGCCGGCTGCGCGGGCTGAAGGACATCGTCACGGCGCGCGACCCCGGCGACTGGATCGACGAGCAGCTCGACGACATCCGCGAGAAGGCGGAGCAGACGGCAGCCGAGTCGTAGGCGGGCGGCGGTCAGGGCAGGCCGAACTCCTCGGCCGCCGGGTCGGGCCGGGGTCGCGGCTCCGGGGGAATCTGGCGGTTGGCCGGCCGCGGCGGCAGCGGCGACAGTTCGCGCTGCGGCGCCGGCCGGCGGGGCGCGGACGGCGCTCGCCGCTGGACCACGGGTCGCCGCTGGGGCCGAGCTCGCGGTCGCCGCGTGGCGCGCCGTCGTGCGCCGCCCTGGCGCCGGCGCGCCGGCGGGCGCCGCGCCTGTGGCTCGGTCGCCCGCGGTGGCCGCGGCGCGGCGGGCGGTGCGGCGGCCACCGGGACCGCGGTGGGCGGCGGCAGCCGCGGCGGGCGAGCGCCCAGGCGCGGCCACGCCACGACCAGGAGCGCGAGCGCAACGAGCGCAACGAGGCGGGCCACGTTGTCCCAGCGGATCCTGCGCCACACGCCGTCGGGGCCCATCGGGCGTGCTAGGCGGGCGGCGCCGTGGCTTCGCCCCCTGCTATCTTCCGCCGCCGCCGTCCATCGATCGGCGAACTTCACATGGCTGCACCTGAACCCCTCTACGACCTCGTCCTGCTGCTCGACACGAGCGCACCCGAGGATCAGCGCAAGAAGGTCCTGACCGACGTCGAGTCGGCGATCTCGACCGCGGGCACGATCGTGAACGACGTCGACTGGGGCACGCGTGCCCTGGCCTACGAGATCCGCCACCGCACCGACGCCGAGTACCACCTGCTGCAGTTCCACGGGCCGCCCGTGCTGCTGGCGAACCTGCAGCGCATGCTGCGCATCGCCGACGGGGTCGTTCGCTTCCGGATCATCAAGCTCGCGCCCGGAACGCCCGCCCCGACGGAGCTGCCGCGCGCCGAGGCGCCGTCCGCGCCCCCGGCACCTGCTCCGGCGCCCGCCGCTCCGACGGCCGCCGAGCCTGCGGAAGAGCCCGCCGAAGCGCCCTCCGCGGCCTAACGGCCGCGGTCCGCAACGCCTTCGCGGCCACTCTGCAACAAAAGCGCGGAGAAAGCGGGCTCTTCGCCGAGTTCGCTCCGAACCCGTGTCTAGACTCGATCGCAGACGAGTTCCGCGACGACTGTTCGCCCCCGAAGGGAGCAACCCCAAATGGCCGCCTCAAATATCAACCGGGTGATCATCACCGGCAACCTGACCGCCGATCCCGAGCTGCGCTCGCTGCCGAGCGGCACCTCGCTGTGCAAGCTGCGCGTGGCGTGCAACACGCGCCGCAAGGACAACTCGACCAACGAGTGGGTCGACAAGCCCAACTACTTCGACGTCACCGTGTGGGGCGCCCAGGGCGAGAACTGCGCCCGCTACCTGTCCAAGGGCCGTCCGGTGGCCATCGACGGGCGCCTGGAGTGGCGTGAGTGGGAGAGCCCGGAGGGCCAGAAGCGCCAGGCGATCGACATCATCGCCGACACCGTCCAGTTCCTCTCCAGCCCGCGCGACGACGCCGGCGGCGGCAACGGCGGCGGCTTCACGCCCCGCTCGGACATCCCCGCCGACACGGGCGATTTCGCAGCCGCCCCCGCGGGCGGTGGCTCGGGCTCCTCGGCCCCCGCCGACGACGACATCCCGTTCTGATATGGCGTGACGCTTGTCAAGGGCAGCGTTCGGTGGCGGGCTCGCGGTGGCGGGCCCGTTGTCGTTGTGGCGAGGAGTGGAGCTCGGGGCTCCCGGGGTCCGACGTCCGGGGAACCAGGCAGCGCGACTGCGATGGTCAGCCTGATATGCGGGGACTCGCTCACCCCATGACCGTTGGTTCGCCGCGGATCGCTCTCTAGGAGCGGGCGCTCCGGACGCCGTCTGGCGTCGATGGTGCCCATAGAACGGACGCGACCCGAATCGAGTGCGGCGCTTGCTGGCCCTTGTGGTGGACATCGGACCCCGGCAGCGTCGAGCCGCCGGGGTCACGTGATGGCAGTCGGGTTAGTCCAGCGTGGCGGCCTCCCAGCAGAAGCACGCCAGTTCGCGGGCGTTGGCGATCGTGATCACGCCGGCGGGCTTGTTGCGCGCCCTCATCTGCGTGTAGCGCTTGTGCAGACGCAGCTGCGCGCGCCAGGCGACCGCCACGACGCGCGGATCGATGCCCTCTTGGCGGCGAGCGAGCGTGATCCCGGTGGCGGGCAGGCGCCGGTAGTGCCAGGCGGCCTCGACCAACAGCCGGCGAGCGTGGCTGGAACCCGCTTTGGTGATCGCCCCCAAACGGCGCTTGCTGTCGGTGGTGTACTCGGCCGGGACGATCCCCAGAAACGCTGAGAGCTGCGAGGGCTTGGCGAAGCGATGGAAGTCGCCGACCTCGCAGCACAGCCCGACCGCCAACAGCGTCGCCAGGCCACGGAAGCACCGCAGCCGGTAAGCGGTACTAGCGAACGGCGCCGAGGGCAGCAAGTCCTCGATCGTGGCCTCGAGGTCCTTGCGGCGCCGGTGAAGCTGCTGGACGGCGTTGACGTACTCGCCGACCACCATCCGCGAGGCCAGGTCGTCGAACTTCAACCGCACGATCCAATCGATGTGCCGATCGGTCCACGTCGAGCCCGCTTCGTAGCGCAACCCGCGACGCAGCAGCATCTTGCTCAAGCGATGTCGCGCCCGCGAGAGATCCTGACGGGCGTCCTCGCGAGCGCGAACGAGGTCACGCAGCGCCTCTTCTTCCTCGCTGGGGACGCGAACGAACGACAGGCCGCCGGCGGCGAGCTGGCGCACCAGCCGCTCGGCGTCACGCGCGTCGGTCTTGATCCGATCAGTCGGCTTGCGCGGAATCAGCCCGGGCGCGCAGACACGCATGTCGATACCCCGCTCGCGCGCCACCCGCGCGAGCTTCATTCCCGTCGGCCCAGCCTCGTAGACCGCGATCACCCGGCCCTCGAAACCGGCCAAGAACTCCACCACCACCTTCTCAAGGGGCGCCGCGCAATTTCGCGCGCGACAGCTCTCCGGTGTCCTTGTCGAGGACCGCGACCGTGGTTTGCGTCGCATGGACGTCCAGCCCAACCCAGCGGGCAGCTTCCGCCAAGGTCAGCACCTCCCAGCTATGTGTCGGCCCACGCCGCCACACTGGCCGCGTGAGGCGTTCGCCCGCGCGTCGCGTACCAGCCGCCGTCCGAGCCACGCAAGGCTGCGTGAGGTACTGACCCTTCTACTCACACCGCACGGAAAACCACCCCACCCCGAGCCCCCACACACAGCCCTCCCTCGATGCCCTGCCAGCGCAACACCACCCGCCCCCGAGCTCACCCGCCATACGGTCTGAGATGGACGCGCGTGTCAAGTGAGCGTTGGCGGTGGTGGTTGCTGTTCATGGTGGTGGGTGGTGGGGCCGGGCGGCGGGTGCGAGGGCAACGACGACTGTCACTCTGAGATGCGCGGGTCGGGACCGCAGGACAGTGTCCGGTCGTGAGCTGCCTCGAACTAGCGTCGCGAGTCGGTATCGCATAGACCGATCGAGGATCCTCCGGGCGGCTCGCACCGCGCCGCCCGGCCCCACCTCTGGGGTGTCGCGGTTGCTAGGCGGCGATCTCCTGAGGCTGGTTGGGGGTGGTGGTCAGGGGCTGGTCGGTCATTGCGGCCCACAGGAAGCCGACGAGCTCGCGGGCGATCGCGACGTTGACGACGGTGGGGCGCTTGCCGTGTTCGGCGAGGTGGCGGTGGCGGTGGTGCAGGCGAACCTGGGCTTGCCAGGCGCGCTCGTCGGGCTGCGGCCCTGTGGCGGGGCGTCGTGGGGCGTGGCGGTAGTGCCAGGCGGCCTCGATCAGCAGCCTGCGGGCGTGGCGGTTGCCGGCCTTGGTGATGTGGCCGCGGTGTTGCTGGTCGCCGGAGGAGTACTCGCTGGGGACGATGCCCAGCCACGAGGCCAGCTCGCGTGGGTGGCTGAAGCGCGCGAAGTCGCCGATCTCTGCGATCAACCCCAGCGCCGTCAAGGTCGAGATGCCGCGGAAGCGCGTGAGGATCTTGACCTGCTCGCCCCAGCGCTCGGACTGCGCGATCTGCTCGAGCTGTGCGTCGAGCGTGTCGAGCTGGCGTTCGATGCCATCGAGGTGGATCAGCATCTCCTCGAGCGCCAGCTGAGCGAGCGGATCATCCAAGCGCTGAGCGTTGATCCAGCGGCGGTGCTTGAGCGAGAAGGTGGTCTTGCCGTCACGGAAGATCCGCCCGTGGCGCAGCAGCTGCTTGAGCACGCGCTGGCGCGCGGCGGTCCGCGCGCAGCGAAGATCGTCGCGGCAGCGCAGCAGGTCCCTGAGCCCTTCGGTCTCGGCCGTCGGCGCGAACACGTAGCGCAGCAAGCCGGCGCGGTGCAGCGCGACGAGCTTCTTGGCGTCACGGCGATCGGTCTTGACGCGATCGCCGGCGCGGACCGGGACCAGCGACGGCGCGACGACGTCGCACGCGACCCCGATGCGCGTCAAAAGCCGCCACAGCGCGAACCCGCCCGGGCCCGCCTCGTAGCAGACCGCCAGGCCCGCCGGCCCGCCGACACGGTCGATGAAGCGACGGATCGCGCGCTCGGTCGTCTCGATCCGAGACACCTCCGGCTTGCCGCCGCTCGGCGGCAGCGTCGCGGCGACGATCGAGAACTTATGGACATCCAGGCTGACCCACAGACGCACGTCGGCGGGCGCAATCGAAGCGGTAACGTCAGGCACGGCTGGTCCTCCACGCAGGTCGTATGCGGTGGCCGTTGCGGCCCTCAACACCCGCGATTGTCAACCCGCGAAAGATGCGACGCACGAGGACCAGCCTCCTCATGCGTCCATGCTGACTAGGCCGCTGCGCAGGCCTCCCGCGCCCGGGCGGGCGCGGGAGCGGCCGTCGCCGTTGGAAGTCGATGCGCTACCGATCGCAGGCACGGATCGGGTGGCTGCGCTTGGCACGGGTGACACGGGGGTACCAAGCGCCCACGCGCCAGGTCCAGACGCGTCGACGCAGAGGAAGCCCCCGATGGACAAGCACTACCACCACACGCTGATCACCGCGCTCATCGAGACGATCGCCAGCTGGACCGAGGCCGATCGCAATCGTCTCGCCTCGATGCTCGGCGGCCACTGCTGGCCCGGCGGCCCGATCGACCGGCGAGAGCCGGGCGAGATGCAGGCGCTGCGTGGCTGGCGGCCCGGCGGCGCCACACCGGCGCTGTTCGCGTGCTCCTGCCCGCGCGGGCGCTGCCACATCTGCAACTGAGCCGCGCGGGTCGACTGCGGCAAACGTGTCACAATGTCCGTTCGCGCGCCGCCGGCGCGCGTTCGACTGTTGACGAAGCTTCAGAAGGACTCCAAGACGTGGCCAAAGCACGCAGAGCCAAGCCCGCACGACGGCGCGACAAGAAGGGCGGCCCCGGTTCCGGCCGGCGCAAGTCCTGCCCGTACTGCAAGGACAAGATCGAGCAGGTCGACTACAAGGACGTCGCGACGCTGCGCCGCTTCGTCTCCGAGCGCGGCAAGATCCGCTCGCGGCGGATCAGCGGCGCCTGCCGGCGCCACCAGAACCAGCTGGCCACCGCGGTCAAGCGCGCGCGTGAGATCGCACTGCTGCCCTACGTGAGCGACGCCCGCGAGGAGCGCCCCGAGCGCGGCGGGCGCGGCGGCGGGTACCGCGAGCGCGAGGAGCGCTAGGCGATGCCCGAGGCGATCCTGCTCAAGGACGTCGAGACGCTCGGCGAGAAGGGGACCGTCGTCGACGTCTCCAAGGGCTACCTGCGCAACTACCTGATCCCGCGCAAGCTCGCCCAGCCGGCGACCAAGGGCGCCATCAACGCCGCCCAGAGCCGCGCGGCGGCCGAGGAGCGCGCCGCGCAGGAGGCCGTCACCCGCGCCTCCGAGAGCGCCGAGCTGCTCAACAAGACGGTGCTCACCATCAGCCAGCAGGCCGGCGACGACGGGCGCCTGTTCGGCTCGGTCACCACGCAGGACATCGCCGACGCCATCCAGGAGGCGCGCGGCATCACGATCGACCGCCGCAAGATCCACCTCGACGAGCCCATCAAGCACGTCGGGACGTACATGGTCGTGGTGGAGATGGCCGACGGCGTCACCGCCAACGTCAAGACGATGGTCAGCGAGCAGTAGCTCCAGCCGACCCGTCGACGCCGTGCCGAAGGCCTCCTCCGGGAGGCCTTCTTCATGTCCGCCCTGCCCCGCGACGGACGTGTGACGACTCCGCACAGGCGTGTGAAGAAAGACGCCGTGTATGCGGGGAAGCGCGGGGCTGCCGACCCCCGCCGTTGCTACGTTCGCTGGCCACTCCATGAGCTCCGCACCGACCACCGACGGGCGCCCCTCGGGCGCCCCCCAGCCCGCCGCGGCGGGCGCCGCGCCGCCGCACTCGATCGAGGCCGAGCAGTCGGTGCTCGGGGCGATGCTGCTCTCCGATCGCACGCACTACGCGTTCGTGATCGAGGAGGGCCTGAAGGTCGAGGACTTCTATCGCGAGCGCCATCGCGAGGTCTACGAGTCGATGCTCGCGCTCTTCACGGCGGGCGAGTCGATCGACGTCCTCACCGTCACCGAGCACCTGCGCTCGCGCGGCCGGCTCGACTCGGCCGGGGGCCAGGCGGAGATCGACGCGCTCACCGCGGCGGTCCCCGCCGTCGGCAACCTGCGCCAGTACGCGCAGATCGTCCGCGACCGCGCGCTGCTGCGCCGCCTGCTGACCGCCTCCTACGAGATCCAGGCCAGCGTCCACGGTCACGAGGCGCCGCCGCGCGAGCTCGTCGAATGGGCCGAGCGCGCCGTCCTCGAGGTCGCCCACGACGACCGCCAGAAGGACTTCCGCCTGGTCGGCGAGGTCCTGCACGCCGAGGTGCGCAAGTGGCAGGAGCTCTCCGCCGAGGGCCGCTCGCTCACCGGCACCCCGTCCGGCTTCGCCGACCTCGACTCGATCACCGGCGGCTTCCAGCCGGGCAACCTGATCATCATCGCGGCGCGCCCATCGATGGGGAAATGCCTCACGGGCTCGGCGCTCGTCTATGACCCCATGACCGGTGCGCGTCGTCGGATGGACGAAGTGGTGGCGCTGATAGAGGGCGGCGAGGAGGTGCACGTCGCGAGCATCGGTTCCGATCTCAAGCTCCGTTCGACACGGGCGACCGCCGCCTTCCGCAACGGCGTGCGTCCCATCTATCGCCTCACCACGCGTCTGGGTCGGCGCATCGAGGCGACGGCGAACCATCCGCTGCTGACCATTGGCGGCTGGCGTCAGCTCGATGAGCTCACGGCAGGCGCCCGCATCGCCGTGCCGCGTCGGCTGCCGCGCCCGCACTTCGATCAGACGATGCCCGACCACGAGATCGTCATGCTCGCCGCGCTCATCGCGAACGGCAGCCTCACCGAACGCACCCCGCGATTCTGCTTCGGCCCCGACTCCCCGGTGCTCGACGAGCTCGAGGGCGCTGCCGCGGCCTTCGGCTTGAGGCTGAACGCGAGCGGGGCCGGGCATGGGACGGGCACGATCAGCGCCGGACGCGGCTCCAGGAGCAACCCGGTGCGCGAGCTGTGCGAACTGCACGGCCTGTGGGGGCTGCGTTCCGCCGAGAAGTTCGTCCCCGACGCCATCTTCGGTCTCGACGAGAGTCGGCTCGAGCGCTTCCTGGCGGTGCTCTACGCGTGCGACGGCCACGCCTACGCCAGCTATCGCCTGCGCCAGATCGGCTATTCCACGATCAGCGAGCGGCACGCGCTCGACGTCCAGCACCTGCTCCTACGCCTGGGCATCGTCTCGCGCATGCGGACGTCGCGCCGCGCGGTGTACGACGGCACGGGCAAGGTCGCGCGCGAGGTGCTCATCACCGGTCAGGACGGGCTCGAGACGTTCTGCAGCCGCATCCGCGTGTGTGGCAAGGCGGCGCCGTTGGCACGTGTCGTCGCGGGTCTGCGGCGGGTCGGTCCCCGGACGAACGTCGACACGATCCCGCCCGCGGTATGGGACGCCGTCCTGGCCGCCAAGGGGTCGCGCCCCTGGGCCGACGTGAGCGCCGCCACGAACCGTCCGCGTACGCACAACTGGCATGTCGGCGCCCGCGGCCTCTCGCGTGCACGCATCGGGGAGCTCGCGCGGGCGACGGACGACGAGCAGCTGGCGGCGCTGTCCACGTCTGACGTCTGGTGGGACGAGGTCGCGTCCATCGAGCCGATCGGCGAGCAGGAGACTTTCGACATCACCGTGCCGGGTGATCACAACTTCGTCGCCGACGACGTGATCGTGCACAACAGCGCGCTGGTCACCAACATGGCCGAGAACGTCGCGCTGAACAAGGACAACCGGCGCCCGGTGGCCCTGTTCAGCCTCGAGATGTCCGAGGCCGAGCTCGCCCAGCGCTTCATCGCCTCGCAGGCCTCGATCAAGGGCGACGACCTGCGCAAGGGGCGGCTGCGCGACGAGGCGAAGTGGAAGCGGGTGCTGCGCACCGCCAGCGAGTACGACGCGGCGCCCCTGTACGTCGACGACTCCTCGGACATCGGGATCATGGACGTGCGCGCCAAGGCGCGGCGGCTGCACCAGCAGGCCATGGCCGAGTACGGCGGGCTGGGCCTCGTGATCGTCGACTACCTGCAGCTCATGCGCGCCGACTCGCGGATCGAGAACCGCGTGCAGCAGGTGGGCGAGATGAGCCGCGGACTGAAGATCCTCGCGCGCGAGCTCAGCGTGCCGGTCATCGCCCTCAGCCAGCTCTCGCGCGGCGTCGAGTCGCGCACCGACAAGCGCCCGATGCTCTCCGACCTGAGGGAGTCCGGCCAGATCGAGCAGGACGCCGACCTCGTGATGTTCATCTACCGCGACGAGTACTACTTCCCCGAGACCACGGACAAGCCCGGAGAGGCCGAGCTCATCATCGCCAAGCACCGCAACGGCGGGCTCGGCGACGTGCCCCTGACCTTCCAGAACGAGTACCCGCGCTTCCTGGGGCTCCAGCGCGCCGCATGATCGACGAGGCACCGTGCCCCTTCGGCCAGTGCGATGGCAGCGGCTTCGTCATCGACGAGGCCACCCGCGTCGCCACCCCGTGCCGCTGTCGTCCGGCGCGCGTCGAGCGCCGGCGCTCGCGGCGGCTGAGCGCGGTCATCCCGCGCAAGTACCGCGGCGTCTCCTTCGACCGCCCGCCGGTCACCGACATGCCCGAGCCCCAGGTGCGCATCGTGCGGCGCTTCGCCGCGACGCTGGACGAGAACCTCGACGGCGGGCGCGGGCTGTGGCTGCACGGCGAGGTCGGCACGGGCAAGACGACGCTGGCGATGCTCGTCTCGCGCGCGGCGCTCGACGCCGGGCGCTCGGTGGCCATCTACTCGCTGCCACGGCTGCTGGCCGAGATCCGCGCCACGTTCGAGTCCGACGGCGACGGGTCCTACGTCTCCTTCCTGGATCGCCTGGCCGCCGTCGACCTCCTGCACGTCGACGACGTCGGCGCGGAGAAGACGTCGGAATGGGTGCTCGAGCAGCTCTACGCGATCGTCAACGCCCGCTACGAGGAGGAGCGCTCGGTCGTGATCACGACGAACCTCGAGCGCGGCGACCTCGGCGCGCAGATCGGCGAGCGGACGGCGTCGCGCCTGGAGGAGATGTGCACGCTGGTGCCGCTCTATGGCGAAGACGCGCGCAAGTTCGTCGCCTGACAGACTGGATCGGACATGCCGGGCATCGTCATCGTGGGCGTCCAATGGGGCGACGAGGGCAAGGGCAAGATCGTCGATCTCCTCGCCGAGCGCGCCGACATGGTCGTGCGCTTCCAGGGCGGCAACAACGCCGGCCATACGATCGTGCGCGACGGGCAGAAGTGGGCCTTCCATCTCATGCCGAGCGGGATCCTCTATCCCGGCAAGGTGTGCGTGATCGGCAACGGCGTGGTCCTCGACCCGCGCGTGCTCACCGACGAGATCGACGGGCTGCGGGCCAAGGGCGTCGACGTCTCGGGCCTGCGCGTCAGCGCCAACGCGCACCTGATCATGCCCTACCACTTGATGCTCGACAGCGCGGGCGAGGCGAAGCTGGGCAAGCTCTCGATCGGGACGACCAAGCGCGGCATCGGCCCCTGCTACGCCGACAAGGCGGCGCGGCTGGGCATCCGCGTGCAGGACATGCTCGACGAGAAGATCCTCAAGAAGAAGATCTCCGCCGCGCTGGAGCCCAAGCGCCTGACGCTGCGCCCGTTCGCCAAGGACCCCGCGCTCGATCTGCAGCGCATGACCGAGGACTACCTGACCTTCGGCCACCGCCTGGAGCAGTACATCGCGGACACCTCGGCCCTCGCCCAGCGCTGCCTGGACGAGGGCGGCACGGTCGTCTTCGAGGGCGCCCAGGCGACGATGCTCGACCTCGACCACGGCACCTATCCATTCGTGACCTCGTCGAACCCGGTGGCCGGCGCGGCGTGCGTCGGCGCCGGCGTGGGCCCGCGCGACATCGACGTGATCTGGGGCGTCGCCAAGGCCTACGCGACACGCGTCGGCGCGGGGCCGTTCCCCACCGAGCTCGACGACGCCGTCGGCGCCGACCTGCGCGAGCGCGGCGGGGAGTTCGGCACCACCACCGGGCGCGCGCGGCGCACCGGCTGGATCGACCTCGTCGCCCTGCGCTACGCCGCGCGCCTGAACACCCTCACCGGCCTGGTCATCACCAAGCTCGACGTGTTCAGCGGCTTCGACACCCTGCGCGTGTGCACGCGCTACCGCGGCAAGGACGAGGCGACGTTCGACACCTTCCCCTACCACCAGTCCGTGCTGCACCACGCGACCGGCGAGTACGTCGACCTGCCCGGCTGGAGCGAGGACATCACCGGCTGCCGCTCGTGGGCCGACCTGCCCGAGGCGGCGCGCGAGTACCTCGACTACATCGCCGACTTCATCGGCGTGCCGATCGTGCTCGTCGGGGTCGGCCCAGGTCGCGAGCAGATCATCTGGACGCCCGCGGGCGACCGCCTCGACGCCGCCGCGGCCTGAGGCTCACGCCTCCTCGAGCACGACGCGCTCGCCGCGGCGCAGCATGCGCAGGGCGAGGGCCAGCATCGAGAGCATGGAGACGACCGCGAGCGAGATCTGCACGCTGACGATGCCCTCCTCGGTCCAGTAGACGTCGTCGAGCTTGAGCAGCAGCGCCGACTCGTCGAGGGTCAGGGCGACGCCGGTGCCGAAGGGAATGGCGAGCCAGCGATCCACGTCGGCGCTGCGACCGACGACCGAGGCGCCGCCGGCGAGGAAGGCGATCGCGATGCCGGGCACGAAGTGGTGGATGTGGTGGCGGCCGACGACGAGATCGCCGAACGGCCCGAAGCGGCCGCGGCGGCGGATGGTGTGCGTCGAGAGCCGGATGACGGCCCACGCGAGCGTGAAGGAGCCGAGCAGGTTCAGCAGCGCGTTCTCACGCCGCGAACCCTCCTGGTAGCCGCGCACGGCCACCTCGACGGTCTGGCCGAGGGCCTCCGCGCCGGCCGCGGCGAGGCGGGCGGCGGCTTCGCTGTCGGGCTCGCCGACGGCCTCGATCGGCAGCGGCGCCGACCCGCGGCGCCACACGCGCCCGACCTCGGTGACCCCCACCGCGCCGCTCGTCAGCAGGGCGGCGACCGCGATGGCCAGCGTGCGGCGCTCGGCGCGCAGCCGCCGGCGCCGCGCCAGCGCCGGCTCGCGCGCGCCGGGTAGATGCGGAAGCCTCACTTCCAGGCTTCCAGCAGGTCCTCGTCGCCGACGCGGCGGATGACGCGCGCCGGGACTCCCATCACCACCGCGCGGGCGGGCACGTCGTTGGTGACCACGGCGCCGGCGGCCACGAAGGCCTCCTCGCCGATCTCGACGCCGGGCACCAGCACCGCGGCCCCGCCGATCCGGCACGCGCGCCGCAGGGTCGCGCCGCGCAGCTGCTCGTCGGCGGGATGGCGGCCCATGGCGTCGTCGTTGGTGGTGAAGACGCCGGGGCCGAGGAAGACGTCGTCCTCGACGATGCTGAAGCCGGTCACGTAGACGTTGGTCTGCACGCTGACGCGCGCGCCGATGATGACGTCGTTGTCGATGGCCGATCCACGCCCGATGACGCTGTTGGGCCCGATGCGCGTGCGCTCGCGGACGTAGGACTGATCGCCGACGATCGCGCCCGCGCCGATGTGCGAGCCGGCGAACACGATCGCGCCCGCGCACACCGCCGCGCCCTCCTCGATGACGAGAGCGTCGAGCTGGGTGCGCGGCGCCCCCGAGGTCGCCGCCAGCCGCGGCGACTTGCCGAGCACGACGTTGTCCTGGATGACGACGCCGTCACCGATCACCACGCCGTCGTGGACCACGACGTTGGCGCCGAAGGTGACGTCGCGGCCGACGGAGGCGGTGGGGCTGAGGACGAGGCCGGGGGCGGGGTGGTCGGGCATGGCGGATACCCTAGTGACGCCGTGCCGAGCCCAGACTCCACCCGGCCGCTGCGCGGCGCCGTGCTCGGGCTGGGCATGATCGGCCGTCACCACGCCCGGCTGCTGCAGGCCTCGCCGCGCGTCGCCTTCGCCGGCGCTGTGGACCCCGGCGGCGACCGCTTCGCCGCCGTCCACGACCCGGGCCTCGTGTTCGGCGATCTCGACGCCCTGCTGCGGGACCGAGCGCCCGACTTCGCGATCGTGGCGGTGCCCACCGAGGAGCACGTCGCCGCGGTGAGCCGGCTCGCCGCCGAGGGCGTCCACGTGCTGGTCGAGAAGCCGCTGGCGGCCACCTCGGCCGAGGGCCGCGTCCTCATCGACGCGTGCCAGGCGGCCGGCATCCACGCCGCGGTCGGCCACGTCGAGCGTTTCAATCCCGCCCTGCTCACGCTGCGCGAGAAGACCCAGGCGGGCGAGCTCGGCCAGGTCTTCCTCGTGGCCACCGAGCGTATCGGCCCCTTCCCGGACCGCGTGCGCGACGTCGGCGTCATCAAAGACCTCGCCACGCACGACCTCGACCTCGTGCGCTGGCTCGGCGGCGCCCCCGTCGAGCGCGTGAGCGCCGAGACCCAGCACCGGATGGGCCGCGAGCACGAGGACCTCGTCCTCGCCACCGGGCGCCTGGAGAACGCGATCAGCTTCAACTGCGTCGTCGACTGGCTCTCGCCCACCAAGGTGCGCCAGACCAGGGTCCTCGGCGAGCGCGGCATGCTGGTGGCCGACACCCTCACCGCCGACCTGACCTTCTACCGCAACGGCAAGGTGGCCTCGGACTGGGAGAACACACAGTCGCTGCGCGGCGTCTCGGAGGGCGATTCGACCCGGTACGCGCTGGCGCGCCGCGAGCCGCTGCTGGTCGAGCTCGAGACGTTCTGCGACCTGCTGGAGGGCGACAGCGAGGCCGCGGTGGTCACGCTGTCGGAGGGCCTGGACACCGTCCTCGTCGCCGAGGCCGCGCTGGCCTCCGCGCAGGCCGGCGAGACCGTGGTGCTCGTCGAGGCGGCCACGTGAGGGCGGTCGTCGTCGCGCTGGGCAAGATCGGCCTGCCGCTCGCCACGCAGATCGCCCGCGCCGGACACGAGGTGATCGGCTGCGACATCGACGCGGCCGCGGTCGAACTCATCAACGCCGCGCAACCGCCGTTCACCGGCGAGGAGGGCCTCGCCGAGGCGCTGGCCGAGGTCGTCGGCGACGGGCGCCTGCGCGCCACGACCGACACCACGGCGGCGGTCGCCGGGGCCCCCGAGCTCGTCGTCGCCGTCCCGCCGCTGGTGACCGACGCCGACGCCCGGCCCGACTGGGGCCCGCTGGACTCCGTGCTCGCCGACATCGGCGCCGGCCTGCAGGCGGGAACGACGGTGGCGGTCGAGACGACGCTGCCGGTGGGCACGACGCGCGCCCGCGTCGCGCCCGCGCTGGCCCGCCACAGCGGCCTGCGCGCGGAGGACGAGTTCTTCTGCGTGTTCAGTCCCGAGCGCGTCTACAGCGGCCGCGTCTTCCGCGACCTCGCGACCTATCCCAAGCTCCTGGGCGGCCTCAGCGCCGCCGGCGAGGCCCGCGGCGTCGAGCTCTACCGCAGCTTCCTCGAGGCCGAGGTGTGGCCGATGGGCTCGGCCGAGGCGGCCGAGCTGTCCAAGCTCGCCGAGACCACCTACCGCGACGTGAACATCGCCCTGGCCAATGAGTTCGCGCGCTTCGCCGACCGCACCGGCATCGACATCGACCGCGTGATCGCCGCCGCCAACTCGCAGCCCTTCAGCCACATCCACCGCCCCGGGGTGGCGGTGGGCGGGCACTGCATCCCGGTCTACCCGCGCTTCTACCTCGACGCCGACCCCGAGGCGCGCCTGCCCGGCACGGCGCGCGAGATCAACGAGGCGATGCCCGCGCACGCCGTCGACCTGCTCGAGGCCGAGCTCGGCGGGCTCACGGGGACGCGCGTGGTGATCCTCGGCGTGGCCTATCGCGGCAACGTCAAGGAGACCGCCTTCAGCGGCGCCTTCGCCCTCCGCGACGCGCTCGCCGTACGCGGCGCGGAGCCGCTGGCGACCGACCCGCTGTACGACGACGCCGAGCTGCGCGCGCTCGGCTTCGAGCCCTGGGACGGGCGCGATGCGGCGGGCTTCATCCTGCAGGCCGACCACGCCGCCTACATGGCCCTGGGCCCCGGCGACCTGCCCGGGGTGCGCGCCGTCGTCGACGGCCGCGGCCTGCTCGACGGCGCGCGCTTCGCCGCCGCCGGCGTCGCCCTGCGGCGCATCGGCGGCGGTTGAGCGCTCAGCGCGCGATCGCCGCGACGACGCGCGCGCCCGCGTGGCCGTCGCCGTAGAGCTCGGGCCGAGCGGCCGGGGACGTGCGCTCCAGCGCGGCCAGCGCCGCGCCGGCGTCGAGATCGACGAGCACGTTCCAGCCCGCCTCGACGGTCTCGACCCACTCGGTCGTGTCGCGCATCGTCACGCATGGCACGCCGGCCAGATAGGCCTCCTTCTGCACGCCGCCGGAGTCGGTGAGGACCACGCGCGCGCGCGACAGGAGCGCGGTGAAGGCCAGGTAGCCCAGCGGCGGCCGCAGGTGCACATGCCCGGCGTCCTCCAGTTCGCCCAGCCAGCCGGCCGCCTCCAGGCGCGCGCGCGTGCGCGGGTGCAGCGGCAGGACGACGGGCAGCGGGAGCGCGAGCAGCAGGTCGACCAGCGCCCGCAGGCGCGCGGGGGCATCGACGTTGCCCGCGCGGTGCGCGGTGACCAGCGCGTACTCCCCGGCGCTGACGCCCGCCGCGCGCAAGGGGCCGTCGTCGGCGCGCGCTCGCGGCTGGAAGAGCAGCGCCACATCGACCATCACGTCACCCACCAGCTCGACGCGGCCCGCGACGTGCTCGCGCTCGAGGTTGGCGACGGCCGTCGGCGAGGGGCACAGGAGCAGATCGGAGAGGTGGTCGGTGAGCACGCGATTGAGCTCCTCGGGCATCGCGCGATCGAACGAGCGCATGCCGGCCTCCACGTGGGCGACCGGGACGCGGGCCTGGGCCGCGACCAGCCCGCCGGCCAGCGTCGAGTTCGTGTCGCCGTAAACCAGCACGAGGTCGGGGCGCTCGCCGGCCACCAGCGGGCCCAGGGCGGCGAGCATCCGGGCCGTCTGCTCGGTGTTGCTCCCCCCGTGGATGCCCAGCTCGCGCTCGGGGCGCGGGACGCCCAGCTCGGTCACGAAGATCGTCGACAGCTCGTCGTCGTGATGCTGGCCGGTGTGCACGAGCAACTCGTCGTGCTCGGCGCGCAGCAGCCGCGAGACCGCCGCCGCCTTGACGAACTGCGGCCGATTGCCGATGACCGTGAGGACCCGCAAGGATCAGGCGGAGACGCCGAGCTCCCGCTCGATGTGCGAGCGGATCCGGCGCGCCGCCTCCTGCGTGAGCGCGCCCGGCGCGGCGGGAAGCTCGGCGCCGTCGATCGTGCGCACCGGATGGACCTCGCGCAGCGTCGAGGCCATGAACGCCTCGCGCACGCGGGCGATGTCGTCGCGGGCGATGACCTGCTCGGTCACCTCGACGACGTCGAGCAGGTGCCGGCGCGTGATCGAGTCGAGGATGTGCTCGGACAGCGGGGGCGTGATGAGCGTCTCCCCGTCGAGCGAGCACACGAACGCCGTCGTCGGCCCCTCGAGCACGCGGCCGTGCGGAGTCACGAGGAGCGCGTCGTCAGCGCCCTGCTCCTGGGCCAGGCGGCGGGCGAGCATGTTGGCGGCGTAGGACAGCGACTTGACCTGGTCGAGCACGCGCGTCGGCGCGTACTCGATGCTGGCCAGCGCCAGCGTGTCGGGCAGCGGCTTGAGCTCCTCGACGATCGCCAGCCGGCGGCCGCCCCGGGTGACCACCACGCGCAGCGCGGCGTCGGCGACCTCGTTGCGCTCGACCAGCGTTTCGACGTCGGCGCGCACGGCCTCCAGGTCGATCGGCAGGCGCAGGTTGGCCGCCGACCGGGCCAGGCGCGTCAGGTGGTCGTCGAAGGCGAAGGGCCGGCCCCCGTAGAGGCGCATGACCTCGAAGACGCCGTCGCCGCGCAGGAACCCGTCGTCCGTGGCGGGGATCTGCGCCTGCGCGGCGTCGGTGACGGTGCCGTCGAGGATCGCGAGCATGGCCCAACGCTAGCCCTTCCTCCGCCTGAAGGCGCGCTGGGGCCTCCGCGAGCACCGCCGCCGTAGGATTCTCGGCATGGGCGGGCGCCGAGCACGGATGGTCGGTATCGCCGTGGCGGCTGCCTGCGCGGTGATCGCTGCGGTGCTCGTGCTCGTGCTCGACGTGGGCGGTGGCGGAAGCGGGGGTGGTGGCGGCGGTGACGGCGCCAACGGCGGCGGGCGGACCGCCAACCTGTGGGTCAGCCGGACCGGCGGCAGCTGCCTGCGGGCGCCCGAGCCGGCGCCCTACAACGCGGCAACCGCGTGCTCGTTCCCCGACGCGCTGTCCATCAGCGAGGGCGGTGACCGCGTGCTGATCCGCGACGGCTCCTACAAGGTCCCGCCGATCGCCGACGCCAAGTCCGCACCCGGGGTCACCTTCAGGGCCGAGAACCCGGGCAGGGTGTCGATCACGGGCGCGATCAGCGTCACCGGCACGTGGATGACCTTCGAGGACCTGGTGATCCACGGCGCCGCCACACTCGGTCCGGGCGCTGCGAACATCACCTTCCGCCAGGACCGCATCACCGGCGAGGCATCGGCCTACGGCGAGGTCGGCGATCCCTCGGGCCCCGGCTCGTGGATCGAGAGCGAGATCAGCAACCGCGGTGCCAAGACCGAGCACGACATCACGCGCTGCTGGATCAACTGCCGCGGGCTCACCTACCGCGACAACCTGATCCGGGTGCGCGAGGAGTGCCCCGACTGCCACAACGACGGCTTTCAGTCCTTCGGCGAGGCGCACGGCATCCGCTACATCGGCAACCGCTTCGTCAACGACGTCGAGGGCGCCGCGGGCAACGGCGGCGCCGGGTTCTTCATGAAGGACGGCAGGGACACCAACGTCGAGTTCAGCGACAACCTCATTGTCAATCGGCCCGCGGGCAACGGGGGGTTCGCGAACCCCTTCCAGGTCTACAACCTGAGGCCCGACCGGCACGACCCGTTCTACACGGGCTACGGCCTCAGGATGGAGCACAACACCATCCGCGGCAACGGCAGCATCAGCGCGATGCGCGACTGCCAGGGCTCCAACTACCGGGTGCAGCGCAACGTCCTCGACGGCCTGACCGTCGCGCCGGACGCGGACCCGCCGTCGTGCATCGGCCGCTGGGTCGCGGCCAACCTGCGCCCCCACCAGGCCTTCAACGTCATCAAGGCGTCCGGCCCGATCGGCTCCATCGCCGGGTCGCGCGACAAGAGCGCGACGCCGATCTTCGTCCGGGCCACCGACAACGACGACGGCGGCGACTGGCGGCTGGCCTCCAGGTCGGCCGGCTACGACGATCGCGCCGGCATCACCTGGGATCCGGAGAAGCGCGTCTACGGACCGAGGTAGCGGCGCCGGCGATGCCCGTCCGGCGGCCATAGACTCCGGCGCGCCCTCGCTTGCCCAAGGGAAGGATCGCCGGCGGCACGGCGTCTGCCTGGGTGAGGGCTTGCCGGGAGCACCAGAGACCGATGCGGGACGAAGCCGAGGCATAGGACGTGCTCGACGACGCGCACGCGTTCTGGTTGCGCGCGCCCGGGCGCGGGGAGATTCGGCCGGTCGCGCTGCCGGAGCCGGGGCGCGGCGACGTGGTGGTCCGCACGCTGCGATCGGGCGTCAGCCGGGGAACCGAGACGCTGGTGTTCCGGGGCGGCGTGCCGCCGAGCCAGTACGCCGCGATGCGCGCGCCGTTCCAGGAGGGGGACTTCCCCGGGCCGGTCAAGTACGGCTACCTGAACGTCGGCGCCGTCGAGCAGGGGCCGCCGGAGCTGCGCGGCCGCACGGTCTTCTGCCTGTACCCGCACCAGACCGCCTACGTGGTGCCCGCCGGCGCCGTGACCGTCGTGCCCGATGACGTCCCGCCCGCGCGCGCGGTGCTCGCCGGCACCGTCGAGACCGCCGTCAACGCCCTGTGGGACGCGGCGCCATTGATCGGCGACCGCGTCGCCGTCGTCGGCGCCGGGATGGTCGGCTGCTGCGTCGCCCGCCTGCTCGCTCGGTTCCCGGCGGTCGAGGTCACGCTCGTCGACGTCGACGGGTCACGGGCCGAGGTCGCGGCCGCACTCGGCGCCGGCTTCGCGCGACCGGACGCCGCCGCCGGCGGGCGCGACCTGGTCGTGCACACGAGCGCGACCTCCGCCGGCCTGCAGTGCTCGCTCGACCTGCTCGCACCCGAGGGCACCGTGCTCGACCTCAGCTGGTACGGCGATACCGAGGTGCGGCTCTCGCTGGGCGGCGCGTTTCACGCGGGCCGCCTCGGCCTGCGCGCCAGCCAGGTCGGGACGGTGTCGCCGGCCCGAAGCGCGCGCCGGACGGCGGCCGACCGGCTGGCCCTCGCGCTCGACCTGCTGCGCGATCCCGCGTTCGACGTGCTCGTCACCGGGGAGTCGCCCTTCGACGAGCTACCCGGCGTCATGGCGCGCCTGGCCGCGGGGAGCCTGCCGGCGCTCTGTCACACCATCACCTATGGCGGGGGTGGCGCATGTTCAGCGTGACCGTCCGCGACCACATGCTGATCGCCCACAGCCTGCGCGGCGAGGTGTTCGGGCCCGCGCAGCGCCTGCACGGCGCGACGTACATCGTCGACGCCACCTTCCGCCGCGCGGCCCTCGACGCCGACGGCATCGTGGTCGACATCGGCCGCGCCGCCGAGGCGCTGCGCGCCATCGTGGCCGAGCTCGGCTACCGCAACCTCGACGACGAGGCCGACTTCGCGGGCATGAACACCACCACCGAGGCGCTCGCCCGGATCGTCGCGGACCGCCTCGCCGACGGCGCGCGGACCGGTGCCCTGGGCGACGGCGGGCGCGAGCTCGACGGGCTGGTCGTCACGCTGCGCGAGTCCCACGTCGCATGGGCGAGCTACGAGCGGGCGCTGTGAGCGAGGTCCACGTCGTCGTCCCCGAGGGCATCGACGACCCGGCGCGGCCGAGCGGTGGCAACGCCTACGACCGCCGGGTGTGCCGGGAGCTCGCCGCGCTCGGCTGGGCGGTGCACCAGCACCCGATCGCCGGCGCCTGGCCGCGTCGGGGCGCGGCGGGACAGGCCGCCCTCGCCGGTGCCATCGCGCGGATCCCCGACGGCGCCGTGGTGCTGCTCGACGGCCTGATCGCGTCCGCCGCCCCCGAGGTGCTCGTGGCGCAGGCGCGCCGGTTGCGACAGGTCGTGCTCGTGCACATGCCGCTGGGCCACCGCCCGGCCGACGGCGACGCCTCCGCCGTCCGGGCGCGCGAGCGCGAGGTCCTCGCGGCGGCCTGCGCCGTCGTCACGACCAGCGCTTGGACCCGGCGCCGGCTGCAGGAGCTGTACGCGCTGCCCGCCGACCGGGTGCACGTGGCCGCGCCCGGCGTCGACAGCGCCGGCCTCGCGCCGGGAACCGCGGCCGGCGACGCGTTGCTCTGCGTCGCGGCG
Organism: uncultured Actinomycetes bacterium; assembly: GCA_963806015.1. GTDB lineage: Bacteria > Actinomycetota > Thermoleophilia > Solirubrobacterales > Solirubrobacteraceae > JAOPZW01. The sequence goes on along the minus strand of CAWDWM010000012.1, from coordinate 195,337 downwards.
GTGACGCCCGAGAAGGGGCACGACGTGCTGGTCGAAGCGCTCGCGACGGCCGCTGACCTGCGCTGGCGCTGCGCGTGCGTGGGCAGCCTGGACCGCGACCCGGCGTTCGCCGACGGCGTGCGCCGGGCGACGCGGACGCAGGGGCTGGCCGACCGGGTGCGCTTCGCGGGACCGAGGACCGGCGCGGACCTCGACCGCGCGTACGCCGCCGCGGACCTGCTCGTGCTCGCCTCGCACGCCGAGACGTACGGCATGGTCGTCACCGAGGCCCTGGCCCGCGGCCTGCCGGTCCTCGCCGCCGAGGTCGGCGGGGTGAGCGAGGCCCTCGGGCACGGGGAGGACGGCACCCGGCCGGGCCTGCTGGTGCCGGCCGGCGACCCCGTCGCCCTCGGCGCCGCGCTGCGCGCCTGGCTGGGCGACGCCACGCTGCGCGGGCGCCTGCGCCGGGCCGCCCGCGAGCGGCGTGCGTCGCTGCGCGGGTGGCCGGCCACCACGTCCGCTCTCGCCGGCGTCCTCGCGGGAGCGGCGCGATGATGGCGGCCCCCGTCCGGGTCAGTCCCGAGTGGCTCGCCCTGCGCGAGCCGGCCGACGCAGAGGCGCGCTCGGCCGAGCTCGCCGAGCGCCTCGCGCGCCACCTCCCCACGAATGGCGTGGTCATCCACGACCTCGGCGGCGGCAGCGGCGCGATGGGCCGCTGGCTCGCGCCGCGGCTGCCAGGGCGCCAGCACTGGGTGATCCACGACCGGGACGCGGATCTGCTGGAGCTTGCGGTGGCGAGCCCTCCGGGCTCGGCGTTGGTCACCGCCGAGGTGAGACGGTCCGACATCACTCGGCTGGCACCGGACGAACTCGCCGGCGCGAGCGCCGTCGTCGCCTCGGCGCTGCTCGACATGCTGACCGCGGACGAGCTGGCCAGGATGCTCGACACGTGCACGGCCGTCGGGTGCCCGATGCTGCTCGCGCTGACCGTCGCCGGTCGCTTCGCGCTGACGCCGACGGAACCGATGGACGCGCGCATCGGCGCGGCGTTCAACGCACACCAGCGGCGCGGCGACCGGCTCGGTCCTGACGCCGTCGCCGCCGCCGTCGAGCAGCTCCGCGGCACCGGCGCCGAGGTCCTCGTCCGACCCACCCCCTGGCGCCTCGATGCGAGCCACGCCGACCTGACGGCCGAGTGGTTCATGGGGTCGGTCGCCGCCGCGTGCGAGCAGGACCCCACCCTGGCCGCCGAGGCCGGCGCCTACCGGGACCGGCGCCTGGCGCAGGCGGCCACCGGGGAGCTCGCCGTCACGGTCGACCACGCCGACCTGCTGGTGCTGCCGTGACCACCGCCGTCCACACCGCGCGGAGCACCGCGACCCACCGGGCCGTGTGGCGATGGGCCCGCCCCGTCGCCGCCGCGGCCACGCTCGCCGTCCTGGTCTGGCGGGTCGGGACCGGCCCGTTCCTCGACGGGCTGCGCACGGTGGACGGCGTGGCACTGGCGGCCGCGGCCGGCCTCGCTGTGCTGACCACCGTCTGCTGCGCGTGGCGCTGGAGGATCGTGGCCCGGGGCCTCGGCGTCGACCTGCCGCTGGGCACGGCGGTGGCCGCCTACTACCGCTCGCTCTTCCTCAACGTCACGCTGCCCGGCGGGGTGGTGGGCGACGTCCACCGCGGGATCAGCCACGGTCGGGACACCAGCGACGTCGGCCGCGGGCTGCGCGCCGTGGCGTGGGAGCGCTCGGCCGGGCAGGTCGTGCAGGTCGTCCTCACCGTCACCGTGCTCCTCGTCGTGCCGTCGCCCGTGCGGGCGGCCATGCCGCTCGTCGCGCTGGCGCTCCTCGCGGCGGCGGCCGTGGTCGTGCTCGCGGCGCGCGCGCGACCCGCCGCCGGCCGTGCGGGCGGGTCACGGTTGTCGCGACTGCGCGCCGCCGCGGCCCGCGACGTGCGCGCCGGGCTGCTCCCGGGGCGGGCGTGGCCCGCCATCGCGCTCGCGTCGGCGCTGGTCGTCGCAGGCCACACGGTCACGTTCCTGATCGCCGCGCGGACGGCGGGCGCAACCGCGTCGCTGTCGCTGATGCTGCCACTGGCGCTGCTCGTGATGCTCGCCGCGGCGCTGCCCAACGTCGGCGGCTGGGGGCCGCGTGAGGGCGTGACGGCGTGGGCGTTCGCCGCGGCGGGCCTGGGCGCGTCACGCGGGGTCGCCACGGCGGTCGTATATGGCGTGATGGTGTTCGTCGCCAGCCTGCCGGGCGCCGCGGTCCTCGTGGCGGGCTGGGTCCGCCGGGAAGGAGGAGGAGCCAGTGTCTGACCGCCCGTACACCCTGCTGAGCTGCAGCGTGTCGCTCGACGGGTACCTCGGCGACCAGACGCCGCGCCTCGCGCTGTCCAACGAGGCCGACTTCGACCGGGTCGACGAGGTGCGCGCGTCCTGCGACGCGATCATGGTCGGCGCGGTCACCGTGCGCACCGACGACCCGCGGCTGCTCGTGCGCTCGCAGGCCCGCCGCGACCGGCGCACGGCCCGCGGGCTCGCACCATCGCCGATGAAGATCACCGTGACCGACAGGGTGGACCTCGACGCGCGCTCGAACTTCTTCACCACCGGCGAAGCCGAGAAGCTCGTCTACACCTCGAGCCCGCGGGTGGCGGACGCGCGTGCGCGGCTCGGACCGGTGGCGACGATCGTGGACGGCGGCCCCGGCGTGCAGATGCGCTGGCTCAGCGAGGACCTCGCCGACCGCGGCGTGGAGCGGCTCATGGTCGAGGGTGGCGGCGTCGTGCACACCCAGTTCCTGGCCGATGACCTGGTCGACGAGCTGCAGCTCGTCGTGGCACCGTTCTTCGTCGGCGACTCGAACGCGCCGCGCTTCGTGAGCGACGGGCGCTTCCCGTGGAACGTGGGGCGGCGCGCGACCCTCGCGGAGGTGCGCCAGATCGGCGACGTGGTGCTGCTGCGCTACGCGCTGTCGCCCCGGTTCCTGGAGGACTGACGACCACTGCCTCAGCGCAATCCGAGGCACCCGCCGGCGGCCGCGTAGCTGCGGACGCGGGCCCTCCGCGACCCTGGCTGGCCGGGCTGGACGGCGTGCGGGGCCTGGCGGCGCTCTACGTGGTCGTCAACCACGTCTTCCTGCGCGCCTTCCCCGGCTACCCGGTCGACCACGCACCGTTCTGGGCCGGCTGGTTCATCTACGGCCGGTTCGCGGTGGTCGTGTTCATCGTGCTGTCGGGCTTCTCACTGGCGCTGTCACCGGCCCGTCGCGGCTGGCGACTGGGCGGCGCTTCCGGGTTCGCGCGCCGGCGGGCCCTGCGCATCCTGCCGGCGTACTACGCCGCGCTTGCCTTCAGCCTCGCGGTGGCGTGGCTCGTCGTCCCTCCGCCGGGACAGGGGGTGCCCGACGCCAAGTCGGTCGTCGTCAACGGCCTGCTGGTGCAGAACCTCGTCGGCGCGCCAACCCCCGACCAATCGTTCTGGTCGATCGCCGTCGAGGCCCAGCTGTACGTCGTGTTCCCTCTCCTGCTGCTGACGGTGCGCCGCTGGGGCGCCGCCGTCATGGTCGCCATCGTGACGCTCGTCGTGGCGACGATCGGGATCCTGGCCCCGCACGTCCCCCGCCTGGACGTGTTCGTGATCCAGTCTCCGCCCGACCTGGCCGCGCTCTTCGCGGTCGGCGTGCTGAGCGCCGGCATCGTGGGCGCGAGCGCGGCTCGCCGGTCGTGGCCGTGGGCTGGGCTGGCGCTCGCCGCCGCGACGCCCGTGCTCGCGATGATCGGGTGGCGGGGGTCGGTGTGGACGCTCGACCACCTGTTCTGGGTCGACCTGGCGCTGGGCCCGGCCGTCGCGTGTCTCCTGGCCGGTCTGGCCGTCGGGCGTCCGGCGCCTCTCGTGCGCCTGCTCGAGGCGCGGCCGTTCCGCGGCCTCGGGGCGTCGTCCTACAGCCTGTACCTGACGCACGGCCCGATCGTCGTCGTCGTCTACGAGAAGATCGTGGCCGGCCGGGTCCGCCAGGGCGTTCCGGCCTTCCTGGTCATGATCGCCCTGGCCGTGCCGTTGACGATCGTGTTCGCGCGGGCCTTCGCGTCGGTCTTCGAGATTCCGTTCCGGCGGCGCTCGTCCCTTCGCGGCGGTCGAGCGCGAACAGCTCCGTCAGGTCGCTGATCGCGCTCAGCCCGTCGCGCGGAGGGGCGGGCGCGCCATAGGTGTCGTGGCCAGGACCCGTCGGCGTCGCGCGGTCGAACGCGTGGTTGCGCGACGCGAGCGCGGGCAGGCCGTGCACGCGCTCGATCAGCTTGAGCGTCGAGACGTGCTCCGGCGGCCGGCGCGTCGCGACGACGCCCCGGCGCCGCAGCAGCGGCGAGATCACCCAGAGCGGCGACGCGCGCAGCGCGCCGATGGCCTGCTGCTGGAGGCGCATCCCCGCGGAGACGTCGTTGGGCGGGTGCTCGTCGAGGTGCCGCGTGTAGCTCGGGATGAGCCATGAGACGGCCGGCAGCGTGCCGACCGCACAGTCGCGCAGGTACTCGTCGTAGGTGCCTGACGTGCGCGGGTCGTGCGCCCAGCGGCTCCAGAGCCACGCCACGTTGTCGACGTCGCTGCCGAGGACGTCCTCCAGGCCGCCGCGGTTGTAGATCTTCCACGTGACCCCGGCCTCCTCGAGGAGGTCGAGGATGATCGGCCACCGCGCCGAGTCGAGGATCCCGAAGCAGCAATAGCCGTTGCTCGTGATGCCGCCCGAGGTGCCGGACATCAGGTACAGGCGGTTGGGCGAGGTCGGGCCGAGGATCGAGCAGAAGTAGTTCGCGCACAGCACGGCGTCGGGAGCGCCGAACAGCGAGTAGTAGAACGGCAGCTCGTCCGCGGCGTAGAAGCCGATCGCGGCGTTGCCCGAGCTCTTGAAGAAGCCGTCCATCCGCCCGCCGGCGCACTGGACGTGCGCCGAGGCCCACGTGTGCCTGGGGTCGGCGCTCCGCAGCGCGGTCCGATGGAACACCGGGTGCCGGCCGCCGGCCGCGTCGGGCTGGGAGAAGCCGCTCGGCGGGCCGAACCCGCGGCGCTGCACCTCGGGCGCGTAGCCGAAGTAGCTGTCGAAGGAGCGGTTCTCCTGGCAGGAGATCACGAGGTTGCGGATCGGGGGGTCGCCGCGGCGGGCGCGCGCCGCCGCCCACAGCGAGCCGGCCGGCAACAGCATCCCGGCGCCCGCCGCGCCGGATCGCTCCAGCAACGCCCTGCGCGTGAGCCGCGATGTGGTCAGCCCTTCGCCGGCGAGGAGCCGAAGGCGGTGAGGAAGCGGTCGCGGAACGCGCCCATCGGCCACACCGGCGCCTGCGGGCTCGGCAGCAGGCCGTCCTGCCAGCCCCATCCGGCGATCTGGGCCGTCACCTTCGGGTCGTGGGCGATGATCGAGACCGGCACGTCGTGGGTGGCGCCCTCGCCGGTGACGATCGGGGGCTGATGGTCGCCCAGGAGGACGACCACGAGCTTGTCGTCGCCGTAGTGCTGCACGTAGGAGATGATCGTGCTCATCGTGTACTCGATCGAATGGCCGTAGGCAGCCCTGGCTCGATCGGAGTCGCCGAAGAGCGCGGACCGCGTGGACTCCTCCGCCGGGAGGCGGTCGAAGATCGAGCCGTCGCCGACCGCGTCCCAGGGGATGAGCCGGGGGATGCGCGTCCATGGCGTGTGGCTCGAGATCAGGTCGACCTCGGCGAAGAGCGCCGGCCGGTGGCGCTCGGCCAGCTCGAGGCGGTGCAGGCTCGACAGGACGTACTGGTCGGGCATCGGGGGCAAGCCGAAGCCCGGGCCGCGGTAGCCGACGTTGCGGCGGTCATAGATCTTGTCGTAGTGGTAGAAGCTCGAGCCCTCCGGCCACGTCCGCTTGTTCACCGGGTCGTCGACCACCGCCCGCCAGCCGGCCCGCTTGAACGCTCCGCTGAGGGTGAGGCGGTCGCTCTTGACGAGCTGGTCGTAGCCGCGCTGCGTGCCGATCCGGATCCCCGACTGCAGCGTGGAGTGCGCCAGCCAGCTGAGCCCGCCGAAGGTCGACGACGTGAGGAAGGCGCTGCGCGAGGAGAAGCCGCCCGCCCGCAGCTGCGCGGTGCCCCGGTCGAGCACGGCGTCGACCCCCGGCGAGAACGACGAGCCCTGGACCGCGACCCTCCCGTAGCTCTCGACGAACAGCAGCAGGACATCCTTGCCGCGCAGGCCGGTCAGCAGCTGGTCGCCGGGAGTGGCGCGGAAGCGGTCGCGGGGGATCTCGCGGGCGAGGATCTCCTGGGCATGCAGGCCGCTGCGCACCGCCTGCACCTCGCGGACGGCGAGCGAGGCCGCGCTCGTGGAGGCGACCGGCGCGCCGAGGACGCGCAGGCCCGCCCAGACGACGCCCAGCACGGCGGCCGTCCGCAGCGCCCAGCTGCGGTGCCCGGCCGCGACGCGCGTGAGGCGCAGCAGCGCCAGGACCGGGAGCGCGAGGAGCCCGGCGAAGAGCACGACGATGGCGGCGACGGCGAGGTTCGCCGTCGACCTGCCGATCGCGTCGCGCAGCGTCTCGACGCCGATCCCCACGTAGTTCGAGTCCGAGACGGGGTCGAACGGCCGGTCATACGCCGTGATGAACCCCATGTCGAGGACCTTCACCACCACGAGCACGGCCAGCAGCGTTCCCGCGACCACGGCCAGCACGCGGCGCGGGACGGCGGGCAGCAGCGCGGCCAGCGCGACGACGAGGAGCAGCTCGAGGGGCAGCCGCGCGAACGCACCGACGGTGAGGAGCCTGGGCTGGTCCGGCGCGACGACGGCCGCCCAGACGAGCAGGAAGGCGAGGACGGTGAGCGCCACCGCCATGCCCGTGTCCAGCGGCCCGCGCTCGCGCTGACCGACGTCGAGCGCAGGCGCGTGATCGCGCGCGACGTCCCGGCGGCGCCACAGCCACCACACGCACTCGCCGACCGACGCCGCCAGCGCCGCCAGCGCGGCGACCAGGAGGCCCTGCGTGAGGCCCCGGGGCAGCACCTCGGCGGCGGCGACGGTCAGCACGATCCCCTGCGCCGCCGCGACGATCCTGCGCCAGCGGCGTGACGGCAGCGGCGCGCTCATCCACGGCAGCAGCCACTCGCCCAGGAGGAAGAGGTAGCGCGCCGCCCCGATCGCGAGGACCCAGGCGCCGTACATCGGGGCGACGTAGACGCTGAGCGCGAGGATCAGGAAGGCGTCGACCTCGCCGTCGAAGCGCGCGCCCAGCGCCGTTGCGGTCCCGGTCCGCCGCGCCAGCCACCCGTCGACCGCGTCGAGCGCGAGCGCGACGGCGGCAAGCGTCACGAGCAGCGCCACCGGCGTGTCATGCGCGAACGAGGCCGCCACCAGCGCGGCGACGCCCACGGCGAGCGTGGCCCGCGCGAGCGTCACCCACGACGCCGGCCCGAGCCGGTCGCCGGCGCGGAGCGCGAGTCCCCGCGCCAGCGCCGCCGCCATCGCCGCGGCGCAGGCGACGCCGACGACCCAGCCGGCGGCGCCCACCCCGGCGGTGGCCGCCAGGGCGGCGAGCAGCAGCAGCTGGGCGAGCAGCCCGATCGCCGGGCCCGCCTGACTGGCTCGCACCGCGCCTCCGAGGTCGTGAGTACGTCGAGGTCTGACATTAATCCGGACGCCAGGGCCCCGTCGGACCTTCCCGGCGATCCCTGCGCCAAGATCCGGAGCCGATGGCGCCGAGGCGATCACGGCCATGAGGCAGGACGACCGCGCGCCGTTCGACCGGGCCCTGCACCGCGCTCGCGCATGGGCGTATCCCCCCGGCGAGTTCGCCGGGCAGGAGAGCTTCATGACCGCCGGCGAGATCCTGGCCCTGGCAGCGCGGGCCGGCATCGGCCCCGAGGTCACGGTGCTGGACCTGTGCTGCGGCGTCGCCGGGCCCGGGCGCCTGCTCACACGGGAGCTGGGGTGCGCCTACCTGGGGGTCGACGCCAGCGCGAGCGCCATCGCCCTCGCCCGCGCGCGGGCGGGCGACCTGCCCTGCCGCTTCGAGATCGCGCAGGTCCCGCCCCTCCCGGTGGGCCACTTCGACGTCGTGCTCCTGCTCGAGACGATGCTCGCCTTCGAGGACAAGAACGCGCTGGTCGGCGAGATCGGCGCTGCGCTGCGGCCGGGCGGGCGGTTCGCCTTCACGCTCGAGGAGGGTGCGCCGCTCACCGCGGCCGAGCGCGCGGCGATGCCCGACGCCGACACCGTCTGGCTCACCGCGCTCGGCGAGCTGACGGCGTCCCTGGAGCGGGCCGGGCTCGTCGTGACCTGGCAGGAGGACCGCAGCCGCGCGCACCGCGCGACGGCGCAGGCGCTGGCGGACGCGTTCGAGGCCGACGCCGAGGACATCGCCGCGCAGATCGGCCGCCCGGCGCTCGACGACCTGCTCGCCGCCCACCGGCTGTGGATCGACTGGCTGGGCGAGGGCCGGGCGCGGAAGCTCGCGCTGGTGGCGCAGCGGGCCCAGGACGCCCGCCGCGTCTGCGGCGCTGCCGGCATGCCCCCGCCAGGAATCGAACCTGGAACCTTCGGATTAAGAGTCCGCTGCTCTGCCAGTTGAGCTACAGGGGCGCGGCGGGGAATGGTAGCGGCGCGGTCCGGTCAGCCGCTTGCTTGGGCCGGCTGCTGGACGTTGAGCTGGCTCTTCTGCAGGTCGATCGCCGATTTCAGCTGCTTGCGCTGGGCCTTGGGCGAGAGCGCGAGGGCCTTGGCCTCGGCCAGCGTGCTCTTGCGATCCTGTTTGGCCCCGGCGGCCAGGATCGCCAGCTGGGCATAGAGGTTCGCGGTCTCCTTGCGGCTGGCGATGACCATCTCCAGCGCCGAGACGGCCTTGTCGTACTGCTTGAGCCCGAGGGGCCCGTAGGCCTGGGTCATCTGGGAGGCGGTGTCGGCGTCGGGCTTGGCGGGCTTGGTCGCGAGATAGCGCTGCCAGGCCGCGGAGGCCTGGCGCAGCTCGGCGAGGCCCTTCGCCGTGTAGGCCTGCTGGGTCTGGTTGTAGTTCTCGCCGACGCTCGCGTTGCTGGCGTGGAGCTTGGTCAGGCCGATGAGGGCGGCGGCGTCCTGCGGGTTGACCTTCAGGCGCTGGTTGTAGGTGTCCAGGCGCTTCTGGAAGACCGCGTCGACGTTCGCGCTGCTGCCGCTGCCGCCGCCGATGGCGTCGAACAGGCCGCCGTTGGTGCCGCCGCCGATGCCGAACAGGACGAGGCCGCCGCCCATCAGGATGGCGAGCGAGAGGTAGATCACTTGTACGGTGCGGCGCCGTCCGCGGCCCCGAAGGTCAAAGAGCATCGAATCTAGGATAGGGACAGGTCGTCATCGAGGTCCCAGCGCTCTTCCGGCTCGGCGGCCGCGCGGCGGCGCTCGAAGATCCGGGCGAGCAGGACGCTCAACTCGAAGAGCACGAGCAGCGGGGCCATGGCGATGAGCATCGTCACCGGGTCCGGCGTCGGCGTGGCCACCGCGGCGACCACCGCGATGCCCAGGATCACGTAGCCGCGGTTCTTGGCGAGCTGACGCGCACTGATGATCCCCAGGCGCGTCACGGCCAGGACGCCGACCGGGATCTGGAACAGCAGCCCGATCAGCGCGATGAGGATGATCGCGAACTTGTAGTAGTCCGTGGCGCGGATGAGGATGTCGAAGTTGCTGTCGTTGAACGTCAGCAGGAAGTGGATCGCGCGTGGCAACGCCACGAAGTAGCCGAAGGCCACCCCGGCCAGGAAGAGCGCGGGCACCATGAGCATCAGCGGCAGCGCGATCTTCTTCTCCTGCGGGCTGAAGGCCGGCAGGACGAAGGCGTAGGCCTGGTAGAGCAGGAAGGGCAGCGCCAGCAGCAGCGCGGCGTAGCCCGCCACGGTGAAGGTGGTCACGAAGGGCTCCGTCACGCCGAGGGTCACCGGCAATCGCGTGGTGTTCTTGGGCGCCGAGGCCGCCGCCACAGCGTTGGCGCGCAGGGCGGCGTCGAGCTGGCGATCCTGCTGGCGCAGCAGCGTCTTCTCCGCCGGCGAGAGCTTGAGCTTGCTCGCGAGCAGGTCGTTGATCAGCTTCTGGCCCGCCAGGACGGGCACCGTCAGCCGCTGGGCCCTGGCGCTCTTCAGCCCGTACGCCGCGCTGTCCTCCAGCGGGCTCTGCTTGTGGTGGGAGTTGCTGATGCTCTGCGTCGACTGCAGCGGCTTGTTGATGGTGTCCAGCAGCCAGCCGTTCTGCCAGTAGCAGACGGCGAAGGCGACGCCGAGCACGACGAGCGAGATGATCAGCCGATAGCGGAGCTCGTCGAGGTGCTCGACGAGGCTCAGCGTGTCTTCATGGCCTATCGGCCGCAGGCGGCTCAAGCGCGCCCCCGGCGGCGCTCAGGAAACGTCCGCGCGCGAGGCGGGCTGGTCCTGCGGGCGCGCCTCACCCGACACCACCTCGGGCTCGGCCGCGGCGCGGTCGAGCCCCTGTTGACGGACGACGGGCTCGGCCTCGGGCTCGTCGTCGTCCTTGTCCTTGCCGGTGATCGAGTCCTTGAACTCGCGCATGCCGGACCCCAGCTGTCGCCCCAGTCCAGGCAGGCGCTTGGGCCCGAAGACGATGAGCACGATGAGCAGGATGATGCCGAGCTCGAGCGGGCCGATGGAAGGCATGGGGCAAGCGTACCGGCCGCTGCGCAAGGGCATCGCCGATGGTCCAGCAGATGAGCGGCAACGCGCCACATCTCGCGACCTGCGATTGACCCGTAAAGGAGGGGGCGGGGACAGCCGATGAAGAGGCCAGCAGGAGACCACCATCATGAGCCCCGAAGCCGACAACCCACACTACGTTCGCCGAGTCGTACTGCCCTCGGGCAAGACGATCGAGGTCGTCTACTTCGACGAGCTCCCCGCGTTCCCCGCCGTCGGCGACTCGAGCCTCGCGCAGTCCTGCGACGACCTTCACCTCTGCGGCTCCTGTGGATCGGACCTGGTCTATCCCGTCGAGTGGGACGAGGCCGGCGCGACCCATTGGGAGGTCACGCTGCGCTGCCCCAACTGCGAGTGGGCCGGCACCGGCGTCTTCGAGCAGACCATCGTCGAGCGCTTCGACGAAGTGCTCGACCGCGGCACCGAGGCGCTCGTCCGCGACCTCAAGCGGATGATGCACGCCAACATGGAGGATGAGATCGAGCGCTTCGTCACCGCGCTCGACGCTGATCACATCCTCCCCGACGACTTTTAGACCGCGATGAGGGGACCCGCCTTCGGCGGCGTGTGCGACGGCTCCGCCGTCTGTGCCGCCTCCGGCACCCCTTAGGCCGCTCTCAAGTAAGCCAGCACGGCCAGCACCCGCCGGTGATCGTCATCGGTCGAGGGCAGGTCGAGCTTGCCGAAGATGCTCGAGACGTGCTTCTCGACCGCGCCTGACGTGACCACCATCGCGCGCGCGATCGCAGCGTTGGTGCGTCCCTCGGCCATCAGATCCAGGACCTCGCGCTCGCGCGGGGTGAGGGCTGCCAGCGCCCCCTCGCCCTGCTGCCCCGTGCGCGAGCGCACGAGCTCGGCCACCACCTCGCGATCGAGCGCCGTTCCGCCCCGTGCCACGCGCTGCACGGCATCGACGAAGCCGCGCACGTCGCCGACGCGCTCCTTGAGCAGGTAGCCGATGCCGCCCTCGCCGGACTCCAGCAGCTCGGCGGTGTAGACCGGCTCCACGTACTGCGAGAGCACGAGGACGCCGAGCCCCGGCTGGCGCACCCGCGCCTCCAGGGCCGCGCGCAGGCCCTCGTCGGTGAAGCTCGGCGGCAGGCGCACGTCGACGATGGCCAGGTCGGGCTTGTGGCCGGCGACGATGCGCAGCAGGCCGGCGCCGTCCTCGGCCTGGGCCACGACGTCGATCCCCTGCTCGCGCAGGAGGGCGACGAGCCCCTCGCGCAGCAGCGCCTGGTCCTCGACGATCACCACCCGCATGGCAGCTCCGCGCGCACGGTCGTCCCGCCGCCGGCGGGGCTGGAGACGGTCAGAGTGCCGTCGAGCGCGGCGACGCGATGGCGCAGGCCCATCAGCCCGGTGCCGGTCGCGTCCGCGCCACCCGGGCCGTCGTCGCACACCTCCACGACCAGCCGGTCGCCGTGGTCGGCGAGCTCGACGGTGGCCGCGGCACCGCCGGCGTGCTTGGCGGCGTTGGTCAGTGCCTCGGCCACCACGAAGTAGGCGGCGTTCTCGATGACCGGCAGCGGCCGGCGCAGGATCGCTGCGTTCACGGTGACGGGGATCTGCGCGCGCACCCCGAGCGCCTCCACCGCGGCCACCAGCCCGCGGTCGGCCAGGACCGGCGGCGCGATCCCGCGGGCGAGGTCGCGCAGCTCGCCGATGGCGGCGCCCGCCTCCTCGCGCGCCCGGCGCACGAACTCGGCGATCTCGGGCTGGCCCTCCAGGCGCTCCTCGGCGCGCCCGAGCTGCATGCTGAGGGCCACCAGGCGGGCCTGCGCGCCGTCGTGCAGGTCGCGCTCGATGCGCCGCAGCTCGGCCGCCTGGACGTCCAGCGCGCCGGCGCGGGTGCGCGTGAGCACGTCGACCCGGGCCTCGAGCTCGCGCTCCTGCGGGCGTAGGCTCGGCAACGCCACGACGACGATCGCGTGGGCGCCGAGCGCCAACGCCAGCGTGGCCACCGCCCACAGCGGCCAGAACGTGCCGCCTCCGGCGAGCGCGTAGACCGCGAGGAGCACGGCCGCGATCCAGCCCGAAGCGGCGGCATGGATCGCGAGCGCTCGCCGCCGATCGTCATCGACGCGAAGGGCGAGGCGGATCGCGAGCTGGATCGTCAACGGCACGGCGAGGCCGAACAGCACCCACTTCGGCCAGAAGTAGCCGGCACCGGTCAGCCCCCAGATGAAGATCAGGACGAGGCCGAGCAGCGTCGCCAGCGCGGCCTGGAGCGCGATGGCCGCCCCCCAGACGTCGTAGCTCGTGCGCTCGTCGCTCACGGACACAGCGTGCCACGAGCGGGCGCGGGCGTCCCTGGCGCGGACCCCCCGGTGAGCCGGGGGCTCACCGGAAGCTAGGCGTAACGGGCCACGACGCCCGTGGCCACGAGCTCGAGCGCTTGGCGCTGGCGCGCCGAGAGCCCGGCGGGCAGCCCGGCCTTGGCCTCGTTGACCATCTCCAGCGCGCGGGCGCGCGCCTCGTCCAGCGCCCCCGTGGCCGCGATGCGATCGCAGACGTCCTCGGCCCGCGCGGCGGAGTCGATCGTCCGCGGGTCCAGCGCGCCGAGCTCCGGGTCGCGCTCGCGGGCGAGGATGAAGGGCAGCGTCACCGTGCCGTCGAGCAGGTCGGTCCCGCGCTGCTTGCCGGTGCGCGACGCCGGTCCCGAGACGTCGAGCACGTCGTCGAGCAGCTGGAAGGCCAGGCCGATGCGCCGCCCGAAGGCCCCGAGCTGCTCGGGCGCGCCGTCGCCCTCCAGCGCGCCGAGGCGGCAGGCCGCCTCGAACAGGCGCGCGGTCTTCAGCTCGCAGCGGCGCAGGTAGCGCTCCAGCGACACGGCCGGGTTCCAGGCGTCGGCGCGCTGCAGCAGCTCGCCCTCGGCGAGCGCCGATGACGCCTCGGAGAGCACGCGGATCTCGTCGGCGCGCCCGTTGGCGGCCAGCTCGGCGAAGGCGCGGGCGAAGAGCAGATCGCCGGTGGCGGTGGCGGCGGCGCGCCCGGCCGTGGCCACCACCGTCGGGACGCCGCGGCGCAGGGCGGCGGCGTCGAGGACGTCGTCGTGGACGAGGGTCGCGGAGTGGACGAGCTCGACCGCGGCGGCGGCGCGCACGAGGCCCTCGCCCTCCTCGCCGTCGGCGGCCAGGAAGACCAGCAGCGGGCGCAGGCGCTTGCCCCCGGCGGCGATGGTCGAGCCCGCGTGCTCGGCCAGCGGCGCGCCGTGGCCGGCGGCCACCGCGCCCAGGCGCTGCTCGACGCGCTCGAGCAGGTCGGGGATGTGCGACCCCCCGGCCCGCATGACCTCGGTGACCGGCCCCGTCACCGCCATCTAGCGCTTCGTCCCCACATGCAGGGCGATGATGCCACCCGCGGTCAGGATCCAGCGGATCTCGCCCAGGCCGGCGCGCTCCATCGCCGCGGCGAGGCCCTCGGGGCCCGGGAAGCGCCGCACGGAGTTGGGCAGGTAGGTGTAGGCCTCCTCCTCGCCCGTCAGGCGCCCGATGAGCGGCACGACGCGGTCGAACCACACCGAGTAGAAGGTCGACAGCGGGGGCCGGCGCGGCGTGGTGATCTCGAGCACGACCACGCGCCCGCCGGGCCTGACGACCCGGGTCATCTCGGCCAGCCCGCGGTCGAGGTCTGAGAAGTTGCGCGCCCCGAAGCCGACCGTCGCGGCCTGGAAGCGCCCGCTCGCATAGGGCAGCTCGAGCGCGTTGCCCCACTCCCAGGCGATCTCACGCGCGCCCGCGGCCTTGACGCGGGCGCGCCCGAGCATCTCCTCGGAGAAGTCCGAGCCGATCACCTCGCCGTCCGGCCCCACCCGGCGCGCCAGCTCGATGGCCAGGTCACCGGTGCCGCAGGCCACGTCGAGCGCGCTGTCACCGGGCGCCAGCGCCGCCAGATCGGCGGCGCGAGCGCGCCAGCGATGGTGCAGGCCGACCGTCATGACCGAGTTCATGACGTCGTAGAAGCCGGCGATGCGGTCGAACATCGCCCGCACCTGCGGCTCTGAAAGCGTGCCGGACCGCGGCGTGCCGCCGCTCACGTGCTCAGTCGCCCTTGAGCTGCGAGACGTACGTCACCAGGGCCTTGAACTTGTCCGGGGAGTTCTTCTCCAGGCTGGTGAACGGCGGCATCGGCGCGGTCGGATTGACGAGCGTGCGCGCGATCGCCTGCGAAGGCAGCCGGGAGCCGATGTCGGTCAGGGCCGGGCCGGGGCCGCTGTTGCCGTTCTCGCCGATCTTGTGGCAGGCCAGGCAGCCCGATTGGGCCACCACCTGCTTGCCCTTCTCGTACTCGGCGAGCATCTGCGGCCCCATCGCCTTGATGCGCTCGGGCGTCGGCTGGTCGATCTGCGTGGGCGGACCGGCCGCCGCACCCAGATAGGTGAGGTAGCCCATTGCGGCGATCGTGAAGATGGCCGCGACCATCGCGATCGGCCGGCGCTCGGGACGACGCTCGGGCCCGCGGTCGTAGAACGGCAGCAGGAAGAGCAGGATCATGCAGATCGTCGGGATCCCGATCGTCGCCAGCGCGACGAGGCTCGGCGGCTTGATGACCCGCAGCAGCTCGAAGAGGAAGAAGAAGTACCACTCGGGCCGCGGCGTGTAGGTCGTCGTCGTCGGGTCTGCCTTGGGCCCCAGCTCCGCGCCCAGGGTCAGCGACATCAGGATGATGACGAGCATGACCACGCAGGCCATGAGCCCGTCCTTGGCCACCGCATAGGGGAAGAACGGCTTGCCCTGCGCCTTCAGGATCGAGTACTCGCGGAGGTAGGCCTCCTTCTCGGCGCGGTTCACGCCCGCTCCTCCAGGAGCTCTTCGTCGAGCTCGGCGCGCAGCCACGGCGGCGCCGTGGTGCCGAGCTTGGCCACGAGATAGAGGTGCGCGCCGATCAGCGCCGCGATGGCGCCCGGTACCAGCAGCATGTGGATGGAGTAGAAGCGCGACAGCGTCGTGGCGCCGAACTCCGGCCCGGCGCGCAGGAAGTCGCCGAGATAGGGGCCGACGAGCGGGCCGCTGGCGGTGATGTTGTTCGCCACCACCGTCGCCCAGAGCGAGCGCTGGTCGAACGGCAGCAGGTAGCCCGTCAGCGCCATGACGAAGGTGAGGATGATCAGCACGACGCCGATGACCCAGTTGAGCTCCCGCGGGTACTTGTAGGCGCCGAAGAAGAACGTCCGCGCCATGTGCAGGAAGATCAGGATCACCATCACCGACGAGCCCCACTTGTGCATGCCGCGCACGAACTCGCCGAGGAAGGCCTCGTTGGTGATGTAGCGCGTCGACTCGTAGGCCCGCGTGGGCGACGGGTCGTAGTACATGGCCAGGAAGACGCCGGTGACCGCCTGGTTGAGGAAGGCGAACATCGTCGCCGTGCCCAGCGTGTAGAACCAGTTGGTCCCCTTGGGGACCTTGCGGAACATCATCCAGCGCGCGGCGCCCGACAGCGACGTGCGCTCGTCGATCCAGTCGACGGCGGAGATCCCCGCCTCGGCGGCGCTGTCGAGCGGCTTCGTCGTGCCGTTGGCCTCGCCCGGGCGCTTGGGGGCCGGGTTGAGCTTCGGGGGCGGTGGGAACGGGAGCTTGGGCATGGCCTAGGTCCCCCCCAGCTTGCGCACGGTGGGCCGCGACGGGTACAGGTACTGCCCGATGCCGTCGAGCGGCTCGCCGGGGTCGCGCGGCGAGTAGCGCTTGAGCTCCTCGTTGACCGAGTAGCGCGGGCCGAGCCACAGCTCGTTGCCGCGCACCTCGGTGTAGAAGCGATCGAGAGGGCGCACCGGCGGGCCGCCGTCGACCTTGCCGGTGAACCCGTAGACGCCGCCGTGGCACGGGCAGATGAAGCGCTCGGCGGCCTCCACGAAGCGCACCGGACAGCCGAGATGCATGCAGCGCGTGGAGATCGCGATGTACTGGTTGTACTTGTCGGGCTTGTCGGTGTCGATCTTCGGATCGCGCTTGCGGATGTAGGTCGTCGTCTTGCCGGCCTGCCCGATGCCGTCGACGATCGTGATGACCTTGGGCACGTAGGTCGTGACCGGGAACTCGTCGAGCGTGCCGACCTGCTGCCAGCGCTGCTCGTGCTTCTCGAACACCGGGCCGAGGGCGAAGCCGAGCGCGGGGAGCAGGAAGGCCGAGGCGGCCACGGCGCCCGCCACGTTGGCCGTGCCCGTCATGAACCGCCGCCGCGTGACCGTCTCGCCCTCGAAGGCGCCCGGGATCATGCGATCGGCGGTGTACTTGCTCTTGGTCTGTCGGCGGTCGTCTGCCATCTCAGGCGGCGAAACCTTATCGCCCGATAAGTCTACGGACCGGCGACCTCGCGAGATGCCGCTTGGAGGGCGCCCACTGCGCCAGGATCGCCCGACCGCGCAGCGGCCTTGGCGGCCTCCAGCGCGTCGGTCGTCCCCCATCCCACCGCGGCCACGCCGGCCTGCCAGACGGCATCGGCCAGCTCCGGGTGCTCCTGCGCGTGCGCCTGGGCGCACAGCGCGATGACGTCGGCGAGCTCGGAGACCGCCTCGACGTCACCCAGGTCCGCCAGCCGGGCGAGCCCCAGCGCGTAGAGCCGATCGCCCGCCAGGAGCGCGAGATCGGGCTCGATCGCGGCGAAGAGGCGCGGCGCGCCGTAGTGCAGCAGCTCGCCCTCGCGGATGGCCTCGATCACGAAGGCGACGTCCGCCTCGCGGCCGCGCGAGCGCGGCCCCGCCGCGGCCGCGGCGCCCAGCGCGTCGTCGTGCGTGGGCGCGGGGCCCAGGGCGTGGGCGAGCAGGCCGCCCTCGGCCAGCAGGGCGCCGTGCACGGCCGCCAGCGCGCTCAGAACGCCTCCCGGAACGCCGCCGCGGCGGCGTCGACGGTGCGCTCGACGTGCTCGGCCTCGTGCGCCAGCGAGGGGAACCACGCCTCGTACTGCGACGGGGGCGCATAGACGCCGCGCGCCAGCAGGCCGCGGCACCAGGCGGCGAAGGCGGCGTGGTCGCAGGCCTGGGCGTCGGCGTAGTCGTGCACCGGCGTGGCCGAGAAGAAGACGGTGAGCAGGCCCGGCGCAGTCACGACATGGACGGGCAGGTCGCCGGCGGCCTCGCGCAGGCCCGCGGCCAGCGTCTCGGTGCGCGCCGTCAGGCAGACGTAGGCGCGCTCGTCGAGCAGCGCCAGCGCGGCGAGGCCTGCGGCCACCGCGAGCGGATTGCCCGACAGGGTGCCGGCCTGGTAGACGTCGCCGGCGGGGGCGACGAGCTCCATGAGCGCGCTCGGCCCGCCATAGGCCGCGGCGGGCAGGCCGCCGCCCATGACCTTGCCCATGATGGTCAGGTCGGGCAGGACGCCGGCGAGCTCCTGCGCGCCGCCGCGGGCCACCCGGAAGCCGGTGATGACCTCGTCGAAGACGAGCAGGGCGCCGGTGGCGCTCGCGCGCTCGCGCAGCAGCTCGAGGAAGCCCTCGGCGGGCGCGACGAGCCCCATGTTGGCGGCGAACGGCTCGGCCAGGATGGCGGCGAAGGCGTGTTCCTCGGTGGCCCGCAGGAACGCCTCCGGGTCGTTCCACGGGACGATCACCGTCGTGGCGGTCGCGGCCTCGGTCACTCCGGGGCTGGCCGGGATCGCCCCGGTGGCCAGGCCCGAGCCCGCCTGCGCGAGCAGGCCGTCGACGTGACCGTGGTAGGCACCGGCGAACTTCAGGAGCTTCTCGCGCCCCGTGGCCGCGCGCGCCAGGCGGATCGCGCTCATCGTCGCCTCGGTCCCCGAGGACGTCATGCGCAGCATCTCGACCGACGGCACCCGCCGGGCGATCTCCTCGGCCAGCTCGACCTCGCCCTGGGTCGGGGCGCCGAACGTCGTCCCGCACTCGGCCGCAGCGACGACCGCCGCGATCACCGCGGGGTGGGCGTGGCCGTGGATGAGCGGCCCCCACGAGCACACGTAGTCGACGTAGCGGTTGCCGTCGACGTCGATGAGCTCGGCCCCGTGCCCGCGCTCGACGAAGACGGGGTCGCGCCCGATGGCGCCCATCGCGCGCACCGGCGAGTTGACCCCTCCGGGCATGCGCCGCAGCGCGCGTGCGTAGAGCTCGGAGGAACGGGTGTCGGTGAGCGAGACCGCCATCAAACGGAGGCGTGCTCGCGTTCCCAGCGCTTGAAGTCCTCGGTGAAGTACAGGAGGCGGATCTTCTTGAACTCGGTCGAGCTGTAGAGCGTGGCGCGGTCCTGGATCTCGGGGTTGTCGGCCGCGATCGCGTCGAGGATCGCGTCGCACTCCTCCTTCGAGCGCCCGTGCGCCATGGTGAAGATCGAGTAGCGCCAGTCGGCGTAGGTCGGGCGCTGGTAGCAGTGCGAGATCCCGCGGTAGGCCGCCATCCGCGGGCCGACCGCGGCGATGTGCTCGTCGGGGACCTGCCAGACGCCCATCCCGTTCGCGCTGAAGCCGGCGCGGCGGTGAAAGAGGATCGCCGCGACGCGCCGCAGCAGCCCGCGATCGACCATCGCGCGCAGGTGGTCGACCAGCGCCTCGACGCTCATGCCCAGCTGCGCCGCCGCCGCCGTGTACGGCTCGGCGACCACGGGCAGGTCGCCCTGCGTGGCGCGGATGACGGCCTGGTCGAGCTCGTCGTAGGGCTGCTTCTCGAGCTCGATCGGGTCCTCGGCCACGGCCGACTTGGCCAGCTCGTCGGTGCCGCCCACCAGCTCGAGGTCCATGCGGATCTTGAACAGCTTGAGCGTCGGGAGCTGGCGGATCGACTCGGCGCCGGTGAGCTCCTGCAGCACGTCGAGGGTGCCGTCGAGGCCGAGCGCGGAGTCCTCCTCGACGGCCAGCGTGAACCACATGTTGAACTCGTGGTTGCGCAGGTAGTTGTGGCTGACGCCGGGGTGCGAGTTGATGATCCGCGCGGCGCGCCACGGGTGCTCGGGGTCGACCTTCGCCGCGACGAGCATCGACCCGTAGCCGAGCGCACGGGTGTCGAAGATCGGCGTGATCTGGCGGATGATGCGCTCGTCGACGAGCTCGCCGACGCGCGCCAGCACCCGCTCCTCGGGCACCTCGAGCGCCGCCGCGACCGACGCGTAGGGCCGCGGCTCGATCGGGAAGCCGCCCTGCATCGCGTTGAGCAGGCGCTTGTCGAAGTCGTCGAGCGGGATCGCCGCGCCGTCCTTGCGGGAGCGGATCTTGGGCGTCACTGAAGCCATCGAGCGGCATCCTTCGCGTGGTAGGTGATGACGATGTCGGCCCCCGCGCGGCGGATGGAGGTCAGCGCCTCGAGGACCGCGGCGCGCTCGTCGAGATAGCCGGCGGCGGCAGCAGCCTTCACCATCGCATACTCGCCGCTGACGTTGTACGCGGCGACCGGCAGGTGCGTCGCGTCCTTAACGCGCCGCACCACGTCGAGGTAGGGCAGCGCGGGCTTGACCATGACCATGTCGGCGCCCTCCTGCACGTCGAGCAGCGCCTCGCGCAGCGCCTCGTCGCCGTTGGCGGGATCCATCTGGTAGCCGCGCCGATCGCCGAAGGCCGGCGTCGAGTCCGCCGCCTCGCGGAACGGGCCGTAGAAGGCGGAGGCGAACTTGGCGCTGTAGGCCAGGATCGGCGTGTCGCTGCGGCCGTCCTCGTCGAGCGCCGCCCGGATGGCGCCGACGCGCCCGTCCATCATGTCGCTCGGCGCGATCACGTCGGCGCCGGCGGCGGCCTGCGAGACCGCGGTGCGGGCCAGGAGCTCCACGCTGGCGTCGTTGTCGACCGCCCCGTCGGCGCGCAGGAGGCCGCAGTGGCCGTGGCTCGTGTACTCGCAGAGGCACAGGTCGGCGATCACGAGCACGTCCGGATGAGCGTCCTTGATCGCCCGCGTCGCGAGCTGCACGGCGCCCTCGTCGTCCCACGCCCCCGAGCCCTCCTCGTCCTTGTGCGCGGGGATGCCGAACAGCAGCACGGCGGGAATCCCCAGGTCCGACGCCTCGCCGGCCTCGGCGACGGCCGCGGCGATCGACAAGCGGTCGACCCCGGGCATCGCGGAGATCGGCGCGCGGCCGTCGAGCCCCTCCTCCACGAAGAGCGGGAGGACGAAGTCGCCCGGGTCCAGCCGCGTCTCGCGCACGAGGTCGCGCAGCACCGGCGTGGCACGCAGGCGGCGCAGGCGCGTTTGCGGGAAAGGCACGCCTACATGGTAGGCACCGCCGGCCCCTAGACCTTCCCCATGGCCTCCCAGTCCTCGACCGTGAGCGCGTAGACGTCGTGGTCCTCCCAGCGCCCGTTGATCTTCAGGTACCGCAGCGCACGGCCCTCCAGCCTGAAGCCAACCTTCTCGGCCACGCGCACCGAGCGGACGTTGCGGGGGATGATCGCGGGCTGCACGCGGTGCAGGCCGGCGTGCTCGAACGCGAAGCCCAGCACGAGCTGTACGGCGCGCGTCGCGTGCCCGCGCCCGAGCGCGTCCTTGTCGACCCAGTAGCCCAGGGTCGCGTTCTGCCACGGCCCGCGCACGACGTTCGACAGCGCCACGCGGCCAATGAGCCGGTCGCGGCGGTCGGTCTCGAGGATCGCGAAGGCGTAGGCGCTCCCCGCGGCCCATGAGCGCTGATCGAGGTCGAGCTCCAGGCGCTGGCCCGCCTCGGTGTAGAAGCTCTCGTCGCGCATCGGATCCCAGGGGCCGGTGTGCTCACGATTGGACTGCCGCAGCGCCAGCTGGGCGGGGGCGTCGTCGGGGGCGGTCGGACGGATCGCCGTGGGCGGGGCCTCCAGGCGCATGCGCATCGCGCTCATCATCATCGAAATCGCGCCAGCGCCACGCGGGCGAGCGCCAGGTAGGCGACGGCGAGGACGGCGAGGTGCGCCAGCGTCGGCCCCAGCGCGGGCCGGGCGTCGTTGAGCGCCGCGTCGACCGCCTGCAGGGCCGGCCGGAAGGGAAACAGCGCCGAGACCGCGCGGATGACGTCGTAGAGCCAGCCCGCGACCGTCCCCGCGGGCACCAGGGCCAGGAAGGCCATCGGCAGCGTGAGCAGGAAGGCCAGTAGCGACGCGGCGCGCACCTCGCGCGTGAGCGCGCCGATCGCGACCCCCAGCGCGCCGAAGCCGAGCGCGCCGCCCGCGAGCGCAACGAGCCAGAGGCCGAAGCGGCCCCAGTCGAGGTGGACGAAGATCCCTATGCCGCAGAGCATGACGAGCGTGACCGCGAAGGCGCACGTCGCGGCGAGGAGCACCTTCTCACCCAGCAGCGCCAGGCGCGAGACGAGCCCGCGCACGAGCCGACCGTATGCGTGCTCCTCGCGCTCCAGGGCGAGCATGCCCGAGGCCAGCAGCACGGTGATGAACATGAGCGAGACGGTCACCGACACCGCCACCGCGAAGGCGTCCAGCCGGGTACGGTGGCCCGCGATCACGGTGCGCTTGACCGCCAGCGGCTGGCCCACGGCGGCCAGCACCTTGTCGGAGAGGCCGAGGTTGTCGATGGCGATCTGCGCGAAGTCGATGACCTGCTGCACGCTGCGCGCCTGCTCGGAGTTCGGCGGCAGCGTGCGGACGGTGCGCTCGAGCGCCGCCTTGGAGCGCACCAGGCCCAGCACGTCGAACTTCTGGCCCAGGATCGAGAACTGCCCGCCCTTGAGCAGCACGCCCAGGTAGCGCGCCGCCAGCTGCGTGAGCTTGTCGCTGAGCGCCTTGTTGGCATCGGCCAGGCGCGCCTTGATCGTCGACTCGGCCAGCTGCGCCCGGATCGGGTCGTCGGCGTTGTAGAGGACCTCCAGGGTGGGCGGGGCCGTCCCGGCGAGGTTGATCGCGTCCTGCAGCTTGCGGGTGGCGTCGGGCGGGACGATGAGCGCGCCGAGGACCTCCCCCGAGCGCACCTTCTCGACGGCCTGGGCGCGCGTCGCGACCTGCACCGGCTGCACCGACTTGAACAGCTCCTTGGCGAAGCGGGTGACGTCCAGCTGCTGGTTGCCGACCGAGAAGCTCGTCTGCCCGGCGGGCAGCTCGTTGACGATCGCGACCCTCGGCTTGTCGGGGCCGCGCGACAGGGCCAGGCCGATGAGGACCGCGATGATCACCGGGTAGGCCACCAGGATCGCGACGAGGAAGGGCGAGCGGCGCAGGATCCGCAGGTCCTTGAGCAGGAGCCAGCGCATCAGTGCCCGCGCTCGTGCAGGAAGCGCACGAAGGCCGCCTCGAAGTCCCGCGGGTCGCCGCCGACGAGCGCCTCGAGG
Organism: uncultured Actinomycetes bacterium; assembly: GCA_963806015.1. GTDB lineage: Bacteria > Actinomycetota > Thermoleophilia > Solirubrobacterales > Solirubrobacteraceae > JAOPZW01. The sequence continues at coordinate 172,503 of CAWDWM010000012.1, read as the reverse complement.
TCGGCCGGCGAGCCGCTGAAGAGGACCTCGCCGTCGGCCAGCACGAGCACTCGGTCGGCGTAGCGCTCGGCCTCGCCGACGTTGTGGGTGGAGAAGACGACCGCCGTCCCCGCGGCCGCCAGCAGCCCGATGAACTTCCAGAGGCGCTCGCGCTGGCGCGGGTCCAGCGACGAGGAGGGCTCGTCGAGCGCCAGGACGGGCGGATCGGCCAGCAGCCCGACCGCGATGTTGACCCGCTGGCGGTTGCCGCCCGACAGGGTCCCGAGCTCGTCGTCGGCGCGCCCGGCCAGGCCCGTCTGCTCGAGCATCCGCGCCACGACGGCGTCGGGGTCCTCCACGCGCTCCAGCCGCGCGAAGAGCCGCAGGTTCTCGGCCACGCTGAGCTTGGCGTAGACCGCCGGCTGCTGCGGCACCCAGCCGACCTCGCGGGCGCTGCGGCTCACGCTGCCGCTGGTCGGCGCCTGCAGCCCGGCCAGGATCGACAGCAGCGTCGTCTTGCCCGCCCCGTTGGGGCCGATGACGGCGACCACCTCGCCGGGATCGGCCTCGAAGCTGACGTCGCGCAGCGCGTCGCGGCGCCCGTAGCGCATCGTCACGGCAGCGGCCGCGATGGCCGCGCCGCTGGAGGTGGCCGTGCTCACCCTGCGGACGGTACTTCCGGGCGCGCCAGGTCGGCGCCGCAGGTCGGGCAGTACGCGTCGCCCGCCGCGCAGCGCCCGCCGCACTCCGGACATCGCACTCGTGACGAGCGCGCCTCCACGATCTCCAACGGGGTCATGGTCCCCCAGGGCTCCAGCACCAGGTGCTGGCGCAGGTAGACGACGGTCTCGCGCACGACGGCGGCGACCGGCAGCGCCACCAGCGCCCCGATGATGCCGAACAGCTCGGCCCCGAACAGCAGGGCGAAGATGACCAGCAGCGGGTTGATGCGCAGCGCGTGGCCGAAGATCAGCGGCGAGGCGATGTGGCCCTCGATCTGCTGCAGCCCGACGAACAGCAGCGCCACCCAGACGGCGGTCAGCGGATCCTGGAAGAGCGCCACCAGCAGCGGCGGCACAGCGCCCAGGAAGGGGCCGACGTAGGGCACGAGCTCCATGAGCCCGAACCACACGCCGAAGGCGAGGGCGTACGTCTTGCCGTCGGGGAAGATCCCGACGACGCCGAAGATCCACAGGCCGATGCCGGCGCCCGCCCCCATGACGACGCTGAACAGCAGCTGGCCGCGCACGTAGCCCCCGACCGCCCGCACCACGCGCGAGGGGTAGTCGTCCTCGCGCGTCCCGTCGCCGGGCGGCATCACGCCGCGCACGAGCGAGCCTATTCGCTCGCCGTGGATGAGCATGTAGACCGAGAGGACGAAGACGAGGATCAGCCCGAAGCTCGCGGTGACGAGCTTGGTGAGCAGGTCGGTGCCGAACGACACGATCGAGTCGGTGCCGCCGACGACCTTCGACTGCAGCGTGTCGAGCGCGGTGTGGCCCTGCTTCTTGATCTCGACGTTGATGCCCTTGCGGTCGAAGTAGTCCTGGACGTCGGCGAGGCGCTGGTTCGCGGAGTCCGTGATCGACGGGATGTCGTCGCGCAGCGTGGTGACCTGGTCGGAGATCGGGTTGGCCAGCAGCACGCCGGCGGCGACCAGCGCTGCCACGAAGCCCAGGTAGACGCAGACGATCGCCACGCCGCGGGGCAGGTGGAAGCGCTGCAGGCCGGCGACGAGCGGGTTGAGGATCAGCGCGATGACCGCGGCGGTGACGAAGAGCAGCACCACCGTCCCCGCCGCCTTGATGATCGCGTAGCCGAGCAGCAGCAGGAGCGGCAGCGCGACGAGCTGGATCCAGCGCGGAACGACGGCCGGGTCGGCGGAGGGCGGCGGCGGCTCGGACTCGAGCGGGTCGTGGTCGTCGAAGTCGTCGTCGCGATGGCGCGGCGGCGGATCGTCGGGAAGCAGGTCCTCGTCGTGCTGGTGCTCGCTCATCGGGCCGTTGCGCCAGAGTATGCGCCGTGCCCGACGCGCCCGCGAGCATCCTCTTCATCGGCGACGTGGTCGGCGGACTCGGCCGCCGCACGCTGCTCGCCCTGCTGCCCGGGCTCGTGGAGCGCCACGAGCCGACGTTCGTCGTGGTCAACGCCGAGAACGTCGCGGGCGGCCTGGGCATCACGCCGAAGATCGCCGACGAGCTCCTCGGGGCCGGCGTTGACGTCATCACGTTGGGCAACCACGCATACCATCGCAAGGAGATCTACCCGTACCTCGACGCTCAAGCGCGCATCATTCGCCCGGCCAACTACCTGCGCTCGCAACCGGGGCGCGGCTGGGCGATCGTCGAGCGCGGCGGCGCGCGCCTCGGGGTGGTCAACCTCAGCGGGAACCTCTATCTGCGCGCCGGGCGGCCGGCCTTCACCGAGATCGACGCCGTGCTGGGTCAGCTCGAGGGCAAGGTCGACCACGTCCTGGTCGACATCCACGCCGAGGCGACGAGCGAGAAGGTGGGGATGGGCTGGTTCCTGGACGGCCGCGTGACCGCCGTGGTGGGCACGCACACCCACGTGCCGACCGCCGACGCGCGCGTCCTGCCGGGAGGGACCGCCTACATCACCGACGTCGGTATGACCGGGCCGCGCGGCGGCGTCATCGGGGTGCGCAAGGAGCAGGCCATCGAGTCGCTGCGCACGCACATGTCCGTGCGCTTCGAGACGTCCGAGGACGACCCGTGGCTCATGGGCGTCCTGGTGCGCTGCGCGGACGCGCCGCTGCGGGCGGCTTCCATCGAGCAGCTCTTGCTGCCGCTGGAGCCCAGCCAGGCCACCTGAGCGATCAGGCCGGCGCCAGCGCGTACAGCTGCCAGTCCTCGGCCACGCCGTGGAGCTGATGGGTGCCGCGGTCCTCGAACGCGATCCCCGAGCCGGCGACGAGATCGCGGACCGTGCGCGAGACGAGCACCTCGCCGGGGGCCGCCGTCGACGCCACCCGGGCGGCGATCGCCACCGCGATGCCGTGCACGTCGTCGTCGACCACGTCGACCTCGCCGGTGTGCAGCCCGGCGCGCAGCTCGAGCCCCAGCGGGCGCATGGCGTCGCGGATGGCGGCGGCGCAGCGGATCGCGCGCGCAGGCCCGTCGAAACGCGCCAGGAAGCCGTCGCCGAGCGTCTTGACCTCCTGGCCGCGGAAGCGCGCGAGGCGGTCGCGGACGATCGCCTCGTGGCGGGCCATGAGGTCGCGCCGGCGCGGGTCCCCGACCTCGCACGCCCGGCGGGTCGAGTCGACGACGTCGGTGAAGAGCACCGTCGCCAGCACGCGATCGGGGTCGCGGGCGGGCGCGGCGCCGGCGAGGAAGCGCTCGAGCTCGTCGAGCAGCGCGTCCTGGTCGCCGAGCCACCACAGGTGGTCGTCGCCGGGCAGCTCGACGCACTCGGCCCCGGGGATGCTCGCGCCCAGCCAGCGGCCGTTCTCGACTCTGATCATCCGGTCGCCGGTGCGGTGCATGACGAGCGTGGGCGTATGGATGGCCCCCACGACGCCGCGGATGTCGAAGTCGGCGAGCATGCGCAGCCACGCGACCGCCGACGCCGGACTGGCGCCCCGGTGCAGCGCGCGCGTCCACCAGTCGCGCACGACGGGGTCGTGCTCGTGCGTCGGCGCCCACAGCGCGAGGAACGGGCCCATGTCGTCCCACGAGCGCTGGACCTGGTCGGCGAACTCGTCGAAACGCCGGCGACTCGGCATGGCGCGGTAGTCCGCGTCGCCGACCGTGGCCCCCCAGCCGCCGTAGAGCACCAGCGCCTGCGTCCGTTCCGGGTGCGTGGCTCCGAACAGCGCGCCCAGCACGGCGCCCTCCGACAGGCCGGCGATCGCGGCCCGCTCGGCGCCCGCGGCGTCGAGGACCGCGCCGATGTCGTCCATGCGCTCCTCGAGCGTCGGGAGCCGGTCGACCGCGACCCGGTCCGACAGCCCCGTGCCGCGCTTGTCCCACAGGATCACGCGGAAGGACGACGCGAGCCGCTCGACGAAGCGCACGTAGGCCGGGTCCTCCCAGATCGCCTCCATCGGGAGCACCCAGCCGGTGACGAGCAGCAGCGTGGTGGGGCCCTCGCCGAGGACCTGGTAGGCGAGGCTGATGTCGCCGTGGCGCGCATAGCGCGTCGGTCCCGGCGCGGTTCTGGCGCGCACGACCGTGCGGACGGGCTCGCGAAGCGGTTCGCCCGCGAGCAGCCGCTGGTGCAGCGCCTGCACCTCGGGCGCCGGCGTGACACCGAGCTCGTCGCGCAGCAGGCAGCGCAGCTCCTCGTAGACCTGGAGCGCCTCGGCCACGTTCCCGGTTGCGCCCAGCGCCTCCATCAACAGCCGATGGCCGGTCTCGCGGAAGGGCGAGCGCGACACCAGGTCCCTCGCCGCGCGCTGGGCGGTCGCGAGCTCCGCGCCGCCCAGGGCGATCCCGCTGCGGGCGATCCACTCCAGCGCCTCCAGCTCGAGCTCTTCGTGCCCGCGGCGCTCGTCCTGGGCCCACGCGCCCTCCTGACCGGGCAGGAAGCCCGGCCGCAGCAGCGCGTGCGCCGCCCGTGCCCGCTCGAGCGCGCTGCTCCACGCCGCGTCACCGGCGTGTGCCCGGGCTGCCTCGAGCGCCCGCGTGGCCACCTCCACGTCGACCCAGATCGGGGCGGGCAGGGCAAGGCGCAGGTGCTGACGGCCGTCGAGCGTGGCCGGCGCCAGCGCGCGGCGCAGCCGGGTCAGGATCACCCGCAGGTCGGCCTGCGGGTCCTTGGGCGCCCCGCTCGGCCAGATCACGTCGACCAGCGCGCCGCGCTCGGCCGCGCGGTCCTCGCGGGTGAGCAGGTAGGCCAGCAGCGACCGTGCCTGGCCCGCGGGGACGGCGGCCAGGGCGTCGCGGCCGTCGATCTCGAGCGCCAGCGCCCCGCACAGGCGGACCCTGGTCCTCACCGCTGGCTCGGACGCAACAGCTTCCATGACGAGAGCGGCGCGAGTCTACGTCAGCCGCGCCGGCGCTCGCCAACGCCGCGCCAACGTCGGCGCAACGGCCCCGGCGTACAAACCACGCCATGCCGACCAGCCACACCCCGACACACGCTGCTAAGCGCGCCCGCTCCGAAGATAAGGAGCAGGACGGCGCGGTCTCCCGATGCGCGACCCCGATCGTCGCCGTAGCTTCGTCGCGGACGCCCTTCCTGCCCTCCGTGACCGAAAGCAAGGCCGCCGTGGATCTGAACACCGTCGCATCGATTCCGCTCTTCGCCTCCGTCCCACGGCGGCGGCGCTGGCACGTCGCGCGCCTCGCCGACGAGGTCGGCGTCGAGGCCGGCGCCGAGGTCACGCGCCAGGGTGGCTACGCGGAGGAGTTCTTCGTCGTGGTCTCGGGCACGGCCGACGTGTTCCGCGACGGAGAGCGCGTCGGGGGCCTCGAGCCCGGCGACTTCTTCGGCGAGGTCGGACTGCTCGCCACCCGTTGGGAGCGCACCGCCACCGTCGTGGCCACCTCGCCGATGCGCCTGCTCGTGCTGGCCCGGCGGCAGTTCCGCGAGCTCCTGTTCGCCGCACCCACCGTCGCGGTGCCCATCCGGCGCGCCGCCGCAGCCCGCGCCTAGCGGCGCACGTCCACCCATCAAGGAGACCCAGCATGTCCCAGGTCCTCGACCGCGTCCGCAACGGCGTCGACACCGCGCAGATGTACGGCACGCTCGACGCCATCAAGTCCGACCCCTCGCTCGCCCGCTTCCAGTTCCGCGTCCAGAACCGCTGGCTCGACGGCGCCCACAACCGCTCGACGATCCAGGGCTTCTACGGCGCCGGGCAGGAGGACGGCACGCGCGCTCAGGCGTTCTCCCTCGACGCAGGCGAGCCGGCCGTCCTGCTCGGCGCCGACACCGGCCCCAATCCGGCCGAGGCCCTGCTGCACGCGCTCGCGGCGTGCCTGACCACCTCGCTGGTCTACGTGGCCGCGGCGCGCAAGGTCCGCCTGACCGAGGTCGAGTCGACGCTCGAGGGCGACATGGACGTGCGCGGGTGCCTCGGGATCTCCGACGAGGTGCGCAACGGCTTCGACCGCATCCAGGTGACCTTCAAGGTCAAGGGCGACGCGCCGCCGGAGAAGCTGCGCGAGGTCGTCGAGCGCGCCCAGGCGCGCTCCGCCGTCTTCGACATGGTCAGCCACGGCGTCCCGGTCGAGGTCGGCGTCGTCACGAACTGAGGCCCCGGGCGGCCGGGGCCCCTGTCCCGGCCGCCCGCCCTCGACTGGAGAACGTCAGATGGTCGAGCTCACCGCCAAGACGCAGGCCGGCGCCCGCCTCGTGCGCCTGGCCGAATCGCTGTCCGAGCAGCTGGCGACGCGTGCCGCGCTGCACGATCGCGAAGCCTCCTTCCCCCACGCGAGCATCGACGCGCTCAAGCGCGAGGGCTACTTCGCCGCCCCGATTCCCGCCGAGTACGGCGGCCTCGGGGTCACGTCGGTGCACGACGTGGTCGTCGCCTCGAGCCGCCTCGCCCGCGGCGACGCCTCCGTCGCGATCGGCGTGAACATGCACCTGGTCATCCTCATGAACATCGTGCGGCGCTGGCAGATGGCGGTGGCCGCCGATGACCAGCGGCGGGCCGCGATCTTCGCGGCCTCGATGCAGTCCATCGCTCGCGACGGGGTGGTCATCGCCGCCGCCATCAGCGAGCTGGGGCAGGACCTCACCCGGCCGCGGACCACGGCGACGCGCACGGCCTCGGGCTGGCGCATCGAGGGGCGCAAGTCCTTCTGCACCATGTCGCCGGCCGCGACGGTGCTCTTCACGGCCGTCACCTTCCTCGACGACGACGGCGCCGAGCGCTACGGCTACGCCCAGGTCCCGACCGACGCCGCCGGCGTCGAGATCTGCGGCGACTGGGATGCCCTGGGCATGCGCGCCTCGGGCAGCCATTCGATCACCTTCGACGCGGTCGAGATACCGCGCGCCGCGCTGCCCGGGGGCTTCCTGGCCGGCGATGCCGACGCCTACATGGCGCGCAACCTCGCGGCCGGGCTCTTCCACGCCTCGGCGTCGCTCGGGATCGCCGAAAGCGCGGCGGCGGCCATCGCCGACACGCTCGCGGCCCGCGGCGAGCCCGATCCCCGCGCGCGCACGCTGCTCGCCCAGAACGTCGTCGACCTCGGCGCGTGCCGGGCCACGCTGGCCCGGGGCGCGACGCTGGTCGACGAGTCCGACGAGGACGCCCCGGCGCTGTTCGCCGAGACGCAGGCGGCGAAGACGTTCGTCAACGAGGGCTCCGCGCGGATCGTCGATCGCGCGCTCGCGCTCTCCGGCGGCGCCGGCTACCTCAACGGCCACCCGCTCGCCCGCGCGTATCGCGACGTCCGCGCCGGCGGCTTCATGCACCCGCTCGGAGCCAACCGCGCCTACGACCTCCTCGGCGACGCCGCGCTCGGGCGCGAGCTCGTCCTTCACTAACGATCAGGAGACCCAATGACTGCACAGGCAGAGCCCATCGTCGACCCCGGCGTGCTGCGCGACCACATCCGCGCGATGTACCGCGAGGTCGCACAGCAGCCCGACGGCGACTTCCACTTCGAGCTCGGCCGCCCCGTCGCCGAGCGGCTCGGCTACCCGGCCGAGTGGCTCGACGCCGTCCCGCCGGAGGCGCTCGCCTCGTTCGCGGGCGTCGGGCACATGCTCGATCTCGCCGCCATCGAGCCGGGCGACACGGTGCTCGATCTGGGCTCGGGGTCCGGCACCGATGCCTTCGTGGCCGCGCACCTCACGGGGCCGACCGGCCGGGTGACCGGCGTCGACATGACCGACGCCCAGCTGGCCAAGGCGCGGCGCCTGCGCGATGGGCTCGGCGCCGACCACATCCGGTTCGTCGAAGGGCTGATCGAGGATCCGCCCGTGGAGGCCGGCAGCGTCGACGTCGTCATCTCCAACGGCGTCGTCAATCTGGTGCCCGACAAGGACGCCGTGTTCCAGGCGGTGGCGCGGGCGTTGCGGCCCGGCGGGCGGCTCGCCATCGCCGACATCGTCAGCGCTCGCGAGCTGATCGAGCGCACACGGCGCAACGTCGCGCTGTGGGCGGCCTGCATCGCCGGCGCCGCCACCCATGACAACTACCTCGGAGCCATCGAGAGGGCCGGCCTGCGCGTCGAGGCCGTGCGCGCCAACGCCTACAGCTTCCTCTCCCCGCGGGCGCGCGCGGCGGCCGAGAAGTACGGGGTCACCAGCGTGACGGTGCTCGCCACCAAGCCGATCGCGGGCTAGGGCAGCACCGTGAGCATCCTCGCCACGCCGGTGGCGGGCGGAGATACTGACCATGTGCCCCCGCGCGTGTCGAGCCCCGAGTTCGTCGGCCGCGCCACGGAGCTCGCGCGCCTCGAGGCGGCTCTCGACCGCGCCGAGCGCGGCGTGGCCGCAGCCGTGTTCGTGGCCGGCGAGTCCGGCGTCGGCAAGACGCGGCTGCTGCGCGAGTTCGAGCGGGCCGCGAGCGATCGCGGGGCGCGCGTGCTGCGCGGCGACTGCGCTGCGTTCGGAGCGGGCGAGATGGCCTATGCACCGATCGCCGCCGCGCTGCGGAGATTGGGGCGCGAGCTCGACCCGGCCGGGTGCGAGGACCTGCTGGGGGCGGCCCGCGAGGCGCTCGCGCCGCTGCTGCCCGACCTGGGCGTGAGCGGCCCCGCGCACGCGCCGGCCGGCGGCGGCGACGCGTTCGCGCAGGCCCGGCTGTTCGGGCTGCTGCGCGCTCTGCTCGACCGGCTGGCCGTCGCAGCGCCCGTCCTGTTCGCGATCGAGGACATCCACTGGGCCGACCGCTCCACGCTCGAGTTCCTCGGCTCGCTGCTGCGGGGCCTGCGCGACGAGCGCCTGCTGCTCGTCTGCACCTACCGCAGCGACGAGCTGCACCGCCGCCATCCGCTGCGCCCGTTCCTGGCCGAGGAGGAGCGCCGCGAGGTGGTGCAGCGCATCGAGCTCGGGCCGTTCTCGCCCACCGAGCTCGCGGCGCAGGCCGAGGGGATCCTGGGCGGCGCCGCGGAGCCGGCGCTCGTCGCTCGCCTGCACGCGCGCTGCGAGGGCAACGCTTTCTTCGCCGAGGAGCTGCTCGCCGCCTCCGGCGGCGCGGGCGGCCCGCTGCCGCCCAGCCTCCACGAGACCCTCGGCCTGCGACTCGAGGCGCTGCCACAGGATGCGCGCGCGGTCCTGCGCGTGGCCGCGGCGGCCGGTCGGCATCCCGGCCATCGGCTGCTCGCCGCCGTCACCGACCTCCCCGAGCCCGCGCTCCTGGAGGCGCTGCGGGCGGCGGTGACCCACCACGTCCTCGTCCACGACAGCGACGGCTACGCCTTCCGCCACGCCCTGCTCGAGGAGGCCGCCTACGCCGACCTGCTCCCCGGTGAGCGGACCACGCTGCACCTGGCCCTCGCCGAGGCCCTGAGCGCCGACCCCAGCCTCGCCGGCGGTGCCGGCGCCGCCGAACTGGCGCATCACTGGCGCGCGGCGCACCGCATGCCCGAGGCGCTCGCCGCCTACGTGGCGGCGGGGCTGGAGGCCGAACGGGTCTCCGCCTTCGCCGAGGCCGCGCAGCACTTCGAGCGGGCCCTGGAGATCTGGGACCTCGTCGAGGACGCCGGGGAGCGCTCCGAGCTCGGCCTGTCAGCGGTCGTGGGGCGCGCAGCGCAGGCCGCGCATTGCGCCGGAGAGCACCACCGTGCGATCGCCCTCGGCCGCCGGGGGATCGAGCTCGCCGGCCGGGGCAGCGAGGTGGTCGCCTCGGCGCTCGCCCACGAGCGCCTCGGCATCTACCTGTGGGCCGGCGGCGACAGCGACGCCGCCATGGCCTCCTACCGCGAGGCGGAGCGCGTCCTACCGCCCGAGCCGCCGACGCCCGAGCTGGCCCGCGTCCTTGCCGCCGAAGCCGAGATCCTCGTGCTGCGCGGACCCGGCGACGAGGCGCGGGCGTGCAGCGAGCGTGCCGTCGCCGCCGCGCGCGCGGCCGGGGCGCGCGGCGTCGAGGGACACGCACTCGACACGCTCGGTCTGGCGATGTCCATGACCGGCGACTGGGTGCGCGGCGAGCGGGCGCTGCGCGAGGCGATGCGCATCGCGCAAGAGCGCTCGGACGACTTCGGCACGACCCGCGCCTACGTCGATCTCGGCGATTGCCTCGACCAGCAGGGCCGGCTCGAGGAGGCCGCCGAGCTCGCGCTGCAGGGAGCGCGCGTGGCCGAGCGCTTCGGCGTTCGCACCCACGCGCTGTTCCTCGCCGGGGACGCCTGCTGGCGGCTCATCTGCCTGGGCCGCCTCGACGATGCGCAGGCGATTGCCGACCGCGCGCTTGCGGGCGCGCCGAACGGGTTGCCCGGGGTCCTGCTGCTCGACGGCGCCGCGCACCTCGCGCTGCGACGCGGCCGGCTCGACGACGCCGACGAGCACTTCGAGCGCGCGCGCGAGCTGCTGGGCGCCACCAGCGATTCGATGTGGGTGGGCAACGCGGCCCATGGCCAGGCCGAGGTCGCGCTCTGGCGCTCCGATCCCGAGGGCGCGTGGGCGCTCGCCGCCCGCGCGCTGGACGTCGTCGCCGGCCGCGAGTACGTCAACTACACGGCCCGCCTGTACGCCACCGCGCTACGGGCCGCTGCCGACCGCGCGCTGCGCGCGGCGGCGCTGAACGACGAACGGGGCACAGGCGAGGCGCAGCGCGACGCCCGCGCGACACTCGAGCGATTTCGGACCCTCCTGGCTCCCGAGCGCTGGCACGACGGCACGGCGGGGCCGGAGCCCCTCGCCTTCGAGGCGGTCTGCGTGGCCGAGCTCGCGCGCGCCGAGGGACACTCCGATCCCGCCGCGTGGGACGCGGCGGCCGCGCACTTCGCTGCGCTCGAGGAGCCCTTCGAGCTCGGCTACGCGCGCTGGCGCCAGGGCGAGGCGGTGATCGTCGCCGGTGGCGAACGCGGCGCCGCCGCGACCGCGCTGCGCGAGGCGGCCGGCATCGCCGCGTCGCTGTGGGCTCCGCTGCTGGCCGCCGAGGTCGAGGGCCTCGCGCGGCGCGCCCGCGTGGCGCTGGAACCGGCCCCGGACGCGGCCGCGACCGACGGCCTCGAGCGGCTCGGGCTCACCGACCGCGAGCTCACCGTCCTGGGCCTCGTCGCCCAGGGACAGACGAACCGCGAGATCGGCGCGGCGCTGTTCATCTCGGAGAAGACCGCGAGCGTCCACGTCTCGCGGATCCTGGCCAAGCTCGGCGTGCGCTCGCGCGTAGAGGCGGCCACGACGGCGCACCGCCTGGGACTCGTGTAAACCGCCCCACGACGCGGTGGCGGGCGAAGATAATCGGCGCGTGCCAGCGCGCGTCTCGAGCCCCGTGTTCGTCGGCCGCGCTACGGAGCTCGAGCGCCTGGAGGCCGCGCTCGCACGCGCCGAGCGTGGCGCGGCGGCGGCCGTGTTCGTGGGCGGCGAGTCCGGCGTGGGCAAGACGCGGCTGCTGCGCGAGCTCGAGCGCCTCGCGGTGGCCCGCGGCGCGCGCGTCCTGCGCGGCGACTGCCTGGCCTTCGGCGCGGACGGCCTGCCCTACGCGCCGATCGCCGCTGCACTGCGCGGCCTGGCACGCGAGCTCGAGCCCACCGCCTTCGACGAGCTCGTGGGCCCTGCCGGCGGCGACCTGGCCCGGCTGCTGCCCGAGCTGAACGCCACCCAGCGGCCCGACGCGCCGGGCGAGGGCATCACCGGCACCGGCGAAGCGCTGGCCCAGGCACGACTCTTCGGGCTGCTGCGCGCGCTGCTGGACCGCCTGGCCGCCGAGACGCCCGTCCTGTTCGCGGTCGAGGACCTCCACTGGGCCGATCGCTCGACGCTCGAGTTCCTGTCGTCGCTCGTGCGCGGCCTGCGCGACGAGCGGCTGCTGGTCGTCGGCACCTATCGCAGCGACGAGCTGCACCGCCGCCACCCCCTGCGCCCGTTCCTGGCCGAGGAGGAGCGCCGCGAGGTCGTCGAGCGGCTGGAGGTCGGGGCCTTCTCGCAGGCCGAACTGGCCGAGCAGGTGGCGGGCATCCTGGGGGCGGCCGCCGAGCCCGGCCTGGTCGCGCGCCTGCACGCGCGCTGTGAGGGCAACGCCTTCTTCGCCGAGGAGCTGCTCGCCGCGGCCGACGCCGTCACCGGCCCGCTGCCCTCCAGCCTGCGCGACGTCCTGAACCTGCGCCTGGAGGCGCTGCCCGACGACGCCCGCAGCGTGCTGCGCGTCGCGGCCACGGCCGGCCGGCGATCGGGCCACCGACTGCTGGCGGCGGCCGCGGCGCTCCCCGAGCCCGCGCTGGTCGAGGGGCTGCGCGCGGCGGTGGCCCAGCACGTCCTCGTGCAGGACGCCGACGGCTACGCGTTCCGCCACGCGCTGCTGCAGGAGGCGGCCTACGCCGACCTGCTGCCGGGCGAGCGCACCGCGCTGCACCTCGCGCTCGCCGAGGCGCTCAGCGCGGATCCCAGCCTCGCCGACGGGACGGCCGCCGCCGAGCTGGCCCACCACTGGGCCGCGGCGCACCGCATGCCCGAGGCGCTGGCCGCCTACGTGCGCGCGGGCCTCGAGGCCGAGCAGGTCTTCGCCTTCGCCGAGGCCGGGCAGCACTTCGAACGGGCGCTGGAGATCTGGGACCGCGTGGACGACGCCGAGGAGCGCGCCGAGCTCGGGCTGCAGGCGGTCGCGGCCCACGCGGCACAGGGCATGAACATCTCCGGCGAGCACCACCGCGCGGTCACCCTCGGTCGCATGGCCGTCGAGCTCGCCGACCGCGGCGGCGACCTGGTCGCCTCGGCGCTGGCGCGCGAGCGCCTCGGCCGCTACCTGTGGATCGCCGGCGACAGCGATGGCGCGCTGGCCGCCTACCGCGACGCGGTGCGCGTCCTGCCGCCCGACCCTCCGACGCCTGCACTGGCCCGCGTGCTCGCCGCCGAGGCCCAGATCCTGATGCTGCGCGCCCCGGGGCCGCAGACGCGGGCGGCGTGCGAGCGTGCCATCGCCGTCGCGCGCGCGGTCGGTGCGCGCGCCTTCGAGGGCCACGCGCTCAACAGCCTCGGCGTCACGCGATTCGGGGGCGGCGACTGGATGGGCGCCGAGCGCGTGCTGCGCGAGGCCAAGCGCATCGCCGAGGAGGTCTCCGACTACGACGGCATCTGGCGGGCCTACACGAACCTCAGCGAGTGCCTGGACGAGCAGGGGCGCCTCGAGGAGGCCGCCGCGCTCGCGCTCGAGGGCGCGGGCAAGGCCGAGGGCCTCGGCATGCGCACCTACGCGCAGTTCCTCCAGGGCGAGGCCTCCTGGCGGCTCACCCGCCTCGGTCGCCTCGACGAGACCGAGGCGATCGTCGAGCGCGTGCTGGCCGAGGGCCCCAAGGGCGTGGCCGCGGTGGTCCTCAACGACAACGCCGCCCATCTCGCGATGCGCCGTGGCCGCCTCGACGTCGCCGCCGAGCACTTCCAGCGCGCGCGTGAGCTGCTCGGCGGCACCAGCGACTCGATGTGGATCGGCAACCAGGCCGCGGGGCAGGCCGAGACCGCGCTGTGGGGCGCCGATCCCGAGCGCGCGTGGCAGATCGCCACCGGCGCGCTGGACTTCGTCCCCGATGACCAGTACGCCCACTACACCGCGCGCCTGCACGCGACCGCGCTGCGCGCCGCCGCCGACCGCGCGCAGCGCGCGGTCGCCCTCAACGACGAGGACGGCGTCGCCCGGGCACGCGATGACGCCCAGGCGATCTTCGCGAGCCTCGGCGCCCTGCTCGCCCCCGAGCGCTGGCACGACGGCGCCCCGGGACCCGAGCCCGCCGCCTTCCAGGCGCTGAGCGTCGCTGAGCTCGGGCGGGTCGACGGGCACCCGGACGCCGACGCATGGGACGCGGCGGCGCAGTGCTTCGCCGCGCTCAAGGAGCCCTTCGAGCTGGGCTACGTGCGCTGGCGCCAGGCCGAGGCCCTGATCGTCGCCGGCGGCGACCGCGCGGGCGCAGGCGACGCCCTGCGCGAGGCGGCCGACATCGCCGCGCGCCTGCGCGCGCCGCTGCTGGCCACCGAGGTCGAGGGCCTCGCGCGCCGCGCCCGCGTGGCGCTGGAGCCGGCGCCGGACGCCACGGACGAGGCCCCCGGGGTCGATCGGCTGGGGCTCACCGACCGCGAGCTCACCGTCCTCGGCCTGGTGGCCGAGGGTCACACCAATCGCGAGATCGGCGAGACGCTGTTCATCTCCGAGAAGACCGCCAGCGTCCACGTCTCGCGGATCCTGGCCAAGCTCGGCGTGCGCTCGCGCGTGGAGGCGGCGACCGCGGCGCATCGCCTCGGGCTGGCCGCCTCCTCAGCGCCAGGCGACGGCGGGCGCGGGTAGGCGCCCGAGCTGCTCGACGTAGGACAGCGGCTCGGGCGGCTCGGCGGGCTCGGCGTCGCCCAGCAGCGCGATCAGCGCGGGCCCGAGGAACCACACGATGTAGAGGTAGAACCAGTGCGTGACGCCGAGCTGAAGGGCGATGAGCACCGCCGCCGCCAGCGCACAGAGCCCGACGAGGTCGCGCCGGCGCGGCAGGAAGGCGACGGCCACCGCCAGCAGGACGGCCGCGATCTGCACGGCGGTCTGCGCCGTGTCCCATCCGTAGAGACCCCACACCGAGAAGGGCGACCCGCGCGAGGACTGGAAGCCCAGCGTGCGGTCGTAGAAGGTGTGCAGCCCGCCGTAGCCCAGGACCAGCAGCAGGCACGGCACGAGCACCACCGCGCCGCCGATCACGAAGCGCAGCACGCCGCGCGAGTAGGTGGCGAACAGCGGCGCCAGCGCGAGGGGGGCGAACTTCGCCATCCCGGCCAGGGTGATGAACGCGCCGCGGCCCGCGGGCGAGGACGCCGCAGCGATGGCCGCGAGGACGAGCGCGGCGACCAGACCGTCGTTGACGTTGCAATCCAGTGCGTAGAGCGTGAACGGGTTCGCCGCCCAGGCATAGGTCAGCGCAAGGCCGAGCGTGGGACCGCGCATGCGCCGCCCGATGAGGAAGAGCAGGCCCAGGCACAGCAGATCGAAGGCCACGGACGCGGCGTGGGCGGCGGGCAGGTCGTCCCAGCGCCCGCTCCAGGGCAGGACCTGCTCGAAGGGCACGTACGCGGCGTAGGTGACGGGCCCGTAGGTGTCGCCGTGCTCGTTGTCCTTGGGGAAGCCGCCGTACAGCCTGTCGCCGTCGGCCAGCCGGTCCGCGCCGATGACGCCCGCGTAGCCGACGTCGATCACGTTGGAGTCCGCGACGTTGAGCCCGATGCGGAAGCCCACGAGGAAGAGCAGCCCGATGACCAGCCACGAGGCCGGCACCATCAGGCGCAGCGGATCGCGGCGGCGGCTGCGCCGCAGCCCGATCCACAGCATGCGCGCGAGCAGGTAGACCAGCAGCGGGTACGCGAGCGGCACCGAGACGGCGATGTTGGCGTCGTTGAAGAAGGCCACGCTGACCCCGAAGGCCATCAGCACGGCGAGGTCGAGGTGGCGCATCCGCAGCAGCCGGCGCCGATCGACGAACGGCACCATGAAGAGCAGCGTGAGCGCGATCCACACGAACGGCGAGTTGACCTTGCGCCCGAACGCCCCGGGGTAGCCGCGCGCCATCGTCCACGCCACCTGCGGCCCGGTCCACGCCTCCGTCACACGACCGCTGTCGTCGCTGACGTAGATCTGCGCGATCTCCTTGGACTCCTTGCCACGCATGACGTAGTAGCTGACCTGCCAGCGCGTGCCCGACTTCTCGAAGACGTTGGAGAACGCGCCGCGATGGGTCTTGAAGACGCGCTTCGCCGTAGGCGTGGCGTCGGCGATGCGCTGGGCCTGCTCGCCCGTCAGCCGGTAGCCCGCGGGCGGGCGGGTCATGCTGGGCGGGCGCACGACGTCCTCGGCGTGGGCGGGGACGGCCGCGATCAGCGCGAGCGCCGCGACCGCGCAGATGGCTGCGATGCGGGCGGCGCGCGCCATTGGGGCCAGCGTAGCGACCCCGGCGCGCCGCCCGCCGCAGCCCTATGGCTTCAGCGTGAAGCTCAGCGGGCCGGTCACCGTGACCTGGCAGAAGTGGATGCCGGCGTCGTCGCACGAGTTGACGCCGTCGCCGCCGTCCAGCGACGACGAGGTCGCCGCGCCGAGCTGCGCTCCGGCCCATGCGGTCGTGTTGTAGCGCGGCGAGCCCTGGGCGTAGGTGAGCTTCGAGCCCGGCAGCGTGTAGCGCACGATGCGGTTGCCGGCGTTCGACCCGATGTTGGTCCGCGCCCAGACGAAGGCGTTCGTGTCGGCGTCGTAGGTCGGGCGGGTGACGTTGGCGTCGTTGGCGCCGCCCGAGAACGCGCGGTAGACGACCTGGTCGTGACCGGTGCTCAGGTTGCGCACGTGGACGAGGGTCAAGGCCCCTGACTGCTCGACGTAGGCGACCTGCTTGATGGCCAGCTCGGCGCCCGCGATCGAACGCTTCTTGACCAGGAAGCGGCTCCCCTTCGAGGCGCTCGTGGTGTCGCCGATGCGCAGCTGGTCGTAGCCGCCGTCGCGGCGGATGAAGGCGATCTCGCCGCGCTGGATGGTCGGGTCGCGCTCGGCCAGCGTGGGCGAGCTGAGCTTGGTGATCTTCGTCTCGACGCCGCCGGCGACGCTCAGGCGGTAGATGTCGCCGTCACGCGTGTAGACGGCGTACGTGCTGCCGGAGCGGTTGGTGCCGAGGTCGATGTCGAACGGGCCGCCGGCGCGCTCGGGGACCGCGACGGGCGCGGGAGCGCCGCCGTCGACGGACTTGACGAGCCGGTAGCGGCCGGTCGCCTGATCGAGCTGGGACCACATGACGGTCCCGTTCCAGGCCGCGACGTGCGTGGGAACCGGCTCGGTGCTGAGGACGGTGGCCGCCTGGGCCGCGGCGACCGGGGTCAGCGCCGCGCCCACGACGGCGGTCGTGAGGAGGAGGTTGCGAAAAGAGGGCATGCCTTCATTGTGCGACGCCCGAGCCCCGGCACGGGGCCACCCAAGGTGTTCGAGCGCCACACCCGTCAGGCGCCGAAGTGCGCGCGCACCATCGGCGCCACGTCGGCGATCGACCACGACCCGTGGTCGTGCGGTGCGTCCACGCCGCAGAAGGCCAGCGCGCCCAGCGAGTCCACCCGGTGCAGCGAGCCGTGGCTTCCGCCGCCGACGTGGTCGACCCCGCCCCAGTCGGCGAACTCGTAGCCGGGCGCGGCGGAGAGCAGGACGTCGCCCGAGGTCGGGCACGTCAGCGCCGACCAGGCACGACCGAGCGCGTCGGGGTAGGCGCTGCTGCGCAGCACTCCCTCCTGCACCTTCGCGTCGAGCACATCGAGCGGCCCGTCGATCGACCAGCGCCCGCCGCGCTCGTCGCGGACGTCGCCGCCGGGGGCGAAGCGCAGCTCGCCGCTGCCGTTGGCGATCGCGCCCTCGCGCGGCGCCGGGCGCCAGAGCGCCAGGTCGACGCCGTCGATCGCGAGGGCGGTCTCGACGATCCGCGGGACGAGCGTGTCGCGGCCCGCGGGGAGCAGGGCGTAGATCATCGCGCTGCGCTGGGCCGGGCACACCGCGATCTCGGCGTCGCGGTGGCGCGCTCCCGACGGGGCCAGCACGGTGAGGTCGGCGTAGGCCGCCTGCAGCTCGATGACCTTCTCGACCGGCGCGTGGGAGTGGTCGGCCACGACGATGACCGCGTGCTCGTCGAGGAAGCGCTCGGTGCCGCCGCCCGCGTGAAAGAGCCGCTCGAGCTGGCGGTCGGCGGCCGCGATCGAGGTGACCTGGGCATGGGGGCCGTGGCGGTGGGAATGGGTGTCGTTGTCGGGCAGCGAGAGCAGCAGGAAGTCGAAGAGGTCCTGCTCGACGAGGTAGGCGCCGACGCAGCCGGCGTGCTGGTCGCGGATGCCCGGCAGGCCGAGCTGCGAGCGGCACGGCGTCTCGCGGCTGGCGAAGATGTCGGCGTAGAAGAGCTCCTTGGGGCCCATCACCGGCCGGCGGAAGACCGTCGAGGCCAGCCGCGTGAGGGCGGTGTTCTTCGACGTCTGGTGCTCGTAGCGCCCGCGGTACATCAAGTACGTCGTCCCCGCGGTGCGCACGCCGACGTCGTCGAGCGATTCGAACACGGTGAGCACGTCGGCCGGGAGGTGCGTGGCGTTCATGTTGTAGATCGTGTCCGTCAGCTGCTGCACGAGCCCGAAGCGCCGCGACGCGCTGAACGACGAGCCGTACTCGACGTAGCGGCGCTCGTCGCGCGAGTACCAGTTCATCGAAGGGATGTGATGGGCGTCCTGGCGCACGCCGGTGGCGATGGTCGCGGCGCAGGCCGGCGTCACGCTGGGGAAGGCGGCGGCGCAGTCGTCGACGTAGGTCCCGCGCTCCATGACCGCCGCCATCGCCGGCGCGCGCCCGGTGGCCACCGCGCGCTCGAGCATGGACGGCTTGAGGCCGTCGACCACGGTGAGCACCAGCTTGGTGCTCACCGCAGGATGCGCAGTCCGGCGTGCTTCTCGCCTTCGCGCCGGCGCCCGCCGAGGCGCAGCCAGATGAAGAAGCCCAGGAAGAGCACGCTCACAGGCGGGATGAGGACCGCGAGGCCGCTGATGAGCAGCGCCGCGGCGTCTGCGTAGAGGAAGAGGGCGGCGGCAGCCGCCGCGTCGAGGCGCGCCCGCGTGCGGGTCAGCAGCGAGCGCGTGCCCTGCTGGGCGATGAGGGCGCAGACGAGTCCCCCGATGATCCCTGGCCACCACGTCGCGTAGTGGTCGGCGAGTGTCCCGGCGAAGAGCAGGGCCCCCAGCCCCATGCCGACCCCGCCGAGCGCCGCCTCGCCGGCAGGCGTCTCCAGGCGCGCGCGCAGGACCGTGGTGACCACGAGGGCCACGGCGATCACGCCCAGGAACCATGGGCTTTCAAGAAAGGCGAAGTCGGTGTGCTCGAAGTCGACGCCGAGGTCGTCGGCGGCCAGCGCGCCGACGAGCAGCGTCGGGAGGAAGGGGCGCACGCCGGCGGCGGTGGACACCCCCATCCCCTGCAGGATGTCGAGTACGAGCTTCACGGTCCGATAGCTTGAAGCGCGCATGACTGTAGAGGACGACCCGCCCCCCCGCAGGGCCGGCGGGCAGGGTGTCGAAGTTCGCGGCATGAGTCAGCGGCGCGACCTCGAGCGCTACGCCGGGCTCTTCGCCTCGCGCACCTCGGTCATGAAGTCCTCGGCAATGCGAGACCTCATGGCGATCACCGAGCGCCCCGAGGTCATCTCGCTCGCCGGCGGGCTGCCCGACACCTCGACCTTCCCGTCCGAGAGGCTCGCGGCATTGCTCTCCAAGGTCGCCGCCTCGGACTCCGCGCGCGCGCTGCAATACGCCCCCACCGAGGGCATGGCCGCGGTCGGAGAGGCGATCGCGGCGGTGATGGCGGCCGAGGGCATGCACGTCGACCCCGAGGACGTGCTCGTCACCACCGGCGGCCAGCAGGTCATCGACCTCGTGTGCAAGACGCTCGTGGACCCCGGCGACGTGATCGTGGCCGAGGCGCCGACCTACCCGGGAGCGGTGCCCGCGTTCAGCGCCTATCAGGCCGACGTCGTGCAGATCGCCATGGACGACGACGGCATGCGCATCGACGAGCTCGAGGAGACCCTCGGGCGGCTCGAGCGCGAAGGCCGGCGCCCCAAGTTCATCTACACCATCCCCACCTTCCAGAACCCGGCCGGCGTGACGATGTCGCTGCCGCGCCGCCAGCGGCTCGTGCAGGTCGCCCGCGAGCGCGAGCTGCTCGTCCTGGAGGACAACCCGTACGGCCTGCTGCGCTACGAGGGCGAGGCGCTGCCCACGCTGCGCTCGCTCGACGGCGGCGACTTCGTCATCTACCTGGGCACCTTCTCGAAGATCCTCTCGCCCGGCATCCGCCTGGGCTGGACGGTGGCGCCCGCGCCGGTGCTCGAGAAGATGAACCTCGGCAAGCAGGCCAGCGACCTGTGCTCGTCGTCGCTGTCGCAGCTCTTCGTCGCCGCCTACTTCGCCGAGGGCCACTGGGAGGACTACATCGCCACCCTGCGCGACCTCTATCGCCGCCGGCGCGACACGATGCTCGACGCGCTGGCCGAGCATCTGCCGCCCGAGGCCGCGTGGACGCATCCGGCGGGCGGGCTCTTCATCTGGGCCACCCTGCCGGACTACATCGACACCACCGACCTGCTCGCCCTCGGGCTCTCGCGCAACGTGGCCTTCGTCCCCGGGCGCGCCGCATATCTCGACGGCCGCGGCGGATCGTCGATGCGGCTGAACTTCTCCGGCGTCGACGACGACGCCATCCGCGAGGGCGTGCGGCGGATCGGCGAGGTCGTCCGCGAGCAGGTCGCGCTCTACGGCACGCTGACCGGCAGCGTGCCCCCGGCCGTGGCCGAGCCGGCGCCCGCTCCCGCCGATCCCGCGCTGGCCGACGTGCTGCACCTCCCGCGCCGCGACGATCGCGGCGAGCGCCACGCACGATGAGCACGGTCGCGGTGCTCAAGGGCGGGCGCTCGCTGGAGCGCCAGGTCTCGCTGCGGTCGGGCGCGCGCGTGCAGGACGCGCTGGAGCGCCTGGGCCACGAGGTGATCGGCATCGACGTCGGCCACGACCTCGTCGCGCGCCTGCGCGAGGCGACGCCCGACGTGGCCTTCGTCGCGCTGCACGGCCGCGACGGCGAGGACGGCATCGTCCAGGAGTTGCTCGAGGTGCTCGGCATCCCCTACACCGCGTCGGGGGTGTCGGCCTGCATGCGCTGCTCGGACAAGGTCGTGGCCAAGCACGCCATGCGCGATGCCGGCCTGCCGACCCCCGACTTCTACGCCTTCACCGAGACGGCGTTCAAGGAGCTGGGCGCGGGCGATGCGCTCGGGGCGATCGAGGAGCGCCTGCGCTTCCCCATCGTGGTCAAGCCGGCCGACCAGGGCAGCGCGCTGGGGATCCGCTTCGCGGCCAGCGCCGCCGACGTGCCCGCCGCCATCGTGGCCGCCTTCTCCTACAGCGAGAAGGTCCTGCTCGAGCGCCACGTGCACGGCCGCGAGCTCGCCGTCTCGATCCTCGGCGGCGAGCCGCTGCCGATCGTCGAGGCGGTCCCCCGCGAGGAGGACTTCTACGACTTCGCCGCGCGCTACACGATCGGGCGCACGAGCTTCGTGTGTCCGGCCGCGCTGGGCGACGAGCTCACCGAGCGCGCCCAGACGCTGGCGCTCGACGTCTTCCGCCTGCTCGGCTGCCGCGGCTTCGCCCGCGTCGACCTGATGCTCGAGGCGGGCACGGACGAGCTCTACGTGCTCGAGTCCAACGTCATCCCCGGCTTGACCGAGACGAGCCTGCTGCCCCAGGCGGCCGAGGTCGCGGGGATCTCCTTCGACGAGCTGATCGGGCGGATCGTCGCGCTGGCGCTCGAGCCGAGCGCCGCCGCCCCCTAGGAATCGCCCGCGAAGTCCTCCGGGGTGACCTGGTCGAGGAACTCCTTGAAGCGGTCGACGACCTCCTCGGTGTCCTCTACCTCGTGCTCGAACTCGATCGCCGACTCGGCGATGACCTCCTCGGCGGCGAAGATCGGCGCCCCCGAGCGGACGGCGAGCGCCAGCGCGTCGCTGGGGCGCGAGTCGATCTCGAGCTCGCGGCCGTTGACGGCCAGCGTGATCGAGGCGAAGAAGGTGTTGTCGCGCAGCTCGGTCACCGCGACCTGCGTGCAGCGCACATCGAGCTCGCCGAGCATGTCCACGAGCAGGTCGTGGGTCATCGGGCGCGGCGTCGTCGCCCCCTGCAGCTTCATGAGGATCGCGGCGGCCTCGGGGTGGCCGATCCAGATCGGCAGGAACTTGTTGCTGTCGGCGGTCTTGAGCAGGACGATCGGCTGCTTGCCGACCATGTCGAAGCTCACGCCGTAGATGACCATTTCCTGCACAGACGGCTCCCTCGCGCGAGTCGGTGGTCGATTGAGTATAGGCACGGCGACGGCACCCCCCGGACGCCTTTAGGCGCCCGGTGGTGGCATGGATCCGCGCGCGATGGGCATACGAGGGTCGATGCCACCCGCACGCAGGATCCCGATCTGCGTCGTCCTCGCCGCCCTCACCGCGCTCCTGTGCGCCGCGGCGGCCTCGGCGCACGGCGCCGCGCCGCGCGCCTGGATGACCACCGGCGACCAGACGAGCCTCCTCGCCGAGCAGCCGGCGCAGGCGCTCGGCGCCCCGGATCCGTCGGCGCCGACGATCGCCGTCGACCCGACCCAGACCTATCAGCGCATCGAGGGCCTCGGCGCCTCGATCACCGATTCCTCGGCGCACCTGCTCGCGCACTCGCCCGATCGCGACGCGATCATGCGCGAGCTCTTCGATCCGCGCGCCGGGCTCGGCCTCAACTACCTGCGCCAGCCGATGGGCGCGTCGGACTTCGTCGCCGGCGCGCACTACACCTACGACGACGTCCCCGCCGGGCAGACCGACTTCCGCCTGAAGCACTTCTCGATCGCTCACGACCGCGCCGAGATCCTGCCCCTGCTGCGCCAGGCGCTGCGACTGAACCCGCGGTTGAAGGTGATGGCCACCCCGTGGAGCCCGCCGGCGTGGATGAAGACCAACGACTCGCTGGTCGGCGGGCGCTTCAAGGACGACCCGCGCGTCTATGACGCCTATGCGCGCTACTTCGTGCGCTTCATCCAGGAGTACCGCCGCGCCGGCGTGCCGATCGACGCCGTCACGCTGCAGAACGAGCCCCAGAACCGCAATCCGAGCGCCTACCCGGGGATGGACCTGCGCGACAACGAGGAGGCCCGGCTCGTCGTCGCGGTCGGCCGCGCGCTGCAGCGCGCCCACCTGCACACGAAGATCCTCGGCTACGACCACAACTGGTCGCTGCACCCCAACGACGTCGGCCCGCCCGACGATCCCGCCAATCCGCAGTACGCGAAGTCGCTGCTGGACAACGCGGCGGCGCGCCACTACCTGGGCGGGACGGCGTTCCACTGCTACTCGGGCGATCCCGAGAGCCAGTCCCAGCTGCACGACGCCTACCCCGGCAAGGACATCTACTTCACGGAGTGCTCGGGGTCGCTGTCGGGCGATCCGGCGACCACCTTCCCCGACACCCTGCACTGGCACACGCGCTTCCTCACGGTGGGCGCGATCCGCAACTGGGCCAAGACCGTCATCACCTGGAACCTCGCGCTCGATCCGGCCGGGGGCCCGCACAACGGCGGCTGCGGCACGTGCTTCGGCGTGGTCACCGTCGATCCCGCCACCGGCCACGCCACCCCGACCGCCGACTACTACGTTCTGGGCCACGTGACCCGCTTCATCCGCCCGGGCGCGGTGCGCATCGCCTCGACGGTCGCGGGCAACGCCTGGAACGTCGCGTTCCGCAACCCGGACGGCTCGATCGTGCTCGTCGTGGTCAACGACGACTGGGGCACGACGACCCAGCGCTTCGACGTGAGCGCCGGCGCCACCGCCTTCTCCTACGACCTACCGGCCGGGGCGGTGGCGACCTTCGTGCTGCCAGGAGGGCCGCCGCGGGTGACGTAACGCGCCCGCTGGCCCGCGAAGCGCAGGAGCGTGATCCCGGGCAGCGCGATGTCGGTGCCGGTCGCCGGCAACGCCCATGAACTCGCCGACGTGGCGCCCCGTCATCGTGAAGCGGATCGTGCACCGTCCCAGTGCACCTCGTGGAAGTCGAGCTGCGGCGCATCGAAGGCGGCGAAGATCGCCTCGTAGACGGCGCGCACCTCGTCCCTGCCCATCGGCTCGGGCGTAGCCGTGCAGACGGATCGCCTCGTCGTAGCGACGCAGGTATCCATCCAGGTCGCCGGCGTTCCAGCTCGCATGGGCGGCGGCCAGCGCCGTTTTGGGAACTCATCTCGGTCCTCCTGGTCGGGAGGCGCCTCCGAAGGCCATATTCGCGCTCGTGCCTCGAGCGGATCAGCGCCGGGCGTTATGAACCCCTGCCCTCAACGACCGAAGCCCCGCGCGGCGGGGCCTTCGATGGGCGATCCAGGACTCGAACCTGGGACCTCTTCCTTATCAGGAGCGAGCGCGCTGTTGCCATCTGCCGCGAGGCGTTGCGGAGCCTCGCACTGGCCGCGGTCGGCCGATGTGAAGGCAGCCGTCGGCTGCTGGCTGCTGCGATCTGCCGCTTCCACGGGGCTTCCACATTTGGCGTCTTCTTGGCCAACCCTGCTTGCGACGCTGGCAGGGCTGAGCACGCAAAGCTCAGGGTTGCGCCAGTGCGCGCACGATCGGAGCCGGGTCCGATGCTGCTTCTCCGAGGGGTCAGGTTGTGGCGCCGCCGGCCGCGGCGCCGGCGCAGGGTACGACCCGGGTCACCACCCGTCACCCCGCGGCACTCACCGATCCCGGCGGAGGCGGCTCGACGGTCGGGTACTCGGTGTCGCCAACCCCCGGATCCGAGATCATGGAGCGCCATTTGGCTCCGTCGAGCTGGCCCATCCAGATCCGGTGCTCGGACGCACCCTCACCATCGTCCTCGTCGTCCGGCATGTTGGTA
Organism: uncultured Actinomycetes bacterium; assembly: GCA_963806015.1. GTDB lineage: Bacteria > Actinomycetota > Thermoleophilia > Solirubrobacterales > Solirubrobacteraceae > JAOPZW01. The sequence goes on along the minus strand of CAWDWM010000012.1, from coordinate 148,011 downwards.
TCGATGATTATCGACTTCGTCGAGATCAGGTCCACCGAGGGCCGCTCATCATGGCTCGTCGAGTCGAAGACAACCTCCGCAACAACGCACGGCTCCTCGGCCGCCCGACAGGCTCGGTCCTGGAACTCGACCACCCACACCCAATGCGGTAGATGCGCCATCCGCGCGACGCGCACCGCCTCGGGATGACGTCCTTGTCGGCCTGCAATCGCCTTGTAGCGCCGACCCTCGATGAGTCGCGCGCGGACGCTGATTGGGCCGGCCAAGGTTCCCAGATGCGGAGCGATGTCCGAGAAGTCGCTCACCACCCCGTCCTCCTCGAGACTCGCCTGGTCGTATTCGGCTGAGACGATCTGCCGTGCTCGGTTCTCAGCGGCTTCGCCGGTCAGATAAACCCTTCCCGGCAGGGGCATCATCAGGCCCTTCCACTTTCCACGCTGGGCATCGTCGAGCGTCGGGGACTCGATCGTCTCGTAGGGTCCCACGCGATCATCGCACGCGATAAGGCGCACGCCCCCGGTCCTTGTCTTCTGCCAACCCACGAGCGTGAACGCATGATTGCCTCGCTGCCCCTCCGTCAGGACCACTACGGGGAAGCCTGAGTTGAGGTACTTGCAGACGACCCGGAAGATCCGTTCGTCTCGAACGCGAGCGTCGTGCTCACTGTCCGATTCCCCGTCCCTGTCTGGCATGTCCGCAGGCAGCCGTGGTAGCCAATCGACCTCGTAGAAGAAGGCGGGGATGCCGATCGCACTGAAGACGCCCTGCAGTTGCTCTCCAGTCAGACCTGTCGAGGGAAGCGGACGATGCTTGGAGCCCTCGACCGAGGGCAGGCTCGCGATGTCGGCCGTTAGGCGTCGCGCGATGATCCGCTGGTGGAACGCGACGTAGTGACAAACCCACGCAGCGGCGTGCGCGCAGCGCAGGAGTTCGCCGTCTTGCTGACAGAAGGGCACGCCCGAGACCTCAAGCGGGTGGCCAAACAAGCTCGGCCGTTCGACGACTCGCGCGAGCCGCGCCACATCTACATCCTTCGGCGGCGCTATGACCGTTCGGCCCACTGCGCCTAGTTCGGTCGGACGGATGACGCAATAGCCCAGGTAGCCCGGGTTTTCGGGAAGCGCTGGCAACGCAGTCGCGTCGAAGACCTTCTCGAAGAAGTGGGCGCGAGCCGCATGCGGCGGCTTGCCTTCGAAGCGTCCGGACCAAAACGCCGAATACTCGCTTCGGTAGTCCGCGTCCAGGTATCGGCGCTCAAAGACCACGGTCGCGCACCCGCGGCTTCGCACGATCTCCAAGACTCGTGCGAGCGTGGCGTACGCATCGTCGATGACGAAGCCACCGAGGTGCTGCGCCACAGCATGCCAGTGTTCGTCGTCGTCATCGACGTTGAACACGTCGGCCGTATCGCCGTAGGTCGTGTGCCGAAGCTGAGCCACCTCGGACAACGTCTTATCAGGGGCGACGGATTTCTCCGTCGCGCTCAGGGTGCTCTCAGCGGACGCGCATGCGCAGCAGGCCCTCGCTCATCTGGGCTTGCTTCTTCGTGTCCGCGACTTCCTTCTGCTCGCGCTTGTACTCTTGGCCCTTGCCACCGGGGAGGACTTCGACGGCCTTGTCGAAGTTGCGCGCGAGCTTGATGAGCCGCTGTACTTGGCGGTCGGACACGGGTTGCTCTGTTTCGTCAGGCTTTGGCGCCGACGTCGGGGGCTGCTGATCAGCGCGATCAGGACTCATTGGACCGTCCGGCAAGGCCGCGCGATGCTACCGATTCCCATCGCCCGTCGTGTGGCGATCATCAACCCCCTGGTAATCGGATGTCTCACCATGGTAGCGAGGCCCGTTCTGCTGCCCGTATGGATGTCCATGCTCGCCGTCATCCCCGTCCGCCCTCCGGGCGGCTGCTGCTGCTTGCCCGGCTGCCTGCGGTAATTACCGCACGGGTAGAGTCCCGCAGCCCTCGGACGGAAGATTGCAGTCGACACAAGGAACCGCCATCATCGGCGGAGACGCGCGGTAATTACCGCGTCGTCCTCCCAATGGCTCCGCTGCAAGAAACCCGGATGGACCGAACGAGGCTCTACCGCTTCGGATGGCTGGCGATGAAGTTCGAGGGTCGGCCTGGCCGGGAGGTGTCGTCGTTCTTCGAACGCCACTTCCGCGTGCAGGTGTCTCAGGACGCTGTGGAGCGGGCGGTCGAGCCCATCCGGGCGAAGAACACGATGAAGCGGCCCAGAGGACCAGCTAGCGAATGGCCGCGAAGGCCGGAGGACACGGGCTTCGCGATCTGGACAGACTGGCTGAGGGTCGACGAGCAACGCCTAGGAATTCGAACGGTCCTAGTCCGTATCCCGAACGACGGCTATCCGATCGACGGGCTCGTCGAGGCGCTCGAGACCGAGCCGGGCGTACGGCAGGTCATCGAGACGAAGGAGATGCGCGAGGTATTCGCCGTTGCACTTCTCAGGACCGAGGAAGACGAGGACGACCTTCGCGCGAGGATCCTCGAGCATGCTCAAGGTAGGGCCGTGAGCGTGACCGTGATCCGCAGGGAGTCCCACGTGCCTACCGCGTCAGCTTGGCTGAACCTGGCATGCGACGAGGCCCGCGCAATCCAAGAAGCAGAGGAGGGCTGAGGAGTTGCCGCGGACTATCTTGTACGCCCGACCCGCACAGCCGGGAGACCACGCCGCGCCGTCAGGCGCCTACTACGCGCAACGTGCCGGCGCCCCAGCGCAAGATGATCTCGGCGATGTCCCAGGAGACGACTTTGCAACCCGGCTCGCGAAGTACATCCCGGCCGAGGCCCTTGCTCTCGTGGCCCTGATCACGTCGATCGAGGGCATCACGGATGAGCAGATGATCGCGATCGTGGTCGTCGCGGCCATTGGCCAGCTGCTGAACCAGCTCGGCGAGCGCTTGTCGGCGGCCGATCGGCCAGCGGTCCGCCAGTACGTGTTCGCGCTGATCGCATATGCGGCGTGGGTGCTCGGGACGACTCCCCCGGTTAGCGACATGTTGGGGGTAGACCGAACGACAGCGACGATCGTCATGGCGAGCACCGCGTACCTTCTCCCGCTGTTGGACCCACCGACGCACAAGTGGCTCGATCCGCAACCCAGCGCGCCGCGACTGAGGCGATAGCACGCGCGTCCAGCCCACCCAGATGAGCGGCGGCGCGGCGGCGCGGGCGGACCGGCGACCGAGCCACAGAACCCTGCCATGGGGTCAGGAGCGCGTCGTGTCGCTGTCGCGGAGTAGGGGATAGCGCGCGGCGTTGCCACGCTCCTTGGAACGCACCGCGGCGCCTGCGTCGACGTCGAGCTTCTCAGCGATCAGGAGCAGGTAGATCAGGCAGTCCGCGAGTTCCGCTTCTGCCGGCTCGAACACGTCGGCGCGCTCGATGCCCGAGTGGACCCGGATGAACCGCGCCAGCTCGCCGATCTCCTCGATCAAGAGAATGAGCAGGTCGGAGGCCCTCTCTTGACCGAATCCGCGGGCGCGCGCCGTGGTCGCCAGATGGCGCTGAAGCTGGCCTAGCGATATCCCGGCAGGAGGCTCGTGCTCATGGCTGCGCTTAGCGAGTTCGACCGCCTCGTCGGGCGTTGCTACGCGAACGAGACCGTTGTGCGGCGGCCTCGCCGGCGCTTCCTGTGCAAAGACCGGGATCCCGAGCGCCAGAGCAAATCCAATCTCAAGCGAAACGCTGGCTCCGATGTAGCCGCCCGGGTCGACTACGTACAACGCATCGGACGAGCGAATTGCCGCCAAGTGCGCGCGCTCCAAGTCGGCCGGCGAGCCGTTATCGCCGTCGAGCAGAACGAAGCCATCGATCACGCCGGTGGCCCGCGTGGTCCGCGGGGACGGGAGCGTTGCGCCAGCGGACTCCAGCTGCTGCATCACGAGCTGCACTTCGGCGAGATGGCGCTGGAAGCTGCCAGACACGGTGAGGCGAACGGGGGGTGATTCGCCGCTCATACGTTCACCTGGCTGGGCTCCTGTTGCCAGCGGTCCCAATCCGCCTCGCCAATGATCAGGGTCTCGTCGAGCGACGTGAGATGCTCGCGCAGACCGTCGGCGCTAGCGCCGTCTTGCCGGGCCCACTTCAAGACGGAGCCCCACTCCTTGTACGTCGCTCGCTCTACCGTGCCGCGGAGTTCCCTCAGCACGTCGCGCCATTCCGTCGGCAGCGGTCGGCCGAACGCCTTCTGGAGCAGCGCCCGCTTAGCAGCGACGGAAGGAGGAGCGACGTTCAGAACCAAATCGAAGCGGCCGGGTCTGCGGATCGCGGGGTCGAATTCCTCAATGTGGTTCGTAGCAAGCAGGAGGATGATGCGCTCGCGGTCGCGGAGTTCCTGCAACAGCGTGAGCATCGCCGTCGTAATCAGCCGATTGGCCATCTCGGCGGGAGTCGAGCCGCCCTTTCGCTTGCGGACGAACTCCTCGACCTCGTCGATCAAGACGACCGTTTCGGACAGTTCGCCCAACTGCCGGAAGATCTCCCGGGCCTGATAGGCCATCCGATCTACGCCGAGCGCAAGGAAGTCGCTTGTTGAGAGAGTGACCAAGGGCCACCCTAGGGCTCCCGCGAGGTGCTCGGCAAGGGTGGTCTTGGCCGTGCCTGGAGGACCAAACAGGATGGCGCTCCACGCAGCCCGGTTGGGATCGTTACCCGGCTGTCGAGGACTGATGAGGTGATCGAAAACCAGTGTCTTGAGGCTGGCAGGCCGGGGTTCGCCGCGGAGCGGCGTCACGGAGTCCACCCTGGGCGCTCCAATTGGACGCGTCGAGGGGCGTTCCGGTCGACGAAGCCGGCGGCATCCGGCCGCGATATTCGCGTAGGACGTTCGACCGCCCCATGCGCTCGAGCAGGAGGAGCAAGCCGCGACAGAACGAGAGCACCATGGCACTCGCCCACGCTGAGGCCGGGCCGTCCGGCGGCACCGTGTTCGAACGCCAACCTGGCAACGGGTCGGTGCGCTCGTGGGCCTTTGCCCAGTCGAACGCGAGCATCAACGCGTCGACGTGGGGGACGAAGAGTTCCTCTCGGAATTCTTGTGTCGCGCCCTGCTCACCCTCTCGCGCGCCGATCTGAAGGACAACGGTCAGCGTCTCGAATGCGAATGGATAGACGCTCCCGAGCCCGCTGTAGTGGAAGATCGGGTAGTTGCGCTCCCAGACGCCGTCAGGTCGTTGTCGGTCGAAGAAGACCTCCAGGCCGCGCTTCAGCAAAGGCGTGTCGGGGGGACGCCCTTGTGCGGCGTCGCGCTGATCGGCGAGCGCGAGGGCGTAGCCGAGCTGTAAGGCGTCGAAGCGGTCTAGGTTGCCGGTGGCGTGGTAGGCGAGCTGTCGGTAGACCTCCTCCAAGCCCCAATCAAGGGCGCGCCGTCTAAGCGTCTCGACCGCTGCACGGGCGCGAGCAGTGCGCCAGACCTGGGTCCCAGCGCCATCGAGTGTCGAGCGCAGCGCACGTTGGGCCCAGTACGTGAGAAAGCCGCTCGCCGGATACGCACCACTGAACGAGACGCGACCCGGCGAGTCGCCGTCGAGCGCTGTGACGAGCGCCGTTGCAGCCGGCTTCACCTTCGCGATGTGGTCGCCCAGTCGGTCGATCCGGGCCAAGGCCTCGAGAGCCAGCGGCGCGGTGTACGGATTGTTCTCGTCCAGGTCTTCAGATGTCCATGGGACGCCTACGAGCCATTCCGCGAACGCACCGCGGTGGAGCCAGGCTGGTACGCCACCTCCCGCGGGGACGTCGACAAACGACAGCAGGCACGTGCAGGCTGTCGTCACATGCGGCTCCGACCGCTTGCTTGGGTCAGCGACGAAGGTCGCGCCATTCCAGTACGTCTGGAGCAGGCGGTCGTGGCGATCGGCGATCAACCCCACGCGCTGCTTCATCGACACGAGCTGCTCGAGGTCCACGACCCAAGACTACGGCCTTCGACCCAGGCCTCGGGCCCGCGGCGCGGTCTGGAGCGAGCGTCTGAGGCTGCCTGGCGCCGACCGCCGGAGAAGCACCCCAGGCGAGCTGACGTCGGGCGGAATTCAGACTCGGGACAACCCAACGACGCCATCGAAGACGCCGCTTAGATGCCCCGCGCATCGCCCTCCGAGCGGCCCGGGCAGCCCTGGGCGTGCCGACGACCGCGGAGACTTGTGCGGCGCCCGTCGCCGACATCAACCCAACTGCGCGGCCCCGCCGGTGTGGGAGTCAGCCGGCCGCCTGACGTGGAACGAGCGGCATGACCACGGGATCGGTCGCATCCCGGTGATGGGCGGATGGCGCCGCGCACGCGATCAGAAGATCGCCGTACCTTGCCTCAACCGTCGCCCGCCTGCGCGCGCTGCGCTCGGCGCTCTTCACCTCCTGCACGTAGACAGCGCGTGTGACATTGCTGTTGCGGTGGCCGAGCTGCCAGCTCACCTCCTCGATGCTCTCGCCGGCGGCGATGGCCTCGCTCGCGGCTGTATGTCGGAACGAGTGGAAGTTCGGCACAGAGCCCCGCGGTACGGGCGCCGGACGCTGCTGCTCGTCACGAGCGGTGAGCACGGGGAACATGGGACGCCCGCGCTCGTCCATGGCCTTGCTCATCGCGCGGCGCAAGGCTCGGAGGACGTTGCGCTGCCCAAGCGGACGGCCGGAACGCGTGGCGAACACGAACGCGGAGGCGGTCGAGTGCGGCGACCTCGCGCGGTGCAGCAACAGGAGAGGAACGAGCTGACGAGGCAGCTCGACGACGCGCCGCGATTCCTCCGTCTTGAGAGCTACGCGGTTGCCTGCCCGATCGACCTGGAACATGAAGCGGACCGCGGCGGCGTCAGGCTCGATCAGGTCAAGGTCCGCCCACGTCAAGCCCAGCAGCTCGGAGAGCCGAGCGCCCGTGACAGCCGCGAGCATGTAGAGCAGGCGGTACGGCGACGGCGCGGCGGTGAGCGTCTGCGCGAGCTCGGCCGTGCTGAAGATCCGGCGGCGATGAGCCTGCGAGACCTTCGGCCCCTCGCCGCTCTCCAACAGCGAGACCGGGTTGTCCCCGTGCCAACTGCAACGGCGGCGGGCGAAGGTGAAGACGCGGGACGCCGAGCGCAAGATGGTCGAGATCGTCCACTCGCTCTTCCCCGCAGTGCGGAGTTCTCGGACGAGCTTGGCCGCGTCGTCTACATCGATGGAGTCCATCCGGCGGCGACCCCAGCGCGGGCGAAGGTGCGTCTCGATGCTGTTTGTATAGCTCGCGCGCGTGGCGGGACGCAGCGCCGAGACCTGCTCGGCCAACCATCGGTCGGCCGCCTCTCCGAACCTGAGGCGCGGGTTGGGCTGGACGACCTTCCCCTTGCCCTTGTCGCCGAGGATGCCGTCGCGCACGCTGCGGGCGGCCATGATCCCCCCTTCGACGGTGCGCCACCGTTGCTTCCCCATGCTGTCTCGATAGCCGACCTCGAGCTTGCCGCCGGGGCGGCGGTAGACGTTGCGCTCGACGCGCGTGCGTCGGGCAGGCTTAGGCTGCGCGGTGCTCATGGGGCTAGTACCTCCGTGGGCCACGGCCCCGGCTGCTCCAACAGCGCGGGGCCACCTTGTAGATCGCGTCGAGCGTACGCGACCTCTTCCTGGCACAGCAAGGGGTGTGGACGAAATGCCTGCTAGCAAGCACGGTGTCGGGCCTCTGGAAGCACGGTGGAAGCAGCCACGCACCGCTAGGTCGGCCTCGACTCCGACGTCCACCGCCCTCCCGCCAGCGATCGAGGTCTGCCCGACGAAACCAGAGCTTGCAGCCGGCGCCGTCCTGCTCGAACGGGATCTCCCGGGCGGCCGTCAGCTTGTGGATTGCATGCCTGCTCATCGCGAGGTGCGCCGCCGCCCCCGCCGAGTCGAGCCAGCCGTCCGCGGCGATGCTCGGGATGGGCGGGATGACCTCGGGCAGGTACGGCGCGAGCCGCCCCGCGAGGGCACTGAGGTCGCGTTCGCTCAACGACGCGATGAGAGCAGCGCCCAGGTGGGATGCGTCGACCGGGTCGCTCATGCCGGTCGCCGCGTGTCGCTGCGCGCGCGCTGGGTGCGAGCCGGGTCGCCGCCGGCTCAGACAGCTCGTCGGCGTCGAAGGCGAGGACGAGCGCGTCGATCAGATTGTCTGCGGAGCCGTAGCGATCGAGCGCCGTCCGACCGGCCGTTGGCACGCACGAAGGGCTCGCGCCTTGGGCATCCTTGGCAAGGTTGCCGACTCCCTCCCCAAGGTTGCCATGGGGAGCGGCAGTAGCCATCGGAAGGTTGCCAAGAGCGCCGTCGGTGGCGAGCGCCGCGGCGTCGTCGTCTTCGCTGGGCAACCTCCAGTCCCATGCGCCGCGTGTGCCGTCCTTGACCGACCCGATCCGGAGAGCGTGCTTCGCGCGGTTGAGCGTGCGCTTGGCGATGCCCTCCTTCTCGGCGGCCTCGTACACCTCGGTGGCTGCGACCGGCCCAGCCGCGAGGAGCTCGCGCAACCAGGTCATCGCCGCGCCCTTGGCAGACCGTTCGTCCGGTTCACCGAGCAGGTCCTCGGCCCTTACGCTGGACGGGCCGATGACCTCTAGCGCGGCGGCGTCGATCTCCTCGCCGGCCACCTCGAGCCGGCGGGTCGTGATCCGCATGCGGAGCCCGCCGGTCCCTCGCTGGCGATTGTTGCCCTTGGCCACGACCAATATCCGCCCGTCGCCTCGATCGCCGTCCTCGTTCTCTGGATCGGGGCCGAACAGCAACACCGACCGCGCGAGAGCGGTGAACGCCCCCGAGTTCGCGATCCGGCGGAGCGGGTCCGACCCCTCACCCTTGTTGAGGTGCATCACCACCACCACGGCGCAGCCCGTCTGCTCGGCCATGTACTTCAGCGGTGCGAGTGCGGCCCGCACCTCTTGCTCGCGGTAGGCGGAGTGGGCTGCGTCAAGGAACGCGGCCACCGGATCGAGGACTACGAGCTTCGCCCGGAGTCGTTGACCGCCTGGTGAATCTGGGCTGCGTCGCCGGGAAGCTGCACGATCCCAGGCGCACGCACCGCGAGATCGTCTACCTGGCGCACGTCCATGAGGTGAACGCGAGCGAAGGTCGCCTCGGCAGCCATGAGGCGCGGCTTGACGGTGTCCTCCGGGTCGTCCTCTGCTGAGGCGATCAACGCCTCCGCAGCGTTCGAGACCTGTGCGGCGAGCCGGATCGCCAGCAGCGACTTGCCCAGGCCGGGCGCGCCGGCCAGCACCGTGATCTTGCCCATCGGGATGTAGCCCGGCCACAGCCAACGAACGGGCCGCGCCTGGACGTCGGCGGCGGACGTCAGGGTCAGCTGGCGCGCGCTCATGCCGCCGCCCCCTCGGGCGTCGCCGCCGACGGCTCGGCCGGGTCTTCGTCGGGGTCACCCCGGGTGCCGCCCCGGCGCGCGACGCGCCGGACACCGCATCCGGGTCGCCGCTCCCGCTGAGGACGGAACGTCCCGGGGTGCAGGGGGCGTGCCGCGCGCGGCGACGCGCCAACGGCACGGATCACGCGCGAGAGGCGATCCAGCTTCTCCATCGCCGCGCTTACACTCGTAGTCATCGTCAGTACCTCGTGTCGTACCCGCGCGTCCGGCGACCTCCGGGCGCGCGTCGTTGTTGGGCTAGTTCCGCACCGGCTTCACGAGCGGCTCCGGACGCAGCCGGCCCATCGCGTGTGTGAGCCGCGCTCTCGCGACATCTCGCAGGCGCGCGGCCTCGCCGGCCGCGTGCCCCTGTGCCTCGAGGGGGTGCACCTCGTCGAGGGTCATCAGGGATTCCGCGACGCCGATCGCAAGCCGCATGAACTGGCTTCGACCAACGCCGCTGTATGCGGCCAACTCGTCGAGGCGGGAGGCTCCGTCGCGATCGAGCCGGAAGGTCACTCGAACGTCTCGGTGGGCGGTGGGAGTGGTGGTGTCGGACATGGCCTCCACGGTGACACGCTCCCCAGGGGCCCTCACATCCATCTTCCTTCTGTGGCCGGCAATGCGGCATCAGCGTGCCTTATGACACGCGGTCCACTCTGTTAGCTGCCGTGACGTCCGCGTTCCCATGGGGCTCGCCTGGGCACGACGACGCTCGAGGAGGTTGAGGGCCACCACACGACGTCATCGTCCTCGAGGCTGGCGTCGTGTCGGCCCGCTAGGGTCCCGGTCCGTGAAGAGCATCAGTCTGTTCTCCGGAGCCGGTGGCCTGGATCTCGGATGCGAGGCCGCTGGCTTCTACACGGTCGCCGCCGTGGAGAACAACGATGTAGCGGTGCGAACGGTGTTGGCCAACCGCGGCGCGTTCTTCCCGTGCCTGGAGCCCGACGCGATCCTTCGCGACATCGTGGAGACGGAGCCGGCCGAGCTGCTCGAGCGCGGAGGCCTCGCCAGCAGAGAGGCCGACCTGGTTCACGGTGGGCCGCCCTGCACACCCTTCTCGAAGAGCGGCTACTGGCTTGCCTACAAGCGCGCGGGCGAGGACCCGAAGGCGTCGCTCCTGGACAGCTTCGTCGACGTCGTGCGCGTGGCGCAGCCGAAGGCGTTCCTCATGGAGAACGTCTTCGCGCTCGGGTATCGGAACCAGAACCGACCGGTGTTCGAGCGGTTCGTGCGCGGCATCGCAGCAGCGGGCTACTCGTTCGACTACAAGGTCCTCGTCGCGGCGGACTACGGCGTTCCGCAGAATCGGCAGCGGCTCATCTGCGTCGGCATCCGGAACGATCTCCTCGACGAGCCATCGGCGCTCTGGCGCTTCCCCTGGCCGAGCCCGACGCACGCAGGCCCGCACGAGACGAGGACGGGCTGGGACGAGTCACTTCCGCGCCATCGGACGGCCCGCGAGGCGTTCGTTGGCCTGACCGACGAGACGAATCCTCCTGAACGGGAAGAGCTCGTAACCGGTACTTATGCCGAGGAACTCCGTGCCGTCCCTCCGGGCGACAACTACCTCTGGTGGACGGCACATCGCGGCCATCCGGAGCCACGCTTCAAGTGGAGGTCCCGCTACTGGACGTTCCTTCTGAAGCTCGCGCCGGACCGGCCGTCCCCGACGATCCAGGGCCAGCCCGGACCCTGGGTCGGACCATTCCACTGGGATGACCGCCGGCTGCGCGTGGGCGAGTTGAAGCGCCTGATGGAGTTCCCGGACGAGTTCGTCGTGACGGGCACTCGGCGCGAGCAGCAGCTCCAGCTCGGCAACGCTGTGCCTCCTCGCCTCGGCCTCGCCGTCGCGCATTGCCTCCGCGTTGAGCTTGGCCGGCTCGGCGTGGGACAGCCGCTCGAACTCGCGGCGTAGAGACTCCCGCGGGAGGATCCCCGGCCCGGGAGGCGAAAGTGGAGGTGGGCCGAAGCACCCTCGGACTCCGGGCCCGACGCCATGGGCATTGCCGTCAGCCAGGATCACGCGTGGAAGATCATCGAGGAGGCCGTCGCGTGGGCAGAGTCGTCCAAGGGGGTGCCGCAGGAGTGGGTCGCCAGGACGGAACGGATCGACCTCTGCCCGAGCAAGACCTTCACCGTGGCGTTCGGCACGGCCCTGTTGGCCAAGGCGACCGACGCCCGCGTCGATGCGCTCGCGCTGAAGGCCACCTCAGGGACGAACGCCTACTCGGCCCGAAGCATCGCGCACAGCGTGCTCGTGCCAGCCGCGCCGGAGTACGGCTTCGATCTCCGAGCGACGGGCCGGGAGCCGCTCAACAATCAGCCGTTCTTCCGTTACGACCGCATCGACGAGATCGACCGCATCCATGTAAGGGCGCGCCCCTACCTGCCGAGCCTGATCGAGGCCTGCACGCGCATCAACGAGCTGTCCTCGCGGGAGGCATTGGCGGCCCTGGCTGCGTTCCTTCGCATTCGGATCGCAGCGGCCCGCGCTGCGACGAGCTTGGATCTGCGAGGGGCGCGTCTCGGTGTCACGCGCCTCCTCGAGGGCGCCGAGACGTTCGTTGCCGAGGACCCCGAAGGCGGCAGACGCGGCCAGGCTCTCGTCGGAGCCGCCTTCGACCTCGCGTTCGGGCAGGTCCGCACGGGACGGGTCAACGACCCAAGCCGCAAGCACCCAGGCGACGTGCAGGCCATGGAGGGCGTGAAGGTGCTCCTCGCAGCGGAGGTCCGGCAGAAGCACGTCGCCGAGGTGGAGGTCCTTCAGTTCGCAGCGGCCCTACGGGACGGCGATGTCGCAAACGGAGTGCTGGTCGCTCTTCACCCGACTCAGGCTCCGCTGCCTCGCGAGGACATCCTCCAGTCGGCCGAGCACGAATACGGGGTGCTGATGAGCGTCATCGAGGGCTCGCGCGAGCTGCTGCTCGGTGCCCTCATGTGGTCAGGCCGCCCGCTCGAGGCCCTGCTCACCGAGTTCCCGCACCGGATGCTCGAGCGGATGGAGGAGATCGAGGTCAGCGAGGCCGGCCAGGCCCGCTGGGTCGCCCTGTTCGCCGATCCCTTATAGCCCGTGCCACCCGCTCCGCACCCTGCGCCGGGGGCTCGTGCTCCCACAGCCGAATCACCAGCCAGCCAGCCTCCGCCAGAAGCGCATCGTTGCGGCGGTCGCGATCGACGTTTCGCTGGATCTTGGCGGTCCAGTAGTCCGCGTTCGTCGTCGGGCTCGTGCCGTGGGTAGGGCAGCCATGCCAGTAGCAGCCATCGATGAAGACGGCGACGCGCTGTCGGGGGAACACCACGTCGGCGGTGCACCGCACGCTGGGCAGCGGCCGTGCGTGCTTGCGGAAGCGGAGGCCGGCGCGGTGAAGCGCGGATCGCAGCGCGAGTTCCGGCCTCGTGTCCGTCGCTCGGTTGCCGAGCATGACGTTTCGTGCCGCCGGGGAGCTTGCCGGGGGCGCAACGAGCCGACTCATGCGCGCACCGTAGGGCATCTCGGGGGCCGAGAGCGGGCACGACGCCCTCGATGTCTACGCAGCACGCGGCGGCGTTCGTTCAGCGGGCGATAGGGCCTCGCTGCCGGACGACCGCCCTCCGAACACGTCCAGCAGATCGTCGAAGACCGCCTCGGCGACATCGTGGCGCTCGAGCACGTCGATCACCTGATCGGCAGTCCGCCGCAGGTCGATCTCGACGGACAGCCGGCCGAGATCGCACGGAAGCACCCCGACTGCGGCGAGCAGCTCGTACTTGGCCCTCATCACTTCGAGGCGGCCGCGGATCGCTCCGAGGCGGGTCCCGTCGTGGGTCGTGTCTCGCGCAAGCAACGCGAGGTCCTCGTGGGCCGCGTCGTAGCCGTCGAGGAGGACTCCTCTACCGCTTCGACGGGATCGCGGGAGACGAGCGTCCCGCGGTTGTCTCGCTGCTCCGCAAAAAGCCGCTGTGCCTGGCGCTTGCTGATCCCGTGTTCGGCAGCGATCCGCGCCCAGCCTAGGCCTCTGACGCGCGCCTCGAAGACGGTGGCACTTCGGTGGGCGCGCTGTTGGGCCGTCATCACGCCCCGTCAGCCGATGCCACGGCCCCCCACGCTACGACAGATTCTGTCGCACGCCACGCCCGCGCTGTCCTGCTCGCTTGGGCGCACGGAGGGCGCGAGCTCGTTCGCGCTGCCGATCGATGGCGCCCGCGGCCGAACTTCCACAACGTAGGCCTCCATCTCGAGCGCGGCATCACGATCGCCGTCAATGCCAAATGGCTCGAGGGTCCTCCCGACCGTGCGACCTCGCCGGTCATGACTGCTTCGCCTCCGTGATTACGAGGTGCACCCGGGCGCCGCCTCGCTCGTACTTGACGCTCCAGATCGTCCGCCCCGCCGCGTCGCAGCGGACCTCCACGTTCGCGAAGTGCTCGATCGGAACCTCGATGTATCCGTGGTCATCGTGATCGAGGTCGCGCGTCTCCGCGACCTCGTCCTCGCCCTCAACGGGGATCAGCAGCGTGACGTGCCCGTTGTCGTTCCTGTCGATATAGGCGCGGCGGGCGACGCCCTCGACGTCGACGTGCGTTCCGTCGGACAAGGTGATCGCGGCGGTCACGCCGGCGCGGGCATGGAGTTCCTCCATCATCGGCGCGAGGCCAGGCGCAAGCGCGGGCAGGTGGTCGTTCACGACGTCTCCCCGATGTGCGTGATGGTCTTCGCCTCGTGGTCGACGACGTACGCGCGAAGACCGTCCGGGAAGACCAACTTCGACTCGGACATCCAGCGCTCGCCGTGAGGCCAGCGCTCTACCCGCATGCGACGTCCGTCGTTCGGGCCGCCGCGGACGATGTAGTCGCTGACCTGGACGTCGAGGCGGTCCAGAAGCCGCGCGGAGAACAACCCCGGCGGACGGTTGACCGGCACGTCGACGAAGTCGGCGGGCACGAGGCGCCGGCCGATGCGCGCTTCGAGGCACCCAATACAGAGGAAGATCGCGATGGTGGGCGCGTCCTCGGGCACGGCCCCACGCCAGACGTCGTCGCGCACCCGGTAGTACTCGTCCGCTTCGATCGTGTCGACCCGGCAGTCCAAGCAGCGCGCCCGATGGTCCGCCTGCGGGCCGCACCACGTGCTCCCGTCTGGGAGGGTCACCGTGCGCGTCGGAGGCGCGCTCTTCGGTGCGGAGCGCTGTTCATGGGTCATCGCGACGCCCCGCCTCCACGCTCGCCGCCCGCGGTCTGTCCGTTGAGCCGGAAGTCATCGTCGGCTTAGTGAAACGCGAGCGGCCGGTCGGTGCCTGACGCCGCTGGCGTCGAAGCCAGCACGGTGATGCGCGACGGCCGAACGCCGGCGCACCGCGCGACGATCGAGCGCGCGCGGCTGTTCCTCGTATGGCATGGCGGTGCTCCCTTCCGCTCGCGGCGGAACCTTGTTGGTGGGAGCGCCGAGCGAGGGTCTACCGCCAGCGGCCAGTTGGTCTCGGAGACGTGGCCGGTTGGGCGTCGCGGCTCTAACGCGAGGACGAAATCCTAACGAAGGCAGACGCCGGCCTCACATCAATGACGACCGCCTGGCCTAGCGGCCGGCGGCTGTTCGCGCGGGCGCATGGCAAGCACGCCCGCCACAGGCTCCGGCAGCTTCGGCGAGCGTGAAGTCGTCGTCGCGGGCGCGGGCGATCTCGTGCTGTGGGACGAGGCGGAGGCAGCGTAAGGGCAGGCTCATGGATCCGGACGCCGCGGCCCGTAGCCTTTGGAGCATGCCGACTGATGACCACGGCCAGGCGATCGTCCTCGACGGCACTCGCCCGGTCGATGTGGTGACCCACGAGCAGGCTGGACGCTGGGATCTATGCGTGCAGATCGCCGAGAGGGTCACGGAGCAGGAGGACCCCCACTACGAGGTGATGAACTTCGCCCGGGTGCTGTACGAGAGCCCGCGCGCCACGACCGACGAGCCGCCCGACGGCAAGTAGGCAACTTCCCGGCCGGCAGCTGGCGTCGACGCTGGGGCAGTATCCGGACGTGGAGCGGGCGAGTGCTTCCATTCTGCTTCCAGCATCGCGGCCGGGAGTGGCGCCGATCGTATGCGTCTGAGGCAAAAGGCCGCTGTTTCCGGCGCCTTCTCAGTGGGCGATCCAGGACTCGAACCTGGGACCTCTTCCTTATCAGAGAAGCGCTCTAACCGACTGAGCTAATCGCCCTCGCGGGTCGCGGATTGTAGCGAGGTTCAGGCCACCGCTCGGGGGCGCAGGCGGCGGGCCAGCGCGAGCGCCTCGTCGACGTCCTCGAAGCCCAGCTCGACCTTGTAGCCGGTGCCGCGCGGGCGCACGCGGACCTCGGTGCCGAGCGCCGCGCCGAGGGCCTCGGCGATGCGGGCGGCCGCGGCCTCCTGGTCGGGATGGACCGCGGCGCGGCCGCGGCGCGCGGCGCGCGCCGGCGCGTTGGCCTCACGCGCGCGCTGCTCCACGACGCGCACCGACCAGCCTCCCTCCACCGCCGCTCGGGCGAGACGACGGCGGTCGGCGTGATCGTCGGCCAGCAGCAACGCCCGGCCGTGGCCCTCGGTCAGCGAGCCGTCCTCGACGAGCGCGAGCGCATCGTCGGGCAGGTCGAGCAGTCGCAGCAGGTTGGACACGGCCACGCGACTGCGCCCGACGCGCCGGCCGACCTCCTCGCGCGTGAGCCCCAGCTCTTCGACCAGCGCCGCCACGGCACGGGCGGCCTCGATCGGGTTGAGGTCCTCGCGGGCCATGTTCTCGATGAGCGCCGCCTCGAGCGACTGGGCGTCGTCGCGCTGCTGGACGAGCGCGGGCAGCGTCTCGAGTCCCGCGAGCTGCGCCGCGCGCCAGCGGCGCTCGCCGGCCACGATCTCGTAGGTGCCGCCCGGTCGGGGGCGCACGAGCACCGGCTGCAGCACACCACGCTCCTGGACCGACTCGGCCAGCGCCTGCAGCGCCTCCTCGTCGAAGCGCTTGCGCGGCTGGCCGGGGTTGGGCGCGACGAGCTCGACGGCGAGCTCGCGCAGCTCGGCCCCGTCGTGCCCACCGGCCTCGGAGACCGACAGGATGGCCGCCAACCCGCGACCCATGCCACGACGTTCAGCCACGCGCGGCCACCTCCTTTGCCAACTCGAAGTACGCCTCCGCACCGCTCGAGTGCGGGTCGTGATGGATCACCGGGCGCCCGTAGCTCGGCGCCTCTCCCAGACGCACGCTGCGCGGGATGACGGTGTCGAAGACCAGCTGGGGAAAGTGCTCGCGGACCTCGCGCTCGACGTCGCGCGCGAGGCGCGTGCGGCCGTCGTGCATGGTCAGCAGCATTCCGGCCACCGCGAGGCGGGGGTTGAGCTCGCGCTGGATGAGGCCCAGGGTGTCGAGCAGGCCGGCGAGGCCCTCGAGCGCGTAGTACTCGGTCTGCACCGGAACGATCACGCGATCGGCGGCGACCAGCGCGTTGACCGTGAGCGGGCCCAGCGACGGCGGGCAGTCCAGGAGCGTGTAGGAGAAGCGCTCGCGCAGCGGCGCCAGTGCCTCGCGCAGGCGCTGCTCGGAGCCTGCCTCGCGGGGGAGCTCGACGTTGGCCGCCGCCAGATCCGGATGCGATGGCAGGACGACGAGGTTGTCGATGTTCGTCGGCGACAAGGCCTCCTCGGCCGTCGCCGAGCCGCACAGGACGTCGTAGACGCTCGGCTCGCGGTCCTTGGGCAGCCCCAGCCCGACCGTCGCGTTCGCCTGCGGGTCGATGTCGACCAGCAGCGTCGCGTAGCCGGCCTCGGCGATGCACGCCGCGACGTTGACCGCCGTCGTCGTCTTGCCGACGCCGCCCTTCTGGTTCGCAATGGCGTAGACGGTCCCCATCGGCAGTCAAGCTAGCGGCAGACTCGGTCGGAGCCCGTGAATATTGGTTCGGCGCCGAAGCACCATCACCTTCAACCTGAGGCTCGTAGCGGTCGTTTCCGGGCTATTCCCGGCCTCCGAGGGAATCTGGGCGGCGTGGGACTGACCTTCGAGCTGAGGTAGAGGTATCTATCATGTGCGCCCGCGAAGGGCTCAACGGGCTCGATCTCGGGCGCGCTCATCCCCAGCGCTGCAGCGGCGGCACGGCCGTCGGCCTCCTCGCCGGGCTCGAGGCGTCCCTTCCAGGCGACCAGGGCACCCCCGACCACGAGGAGGGGAGCCGCGTACTCGACGATCACCGGCAACGGGGCCAGTGCGCGGGCGGCCACGAGATCGTGCGCGCCCACCCCGGCCTCCCACGCCTCGGCGCGCGCATTGACGACTTCGACGTTGGCGAGCTCGAGCGCGGCGGCCGCGCCGGCCAGGAACGTGCACTTGCGCCGCACGCTCTCCACCAGCGCGACGTGTGCGCCCGGCAGCGCGATGGCCAGCGCGAGACCCGGGAACCCGCCTCCAGAGCCAAGATCGGCGATGCGGCGCGCGGCGCGGACGGCGGGGAGCTCGAGGGCAACCAGCGAGTCCGCGACGTGGACATCGACGCCCTGGGCCGGATCGCGGACGGCCGTGATGGCCGTGGGCTCGGCCGCCACCCGATCGAGCAGCGCCGCCAGGCGCTCGCCGGCGCCGGCGGGGAGCCCGTAGCGCGAGGCCAGCCCGGCCAGGCGCGCAGCAACCTCAGCGGACACCGTAAATCGTGAAACCTCGCGGGGCTAGGTGACCAGCGGGGCGACGACGAGGTGGCGGTCGGGCTCCTCGCCCTCGCTGTAGGTCTCGACGTCGCCGCGATCGCGCAGATATTCGTGCACGAGCTTGCGCTCGCTCGCCGTCATGACGTCCAGCGCCACGGGCCGGCCCTGCCGGCGCGCGTCCTCCGCCGCCTGGTCCGCCAGGCGCTGCAGCGCCTCGGTGCGGCGTGCGCGATAGCCCTCGGCGTCGATCACGACTCGCAGGTCGCCCTCGGGCGCGCCTCCGCCGCGGGTGAGCACGATGCGGAAGACGAGGTGCTGCACGGCGTCGATCGTCTGCCCGTGGCGTCCGATGAACAGGCCGAGGTCGTGCCCGTGAACCGTGCCGGTGACGACGTCGCCGTCGCGATCGACCTCCACCGCTCCCTGCAGGCCCAGCGCCGTCACCACCTCCTCGAGCACCTCCTGAACCGTGCTCTCGACGACGTCCCCGCTCATCGGCGCCTTCCGGTCTTCTTCTTGCGCCGCTGGCGTGGCGGCGGGGGCGGAGCGCTCGCCCGGCGCTCGTGCTGCTCGCGCTCGGGGGCCGCGTCGTCGCCATTGGCACTGGGCTTCGGCTTGTCCTTGTCCTTCTTCGGCCGGTCGCGGTCCTTCTCCGACACCACCGCCGGCGCGGGAGAGGGAGAGGGACCGCTACCCGGCGCACCGAGCACCGGCAACCCCGCCCCGCGGCGGATGATGTACTGCTGGCCCACCGTCCACAGGTTCGTGGTGATCCAGTACACGAGCAGACCGGCCGGGAAGCCCTGGATGAAGGGCACGAAGACGAAGGGCAGCGCGATCATGATGAAGCGCTGGTTGCGATCGGCCGTGACCGACATGAGCACGCTCGAGAGCAGCTGCGAGCCGACGTAGAGCACGATCAGGATGATCAGCGTCGCGCCGGTGGCCTTGGCGGTCAGATCGTTGATGAACAGGAAGCTGGCGCTGCCCGGATCGACCTGGTCGCAGCCGATCGTCGTCAGCGTCTTCCCGGCCTCCTTGGCCGCCACCAGGATCTTGGCCTCCGGACCACAGATGTCGATCTTGAGGTCCTTGCGCAGCATGTAGAACAGCGAGAAGAACACCGGCAGCTGCAGCACCAGGGGAAGGCACGACCCGAATGGGTTGACCTTGTTCTCCTGGTAGAACTTCATCATCTCCTGGTTCAGGCGCTGACGATCGTCCTTGTACTTCGCCTGCAGCTCCTTGATCTGCGGCGACAGGCGCTGCAGGGCCTGCATGGACTTGAACTGCTTGAGGGTCAGCGGGATCAGCGCGGTGCGGACGACGATGGTCAGCGCGATGATCGAGAAGCCCCAGGAGAATCCGACCGTGTCGTGGAAGAACACGAGCACGCTGTCGAACACGTCGATCAGCGGCTGGACGGGATTGGCGATCGGGAGGGTGGTCATCGGCTCGGGTCGCGGCGGCGGAACAGACGCTGGGCATCCACGGGATCCAAGCCGCCGTGGCTGAACGGATTGCAGCGCAGCACCCGCCACGCCGCCAGCACCAGCCCCCGCAGTATGCCGTAGTCGCGAATGGCCTGGACGGCATACGCGGAGCAGGTCGGCTCGTACTTGCAGCGCCGCGGCAGAGCGGGCGACAGAACCCGCTGGTAAGCGACGATCGGGGCGAGCACGAGGCGGCGCATCATGAGCCGTCGGCCTCCCCGCCGGCCACCGACTTCTCGACGAGCTCGGCCAGCGCGCCGCGCACGCCCTCGAGGCCCTCACGCTCCGCCAGCTCGCGCACCTCCGGGCGCGCGACCACCACGACGTCCTGGTCGGGCGGCAGCTGGTCCGAGAGCGTCACGAACGCCTCGCGGAGCAGGCGCTTGACCTTGTTGCGATCGACGGCGCCGCCCACCTTGCGCGAGACCGAGACGCCCAGGCGCGTGCCGTCCGCGGGCTCGCCGGCGGATGCGCGCGGGAAGCTGTAGAGGACCAGGAAGCGGTTGCCGACGGAGCGGCCCTGGCGGTACACGCGCTCGAACTCCGCGCTGCGCGAGAGGCGCCCGCGCTTGGGGCGCCGGCCGGCGGCGCGCGGAAAGCGGTCCACCGCGTCAGACGGTCAGCCGCTTGCGGCCCTTGTCGCGGCGGCGCTTGAGCACCAGACGACCGGCGCGCGTGCTCATGCGGCTGCGAAACCCGTGGGCACGGGCGCGCTTGCGCTTCTTGGGCTGGTAGGTGCGCTTCATGGTGAAGGACGGGTCGGGTGACCGGCGCGCCAGTCTAGCGTGCGGACGCCGTCGACACTTCCGTGCACACGCCTTGCACAGGCGTGTGCACAGCTCGCCGGCGGTTTTGTTCGCGATTTGCGACGTGCGTCTGGAGGCCCCCGACAGGCCTCGCGTTGCGTCCCGAACCCGTTGCTATAGTCGCCGCGCCGGTCGCCCCCAGGGCGGCCTCCTCCCCCATTTTGCCGCCGAAAGCTGCCTGTCGAGGAGCCGGCTCTCCCTGCCGTGACCGAGGACCCCGACCACATCTGGAGCGCCATCCAGGACGAGCTGCGCCAGGCGGTCCCGGCTGACAAGTACGACCTCTGGCTCGCCCCGCTGCGAGCCGCCGGCCTCGAGGGCGACGTCCTCGTCGTCGAGTCACCGCGCGAGCTGCGCGCGTTCGTGGCCGAGCGCTTCGCGCGGGTGCTGCGGGCCGCCGTCGCCTCCGTCCTCGGCCCCCAGGCGACGGTCGAGGTGCGCGCGCAGACGTCGAACGCCCGCGCTCCTGGAGCCGCCGGCGCGCCGCCCGCGCCCACCCAGGCCGTCCCCGAGCATCACGGGATCAACCCCAACCTCACCTTCGAGCAGTTCGTCATCGGCGACGCCAATCGCTTCGCCCATGCCGCCGCGCTGGCCGTGGCCGAGCTCCCCGGCCACGCCTACAACCCCCTCTTCATCTATGGGCCCCCCGGCGTCGGCAAGACCCACCTGCTGCATTCGATCGGCAACTACGTCCTCGCCTACGGCGGCGGGCTCACCGTCCGCTACACGACGGTCGAGACGTTCACCAACCAGTTCCTCGCCGCGCTGCACGGCAAGGACATGGACCGCTTCAAGGGCCGCTATCGCCACGCCGACGTCCTGCTCATCGACGACATCCAGTTCCTCGCGTCGAAGGCCAAGACCGAGGAGGAGTTCTTCCACACCTTCAACGCCCTGCACGACCTCGGCAGCCAACTGGTGCTGACCTCCGACCGCCTCCCGCGCGACCTCAGCGCCCTCGAGGACCGCCTGCGCGAGCGCTTCGAGGCCGGTCTGGTCACCGCCATCGAGCCGCCCGACCTCACCACGCGCGTCGCGGTCCTGCGCAAGCGCGCGCAGCACGACGGCGTGGCCCTCGCCGACGACGGCGTCCTGCCCCTGCTCGCCGACCGCGCGCCCCACAGCGTCCGTGCCCTCGAGGGCGCCCTCATCCGCGTCGTCGCCTACGCCTCGCTCACCGGGCGCCCGCTGACCAGCGCCCTGGCGGCCAAGGTCCTCGACGACCTCTACCCCGTCCGCCCCGGGCAGACCGGCTCCCGTCCCGCCGCGCTGACCGTCGAAGCGATCCAGGAGATCACCGCCGACGCCTTCGGGCTCACGCGCGAGGAGCTCCTCTCGCCCAGCCGCGCCGCGCGCCTGGCGTGGCCCCGGCAGGTGGCCATGTACCTCGCACGCGAGCACACGGGCGAGACCCTCCCCGCCATCGGCGCGTGCTTCGCGGGGCGCAATCACACGACCGTGATGCACGCCTGCCGGCGCACCGCGCAGCGCATCGCCGCCGACCCGGAGGCCTTCGACTTCGTTCGGCAGCTCACCGAGCGCCTGCGCCCGGGCGGTTCGGGGCCAGACGGCACGGGGCAGTTCTCTCCGGCATGACTGACAGACTCCGCGGGCCCGTTCACCCACCAGTGTGCGCTGTCCCCCCGCACCTTGCGGCCCTTTTCGCCCCTGTGCACATCTCAACAACCCCTATGACTCTGATCCCTATCCAGAGGTGGTCATCGTGAAGTTGTCGACCTCGTCGCAGGAGCTTCTCGCGCAACTGCAGGTCGTCTCGCGCGTCGCGTCCACGCGCAGCGCCGTGCAGGCACTCTCCGGCGTGCAGATCGCCGCCGAGGACGCCGTTCAGTTGCGCGCCACCGACATGGAGGTCGCGCTGCGCGTGCCGCTCGAGGCGGTCGTGGAGCGTCAGGGCACCGTGGTGCTGCCGGCCCGCCTCCTGCTCGACGTCGTCCGCCAGCTCCCCTCGGGCGACGTCTCGCTCGAGTTGCGCCCCAGCGAGCAGGACGTCGAGGTCGTCGCCGGCACCGCGCGCTTCCACATCCGCACGCTGCGCGCCGAGGACTTTCCCCCACTGCCCGAGCCCGGCGGCGACCAGATCGTCACGATGCCCGCGCCGGCGTTCACGGAGACGATCGCCCGCGTGGCGCGCTCGGCCTCGCGCGACGAGACGCGCCCGATCCTCACGGGCATCCTCGTCTCGGCCGCCGGCGAGGAGCTGCGCATGGTGGCCACCGACTCGTATCGGCTGAGCGTCAAGGAGACGCGCCTGGAGTCGTCGCTGCCCGACGGCTTCGAGGCGAACGTGCCGGCCCGGGCCCTCGAGGAGCTCAGCCGCCTGGTGCGTGACGACGTCGAGGACATCCGCATCGGCGTGCGCGCCAACCAGGTGGTGTTCGAGGTCGACGGCCTCGCGCTCTCGTCGCGCCTGATCGACGGGCAGTTCCCCAACTACCGCCAACTGCTCCCCGAGGCCTACGAGCACGAGCTCACGATCAACCGCGAGGAGCTCCTGGAGGTCGTGCGGCGCATCAGCCTCATGGCCCAGAAGAACGCGCCGCTGCGGCTGGCGTTCAGCGAGGGCGAGGTCAGCATCTCGGCGCAGACCCCCGACGTGGGCGAGGCCAGCGAGCCCGTGCCGATTCCGTTCGCCGGCGAACCATTCGACATCGGCTTCAACCCTGACTTCCTGATCGCCGGCCTGGAGAGCGCCGGCTCGGAGGACGTGGTGCTGAAGCTCATCAGCCCGCTGCGCCCGGGGCTGCTCGAGTCGGCGGACGGCAGCGGCTTCCTCTACCTCATCATGCCGATCCGCCTGAACGTCTGAGGCCGCCGTGGTGGTGACCGGCCTGCGCCTGCGCGACTTCCGCAGCTACGCCGATGCGCAGGTCGGGCTGGGCGAGCGGCTCACCGTCGTGCACGGGCCCAACGGCGCCGGGAAGACGAACCTCCTCGAGGCGCTGTACTTCGGGTGCACCGGGCGCTCGTGCCGTACGACCAACGAGCGCGAGCTCGTGCGCTTCGACGCGGATGACGGCCCGCCCACCCGCGTGGTGCGCGTGGAGGTCCACGGGCGCGACCGCGACGGCGCGCACGAGCTGAGCGTCGGCTTCCAGCCGGGAGAGCCGAAGCGCTTCAAGGTCGACGGCGCCCCGGCCGAGCGCCTGCTCGACGCACCGCACCGCCCGCTGGTCAGCGTCTTCCTGCCCGACCGCCTGGAGCTGGTCAAGGGTCCGCCGGCGCTGCGCCGCTCGCATCTCGACCAGGTCGTCGGCGCGCTGTGGCCGGGGCGCACGGCGAACCGCCGTCAGTACGGGCAGGTGCTGGCACAGCGCAACGCGCTGCTGTCGCGCGTGCGCGCCGGCGGGTCGCGCTCGGCGCTGGCGGCCTGGGACCTCGAGCTCGCGCGCCATGGCATCGCCCTGCGCGACGATCGCGCCGCGACGGTCGAGCTCCTGCGCCCGCGCTTCGCGGAGGCGGCCGGCGAGCTCGGGCTCTCCGGCGACGCCGAGCTGCGCTACCGCCCCCGCTCGCGCGCGGAGACCCCCGAGGCGCTGGCGGCCGAGCTGGCCGAGCGTCTCGACGCCGACCTCGAGCGCGGCTTCACCACGCACGGCCCGCATCGCGACGACGTCGCCCTGCTGCGCGACGGGCGCGAGCTGCGCGCCTACGGCTCGCAGGGCGAGCAGCGGATGAGCCTGCTCGCGCTCCTGCTCGCCGAGCGCGCGGTCCTGGAGGAGGAGCGCGGGGCGCCCCCGCTGCTGCTCCTCGACGACGTCATGAGCGAGCTCGACTTCGGCCGCCGCGAGCGGCTGGTCGAGCGCCTGCGCGTAGGGCAGGCGCTGGTGACGACGACCGACGTCGCGCACGTCCCCGGGGCCGACGAGGACGACGTCGTGCGCCTGCGCGTGGAGGGCGGCGTGATCACCCCCGAGCCCGTCCCCGCATGAGGCGCCGCGAGCCCCGGGCGCTGTCGCACGCCATCGCCGCGCTGGCCGAGCGGCTGGCCCCGCAGACCACCCTGGCGGAGATCCAGCGCGTGTGGCCCGACGCCGTCGGCGAGGTCGTCGCGGCGCAGGCGGAGCCCACGGGCGAGCGCGACGGCGTGCTCACGGTCACCTGCGCGTCGGCCGTCTGGGCCCACGAGCTCGACCTCATGGGCCCCGAGCTCACCCAGCGCATCAACGCCGCGCTCGGCGCCGACAGCGTCCGCGGCCTGCGGTGCTCGTCGGCGCCCGCCAAGGGCTGGTCCTGACGGTTAGCGCTTGGCCTTGCTCGCGGCCCGCTGGGCCCGGGCGAGGTAGCTGTGCCCGGCCTTCACGGTGACGGTCTTCTTGCGCTTGAAGTCGCGCACCGACACCGTCCCGCGGCGCACCTTCGTGAGCGTGCCCTCGCAGCGATCCTGCACCAGCCAGATCGTGCCGCGGACGGTCGCCGAGCTGTACTTGCCGTTGGTGCGGAACTTGCCCTTGCCGTTGCCCCACAGCTGGCCGAGGACCGCCTTGGGTCCCTTCTTCTTCTTGTCGGCCGCCGCCGCCCGCGCGCCCCTCAGCGGCGCGCACTGCGAGCGCGCGATCTGGCCCTTCATGACCAGGTCGGTGATCAACGTCTTCGCCTTCTTGGGCTTCTTCTTGGGCACCGTCTGCTTGAGCTGGAAGATGCCCTCGTAGAAGTCCGCGCTCTGCGTCTTCTTGCCCGCGGTGTCGGCGGCGGTCGTCACGGTGACGCGGCCCTTGCGGGTATCGAGCTGCGACCCCATCGGGATGTTGGCCGCGGCCGTGAGCGGGACGAACTTCTTCCCCGGAAGCTTGATCAGGACCTTGCCCGAGACGACGCGCGCGACCGCCGACTTGCCCGGCACGGGCGGTGCAGGCGGTGCAGGCAGTGCGGGCGGCGCGGGCGGCGCGGGCGGCACGGCGGTGGGCGTGGTGTTGAGGAGGATCGCAACCGCGCCCGCGGGAGCCGCCTGGGAGACGGCGAGGTCGGGCTTGCCGTCGCCGTCGAAGTCGGCGGCCGCGGGAAAGTACGCGTTGGGGACCGACATCGGGGAGCCCGCGTCGACCGCGAAGCCGCCCGCGGCCTGATGCAGCAGCACCGTCACCTGGCCAGCCGAGTTGCTGGCGACCGCCAGGTCGTTGCTCCCGTCGCCGTTGAAGTCAGCCGCGCCGAGCCCGATCGGCCCGGCGCCGACGCTGTATGGCGAGCCCGCGTCCGGCGCGAAGCCGCCGGCCGCCTGACGCAGCAGCACGGAGACGTTGCTCGACTGCGAGTTGGCGACGGCGAGATCCGGCCGCCCGTCGCCGTCGAAGTCGGCCGCCGCGAGCCCGGCCGGTTGCGCGCCGACCGCGATCGCCGGGCCGTCGGCGGTAAAGCCGTTGTTGGTCGCGTTGCGGAGCAGCACGCTGACGGTGCCGCTGCCGAGATTCGAGACAGCCAGGTCCGGCAGGCCGTCGCCGTTGAAGTCGGCGGCGGCGATGTAGCGCGGATTGGCTCCGGTCGCGATGCCGCCGTTCTCCTGCACGAAGGTGTTGTTGGCCTGACGGAGGAAGACCGAGATGGTGCCTCCGTCGTAGTTCGAGACCGCGACGTCGGGTCGCCCATCGCCGTTGAAGTCGGCCGCGGATACGGCGCCCGCGCGTCCGCCCGGGTTGGGCGAGCCCCCTTCGAGCGCAAACCCGCCCGCCGGCTGCCGCAGGTAGATGCCAGCGTTCGCGCCGGTGAAGTTTGCGATCGCGAGGTCAGGGCGCCCGTCGCCGTTGAAGTCAGCTGCGGCCCCGAAGTCCGGCCCTGCGACGTTCCCGAAGGGCGAGCCGGTGTCCTGAGCGAAGCCGCCGGCCGCTTGGCGTAGGTAGACGTTGACGGTGCTGCCGTTGCCGTTGATGGCTGCGAAGTCGGGACGGCCGCTGCCGTCGAAGTCGGCTGTGACGACGCCGAACGGGGAGTCGCCCGCGGGATACGGGGAGCCCGCCTCAGGCGTGAACGACGCCTGCGCCGGCGCGACCGCGATCAGGGCGCCGAGCGCCGCCATCCATGGCAAAAGCCTCCTCATGCCTGCAGCATCACGACCTTGTCGGCGGGACGCAAACGGTGCACCTAGCCGACCGGTTGGCATCCGGCGCGCGGCGCCCATCCGGCGGGGCTCGGAAGCGCTCGCGAAACCACCACGCCTGCGACATCCTTTTCGCCCGATTTGCAGGCCTTTCATCATCGGGCGACCGGGGTGGAAGGGGCCTCCATGTGCTATTCTTCTGTCAACCAGTTGCTCGAGCCCCGGCCGGGTGGCGATTAGCCCGAGACCGGGGTTCTGCACGTCTACGGAGGAACGTTGGCGCAGGACTCAGACCCCCAGAACGGCCGGCAGGGATCGGCCGGCTACGACGCCCAGGACATCACCGTCCTCGAGGGCCTCGAAGCCGTGCGCAAGCGGCCGGGCATGTACATCGGATCGACGGGCCTGCGTGGCCTGCACCACCTCGTGTACGAGATCGTGGACAACGCGGTCGACGAGGCGCTCGCGGGCTATTGCTCGCGCGTCGACGTCACGATCCATCCCGACAGCTCGGTCACCGTGGTCGACGACGGCCGCGGCATCCCGGTCGCCAACATGGAGAAGGAGGGCCGGCCCGCCGTCGAGGTCGTGCTCACCGTCCTGCACGCCGGCGGCAAGTTCGGCGACCACGGCGGCTACAAGGTGTCCGGCGGCCTGCACGGCGTCGGCCTGTCGGTCGTCAATGCGCTCAGCGAGTCGCTGAGCATCGAGGTGCTCCGCGACGGCCACGCCTGGACCCAGGAGTACGAGCGCGGCGCCCCGCAGTACGACCTGCGCAAGGGCGACGCGAGCAGCGAGACCGGCACCACCATCAGCTTCCTGCCCGACGCCGAGATCTTCGAGAGCCTCGACTTCGACTTCTCGATCCTCGAGCAGCGCCTGCGCGAGACGGCCTTCCTCACGCGCGGCCTGCGCATCTCGCTGACCGACGAGCGCTCGGGCGGCAACCACGTCGAGTTCCAGTACGACGGCGGCATCGAGGACTTCGTCCGCTACCTCAACGAGGGCAAGGAGCCCATCCAGAAGAAGGTCATCTTCTTCGAGGGCGAGTCCGACGAGGGCGCCGTCGAGGTCGCGATGCAGTGGAACGGCTCCTACCAGGAGTCCGTCTTCTCCTTCGCCAACAACATCAACACGCACGAGGGCGGCTCGCACCTCTCGGGCTTCCGCAGCGCCCTGACGCGCACGCTCAATCGCTATGCGCGCGAGAAGGGCCTGCTCAAGGAGAAGGACGAGAACCTCTCCGGCGAGGACGTGCGCGAGGGGCTCACGGCCGTCATCTCGGCCAAGCTCGCCGATCCGCAGTTCGAGGGCCAGACGAAGACCAAGCTCGGCAACCCGGGCATGGAGGGCTTCGTCGCCACCATCGTCAACGCGCGCCTGGCCGAGTTCCTCGAGGAGAACCCCGCCGAGGCCAACCAGGTGCTGCGCAAGGCCGTCCAGGCGGCGCAGGCCCGCGCCGCCGCGCGCAAGGCGCGCGACCTCACGCGCCGCAAGACCGCGCTGGAGAACACGCGCCTGCCGGGCAAGCTCGCCGACTGCTCGCTGAAGGACCCGTCGCTGTGCGAGATCTTCATCGTCGAGGGCGACTCCGCCGGGGGCTCGGCCAAGCAGGGGCGCGACCGCAACACGCAGGCAGTACTGCCCATGCGCGGCAAGATCCTCAACGTCGAGAAGGCGCGGATCGACAAGGTCCTGCAGAACGACGCGATCCAGTCGCTGGTCACCGCGATCGGGACCGGCGTGCGCGACGAGTTCGACCTCGAGCGCGCCCGCTACCACAAGGTCATCCTCATGACCGACGCCGACGTCGACGGCGCGCACATCCGCACGCTCGTGCTGACGCTGCTGTTCCGCGAGATGCAGGAGCTGATCGAGGCCGGCTACGTCTACATCGCCAAGCCGCCGCTCTACAAGCTCAAGCAGGGGCGCAACGAGCGCTACATCGAGAAGGAGTCCGAGCTCGAGGACATCCTGCTCTCCGACAAGTTCGACAAGTTCGAGATCCGCGACGGCAAGGGCAACGAGTTCAAGCTGACCGACGCGCGCTGGCAGCGCTATACGCGCCTGCGCAAGCAATACGAGGGCTGGGCCAGCGCGCTGCGCGCCGAGCACGGCCACGACACCGTCCGCTTCCTGGAGGAGTCGTCCATCCTCGACGAGCAGGCCGGCACGGTCGAGGAGGCGCTCGCGATCGTCGCGCGCGCCTCGCAGGACGGCGCCGTCCACACGACCGAGCTGATGGACCAGGACGACGAGGTCCTGCACATCAAGGCGATCGAGACGCGCACGGGCCTGGCGCAGACGCATCGCATCCGGCGCTCGCTGTTCGACTCGCCCGAGTACAAGACGTTCGTCAAGGTCCACACGACGCTGGTCGAGCTGGTCGGCACGCCGCCGTTCACGGTCAAGCTGGGCGAGAAGCACGAGGAGGCGCTCTCCTTCGAGGCGCTGCGCGGCACCGTGCTCGACGTCGTGCGCCGGCAGCCCGGCGTCGGTCTCAACCGCTTCAAGGGCCTGGGCGAGATGAACGCCGAGCAGCTGCGCGAGACGACCATGGATCCCGCGACGCGCACGCTGGCGCAGGTCACGATGGAGGACGCCGCCGCGGCCGACAGGATCTTCTCGATGCTGATGGGCGACGTCGTCGAGTTCCGGCGCAAGTTCATCGAGGACAACGCCCTCGCGGCGACCGTCGACGTCTGAGTTAGAGGTGGTGATCTAGATGGCCGGAACCGACATCATCGGTGGTGGCAACATCGAGCCGCGCGCGCTCGAGGACGAGATGCGCTCCGCGTATCTCGACTACGCGATGTCCGTCATCGTCGGGCGCGCACTGCCCGACGTGCGCGACGGGCTGAAGCCCGTGCACCGGCGCGTGCTGTTCTCGATGAGCGAGAACGGCCTGGGGCCGACGCGCCCGCGCGCGAAGTGCGCGGCGATCGTCGGCGACGTGATGGGCAAGTACCACCCGCACGGCGACCAGGCGATCTACGACACGCTCGTGCGCATGGCGCAGGACTTCTCCATGCGCTACCAGCTGGTCGACGGGCAGGGCAACTTCGGCTCGATCGACGACGACCCCGCCGCGGCCATGCGCTACACCGAGGCGCGCCTCACGCGCCTGGCGATGGAGATGCTGCGCGACCTCGACCAGGACACGGTCGACTTCTCGCCCACCTACGACGGCTCGCGCCAGATGCCGGTCGTCCTGCCGTCGCGCTTCCCCAACCTGCTGGTCAACGGCTCGACCGGCATCGCCGTCGGCATGGCGACCAACATCCCGCCGCACAACCTGCGCGAGATCGCCGACGCCGTGATCGCCTTCGTCGACGACCCGCAGATCACGGTCGAGGGGCTGATGGCCCACGTCAAGGGCCCGGACTTCCCGACCGGCGGCATCATCGTCGGCCGGCAGGGGATCCGCGACGCCTACGAGACCGGTCGCGGCCGGGTGCGCGTGCGCGCCCGCGTGGGCGTCGAGGAGATCGGCCAGGGCAAGGAGGCGCTGATCGTCACCGAGCTGCCCTACGCCGTGAAGAAGGGCGGCGACGGCGGGCTCATCACCAAGATCGCCGACCTCGTCCACGAGAAGAAGCTGCCCGATATCACCGACCTGCGCGACGAGTCCGATCGCCACGGCATGCGCCTGGTCATCGAGCTCAAGCGCGGCGCGCTGCCCAAGGTGGTGCTCAACCAGCTCTACAAGCACACCGCGATGCAGTCGACGTTCGGCGTGAACATGGTCGCGCTGGTCGACGGGATCCCGCGCACGCTGTCGCTGCGCGAGGTCATCTCCTCGTACGTCAACCATCAGCGCGAGGTCATCGTCCGGCGCACGAAGTTCGAGCTCTCCGAGAAGGAGCGCCGCGCCCACATCCTCGAGGGACTGCTGATCGCGATCGACAACCTCGATGCGGTCATCGCGCTGATCCGCGCCTCGCGCGACCGCGAGAGCGCCCGCACCGAGCTGATGGATCGCTTCGAGCTCTCCCAGGTGCAGGCGACGGCGATCCTCGACCTGCGACTGTCGCAGCTCACCGCGCTCGAGTCCGACGAGATCCGCGCCGAGCACGCCGACGTGGTCGAGCGCATCAAGGAGCTGCGCACGATCCTCGGCGACGAGACGCGCGTCCTGGGCCTCATCAAGGAGGAGCTCAGCGAGATCGCCGAGCGCTTCGAGGACGACCGGCGCACGGAGATCACGGCCTCCGAGGACGAGATCGACATCGAGGACCTGATCGCCGACCAGCAGATGGTCATCACGATCACCAAGACCGGCTACATCAAGTCGCTGCCGCTGACGACCTACCGCAAGCAGCACCGCGGCGGCGTGGGCGTGACCGGGATGGACATGAAGGACGGCGACTACATCGAGCACCTCTTCGTGTGCTCGTCGCACGACTTCCTGCTCTTCTTCTCCAACCGCGGCAAGGTCTACCGCTCGAAGGTCTACGAGCTGCCCGAGGCGCAGCGCACGGCCAAGGGCCGCGCGCTCGTCAACGTGCTGCCGCTGCGCGACGGCGAGCGCATCCAGTCGGTGCTCTCCACGCGCGACTTCGCCGAGTCGAAGTACCTCGTCTTCGCGACCAAGAAGGGCACGGTCAAGAAGACCGAGTTCGCGAAGTACAACACGCCGATCAAGGCCGACGGCATCATCGCCATCGCGATCCGCGACGACGACGAGCTCGTCGCCGTGCGCCGCGTCGACCCGGGCGAGGAGATCCTCATGATCTCCAAGGAGGGCCTGGCCGTCCGCTTCGCCGAGGACGACGCGCGCGCGATGGGCCGCGACACCGGCGGCGTGCGCGGCATGAACATCACCGGCAAGGACAACGAGGTGCTGACCATGGACGTTGCGCGCGACGACCAAGAGGTCCTCGTCGTCACCGACAACGGCTTCGGCAAGCGCACGCCGGTGAGCGAGTACCGCAAGACCTCGCGCGGCGCCAAGGGCGTGCAGACGATCAAGTTCTCCGAGAAGCGCGGTGGCCTGGCCGCGGCCCTCGTCGTGCGCCCGCATCAGGAGCTGCTGTTCATCTCCCAGGAGGGGATGGTCCAGCGCACCGGCGTGCGGGGGATCCGCCAGACCGGCCGCTCGGCGCAGGGCGTGACGCTGATGAACGTCCGCGACGACGACCGCGTGTCGGCCGTCGCCCTGGTCGTCGAGTCCGAGGCGCCGACCTCGGCCGCGGTGGCCGGCGACCCGATCGCTGCGATCGACATCGACATCGACGGCGACGGCGCCACGCTGGATCCGATCGGCGCCGAGGCCGAGACGGACGGCGGCGACCTCGCGCTGGAGGACCCGGATCCGGACGAGGAGGAGGCCGACGACGCATCGGCTGACGGGAACTCCCCAGACGGGGATTGAGTCGTCGCCGCAGAATGATAATCTCGGATCACCAGAGAAAGGAGGTGGTCCGTATAGGCAGTTCTAGTTCTTGCGGGACCCTGGAGGTGACCGGCCGCTAGGTCGGAGGCTGGAGCCGCGTAGCGGAATCCAACCCGGGCCACCGTCGGACGGCATGCCGGAACTGGTCCCCCCGGCGCAGTGTCTACCGTCGTCCGATCCTTTATCCAGTCAAGCAGTTGAACACGCGAAGGGCGGCCGACCGGCCGCCCTTCGTGCGTCCGGGGTCAGAGCGCCGCGAGCGCACGCGCCACGTGATCCTCCAGGCGCAGGAGCTCGGCGTGGGTGTCGGTGGGGTCGAGCTCCGGCAGGACGTCGAGCACGGTGACGATGTCGTAGTAGGGATGGTGCTCGGGGTGGGGGAGGAGGGCGTCGGCGACCCGCTGGCCGTGGTCGGCCACGAGGTTCCAGCGCAGGTGCCCGAGGTCGACCGCGCCCGGCCCGCGCGAGCCCGTCGTCCAGTCGACGATGCCGGTGAGCTCCGCGCCCTCCCACAGAGTGTTGCCGGGATGGAAGTCGCGATGGATGAAGCGCTCGGGCAACACCGGCGGCGGCTCGTGGGCGACGGCGATCGCGCGCTCCCACACGTCGCGGTCCGCCGCCCAGGTGGGCACCGCCAGGCGCTCGGGGTCGTAGTAGCGGCGGTAGGGCGGGATGCCGGCCGGATCGACGGCGTGGATCTCGGCCAGCGCCGCGGCGAGCGGCCCGAGGGGCGGGCGCCCGGCGATCGCGGTTCCCGGCACGCGCGTGATCAGCAGCGCCGCGACGTCGCAGGCCGCCGCGTCGGGGTCGGCGGCCACGAGCTCGGGGGCGGGCACGGGGGTGTCGGCCAGCCGCTCGAGCACGAGCACTTCGCGCGCGGCGGTGAGGTCGGGGTCGTCGACCTCCCAGCCCGGCCGCGCCCAGCGGCGCAGCACGAGCTCGCGCCCGTCGGCCAGCACGAGCAGGTGGTTGGCCAGCCACTGGCTGTCAAGCGGCAGCGCCGCGACCACGCGCGCACCGGCCGCGTCCTGCGCCCAGCGCAGGGAGGCCGGCGGGACGGCCTGCGCCCAGTCCACTCAGGCCGCGTCGGCCACGGCGCCCGTCGCGGGCAGCCATTGTCGCCACGCCGCCGGGATCGTCGGGCTGGCGACGTGGATGAACACGTGCGGGCTCGGCGCGGTGGGCGCCCGGCGCGGATGCATGTTGGCGCGGTCAGGCAGGTTGTCGCCCTTGCGCCGGTTGCACGGCGCGCACGAAGCGACGATGTTCTCCCAGCTCGACGGGCCGCCCTTCGAGCGCGGGATGACGTGGTCGACCGTGAGGTTCGAGCGCGAGCCGCAGTACTGGCACGCCCACCCGTCGCGGGCGAAGACCGCGCGCCGCGTGATCTTGCGCCGGTGGGTGTCGCGCGGCACCTTGACGAAGGTCACCAGGCGGATGACGACCGGGCGCGCGATCGCCGTGTGCTCGGAGCGCAGCTCCCACGCCGCGTGCTCGAGCATCTCCGCCTTCTCCTTGAGCAGGAGGACCGCCGCCCGCCTCACCGAGCAGACGTTGATCGGCTCGAAGGTCGCATTGAGGACGAGCACCCGGCCAGCATCACGCCCGCGCCGCCGGTGCTCATGAACCGGCGCGGACCCCATTCGGCCTGGTGGCGTCAACCTCCCCATGGGAAATTCTGGGCGGAAGTGTAGAGGACTCGGCGGGCAGGTCAGGCGGGCTCAGGCCGCCGGATACGTGCCCAGGAGCCGGACCTCCTCGCAGTGCGCATCCAGCGCGCTCACCGCGTCGGCCACCGACGGCTCGTCGACCCGGCCCTCCATGTCCACGTGGAACAGGTAGTGCCCGAGCCGCGCGCGCAGGGGGCGCGACTCGATCTTGGTGAGGTTCACGCCGCGGAACGCGAACTCCGACAGGCAGCGCACCAGCCATCCGGGCTGCGCGTCCCCGGCGCCGGCGAAGACGACCGACGTCTTCCACGCGCCGGCGCCGTCGGGCTCGAGCGGCGCGCTGCCCGCCTGCCCGAGCCAGACGAAGCGCGTCGTGTTGCCCGGCTCGTCGTCGACCTCCTCGCGCAGCACGCGGCAGCCGTAGCGCTCGGCGGCGCCGTGCGGGCCGAGCGCGGCCCACGGCTCGCCGCTCTCCGCGACGGTGCGGACGGCGTCGGCGGTCGAGGCGGCCGCGCGCACCGCCGCGCCGCGCAGCTCGGTGCGCAGGAAGCGCGCGCACTGCGCCAGGGGCTGGGGGTGGGAGATGACCATCTCGATGGCATCGAACGCGATCGGCGCGCGGGCGATGAGGCAGTTGCGGATCGCGAGCACGCTCTCGCCGAGGATGACCGTGTCGCGCGCGTCCCAGGCCAGCGCGTCGAGCGTCGCGGTCACCCCGCCCTCCAGCGAGTTCTCGACGGGCACCAGCGCGCGGTCGACGGCGCCGCGGTCGACCGCCATGACCGCCTCGTGGATGGACCCGAAGGGCACGAGCTCGGCCCCCTGCGCGGCGGTGGCCTGGCGCGCCGCCTCCTCGCTGAACGTGCCGGGCGGCCCCAGGTAGCCCAGGCGCATCACGACGAGCGGCGCCGGCGGCGCTCGCCCGCATCGGGCGCCTCGCCGGCGAGCGCGGCGCGCATCGCCTCCTCCTCCTCGGGCGAGAGCTCGAGCTCCGCGCGCCCGCCCACCACCTGCTTGGCATAGAGCCGGGCCTGGTCGCGGTGGTGGATGGAGGAGATGACGATGCCCGAGCCGCTGGAGTCCAGCAGCGCGATCGAGGTCGACTGGCGCCCGGACATCTCGTTGTAGGCGTCATAGCGCACGAGGCCGTGGAAGGCGATGGCGCCGTCGAGGCGCCCCTC
The DNA here is from genome assembly GCA_963806015.1 of uncultured Actinomycetes bacterium. GTDB lineage: Bacteria > Actinomycetota > Thermoleophilia > Solirubrobacterales > Solirubrobacteraceae > JAOPZW01. The sequence goes on along the minus strand of CAWDWM010000012.1, from coordinate 113,432 downwards.
GGCGGCCGTGAGCCGCGCGTCGAGGCTGGAGACCACGTCGCCGACGTAGTCGTTGAGCGAGCCGAAGCCGCGATCGATCTCCGCGGCGTGGGCCACGAGATCCTGCGGCGAGCTGCCGCCCAGGATCGCCCGCTGGTCGGCGCGCAGGCGGCGCAGCGCGCGCACCAGCACCGCGACGGCGATGAGCGCGATGAGCGCCAGGGCCGCGGCTGCCAGCGCGACGATCCCCGTTGTCGAGGAGAGGTCGTCCACTGCCGCGAAGGATAGGCGGGCCGGCGGGGGATCGGCGATGCACGACCCCGCCGGGCCAGGCTCACTTCACGAAGATGACCGTGTACGTCGAGCGGTTGTTGGTGGTGTTCGTCTCGCCCGGCACCTTGGCGACGCTCACGGTGACGGTGGTCGGCAGGCCGGCCGGCGGCGCCTGGCCGAGCGGGATGTTCACGGTCGCCGTCGTCTTGGACTTGGTCTGGGCGATCGTCTTGGTCACCGCGATCGCCTTGGCGCCCGTCGCCTTGGCGGAGACGGAGACCTTGACGTTGGACTCGTCGTTGTCGCCCTGGTTGGCGAACTTCACGGTGATGGTCGGGTTCGCCGACCACGGCACGCGGTTGACCACGCCCGGCGCCGTGGGCTGCAGCGTGACGGCGCCGACGCTCGTGCTCAGCAGGCCGTGGCCGTGCAGGCCCGGTGCCACCGGCCCCGAGCTACCGGTGCCGGAGCCGCTGGCGGTGCGGCCCAATCGCGACGCAACCGTGGCCGGCGCCAGCCACGAGACGTCGGTCATGAAGCGGCTGCCGGCGATCTGCTGGCCCTTGACGCCGTTCTTGTCCAGCGCGTCGCGGATCAGCGGCGCGACGCGCTCGGCGTGGACGACGTCGGAGGCCAGGAAGGTCTGCATCTCGCCGGCGATCCTGTCGATCGCGTCCTGGGACGTCTGCCCGCGGCCCAGCGCGGCGGGAATCTGGTCGGCGATCTTGGTCAGGCCCTCGGCGCGCAGGTTGAGCACGAGCTCGAGGTTGCGCTGGGCGGCGCTCATGTCGCCCGGCACGGAGAACGCCTTGGCGCGCTTGACGTCGTCCTCGGCGGCCAGGCGCAGCTGGTTGATCTGCACCTGCAGGCCCTGCGAGTTGCGCGCGCCGTTGGCCATGCGCTGGAAGAACGGCTTGCCCACCGACTGGTCGGAGTCGTTGACGACCGCCGTGACGTTGCGGTTGTAATCCTTCAGCGCGTTGTCCTTGCGGCTGTCCAGGCAGCCCTTGAAGCCGAGGACGATCAGGAAGGCGAGCACGATGAGCGCGCCGAGGCCGACCGCCTGGCGCAGGCGGGCGGTCTGGCGGTCAGGTGGGCTTCCGCTGCCACCCCCGCCGGCCGTGGCCGGACGCCGGGGGCGCGCTGGACGCGCGGGGCGCACTCGTGTGGGTTCGTCACCCTCGTCGAAGAACGACAAGAACTGCTCCTGCTCGGGCTTGCGAAACGCCAGTATGCCCATCGGAGCGGACCTTTCGCCGCACCGCATGAGGACGTGCAGGGCGAGGAGGCAGGCGTCGGGTGGCGAACCAGGGAGGCGGTGAGGACCGCCGACGAGCCCACGGAGGCCACCGCCCGGCACCCGTCGGGCGCCGGTGGCGGCGCCCAGCGCGTGCTCGGGCGCTATCGACTCGTGCGCCAGATCGGCTCGGGCGGCTTCGGCGTGGTGTGGCTCGCCGAGGACGAGCACCTCGAGCGCGCGGTCGCCGTCAAGCGCATCGCGATGCACGACCCCGCCGTGGCCTCACGGGCCGAGCGCGAGGCGCGCGCCGCCGCGCGCCTGGCCCACCCGGGCATCGTCGCCCTCTACGAGTCCGGGCGCGACGAGGAGGCCGTGTACCTCGTCTCCGAGCTCGTGCGCGGGCGCACCCTGGCCGACCTCATGCACGAGGGCGAGCTGTCCGACCGCGACGTGCTGCGCGTGGGCGTCGCGCTGTGCGACGCCCTGGCCCATGCGCACGGTCGCGGGGTCATCCATCGCGACGTCAAGCCGGGCAACGTCATCGTGCCCGATCGCCCACACGATGGCGCCGGTGTGGCCAAGCTCACCGACTTCGGCATCGCGCGCATGGTCGGCGACGATGCGCTGACCCTGACCGGCGACGTGGTCGGCACGCTGGCCTACATGGCGCCCGAGCAGGCCGAGGGCCGGGCGGTGGGGGAGGAGGCCGATCTCTACTCGCTGGCGCTCGTCCTCTATGAGGGGCTGAGCGGGGTCAACCCCGTGCGCGGCCGCGGGGCCGCGTCGACGGCGCGACGGGTCGGCGCGCGGCTGCCGGCGCTGGGGCGCCTGCGTCGCGACCTGCCGCTGGAGCTGTGCCACGCCCTGGACCGCGCGGTGCTGGCGCGGCCCGAGCAGCGCGGCACGCTGGCCGACCTGCGCGCGGCGCTCGCCGAGGGGCTCCCGGTGGCCGACGACGAGCGCGGGACGATCGCCGGCAGCCCGCTCGAGGGGCTGGCGCCGCGCCCGCGCGTCCGCCCGCGCGCGCGGGTGCTGGCGGCGCTGGCGGCGGGCGCGCTGGCCGCGGCGGGGCTGGTCTGGCTCACGCCCGCCTCCGGGTTCGCGGTCTCGCCGGCGGCGGGGGCCGGGCTCGCGGCCCTGGCCGTGCTGGTCGCGCCGCGGTTGGGCTGGATCGCGCTGGCCGGCGCGCTGGCGGCGTGGTCGGGCGGCCCGACCGCGCTGGTGATCGCGCTCGCCGCGCTGCCCACCGTCGTCCTGCTGCGGCGCTCGGGGACGCTGTGGTCGCTGCCGGCCGGGGCCGCGGTGCTGGGCGCGGCCGGACTGGCGGGAGCATGGCCCGCGCTGGCGGCGCAGGCCGGCCGGCCGTGGCAGCGCGCGGCCCTGGGGGCGCTGGGCGGCTGGTGGCTGGCGCTCGCCGAGGTCCTCACCGGCGACCGTCTCGCCCTCGGCGCCCCGCCCGGCAGCGCGCTCGACGCCGGACACCTCGACCCGCTGCTGACGAGCGGCGCGCTGGCGCTCGCCGCGCTGTGGGCCGGGGCGGCGGTCGCCCTGCCGGTGCTCGTCCGCGGCCGGCTCCTGGCCGCCGACCTCGTCGGCGCCACGGCATGGGCGGCGACGCTCGGATCCGCCACTCAGGCCATCGCCGGTACCCTCTCCTGGCAGCCGACGATGCGCGGTTTGGTGGCCGGCGCCGTGGCCGCGGGTGGCCTGGCGGTCGTCTTCGCAGCGTCACGGGGCGAGGCGTACGTGCGTTCCGCCTCGTAGCATCACCGCATTCCGACGCGACTTCGGGCTGGATGCCCGTGCCGTCGGGCACTACCACGCCCTCATGAGCCTCCTGCGCAACCTCGAGGACAAGATCGCCGGCCTCGTCGAGGGGACGTTCGGCCGTGTCTTCCGCACCCAGGTCCGCCCGGTCGAGATCGCGCGCAAGCTGGCGCGCGAGATGGACGAGCACAAGACCGTCTCCCTGTCGCGCACCTACGTGCCCAACGAGTACGTCGTGTGGCTGGGCACCGAGGATCGCCAGCGCTTCGAAGGGGTGGAGCAGGAGGTGACCGACGAGCTCTCCGCGTACCTGCTCGAGCACGCCCGCCGCGAGAAGCTCGCGCTGGTCAGCCGGCCGCAGATCACCTTCGACACCGACGATCGGCTGCGCCTGGGCGAGTTCGGCATCCAGGCGCGGCTCGTGCGCGCGGCGGCCGAGGCGGTCGAGCAGGCCGACCACGGCCACACGATGGTCTACTCGACCGCGGCCCGTGCGCAGGAGGAGCTGCAGGACTCGCGCAGCGGTCGGCGCGGCCGCGCGATGCTGCTGGCCGAGGGCAAGCGCTACGCGGTCGGCCCCGGCGGCGCGACCATCGGGCGCAGCCGCGAGTGCGACATCGTCCTGGCCGACTCCAACGTCTCGCGCCGGCACGCCGAGCTGCGCCCGCTCGGCGACGGCTGGAGCATCACCGATCTGGGCTCGACCAACGGCGTGCGCGTCAACGGGCGCGACGTGCGCCCCAACGAGCGCCAGCCCCTCCAGTCCGGCGACCGCGTCGACGTCGGCACCGTCGACGCGCGCTTCGAGGTCGACTGAATGCCGGCGGTGGTGGTCGAGCCGATCTCCGTCGGCCTGCAGTTCGGGTTCCTGGCGGTGCTCTACCTGTTCCTGCTGTGGGTCTCGCGCAGCGCCCTGCGCGACCTGCGCAGCCCGCCCCGGCGCTTCACGAGCGCGAGCGTGGCCGAGGTCGCGACCGACGCGACCGGGCTGCACGCCGCGTCGCAGGCGGGGGCCGGCGGCGCGTTCGAGCCGCGCCTGATCGTCGAGCGCGCACCGGGTCACACTCCCGGCATGGAGTACGACGTCGGCGAAGGCGCCATCATGGGACGCGGCGACCAGGCCGAGATCCGCTTGGAGGATCCCTTCGCGTCCTCTCGCCACGCCAAGCTCACTCCCCAGGGCGGCATCGTCGTGCTCGAGGACCTCGGCTCCACCAACGGCACCTATCTCAACGAGGAGCTGCTCTCCGGCCCGCAGCCGCTGCATCAGGGCGACCGCGTGCGCATCGGCGACAGCGAGTTCACCTACGCGGACCGCTGATGTTGCGCGTCGCCGAGCACTTCGAGCGCACCGACACCGGCCGCCAGCGCCGGGGCAACGAGGACGCCTTCTACGCGCGCGCGCCGCTGTTCGCGGTGGCCGACGGGATGGGTGGCGCCCAGGCGGGCGAGGTGGCCTCGCATCTGGCGGTCGAGGTCCTCGAGCAGGGACTGCCCGACGGTGCCGGGTCGGTGGAGGAGCGCCTGCGCGCGCGGGTCAGCGAGGCCAACGAGCGCATCATGGAATCCGCCCAGGCCGACGACGCGCGCGCCGGCATGGGGACGACGCTGACCGTCGCCTACGTCGGCGAGGACGAGCTGACCGTCGCCCACGTCGGCGACAGCCGCCTCTACCGCCTGCGCGACGGCACCTTCGAGCGCCTGACCGACGACCACTCGCTCGTCGAGGAGCTCGTGCGCCAGGGCAAGCTCACGCCCGAGGAGGCCGACGAGCATCCGCAGCGCTCGATCATCACCCGCGCCCTGGGCGCCGAGGAGGGGGTGGAGGCCGACAGCGCCACCTGGGCGGGGCGCCACGACGACGTCTACCTCATCTGCTCGGACGGCCTGACCTCGATGGTTCCCGAGGCGCGCGTGGCCGAGGTCCTGGCCGGCGCCCCGTCGCTCTCCGCGGCCGGGCGAGCGCTCATCGACGCCGCCAACGACGCGGGCGGGCGCGACAACATCACCGTCGTCCTCTTCCGCCTGGAGGAGATCGGCGCGGGGGTGGCGGCGGTGCAGGAGACCGCAGAGCACCGCGCGCCGGCGCCCGAGACGGCGGCGGCTGCGGCGTCGGCCACCGCCACGGCCACCGCGCCCGTGGCCCGCATCGAGCCACGGCCACCGCGCGCCCGCGCCACCGCGCGCCGGCGCCGCCGGCGGCTGCGCGTGCCGGTCGGCCCGATCCTCGTCCTCTTCCTCGTCGCCTGCGTGGTGCTGGGCGCGTACTACGCGTCGCAGACCGTGTACTTCGTGGGCGCCAGCGACGACGGCTTCGTCACCGTCTATCGAGGACTGCCGTACGACCTGCCGGCGGGTCTGCACCTGTACTCGGTCAACTACGAGTCGGGCGCGCCCGTCGACGAGCTGACGCCGGCGCAGCAGAAGACGATCACCGAGCACAAGCTGCGCGCCAAGAACGACGCGCAGGACCTCGTCACCCAGCTCGAGACCGGGGAGCTGGCGAAGCAATGAACAGCGCGCGCAACCGCGAGCTGCTCGCGCTGGTCCCCGCGTCGCTGTTGCTCACGGCGGGCTTCGCCGCGGTCTTCATCGAGCGCAACGACGTGCTCTCCAACGTCTCGCTGACCTACGGCGCGCTGTTCCTGGGGCTGTGCCTGGCGACGCACATCGTCCTGCGCTTCACGCTGCCCTACGCCGACCCCTACCTCTTCCCGCTCTTCGCCGTCCTGGCCTGCTTCGGCCTCGTGATGATCTACCGCATCGACGAGAAGCTGGCCCGCGAGCAGGCGCAGTGGTTCGTCATCGGGCTGGGGCTCTTCGCGGCGACGATCATCCTGTTGCGCGACTACCGCCAGCTCGAGCGCTACCGCTACACCGTGGCCGCCGTCGGCATCGGGCTGCTGCTGCTCCCGCGCCTGCCGGGGATCGGCTCGCAGGTCAACGGCGCCTACCTGGGGGTCAAGCTCGGCCCGCTGACCTTCCAGCCGGCGGAGTTCTCGAAGATCGCGATCATCGTCTTCCTGGCCAGCTACCTGCGCGACACGCGCCAGCTGCTGGTCATCGGCGCGCGGCGCTTCGCCGGGATCACGTTCCCGCCGCTGAAGCACTTCGGCCCGCTGCTGATCGTGTGGGGCGGGGCGATGGTGATGCTCTTCTTCATCCAGGACCTCGGCTCGTCGCTGATGTTCTACGGCGGCTTCCTGGCGGTGCTCTACGTGGCCACCAACCGCTTCTCGTTCGTGGCCATCGGCCTGACGCTGTTCGGCGTGGGCTCGTGGGCCCTCTACCACGCGCGCCCGACCATCACCCACCGCGTCGACGCGTGGCTGCACCCCTTCGGGGCGCTCTACGACGTCCCCGGCGGGAGCTACCAGATCGCGCAGTCGGTCTTCGCGCAGGCCGACGGCGGCCTCTTCGGCCGCGGCTTCGGGCAGGCCGTGCTCGACGTCGGGGGCTCGCCGCTGCTCCCGGCCGCCCAGACCGACCTCATCTACTCGGTGATCGTCAACGAGCTGGGCCTGATCGGCGCCTGCGCCGTGCTGTGCACCTACCTGCTGGCCGTCGAGCGCGGCTTCAAGATCGCCACGCTGGCGCGCGACTCGTTCTCCAAGCTGCTGGCCACCGGGCTGACCGCGGTCTTCGCGCTGCAGGTCTTCGTCATCGTCGGCGGGGTCACGCGCGTCATCCCGCTCACGGGCGTGACGCTGCCGTTCATCTCCTACGGCGGCTCCTCGATCCTGGCCAACTTCGTGCTGCTGGCGCTGCTGCTGCTGATCTCCGATCGCGCGCGCCGCGAGGCGATCGAGCCGCGATGAACGCCCCCATCGCCCGCCTGTTCGTCGTGGTCGTGGTCCTCTTCGGCGTGCTCGTGGGCTTCACGTCGCGCTGGACGGTGTTCGACGCCAATGCGCTGCGCGACAACCCCAGGAACCATCGCGAGCTCATCGAGGAGCAGCAGATCCGCCGCGGGCTGATCCGCGCGGGCGACGACACCGTCCTGGCCCGCTCGCTCAAGCAGGCCGACAAGAGCTACGTGCGCACCTATCCGCAGGGCCGGCTGTTCTCCCACGCGGTGGGCTACAGCTTCGTGCGCCAGGGCCGCGCCGGCCTCGAGCGCTACTACGACGACGACCTGAGCGGGCGGACCAACGAGCTCAGCTCGCTCATCGAACGCCTGTCGGGGTCCGAGCAGGCGGGCGACAACCTGGTCACCTCGCTGAACCCGGCCGCGCAGCGCGTCGCGCTGCAGCAACTGGGCGGGCGCAAGGGCGCGGTCGTCGCGCTGGACCCGCGCAGCGGGGCGATCAAGGTGATGGCCTCGGTCCCCGGCTACGACCCCAACAGCGTCAAGAACCAGCGCGCGTTCAACGCGCTCAACCGCGACGACAACGCCCCGCTGCTCAATCGCACGACGCAGGCGGGCTATCCGCCGGGCTCGACGTTCAAGGTCGTGACGGCGATCGCCGCCATCGACTCGGGGCGCTACACCCCCGACTCGCGCATCAGCGGGCGCAACGGCAAGACGATCTCGGGCGTTCCCCTCAACAACGACGCCGGCGAGTCCTTCGGTGACATCACCCTCACCGAGGCGCTCACCAAGTCGGTCAACACGGTGTTCGGCGAGGTCGGCGAGAAGCTGGGCAAGGCGAGGATGAAGACGTACATGGACCGCCTGGGCTTCGGCGCGCCCGTCGAGGTCGACCTCCCGCGCGACGAGCGCGCGGCCAGCGGCGAGCGCGTGCACGGGCGCGTCGTGCCCGCCACCAACGGCGCGGTCGACGTGGGCCGCATGGCCATCGGCCAGGACAAGCTCACGGTGACGCCGCTGCAGATGGCGATGGTGGCCTCGGCGGTGGCCAACGGCGGCAAGCTGATGAAGCCCCGCCTCGGCGACCGCATCGTCGACCGCGACGGGCGCACCGTCAGGCGCCTCGTCCCCGAGGAGATGTCGCAGGTCATGTCGCCCGAGACCGCCTCGCAGGTCGGCGCGATGATGGGCCAGGTCGTCAAGGAGGGCACGGGCACCGCGGCCGCGCTGCAGGGGATCGACGTGGCCGGCAAGACCGGTACCGCCGAGGTCGACCGCTCGTGCGGCCCCAATCAGCTGTGGTTCATCGCCTTCGCCCCCGCGCAGGACCCGCGCGTCGCGATCGCCGCTACCGTGGAATGTGGGACCGGGTTCGGTGGCACGGTCGCCGCCCCGATCGCCAAGGCCGTCATGCAGGAGCTCCTGAAGTGACCGAACGCCTCGAAGCCGAGACCGTCGTCGACGGCCGCTACCGCGTGCTGCACCGCCTGGGCAGCGGCGGCATGGCCGAGGTCTACTGCGCCCAGGACCTCCAGCTCGGGCGCAAGGTGGCGCTGAAGATCCTCTACCGGCGCTTCGCCGAGGACAGCGAGTTCGTCGAGCGCTTCCGCCGCGAGGCGTCGAGCGCCGCCGGCCTGCAGCACCAGCACGTCGTCGCTGTGTACGACCGCGGCGAGTACGACGGCACCTACTACATCGCCATGGAGTACCTCGACGGGCGCTCGCTGAAGACGATCGTCGAGCAGGAGGCGCCGCTGGATCCCGACCGCGCGATCGACCTGATCATCCAGGTCCTGCGCGCCGCGCGCTTCGCCCACCGCCGGGGGATCATCCACCGCGACCTCAAGCCCCACAACGTGATCGTCGACGCCGAGGGCCGCGCGAAGGTGACCGACTTCGGCATCGCCCGCGCCGGCGCATCGGACATGACGCAGACCGGGTCGATCATGGGCACGGCGCAGTACCTGTCTCCCGAGCAGGCCCAGGGCCACGCGGTCAGCGCGGCCTCCGACATCTACTCCGTCGGGATCATGCTCTACGAGCTGCTCACCGGGCGCGTGCCCTTCGAGGGGGAGAGCGCGGTGTCGATCGCGCTCAAGCAGGTCAACGAGCGCCCCGCGCCGCCGAGCCTGCACAACCCCGCCGTGACCCCCGAGCTCGAGGAGGTCGTCATGCGCGCGCTGGAGAAGGACCCGGCGCGGCGCTTCCATGACGCCGAGGGCTTCATCGCCGCCCTGCAGGCCGCGCGCGACGGCACCGCCACGGCCATCATCGCGCCGGTGCCGCCGCCTCCGCTCGACCCCCCGAGCGAGGCCTACGCCTACCCCGAGGAGCCCTTGGAGCCGCGCCCGGCGCGCGAGGGCGGGCGCTGGTGGCTGTGGCTGCTGGCCGTGCTGGTGGCGGGCGCCGGGCTCGCCGCCGTGCTGCTGCTCCCCGGCACGCAGAAGGTCGCGGTGCCCACGGTGGTCGGCGCCGATCAGGCCAACGCCGAGGCCAAGCTGCGCCAGGATGGCTTCAGCGTCGACACGACGCTGAAGACCGCCGACCAGCCCAAGGGCCAGGTCATCGGGCAGGACCCGACGGGCGGGACCAAGGCCAAGAAGGGCTCGACGGTGACGCTCACCGTCTCCGACGGCCCCCAGCAGGTCGCGGTGCCGCAGGTGGTCGGCCTGACCATCTCCTCGGCACGCGGGCGATTGGACAAGGCCGGCATACAGCCTTCAGAGCGCGAGGAGAACTCCGACACGGTGGAGAAGGGGAGGGTGATCTCGGTCAGCCCGACCGAGGGCACGAAGGTCGACAAGGGCTCGTCGGTCACGCTCGTCGTCTCCAGCGGCAAGACGCAGGCCGACGTGCCCGACGTCACCGGCAAGAGCTTCGACGAGGCGCAGTCGACCCTGCAGGCGGCCGGGTTCAAGGTGACGCGCACGGACAAGGAGACGACCACGAAGGACCCGGACGTCGTGCTCTCGCAGAACCCCAAGGGCGGCACCCAGGTCGATTCCGGCACGACCGTCGCGCTCACGGTGGCCAAGGCGCCCAGCCAGGTCGCGGTCCCCGACGTGACCGGCGAGGACGCGCCCGCGGCGATCAGCACGCTCTCCTCGCAGGGCTTCGTCATCGACCAGCAGAGCCGCGACGTCCCCACGCCCGACGGCGACGGCGTGGTCATCGAGCAGAACCCGGCGGCCGGGAAGAAGATCAAGAAGGGCGGCAAGGTGACGATCGTGGTCGGCAAGTTCAATCCCGCGCTGAACCCCGAGGGCACGACGACGGGCGGCACGACCACCGGCGCCGCCACGACCCCGACCACCCCGTGAGGATCGCCGTCCTCGCGGGGGGGCGCTCCTCCGAGCACGACGTCTCGCTGAGCTCGGCGGCGTCCGTGCGCGAGGGGCTGACCGCGGCGGGCCATGACGTCACGTGGGTGGACCTGGCCCGCGACGGCAGCTGGTCGTGCGAGGGCGAGGAGGTGGCGCTGCAGGCCGGCGGCGGGCTGCTCGGCGCCGACGCGGTCTTCCCGGCCCTGCACGGGCCCTTCGGCGAGGACGGCACCGTGCAGGGACTGCTCGAGCTGCTCGACGTCGCCTACGTCGGCTCGGGCGTGCTGGCCAGCGCGCTGTGCATGGACAAGGTCCTCTTCAAGGACGTCATGGGCCACGCGGGGCTGCCGCAGGTGCCCTACTGGTCGCTCGACGGCGCGGCCGGCATTGCGCTGGCCGATGCGTCCGCGGTCAGCTACCCGTGCTGGGTCAAGCCGGCGCGGCTGGGCTCGTCGGTGGGGATCGCGCGCGTCGACGCGCCCGGCGAGCTCGAGGCCGCGATCGAGGCCGCGGCGGCCCACGACCCCCGGGTGATCGTGGAGGCGAGCGCCGACGGCATCGAGGTCGAGTGCTCGGTGCTCGGCCCCACCGATGCGCCGCAGGCCAGCCAGCCCGGCGAGATCCTCCTGGCCGGCGGCGAGGACGGCTGGTACGACTACGAGGCCAAATACACGCCGGGCGGTATGGAGCTCGTCGTCCCCGCGCGGATCTCCGACGCCGCGCGCGAGCGCGTCCGCGAGCTGGCGGTGACCGCCTTCCGCCTGGCCGGCTGCAGCGGGCTGGCGCGGGCGGACTTCTTCGTCGACGGCGAGGAGGTCCTGCTCAACGAGCTCAACACGATGCCCGGGTTCACGCAGACGAGCGTCTACGGCAAGCTCTGGGACCACAGCGGCGTGTCCTATCCCGAGCTGTGCGACCGTCTGGTGCGCATCGCCATCGAGCGCTTCGAGCGCGGGCGCGCTTACCGGTATTGAGGCCGCCGCTTCGTCCGCGCGGAGGTTGCGGCTCTGCTTGCGCATACAGCCTCACCGAGGGGAAGGAGCCCTCCGCGGCGCCCGGCCGGGCCGCCCGCGGTGCCGCGATGTCGCTGGTGCCCGAACTGCCTGGGATTGGGTTCGGAAACCGGGCCTAACCCCAGGCGGTTCGCGCCGAGGACGACCGCCCCCGCCTCGGCTGCCGCTACTCCCGTCCCCTCGGTGATGCTTCAAGCGCCACACGCGCAGAGCGGATGCCGCTCAGGCGAGGCTCCACAGCTCCCCGGTGAGGGCGCGCTCGGCGCGCAGCTTCCACGCGGCGGCCAGCCGCCACAGCTCGGCCGCGACCGGCGGCCCCGGCCGATCGCAGACGGCGGCCACCTCCGGCGTGGCGATGCGCCCGAAGCGGGTCACGGCCTCGAGGACGCCGGGCAGCGGCCGTGAGCCGGCGCCGGCGGCCAGCGCGGCCGCGCGCAACTGCTCGGGGTCGCCGCTGTCGTAGACCCAGTGGACCTCGCCGTCCTCGCCGCGCAGCGAGAAGGAGGGAAACGGCACGCGCCGCTCGCCCTCGCGCGCCGCTGCGCGGGCGCGCTCCATGTCGGCCCCGAAGGCCTCGACGACCGCCGACGAGCGCAGATCGATGGCGAAGCGCTCGACGTCGAGCCCCGGCACGCGGCGGGCGGCGCCCAGCAGCGCGTCGGCGTTGTCGAGCTTGATGCGGTCGACCATCAGGCCCTCGCGTACACCGCGCAGGTACGGCTCGTCCAAACCTTGTTCGGCGGCGGCCTTGATCGCCTGGCATGCTGGGTAGGACGACACCGGTGGGGCATCCAGCCACAGTCGCGGGTCGGTCGGCATCCCGCTGGCGGCCGCCGCGTCGAGCACGTGACGCATGGTCTCCACCGGTGTACGGAACTCCCGTGCCAGACCACCCATCACGTAGGTGACCGCGATGTCGTCGCCGAACTCCACCAGCAGACGGCGGACCGCCGGTTCGGCCGCCCACGACCACGGACAGGCGGGGTCCGTGAAGTACGACACATGAACCGCGCCCACAGCCGCACAATAAAGAGATGAGCTCGCAGGTCGGCACGCTGCTCAACGGGCGCTACCGGCTCGACGCCCAGATCGGCGCCGGCGGGATGTCGACCGTCTACCGCGCCTTCGACACGCTGCTCGAGCGCCAGGTCGCGATCAAGCTCATGCACCGCGAGATCGCCTCGGACTCCGACCAGCTGGAGCGCTTCCGGCGCGAGGCGCGCGCGGTCGCGCAGCTCAACCACCAGCACGTGGTCGGCGTCATCGACGCGGGGGAGGAGGGCGACCCGCAGGGTGACCTCGGGCTGGCGACCCCCTACATCGTCTTCGAGTACGTCGAGGGCGAGACGCTCAAGGACCGCATCCGCCGCCACGGGCGACTGCCCATCGGCGAGTCGGTGGCCTACGCGATCGAGATCGCCCGCGCCCTCGGCGCCGCCCACGACCACCGGATCGTGCACCGCGACGTCAAGCCCCAGAACGTCCTCATCGACGAGGAGGGCACGGCCAAGGTCACCGACTTCGGGATCGCGCGCTCGCTCACCGAGGAGGGCCTGACCGCCGACGGGCGCGTGCTGGGGACGACCGACTACGTCTCGCCCGAGCAGGCCCTGGGCCAGGACGTCGGCCCCCAGAGCGACCTCTACTCGCTCGGCGTCGTGCTGTACGAGATGCTCACCGGCGACGTCCCCTTCCACGGGGAGAACCAGGTCGCCGTGGCCATGAAGCACGTGCGCGAGGAGCTGCCCGACGTGCAGCTGCGCCGGCCGGAGGTCTCGAGCGCCCTGGCCGCCGTGGTCGATCGCGCGACGGCCAAGGACCTCGATCGCCGCTATCTCTCCGACCGCGAGCTCATCGCCGACCTCGAGGACGTGCTGGCCATCGAGACGGCCCGCTCGGGCCAGGCCACCGGCGAGGCGACCGCGGTCATCCGCACCCTGCCGGCGCGGGCGCGCCGGCGCCTGCCGCTGCGCATGCGCCACCCGATCGCGCTGCTGGCCGCGCTGGTGCTCATCGGGGCGGCGGTCGCCGCGGCGCTCTACCTGGCCGCCGACCGCGCCCAGCACGGCGCGCAGGCCACGCGCAACATCCCGACGCCGAAGAACACCAACCTCGTCCCGTTCTCGATCAAGCAGGCCAACGCCAAGGACTACGACCCGCTGGGCGACAACAAGACCGAGCACCCGCTGCAGGCCAAGGCGGTGGTCGACGGCGAGCGCACGACGGCGTGGTCGACCGAGACCTACGACGGCAACACGCTCGGAAGCAAGGCAGGGGTGGGGATCTACGTGATCGCCGACCCGCAGGTGGCGGCGCGCGCGATCCAGATCCTGACGCCCACGAAGGGGTGGGTGGGCGCGGTCTACGTGGCCAAGGCGGGTGCCGTGCCGTCGTCGATCGACGGCTGGACCAGGGTGGCGCCGATTCCGAGCGCCAAGGCCAGCCAGCGGGTCGACCTCGACACCGCGGGCAACAAGTTCCGCTACTACCTGGTGTGGATCACCAAGCTCCCCCCGGGGGCGAACAAGGTCGAGATCTCGGAGATCCGACTGTTCAGGTGAGGCCGGGGGCGGCGGAAGCGGGCGGGATCTGCTCAGACCCCGCCCGCTATGAGGACGCCACTACTTGAGGAGCTGGAGGACGGCCTGCGGAGCCTGGTTGGCCTGCGCCAGCATCGCGGTGCCGGCCTGCTGCAGGATCTGGTTCTTGGTCAGGGTGACCATTTCCTCGGCCATGTCCACGTCGCGGATGCGGCTCTCGGCGGCGGTCAGGTTCTCCTGGTAGACGCCGGTCACCGACAGGGCGTGGTCGAGGCGATTCTGGATCGCGCCGAAGCCCGAACGCAGCGAGGTGACGGAGTCGATCGCGGTGTCGATCGCGGCCAGGCTGGCCGTGGCCAGGTTGGACCACGTGGTACCGAGCGTGCTCGACAGGTTCGAGAACGAGATCGCGATGGTCTCGTTGTCGTTGGCGCCGACCTGGAAGGTCACCGCGGTGTTGGAGGCGAGCAGGTCGATGCCGTTGAACACGGCGCTCGTGCCGATGCGCGAGACCTCGGCGGCCAGCGCGTCGACCTCGGACTGAATGGCGCCCTTGCCGGCGGTCGAGAGCGAGCCGTTCTTGTACTGCACGGCGAGCTCACGGACACGCTGCAGGATGCTGTGGACCTCGTCGAGGTTGCCCTCTGCGGTCTGCACCATCGAGACGCCGTCCTGGATGTTGCGCTGCGCCTGGGCGAGCCCGCGGATCTGGCTGCGCATCTTCTCGGAGATACCGAGGCCGGCGGCGTCATCGGCTGCCTTGTTGATGCGAAGGCCAGACGAGAGCCTCTCCATAGACTTGGAGATGGCGTCGGAGGTCTGGGAGAGATGACGGTGGGCCGCCTGGGCGTCCACGTTGGTGTTGATTCTGAGCGACATGGTGGGGGATTCCTTTCCTTAAGGTCAGTTTCGGCCGGAAGAGCTGCTAGCCGGAGCGGGAACGTCGGGGAGCTGTGCGGGGGCGTTTGCCGCCGCGGCGTTCTCAGCCTGGACAGCCGCCCAGATCTCCTCGCGATATACGGGGATGGACCTGGGTGCGGCGATGCCGATGCGCACGGTCGAGCCGGTGACCTCGATCACCTCGATGCAGATGTCGTTCGCGACTCTGATCTTCTCGCCTGCGCGCCTTGTGATGATGAGCATCGCAACTCCTCCTTGGAGAACGGATCAGGCCGCCTGCACCCGCTCGCCCGTCGCCGGTCGCTCGAAGAGCGGGGCGCGGACGGGAGCGTCGGCGGACTGGTTTATGACCTGGTGGCCACGGCCACTCGAGATCAGAATCGGCGCATAGAGGTTCGCACTAAAGTCCTCGAGCGAATCCGTTGCGCGGACCGTCACGTAGACGGCCGGGTCGTCGTCGTCGGTCAGGCCGATACGGGCGGCTTCATCGTCGGACAGCTCGAGCTCGAAGTTGTCGAAGAACCGGAAGGGGTTCGTCACCGGCACAGCGAGGTCGGGATCGTCCAGCGAGTGCAGCCACACGAAGGCGCTGTCGTCGTTGCGGGCCAGCAGCGCGTACTGCTTGCCGCCGAGTCCGATGAGGCCATTGGGGAACTCGATCACCGCCTCATCGGGGATCTCGAGGTCCCCGAAACGGCTCGAATGCAGCGTTACTGCCATGTTGCCTCCGGGGGTCGTGGTGTTCATCGCAGGAAGTCCATGAGGGACTGCTGGATCAGGCTGGCGCCGCCGCGCAACGCCGCCTGCAGTGCGTTCTGCTGAGCGGAGAGGTCGGTGAGCGCCTGGGGAAGGTCGGCGTCCTGGGTCTTGGACAGGAAGGCGTTGGTCACGTCGTAGAAGTCGTCCAGGCGCTGCCCGGCCGCGTCGACGCGGTTGGTGATGGCTCCGACCTGTGACTGCTTGGCGGTCAGGTTGTCGGCGCCGGCGTCGAGCGCCTTGAGGTCGGTGGTCCCCAGCGACGCGACGTCGTTGGCGGCCAGGTGCGCGGAGATCGTGCGCAGCGTCGGCAGCAGGCCCGAGAGGACGTCGTCGCCGGTCATGTTGACCTGGACGCTCACGCCCGGGCCGATCTGGCGCACCACGGCCCCGCTGTCGCCCTGGTAGGCGTCGCCGGTCGCGGCGCTGTAGGGCGCCGTATCGGTCGCGGTGCCGCTGAACAGGTGGCGGCCGTCGTACGCGCTGTTGAGCGTGCTCTTGGCCTGCTCGGTGAGCTGGTCGATCTCGAGCTTGATGGACTGGCGACCGGCCGGCGTGGTGGAGCCGTTGGCCGCCTGCAGCGTGAGCTCGCGGACGCGCTGGACGATGTCGCCCACGGAGCTCAGCGCCGTGTCGGTGGCGTCGAGCCAGCTGCGCGACTCGTCGACCGAGCTGCGGTAGGCGGTGGTCGAGTCGAGCTGGGCGTTGAGGCGCATGGCGCGCTCGGCGCCGAGCGGATCGTCGGAAGGCTTCTCGATGCGCTTGCCGCCCGAGACCTGGCTCTGGGCGCTCGCCAGGCGCTCCTGCACGCGGCGCAGGTCGCTGAGCACGTGACGCTGGGACATGCCGGTGGTGACGCGCATGGCTACAGCCCCACCCGTCCGGCGCGGTTGATGAGCGTGTCGAGCATGTCGTCGATGGTCGACATCGCGCGGGCCGAGGCCTGGTAGCCGCGCTGGAAGCGCAGCATGTTGGCCATCTCCTCGTCGAGCGAGACGCCCGAGACGTTCTGGCGGCGATCCTCGGCGGCGTCGCTGGCGGCCTGAGCGACCGACTGGGCGCGGGAGGCGTTGTCGGCATCCGAGCCGACCTGGCGCACGAGCGCGCCGTATTGCGCGGTGGCCGTGCTCGTGTCGCGCAGCGCGGCGACGGCGGTGGCGATGTCGTTGGCGCCGGCGGCCGGCGTGGCGCCCGAGCCGGCCTTGATCGACGACGCGGCGAGGATGCCGGTGCCGAGGGTGGCAGCGGTGGAGCCCGTGAAGAAGGAGGAGCCGTAGGCGGCGTTGACGTCGTCGTGCAGCGTCTTGGCGACCGCGTCGAGCTGGGTGAGGTAGCCCGGGATGGTGGTGCCGGCGAGTGTCTTGAGCGCGCCGAGCTGTCCGCCGCCCGGGGCGAAGCCGGCGACCGGGGGCGTCTGCCAGTCGACCGTCGAGTCGGTGACGACCGACTGGTTGCCGAGCATGACCTGGATCTGGCCGTTGCCCGTGGAGGTGACCGAGACCTGCCCGTACTGGCTGAGGTCATCGAGGATCTGATCGCGGCGGTCGAGCAGGTCGTTGGGGCTCTGCCCGGCCTGGACGGCGGCGCTGATCGCCTTGTTGAGCTGCGCGAGGCTGGTGGCGGCCGCCTTGATCGGGCCCGTGGCCCCGGTGAGGTTGTCGAACTGGGCGGTGGCGTCGGTGCCGGCCCGCTGGACCTGGGCGGCCAGGCTGCCGATCGCGTCGGCCAGCGTGTTGGCGGCGGTGTTGACGGCCTGCTTGGAGCTGTCGGACTCGGGATGGTTGGCCAGGTCGGTCCAGGCCGAGTAGAACTTGCCCAGCAGCGCGTTGACGCCCGTGGTCGACGGCTCGCCGATGGCGCTCTGCACGTTGTCCAGCGACTGAGCGCTGGTCGAGGCGTCGCCCAGCGCCATGTTCTGCGCGCGGACCTGGAGGTCCAGGAAGGAGTCGCGGACGCGGCGGTAGGCGGTGACGTCGACGCCCGTGCCGAGGTACGCGCCGGTGCCGTTCTGCGTGGCGCCGGCCGTGAGGTGCAGCGGGTCGGCCGCGCCGAGCGTGGCCTCCTGGCGCGTGTAGCCGACGGTGTTGGCGTTGGCGACGTTGTGGGCGGCGACGTCGAGAGCCTGCTGCTGGGCCAGGAGGCCGCGCAGCGAGGTCTGCAGTCCGAGGAAGCTCGAGATCATGATCAGGCCTGCAGATCGAGGGTTCGGAAGGAGGCCTGGGTGCTGCGGCCGGGGGAGTGCGGCATCGAGCGCCCGGAGAGGTCGCCGTAGCCCGTGTCGGGCTCGGCGCCCAGCTCGCGCATCAGGTGATCGAGGAAGGCGAGCTCCTGGCGCATGAGGACGCGGTTGATCGCGTGCTCGCGGGCGACCTCGGCCAGCAGGCCGCGCAACTCGGCGGAGCGCTCGAGGGCGACGGTCGCCTGCGCGGGGGCCAGCAGGTCGGCCAGCGACTCGATGGTGACGGTGTGGGGCGGGATGCCCAGCGCGGAGCCCGCGGTGGTGAGGATCGCGGTGCGCGTGCCCTCCAGGGCGGCGCGGCGGCCCATCTCGGCCTGGATGTCGGCCAGGCGGGCCATGACCTCTTCGACCTTGCGGGCGCGGATCGACTGGCCCTGGCGCAGGACGACGCTCAGCAGCCGGCGCGCCGAGGCGATCTGGGCGTCGAGGTGGCCGATGACGTTGTCGCCGAGGCCCGGAGCGTGGACGAGGGTGGCGGTCATGAGCCCACCTTGCCGAGGCCGAGGTCGAGGCCGAGTCCGCCGGGGTGGGTGGGTCCGACTACCGCGCTCGCGAGAGCGTCGGGCAGCAGCGAGGCGTACGCGCTGCCCTGGTCGCCGCCGACCGTCTTGAGCATGGCCTGGGCGAGCTGCTGCACGAGCAGCTGCTCGAAGCCCTTGGACGTGGCGTCCGGCTTGCTCGCCGCGGCGGGCGTCGCGGCGGCGGCCGCGGGGGTGTTGACGGGCTCGATCATCGCTTGATCCCGTTCGCGATCTCCTGGATCTGATCGGACATCGTGATCGCCTTGGAGGCGAGCTCGAAGGAGCGCTGCGCGTCCATGAGGTCGGTCATCGCCTCGCCCATGTCGACGTTCGAGCTCTCCAGCACCCCGGACTGCAGGGTGGTCGTCCGCGGGGCGGCGCTGATGGTGCCGCTGTCGGCGGTGGCCTGGAAGCGGTTGTCGGCGCCGCCGTTGAGGCCGGCGGGGTTGGCGACGTTGACGAGGGTGATCTTGCCGACGGCCTTGCCGGCCACGGTGACGGCGCCGTCGGCGCCGATGGCGACCTGGTCCTCGGTGGTGCCCCGGGGCACGGTCACCGGCGGGTCGAGCAGCGCGCCGTCCTGCATGGCGAGGCGGCCCTGGCCGTCGATCTGCAGATTGCCGTCACGCGTGAGTGAGCGCTGGGTCCCGGAGCGCACCTGCATGTAGCCGGGGCCCTGGATGGCGATGTCGAGCGTGCGGCCGGTCTCCTGTGAGGCGCCCTGGGCGAGGTCGCGCCCGATCATGGTCGCCGCGGCGCCCGAGCCGACACGGACAGCGGTCGTCGCGCCGGGAGCGCCCTGGGTGTAGGCCAGGTCGCGGTAGGCGATACGGACATGCTTGTAGCCCGTCGTGCTCGCATTCGCGAGATCGTTGGACACTGCATCGAGCCTGCTCTGCTGCGCGGCCATACCGGCCGCTGCGGTGTACATGCCTTCCAGCATTTGGGAGAAACCTCTATTCGGCGCGGCCTCCGCAGCAGGCGGTCCAGCCAACGCACCTTGTTGTCCTCCGAGGTCATCGACCGTTCACGCCAAGGCTTTAGCCCGGACGTCACCATCCGTCTAGCCGGGGAGGGTGCCGACCTGCGAAGAGGTCTGCTGCAGCGTCGTATCGATCGTGGTGATCGCGCGCTGGGTGGCCTCCATGGTGCGCATGGAGGCCATGAGGTCGATCATGGCGCGGGCCGGGTCGACGCCCGAGCCCTCCAGAGAGCCTGATTGGACCGTGCCGGTGGCCTGGCCGCCGGCCTGGCCGGTGAAGTTGGAGTCGCCCTGCTTGACCGGGTTGCGCAGGTTGAAGAGCGCGACCTTGGTCGGATCGATCGTGCCCTCGGTGACGGCGACGGGCTTGCCGCCCACGCCGAGGACCTGGTTGCCGAGTTGGTCGACGAGCTTGCCCTGCGCGTCGGCGCTGAACGAGCCGTTGCGCGTGTAACGCACGCCCTGCTTGGTCTGCACGCCGAACCAGCCGTCGCCCTCGACCGCGAGGTCGAGCGGCTGGCCGGTGGCGCGCATGGCCTGCGGGCGGACGTCGGTGACCTGCTTGTCGATCGCCGCGCCGGCGCCGAGCGGGCCGATGACGGAGCCGTCGGTGCTGTTGCTCAGCATCAGGTCGCCGAAGGAGCGCTGTGAGACGCGGTCTGCCTTGTAGCCCGGGGTGGAGGCGTTGGCCAGGTCGTTGGCGAGCTGATCCTGGCGAGCCATCTCGGCCAGCATGCCCGACGCTGCGATGTAAAGACCACGTTCCATGCAAGCTTGGTCGTCGGCGGCCGATGAACGAACTTGAATGCAGATCACCCCCGAGCTCATCCTTCTGCGCACCGCGCTGGCCTCGCCCGCGCTGCGCACCGGCGCTGTTGTCGCCGCGCGGGTCGTCGACCGCGGGGTGCTGTCGCTGCTCGGCGCGCGCGTCGCGGCCAAGCTGCCCGACGACGTGCGCCCCGGCGACGTCCTGCGCCTGCGCGTGAAGGAATCGACTCCCGAGCGCCTCACCCTGCAGGTCGTCCAGCAGCCCCCGCCGGAGGCCACGGCCGCCGTGATGCTCCCCGGGGGCGCGACGGCACGCGTGATCAAGGAGGACGAGGAGCAGACCGGCGGGCGCAGCGGCGCCGGCCCCGCGCGCGCGGTGACGCTGCGCTACGACTCCGCGACCCTCGGGCGCCTCGACATCCAGCTGTCCGCCGCCGGCGCCACCGTCCACGTCTCCGAGGGCCCCCCGGCCGACGCGGCCCGCTCGGCCGCCGGAGAGCTGGCCGGCGCCCTGCGCGCTCCCGTCGCGATCATCGCCCGCAGGAGCGTCCTCGATGCCCAAGCGTAGGCACGCCGCCGCCCTCAGCTACGACAGCGACAAGGGCGGCGCACCGCGCGTCGTCGCCGCCGGCAGCGGCGTCGTGGCCGAGCGCATCATCGCCCTGGCCCGCGAGAACGGCGTCCCGATCCAGGACGACGCGGGCCTCGCCGAGGCCCTCTCGCGCCTGCAGCTGGAGGCCGAGGTGCCCGAGGAGCTGTGGGCCGCGGTGGCCGAGGCGCTCGTGTGGGCTTACAAGTTGTCGCGCACGGGCTAGCCGCCTGCGTTAGTGGCACCGCGCGGCGCTTAAAGCATCACCGAGGGGAAGCGGACCCGGGGCGCCGCGACCGTTCGCGGTCGTCCTCCGCGGGGTGAGCTACCCGAAGGATGGTCGATGAGTGCTCTCCTGCGACACCAATCGACCGCGGTTACCGCCCGGGCGGGCCGATTGGCCGGTAGCGCGCTGACTTGTGTGGCCAGGAGCCCCACAATCCAGCTTTCTCCGGGGTAGCTCACCCCGCGCGGGAGGACGACGGCCCGCGCTCGCGCCGCCCCCGGTCCGCTTCCCCTCGGTGATGCTGTAAGCGCAAGCAGCGCCCAAAACGCACCGCGGAGACCACTTCATTCGCCCCCGAACGAACGAAGGCCCCGCTCGGAAGCGGGGCCTTCGCACTGAAGCGGTGTCCGGTCGGGACGGCCTCAGGCCACCATGGCGAAGAGCTGCTCGTCGGCCTGGAGGGCCTGGCGCAGGGTCTTCTTCATAGCGGTGTGGATCTGGCAGACGCGGCTCTCGGAGACACCGAGGATCTCGCCGATCTCGGCCAGCGTCATGTGCTTGACGTAGAGCAGGACCGCAACCTCGCGCTCGCGGCGCGGGAGGCGGGCGAAGGCGGCACGGAACAGGTCCTTGGCCTCGCTCTGGGCAGCGGCGTGCAGCGGGTCCTCACGCGGGTCGTTGCCGGCGATGGTGTCGACGCGCTCGATCGTGGTCTGATCGTCGGCCAGCACCGGGGTGTTGAGCGATGTGACGTCCGAGCGGGCGATCTCGTCGCGGCGGCGGCGCAGCTCCTCCACCGGGACGCCGAGCGCGTCGGCCATCTCCTCGGTGGTCGGGCGACGACCGTGAAGGACGGTGAAGGACTCGACGACCTTCTCCATGTCGCGCTCCCAGCGGCGCACCGAGCGAGGCGCCCAGTCCTGGCGGCGCAGCTCGTCGAGCACGGCGCCGTGGATGCGGGTCCAGGCGTACTGCTCGAGCGTGGCGCCCTTGGCCGGGTCGTAGCGCTCGATCGAGTGGATCAGCGCCTCCAGGCCACAGGCGATGAAGTCTTCCGCCTCACAACGAGCCGGCATCTCGCGCAGCTTCTTGTAGACGATGTACTTGACGAGTGGTGCAAAGGTCAGGACCAGGCGGTCACGCAGGGAGCGGTCGTTCGTGCGGCGATATTCGCGCCACAGGGCGAGCGTGTCCTCGGAGGACATCCTGCGAGCCGCGCGGCGAGGCGCGGTGGCGAGCGTCATGCTCGTTCTCCTTCACTGCTGAGGGACCGGACGGGGCGTCGTATCGGCTAGGTGGGCAGGTCGCTTTAACGGCTGGACGGTCGTCCGATGCCCCATCCCCACTTCTGTGGAGGGCGTACGCCCCTCAGGATTTCCCGGGCCACGCCGATGAACGCACCTATGGCCCTCCGTCTCATCGATGCCCCCGAACCCCCCCGCCCGTCCGCGCCCGAGGCCGTCCCCGCCACCCGCCTCGTCCCTGCCGCGGCCGCCCGCTTGGCCGCCGGCGACTGGGCCGGCTATCGCGCGGTCGTCGCCGAGGCCGGCGAGATCGCCGACCCCCACCGCCGCTACGAGGCGCGCCGCGCGCTCCTGGAGCTCGGGCTGAGTGGAGGCTCCAACGCGGGCACGCTGGTGGCCGCGGCCTCCGTCGCTGTCGACGTCCTCCAGGCCGACCCGCGCGAGCCGGTGCTGCTCAACTACGCGGGCGTCATCTTCTACGAGCTCGGCGCCCTCAAGGCCGCTACGGCGCTGTTCCGCGCCGCGCAGCGCCTGGATCCCGACCTGCCCAACGTCGAGCGCAACCTGGCCGAGTGCACGCGGCGCAAGCGTGCGGGCGTGCGCGTGCTGGCCCAGGCCGCCGGCCTGATTCGCGACCTGCAGCCGCGGGTCGACCGCATCGTGGCCGCCGCACGCCCCGCCGAGGGTCTGACGCTCAGCCTGTGCATGATCGTCAAGGACGAGGAGGCGATGATCGGGCGCTGCCTGGAGGCCGCGCGCGACGCGGTCGACGAGATCGTCGTCGTCGATACCGGATCGACCGACCGCACCGTCGAGATCGCCGAGAGCCACGGCGCCCGCGTCCTGCATCACGCGTGGGACGGCGACTTCTCCGCAGCGCGCAACGCGTCCTTCGACGCTGCCACCGGCGACTGGGTCATGTACCTCGACGCCGACGAGGTGCTCGTGGCCGACGACGCTCAGCGCCTGAGGGCGCTCACCGGCCGTACCTGGCGCGAGGCCTTCTTCCTGACCGAGACCAATCACACCGGCGACATCGACGACGGCACGGCGATCACGCACGACGCGATGCGCGTGTTCCGCAATCGCCCCGAGTACCGCTTCGAGGGCCGCATCCACGAGCAGATCGCCCAGCACCTGCCGGCCTACCTCCCCGAGCGCCTGGAGCGCACCACGGTGCGCGTCGAGCACTTCGGCTACCTCGGCGCCGTGCGCGACACCAAGGACAAGAGCAACCGCAACCTGGAGCTGCTCGAGCGCCAGGTGGCCGAGGGCGTCGACAACCCGTTCCTGCACTTCAACCTCGGCTCGGAGTACGCGGCCGCCGGCGACGCGCCGCGCGCCTTGACCCACTTCGAGCGCGCATGGGCGGCCGTGCGCGAGGCAGGACGCGTCAGCAGCGACGGCTATGCCCCCGCGCTGGCCGCCCGCTACGTGCACGCGCTGCGCAACACCGGCCGCATCGCCGAGGTTGCCACCGCGGGCGACGAGGTCCTCGAGATCTTCCCCGGGTTCACCGACATCGTGCTCGAGCAGGCGCTCGCCGCCGGCGCGACCGGCGATCTCCTCCGCGAGGAGGCGCTGCTGCGCCGCTGCCTGGAGATGGGCGACGGGCCCAGCCGCTACTCGGCGACCGTCGGCTGCGGGACCTATCGCGCCCTCGTGGCGCTGGCCGACGCGCTGCGCCGGCGGGGCGCCCTGGAGGAGGCCGAGGCGACCCTGCGCGGCTGTCTGCAGGAGCACCCGGGCTTCCTGGCCGCCGTCGATCCCTACGCCGCCGCACTGCTGCGCCGGGGCGTCCCGGCTCCCGAGGTCGTCGAGACGGTCCACGCCCTCGTGGCCGACTCCACGCCGAGCGTGCGCTTCCTGCTCGCCGTCGCGCTGAGCGAGGCGGGCGCCGTGGCGCAAGCCGAAAGCGAGCTGCGCGCCGTGCTCGAGGCCCAGCCGGCCAACGCCCATGCGAGCGTCGCGCTGGCCGAGACCCTTCTGGCCCAGGGGCGCTTCGCCGACGCCGCGGCGATCGCTTCGGCGGTCGATCCCGAGGCGCCGTGTGCAGCCGCCGCCCAGCGCACCGCGCTCTTCGCGCGCCTGACCGACGGCGCGCCGGCCGACGCCCAGGCGGCGCTGGCCCTGCCCGACGACGAGCGGGCCGTCTTCGCCGCCTGGCAGGCCGTGCGCTCCGGCGCCACGGCGCCGGCCGGGCTTCCGAGCGCGGCCGCGGCCCCGATCCTCATCATGCTCGACGCGCTCGCGCGCCTGCAGGCCTTCGATGCCTTCGCGGACCTCGTGGCCGTGCTCGAGGTCGTCGCGATCCCGTGGCGCCGGCGCCGCGAGGCGCTCGCCGACCTGTACCTGCGCCACGGCTACGCCGACTCCGCCGCCGAGGAGTGGCTCGCGATCTGCGAGCGCGACGGCGTCGATGCACCCGCGCTGCGCGGCATGGCCGCGGTGGCCATCGCTCGGGGCCTCGACGAGGACGCCCAGGTCTTCGTGGCCGAGGCCGAAGCGCTGGCCGCGGCCTGATCCGCTCAAGTTCTCGTGGCCCCTGCCGAATCCTCTGACAACAAGCTGGGCCATGGACGGCCCGGATCAGCATTTCACGGAGGAATTGAGCGCCACATGAGCTTCGATGTGTCACCGCTGGGAGCACCGCAGTACGCGGCGTCCTCCCTCGATCGCACGCAGCGCACGAGCGAGAGCTCGCAGGCGTCGTTCCCGCGTATCGGCGGCTCGACCGCGCCGCCGATCCCGACCGAGGTCTGGGATCAGGTCGACGCAGCCGCGCGCCTCGCCGAGAACCTGACGGCCGACGGTCACCAGGTCCGCTTCGACGTGCACAAGCTCGACGGCGGCGTGGTGGCATCGCTGGTCGACGAGAACGGCGGCCTGCTGCGCCCGCTGCTGCTCAAGGACGTCGTCGACGTCAACCGTCTCTCACATGAGCTAGGCAAGGAGTAGTAATGGCTGGCATTCAGGTTGGCGGGCTCGCCTCCGGGATGGACACCGAGTCGATCATCACCCAGTTGATGTCGCTCGAGCAGGCGCCGCGCACCCGTACCGCGCGCCAGCAGGTGACCGTCCAGGCCCGTCAGGACGCGCTTCGTGCGATCGACACCAAGCTCACCAGTCTGAAGCTGGCTGCCGGCGATCTGCGCTCCATCGCGCTGTGGTCGCCCAAGCAGACCGTCACCAGTGGTACCGAGGGCGTGCTCTCGGCCCGCCAGCTCACGGGCGCGGCTCCCGGCGGCTACACCGTCAGCGTCTCGTCGCTGGCCAGCGCCGACTCGCGCACCTATGCGTGGAACGCCGGCGGCGGCACCGTCTCCGTCGACTACAACGCCGGCGACGCCAACACCACGCAGACCAAGACCTTCGACCTCACCGGCATGAGCCTCGACGACGCGGTGTCGACGGTCAACAGCGACGCCACCTCGCCCGTGTGGGCGGTGAACGTCGGCGGGAAGCTGTCGCTGTCGCGCCGCGAGACCGGCGACCACGACACGTGGGGCTTCGCCGCATCCGGGACCGCCGTGGGCGCCATCACCAGCACGCGCGACGGCGAGGACGCCACCTACACCGTCGCCGGCGACGCCACCACGTACACGTCGCACACCAACGTCGCCGCTGAGGGCCTGCCCGGCATCGAGCTGACCTTCAAGTCGATCGGCACCTCGACGGTCACCGTCTCGGCGCCGGCCGCGAACCCCGACGACGTCGCGACCAAGCTCAAGGCGTTCGTCGCGGCCTACAACGACACCGTCGACCTCGTGCGCAGCAAGCTGACCGAGAAGAAGATCGTCAACCCGCAGAGCGACGCCGACGCCCAGGCGGGCGCGCTCTTCGGCGACGACTCGCTCTCGGCGATCCTGACCTCCATGCGCCAGTCGATCTCCGTCGCGGGCCTGGACGGCCTGGGCGTGAAGGTGGCCGCCGTCGGCAGCGGCAACACGCCCGACGCACTGGCCGGCAAGCTCAGCTTCGACCAGTCGGCCTTCGACGCCGCCTGGGCCACGAGCCCGACGGACGTCAAGGCCAAGCTCGGCTCGTCCGACGCCTCGGGCTTCGCGCAGAGCTTCGAAGCCCTGCTGGCGCCCATCACGAGCGCCGGCGACGGCCTGATGGACCAGCGCGTGGCCGACGCCGATCGCGAGCTCACGTACCTCAAAGACAGCCTTTCCACGATCGACCTGCGCCTTGCGACCAAGGAGGACCTCCTGCGCAAGCAGTTCACCGCAATGGAGTCGGCCCTGGCCGCGTCGCAGTCGCAATCATCCAGCCTGGCCAGCTCGCTGGCCCAGCTGGGCTGATCGAAGTGCTCAAGCTCGGGCGCGCCCGGGCGATTAACCAAGCAGTGATCCGTCGTCCCCTCCCGGAGCTTCGATGAACCCCTACGCTCGTCCCAACGCCTATCGCGAGGCCAGCATCATGACGGCCTCCCCTGAGCAGCTCGTGGTCATGCTCTATGACGGCGCCGGACGCTTCCTGCGTCAGGCCGAGGGCGCGATGCTCGATGCCTCGTGGCTGCTGGCGAGCGAGAAGCTCAGCCGCGCCGAGGCGATCATCGACGAGCTGCTGGCCACCCTGGACATGGACGCCGGCGAGGTCGCCGAGCGCCTGCAGTCCATCTACGTCTTCTGCAAGACGCGTCTCATCGAGGCGCGCCTGGAGCGCGACAGCGTGCGCATCGACCAGGTCGCCCGCCTGCTCGGCGAGCTGCGTGACGCCTGGGCCCACGTCAAGTCGCCGGCGATCGCATGAGCGCCTGGAGCACCCTCGAGGCGCTGGCCGCCGAGGAGGCGCTGCTGGTCGCCGGGGAGCGCTTCGACGCCCTCGCGGAGCTCAACGCCCGGCGCGCCCTGCTGCTGGCCGCGCTTCCGAATCCGCTTCCCGCGGTGGCCGCCGAGCCGCTGCGCCGTGCGCTGTCCACCCAGCGCGCCACCGCCACCGTTCTGCAGGCCCGCTGTGACGCCCTGGGCACCGAGCTCGGCCGTCTGAACCGCGGACGAACGGGCGTGCAGGGCTACGCGCGCACGTTCGAAGTCCAACGCTGAACCCACTCCCCCTCAAGGCGCGCGCCTAGCCGCCGATGACGTGAATGTTCCTCAAGGACGAGGACGAAGGCACCGGCATGGAAGCCGCCCGCCCACTCGATCCGTCCCGTCCCGTGGAAATTTACGACACCACTCAAAGCACTCTCGAGAAGGCCATTCTGGGCGCTTCCGCTCGCCAGCAGGCGATCACCCAGAACCTGGCCAACGTCGACACCCCCGGCTACCAGCGCGTCGACGTGGACTTCCACAAGACGCTGCGCGACGCCATGGCGTCGGGCGCCGGCCCCCAGAGCGCCACGTTCTCCCCCCAGCGTGACGCCACCGCCCAGGTCCGCGCCGACGGCTCGACCGTCGACGCCGACGTGGAGGCCTCCGCGCAGGCCCGCAACGGCCTGGAGTACGAGACGCTCGTCCAGGTCTCCAAGGCGCGCATCGACATCATCGAAGCCGCGATGGGCCGCTGACATGGGCCTCTTCGACGCACTGGACACCTCCGGCAGCGCGCTGTCCGCCGAGCGCGTGCGGATGGACGTCACCGCCGAGAACCTCGCCAACGCGCAGTCCACGCGCACGGCCAACGGCCAGGGCCCCTACCGCCGCAAGGAGGTCGTCCTCCAGGAGGCCGGCGCCGGCGTCGGTGCCTCCTTCGCCGACTCCCTGCGCGTCGCCCGCGGCGTCAAGGTCGCCGGCATCGTCGAGGACCCCTCTCCTTCGCGCAAGGTCTACGACCCCGGGCATCCCGACGCGGACGCCAAGGGCTACGTGTCCATGCCCAACGTCAACACCGTCACCGAGATGACCGACCTCATCGGCGCCTCGCGTGCCTACGAGGCCAACGTCACCGCGATGCAGACGACCAAGACGATGTTCGCCCGCACCCTGGACCTCCTCAAGTGACTCTTCCGATCGATCCCAGCATGGTGACCTCGGGCGCCGAGTGGAACGTCGGCTCCGTCGACGGCTCCGCGGGCGCCGGCGCCGCTGCCCCGGCCTCCGGCGGCGGCTCCGCCTTCGGCAACATGCTCACCGACCAGCTCGGCAAGCTCGAGGGCACGCAGGACGAGGCCGCCAAGGCCTCCCAGGCCCTGGCCACCGGCCAGGCCAGCGACCCCGAGGCCGTCGTCATGGCCGTCGAGCGGGCGCGGCTGTCCATGCAGCTCGCCTCGACGTTGCGGACCAAGGCCGTCGAGGCCTTCACCGACGTCTTCCACACACAGGTGTAACCCATGGGTGCTCTCCAGGCCATGTCCCCCCGGGGCCGGATCGTCCTCGTCGTCTCGGCGCTGGCCATCCTGCTCGTCGCCTTCATGATGTTCCGCCTGGCCTCCGCGCCGAGCTACACGACGGTCCAGGCCGGCGTCGATCCCGCCAAGACCGGCAAGATCACCGCCGCTCTCGACCAGGCCGGCGTCTCCTACAAGCTCGAGAACAACGGCACCGCCATCGCCGTCGTCTCCGGCCAGGAGTCCAAGGCGCGCGTCGCCCTGGCCGGCCAGGGGCTGACCGGCGGCAGCTCGCAGCCCGGCTTCGAGCTCCTCGACAAGCAGAAGCTCGGCTCCTCCACCTTCCAGCAGCAGATCGCCTACCAGCGCGCGCTCGAGGGCCAGATCTCCCAGACCATCGGGCAGATCGACGGCATCTCCGGCGCCCAGGTGCAGCTGACGCTGCCCAAGGACGACCTCTTCGCCGACGAGAAGCAGCCCGCCACCGCGGCCGTGCTCCTCAACGCCGACTCGTCGACGCTCGATCCCGCCGCCGTGCGCGGCATCGCCTCGCTGGTCTCCTCCAGCGTGCCGAACCTCAAGCCCGCCAACGTGACGATCACCGACGCGTCGGGCTCGATGCTGTGGCCCCAGGGTGACGGCGCCGACGGCGCCGGCCCGGCCACCAAGCCCGCCGCCGAGGCTCGCTACTCGAGCTCCATGCAGGCCACGCTCGGTGCGCTCATCGCCCGCACCGTGGGGACCGACAAGGCCCAGGTCCAGGTCCACGCCGACCTCAACGTCGACCAGTCGACGCAAGAGAAGCTCGACTACGCCAAGAAGGGCACGCCGATCCATCAGGTCAAGGAGACCGAGAGCCTCAAGGGCACCGGCGGCTCCAGCGGCGGCACCGCCGGCGCGGCGGCCAACCTGCCGACCTACGCCCAGACCGCGGCGGGCGCGTCCGGCAACTCCAACTACAAGCGCACGACGGGCACCACCGACTACGGCGTGGCCAAGACCGTCACCCACACGAAGATCGCCCCGGGCGCCATCAACAAGCTCGACGTCGCGCTGCTGGTGGACAAGTCCGTCCCGGCCGCCCAGGCCACCCAGCTGAAGAACGCCATCGCCGCCGCCGCCGGGATCAACCCCAAGCGCGGCGACACGATGACCCAGAGCACCGTGATCTTCGCCAAGCCCAAGCCCGTCGCCGGCCCGGCCGGCCTGCCCGTGCCGCCCGCCCTCCTCGGCCCGCTGAAGTACGTCGGGATCGGGCTGGCCAGCCTGCTCTTCCTCTTCTTCATGACCCGCGCCCTGCGCCGTCGTGAGACGGAGGCCCTGCCGATGCCGACGTGGCTGACCGAGATCGAGGGCCCGCGCCCGCTGGCCGAGCTCGAGCGCACCACGAGCGCTCAGCCGACCCGCGCCGCGGTGTCCGCCGCGGTCGGCGGCGGTGGCCGCTCGAGCGTCGACAGCCTCGTGCAGGAGCAGCCTGAGCGCGTCGCCCAGCAGCTGCGCGCCTGGATCAGCGAGGATCCGGAATGAGCGAGCAGGCCACGCTCGACCACGAGCGCACCGAGCGCAACGCCGGTGGCCCGCCGACGCCCGTCGATCGCAGCGCCTCCAGCCTGAGCGGACGCCAGAAGGCCGCCGTCCTGCTCATCAGCCTCGGCGCCGAGCGCGCCGCCAACGTCCTCAAGCACCTCGGCGAGCGCGAGGTCGAGTCGCTGTCGGCCGAGATGGCCGCCCTGTGGCGCGTGCGCCCCGAGACGAGCGCCGCCGTCATGCGCGAGGTCGAGGACCGCCTGTCCAGCAACGACGCCGTGGGCGGGGGCGTCGGTGGCCCGGAGTTCGCCCGCGAGGTGCTCGTGCAGCTCGTCGGCACCGAGCGCGCGGACGAGATCATCGGGACGGTCACCACGAAGCCCGAGACGCGCCCGTTCGAGTTCCTGCGCCGCACGCCGCCCGAGCAGGTCCACGCCTTCCTGAAGGACGAGTCGCCGCAGACCATCGCCCTCGTCGTCGCCAGCGTGCACTCCACCCTGGCCGCGCGCGTGCTCGCCGAGCTCAAGCCCGAGCTGCAGGCCGACGTCGCCCTGCGCATCGCGACCATGAGCGAGACCAACCCGGACGTCATCCGCGACATCGAGCAGGGCCTGCGCCTGAAGCTCGCCAACGTCGTCGGCCAGGAGTTCGCGGCCGCCGGCGGCGTCGACGCGCTGGCCGAGATCCTCAACCGCGCGGGGCGCTCGACCGAGCGCAACGTCGTCGGCGCCATCAGCGAGTCCGATCAGGACCTGGCCGACGAGATCAAGCTGCGCCTGTTCACCTTCGAGGACCTCGTCATCCTGGAGGACCGCGATCTGCAGCTCGTGCTGCGCGAGGTCGACCAGAAGGAGCTCCAGCTCGCCCTGCGCGGGTGCGACCCGCCCGTCGTCGAGAAGATCCTGGGCAACATGTCCCAGCGCGGAGCCGAGATGCTGCGCGAGGACATGGAGAACTCGGCCCCGCAGAAGAAGGCGGTCGTCGAGGAGGCCCAGGGCAAGGTCGTCGCCGCGGTGCGGCGCCTCGAGGACGCCGGCGCGCTCGTCATCCGCCGCGGCGCCGAAGAGGAAGAGGAGGTCGTATGAGCGCCTACGGACCCTTCGAGCTCGCTCCCCTGGAGGCCGTCCTCGTCCCCGAGCAGCCCGCCCCCGGCGCGGCCCCCACGCTCGAGGCCATCCGCGAGCAGGCCTACGAAGAGGGCTTCTCGGCCGGCATCGCCCAGGCGCAGAGCGCGCTCGATGGTCCCGCGGCCGCCCTGGCGGGCGCCGCAGAACAGCTTCAGGCCCTGCGCGCCGACGCCGCGGCCTCGGTCGAGGCCGACGCCGTCGACCTTGCGCTGCGGATCGCCGAGCAGGCCGTCGGCGCCGCCATCGCGGCCGATCCCGAGCTTGTCGTCGAGGCCGTGCGCGGTGCCCTGCGCCGCCTGGTCGAGCGCGACCGCGTGCTGATCCTCGTCAACCCGGATGACCTCGAGCTGGTCCGCGAGCACGTCGCGCGGCTCGTGGGCGAGCTGGGTGGCATCGAGCACTGCGAGGTGCAGGCCGAGCGCCGCGTGCGCCCCGGCGGCGCCATCGTGCGCACGAGCGAGGGCGAGGTCGACGCGACGCTCGAGACCAAGCTCGCTCGCGCCCGCGAGGTGCTCGAGCACGAACTCGCCAATGGCTGAGTCGCTGCTGAAGCGCCTGGGCGACGCCGTCGCCCGCGCCGATCTGCATCGCCGCCATGGGCGCGTCAGCGACCTCATCGGACTGATCGTCGAGGCCACCGGCCTGGAGGCCGAGGTCGGCGAGGTGTGCGAGATCGCCACCGGCCGCGGCCGCGCACCCGTGCCGGCCGAGGTGGTCGGCTTCCGCAAGCGCCGCACCCTGCTCATGCCGCTGGGCGAGCTGCACGGCATCGGCCCCGGCAACGTGGTCACCGCCACCGGCGAGCCCGTCCGCGTCCCCGTCGGCGACGAGCTGCTGGGCCGCGTGCTCGACGGCCTCGGCCGCCCGATCGATCAGGGCGAGCAGCTGCCCGAGGGCCGTGTCCGCTCGGCCGCCGGCGCCCCGCCGGATGCGCTCGAGCGCCCGCGCATCCGCGAGCGCGTGGGCCTGGGCGTGCGCGTCCTGGACGGCATGGTCCCCTGCGGGCGCGGCCAGCGCCTGGGCATCTTCGCCGGCTCGGGCGTGGGCAAGTCGTCGCTGCTGGGCATGATCGCCCGCTCGACGACGGCCGACATCAACGTCATCTGCCTCGTCGGCGAGCGTGGTCGCGAGGTGCGCGAGTTCATCGAGCGCGACCTCGGCGACGCGATCGGCCACTCGGTCGTCGTCGTGGCCACCTCCGATCAGCCGGCCCTCGTGCGCATCAAGGCCGCCCTCACCGCGACCTCGATCGCCGAGCACTTCCGCGACAAGGGCCACGACGTGCTGCTGATGATGGACTCCGTCACGCGCTTCGCCAACGCCCAGCGCGAGGTCGGCCTGGCCATCGGCGAGCCGCCCGCGACCCGCGGCTACACGCCCAGCGTCTTCGCCCTGCTGCCCAAGCTGCTCGAGCGCTCGGGCACCGCGCCCAACGGCTCGATCACCGGGCTGTACACGGTGCTCGTCGACGGCGACGACATGAACGAGCCGATCGCCGACGCCGTGCGCTCGATCCTCGACGGCCACGTCGTGCTGACGCGCGAGCTGGCGCACGCCGGGCACTATCCGGCCGTCGACGTGCTGCAGTCCGTGTCGCGCCTGGTGGGCGAGATCTCCGAGCCCGACGTGGCGGCCGCCGCCCAGGAGGCCCGCGCGCTGCTGGCCGCCTGGCACGACAAGCGCGACCTGATCGCCATCGGCGCGTACGAGCGCGGCTCCGATCCGCTCGTCGACCGCGCGCTGGAGCTCAAGCCCGCCATCGACGACTTCCTGCGCCAGGCGGTCGACTCGCCGTCGACGCCCGAGGAGGCCGACGACGCGCTGCTGAGCCTGCTCGCCGGCGACGTCGCCGCGGGCCTGGCCGCCGAGGTGGCGGCCGAGGTCGGCGCCGAGATGCTGCCCGGCGCCCGCGCGATGGCCTACCCGCCCTCGGGCCCCGTCGCGCTGCCGCCCCTGAATCTCGCGGTCTAGCTCCGTTCGTCCTGAGCGCGAACTGCCTGGGATCAGGCCCGCTTTCCGAACCCAATCCCAGGCAGTTCGGGCACCTCGCCCTCCGGTGACGCCCCCGGACGCTCCGCCCGACCTGGCAGAGTCGCGGGGTGCGCGCCGCGCTCGTCCCGCTCCTCGCCGCCGCCCTGCTCGCCACCGGCTGCGGCGGCGCGTCGCATGCGACGGCGCACCACGCGCCGCCGCGGCAGGCGGCCGCCGCGTGCACCGATCGCCTGCCGCTGGACACGCTGCTGCGCGTGCCCGACGGGCCCCGGCGTCCACGGCCGCTGATCCTCGCGCTCCACGGCGCGCGCCAGAGCGGCTACGGGCTGCAGAGCTACACGGGCTTCACCGACGACGCGCCCGGCTTCCTCGTCGCCTACCCGAACACGCCGCACGACAACGGCTTCTGGGCCGTCGACGACGTGCCGGCGCTGGTCGCGCTGATCGACGCCGTCGGGCGCTGCGTGCCGGTGACCGGCGTCGCCGCGGTGGGGTTCTCCAACGGCGGCCTCATGGCCAACGCGCTGGCCTGCCGCGCGGCGCGGCGCGTGCGCGCGATCGTGCTCGTCGCCTCGGGCTACGAGGGCCTCGGGCGCTGCACGCCTGCCGCGCCGGTGTCGGTGCTCGACATCCACGGCACGAGCGATCAGGTCGTGGGCTACCGCGGCCTGCGCGCCTTCATCGACACCTGGGCGCGGCGCGATCGCTGCGCGCCGCGGCCGAGCGCGCGCCGCGAGGTCGAGGGGATCACGCACCTGCGCTGGCGCGGCTGCGCCGCCGGCACGCGCGTGGAGCACCTGCGCGTCGCCGAGGACACCCACGGCTGGCCGTCGATCACGGACGCCAACCAGCGGATGGTCCGCTTCCTGCGCGCCGTGGGCCCGTAGCAGCCGGGCAAGACGGACCTGGACGGATGGCGGGCTCCAGGAGCCTCAATCGCGACCGCCCCCCGCCGACTAAGTGACCGTGAGCAATCCGTCCTTTGTCTTCTCTCTGGAGCGGGTGCGCGAAGTGCGCGCCCACGAAGAGGACATGGCCCGCGAGGCCTTCGCCGCCAGCCTTTCGCTGCGTGCGCGGGGCGCCGCGCTGCTCGCCGACGCACAGGCGCGTGCCGCCGCCGCTCGCGAGCAGGCCGTCGCGCAGACCACTCCGCGTTCGGGCGCCGCGCTCATCTCCGCGCAGGCATGGCTCGAGCGCGTCCAGCGCTCGCAGGAGCAGGCCGCGCTGGAGCTCGAGCGCCGCAGCATCGAACTGGAGCAGCGCCGCGCGGCCCTGACCTCCGCCGGGCAGCGCCGCCAGGTGCTCGAGCGCCTCAAGGACCGCAAGCGCCAGGCCCACCAGGTCGAGAGCATCCGCCGCGAGGCCGTCGACCTCGACGAGATCGCGCTGAACGGCCACGTCCGCAGGCTCGCGTCATGAGCGTCTCGACGATCGGCCCCCGCCTCGAGCAGCTGCAGACGATGGTCGCGCAGCTGACCGCCCCGGCGGCTCCCGCCCCGGCCGCCACGAACTCGTTCGCCGGCGCCCTCGCCTCCGCCCAGACCTCGCCGAGCGCCGCGCCCGCGGGCGCCGCTGCCGGTACCGCCTTCGGAGCCGAGATCGATGCGGCCGCGGCAAGCAACGGGATCGACCCGGCCCTTCTGAAGGGCCTCGTGTCCCAGGAGTCCGGGTTCGATCCCAATGCCCGCAGCGGCGCCGGCGCCGTCGGCCTCACCCAGCTGATGCCGGGCACCGCCGCCTCCCTCGGCGTCACCAACCCGCTCGATCCCGCGCAGTCGCTGCAGGGTGGCGCGAAGTACCTGCGCCAGCAGCTCGACCGCTTCGGCGGCGACGAGAAGCTCGCCCTGGCCGCGTACAACGCCGGCCCCGGCGCCGTCGCCAAGTTCGGTGGCGTGCCGCCGTACGCCGAGACCCAGAACTACGTCAACAGCGTGATGAGCAAGGCCGCCTCGTACCGAGGGGCGATCGCATGAGCGCAATCGCAACGGTGCCGGCAACGGCCCCGCCCACCAGCGCGCCGGAGAGTGGATCTCCGCCAGAGCGTGCAGGGGCGCCGGGCGACTTCGCCGCCACCCTCACCAACATCGCTTCGGCCCGGACCGCACCTGCGGAAGGCCACAAGGAGACAGACAAGCCCGCAGCCGACGATCAGTCGACCGCCGGCAACCGCGACCACGAGTCGCCGTCCGCGCTGGATCCCGCCGCCATCGTGCCCGCGCCCGCGGAGCCGGCCGTTGCGCCTGCGCCCGCCAAGGCCGCCAAGGCCGACGGCACCGCGCCCGACGAGGACGCCGCCGCGCCGACCGTGCCGACGCCCACCGTCCTCACGCTGGCGACCGCGGCGCTCACCATCACGCCTTCGATCGCCGCGGTGCCCGCTCTCGCGCCCACCCAGCGCGCATCGGCGCCGTCCGCCACCACGCCCTTCACCGCAGTGCCGTCCCCCGTCGGGCCGCAGCCGGCCGTCCCCGCGAGCGCCCCCGCGCTCGCGGATCAGACGCCCGCCGCAGCGTCGGCCGCCGCGCCGGTCACCGCGAGCGCCCCCGCGCCCGCCACCCCGGCGCCGGTCACGACGACCACCCCGGCGCCGGTCGCCCGGTCCCAGGACGCGGCGCCCGCCGCCGCCGCTGCACCGGCGCCCGCTGCACCGGCGCCCCAGCCGGCCGTTGCCGCCGCCGCGACCGCCGCGCCGGCAGTCGCCGCGCCGGCGCCGGCCGCCGACAGTGCGGTCGCGCCCGCCGCCGTCACCCAGCAGGCCCCGCTCGACCCCGCCCCCCTTGCCCCGCCCATCGCTCAGCAGGCCCCCGTCGCCGCTCCGGCGACGCCGACCCTGCCCATGCGCCCGGATCACGTCCACGCGATGCTGCGCATCCTCGAGCACCGCGGCCAGGTCCAGGCGCAGCTCACGCTGCATCCGGCCGAGCTCGGCGGCGTCGAGGTTCGGCTGCGCCAGACGGCCCACGGCCTCATGGCCACCGTCACCGCGGACCGCGCCGACGCCGCCCAGGTCCTGCAGCAGGCCGGCGCCGACCTGCGCCGCGCACTCGAGGCCCAGGGCGTGCAGCTCGCCGGGCTCGACATCGGCCTGGCCGGCGAGAACCAGGACGCCGCCAACGCGCGCGCCAACGAGCGCCGCGCCGACGGTTCGCTCGGCGGATCGCGCCGCGAGCCCAAGCCGGCGCACAACGACCTTTCCCCCATCGACCCCGACCACCGCACCACGACTACGTCGACGATCGCCCTCGGGGCCCTCGTCGACGTGCTCGCCTAGGAGCACGCCATGTCCACCATTGACCCCCTGAACCTTCCCGTCGCGCCGACGGCCGCCAAGCCGGCGGCCACGCAGGACGCTTTCGGCAAGGACGCGTTCATGAAGCTGCTCGTCGAGCAGATGAAGCACCAGTCCCCGACCGACCCGGCTGACGGGCAGGCGTGGATCAACCAGATGACGCAGTTCTCGATGCTCGAGCAGATGCAGCAGCAGTCGGCCGGCCAGGTGAAGGCCAACGCGGCCGGCTACCTGGGCAAGACGGTCTCCTGGCAGGACGCCAAGGGGCAGTCCGGCCAGGGCGTCGTCGAGCAGGTCGACTTCAGCGGCACCGAGCCCACGCTCACCGTCGCCGGCCACCCCGGCGTCAAGGTCGGCCAAGTCAGCGACCTGGCATGACGCCGTTGTCCCACAACCCCGCGCTCGTGCCCCCGGTCGGCGCACCGGCTCCCGTCGCTCCGGCGACGGCGCCGCGCACCGGTCCGGCCACCGCGCCCAACGGCCCGTCCTTCGCCGACGTCCTCGGCGAGAAGGCGGGCGCAGTCCAGCTCAGCGGTCATGCCAAGGCGCGCATCGAGCGCCGCGGGATCTCACTGGATCCCGCGACTCTCGCCCGCCTGCAGAACGGCGTGGACCGCGCCGCTGCCAAGGGCTCACGCGAGTCCGTCGTCCTCGTGGACGACGTGGCCTTCGTCGTGTCCGTCAAGGCGAGAACCGTGATCACCGCGGTCGATCGCGCCTCCATGCGCGATCACGTCTTCACCAACATCGATTCCGCCGTTTTTTCCTAACTCACAAGAACTCCCCCCACTACCGGCTGGCCCTCACCGAGGAAGCCGGAAATTCCCGAAAGGAATTACCCTCATGATGCGAGGCATGTACTCCGCCATCAGCGGACTGCGCAACCACCAGATCATGCTTGACGTCACGGCCAACGACCTGGCCAACGTCAACACCGTCGGCTTCAAGGCGAGCCGCACGTCATTCCGCGACTCGCTCGCCCAGCTGCAGCGCTCCGGCGCCTCGGCCACGACGGGCAACGCCGGCGCCAAGTCGGCCCAGATCGGCCTCGGCGTCCAGCTCGGCTCGATCGACAACATCATGACCAACGGCGCCTTCCAGTCCACGGGCAGCCCGTACGACGTCGCCATCACCGGCAACGGCTGGTTCCGCGTCTCGAACACGCCCCCGACCCCCGGCACCGCTCCGGCGCCGGACACCTTCGCCGCCGGCGCCACGACCGAGTACACCCGCGCGGGCAACTTCACCCTCAACGACCAGGGCGAGCTCACCACGCAGGACGGTTGGCGCGTCGTCGGCAAGGGCGTCACCCCCGGCGACCCCACCGCCACGCCCCCGACCTCCGACTCGCCCGACCTGACGACCGACGTCGTCATCAAGGTCCCCGCCGGCGCCACCGACGTCTCGGTCGCCCCCGACGGATCCGTCACCTACACGCCCTCGGGCGGCGGCACCCGCGCGACCGCCGGCTACCTGTCGCTGGCCTCGTTCCCGAACGAGGCGGGCCTGGACCGCGTGTCGGCCAACCGCTGGCAGGCCACGGCCAGCTCCGGCGCCGGTGTCGCGGACACCCCCGGCAACGGCGGCCTCGGCCAGACCGTCGGCGGCGAGCTCGAGATGAGCAACGTCGATCTGGCCACCGAGTTCACCAACATGATCACCGCCCAGCGCGGTTTCGAGGCCAGCTCGCGCGTGCTCTCCACGTGCGACGAGATGCTGCAGACCCTCGTCAACCTGAAGCACTAAGAGCGTAGGCACTGATCTGCGGGGTGGGCGGCGGAGGGCTGCCCGCCCTGCAGTGAAGGCTCTACCGAGGCCGAACGGAGGCCCATCATGATCAGACTTCACCGCCTTGGCTCGACCTACGAGCCCTTCCACGTCAACCCGGATCTCATCGCCACGGTCGAGGGTCACCCCGACGTCGTGCTCACGCTGTCCAACGGCACCAAGCTCGTCATCGCCGAGAGCGCCGAGGACATCGTGGCCGCGGTCCGGCGCTGGCGCGTCGACATCATGGCCGACGCCATGCGCTCGACCTGACGCTCGCTCTCAAGCTGCCTCGGCTCTGGACCGATTACCTACTCATGTCCGAGGAAGCCATCACGCGCCAGCTCGTCGTCTTCAGCCTGGGAGACGAGGAATACGCGCTCCCGATCGCCGACGTCCACGAGATCATCCGCTACACCGAGCCCCGCTCGGTCGCCTCGTCGGTGGACTGGGTCCGCGGCGTGATCAGCCTGCGCGGCAAGATCGTCCCCGTCTACGACCTCGCCTCGCGCCTGCACTGCGCCCGCGACGAGGACGTCTCCGAACAGAAGATCGTCATCGTCGAGGCGGCGGGCCGGCTCGCCGGAGTCGTGGTCGACGATGTCGCCGAGGTCATCACGGTCGACGACGACCAGCTGGAGAGCCTCCCTTCGGCCGACGAGGCCGCCATCGACGCCATCGTCAAGCTCGACGATCGCCTGATCGTCCTGCTCAGCCCGGCCGGCCTGTTCGGCATCGGCGCCGAGATCGCCGTCTAGCCACCCCCGATGGCCGCCGCCCCCCGCATCGTCGTCGCCGACGACTCTCCGTTCATGCGCACCGTCCTGGCCGGCGCGCTGAATGCCGCCGGCTTCGAGGTCGTGGGCAACGCCCGCGACGGCGACGAGGCGCTCGCGCAGTGCCGCGCCACGCGGCCCGACGCCATGACGCTGGACCTCGCCATGCCCGGCCTCGACGGCCTCGGCGTGCTGCGCGCCCTGAAGGAGAGCGGCGCGCCCGCCGTGCCGGTCATCGTCGTCAGCGCCTTCTCGCCCGCCCACGGCGCGCGCGCGGTCGACGCCCTGGCCGAAGGCGCCTTCGACCTCGTCCCCAAGCCGGCCGTCGGCGAGCCCTTCCACACCTTCACCGAGAACCTCGCCGGACGCCTGCGCGAGGCGGTCGCCGCGGGCGCCGCCGCGCTGCGCAACGGCCACGCCGCCAACGGCCACGCCGTGACCGCGCCCCGTGTCGCCGTGCCCGGCGGAGGTGCGCCTCGCGCCGTCGTCATCGCCGCCTCCACGGGCGGCCCGCGTGCGCTCGCCCACCTGCTGCCCGCTCTCCCCGCCCGTGTCGGCGAGGGCACCCTCATCGTGCAGCACATGCCGGCCGGCTTCACCGGCTCGCTGGCCGCGCGCCTTGACCGCATGTCGCGCCTGCACGTCCGCGAGGCCGCGCTGGGCGACCAGCTCGAGCCCGCCACCGCCCTCGTCGCCCCGGGCGGCAGCCACCTGCGCCTGGACCGCACGCGCCATGCACGGCTGACCGACGAGCCCGCGGTCGGCGGCCTGCGGCCGCGCGCCGATCTCACGATCGCCGACGTCGTGGCAGCGTGGGGCGAGCGCACGCTGCTCGTCGTCCTCACCGGCATGGGCCGCGACGGCGCCGAAGGCGCCCGCGCCGTGCGCGCCGCCGGCGGGCGCATCCTCTGCGAGGCCGCCGAGACGTGCACCGTCTACGGCATGCCGCGAGCGGTCGTCGAGGACGGCCTGGCCGACGTCGTCCTGCCGCTGGGCGAGCTGGCCGAGGCCATCGCCGCGGAGGCCGGTGCCTGATGGCCGCGTCCGCCCTCCTCCACGACGACTACGTGACCTTCTGCGAGGGCGTGCGCGGCCTGTGCGACATCGACCTGCTGCAGTACAAGCGCGGTCAGATGGAGCGCCGCGTGCGCTCCTTCGCCCAGCGCCGCGGCCATGAGGGCCTGGCGCCGTACCTCACATTGCTGGCGGGCGACACCGGCGCGCGCGACGAGTTCCTCGATCGCGTGACGATCAACGTCTCCAACCTGTGGCGCAACCCCGAGCAGTGGGCGCATCTGCAGACCGAGATCGTGCCCGCGCTCGCCGCCGACGGCACGCTGCGCGCGTGGAGCGCCGGCTGC
This sequence comes from uncultured Actinomycetes bacterium, assembly GCA_963806015.1. Classification (GTDB taxonomy): domain Bacteria; phylum Actinomycetota; class Thermoleophilia; order Solirubrobacterales; family Solirubrobacteraceae; genus JAOPZW01. Next base: position 73,148 of record CAWDWM010000012.1, on the reverse strand, counting down.
TCCTACGGCGCCGAGGCCTACACCCTGGCCGCGGTGTGCCGCCTGGCGGCCCCCTCCGCGCGCACCTCGATCCTCGGGACCGACATCGATCGCCGCGCCATCGAGCGCGCACGGGTCGCGGACTTCAGCGCCGAGGACGTGCGCGAGGCCCCGTCGGCCGCCCTGGCGCGCTTCTTCACGGGCGAGGGCGAGCGCTGGCAGCCGATCGCCGAGCTGCGCGCGCTGGTCTCCTTCGAGATGGGCGACCTGCTGCGCCTGCGCCCGCCGGTGCGCGCCTACGACCTCGTCCTCTGCCGCAACACCGTCATCTACTTCAACGAGGACGTCCGCGACGCCCTCCACGAGCGGCTCGCGACCGCCCTGCGACCGGGCGGCGTCCTCGTCGTCGGCGCCACCGAGCGCGTGACCGCGCCCGAGGCGATCGGCCTGCGGGCCATGGCTCCCTTCACCTACATCAAGGCCTGAGCGATGGACACGAGCCAATACCTCCCGATGTTCCTCGCCGAGTGCCGCGAGCACCTGCAGGAGCTCAACCTCGCCGTCGTGCGCATCGAGGAGCAGCCCGACGACCGCGCGACGGTCGACGAGATCTTCCGCATCGCCCATTCGCTGAAGGGCATGAGCGCCACCATGGGCTTCGAGGGCATGGCTGCCCTGACCCATCAGATGGAGGACGTCTTCGAGCTGCTGCGCCAGCGTTCGGGCGGACTCGCGCGCGAGACGGTCGACGTCCTGCTCGAGTGCCTCGACGCCCTCTCCGCCGCCACCGATGCCATCGAGACCGACGGCGCCGAGCGGCTGGAGCCGGCCGCGCTGATCGAGCGCCTCAAGGGCCTCGTCCGCGACCGCACCCCCGTCCAGGCCGTCGCCCGCCACGGCGGTGAGGCCGCCCCGTCACTGCCCGACACCGTCGCCGACGCGCTGGTCGCGGGCCAGGCCATGCTGCACGCGCGCGTCACGCTCGGCGAGGACACCCTCATGCCGGCGGTGCGCGCCTACATGGTCATCGCCGCGGCCGCCGACCTCGGCCGCGTCGTCACCTCGGCTCCGGAGGTCGACCACGTCGAGGCCTTCGACGGGCGCCTGGTGGACCTGTGGGTCACGGCCGAGGTCGAGGCCGCCACGCTCAGCGCGGCGCTGCTCTCCGTCCCCGACGTCGCGGCCGCCGAGGTCACCGAGGCGGTCACGGACGCCGAGCCCGAAGCGGCGGTCGGAGTGGTGGCCGTACCCGTCGCCGTGGCCGAGCGGCCGGAGGCCTCGCGTGCCGCCGCCACGGTGCGCGTCGACGCCGAGCGCTTGGACCAGCTCATGCACCTCATGGGCGAGCTGGTCGTGCAGCGCACGCAGGTCGAGGTCCTCGCCGCGCAGGCCGAGGTCCCGGGTCTCTCGCAGGCCATGCAGGACCTCACGCGCTGCTCGCACGCGCTTCAGGCCATCGTCATGCAGGTTCGGATGATCCCCGTGGAGGCCGTGTTCCTGCGCTTCCCGCGGCTCGTGCGCGACCTGTCGGGCAAGCTCGGCAAGCAGGTCGAGCTCGAGCTCGTCGGCCAGGACACCGAGCTCGACCGCACCGTGGTCGACGCTCTCGGCGACCCGCTCGTGCACCTCGTGCGCAACTCGCTCGATCACGGCCTCGAGACGCCCGCCGAGCGCGACGCGGCCGGCAAGCCGCCCGTCGGCACGGTGCGGATCTCGGCCCGTCACGCCGGCGGCAACGTGATGATCACCGTGGCCGACGACGGCTGCGGCGTGGATCCGGCGGCGGTCGCCGCCAAGGCGGTCAGGGTCGGGCTGATCACGCAGGAACAGGCCGACGCGACCGACATGGCGCGCGCCATCGAGCTGCTCTTCGCCCCCGGCTTCTCCACGCGCGACGAGGCCGACGACATCTCCGGCCGCGGCGTGGGCATGGACGCCGTGCGCGCCAAGGTCCGCGAGCTCGGCGGCGAGGTCCTGCTGACCTCCGAGCCCGGCCAGGGCACGACCGCCCAGATCCGCCTGCCGCTGACCCTCGCGATCATGGCGGCGCTGCTCGTGCGCGCCGGCGGGCGCATCTTCGGAGTCGCCCTGGACCGCATCGACCGCACCGTGCGCCTCGCCGACCATTCGGTGCGCTCCGCCGCCGGACAGCGGATGCTCGTCGTCGGCGACGCCGTCCTGCCCCTGTACGACGCCGCCTCGGTGCTCGGGCACGAGCGCTCCGACGATTGCGAGTTCGCCGTCATCGTGCAGAGCCAGGAGCGCAGCATCGCGCTGGCCGTCTCGGCCCTCATCGGCCAGCGCGAGCTCGTCACCCGCCCGTTGCCGGCCGACCTCGCCGGCCTGGCGCCCGTCTCCGGCGCCGCCGTCCTCTCCGACGGCGAGATCGCCCTGCTCGTGGACTGCGACGCCCTCATGACCGACACCCTCGTGCCCGCGCCTCTGCGCGCCGCGTGAAAGGACTCAGACCACCACCATGGCCAACGCCCGCTACACCGATCTCCAGCTCGACGCCCTGCGCGAGCTCGCGAACATCGGCTCCGGCACCGCCGGGACGGCGTTGTCGTCGCTGCTCGGCTGCCCGATCGAGCTGTCGGTGCCCAGCGCGTCCGCCCTGGAGCTGGCCGACGCGGTCGAGGCCGCCGGCGCGCCCGAAGACGTCGTGTGGGGTGTCGTCGTGCCGGTCACCGGCCAGGTGGACGCCACGGCCCTGCTCGTCATCCCCGACGCGGACGCCGCCACCATCTGCACGATGCTCGGCGTCGAGGCCGACACCGACACCGGGCGCTCGGCGCTGGGCGAGATCGGCAACATCATGGTCAGCTCCTACGTCGGCGCCCTGGCGACGATGACCGGCTTCGAGCTCGATCTGCGCCCGCCGCAGTCGACGCGCGACATGCTGGGCGCCGTCGTCTCCAGCGTCCTGGCCGCCCACAGCGACGAGCACGAGCTGGCGCTCGTGCTCGACTCCGAGCTCGAAGTCGCGGGCGAGGCCTGCACGCTCTCCTTCATGCTGCTGCCGACGCCCGCGGGCGTCGCGGAGCTCCTGCACCGGATCGGCCTGGGTGACTGATCTCTCGACAGCCACGGCGACCGAGGTGGTCGTCCGCATGGGCGAGCTCGCCGCGTCCGCTTCCGCGGGCGACGTGCTCGTCTGCGTCGGCCTGGGCTCGTGCATCGGGCTGGCCCTCGTCTGCCGGCACGGCCGCGCCTGCGGGCTGGCCCACATCGTGCTGCCCGAGGCGGCCGGACGCGCGAGCGATCGGCCGGCCAAGTTCGCCGAGCATGCGGTGCCCGCGCTGATCGCAGCGCTCGGCCCGCACGGCGCGCATGCCGGCGCCCTCGACGCCATCCTGGTCGGCGGCGCGCAGATGTTCGCCACCGGCACCGCCATGGAGATCGGCGCGCGCAACGAGGCCGCCGTCCGCGCCGCCCTCGTGCAGGCCGGCATTCCCGTTACGGCGACTGCGACCGCCGGGAGCGTGGGCCGCACGGTCCGCGTCCACGTCGCCACTGGAAGCGTGACCGTCCGCGAAGCGGGCTCCAAGGAGGTGGGCCTGCGATGAACGACTTTCTCTCCGCAGCCGAGATCGACGCCCTGTTCGACCAGGCCAGCAGCGGCCGCCCCCCGGTCGAGAGCAGCGACAACGCCCAGGGACGGCGCACGCGCTGGCTGCGCACGGTCGACTTCAGCCGTCCGAGCAAGTTCGGGATCGACCAGCAGCGCCGCCTGCGCCGCGTCATGGAGGTCTTCTGCGCCTCGGCCGCCACGCGGCTGAGCGCCGAGCACCGCATCGACGTCGAGCTCGAGGTCATCGACGCCGGCCAGTTCACCTTCGCCAACGCGCTGGCCTCGGTGCCCGAGTCGTCGGTGGCCGCGGTCGTCGAGACCGCGGGCGGCGAGACCAAGATGATCATGACCGCCGAGCTGATCCTCGTGCTCGAGGTCATCGAGCGCCTGCTGGGCGGCACCGGCGACACCGTCTCCGAGCGCGCGCTGACCGACATCGAGCGGGTCCTGGCCCGGCGGCTCTTCGGCGCCTTCGTGGAGTGCCTGTCGACCACCTGGTACGACGTCTGCGGCGAGAGCCTCGAGCTCGGGCGGATCGATCCGCTCGGCGAGGGATCGCAGATCGTGCCCGGCAGCGAGCCGACCCTCGTGATCACCGTCGAGGCGCGCATGGCGCGGCGCTCGACCACGCTGGCGCTCGTCGTCCCGTGGGTCACCGTCCTTCCCGTCGCGGCCGCCTTCGCGAGCCCCGACGAGGCCGCCGGCCTCGCCGACGATCCCCGTTCGGCGGCCGCCGTGCGCGCCGGGCTGCGCGAGGTCTCGGTCGACCTGCGCGCCGAGGTCGGCGACACCCACCTGGCCCTCGACGACGTCCTCGCGCTGCGTCCCGGCGACATCGTCAAGCTCGACGCCATGGCCGGCGACGACGCGGCCGTGTACGCCGACGCCGTGCCCGTCCACCGCGCCCGTGCCGGGCGCTCGGGCACCCGCCGCGCCGTACAGATCCTCGGGCCCTTCAACGCGGAGGAGACGCGATGAGCGCCGATGCCCCACTGATGCGCCTGGGCGAGTCCACCGCGGAAGCGGTGGAGCGCGCCCTGCAGAACGTCGCCCCCGGCGCCGCGCGCGTCGGCGCCATCATCGCCGGCGGCGGCTCCGAGCAGGCCGCCGAGCAGGCGGTCCAGGGCCTCACCATGCCCGCCGTGTGCGCCGACGTGTCCTACATCGACGGCGTCACCGGCGGCAACGTCTTCCTGTTGCCCGTCGAGGGCGCGCGGCGGCTCGCCGCGACGATGATGGGCGGCGAGGCCCCCGAGGCCGTCGAGGGCGCCGAGCTCTCAGAGCTCGAGCTCAGCGCCGTCGGCGAGGCCATGAACCAGATGATGTCGGCCGCCGCGCTGGCCACGTCGGGCGTCCTCGGCCAGGAGGTCGAGATCGCCCCGCCGAAGATGACCGTGATGACGTCGGAGGCCGAGGCGGCCGAGATGCTGCGCGCATCCGCGGCGCCGCACGTGCTGACGACGAGCTTCACCGTGGCCGACGTCTCCGCGCGGCTCGTCCAGCTCGTCCCCAATGCCTTCGTGGTGCGGATGGACCGCGCGCTGGACGCGCAGACCACCGAGTACACGAGCGCCCCGCTGGGCGCCGCGCTGCGCGCGGTGCCGGTGCGCGTGTGGGCCGAGCTGGGCCGCGCGCGGATGCCGGCCGGCAACTCGCTGGACCTGCCCACCGGCTCGGTCGTCGAGCTCGATCGCGAGGTCGAGGATCCCGTCGACCTCTATGTCGACGGCCTGCACTTCGCCACCGGGCGCCTGCGGGTGGCCGAGGACGGCAGCCTGCAACTCCAGGTCGAGACCGTCCTCGGGCTGCAGAACGGTGCCGCGGTGGCCGAGCTGGTCGCCGCGCAGCCCGAGCCCGCCGACGAGCCTGCCCCGGAGGACGAGCCGGTCCCGGAGGACCAGTTCGCCCCCGCAGACGAGCCCGAGGACCCTTCCCAAGCTGAGCCCGAATCCCCAACACAGAGCACGGAGGTGTGACATGGCACGCGTTCTCGTAGTCGACGACGCCGCGTTCATGCGCAAGATGGTGAGCGATGTCCTCCTCGGCGGAGGCCATGAGGTCGTCGGCGAGGCCGGCGACGGCGTGGAGGCCGTGGCCCGCTACCAGGAGCTGCGCCCCGAGGTGACGACGCTGGACATCACGATGCCCGAGATGGACGGCCTGTCGGCCCTGCGCGAGATCATCGAGCTGGACCCCTCGGCCCGCGTCGTGATGTGCTCGGCGCTCGGCCAGGAGTCCAAGGTGCTCGAGTCGATCAAGCTCGGCGCCAAGGACTTCGTCGTCAAGCCGTTCCAGGCCGATCGCGTCCTCGGCGCGGTCGAAAAGGCGCTCTCCTAGCCGCGGCGTGCAGGGGCGTGACGACGGCGGCACTCGAACGGACGTCCAGGCCGGCCGGTCTGGCTCAAGCCTGCTCCGATCGTGCCGTTAAAACGAGCACACCCCTAGCAGTTCCTTCCCGCCTCACCCCCTAGCAAGACCCTCGAGCGCCCCGGCCCCCTCCGGGGCGCTCCGCGTTAAACCCCGCGGGCGGCGCCGTCGAAATTCCTTGCCCGACGCACGAAAGATCCGCGGCCAGGAGCCGATGACCAGGGACGATGAAGGCTGCAACCGCTATCGGAATCGTCGCTGCGATCGTCGGGATCCTCGGAGGAGCAATGATGGAGGGGACCTCCCCTGCGTCATTCCTCAATCCGCCCGCGATGATCCTCGTCTTCGTGGGGACGTTCGGCGTCACCCTGGCCGCGTGCGGCATGGACGTGGTCAAGAAGATCCCGGCCTACTACAAGATCGCGTTTGCCGGCGCCGAGCACCACCTGGCCGCCAAGGTCCACGAACTCGTCGCGTTCGCCGAGAAGGCCCGCAAGGACGGCCTGCTGGCGCTCGAGTCAGACCTCGAGGAGATCGACGACGACTTCACCAAGAAGGGCATGCAGCTCGTGGTGGACGGCACCGACCCCGACCTCGTGCGCGAGATCCTCGAGGTGGAGGTCGACGCCATGGCCGCCCGCCACAAGGAGGGTGCCGAGCTGTTCAAGACCGCCGGCGGCTTCGCCCCGACCATGGGCATCATCGGCACCGTCATGGGCCTCGTGCACGTGCTCCAGAACCTGAGCGCTCCCGAGACCCTCGGCCCCTCGATCTCCGGCGCCTTCATCGCCACCCTCATGGGCGTCGGCGCCGCCAACGTCGTCTTCCTGCCCGTCGCGACGCGGCTCAAGGGCCTGTCGCATTCCGAGCTGCACGTGCGCAACCTCGTCCTCGAGGGCATCCTCTCCATCCAGGCCGGCGACAACCCGCGCGTGGTGTCCGAGAAGCTCATGAGCCTCGTGCCGCCCGCCGAGCGCCTGTCGGCCGAGGAGGCAGCCAAGCCTGGCCTGCGCCTCGCCGATGCTCCCGCCGCGGGCGCCGCGGCCGCCGAGGAGGCCGCGTAGCGCCATGGCCTCGTCACGTCGCAGGCGCGGGGGCGCCGTCGAAGAGGCGGAGGAGAGCGATGAGCGCTGGCTGCTCACCTACGCGGACATGATCACGCTGCTGATGGCGCTGTTCATGGTCCTCTTCTCGATCTCCTCCGTGAACACCGCCAAGTTCGTCACCCTGCAGCGTTCGCTGCAGGACGCCTTCTCCGGGCGCATCCTGCCCGGCGGCCGCGCCCTGCAGGAGAGCGGCGGCGACACGCAGTCGCCCAAGGTGGCGGCCACGCCGCCGACCACCAACCCGGCCGTCACCAGCGACGGCGCCGGCAAGGCCAGCGCCAAGGCCGCCGCCGCGGCGGCGAAGGTCGAGCAGAAGGACTTCAAGGCGCTCAAGTCGCGCGTCGACGCCTACGTCGGCAAGCACGGCCTGGCCAGCAAGGTGACGACGATCGTCACGCCGGAAGGCCTCGTCATCCGCCTGCTGACCGACAAGCTGCTCTTCGGCAGCGGCTCGGCCACCGTGCAGCCCGAGGGCCGTGGCCTGCTGGCGCAGGTCGGCACCCTGCTGCGCGCCGAGAACCAGCACGTGATCCGCGTGCGCGGGTTCACCGACCCCGTCCCCATCCACACGGCCGCGTTCCCGTCCAACTGGGAGCTGTCGGCCGGCCGCGCCGCGTCCGTCGTGCGCGCCTTCGCAGGAGCCGGCGTCGCGCCGGAGCGCCTCGAGGCCGCCGGGCGTGCGTCGCTCGATCCACTGACAAGCAATGCGACCGCCTCCGGCCGCGCCCGCAACCGGCGCGTCGAGGTCCTGCTGCCCCGCGTCGCCACCGGCGACGCCGCCGCAGCGGCCGAGAAGGCCACCCCGGAGCGTCCCCGGTTCGCACCCAACTTCGGTCCGGAAGGTCTCAAATGAAGGGCAAGCTGAAGTTCATCATCCCGATCGTCGTCCTGCTCGTCCTGGGCGGCGTCTACAAGTTCGTGCTGGCCAAGCCGGCCGCGGTGGCCAAGCCCAAGGTGGCCGGTGAGGTCTACGTCCTGCCCAAGGACTTCCTCCTGAACCTCACCGATGGGAAGTTCGCCAAGCTCGGCGTCGGCCTCGTGTTCGACGAGGGCTTCGCCGCTGCGCCCGCCAAGGCCGCCGAAGGCGCTCCCGCGCCCCCCACGGGCTACGGCGTGCTGCCCCAGGAGGCCGTCGTGCGCGACATCGTCACCGACGTGGTGACCGATTCCAGCGCGAAGGACCTGACCAGCCGCAAGGGCCGCGAGGACATCAAGACCAAGATCCTCAAGCGGCTGAAGGCCCAGACCGATGTCAAGGTACACGAGGTCCTGTTGACCGACGTGGCCGTGCAGTAACGAGACCGGAGAACCCGTCATGTCCGATCAAGTCGAATTCGCACCGCTCGAGTCCAGCGCCACCGGCGAGGCCGCCGGCTCCGGCGACCTCGAGCGCCTGTACGACGTCATGGTCGAGCTGACCGTCGAGGTCGGCCGCACGCGCATGACGCTCGGCCAGGCCCTGGCCCTCGGGCCGGGCTCCGTGGTGACCCTCGACCGGCTGGCCGACAACCCCGTCGACCTGCTGGTCAACGGCCGCCCCATCGCCCGCGGTGAGGTCGTCGTCATCGACGAGGAGTTCGGGCTGCGCATCACCGAGGTCACCACGCCTCGCTCGCGCCCCTCCTAGTTCGCAACCGTTCGGCAGCCCCTCGGCTGCCCATCGGCGTTCGCGATCCAACGGCGCTGGACGTTCGTCCTAAAGCCGCTCGCGATCCAGCCGATGACTGTGAGCGACTCGTCCCTCCCGAGTCGGTCCGTCTATTGCGAATCCCCCCCTTCATCTATGGGGCCGCCACCGCGGCCCTCGGCCTGGTGCTGCTCGCGCCGGCCGGCGCGCTCGCCGCGACCGGCTCGGGTGAGGACACGCCCCTGCGCCTGCCCGCCGACACCGGCGTCAAGGCCCACAGCGCCGGCTCCGGCAGCGGCTCGCTGGTGCGCACCTTCGTCGGACTGGCCATCGTCCTCGGCGTCATCTACGGCATCGCCTGGGTGCTCAAGCAGGTCAAGCGCTCCAAGGAGGACCGCGGGCAGGGCACGAGCCTCGAGACGACCGCGGTCGTCGCCCTCGGTCCCAACCGCTCGCTGCACCTCGTCCGCGCCGGCCGCGAGCTGGTGCTCGTCGGCGTCGCCGAGCACGGCGTCACGCCGATCCGCACCTACACCGAGGACGAGGCTCTCGAGCTCGGCCTCATCACCGAGGACGAGTCCGGGCCCGACGGCGCGCCGCAGGCCACGGTCTCCCGCGCCGGCGCCGTGCGCTGGCTGGATCGCCTCAAGGACCGGACGGTGCGGCGATGAAGGGGCCCGACGGCACCAACGCCGTTCAGCTCCTGCTGCTCGTCGGCGGGCTGACCCTCATCCCGGCGCTGCTGTTCTGCGTCACCGCCTTCACGCGCATCATCATCGTCCTGGGCTTCATCCGCCAGGGCCTGGGCACGCAGAGCGCGCCGCCCAACCAGGTGCTCGTCGGCATCGCGCTCTTCCTGACGATCTTCGTCATGGCGCCGACCTTCACGGCGATCAAGAAGACCGCCATCGACCCGCTGCAGGCGCACAAGATCACCCAGACCCAGGCCTTCAACCGCGGCCAGATCCCGCTGCGCGAGTTCATGTTCCGCCAGACGCGCACGACCGACCTGGCCCTGTTCGTGAAGCTGGGCAAGATCAAGGACGTCAAGACGCGCAAGGACGTCCCCACCTACGTCCTCATCCCCGCGTTCATCATCTCCGAGCTCAAGACGGCCTTCCAGATCGGCTTCTTGATCTTCCTGCCGTTCCTGGTCATCGACCTCGTGGTGAGCTCGACGCTGATGTCGATGGGCATGGTGATGCTGCCACCCGTCTTCATCTCGCTGCCGTTCAAGATCCTGCTCTTCGTCCTGGTCGACGGCTGGAACCTCGTCACCCGCTCGCTCGTGGAGAGCTTCCACTAATGGGTCCCGACCAGGTACTCGAGCTTTCCACGCAGGCGCTGGAGCTGGCGCTGCGCGTCGCGCTGCCGCTGCTCGGGGTCGGCCTCGTCGTCGGTCTCGCCGTGTCGATCTTCCAGGCCGTCACGCAGATCCAGGAGCAGACGCTCGCCTTCATCCCCAAGATCCTCGCGCTGGCCGGCGTGCTCATCGTCGGCGGGCCGTGGATGCTCAACCAGCTGCTGTCCTATACGACCGACCTCTGGTCGCGGATCCCCACCCTCGTCGGATGACCGCCGGCGAGCTCATCTCACGCTTCGGCGAGCAGCACGTGGCCGCGTTCATCCTCGTGCTGGCCCGCGTCGGCCCGCTCTTCATCCTGGCGCCGCTGTTCGGCTCCAAGCTGATCCCGCTGCGCGTGCGCGGGATCGTCGCCGTGGCGCTGGCCATCGGGCTCTCGCCCGTCGTCTCCAAGGGCGTCGTGCTGCCGCTCGGGCTGATGGACATGACCTGGCTCGTGCTCAAGGAGATGATGATCGGCGGCGCCTTCGCCTTTGCCGTCGGCGGTCTCGCCGCGGCGCTGAGCGCCGCGGGCTCGCTCATCGACACCTCCATCGGCTTCTCCTACGGCAGCCTCGTCGACCCGCTGAACGGCGCCCAGTCCACGGTCCTCTCTCAGGCCTACGCGCTGGTCGGCATGATGGTGTTCATCGCCATCGGCGGCGACGGCTGGGTCGTGCAGGGGCTTGCACGCACGTACGACCTCGTCGGCCTGGACGAGGCGCCGCAGCTCGGCCGCCTCGTGGCCGGCGTCGACGCGGTCTTCGGCTCGATCCTCATCTCGGCCATGGAGGTGGCGGGGCCCGTGCTGCTGGCCCTCATCCTCACCGACGCCGCGTTCGGCGTCGTCTCGCGCGTCGTGCCCCAGCTCAACGTCTTCGCCGTCGGCTTCCCGGCCAAGGTCGTCGTCGGGCTCCTGCTCGTGGCCGCCACCCTGCCGTTCGTGGCCGGCTGGATCGGCGACGAGCTCCAGCAGGACGTCGCCACCGCCCTCCAAGCGATCCGGGTGGCCTGATGGCCGGCGAGAAGACTGAGAAGGCCACACCCAAGAAGGCGAAGGAAGCCCGCGAGAAGGGCCAGGTCGCGCGCTCGACCGACCTCCAGGGCGCCATCGTGCTGATGGTCGGGATCTTCGCGCTGGGCTCCGCCGGGCCCGGCCTGGTCCAGCGCCTGGGCGACGTGCTGCGCGCCGCGATCGTGCAGACCAGCTCGCCCGACGTCGTCTCCATGAAGGGCATCGGCGGCCTGATGATCTCCGCCGGGACGGCGACGCTGCTGGCCGTGGCGCCGATCGCGCTGGCCTGCATGCTCGCCGGCCTGCTCGCCAGCGTCGGGATGGTCGGCTTCAGGCCCTCCGCCAAGGCGCTCAAGCCCGACTTCAAGCGCATGGACCCCAAGTCCGGCGCGAAGAACATCTTCGGCCCCAACGCGCTGGTCGAGCTGGTCAAGTCGCTGAGCAAGGTCGGCGTCGTGGCGGCGATCGTGGCCGTCGCGCTGCTGCCCAGGCTGCCCGAGTTCGGCGGCATGGTCGGCCTGTCACCCACCGACTTCGGAACGATCCTCTCCGCGGACATGGGCTCGCTGGTCAAGCGCGCCGCCTTCGCGTACCTCTTCATCGGCATGGCCGACTTCGCGTGGCAGAAGAAGCGCACCGCCAAGTCCATGAAGATGGACAAGCAGGAGGTCAGCGACGAGCAGAAGACGCAGAACCTCCCGCCCGAGGTGCGCTCCATGATCCGCCGGCGGCAGATGGAGGCGTCGCGCAAGCGCATGATGTCGGCCATCCCGACGGCGGACGTCGTCGTCACCAACCCGACCCACTTCTCCGTCGCCCTGCGCTACGACGCGGCCCGCGGCGACGCACCCGAGGTGGTGGCCAAGGGCAAGGGCATCGTCGCCATGCGCATCCGCGAGCTCGCCCGCGAGCACGGCGTGCCCGTCATCCCCGATCCGCCGCTGGCGCGCGGTCTCTACGCGTCGGTCGAGATCAACCAGCTCATCCCCGAGGAGTTCTTCGCCGCCGTCGCCGCGGTCCTCGCCTTCGTCTACCGCACGGCGGCCCGGAGGGCTGCGGCATGACCAACTTCTTCAGGCGCGCATCGCGCTACTCGGACCTCGTCGCCGCCGGCGCCGTCGTGCTGGTCGTCGTGATGATGATCATCCCGCTGCCGGCGTTCGTGCTCGACCTGGCCATCACGCTGAACGTCAGCGTGGCGCTGGCCATCGTCGTCGCGACGCTCTACATGCCGCGGGCGATCGACTTCTCCTCGTTCCCGTCGCTACTGCTGCTGACCACGCTCTTCCGCCTGGCCATCAACGTCTCGGTCACGCGCCTGATCCTGCTGCACGGCGACGCCGGGAAGGTCGTCTCGGCCTTCGGCAGCTTCGTCGTCGGCGGCAACGTCGTCGTCGGCCTGGTCATCTTCCTGATCCTCGTCGTCATCCAGTTCGTGGTCGTCACCGCCGGTGCGGGCCGCGTGGCCGAGGTCGGGGCGCGCTTCACCCTCGACGCCATGCCGGGCAAGCAGATGGCGATCGACGCCGACCTCAACGCGGGCCAGATCACCGAGGACCAGGCGCGCGTCCGGCGCGAGGACATCGCCCGCGAGGCCGACTTCTACGGCGCGATGGACGGCGCCTCGAAGTTCGTCAAGGGCGATGCCATGGCCGCGGTGCTCATCACTGCGATCAACCTCGTGGGCGGCATCGTGATCGGCGTCGTCCAGCAGGGCCGCCCGCTGTCGGAGGCCGTCCAGCACTTCTCGCTGCTGAGCGTGGGCGACGGCCTGGCCGCGCAGATCCCCGCGCTGCTCATCTCGGTGGCCACCGGCATCATCGTCACCCGCTCGTCCTCCAAGGACGACCTCGGCACCGACGTCGTCAAGCAGATCACCAGCCAGCGCAAGGCGCCGCTCGTCGCCGGCGTGGTCATCTGCTCGTTCGCCCTCGTCCCGGGCCTGCCCAAGATCCCCTTCATCATCATCGGCGGACTGTTCTTCCTCGCCGGGCGCGCGATCACCAGCGTGCTGGCCGAGCGCGAGGTGGCCGAGGCGAAGGAGGCGGCGACCGCCGCCCTGCCCGCGCCCCCCACCCCGAGCGACCAGGCCCTCGACGCGCTCTCGATCGACCCCGTCGAGCTGTCCATCGGCTTCGGCCTCGTGCCGCTGGTCGACGGCGGCTCCGGCGGATCGCTGCTGGCCCGCGTCGGCGCGGTGCGCCGCCAGGTCGCGGCCGACCTCGGCGCGGTCATCCCGCCGGTGCGCATCCACGACGACGTCGCGCTGGGCTCGCACGAGTACGTGATGAAGGTCCGCGGCAACGAGGTCGCCCGCGGCACCGTCATGGCCGGCCACCAGCTTGCGCTCGACCCGGGCGACGCCGTCGGCCAGCTCGCCGGCATCCCCACCACCGAGCCCGCCTTCGGCCTGCCCGCGGTGTGGATCCCCGATCCCGCGCGCGCCGAGGCCGAGGCCCTGGGCTACACGGTGGTCGACGCCGAGTCGGTCATCGTCACCCACCTCACCGAGACCATCCGCGGCCACGTGGCCGAGCTGCTCACGCGACAGGACGTTCGCGCGCTGCTCGACAGGCTCAAGGAATCCAACGCCGCTGTCGTTGAGGAAGTAGTGCCTGACCTGCTCTCCGTCGGCGAGATCCAGCGCGTCCTGCAGTCCCTGCTGCGGGAGGGCGTGTCGATCCGCGATCTCGGCGCCATCGTCGAGGTGGTGGGCGATCGCGCCCGCGTGACCCGCGACCCGGTGCTGCTGGCCGAGTACGCGCGCCAGGCGCTCGGGCGGGCCATCGTCATGCCCCACGTCGACAGCGAGCAGCGCCTGCGGGCGATCTCGCTGGACCCGGCCATCGAGCAGGAGATCTCCGACTCGATCGCCCAGACGGCCGACGGCGAGTACCTCGCCATGGAGCCCTCCCGCGCGCAGGCCCTCGTCAGCTCGCTGGCCATCCAGGCCGAGAACGCCATCGCCCGCGGCGGGCGTCCCGTCGTCATCTGCAGCTCGCGCGTGCGCCGCCATCTGCGCCGCCTCGTCGAGCAGAACCTGCCCCAGCTCTCCATCTGCGCCTACAACGAGATCGCACCCGGTATCAGCGTCGAGACCATCGGAGTCGTGTCCGCATGACCATTGCCAGCAAGACGTTCCGCGCCCGCAGCCTGACCGACGCCCTCGCGCAGGTGCGCGAGGAGCTCGGTCCCGACGCCGTCGTCGTACGACGCCGCGAGGGTCTCGAGGGCGGCGTCGCCGGCTTCTTCCAGAAGGCCGTGGTCGAGATCGACGCCCTGCCGGGCGGTCCGGCGCTCGAGAGCGCCGACGGCCATCGGACGTCGGTCCTCGACGACGAGGCGCCGATCGTCCCCGAGCCCCAGCCCGCACCCGTTCAGATGGCGCCCGGCCTGGCCCGCGGCGCTGCGGCGGCCGGCTTCGCCGCCGCCCTCGCAACGGCCGAGAGCGCGCCGCCGCCGCCGTCGGACGTCCCCGTGCGCCATGCACCCCTGCGCCCGCACGTCGATACCGCGGTCGACGCCTTCCCGTCGCCGCGCGACTCGGGACCCGAGGTCGTGCCGGTCCTCATGGCCCAGGCGCCCGTCGCCACCCCGGCTCCCACCTTCGTCGCCGAGTCGCCCGTCTCGCGCGAGCTGACCACGACGTCGCACCTGCTCCCGGCCGTGACGCCGGGGCCCGCCGAGCATCCCGAGGTGGAGCGCGTGCTCAGCGTCCTGCACCGCGCGGGGCTCAGCGAGGCGTTCGCCGCCGCGCTCGTCGGCGAGGCCGCCGTCCACGGCCTGCCGTTCGCCGAGGGCGAGGCGCCCGCCCGCCTGCGCCCGTTCGTGGCGCGCGCCCTGGCTCGTCGCCTCGACGTCGCCCCGCTGCGCAGCGCGAGCGCCGTCGCCGTCGTCGGCGCCGGCGGTGCCGGCAAGACCGCCGTCATCGCACGGCTGGCCACGGCCTACGCGGCCGCCGGCCGCCTGCCCGTCGCCGTCATCGCCCTGCGTCCCAAGGACGGCGGCGCCGAGCTGGCCCGCCTGCTGGCTCCCGCCGGCGTTCCCCTGTGGGCCACCGACGACGTCGAGGGCGCGGCCGCCCGCATCGCCAACCTGCGCCGCGGCGCGCTCGTCCTCGTCGACACGCCCGCCGTGCCCGCACGCGCCGGCGCCGACCGCGACGCCCTGATCGCCGACCTGCGCCGCCTGGGCCTCGACGAGGTCCACTTCACCCTGCCCGCCGTGCTCGCCGGCGAGGTGGCGCGCGAGATGCTCGCCGCCGCCCGCGACCTCGGTGCCGACCGCATCGCCGTGACCCATACCGACGCCACCGCCCGCCTGGGCATGGCCGTCGAGCTGGCCGTCGAGGCGGGCCTGCCCATCTCCTACCTGGCCGACAGCGTCGGCGTGCGCCCCGCCGCCGCCGAGGACCTGGCCTTCGCCCTGCTCCCATGAGCCTGCCGGCCCTGGACACCCCCGTGATGCTGCGCATCCCCGACCGGGAGGCCGTGTCGGCGCGCGTGACCTACAACGGCCCCGGATGGCTCGACGTCGAGCCCCACCACGCGCCGCGGACGCCGCTCGTCTTCCTCGAGCGCCACTGGGTCTTCCTGGAGTACGTTGACCCCGCCGGGCTCGTGCGGCTCATGGGCCAGGTCAGCCTCTCGCCCAAGTCGTCGCACTTCGGGCCGCCGCTGCTGCGCTTCACCCACCGCGAGGTCGTGCAGCTCCTGCGCGCCCGCGAGCACGCGGGCGGCATCGTGCACGCGCGCGTGACGCTGCTGGCCGCCGGTCGCAGCGACGGGATCGCGCACGCCACCGTGACGGTCGCGGTCGGCTCGGCCGAGTTCGCGGTGCGCGACCTTCCGGGCGCCGTCGTGGGCGAGGACTACGACTTCACCATCTGGCCGGGCGGCAACGAGCCGCCGGTCAGCGGCCGCGCGTGCGTCATGCGCATCGCGGCCAAGGGCCATGTGATGCTCGACTACGTCATGGTCGCCGAGTTCGAACGCGAGCGCCTCGGGCGCCTGCTGATCGCGAGGGAAGCATGAGCGACGAGAACAAGCCCAAGGTCGCCGAGCACCCCGTGGCCGCGCGGCAGATCGCGCGCGTCCGCGCGTGGGGAGCGTTGATCGGCTTCGTGCTGGCCTTCTGGCTGTCGCGGCGCGCCGGCCTGCCCTTCCCCGAATGCGGCGCCCGCGCCATCGCTGCAGGCCTCGTCTGCCGCATGCTCGCCTGGGCCGCCGTCGTCACCGTGTGGCGCCAGCTGATCCCGGCGCAGATCGCGGCCGCCCGCCAGCGTGAGCTCGCTGCGGCACAGCAGGCTGCGCCGCGCCGCGGCTCGTGACCCCGATCGAGCCCATCGGCCCGATCGACGCGCGCAAGGCGGTCGAGCGCGCCACTCCGATCGAGCGCGCGCACCGGCCTGCACAGCGCGATCCCGAGCGCGACGCGCGCGAGGGTGAGCGCCGCCGGCGCGAGCCCGAGCCGCCTGAGGACGGGCACATCGACGTGCGCGCCTAGCGCGCGTCCAGGGCAATCTGGACGCTTCTCAAGTTCCCCCCAAACGGGGCGATCAACAAGACCACATAGGGGCTGACATGGAGTTGGCCCCGGGACTCTCAAGGAGAGAATCATGTCCCTTCGCATCAACACCAACGTGGACGCCCAGGCGGCCCACCGTTTCCTCACCAAGACGTCGGACCAGGTCTCGAAGTCGATGGAGCGCCTGTCGTCCGGCCTTCGCATCAACAAGGCAGCCGATGACGCCGCCGGCCTCGGTATCTCCGAGAAGATGCGCAGCCAGATCCGCGGGCTCGCTCAGTCGCAGCGCAACATCCAGGACGGCGTCTCGATGGTGCAGACCGCAGAGGGCAACCTCGACGAGGTCCACAGCATCCTGCAGCGTGTCCGTGAGCTCGCCGTGCAGTACAAGAACGGCTCGCTTTCGACCGCCGGCAAGGGCGCCATTCAGTCCGAGGTCGACGCGCTGTCGTCCGAGATCACCCGCATCCAGGGTGCCGCTCAGTTCAACGGCATCAACCTGCTCGGCTCCGCCTCGGCGGTCACGTTCCAGGTTGGCGCCAACGACGGGCAGACCATCTCGATCACGTTCTCCGCGGTCACCGTCAGCAGCTATGCGACGCTGAGCACGCTGAACCTGTCGACGATCGACGCCGACGTGGACGCCGTCAGCGCCGCCCGCTCCGGCTTCGGCGCGACCCAGAACCGTCTGGAGCACGCCCTCGCCGTCACGGGCAGCTACCAGGAGAACCTGACCTCCGCCGAAAGCCGCATCCGCGACGTGGACATGGCTGAGGAGATGGTCAACCTGACCAAGAACCAGATCCTGCAGCAGGCCGGCACCGCGATGCTGGCCCAGGCCAACCAGGCCCCGCAGGCCGTCCTGCAGCTCCTGCGCTAGGACGAACAAGCTCCAGAGGGAATATCCCTCGGGGGACGGATCAGTGGGCGGGCGGCCGGGGGGCCGCTCGCTCGCGCTTGAGCGGGCGGCCCGGGGGGGCCGCCCGTTCGCTTTTAAAGACCGCGCGCCGGCCGCCGATGACAGGGGCGTTGAGCCTCCCCGCCATCATCGAGCGCATCGCGCAGATCGATCAGATCATCTCTCCGAAGCCACCCGTCACCGCGGGTGGCTCGACGGGTTTTCTGACCGCGCTGAACACCGGCATCGAGCGGGGCTCCTCGCTCGCGGCCCCGGCCGGCGCGCCCGCGCTGCCGGGCACCGGCGGTGCGCAGGCCCTGGCCGCCGCCCAGGGCCAGGTCGGCGTGGCGGAGCAGCCGCCCGGCTCCAACGACGGCCCCGAGATCGCGCGGTTCCGCACCGCCACGGCGGGCAGCGGCGTTGGGCCGTGGTGCGCCTACTTCGCTTCGTGGGCCGCGTCGCAGGCCGGCGTCCCGCTCGGCGAGGCCGGGCAGGGCTTCGGCTCGGTCAGCGCCCTCTACGCGTGGGGCCAGCGCACCGGTCGCGCGACGCCCGCCGGGCCCGGCGTGCGTCCCAACCCGGGCGACCTCATCGTCTGGGGCGGTCGCCACGTCGGCATCGTCGAATCCGTCGACGCTGACGGGTCGATCCACACCATCGAGGGCAACTCGTCCAACGCCGTCTCGCGGCGCAGCTACGGGCCCGACGGCGGGGGCGCCACGGGCTACGTGCGGCTGGGCTGAGTCCCCCGGACGGTCGCCCGCGCGCCGCTCTGGCGGTAGCGCAGCCGGCCCGCCACCAGCACGACGGCCAGCGAGATGAAGCTCGGGATGAGCTGCGAGCGCACGCTCTCGACCAACGCCATCGCGGCGATCACGGCCACCATCGCGGCGATCGCGACATACGTCAGCCACGGGAACAGCCACATGCGCAGCTTCAGCCGCTCGGGCGCCTCGGCCTCCAGGCGCCGGCGCGTGCGCAGCTCGGCGACGGCGATGAGCAGGTAGCAGAAGAGCGCCACCGCGCCCGAGGAGTTCACCAGGAACAGGAAGACCTTGTCGGGCGAGATCGCGTCGAAGATCACCGACACGAAGCCCACGCTGACCGACAGCAGGATCGCCTTCACCGGCACGCCGCGCCCGTTGAGCTCGACCAGCGAGGGTGGCGCGTCGCCGCGCCGGGCAAGCGCGAAGAGCATGCGTGAGGCGACGTAGATGCCGGAGTTCAGGCACGAGAGGACGGCCGTGACGACGATCGCGTTCATGATGTCGGCCGAGCCCGGGATGCCGATCCGGTCCAGCGCGGCGATGAACGGCGAGTCGCCGAGCTTGGCGTCGTTCCAGGGGACGATGCAGACGATGAGGAAGATCGCCAGCACGTAGAAGACGAGGACGCGGCCGACGACCTGGTTGGTGGCGCGCGCGACTGCGCGCTCGGGCTCGTCGGACTCCGCCGCGGCGATGGTGACGATCTCGGCGCCCACGAAGGCGAAGATCACGATCACCACGCCGGAGAGGATCGTGATGCCGCCCTCGGGGACGAAGCCGCCGTGCGCGGTCAGGTTGCTCAGGCCGGGCGAGTCGCCGGCCCCCACGCCGAGCAGGAAGCCGGCGCAGATCGCGATGAAGGCGATGATCGCCGCCACCTTGATCGCCGCGAACCAGAACTCGAACTCCCCGTAGGACTTGACCGAGACGAGGTTCGTCGCGGTGAGCAGCAGCATCACCGCCAGGCTCATCGCCCACACCGGGACGCCGGGCAGCCAGCGCTGCAGGATCGTCGCGCCCGCGACGGCCTCGATCGCCAGGACGATGGCCCAGAACCACCAGTACAGCCAGCCGATGGTGAAGCCGGCCCGCGGCCCGAGCGCCGTACGGCAGTACTCCACGAACGACCCGACCGTGGGGTTGGCGACCGCCATCTCGCCCAGCATGCGCATGATGAGGACGACCAGGACGCCGGCCAGCAGATAGGAGAGGACGGCGGCGGGGCCCGTCTGGTTCATGACCGCGCCGCTGCCGACGAAGAGGCCGGCGCCGATCACCCCGCCCAGGGAGATCATCGTCATGTGGCGCTGGCGCAGAGAGCGCTCGAGGCCCGTGTCCTGATCGCTGGAGGTCGACATGGGGGAGGGCTCCCCGGGAGCGGCGCTTGATACACAAGGCGCATGGAGCTGCGTCCGGCAACCGCCGAGGAGTTCGACGACTTCGACCGAGCCGTCCACGCCGCCTTCCACCGCGAGGTCACCGACGAGGACCGCCGCCACTACGAGCGCACCGACGAGCCCGACCGTTCGCTGGCGTGGTTCGACGACCGGCGCATCGTCGCCGCCACCAGCATCTACACCCGTCACGTGACCGTGCCGGGCGCCATCGCGCCGTGCGCGGCGGTGACCGCGGTGGGCGTGGTGCCCACCCACCGCCGGCGCGGCCTGCTCACCGCGATGATGCGCCGCCAGCTCGAGGACGTCCACGAGCGGGGCGAGCCGGTGGCGATCCTGTGGTCGTCGGAAGGCTCGATCTACGGGCGCTTCGGCTATGGCATCGCCGCGCGCGTCGGTCCGTTGACCGCGCGACGCCCGATGGCGCGCCTGGCGGCGCCGCCCCCGCCTGGCGAGGGGCTGCGCGCGGGCCCGGCGGGTGACCACGTCGAGGCCATGCGCGCGGTGCACGAGCGCGTCCGCGGCGAGCGCCCGGGCATGCTCGACCGCCCGGGGCCGTGGTGGGAGCAGCGCCTGTACGACCCCGAGGCCCAGCGCCACGGCGCCCAGCCGCTGCAGGCCGTCCTCGTGCCCGACGGCTACGCGCTCTACGCGGTGCGTCCCGACCGCGACGACGAGGGCCCGGCGGGCGACGTGAACATCCGCGAGCTCGTCGCGGCCACCCCGGCGGCGCGCGCGCTGCTGTGGGCCTTCCTGCTCGACCAGGACCTGACGCGGACCATCACCTGGCGGTTGGCGCCGCCCGACGAGCCCCTCTGGCTGATGCTCAGCGATCCCGACGCGGTACGGATCGGCCTCGGGAGCGCGCTGTGGCTGCGCGTGGTCGACGTCGCCGCCGCGCTCGCCGCGCGCACGTACGCGCACGATCGTGACGTGGTGCTCGAGGTGTCAGACGCGTTCTGTCCCTGGAACGCCGGGCGCTACCGGCTGGCCGCCGCCGGCTGCGAGCCCACCGACGCCGAGCCCGACCTCGCCCTCGACGCGGCGGCGCTGGGCGCCGCCTACCTGGGCGGGACGACGCTGCGCGAGCTCGCGGGGGCAGGCCGCGTCGCCGAGCTGCGCCCCGGCGCGCTGGCCCGCGCCTCGTCCGCGTTCCGCTGCGATGTCGCGCCGTGGTGCCCTGAGATCTTCTGAGGCGGTCGTCCGCCGGGCGTGGGCGGCGCTGCGCGGCGTCCAACTGCATGATCGAGGGAACGAGTGTGCCTGCGTCCGTGTGGGTCCCTGGAGGCGGACGATGGGGGAGTTTGTCGGGTATATGCCGACAAACTCCCCGATCGTCTCCCTGACGAGCGCCAACGCGCCAGAGGAGCCGCCCGCGCCCCGGCCGCCGCTGGCTCCTCCCCTCGATGAGGCAGTAAGCGCCGCGAGGCGCCGCAAGCGCGGCGCGGAGACCCTGGGCGGCTACAGCCCCGGCGCGGACAGCCGCCCGCCCTCGCCGGTCACCGTCCCGATCCGCGCCGTCCCCGGGTGCTGGGCGCCGAGCAGCGCGACCGCGTCGGCCGCCCGCTCCTCCGGTACGAGCGCGACGAAGCCGCAGCCCATGTTGAAGACGTCCCACATCTCGGCCGTCGGCACGTCGCCGTGCTGGGCGACCAGCGTGCAGATGGGCGGCACGGGCAGCGGTTCCTCGATGGCGAAGCCCAGGCGCTCGGCGCCCAGGCGCAGCAGGTTGCGCAGGCCGCCGCCCGTGATGTGGGCCAGGCCGTGGACCGCGATGTCCGAGCGCAGCAGCGCGAGGACGGCGCGCACGTAGATGACGGTCGGCTCCAGCAGCGCGTCGGCCACCGAGCGCCCCTCCAGCAGCGCCGGGCGGTCGTCGAGGCCGAGCCCGCCCTCCTCCAGCAGCGCGCGGCGGGCCAGCGTGTAGCCGTTGGAGTGCAGGCCGCTGGAGGGCAGGCCGACGATGGCGTCGCCGGGCTGCGCGTCGGCGCCGGTGACGATGGCGTCCAGGGCCACCGTGCCGAACGCGGTGCCGCACAGGTCGAAGCCGTGCGGCGAGGGATGGCCGCGGATGAGCTCGGGCAGGACGGCCAGCTCGCCGCCGGGGATCTCCACGCCGGCGGCCTGCGCGCCGACCTTCAACCCGGTGGCGATGCGCGCGAGGGCGTCGGGGTCGGCCTGCTCGACCGCAAGGTAGTCGAGCATCGCGATCGGCTCGGCGCCGACGCAGATGAGGTCGTTGACGTTCATGGCCACGCAGTCGATGCCGACGGTCTCCAGGCGGTCGGCCTGCTCGGCGACGACGATCTTCGAGCCCACGCCGTCGGTCGACATCGCGATGCCGAGGTTCGGGGCCACGCGCAGGACAGAGGCGTAGTGCCCGCTGGGCAGCACCGATGCGCTGGGGCGGTCGAGCTCGATGGTGCGCAGGACGCCGACAAGGGCGTCGACGGCACGATCGGCCTGGCCGGTGTCGACGCCGGCGGCAGCGTAGGACTCGCTCATCGCGACCGATTCTGCCAAGCGCGTCGGAGCACCACCGCCGCGAGCAGCGCGCGGTAGGCGGCGTAGGGCGCGAAAGAGCGGTCGCGCTCGACGGCGCGGATGATCCGCACCGAGGCCAGGGTGGAGACGAAGGCGGCCCCGACGCCGGCGGCGAAGGCGCTCGCCAGCGCCGGCGGGACCCCGCGGCGGGCCAGACGCGCGCCCTTCAGCGCGGTGGCGCCGACGATGATCGGCAGCGCGACGTGACGCGAGAGCGCATTGGCGTCGGCGCGGTCGAAGCCGCGCATCCGGGCCGCCGCCAGCGTCATGCCGTTGCGCGACGTGCCCGGCATCAGCGCGCACGCCTGTGCCACCCCCAGCGCCAGGGCATCGACGAAGCCGGCCTCGTCGCGGCGTCGCCCGGTGGGCCCGAACCGGTCGGCGGCCGCCATCGCCGCCGAACCGACGAGCAGGCCCACCGCGATGGTGGGCGGCGTGCCCAGACGTCGCTCGATCGGGCGCTCGAGCGTGTAGCCGACGATGGCCGGTGGCACGAACGAGCCCAGCACCAGCGCCGCGCGGCGGTGGTCGAGCCCGCGCGCGGCGGCGGCCACCTCGTCGCGCAGGCTGACCAGCAGCGCCGCCGCCGTGCCGGCGTGCAGCGCCACCTCGAACGCCTTGCGCAGTTCCGGATCGAGCTCGGCGTAGGGCCACTCCAGCAGCCACGGCACGAGCGTGGTGTGGGCCGAGGAGGAGATCGGCAGCAGCTCGGTGGGCCCGTGCAGGACCCCGAGCGCCAGCGCGTGGCGCAGTTCCAGCGCGCCTTTAGGCCGTCGCATCCGCGGCGCGGCCGCGGTTGCGGTTGCGCCTCCAGCGGACGGCGAGGTAGACGACCCCGACGACGATCAGCACCGCGACGGTGTAGTCGACGTAGTGCAGCGAGTCCTTCCAATCCGTCCAGTTCTCCGCCGCCTTCTGCCCGGCGAAGGTCAGCAGGAAGACCCACGGCAGGCAGCCCGCGAGCGTGTACGCGCTGAACTTCCAGAACGGCATGCGCGCGACGCCGGCCGGCAGCGAGATGAAGGTGCGGATGATCGGGAGCATGCGGCTGAAGAAGACGGCCGGCGCGCCGTAGCGCTCGAACCAGCGGTCGGCCCACGCGAGCTGCGAGGGCGTGATGTGCAGGAACTTCCCGTGCTTCTCGAGCAGCTCGAGACGACCGTAATAGCCGACTCCGTAGGCGATCCACGACCCCACGAGGTTCGCCACCGAACCGACCGCGACGGCCGCCCACAAGGGGTACTCGCCCTGGTGGACGTTGAAGCCGGCGAAGAGCATCGTGGCTTCCGACGGGATCGGGATGCAGGCGCTCTCGGCCACCATGAGCAGGAAGACCCCGGGCAGGCCGAGGTCGCCGACCACGTTGGTGGCGAACGTCGCCAGCTTGTCCGTCACCGACGCGAGGACGAGTACCACCGCGAACACGACGGCCCAGGGTAGACGCTCCACCCCCGTGGGGCGCGCACCCACACCACCCCAAAGGGCGGTGCCGCGTAGGCTGCCCGCCGTGGCCGTCTCGCTTTTCGACCCCAAGACCCCGCTCACCCCGCTGCGCCGGCGCATCCAGGCGGCGATCGAGGACGTCCTCGAGCGCGGGCAGTTCATCCTCGGCCCGGAGGTCGCCGCCTTCGAGCAGGAGTTCGCGTCCTATCTGGGTGCCGCGCACGCGGTCGGGGTCGCCAACGGCACCGAGGCGATCACCGTCGCCCTGCGCGCGCTGGGCGTCGGGCCGGGCGACGAGGTCGTCGTCCCGTCGTTCACCTTCTACGCGTCGGCCGAGGCGATCCCGCCGACCGGCGCCACCCCGGTTTTCTGCGACGTCGACCCCGACACCATGTGCGTCACGCCCGAAACGGTCAAGGCGGCGCTCACCCCGCGCACCAAGGCCGTCATCGCCGTGCACCTCTTCGGCAACGTGGCGCCGATCGCGGAGATCGAGGCGCTCGGCGTCCCCGTGCTCGAGGACGCCGCGCAAGCCGCGGGCTCCACCGGTCCGGCCGGGCGCCCGGGCGCCCTGGGAACGATCGCCACCTTCTCCTTCTACCCGTCCAAGAACCTCGGCGCCTTCGGCGACGGCGGCGCGATCGCCACCAACGACGCCGCCCTGGCCGATGCCGTGCGCACGCTGCGCTTCCACGGCTCGCAGGACAAGGTCACCTACACGCAGGTCGGCTACAACAGCCGCCTCGACGAGATGCAGGCCGCGGTCCTGCGCGTCGAGCTGCCCGAGCTGGATCGCTGGGCCGCCCATCGCCACGACGTCGGCGAGTGGTACGCCCAGGCCGGCCTCGGCGAGCTGGCGACGCTGCCGCGGGCAACGGAGGGCGCGCGCCCCGCGTGGCACCTCTACGTCATCCGCCACGAGCGCCCCGACGAGCTCAAGGCGGCGCTCGCCGCCCGCGACGTCGACTCCAGCGGCTACTACCGCACGCCCGTGCACCGCCAGCCCGCGATGGCCGTATGGGGCGCCGGCGACGAGCTGCCGTTCACCGACGAGCTCGCCCGCACGCATCTCGCGCTCCCGATCTCCGCGGCGCTCACGCGCGATCAGGTCGACGAGGTCGTCGGCGCCGTGCGCGATGCGCGTCTGGATTGACCTCACCAACAGCCCGCACGTCCTCGTCATGCGCCCGGTCATCGAGGTGCTGCGGGCACGGGGGGACGAGGTGCGCGTCACCGCGCGCGACTTCGCGCAGACCGTCGCGCTGTGCGAGCGCTTCGGGATCGAGCACGAGGTCATCGGCCGCCACCGCGGCAGCCGGCTGGCGGCCAAGGCGCTCGGCCTGATCGATCGCTCACTGGCGCTGACGCTCTGGGCGCGGCGCCAGGGCGGCTTCGACCTCGCGCTCGGGCACGGATCCAACGACGTCAGCGTCGCCGCGCGGCTGCTGCGCATCCCCTGCTCGACGATGTTCGACTACGAGTGGGCGACCGTGCAGCACAACGTCAACTGCCGCCTGGCCCAGGCCGTCGTGGTGCCCGAGGCGATCCCGCCCGAGCGCCTGTACCGCTACGGCGCGCGGCGCAAGCTGCGCCGCTACCCCGGGCTCAAGGAGGAGTACTACCTCGCCGACTTCGAGCCCGATCCGGCGGTGCTGACCGAGCTCGGCCTCGATCCCGCCCAGCCCATCGCCGTGGTGCGCACGCCGCCGTCGGTCTCGCTGTACCACCGCTTCGAGAACGACGTGTTCGCCACCGTCCTGCAGCAGCTGCGCGGCACGCAGACCGTGGTGCTGCCGCGCGTGGCCGCGCAGCGGGCGCAGCTCGACGGCTTCATCGTGCCCGAGCGGGCGATCGACGCCCAGTCGCTGGTCGCCCTCGCCGACCTCGTGATCAGCGCGGGCGGCACCATGAACCGCGAGGCGGTGGCGCTCGGCACGCCGGTGTGGACGACCTTCGAGGGCCGCCCCGGCGCGGTCGACGAGCGCCTCATCGCGGAGGGTCGCCTGCGGCGCCTGGAGCGCGCGGACGAGCTGGAGCTGGCCAAGCGCGCGCCGGGAGCCGCCGCGGAGCGCGTGCGGCGCGATCCCGCACTGCTCGTCGACCTGCTCTGCTCGCCCGCCGCCTGACCGCGGCGCCTCAAGGCGCCCGCCCGATGCGCCGATGAGAAGGGAGATCCGAGTCCCCCCGCATTGCGAGCTCCATGAACCCTCGCGTCACCCTTGGCGTCGCCACCTACGAGCGCGACACCTATCTGGAGGAGGCCGTTGCCTCCTGCCTGCAGCAGACCTACCGCGACCTCGAGGTTCTCGTGGTGCTCGACGGCGGGCGCAACCCGGCCGTGGCGGAGGTCCTCGCGCGCTTCGACGACCCGCGCCTGCGGATCGTCCGTCACGAAGCCAACCGCGGGATCGCCGAGGCCTACAACACCATCGTGCGCGAGGCGCGCGGCGAGCTCATCGCCATGCTGGGCGACGACGACCGCTGCGAGCCCGATCGCATCGCCCGTCAGGTCGCCGTCTTCGACCGCCATCCCGACACGGGCGTGGTCCATGGCGCCGCCACGATCATCGACGGCGCGGGCGTCGAGCGCGGCACCTGGCCCAGCCGCGATCGCTCGCCGCACGAGCTCCTGCGCCACCTGGTGCGCGAGCACAACACGCTGGTCGACCCCTCGCGCATGGTCCACCGCCGCGTCTATGAGGCCGTCGGCGGCTACGACCCGGCCTTCCGCCTCGCCCAGGACTTCGACTTCTGGCTGCGCGCCGTGCGCGCCTTCCGCTTCCGCGACGTGCCGGGCGCCCCGCTGATCGGCTTCCGCCGCCACGGCGAGAACTTCTCCGACGAGTCCGCCCGCGACCTCGAGGTGCAGGAGGTCGAGCGCGCCCTGCGCACGCTTATCGACGCGGCTCCGCTGCGCGAGCTGGTGCCCGAGCTCGACTGGGGCGTCATGCACCCGCAGGCGGCCGAGCGCCGCGCGCTCGAGGTCCTGGCCGACGCGTTCGACCACCGCGCCCTGGCGCTCCCCGGCCTGGCCCGCGAGCTGCGCGCCCGCGCCGCCCGCGTGCCGGCGCCGCCGCGCGCGACGCCCAACGGGCGCAAGATCGTCCTCACCTCCTTCGGCTTCAACGACTCGGGCGGGGGCACCACCGTGCCGCGCGTGGCGGCCAAGGAGCTGGCGCGCCGCGGCTGGGACGTCACCGTCTTCCACGCCGCCACCCGGCCCGATCCGTCCGGCCAGCCCTACGTCGTGCGCGAATGGATGGAGGACGGCGTCCGGCTCGTCGGCATCCACAACCGCCAGCACGGGCTCTGGGACCTCGGCAACCCGCTGCGCGAGCTCGACGACCCGCCGATCACCCAGGCCTTCGCGGCGCTGCTGGATCGCGTGGCGCCCGACGTCGTGCACTTCCACAACCTGCACAACCTCGGCGCGGCGCTGATCGACGAAGCCGCTGCCCGCGGCCTGCCGAGCTATTTCTCGACCCACAACTACTGGCTGATCTGCCCGCGCGCCTACCTGCTCACGGGCGAGGGCGCGATCTGCGCCGGCCCCGGCGAGCGCGGCGCGAACTGCGCCTCGTGCGTCGGCACGCCCCACGACCGCCCGGGCCACCAGGAGCGCCTGGCCGGCATCCGCGACCGCTTCACGCGCGGCGTGTCGGTCTGCCTCGCGGTGTCCGACGCCATGCGCGCCACCCTCGCCGGGCAGGACTACCCGCGCGAGATGATCGACGTCGTCCGCCAGGCCGTGCCGGCCGCGGACGAGACGTGGGAGCAGCTCGGGCGCGACCGGCTGCCCGGCCGCACGGGCGAGCGCCTGACCGTCGCCTTCTTCGGCTCCGCCTACCCGCACAAGGGCCCGCAGCTGCTGGTCGAGGCCGCGCAGCGCTCCGAGCAGGACCTGCGCGTGCTCGTGCACGGCGAGGTCGACGAGCGCTTCGCCGCGCGCCTGCGCGCCGCCGACCGGCGCGGCGTGGTCGAGCTGTGCGGCGCCTTCAGCCCCGCGGCCCTGCCCGAGCTGCTGGCCGGCGTCGACGTCGCCGTCATGCCCTCCATGTGGTGGGACTGCGCCCCGCTGATGGCCGCCGAGTGCCTGGCCGGCCGCGTCCCCCTCGTCGTCCCCCGCCTCGGCGGCCTCGGCGAGGCCATCGTCGACGAGGTCGACGGCCTGTTCTTCGACGCGCTCGACGCGGGCGACCTCGCGCGCCAGCTCGATCGGCTGGCCGCCGAGCCGGGCCTGCTGGAGCGCCTGCAGGCCGGGATCGCGGCGCCGCGCCCGTTCGCCGCCTACGTCGACGAGCTCGAGGCCTACTACGCCGGCGAGCGCCCGTCGCGCAGCGCCTTCGACACCGCCGCGCCCGCCGTCACCTGGCAGGGCGACCATGGCCTGCACACGAGCCTGTCGCACATCAACAACGAGGTCACTGCCCGCCTGGACGGGGTCCAGCGCCTGGACCGGACCGGCGCGCCGATCGACCGCCCGCTGCCCCACGCGGCCGACGTCGAGGTTCGCCACCAGTGGCCGCCGGACCTGCGCCCGCCGCGCTCGGGCCGCCTGGCCGTCATCCAGCCCTGGGAGTTCGGCGCGATCCCCGCCGACTGGCTCGAGCCGCTGCAGCGCGACGTCGACGAGCTCTGGGTGCCCAGCCAGCTCGTGCGCCGCATGTACCTCGACGCCGGCCTGCAGGAGGACCGCGTCCACGTCGTGCCCAACGGCGTCGACCTCGAGCGCTTCGCTCCGGACGGCGAGGCCTATCCGCTGGACGGCGCCCCCGCCGTGCGCTTCCTCTTCGTCGGCGGCGCCATCGCCCGCAAGGGCGTCGACATCCTGCTCGCCGCCTGGCAGGAGGCCTTCGCCGGCCGCCACGACGTGCAGCTGGTGATCAAGGACTTCGGCTCCGACGGCGTCTACCGCGGCGCTGACCGCAGCGCCATCCACGCCGCCGCGCAGGCGGGCTCGATCGTGCACCTCGACGCCGACCTCGCCGACGCGGAGATGGCCGCGCTCTACCGCGCGTGCGACGTGCTCGTGCATCCCTACCGCGGCGAGGGCTTTGCCATGCCGGTGCTCGAGGCGATGGCCAGCGGCCTGCCCGTCATCCACACCGCCGGCGGCCCGACCGACGAGTTCTGCCCGCCGCAGGCCGGCTGGCGCATCCGCGCGCAGCGCCGGGCCATGCCCGGAGGGCGCGTCGACCACTTCGAGACGATCGGCGAGCCGTGGATGCTCGAGCCCGATCCGGCGCACCTGGCCGAGCTCCTTCGCGCGGCCGCCGACGCCGGCGCCGACCGTGCCGCCCGCGGCGCCATCGGCCGCTCGGCCGCCCTGCACTTCGGCTGGGAGCGCATCGCCGGCCTCTACGACGATCTGACCCGCGCACTGGCGGCGCGCGCCCCGCGCACCGCCGCGAGCGACCGCGTGCTCGACGGCGCACCGTCGGTCCTCGCCACCCCGGCGTGGCGGGCCGCGGACGAGCTGCCCGCGCTGCTGCGCGCCTGGACCCAGGCGCCGACCGGCGCCTGCCTCTACCTCCTGGCCGATCCCGCCACGGACGGCACGCCCGCCGAGCTCGAGGCGCGCGTCATGGCCGCGGCCGCGGGCATCGATCTCGACGCGTGCGCCGACATCACGATCCTGCGCGAGCACGCGGTCCCCGGTCGCGACGCGGCGCTGCACGCCGCCGCCGACCTCTACGTGCCGCTGCACGGCGCCTGCGCGGGCCACGTCCGGCTCGCCGGCGCCGGCGTCGTCGCACCGGCCGATCTCGAGCTCTGGCTGGCGGCCCGATCCACTCCGCAGCCGGCATGACCATGGTCCCGCGCGTCTCGGTCGTCGTCACGGCCTACAACCTCGCCCGCTTCCTCGGTCGCGCCATCGACAGCGCCCTCGCCCAGGATTGGCCCGCCGAGGCGCTGGAGGTCATCGTCGTCGACGACGGCTCCACCGACGAGACGCCGCAGGTCCTCGCCGCCTACGGCGAGCGCATTCGCGTCATCCGCCAGGCCAACCAGGGCCTCGTGCGCGCCGTCGACCGCGGCCTGGCCGAGGTCAGCGGCGACTACGTCGCCTTGCTCGACGCCGACGACGAGTGGCCCGCCGATCGCCTGCGCCGCCAGGTCGAGCACCTGGAGGCCCACCCGCGCGTCGGCCTCGTCCACGGCGACATGACGCTCATCGACGCCGACGGCGCCGTCACCGCCGCCTCCTTCTTCGCCGAGCAGCGGATCAACCCCACGCGCGGCCACGTCCTCGGCCGGCTCCTGGCCGGCAACTTCGTCTCGGGTGGCGCCAGCACCTTCCGCGCCTCGCTGCTGCCCGCCGTCCATCCGATCCCCGACGATGCCGCCTACCCCGACTGGTGGATCGCGGCGACGATCGCCGCGGTGGCCGAGGTTGACCACCTGCCCGGTTGCTTCAACCGCTATCGCTTCCACGGGGCCAACATGGGCCTCGGCTCGGGCCCGGCGGAGATCGACGCGATCCTGCGCCGCGAGATCCCGTGGCGGCGCTGGATGCTGCGCCACCTGCTCGACGACCCGACCGTGTCGGCCACCGATCTGCGCAACGCCTTCGGCAGCTGGGAGCACGGCCTCGTGCGGGCCGCCCTCGGCGCCGGCGACCCGCCGAGCGACGTCCTGTCCGTGACCGAGGAGGAGCGCGCGCGGGGGGTGCTCGCCGCCGAGCAGGGAGTGGCCGCGCTGCGCGCGGGCGATCCCGACCGCGCGACGCGCCTGCTCATGCGCGCCCTGGGCGAGGACCCCTTCAACGGCGCCGCGCGCTACGACCTCCAGTTGGCGCTGCACCAGGCCGCCGGCTGCCTCGCGCCGGGGGCGGCGGACCCGCTGGCCCTGCGCGCGCACGTCACCCTCGTCGCCGCCGCGGTCCTCGTGCGCGACCCCGACCTGCTCGCCGCCTACGCGGCGCGGACGACTGCCCACGACGACGCCACGCTCGTGGTGACCTACGACAGCGCCGCGGAGCTCGCCGAGCTGGCGGCGCTGGTCGAGCGCCTCGGTCTCGACGGCGAGGCCTCGCCGGACATCGTCGCCCAGCCCGCCCCGCCCACCACGCCGGCCCGGCGGCTGCTCGAGGCGTGCGCCGGCGCAGTGCTCGGCGCGCCGTCGCTGGCCGCGGCCGCCTAGGGCCGCAGGCATGCCTGCGCGTACTCGCGCAGGCCTCCGACGGCCTGACCGCCCCAGCGCGCGACGCCGGGAACGCGCACCGCGCGCTCGGAGAGCGTCGCGTGGACGGTGCGCATGACCGCGGCGTGAGCGGCCGGATCCTGCGGCCCGAAGATCGCGAGCATGTCGGCGAGTCCGGTCCGTCGAGGCCGGCCTCGGACATGAGCGCTGCGAGGCGGGCCCCGGTGGAGCCGTCGGCCTGGGGCGCGTAGATCAGCAGCGTCGCGTCGGCGCGCGCATCGAACACCGACGCGTAGGCGTGCAGCAGGGCCGCATCGGCCAGCAGCTCGTCGGCCACTGCGAGGGTCACGAAGCGGCGAACGTCCAGCGGCTCGGCCGGCGCCGCAGCGCCCTGCAGCAGCTCGACGAGCTCGGCGGCCGCCACAGCGGACAGCGGGTCGGCGACCGCGGCGAGGACGAGGGCACGGACGGCACGCTCATGGTCACCCTGGGCGCGCGCGATCCGCCCGCGAGCGAGGTGCAGGCGTCCGCGGTGCGCATCGGCGGGCGAAACCGGCGCGAGCTCCTCGAAGGGCAGGCCGAGGGCGTTGGCCGCGTACACCAGCTCGCTCTGGTAGGCGATCCATCCTCGCTGCACATCGGCGAGCGCGACCGCCCCGAGGTCGAGGTGGCCCAGCATCCAGCGGCGGAACCTGAGGTCATTGGCGCGCAGTCGGGCGTTGCGCTCGTCGCCGGCTCCGTGGCTGTCGTTGGCCCCGTGCAGGCGATAGCTGGCCATCGGCCTGTCGAGGTACGCGAGCTCCGCTACGGCCGCGACGTTCGCGGCGATCCACCAGTCCTGGACGGACGCGTGCTCGGCGATCGGGTGGTGCACCGCGCGGTCGGCGGCGCGGAACATCATCGTTCCGCCAGGGACGAAGTTGCGCTCGAGCAGCGGCCCCAGGACGCGGCCGGCGTGCGTGGGGACGTCATAGGAGCGGTGGTAGGAGGAGTCCACCAGTGCGCCGCCGGCGTCGATGATGTCCATCGCGCCGTAGACGAAGCCGACCTCGGGCCGAGCGTCGAGGATCGCGGCGCGCGCGCTCACGCGGTCGGGCGCAACCGTGTCGTCGGCATCGACCAGGGTGATGTAGTCGCCCGTCGCCTCGCCGATCCCGCGATTGGTCGCAGCGATCTGCCCCGCGTTGGGTTGGTGGATGTAACGGACGGCGTGCTCGTAGCGGGCCACGACGGCGCGCGTGTCGTCGGTGGACCCGTCGTCGACGACGATGATCTCGACCTGGCCGCGCGGGTGATCCTGGGCCAGCACGCTGTCCAGGCAGCGGGCGATGAAGTGGCCGTATTGATAGGTCGTGATGACGCACGTCACGCGCGCGGAGCTCATGCGCCCGCGAATCGCCGCGCGGCCACGGAACTTGAGCGAACGCGCGCTCAAGTAGGCCCTGCGCGCGCCGATGATCGGGGAGATGACCGGGTCCCCCAAGAGCCGCGCGATCGCCAACCTGCAGCTGCTGCACGACGTCGTGGCCCAGACGCCGATGAACGGGCGCCTCTGGGTCTTCGGCGGTCTGCTGCTGGGCTGGGCGCGCGAGGGCGATCTGCTCGGTCACGACTGCGACGACGTCGACTTCGCCTACCTCGCCGAGGACGCCGCGGTGTTCGAGGGCATCTTCGCGACGCTCGAGGACGCCGGGTTCAAGCTCAGCCTGCGCTACCCGGGCGCCACCGGCGAGGCGACCGAGTACGCCTTCCGCCGCGACGGCATCAAGTTCGACTTCTTCTGCCTGACGGCTACGGACGACGCGCGCTTCCATTACCGCTCCTACGGGGGCCTCCCGGACGGCCGCCTGGTCGCCAATCTCATCGAGATCCCCGGCCAGCCGCTCGAGGAGTTCCGCTTCATCGGGCGCACCTGGCTGAAGGTCCGCGACCACGACGCCGAGCTCACCGCGCTGTACGGCGACTGGCGCACCCCGCGACCCGACTGGGACTACATGGCCGGGCCGAGCATCGTCGACCGCATCCCCTGGGACTCCTCCACCTTCCGCCTGGAATGCTGAAGACGCTCGCCTACCGCGGGCGCCCGCTCGCGCCCACGCGCACCGTCGAGCGCTTCCTCTTCGACCTCGACGGCACGATCACCCGTCAGGAGATCCTGCCCGAGATCGCCCGGGCGGTCGGCATGCAGGACGAGATCGCCGCGCTCACCCGCCGCACCATGGCCGGCGAGCTGCCGTTCGAGTCCAGCCTGCGCCGCCGCGTGGAGATCCTCAGCCAGGTGCCCGTCTCGGAGGTCCGCCGGATCGTCGCCGGGGTCGAGATCGACCCGCACATCGCTGCCTTCCTCGCCGAGCATCGCGACCGCTGCACGATCGTCACCGGCAACCTCGACGTCTGGATCGCCGATCTCGTCGCCGCGCTCGGCGTCAACTGCCGCAGCTCGACCGCGCTCGTTCTCGGCGACCGGTTGATCGGCCTGACGTCCGTCCTCGACAAGGCCGTGGTGGCCGCTGACTACGACGGCGCGATCTGCGTCGTCGGTGACGGCTACAACGACCTCGGTCTCATGGCGGCCGCCGACTACGGCGTCGCGTACGGCGGCGTCCACGCGCCGGCACCCGGCCTCTACGACGTCGCCACCCACGCAATCTTCGACCCGGAACGGCTATGCGAGCTCCTGTCCGCGTTGTGATCAACTGCGCCGGCGAGGGCCGGCGCCTGGGTCTCGGTTCGACCAAGGCACTCGTCTCGGTCATGGGCGAGCCGCTCATCGCCTGGCACCTGCGGATGCTGCGCGACGTCGAAGACGTCGTCGTGGTCGTCGGCTACCAGGCCGAGCAGGTCATCGAGGCGGTGCGTCCCCTGCGCCCCGACGCGATCTTCGCCTTCAACCACGACTACGCCACCACCGGTACGGCCGCCAGCCTGGCCAAGGGCTGCCGCGGCGCCACCGGCGACGTCATCTCACTCGACGGCGACCTCCTCGTGCACCCGGAGGACTTCGACGAGTTCCTGCGGGCACCGCGCCCGTGCCTGGGCGTCGCTCCGGCGACCACCACGCACGCCGTTCACGCGCGCGTCGTCGGCGAGAACGGCAGCACGGCGGTGGTCGGCTTCAACGAGGTCGGCGACGGCCTTGAGTGGACCGGTCTGCTGCGCGTCCCGGGCGCCCTGGTCGAAGAGGCCGAGGCCGGTCACGCGACGCGCGGTCATGTCTTCGAGATGCTCGCTCCGCACCTGCCGATGCAGGGGCTCCACGTGCGCGCACGCGAGATCGACACGCCGGCCGACTACGACCGCGCGCTGGAGTGGCTCGCCCCGATCGCCCACCACTGGTCATGAGCGCCACCACCGACGTCATCCGTGAGTTCTGGGTCGGGCGCACCGCCATCGACGGCCACGTCGCCTCGCGCTTTCATGGCGAGCACGACGCGTACGACCTTCCCGCGATAGCGGCGCTGGCCGACGCCGACGCCGACATCCGCGCACTCGACCTCGGCTGCGGCACGTGCAGCGTGTCCAACGCGCTCGCTGACCTCCTCGGCTGGTCCATCCACGCCGTGGACTTCATGCCCGACTTCCTGCGCCACGCCGACCCCCGGCACACCACCGAGGTCGGCGACGTGCGCACGTACCGCTCCGACGAGCGCTTCGACCTCGTCCTGCTGCTCGGCGTGATCACCTACGTCGAGTCGGCCGCCGACCGGGCCGACCTCTACGAGCGCTGCGCGCAGATGCTCGCCGCGGACGGGGCCCCGCTGCTCATCAAGGCGCAGTTCGGCGTGGAGCACGAGGTCGTCGTCGACACCGACTCCGAGGCCCTCGGGGCGCGCTACCGCGGCGTCTATCCCTACCTCCCCGACGAGGTCGCGCTGCTGAGTGAGCGCTTCGACGTCGAGGTGCGCGACCCGTACCCGGCCGCGCTGAGCCCGCACGCCGACACGCATTTCCACCACCTCGTAGCGCGGCGGCGCCCCTAACGGGGCTACTGGACCACGAGCACCAGCGAGTCGGGCTCGTCGACGACGGCCCATCCGTCGCGTTCCAGGCTCGTGACGAGCGCGATCTTGTCCGCCACCCCGGGGCGCGAGGCGGACGCGAAGCCGCCGCTGCGCTCATAGGCCTCGCGTCGCACCGCCAGGCAGGGCCACAGCGGCCCCGCGGCAACCCGCCCGTCCATCTCTATGGCGCGCGGGCGCGCGCCGCCGATCGAGATGTCGCGGTCCATCGCCGCGATCAGCGTCTGCAGCCAGCCGTCGACCGGGACGACCTCGTGGCCGATGATGACCAGCAGGGCGCCGCTGGCGGCAGCTACGGCCTGGTCGCAGGCCGGCCCGAACCCGGCGGGGTCGTCGTTGCGCAGGGCGACGATGTCGCCCTCGATGCCCTCGAGCACGTCCGCGGTCCCGTCGGTGGAGCCGTCGTCGACGAGCACGACCTCGAAGGCGATCGCTTCGGGGAGGCGGGCCAGCGCGGTCAGACTGCGCAGCAGGGTCGCCGCGGCGTCGCGGACGACCATGACGATGGAGACCTGGGGTCCGTCGGTCGGCATCGCGCAGATCCTAGGCCCGATCCGTGGCGGGCCGCCCTATCATCTGCGCCGATGCGTCGACGCCTGCGCTCGGCGGCGTTCCCCCTGCATCGCCACTCGATCCCGCAGCTGGCGATCGACGGTGCGCTGGTCGCCGCCGCTTACTACCTCAGCTATCGCCTGCGATTCGACACGGGCACGCCGCCGCGCTACGAGCGGCTGTTTGACGCCACGATCGTCTTCGTCGTCGTCTCGGCGCTCGTCGTCTTCACGCTCTTCCGCCTCGAGCTCAAGCAGTGGCGCTACACGAGCTCGCGCGACTACCTGGGCATCGGCCAGGCCGTGGTCGTCAACTCGCTCGTGCTGGCGGGCTTCGTCGCCGCCACCCACCCGGTCACGGTCACCTCGGGGACCGGTGAGGTCACCGTGTCGGTGCCCACGGGCGTCATGGCGGCGTTCTTCCTGCTCACGCTGGTCGGAGTCGGCGGGGCGCGCTTCGCGGCGCGGATCGTCTACGAGCGCCCGGTGCGCGGCTTCCGCGCCCGCAGCGACGCGCGGCGGGTGCTGATCGTGGGCGCCGGCGAGGGCGGGCGACTCGTCGTGCGCGAGCTGCTGCGCAACCCGCAGCTCGGCCTGGCACCCGTCGGCTTCGTCGACGACGACCCGCTGAAGCGCGGCATCCGCATCGACGGCGTCAAGGTCCTGGGGCCGACCGACCAGCTCGCGCGCATTCTCGACGAGGCCGAGCCCGACGAGATCACCATCGCCATCCCCTCGGCCCCCGGCACGCTGCGCGCGCGCGCCGTGCGCGCCGCGCGCCAGCGCGGGATCCCGGTGCGCACGCTGCCGACGGTCTTCGAGCTGCTGCAGGCCGGCTCGGGCCAGGTCGTGCGCCAGGTGCGCGAGGTCCAGGTCGAGGACATCCTCGGCCGCGAGCCCGTGCGCATGGAGGTCGACCGCGTGGGCGGCTACCTGGGCGGCGAGGCGGTCATGATCACCGGCGCCGGCGGCTCGATCGGCGCCGAGCTGTGCCGGCAGATCGCGCGCGTGGCCCCGCGGCGGCTGATCCTGATCGACCACGCCGAGGAGAACCTCTTCCGCATCCAGCGCGAGCTCGAGGACGACCGCCACGTCCACCCCTCGACCGTCGCGCCCGTGCTCGCCGACTGCAAGGAGGGCGAGCGGATGCGCGAGGTGTTCGCCGAACACCGGCCGGGGGTCGTCTTCCACGCTGCCGCCTACAAGCACGTCGGCCTCATGGAGCGCAATCCGGTCGAGGCGGTGCGCAACAACGCGCTGGCCACGCGGCTCGTGGCGCGGGTGGCGGGCGAGGCGGGCGTCAAGCGCTTCGTGCTCGTGTCCACCGACAAGGCCGTCCAGCCCGCGACGGTGATGGGCGCCTCCAAGGCGCTGGCCGAGTTCGCGGTCGAGGCGGCCCAGCAGCGCTGGCCCGAGACGAAGTTCGCCACGGTGCGCTTCGGCAACGTGCTGGGCTCGTCGGGCTCGGTGGTGCCCATCTTCCGCCGCCAGATCTCCCTTGGCGGACCGGTGACCGTGACCGACGCGCGCATGACGCGCTACTTCATGACCATTCCCGAGGCGGTGCAGCTCGTCATCCGCGCCGGATCGCTGGGTGAGGGCGGCGAGCTGTTCGTCCTGCAGATGGGCGAAGCCGTGTCGATCATGCAGCTCGCGCGCGACATGATCGAGCTGTCGGGGCTCGAGCCGGGGCGCGACATCGCCATCGAGATCGTGGGCCGCCGGCCGGGCGAGAAGCTCCACGAGGACCTGTTCAACCCCTATGAGCGCCCCAAGCCCACGCCCGCCGACAAGATCACCCTGGCCCGCCGCGATTCGCTCGATCCCGCCGCTGTGGAGGCGATGTTCGACGAGATCGCGCTGCTCGTGCTCGAGGGCGACGCGGCCGGCCTGGCGGCCAAGGTCGGCGAGCTCTCGGCCGCCCGTCCTGCCGCCCAGGAGACGGGTGAGGCGCCAGCCGTACGGATCGTCCCCTAGCATCACCCCCTCATGACGGCAGTTCTCGCCGCCTTCTCCCTCCAGGGCAAGATCGAGCAGTACGGAGCCTACGCAGGCGTTGCCGCGGTGTTCGGGCTCGGCATCCTGTCGCTGCTGTACTTCGCGCAGGCGCGCGAGGTCAAGCGCCTCCGCGAATGGGCGGGCCGCGCGCCCGAGCGCGCGGCCGAGCTCGAGGCGCGCGTGACCGCCGATGCGCAGCGCCGCGTCACCCCTGCGCCGGTGCCGACCCCGGCGCCACGGCCCGCCGCGCCGGTGACCCCGGCGGCGCAGCAGAGCGCCCCGCCGCTCGGTCCGGGCGTCGCGGCGCCCGCGACCGCCGCGGCGGCCGCCGCGGGAGCGCCGGCCACGGCGGTCGCCAAGCCCGGAACGACGGCGCCCCGGAACGGCACCGGCAGCGCGGCGGCGGTGCCGGCTCCGGGCACCGAGGCCAAGCCCCAGGACGGCGAGGCGAAGAAGCCCGGCGAGCCCGCGGCCGCGCCGCCCGACGGCCCGCCCAAGGTCTTCGGTCCGCAGCCCAAGCCCGCCGAGCCCGAGGACAAGCCGGCGGTCCCGGCCGTTCCGGCGGCCGCGACGGCCGCTGCGGCGGCGGCAGCAGCGGCGGCGCCCGCCCCGCGCCCGGCCGCTCCGCTCCGCGCGCCGTCGCCTTCGACGGCACTCCCGCCGCGCACGCCCGCGGGCACCCGTCCGCGGCCGGATGCCGACGACGGCCCCTCGCGGGGTCGCATCGCCGCCATCGTCGGCGGCGTGGTCGCGGCGATCGCCGTGGTCGCCGTCGCGGCGTTCCTGCTCTTCGGCGGCAGTGGTGGCGACAAGCCCACGCCCAAGCCGAACACCGTCGCCCAGCCCAGCGGTGCGACGACCGGCAGCGCCGGCGGCTCCACGCCGCCCAAGACGCCCGCGGCGGTCGACCGCAAGGCGGTGCCGCTGGCGGTGCTCAACGGCACCACGGTGACCGGGCTCGCGCGCGGCGCCGCGGACAAGCTCACGAAGAAGGGCTACAACGAGCCCAACGTCGTGACCAACGACACCACCAACCAGGCCCGGCCCACCACCCAGATCTACTACGAGGCCAAGGCTCGCGCGGCCGCGCTCGACGTGGCCAAGATCCTCGGCGTGCCCACCGCCCAGGTCAAGGCGATGGACGCCAACGCGCGGGCGCTCGCCGACCGCGCCCAGGTCGCCGTCTTCGTCGGGGCCGACAAGGCGCAGTAGTCCCACCCCCGCATGACCATCCACCTGGCCCGCCACGGGCAGACGGCCTACAACCACGAGGGCCGCTTCCAGGGCCATTCGCCCGTGCCGCTCGACGCGACCGGTCGCGAGCAGGCCGTCGCGCTGGCCGAGGTGGCCGCCGGGGTGGAGATCGTCTCGCTGTGGTGCAGCCCGCTGCTGCGCGCGCGCCAGACGGCGGACGTGGTGGCCGCACGGATCGGCCTGCGGCCCACCGAGGACGCGCGCTTCGTCGAGACCGACACGGGCGACTGGACGGACCGCTCGTTCGCCGAGGTGCGCGCCGAGGATCCCGAGGGCTTCGCACGCTACGAACGCTCCGATCCGTCGTTTCGCTATCCGGGCGGCGAGTCGTTCGCCGAGCAGTCCGCGCGCGTCCAGGCGGGGCTGGCCGACCTGCGCGCGCAGCCCGCGGCGCTCCCGGCGCTCGTGGTCTGTCATCGCGGCGTCATCCGTCTCGCGCTGGTCGTCGCGCTCGGCGATGAGGACGCCGGGGCGCGCGAGATCGCCAACGCCTCGCTGGTGACGCTTTGAGCCGACTGACGGCGGGCGTCTTCGCCGTCCTCGTGCTCGCCACCTTCGCGGCCTTCTTCGTCGCCCAGCGCCTGAAGAACGCGCCGCCCGTGCTGGGGCAGATCGGCGTACGCGGCGTCTTCTCCCCCAACCGCGACGGGCGCTTCGACGTGACGCGCCTGACCTTCCGCGTCAAGGAGACCGACACCGTCTCGGTCGCGGTCCTCGACGTCAACGGCGACCAGGTGCGCGAGCTGCTCGGCGGGCGCCACGTGGCCAAGGGCACCCTGGTGCGCCTGAAGTGGGACGG
Organism: uncultured Actinomycetes bacterium; assembly: GCA_963806015.1. Taxonomy (GTDB): domain Bacteria; phylum Actinomycetota; class Thermoleophilia; order Solirubrobacterales; family Solirubrobacteraceae; genus JAOPZW01. Next base: position 33,805 of record CAWDWM010000012.1, on the reverse strand, counting down.
GCGCACCGACGACGGCACGCGGGCGCCCGACGGGCGCTACCGCTACCGCATCACGCTCCAGCACAAGGGGCGCAGCGTGGTGCTGGCCAGCTCGGTACGGATCGACACCACGCCGCCGCACCCGCGGGTCACGTCGATCGGCCCGCGCCACGAGTTCGGCCCCGAACTGCTGCCCACGCAGGAGGGCGGCGACGCCATCGTCCACCTGGACGCGCCGGGGACCAAGCCCGTCGTGCGGCTGTTCAAGACCGGGCCCGGCCCGACGCGGCTCGTCCTTCAGGAGAAGCTCGACGACGGCGCCAAGGTCTGGCACTGGAACGGGCTCACGCCGAGCGGGCGCCCGGTCTCTCCGGGCACGTACCTCGTCGCGATCGAGACCCGCGACGAGGCCGGCAACCGCGGGATGTCGCCGCCGCTGAACCGACGCGGCCTGCCGGTGACCAGCTACGGCGCCAAGCTGCCCGGCCACGGCGGCATCACCGTGCGCTACCTCGGCGTGCGCCCGCCCAACGTCGCCACACAGGCCGGCGACCCGGTCGAGTTCTTCGTCGACGCCCGGCGCAAGCCGTGGACCTGGTCGGTGCGCCGGGTCGGGTCGACCGCCGGGACGCCGAGCCGCCGCAAGACGTCGGCGCGCGTGCGCCTGCACGCTCCGGGACGCGAGTCCGGCGTGTACCTGCTGACCGTGCGCACCGCCACGCACTCCACGACCGTGCCCTTCGCGGTGCAGAGCCCCAAGCGCCACGCGGTCCTCGTGGTCCTGCCGGTGATGACATGGCAGGGCCTCAACTCGCTCGACGACGACGGCGACGGCCTGCCCAACGTCCTGGACCGCGGCGTGGGCGCCAAGCTCTTCCGCGTCTACGCCGGCGCCGGCCTGCCCGCCGACTTCGCCACGAAGGCGGCACCGCTGCTGGCCTGGCTGGACCGCCGGGGTCACCGCTACGACATCACCACCGACGTCGCGCTGGCCGCCGGGCGCGGCCCGCGCCTGGAGGATCACAAGGGCGTCATCCTGCCCTCCGACGTGCGCTGGCTGCCCCGGGCCCTGCAGCAGCAGCTGCGCCGCTACGTGCGCAACGGCGGGCACGTCGCGACCTTCGGCATCGATTCGCTGCGCCGCCAGGTCTCGCTCACGCGCCGCGGCCGGATGATCGATCCCACCCCGCCCGCGTCGACGGACGTCTTCGGGGTGCGGCTCCGTCCGCTGCTGCGCCTGCCCAAGCCCAGCAACCTCGTCACCGCCGACGACTCGATCGACTTCTTCGCCGGCACCGCGGGCGCCTTCGGGCCCTTCTCGCTGGTGCAGGAGGTCGACCTCGCGTCGGCCGCTGCCAGCGCGGTCACCGAGGATCCACAGACCGGGCGGCCGGTCATCGCGGCGTCGCGCCTGGGCAAGGGCCTCGTGTTCCGCTACGGCGTCCCGGAGCTCGGCGCCCACCTCTCCGCACGGGCCAATGACCCCAACACCACCGCCCTGCTGGATCGGACATGGACGCTCCTGTCCCACTGATCCTCGCGGCGCTGCTCGCCGCCGGCGCCCTGGTGGCGCGTGCCCCCCGCGTGCGGGCGGGCGCGATGCTCGGCGCGCTCGTCCTGGCGCCGGTCATCCTCGGCTTCCACATCGCCGACTCCGACCAGGTCAAGCCGCTGCGCGACCACCCGTCGCTGGCGGTGGCGGGCGCGGTCGGGGCCGTGGTCGTCCTCGCGGTGCTGGCGGTGCTCTTCGACCGCCGCCCGGCGTGGCTGCCGGTCGCCGCCGCGGCCACCCTGCCCTTCCGCGTGCCGATCGCCTCCGGCGGCTCGACGGCCAACCTGCTCGTGCCGCTCTACCTCGTCGTGGCCGCCGGGGTGCTGGCCTACGCGGTGCCGCGGCTCGCCGGCCGGGAGCGCGCCGAGGGCGGCCGCGCCCCGGGGCTGCTCGAATGGGCGCTGGCCGCCTCGCTGGCCCTCTACGGGATCCAGTCCAGCTACTCCGACGACTTCGGCCATGCGCTGGAGAACGTCGTCTTCTTCTACGTCCCCTTCGCGCTGCTGTTCGTGCTCGTGGCCCGCGTGGCGTGGACGCCGCGCCTGGCGCGCGTGTGCCTGGGCGTGCTCGTCGTCCTCGCCCTGGCGCTCGTCGGCGTGGGCTTCGTCGAGTACGCCACCCGCCACCTCTTCCTCAACCCGAAGGTCATCGCCTCCAATCAGCTCGAGGACTACTTCCGGGTCAACTCGCTGTTCTTCGATCCCAACATCTACGGGCGCTTCCTGGCCCTCGTGATGCTGCTGCTCGTCGGCTGGCTGCTGTGGGCCCGGCGCCAGCGCGAGGTCGTCGCCTGCGCACTGCTGCTCGCGGTGCTGTGGGGCGGGCTGGTGCTGACCTTCTCGCAGTCGAGCTTCACCGCGCTGCTGGTCGGCCTGGCCATCCTCGGCGCGATGCGCTGGAGCGTGCGCTGGGCGCTGATCCTGTCGGGCGGCGCACTCGTCCTCGCCGTGGCCTTCGTGGCCCTCGCGCCCGGAGCGGTCCACCTCGACCTCGGCAACTCGAAGTCGGCCGACAAGGCCACCAGCGGGCGTTACGACCTCATCAAGGGCGGCCTGAAGCTCTTCCGCGACGCGCCGCTCGTCGGCCAGGGCTCGGGCTCCTTCGCGCGCGACTACCGCCGCGCCGAGCACGTGTCGCCCGAGCGCGCGGCGTCGGCCTCGCACACGATCCCGGTGACGGTGGCGGCCGAGCAGGGCGTGATCGGGCTGCTCGTCTACCTCGCGCTGCTCGCCGCCGCGCTCGCGCGCCTCTTCCGCGGGGCGCGGCGCGTGCCCGAGCGCGCCGCCGTGGCGGCGGCCTTCGTCGCCCTCCTGGCCCATTCGCTGATGTACGCCGCGTTCCTCGAGGACCCGCTCACGTGGACGCTGCTCGGCGCCGGCACGGCCATGGCGTTGTGGGCCGCCGTGCGCGAGCCGGCGCCGGCGCCGGCATGAGGCGAACCGAGGTCCTCGTCGTCGCCGCGCTGGCGGTGCTGGCGCTGGTCGCCGCCCTGCTGGTGCCGACCTACCCCAACTACGACACCTACTTCCACCTCGTCTGGGGCCGCGAGCTCATGCACGGCATGAAGCCCGACTTCGAGGCCTACGCCGCGCCCACCGAGCACCCGCTGTTCCTCGCCATCTGCGCGCTGGTGGGGCTCGTCGGCACCGACGGCGAGCGCCTGATCGTCCTCATCTGCGTGCTGAGCCTGGTCGCCCTGGCCTGGGGCAGCTTCCGCGTGGGGGAGGCGTGCTTCGGGCTGTGGCCGGCGCTGGCCGGCGCCGCCTTCGTCGCCTCGAGCTTCGCCTTCCTGCTCTATGCCGCGCGGGCCTACGTCGACGTCCCCTTCCTCGCGCTCGTGCTGTGGGCGGCGGCCATCGAGGCCCGGGCGCCGCGCCGCGGCGTGCCGGTCATGGCCGTGCTCGCGGTGGCCGGGCTGCTGCGCCCGGAGGCCTGGGTCCTGGCCGGCGCCTACTGGCTGTGGTGCGGGTGGCGGCGGATCGACCTGCTCGTGCTCGCCGCCGCCGCCCCGCTCGTGTGGGCCCTGGTCGATCTCTGGGTCACCGGCGATCCGCTCTTCTCGCTGCACGCTACGAGCGACCTGGCCGACGAGCTCAATCGCAACCGCGGCCTGTCGTCGGTCCCGGGCTCGTTCGTCTCCTTCGTCACGGACACCGCCCGGCCGCCGGTCGCGCTCGCCGGCGCCGCCGGGGCGCTGCTGCTGTGGCGGCTGCGCCAGGGCCGCGCCCTGCACGTCCCGATCGCGCTCTTCGGCGCCGGCGTCGTGACCTTCCTGGCTACGGGCCTCGCCGGGCTGTCGGTGCTGCCGCGCTACCTGACGATCCCGGTGGTCGCGGTGTGCCTGCTCGCCGGCTACGGCGTGCTCGGCTTCACCACGCTGCCCGCCGGGCGCGTCCGTCAGGTGTGGTCGCGGGCGGCGATCGGCGCGGCCACGCTCGGGCTCGTCTTCGTGGTCATCAAGGCGCCCGTCGTCGGCACGCTGCGCGGTGAGCTGCGCTTCATCAGGGGCTCCCACGACGACCTCGTGGCCATCCTCCACGCGCCCCCGGTGCAGCGCGACCTGCGCTGCGGCCCGCTGACCTTCCCCAACTACCGTCTCGTGCCGGATTCGCGCTGGCTGCTCGACCTGCCGGCGCGGCGCGTCGGGGCGCGCAGCGCGCGCCGGCGCGCGCGCGGCGTGGCGATGTTCGTCCTCGGCACCAAGGAGCTCAAGCGCTACGGCTTCGCCGCCGGCGCCAGCCCGTCGACCAACGTGCCCGACCCGGGCTTCGTGCCGATCGCCCGCAACGGGCGCTTCAGCGCCTACGCGGCCTGCCCCTGACAAGCGGCCGCGACGACGCCGAGCCGGACGGCGACGAGGCAGAGGTCGTCGGCCGGGCGGCCCTCGGCGTGGTTGACCGCGGCCGCGCGCAGGCCCGTGACGATGTCGGCCGGCGTGCAGCCGCGCAGCTTGAGCAGCGCGTCGCGCGCCGCCTGCTCGCCGAACAGCGCGTGGCGCGGCACCTCGCGCGCGGTGCGCGCCTCGGGCAGGCCGTCGGTGTAGAGCAGCACGCCCCCGTCGGCCGGCAGCACGGTCGTCACCGAGGTCCCCTCGAGCGTCGGCTCGATCCCCAGCGGCGGGCAGTGGCGCACGCTGGCCAGCGGCTCGCCGCGGTCGAGGTCCCACGGCGGCGGGTGGCCGGCGCTCGCCCAGGTCACGGTGCCGCGATCGGGGGCGAAGCTCGCGCACAGCGCGGTCACGAACTCGGTGCCCGGGTCGCGCTCGGTCAGCGCCGTGTTGGCGAGGCGCAGGATCGTCATCGGGTCGTCGGCGTACTCGGCGAACAGGGCGATCGTCGCGCGCACGAACGACGCGCGCCGTGCGGCGGCGAGGCCGTGGCCGACGACGTCGCCGACGACGACGAGCGTGCTGGTCTCCGCGCCGCGGGCGACGAGGAAGAAGTCGCCCGCCACCAGCCCCTCGGCCGGCGTGTACGAGGTGGCGACCGTGAGGCCGTCGAGCGCGGGCAGCTGGGGCGCCGTCAGCGCGGCGCGCAGCCCCTCGAGCTCGCCGCGGTCGTGCTCGGAGGCCGCCAGGTCCAAGCGCAGCTGCGTCTGGCGCGCATGCATGCCCGAGACGACGAGCGCCAGCCCGACGAAGACCGCTCCGCGCCCGACCGCGCCGACGATCTGCGCGGCCGTGCTGACGTCGGTGGCCGGATTGATGATGGGCACGACCACCGAGAGCACCGTGGCCAGCGCGGCGCACACGAGGGCCGCGGTGCGCCCGAGCACGAAGGCCGCGAGGACGATCGGGAAGACGGCCAGGAACACCAGGCTGAGCCCCGGTGTGTCGACGAAGGCGCGCAGCAGGAAGATGCCGAGCAACAGCCCGAAGATGCCTGCACCGAGGCGCTCGGACCGTGTCCGGGCTGGACCCATGCGCGCACCATACGGCGCCCGCTACCGCGAAACGCGGGTATCGATGCCGATCTGGGCCAGACGCTGCCACAGCGGCTCGTCCTGTACGCGCGCCGTTTGGGCCAGCGCCCACTCGCGCAGCCCCTCGTCGGGCCGCGCGCGGGCGCCCGCGCAGGCCAGCAGCGCCTGCGCGAAGGCCTCGGCGTTGTCGGCCACGGTCACCGCCTGCGACCACGTGCGCACGCCCGCCAGGGCGGGCGCCACCGTGCGCCGTCCCAGGCGCGCGTACTTGAGGATCCGGTAGGGCAGCGCGGCGTCGTTGAAGGGCTCGACCTTGAAGGGCACGATGCCCACGTCGGCGCACAGGACCAGGCGGGCGGCGGCCTCGTCCTCGACGCGCCCCAGCCACACGAGGTTCGCCGCCGCGCGACAGAGGGCGAAGTCGGGGTCGTCCCTGCACTCCTCCTCGTGCCATTCGCCGACGAGCAGCAGTACGAGCCGATCGCCGAGGCGCTCGCTCACCGCGCGCAGCAGCGACCAGTCGGTGCGCCAGCCGAGGTGGCCGATCGAGATGGCGACGACGTCGCCGCCCTGCGGAGCGGGGAACGAGTCGGCCGCCAGCGGCACCGTGATGGCCCGCCGGCCGGCGGCACCCTCCAGGCGCGCGAGCTCGTCCGACGCGGCGACGATCGTCGAGGAGCGCTCGGCTGCCTGCTCGTGCAGCAGCTCCAGGCGCTCGCGCTGGCGGTCGGTGGCGTCGTAGGCGCGCTCGAAGCGATCCCAGCGCCAGTACCACAGCTCGCAGCCGGGGGCCTGGGCCATGATCGCGCGGGCCAGCTGGTACTGCAGCGTGTGGAAGATGACCACCACCCGCGGCTCGCCCAGGCGCCGGCGCAGCGTGCGCACCAGCCGCCGGCCCTGGCGCGCCGCGAGCGCGTCGCCGAGGCCGAGCGGGATCCGCGCGAAGGCCCCGTAGGGCATCCGCGGCGGGTCGGCGGCGATGACCCCGTCGGCGCGCAGCAGGTCGTCTGCCTGGTCGCGCAGGATGAAGCGCTCGAGCGGCGCGGGCAGCAGCAGGACGCAGATCGGCGGGCGCTCCACCGCTCGCAGGCTATCCGGGCGGGCCCCGGTCCACCGGATACCGTCCCCGCCCGTGCAGGGCTACATCAAGCGCCTGGCCACCTCGGGATTCGCGTACCAGGCGTCGAGCCTCGTGGCCGGGTTCCTGGCCCTGTTCACGCTGCCGCTCTACACCCACCACCTCACCCAGGCGCAGCTCGGCTACGCCGAGACGCTGCTGACGGCGATCATCCTCGCCAGCATCATCCTGCGCTTCGGCGTCGGCGAGGCGTTCGTGCGCTTCTACTTCGACGACGAGGATGCGCTGCACCGCGACCGCCTGGCGCGGCGCACGACGTCCTTCGTGCTCGTCACCAGCACCGTCGCCGCGCTGGTCGCCGTCGTCTTCGCCGGCGTGATCTCGCAGGCGCTGCTGCGCACGCGCGACGCGACGCTCATGGCCTACGGCGTCCTCGGCCTGTGGGCCTTCACCAACCTCGAGATCGCCTACGCGCTGCTGCGCGTCGACGAGCGCCGGCGCACCTATTTGATCGCGAGCGTCAGCAACGTGGTGCTCACCGTCGCGCTGACCGTGACCCTGGTCGTCGGCTTCGACGGCGGCGCGCGCGGCTACGTCCTGGGCAACTACGCGGCCTCGACCGTCGTGCTGGTCGGGCTGTGGGTCTTCGCGCTGCGTCAACGCGTCGGGCTCGACCTGCGCGCACCCCGCACGCTCGGTCCGCTGCTGCGCTTCGGCGCTCCCACCGTGCCGGCCGACGCGGCCGTCTTCGCGCTGAACGTGGTCGACCGCGCGTGGCTGCTGCGAGCCGATTCGCCCGGCGCCGCCGGCCTCTACGCGGTGGCGGTGAAGCTCGCCACGCTGGTCATCGTCGCCGTGCGCGGATTCCAGGCCGCCTGGCCGCCGCTGGCCTACTCGATCGTCGACGAGGACGAGGCGCGCCACCTGTACGCACTGGTGACCACTGCGTACGTGGTCGTCACCGGCCTCGTGGTCGCCGGCCTCACCCTGCTCGGTCGCTGGGTCGTGCGGCTGCTGACCGCCGACGCCTACTACCCGGCGTACAAGGCGCTGCCGTGGGTGGCGCTGGGCTGGGCGCTCTACGGGCTGTTCCTGGTCTTCGTCACGATCGCGGGGCGCGCGAAGGTGACCACGCGGACCTTCCCGGCGGCGCTGGTGGGCCTGGCGGTCAACATCATCGGCCTCGCTCTGCTCGTCGACCCGCTGGGACCGTCTGGCGCGGGGATCGCCTTGTGCGCGTCGTACCTGGCGATGCTCGTGGCCGTCCACCTGCTCACGCGGCGGCTGTTCACGGTGCCCTTCGACTGGCCCCGCCTGGCGCGGATCGTGGGCATCATCGGCGCCATCACGGTGGCGGGCGAGCTGACGCTGCCGACCAGCGGCGTCGCGGGCTTCGCGCTGCGCACGCTGGCCCTGATCGCCATCCCGCTGGCGCTGGCGCCCGAGCTGCTGCGCCTGCGCCGCGAGCTGGTCGGGCCGCGGTCGAGCTGAGCGTCCGCGCCGAGCCTGAATGGACCCCGTTCCGCCTCGCTGCGCTGGCGCTCGCCAGCGAGCACTTCGCACCCCAACCGTCCCGACTACTTAGTGGTCGTGTGACGACCACAGGCCGGGACGGTTAGGCAGAGGTTCGCCCCCACGCGACCCCACGGACCCGCCTCGCGCTGGGGACTCACCGCCCCTCGGTGATGCTTCTTCGAGGCTCACGCCATCCGCCGCGAATCACATCTAGAGCCGCGGGCCGCGGTTGTGCTCGATCGCGGCCTCGCGCAGCCCCTCGCCCCGGTCCGGGCGCAGCGTCGCGGTGACGTGGCGCCAGTAGCGCCGCGGATCGTGGCCGGGCAGCGCGAGCGCCGCGAGCGCGCGCACCGCATACGCCCACGCCGTGAGCACGCGCACCGCCGCGGCCGCCGACGCGGAATGGTGCTTGCGCATGTAGCGGTCGCGGTTGCGCGAGAGCTCGACGATCCGCCGCTCGGGGACCTTGCCGGTCGACAGCTGCTCGTGGTGCACGGCGACGGCCTGCGGCACGTACAGCGTGCGCCAGCCGGCGTCGCGCAGGCGCCGGCAGAAGTCGACCTCGTCGGAGTAGACGAAGAAGGCCGGATCGAACCACTCGACCTCGCGCGCGGCGTCGGTGCGCACGAGCAGGGCCGCGGACTGCGCCCAGTCGACGGTGCGCGTGCGCTCGCCGCGGCTCTGGACCGTGAAGCGCTTGTGCAGGAAGAGCGCGCCGATGACGGCGGTCGCCGGCGTCGGGAAGCGCCACGCGCTGGGCTGGCCCGTGCCGTCGGGGCGCAGCAGCCGCGCGCCGGCGGCCGCGGCGTCATCGCGTCCCTCCAGGGCATCGCGCAGGGCCGCCACCGCTCCCGGCCGCAGCTCGGAGTCCTCGTTGAGCAGCAGCGCGTAGCGCCCGCGGGCGCGCTTGAGCAGCGCGGTGTCGTTCTCGCCCTTGCCCGCGCGGCGGTCCAGCGCGATGACCTCGGGCGCGACCTCGTGGCGGCGCGCGGCGGCGGCCGATCCGTCGCCCGAGGCGTTGTCCAGGACCAGGACCTCGGTCGCGAAGGGCAGCGTCGCGCGCTCGGCCGCGATGGCGTCCAGGCAGTGCACGAGCAGCTCGCGCTGCTCGGTGTTGACGACGCAGAAGGAGAGCTCGACAGCCACCGCGGGGCCTATTGTCACCGTTGAGATGCGCGTCAGCGTCATCGACCCGGCCGCCTACACGCCGCCCTACGATCGGGCGCTGTGTGCTGCCCTGGCGCAGGCGGGGGCGCAGGTCGAGCTCGTCACCGCCCCGTTCCCGCACGGCGAAGTGCCGCCCGCGCGGGGCTACACGGTGCGCGAGGACTTCTACCGCTTCGCTCCCAAGGGCCGTGGCCGGCGCTGGGCGCGCCTGGCCATGCACATCCCCGACATGCTGCGCGCGTCGCGCAACGACGCCGACATCGTGCACTTCCAGTGGCTGGCGGTGCAGCCGCTCGACCAGCACCTGCTGCGCGCCTACAGCCAGCCGCGGGTCATCACCGCCCACGACGTGCTCCCGCGCGAGCCCAAGCCGGGCCAGCTCGACGCCCAGCGCCAGCTCTACGAGCGCATGGACGCGATCGTCGTGCACACCGAGCACGGGCGCGCGCGGCTGGTGAACGAGCTCGGGCTGCCCGCCGGGCGCGTCCATGTCATCCCGCACGGGCTCCTGCGCCCGGCCGGCGACGCCCCGCTGCCCGCCGAGCTGCCCGAATACGACGGCACCGTCGTGCTGTGCTTCGGCCTGCTGCGGCCCTACAAGGGCATCGACGTGCTCGTCGAGGCGTGGCGCGGGATCGAGCACGCCGAGCTGTGGATCGTGGGCGCCGCGCGCATGGACACCACGGCGCTGCGCGCCACCGCTCCGCCGGGCGTGCGCTTCGTCGAGCGCTTCGTCAGCGAGGGCGAGGCCGCGGCGCTCTTCCGCCGCGCGGACCTCGCCGTGCTCCCCTACCGCGAGATCGAGCAGTCGGGCGTCCTCTTCACCGCGCTGGGTTTCGCCGTCCCGCTCGTGCTCTCCGACGTCGGCGGCTTCCCGGACGTCGCGGCCGCGGGGGCGGCCGAGCTCGTCGCGCCGGGTGACGCGGCCGAGTTGCACGACGTCCTCGTGCGCCTGCTCGAGGACCCGTCGCTCCGCGCCACCCTGGCGATGGGTGCGCTGCGCCTGGCCGACGAGACGCACAGCTGGGACGCGATCGCGCGCGCGCACCTCGCGCTCTACGACACGCTGCTGGCGTGACCGCGATCGCCGCCGTCTTCTGGGTCGCCCTCGGCCTGCTCGCCTACGCCCAGATCGGCTACCCGCTGCTGCTCGAGCTGCTGGGCCGCGCGCGCCGCGTGCGCCCGATCGACGTTGCCCCGGACGCCGCCGAGCCGTCCGTGTCGCTGGTCATCGCGGCCCACCGCGAGGCCTCGATCATCGGGGCGAAGGTGGCCAACGCGCGCGCGCTGGACTGGCCCGCCGAGCGCCTCGAGGTCATCGTCGCCTGTGACGGCTCGCCCGACGACACCCCGGCCCTCGCGCGCGCCGCCGGCGCCGACGTCGTGCTCGACCTGCCGTGGGGCGGCAAGGTGCGCGCCCAGGACGCGGCGGTCGACCGTGCCCGCGGCGAGCTGCTGGCCTTCTCCGATGCCAACGCGCTGTGGGAGCCCGGCGCGCTGCGCGCGCTGGCGGCGCCCTTCGCGGACGCCGGCGTGGGCTATGCCTGCGGCCAGGTGCGCTTCGTCAACGACGGCGGAACCAACCAGGAGGGCCTGTACTGGCGCTACGAGATGGCCATCCGCGCCCGCGAGTCGCAGCTGGCGTCGGTCACCGCCGGCAACGGCGCGATCTACGCGGTGCGCCCGGAGGCCTACCTGCGCGTCGATCCCGTCATGGGCCACGACCTCTCGCTGCCCTTCAACATGGTCAAGCGCGGGTGGCGCGCGGTCTACGCCCCGGCGGCGCGCGCCACCGAGAAGATGGTGCCCACCGTGGAGGGCGAGTTCGCACGCAAGCGGCGCATGATGAGCCACGCGTGGCCGATCGTCCTGCGCGGCGGCCTGCTCTCCCCGCGCGGCTACCCGCCCCTTTACGCACTGATGGTCGCCTCGCATCGCCTGCTGCGCTACGCCACGCCCTTCCTGCACGTCGTCGCGCTGGTCGCCAACGCCGCGCTGCTCGCCAGCGGCTGGGTCTACGTCGTGACCTTCGCGCTCCAGGTGGCGGTGCTCGCCGCCGCACTCGCCGGGCGCGTGATCCGCGTGGGCCCGCTGCTCGTCGCGCGCTACTACGTCCTCACCACGGCGTCGATGGCGGCCGGGCTGTGGGACTACCTGCGCCACGGTACGCCGGTCGGCTGGAGCCCGCCGGAGGGCACGCGCTGATGGCGCGCCGCGCCTTCGACATCGTGGTGGCCGGGACGGCGCTGCTGGCCGCGTCGCCGTTGCTGCTCGTCGCGGTGCTGGCCATCCGCCTGGAGTCGCGCGGCAGCGCCATCTATCGCCAGCGGCGCGTGGGCAAGGACGGTCAGGCGTTCGACGTACTGAAGCTGCGCACGATGGTCACCGGCGCCGAGCGGATGGGCGCCGGCCTGGCGGTGAGCGAGGGTGACACGCGCATCACCCGCGTCGGGCGCCTGCTGCGGCGCACGTCGCTCGACGAGGTGCCCAACCTCGTCAACGTCCTGCGCGGCGAGATGGCGATCGTCGGCCCGCGCCCGACGGTGCCGGTGCAGGTCGACCGCTACACCGAGCGCCAGCGCGGGCGCCTCGCGGTCAAGCCCGGCATCACCGGCTGGGCTCAGGTCAACGGGCGCACCGAGCTGCCGTGGGACGAGCGCATCGAGCTGGACCTCTGGTACATCGAGCATCGCTCCTGGCGGCTGGACCTGCGGATCCTCTGGAGCACGGCGCGGATGGTCGTCGGCGGCGACGGCCTCTACCGCGGCGAGGCGCCTGCCTGGCGCGACCCGCCCAAGGACCCGTAGCGCCCGCGCCGGGCGGATTCGCCGCGCCGACCCCGCCCGCCGTCGAGGCGCCTCGGCCGCATGCTGCTGAAGCCACGGCGTGGTGCCGTTTGGTGCGAGCGTCGCGCCCGCGTCGGGGCGAACGCGCGCGCGTCGTGGCGGTGCCGGCGCCCGCCCCACGTCCGCCGCGGCGCCCGGTGGCGCGCGCGCGTGGCTCCCGCCACGCGCGTCGTCCTGGCCACGGCGGGGGTCGCGGAGGCGATCACCGCCGGCGTCCGCGCGGGCGCGGCGATCGGCTTCGCCGCGCGCTTGGGGGCGGTCCGATGGCGTGCGTGCGAGGCGGCGGTCGCCGGCGCGCGGAAGTGCCGGCCGTGCAGCTCGACCTCGCGCACGGTGACGTAGCCGGCGCTGCCCGCGCTCCCGGCGACCGCCGCGCAGAGCAGGACCTTGGCCGCCACGCCCTTGGCCACGCCGCCCAGCCCGGCCAGCGACGCGCCACCGCCCGCGCCGCCCGCGCCGATGCCGGCGGCGGACAGCACGGCTGCCTTGAGCCCCACCGTGGGCACCACCGGCAGCAGCGCGGCCATCGCCGCGCGCTGGCGGCGCACCTCGACCGCGAACGCGGCGCAGCCCTCGCAGCGCGCGACGTGGCGGCGCAGGATCGCGCGCTTGAGCGCCGCGCCGCGCAGCGTGGCGAGCTGCTCGCGGATCTCGACGCACGGCGTCTCGCGCGCGCGCCGCCAGCTCGCGAGCGACTCGCGCGCCTGGAACACGAGCGCCTTCACCTTCTCGCGGCGCACGCCGAGGACCTCGGCGATCTCGTCGTGGCTGTGATCGCCCAGCTCGAAGAGCACGAGGGCCGCGCGCTGCTCGTCGGGCAGGCGGTCGAGGTCGGCCAGCAGGCCCCGCAGGTCGGCGCGCCGGTCGACGTCGGCGGCCAGCCCGTCGCTCGCCGCGTGACCCTCGTCGAGGGCGACCTGCTCGCGGCGCGCGCGCAGGACCGACAGGCAGCGGTTGCGCGCGATCGTGTAGAGCCAGGCCTTGAGGTGGATCGCGTCGTCGCCGGTGCGCAGCGCGCGATAGGCGGCCATGAAGGTGTGCTGCAGGGCGTCCTCGGCCTCCTCGGTGGAGGCGAGCATGTGCCGGCAGAACGCGAGCAGGCCGCGGTGATAGCGATCGAAGACCAGCTCGAAGGCGCGCTCGTCGCCCGCGCGCACCCGGGCCACCAGGGCGTCGTCGGAGCGCCCGCGGGGCACGCGGGGCAGCAGGCGCGGGCGCGGATGAGCGCGCACGCGGGCGGTTGTGGAGAGGGAGGCGTCTGCCGACAAGGGCCCGGCACATCCTGTGCAACGCGCGCGACGGGCGCGGGTTGGCAGCTGGCGGAATCGTTCTGCCCGCCGACTATCCTGCGAAACGCGATGCCCTTCTTCCGCTTCGAAGGCAGCCGACTGTCCTACACGGTCTATGGCGAGGGTTCGCGCACGTGCGTCCTGGTCCACGCGCTGTTGCTGTCGCAGAAGATGCACGGGCCGCTGGCGCGCGCACTGGCCGAGCGCGGCAACCGGGTGGTGACGCTCGATCTGCTCGGCCACGGGCGCTCCGATCGCCCGTCCGACATGACGCGCTACTCGATGCCGGCGTTCGGGCAGCAGATGATCGCCCTGCTCGATCACCTCGAGGTCGACGACGCCGTCCTGGGCGGGACCTCGCTGGGGGCCAACGCGACGCTCGAGGCCGCAGTGGCCGCGCCCGAGCGCGTCCGCGGCATGGTCGTCGACATGCCGGTGCTCGACAACGCGCTGATGGGCTGCGCGATCGCCTTCACGCCGCTGATGGTCGCGCTGAGCTTCGGCCAGCCCGCCATGCGCCTGGTCGCGCGCGCGGCGCGCCAGGTCCCGTCGGGCGCCGCTCCGCTGCTCGCCGACCTCGCCCTGGACACCATCCGCCAGGACCCGGCGCCCAGCGCGGCGGTCCTGCACGGCCTGTTCTTCGGCCGGACCGCGCCGCACAAGGCCGTGCGGCGCACGCTGGCGGCGCCCGCACTGGTCATCGGCCATCAACGCGACCCCGTCCACCCCTTCAGCGACTCCGACGCGCTGGTCGCCGAACTGCCCGACGCGAGGCTCGTGCAGGCCAATTCGATCCTCGAGCTGCGCATGCGGCCCGAGCGCCTGACCGACGAGATCGGCGCCTTCCTCGACACGTGCTGGGCGGCCCGCCGCCGCGGCGGTGCGTCGCGGGCGCGGCGCGTCGCCTAGGCTTCCGATCGCCCCATGGCCCACCGATCAGAGGAAAAGGAACGCCGGCGCCAGGAGCGCCTCGCCCAGGAGGAGGCGGCCCGGACCGCAGCCGCCCGCAGGCGCACGCTGCAGATCGGCGGCGGCGTGGTGCTCGGCCTGGCCGTCATCGCGGTGATCGCGATCGTCGCGCTGGCCGGCGGGGGCGGTAGCGGCAGCGACCCGAAGGTCAATGCGAGCAAGCTCGCCACCGACGCCAAGGCCGCGGGCTGCACGTTCTCGCAGTTCAAGTCCGAGGGGCGCAACCACACGGCGGGCAAGGTCACCTACAAGACCAACCCGCCGACCTCGGGCAACCACAACCCGACGCCGGCGCAGGACGGCTTCTATCGCACCGGCAACGCGCCGCCCAAGGAGAACTTCGTCCACTCGCTCGAGCACGGGCGCATCGAGTTCCAGTACAAGCCCGGCACTCCGGCGGCCGACGTGGCCAAGCTGCGCAAGCTGGCCGAGGAGCCGCTTCACGGCAACGCCGGCTACCACGTCCTGATGTTCGAGAACGACACGAACATGCCGCCCCAGTTCGCCGCGACCGCCTGGACGAAGTCGATCACCTGCCCGACGGTGAGCACGCAGGCGCTGGCCGCCATGCGCGAGTTCCGCGCCGCGTACACCGACAAGGGCCCCGAGCTCATCCCGTAGCCCCTGGGGGGAGGTTGCACCCCGCGCGGCCTGGCGCGCTTGCGCTAGCCTTAAGTGACGCATCGTTCACTTTTGGCAGGAGGCACGCTCCGCATGGCAAAGCAGCCCCGCATCCTCGTCGGCCAGGTCGCCGCGGTCACCGGCGCCGCACGCGGCATCGGCAAGGCGACCGCGCAGGCCTTCGCGCGCGAGGGGATGAAGGTCGCCGTCGGGGACCTCGACGCCGAGCTCGCCGAGCAGGCGGCCGCCGAGATCGGCCCCAACGCCGCCGGCTTCGAGCTCGACGTGACCAAGCGCGACTCCTTCGAGGCCTTCGTCGACGCGGCCGAGGAGCGCTTCGGCCCGCTCGACGTGCTGGTCAACAACGCGGGCATCATGCCCCTGGGGCGCTTCATCGACGAGGACGACGCCACCGCGGTGCGGATGGTCGACATCAACCTCCACGGCGTGATCCACGGCATGAAGATCGCCCTGCCGCGCATGATGGCCCGCAACCGCGGCCACGTGGTCAACATCGCCTCACAGGCCGGCAAGTACGGCGCGCCGGGCGGCGCGACCTACTCGGCCACCAAGCACGCGGTCATCGGCCTGACCGAGGCCGTCCGCGGCGAGCTGCACATCGAGGGCTCCGCGGTCGAGCTCAGCTACGTCATGCCCTTCGTGGTCAAGACGGAGCTCGGTGCCGGTACCGAGGACGCGCGGGGGATGAAGAAGCTCGAGCCCGGCGACGTGGCCGACGCGATCGTCGATGCGCTCAAGCACGGCGTCGTCGACGTGTGGGTGCCGCGCTCCAGCCGCCACACCCACCGCCTGTCGGCACTCCTGCCGCGGCGCGCGAGCGAGGGCGTCGCCCGGGCGCTGAAGGCCGATCGCGTCCTGATGGGCGCCGACAGGAACGCCCGCGCCGCCTACGAGCTGCGCGCGGCCCGCTCCGAGCCGGGCCTGGAGCCCGGCGAGGAGCCGCGCCAGCTCACCTCCTAGCGCCCGCCGAGCGCGAGTGCGAGAAGCGCCCCAGACCGCGGGCGCCCTCGCGGGCCTGCATCGCCAGCCCGGCGTCGGCGAACGCCCGGCCCGGCGAGCCGGCCCCCACCAGCGAGGCGACCCCGACGGTCGCGTCGGTTCCCACGACCCCGTGGGCGGTGGCCACGCGCATGTTCTCGGCCGCCTCGCGGATCGCTTCGGCCGTCGTGTGGGCCGCGTCCATGTCGGCGTGCGCGAGCAGCGCGGCGATCTCGTGGTCGCCGACGTAGGCCACGACGTCGGTCCCGCGCAGGCGCCGGCGCACGACGTCGAGGATCCCCGCGACGACGCGGTCGGCCGCCTCGGGCCCGTGGCTGGCGCGCACGTCGGGGAGCCCGTGCAGCGAGCAGCGCACGAGCGCGGCCTGCTCGCCATAGCGCCGGCAGCGCAGCAGCTGGTGGCGCATGGCGCGCTCGAACGCGCGCTGGCCGGGCGGGCCCGCGAGCACCCCCGCGCCGCCTCTCACGGTCGCCTCCTCGGGCGCGTCGGTGAGATGCCACAGCAGGCACGCCTCGGCGCCCTCGGCGCCGTCCACGAGCGACGCTGAGGCCGACACGCGCAGGTAGGAGCCGTCGGCGCGCGCCAGGCGCCATGTCCCGCGATCGACGATCACGCGGCGCTCGAGGACGAGCCGGCGACGCACCTCCTCGTCGGCCAGGTCGGCCGGGTGGGTGAGGTCCTGCACCATGCGCCCGAGCAGCTCGTCCGGGTTGAAGCCCAGCAGCGTGCACAGAGAGCGGTTCACGCGGACCAGGCGCCCCTCGGCCGAGATCAGCGCCATGGGCACCGGGGCCACGTGGAAGGCGCGGTCGAGGCCGGCGAGCGCGGTCTCGCGCCGCGCGTAGACGCGGCCACGGGCGACCAGAGCATCGAGGCGCACCTGCAGCTCGTCGGCGCCGAACGGCTTGACCACGCAGTCGTGCGCCCCGGCCAGCAGCAGCCCGGCGACGTCGTCGGGCGAGGCCGCGAGGGTGAGCAGCGGCACCTCGCCCAGCCGCCGCCGCAGCGCGGCGATCGCGCGGGCCCCCGCAGCGGCGTCGAGCACGACGGCGTCGGGGCGCCGGTCGGCGATCAGGCGGGCGGCCTCCAGCGCGTTGGCCGCGTGGACGACGTCGTAGCGGCGGTCGATGAGCTCGCCGACGTAGGCGCCCAGCTCGGAGTCGCCGGTGACGATGAGGATGCTCGCGCGATCGGCGCCCGGCTCGCTCGCGGCCATCGGGGCGTCGCGGCGCCCGTCGGCGTCGAGCTCGGCGCGCAGGCGCTCGACCGTCGCGCGCTGGCGCTCGCCGACGTCGATCGTCGGCAGGACGCCGGTGCCCGCGTCATCGGCGGCGCCGTCGAGGTTGAGCGGCAGGTCGACCACGAACAGCGCTCCGCCCTCGGGCGCATCGGTGAGCGTGACCATGCCGTTGTGCAGGGCCACGAGGTCGCGCACGATCGCCAGCCCGAGGCCGGTGCCCCCGGGGCGCGCGGCGCTTCCCGCGCCGCGGCGGTAGCGCTCGAAGATGGTCTTGCGCATCCCATCGTCCACGCCCGGGCCGCTGTCGGCGACCTCGATGCGCAGCCGGTCGGCGCCGCCGGCGACGGTGCAGCGCACCGTGCCCCCGAACGGCGCGTACTTCAGCGCGTTGGCCAGCAGGTTGGAGACGACCGAGAGCACCTTCTCCTCGTCCACCCGCGCGGGCAGCCGCTCGGGCGCCTCGAGCACGAGCCGCTGCTCGCGCTGCTCCGCGACGCTGGCGAAGCCCTCGCAGCTCGAGCGCACGAGGCCGGCCACGTCGACGTCGCGTGGCTCGAGCTCGAGGTGGCCGCCGTCCAGGCGCGAGACCTGCAGCAGCTCCTCGACGCGCTTGAGCAGGACGTAGGCGTTGGCGCGGATGCGCTGGACGTCCTCCGCCTGCCCGTCGCCGAGCTCGGCCGCGGCCAGCAGCCGCCCGCAGAGCCCGAGCACGATCGACAGCGGCGTCTTGAGCTCGTGGCCGACGCCGGCCAGCAGTTCACGGCGTTGCTCGTCGAGCGCGCGCGACCAACTCGCAAGCGAGCTGGTTTCGAGATCGCGGCGGCTCACGTCATCGACGCGTCGCCCGCTTCTCCTTCGCTCCGCTCGGGAATTGCCCCTGTCGGAATCCGGTCCGACCATTCCCTGTAACCCCCCCGGGTCTTGCACGTCATTGCTGCGGTACGTCCGCAATCAAAGCGAGACGTTACCCCACGGGGTGGGGAAGTTCGTACCCCACCGCCTGAAGCGTCTTCCCCCCGCGAGCGCGCATGCAAGTCACCCGCCCGTCCGCCGGGGGCAGGGCTACGTTTCCCGGGGCACGGTCCAAAGCGGCACGACGCCCTCCCGATCGTGCGCCTGTCGCACAAGCGGCTTGGGGGCGGTCGCGCTGACCGTCCTCATGCCGCCCCGCGGCCGCCGGGCGGTTCCCCGTCTACCCCCCAGGGGGCCGCCCGAGCGGCAGTGGGGTAGAAAAGTACCCCCCCGGATTGCCCTCCGTGCAGTTTCATGACCCTCTGCCGTCTTGACATGGACGGCACCGGTAAGCAAGGGGCAAACTCCGGGGGGAAACATGTCACAGCAGGAACTGGAGGGCTCGCGCCCTCAAGACGGCGACGACCCACTGAAGGTGATCGTCGTCGATGATGACCCGCTCGCACGCAGGATGCTGCGAGACGTGTTGCAGAAGGCCGGCATCACGGTCATCGCCGAGGCAGGCGGCGGCCGCGAAGCCATCGAGCTGAGCGTCTACTACCGACCCGACGTCGTGGTCATGGACCTCGTCATGCCGGGCATGGACGGCGTCGCCGCCACGCGCGAGATCGTCGAGAAGGCGCCGGACGTGCGGGTGGTGATGCTCACCTCCTCCGACAGCGAGGAGGTCGGGCTGATGACGCTGCGCGCCGGGGCCTCGGGCTTCCTGTGCAAGAGCGTCGGCGTCGATGCGCTGCCGCGCGCTCTGCGCTGTGCCCGCGACGGCGAGGCCGTCGTGTCGCGCGCGCTGACCATGCGCCTCATCGAGGGGATGCGCCGCGTGCGCGAGGACGGCTCGGGCATGCGCCCGATCCGCAGCCCGCTCACCCCGCGCGAGTGGGAGGTGCTCGACCTGCTCTGCCAGGAGCGCTCCACCGACGACATCGCCGACTCGCTCGTGCTTTCGGTCGAGACCGTCCGCTCGCACATCAAGAGCGTGCTGCGCAAGCTCGGCGTCCGCTCGCGCCAGGAGGCGGTCAAGGCCGCGTCCGGCCTGCGCTCCGGGCTCGTGCTGGACGGCATGGCCGAGGCGTGACGGCGCGCTATCGCCCGGCCGCGATGATGCGCGGCGTCGAAGCTCGGCATCCACGATGAGTCCGACGGCGCCGGCCTGCAGCGGCGCCGAGGCCAGTCTCGACGCCTACGCCGCGCAGGCCGGGCACCAGCTCGGCGAGGCCGTCGCGCTGCTGCGCGGCTACCTGGTCGTCCTCGAGCAGCGCGGCGAGCGCGATCCCGAGCTCGGGGATGCCCTGCGCGGGCTCTCGGCGGGCACCGAGCGCGCGCAGCGCTTCGTCGACGACCTGCTCGACCTGGCCGCCGCCGGGCGCGCCGAGCCGGCGGCCGAGCTCGTCTCCCTCGACGAGGCCCTGGAGACCGCGCGGCGCCGGCTGGCCGGCGAGCTGCAGGAGGCCGGTGCCGAGGTGCGCGCCGGCGGCCTGCCGGTGGTTCGCGCCGACCGCGACCTCGTCGCGCGCCTGCTCGCGCACCTTCTGCGCGTCGCGCTCGCGGCGGGCGCGCGCTCCGTCGAGGTCGAGGCCGCCGAGGAGAACGGGGCCGTCCGCGTGGCCGTGCGCGACGACGGGACCCCGGCGGGCGACGATCCGTTCGCGCCCTTCGCGCGGGCCCGCGGCCGCGGGCCGCTGGTGGGCGCCGGCGTCGGGCTCACCGTGAGCCGGCGCCTCGTCGAGCTGCACGGGGGCACGATCACCCTCGGTCACGAGCCCGACGGCTCGACGCTCGTCACCTTCACGCTCCCGGCGGAGGCCTAGCGGTGCGCGTCCTGCTCTGCGACGACACGCCCGAGCTGCGCTCATTGCTGCGCAGCGCGCTGGAGTCCGGCGGCGGGGTGGAGATCGTCGGCGAGGTGGGCGATGGCGACATCGCGGTGCAGCTGGCCGCCGACGAGCAGCCCGACGTCGTCGTGCTCGACCTCGAGATGCCGGGGCCCGATCCGGAGGGCCTGCTCAACGGCCTGCGCCGGGCTGCGCCGAACGCGGCGCTCGTGACCTTCTCCGGCCACGAGCCCGCTGCCGTGGCCGGCGCGGCGGTCGAGGAGATCGCACTGCATGTGCCCAAGACGACAGACCTCGCCGCCGCGGCTCGCGCTGTGCGCGCGCTGCGCAGCGACCGCCTGCGCGCGTGAACGCGCCCGCGAGGGCGGCATACTGCGCAGATGAGCTCGAGCCCCGGCGCCGAGCCGCTGCGACCGGCTGCGCCACGCGTCGTCATCGCCGATGACGATGCGGTGTTCCGCAGCGGGGTGCGGGCGGCGCTGCAGGACGCGGGCATCGTGGTCATCGCCGAGGCCGACAACGGCCGTGACGCGATCGATCTCGCCGTGCACTTCCGTCCCGACGTCGTGTTGATGGACGTGGTCATGGTCGGGATGGACGGGATCTCCGCCACGCGGGCCATCGCCGGCCGCGCCCCCGAGGTCAGCGTCGTGCTGCTGACGAGCTCGCAGGATGCCGAGCTCGGGATGATCGGCCTGCGCGCCGGGGCCAACGGGCACCTGGTCAAGGGCCTCGCGTACGAGGATCTCATCGCTGCGGTGCGCATCGCCGCCGAGGGCGACCCGGTCCTGGCCCCGGCCGTGGCGCGCCGGCTCATCGAGCGCCTGCGCGCCCTGCCCGACGGCGGTCTCGGCGTGCGCCCGGTGCGCAGCACGCTGACCTCGCGCGAGTGGGAGGTGCTCGACCTGCTGTGCGGCGGGCTGTCGGTCGACGACGTCGCCGATCGGCTCGTCCTGGCGCGTGACACCGTGCGCACGCACGTCAAGCGCATCCTGCGCAAGCTCGGCGTGCATTCCCAGGCGGAGGCCATCGAGATGGCCAACGGCATCCGCGCGACGTACGCGCCGGGCCACCGCGAGCCCCTCGCGTGACCGTTCGTCCAGCGAAACCGACCGCGCAAGGAATCGCGAAGGCGTGGCGTTGTTCGAGCGATGTCACCGCGACCCCGCATCCTGTCCGTCATCGGCGCCCGGCCGGAGATCATGCAAGCCGCGCCCGTCTCCGCGGCGCTGGCCGATCTCGCCGAGGAGATCCTCGTCCACACCGGCCAGCACTACGACGAGGCGATGTCCGAGGCGCACATCCACGCGACGCGCCTCCCGCAGCCGCGCCACAACCTGGGCGTCGGCTCGCGACCGCGCGAAGAGCAGCTCGAGATCGGCCAGGAGCGCCTGGCCGAGATCATCGAGATCGAGCATCCCGACGTCGTGGTCGTCCGCGGCGACACCAACGCGACGCTCTCTGGCGCCCGCGCCGCCGTCGCCGCCGGCGTCCCGCTCGTGCACGTCGAGGCGGGGCTGCGCTCCTACCGCGACGACATGCCGGAGGAGGGCAACCGGATCGAGACCGACCGGCTCGCCGACCTGCTGCTGGCACCGACCCCCGGGGCGCGCGACAACCTCATCGCCGAGGGCGTCGCCGGCCGCGTCGAGGTCACCGGCGACCCGCTGTGCGACACGCTCGAGCGCTGGCGCGCCGAGATCGTGCCGGCCGAGGGCGAGTACCTGCTCGCCACCGTGCACCGCAACTACAACACCGACGCCCCCGACCGCCTGCAGCTCGTGCTCGACTGCCTGGCGCGCTCGCCCTGGCGCGTGATCTTCCCCGTGCACCCCCGCACCCGCGCCGCGCTGGCGACGTGGAAGCTGACGGTGCCGGGCAACGTCGATCTCGTCGACCCGGTCCCCTACACGCGCATGCTCGAGCTCGAGCGCGGCGCGCAGGTGGTCGCCACCGACTCCGGCGGAGTGCAGCGCGAGGCCTACCTGTGGGGCGTCCCGTGCCTGACCCTCCGCGAGGAGACCGAGTGGGTCGACACCGTCGCCGCGGGCTGGAACGTGCTCGTCGGCGTGGACCCCGACGCGTTCAGCGCCGGGCTCCTGCGCCCGCGCCCCGCAGAGCGCCCCCCGATCTTCGGTGACGGCCACGCCGCCCACCGGATCGCCGAGCTTGTCGTCGCACTGGCGTGCAGTGAACTGGAGGAAGCAGCATGAGCGATCTCGCGATCGGCATCGTCGGCCTGGGCCGGATGGGGACCTACCACCTCGAGACGTGGGAGCACGTCGAGGGTGCGCACGTCGTCGCCGTGGCCGAGCCCGACGCCAACCTGGCTCACGAGCGCATCGGCCGCCGGCCGATCGCGCACTTCGAGTCCCACCGCGACCTGGTCTCGCGCAGCGACGTCGATGCGATCTGCATCACGGCGCCCTCCGCGCAGCACGCCAACATCGCGCTCGACGCGATCGCCGCGGGCAAGCACGTCCTCGTCGAGAAGCCGATCGCCACCACGCTGGAGGACGGCCTGCGCATGACCGCCGCCGCCCGCGCGGCCGGCGTCAAGCTGATGGTCGGCCACGTCGAGCGCTTCAACCCGGCGGTCGGCAAGCTCAAGGAGCTGATCGCCGACGGGCGCATCGGCCGCGTCTTCCGCGCGCACGCCACGCGCGTCGGCCCCATGCCCCTGCGCATCCAGGACGCCGGCGTCGCCATCGACCTGGCCACGCACGACCTCGACATCATGCAGTTCGTCCTCGGGCGCGACATCTCGCGCATCTACGCGGAGGGCGCGCAGCTGTCGCACCCCACGCAGGAGGACATGATCGCCTGCCTGCTGCGCTTCGGCGACGACGGCCCCTTCGGGCTGCTCGACGTCAACTGGCTCACGCCGGAGAAGCGCCGCGAGATCTCGGTCATCGGCGAGGACGGGATGCTCACCGCCTCCTACCTCACCCAGGACGTCTGGTTCACGGAGTCGCCGACCAAGCAGACGACGTGGGACGAGCTGGCGCGCATCCGCGGCGACGCCGAGGGCGCCGCCCTGCGCTTCGCCCTGCGCCGCGTCGAGCCGCTCAAGGCCGAGCTCGAGGCCTTCGCCGCCTGCGTGCGCGACGACACGGCCGAGCCGATCACCGCCTACGACGGCTGCCGCGCGCTCATCGCCGCCCTGGCGGTCCGCGACTCGGCGGCCAACTCCCGTCCCGTGACCCTGCTCGACATGCCCAGCCCGGCGCCGCTCGCGGTCGCCGCCTAGCAAGGAAGCCCACCGTGATCCGCTTCGTCATCCCTGTCTACAACGAGAGCGAGAACATCGCCAACCTGATGGCCGACCTCGGGCCACGGGCGCGCGAGCTCGGCGCTCGCATCATCTTCGTCGACGACGGCTCGACCGACGGCACGGCGGAGATCATCGAGGCCCACCGTCAGGACCTGCATCTCGCCGTCGTGCGCCACGAGGTCAACCGTGGCCTGGGCACCGCGATCAACTCCGGGCTGCGCGCCGCGCTCGGCGAGTCCTCCGACAACGACGCGATCGTCACCATCGAGGGCGACAACACCTCCGACCTCGACGACCTGCCGCGGATGCTCGCGCAGTTCAACCAGGGCGCGGACGTCGTCCTGGCCTCGGTGTACGCGCCGGGCGGGCGGATCGTCGGCGTCGCTCCGTGGCGCCTGGCCGCCTCCAAGGCGGTCTCGAACAGCTTCCGCTACGTCGGCGGCCTGAAGGAGATCCACACGCTGTCGTCGCTGTACCGCGTCTATCGCGCCGGAACGCTGCGCGCGCGCAGCCGAGACCTACGGCTGGCTGCTGGTGCGCGAGCCCGGCTTCGCGGCCAACGTCGAGTTGCTGCTCAAGCTCTACAACGCCGGCGCGAACGTCGCCGAGGTGCCCACGGTCAACGACTGGAGCCGCCGCCTCGGCGTCTCGAAGATGAACCTCAAGCCCACGGTGGTCGCCTACGGCCGGCTGATGGCCGCGCACATCGTCGGGCGCATCCAGCCGCCGCCGCTCTCGCCGCTCGGCCTGGACACGGCGCCCGCCACCACGCAGCGCCACCTCAAGGAGGTCGCGTGACTCCCCGCGTCGGCATCGTCGGGGGCGGCGTGCTCGGCACGACGCTCGCCCTGCGCCTGCAGCAGTCGGGCGCGCAGGTCACGCTGCTCGAGCGCGGCTCCTCGCTGGGCGGCCTGGCCGGCGCCTTCGACTTCGGTGGCCACCGGATCGATCGCTTCTACCACGTGATCGTGCCCTCCGACGAGCGGATGCTGGCCCTGGTCGACGAGCTCGACCTGCGCGAGCACCTGAGCTTCTCCCCGGTCGGCGTCGGCTTCTTCATCGACGGCGAGATGCACCCGTTCAACGGGCTGGGCGACTTCGCCCGCTTCTCCCCGCTGTCGCCGTGGGGGCGCGCGCGGCTGGCGTGGTTCGTGGCCCAGTGCCAGCTGCGCAAGGACCACGCTTCGCTCGAGAACATGCCGCTGGACAGCTGGCTGCGCCGCCACTGCGGCGACCGCGTCGTGGACCGCATCTGGCGCCCGCTCCTGGATTCGCGCTTCGACTCCGACCACGACGAGCTGCCCGCCACGTACCTGTGGGCGCGCACCAATCGCATGCGCTCCGCGCGCACCTCGCAGGGCTCCGGCGAGACCATGGGCTGCCTGAGCGGCGGTCACGAGCGCCTGATCCAGGCCGCCGCCGCGCGCGCCGTCGAGCTCGGCGCCGAAGTGCGCCTCGACGCCGGCGTCGAGGGCCTCGTGTACGAGGACGGCCAGGTGCGCGGCGTGATGGTCGACGGCGAGGCCGAGCGCTTCGACATGACGCTCGCCACGCTGCAGCCGCCCGCCCTCAAGCGCCTGCTGCCCGACGCGCTGGCGGGCCAACTGCTCGACGCCTACCCGCAGCGCTTCCTGGGCGTCGTGTGCCTGATCCTCAAGCTGCGCCGCTCGCTGCTGCCCTACTACTCGGTCAACATCTGCGACCCCACGCCGATGACGACGGTGGTGGAGACCTCGCACGTGGTGGGCACCGAGCACACCGACGGCCTGACGCTGGCCTACCTGCCCAAGTACTGCGATGCCTCGTCGGAGACCTTCCAGGCCGACGACGCGACGATCTACGAGCGCTTCACCACGATGCTGCGCACGATGGTGCCCGACTTCACCGACGCCGACGTCGTCGACTGGACCGTCCAGCGCGCGCCGCTGGTCGAGCCGGTGCACGCTCGCGGGCACTCGCCGCGCACCGCACCGGTGTGGCCCGGGGTCGAGGGCCTCGGACTGGCGTCCGCGAGCCAGGTCTACCCGCGGCTGCTCAACGGCGACTCGATCGTCAGGCTCGCCGAGCAGGTCGCGAACGAGACGTCCGCGCGCCTGGCGCTGCCCGGGACGCCCGCGGCCGCTGAGCTGGCCGCCGCCGCCTGAGTCATGTACCAGGTCGAGAGCGCACAGGTCGTCCTTGGCCGCAAGCGCAAGCGCGGCGCGGCGGGGTCGCGGGTCAGGATCCGCGAGCACGTCGGGCGCACGGTCTTCCTGCTGGGCGCCACGAGTCTGCTGACCGACGTGTCGTCGGAGATGGTCTCGACCATCCTGCCGATCTACATCGTCTTCGCCCTCGGGGCGACGCCGCTGCAGTTCGGCATCATCGACGGCATCTACCAGGGCGCGACCGCGCTCATGCGCCTGCTGGCCGGCGTCGCGGCCGACCGCAAGGGCCGCCACAAGCCGGTGGCGGTGGCGGGCTACGCGATCTCCGCGGTCTGCAAGCTCGCCCTGCTGCTCGTCGGCTCGAGCCTGGCGGCGCTGAGCGCGGTCGTCTATGCCGACCGCGTCGGCAAGGGCATCCGCACCGCGCCGCGCGACGCGCTGATCTCGCTCAGCGTCCACCCCAAGGCGCTCGGGGCCGCGTTCGGCGTGCACCGCGCGATGGACACCGCGGGCGCGATGCTCGGCCCGCTGCTCGCCTTCGGATTGCTCGCGGCCGCGCCCCGGCGCTACGACGCGATCTTCGTCGTCAGCTTCTGCTTCGCGATCGTCGGCGTGGCGGTCATCACGCTGCTGGTGCGCGACGAGCGCGCGGCGCCCGCCGATCCCCTCTCGCGGCGCGCGGCCATGGGTCGCGCGATGGGCCTGCTGCGCGTCCCCGCCTTCCGCAACCTCACGCTCGCCGCCGGCGGGCTGGGCCTGGCGACCCTCAGCGACGGCTTCCTCTACCTGGGCCTGCAGGATCGGATCGGCTTCGCACCGCGCTATCTGCCGCTGCTCTTCGTGGGCACCGCGGTCGTCTTCATGATCCTCGCCGTGCCGATGGGCCGTCTGGCCGACCGGGTCGGGCGCGGCCGCGTCTTCGTCGGGGGCTACGTTCTGTTGCTGTGCGTGTACAGCTCGCTGCTCGTGTCCTCGATCTCGCCGTTCGCGCTCGTGCTCTACCTCGCCGCCTTCGGGACCTTCTACGCGGCCACCGACGGCGTCGTCATGGCGCTGGCCGGTGCGCTGCTGCCGGAGGAGCTGCGGGCCAGCGGCATGGGCCTGCTGACCGCCGTGGTGGCGGCCTCGCGCCTCTTCGGGGCGATCCTCTTCGGCGCGCTGTGGACGTTCGGCGGCGTCGACGTGGCGGTGCTGGCCTTTGCCGTGATCCTCGCGGCCGCGATCGTCATGGCACTCGCCGTGGTGGTGCGTCGTGAGGTGGCGCCGCTTGCTGCGTAGCCGCAACGCCCTGCTCGTGGTCGTGGCCGCGCTGTGTGTCGTGGGGGCGGTCGCCTACGTCGTCCTGGCGGCGGTGGCCACGCGCTCGGAACCGAAGGTCGCGACGCTGGGCGCCGGCGTCAAGCCCTCGGTGCGGCTGGCGACGCCGGCCGCCGGACCGGCGCCCAAGGCGGTCCTCGTCCGGGCCGTGGACCCCGCGCGCGCCACGCTGGAGGGCCGCGTCTACCGCGTCAACCCCGACGGGACCGGGACTCCGGTCGTGCGCAAGGGCCCGGCCTGCCTGCGCTTCTACCAGGCGGGCGGCAGCGCCCTGTGCCTGACCGTCGCGCGCTCGGGCGTCGACTTCCGCGGCCTCGTGCTCGACAGCAACGGGCGCACGCGCCACACGCTGACCCTCACCGGGCTGCCGAGCCGCGCGCGCGTGTCGCCCAACGGGCGCATCGGCGCGATGACCACCTTCGTCAGTGGCGACTCCTACACCTCGCCGGGCGCGTTCTCGACCCGCACCAACCTCATCGACCTCGCCAGCGGCCGCACGATCGCCGACCTCGAGAAGTTCACGGTGACCAAGGACGGCCGGCGCATCCACTCCCAGGACTTCAACTTCTGGGGCGTGACGTTCGGGAGCGACAGCGACGAGTTCTACGCGACGCTGGCCACCGGCGCGCACCACTACCTGGTGCACGGCAGCGTCCGCGG
This sequence comes from uncultured Actinomycetes bacterium, assembly GCA_963806015.1. GTDB lineage: Bacteria > Actinomycetota > Thermoleophilia > Solirubrobacterales > Solirubrobacteraceae > JAOPZW01. The sequence continues at coordinate 6,406 of CAWDWM010000012.1, read as the reverse complement.
GCGCGACATGACGGTCATCCACGACAACGTCGAGTGCCCCTCGCTGTCGCCCGACGGCACGCGGATCGCCTACAAGCGCCGCGACGGCAATCCGTGGCACTGGCGCCTGCACGTGCTCGATCTGAAGACCGGGGCCGACGTCGCCGTGGCCGAGAGCCGCCCGGTCGACGACCAGGCCGAGTGGCTGGACAACCGCCGGCTGCTCTACGACTTCGGCGTGGACGTGTGGACCGCCCCCGCCGACGGCAGCGGCCGCCCGCAGCGCTTCCTGGCCAACGCATCGTCGCCCTCCACGCAGCGCTGAAAAGATGGCCTTCGCGAAGTTCACGCGCGAGCAACGCGTCCTACCAGCCGTTGGTTGAACGAGATGGTTGCCAAGGGCGTCATCCTCGCTTCTGCCACTGACACGGTGAGCCGCACCCCGTTCGATCCGACGGTGGCGGCGTCGCTCGTGCCGGTCGCCAACCAGCCGATCCTCTTCCATGCGCTGGAGGCGATGCGCGAGGCGGGCATCGCTGACGTCGCGATCGTCTCGTGCCCGACGACGGAGGACGACATCCGCGAAGCGGTGGGCGACGGCGCGGCGTGGGGCCTCGAGCTGACCCATCTGCTCGCCAACGGAGGCGGCCCGTCGGCGCCGCTGCATGCCGCGCAGGCGTTCGTCGAGGACGGCCCGTTCATCCTGCAGCGCGGCGACGGGCTGCTGGGCGACTCGCTGTCGTCCTTCGCCGGGCTGCTGGAGGAGGAGCGCCCCGACGTGGTCCTCCTCGTCCATCGCCAGCTCGCGCGCCGGCGGCGCGCCGAGATCGAAGGCCGGCGCCTGCTGCGCGCCGCCGGCGTGCGCGCCGCCCCGGGCATGACGGGCGTGGCCGGCGTCTACCTCTTCGGCGCCGGGGCGCTGCGCGGGGCGCGCAGGGCGCTGGGCAGCGGCCCCGACGGCATGGGGCTCGCGGACATCGTCGAGCACGTCCCGCAGGCCGGTGGCCGCGTCCACGTGCGCCCGGTGCGCGACTGGCAGCGCTACACGGGCGACGCCCAGGACCTGCTGGAGATGAACCGCATCGCGCTCGACGAGCTCAACCGCGAGGTCGACGAGACCAACGAGGGCGGCAACCGCATCTACGGCCGCGTCGCGATCCACCCGACCGCGCACCTGGAGTCCAGCGTGATCCGCGGCCCGGTGATCATCGGCGCGGGCGCGCGCGTCGTCGACGCCTACATCGGCCCGTACACCTCGATCGGCGACGGCGTCCGCGTCGAGGGCGCGGAGATCGAGCATTCGATCATCTTCTCCGGCGCGAGCATCCTCCACATCGGCGGGCGCCTCGAGGCCAGCGTCGTGGGTCGCGACGCCAAGGTCTACCGCGACTTCGCGCTTCCCCGCGCGCTGCGCCTGCAGGTCGGCGACGGCGTCGAAGTCGCGCTCTGCTGAGCGCGGCAACCGGCTGAACGGCGGCCCGCGGGCGACGAACGGCCGAGGTGCGGCTAGACGTACGTGCGCGGGGGTAGGACGTGTCAGCTTTCGAACGCGCTAAGGTACCCGGCCGCCGGCTCGGTCCTGCCCACTGAGGGGGAGGCAGCGACTCACGCCGGAGCGCTCAGAAGCGTGCCTGTCAAGGGGGAATGACCAGGAGGGCCTATGCCCGATCGGCCTGAACGCCGTCACTGCCTTACCCGTCTTCGGATGCCCCTCGCGCTCGTCGCGTTGCTCGTCGTGGCCTCCACCACGAGCGTGGCGTCCGCCAAGTTCCACCACGACCGCCCGAGGGTCTCGGGCTTCTCCTTCTCGCCCGACGCGTTCGCCGTCGGGCCGATGAAGAGCGCCACCCGCGCGCGCCGCGCCACGACCATCCACTTCACGCTGTCCAAGCGCGCCGCCGTGAGGATCACGCTCTCGCGCGCCAAGCCGGGGCGCCGAACCGGCAAGCGCTGCGCCAAGCCCACGAAGCGCAACGCCAGGCGCAGGGCCTGCAGACGCTACGTCGTCGCGGGCCGGATCACGCGCCGCAGCCTCAAGGCCGGGCCGGTGGCGATCGCCTTCAGCGGCCGTCTGCACCGGCGGGCGCTGCCGGGCGGGCGCTACCGCGCCACGATCACGGCCACCGGCGCCGGTCACCACCGCAGCGTGCCCAAGACCGTGACCTTCAGCATCGGCGCCGGCGCCGGCGCCGGCACCTCACCGTCCAGCGCGACGCCCCCGCCGACCTCCGCGCCGGCCCCCGCGGGTGCCCAGCGCCGGGTCGTGCGGGCGTGCTCGCAGACCGTGTCGAGCGTGGCCGCCGTCCAGTCGGCGGTCGCCGCGGCCGCCCCGGGCGCGGTCATCTGCCTGGCCAACGGCACCTACGGGAAGCTGTCGCTCTCGGCGAAGCCGGCCGGCGAGGTCGTCGTGCAATCCGCGCCCCCGGGCGTGACCACGATCGGCGGAGCAAGCATGTCGGGCTCCAACCTGACGCTCGAGGGCTTCAACGTCGTCGGCGACGAGGTCGCCGTGAACCCCGGCTCCGATCACATGACCGTCCAGTTCAACCGGATCAGCGGCGGGCACTTCGGCATCGACGGTGGGCCCAGCGACAGCACGGACGTGAGCGACTTCACGATCCGCGGCAACAAGCTCGTCGGCAACTTCGGCGAGGACGCGATCCGGCTGAACCGCTACCACGACGGCCCCGACGCCGACCCCTACGGGGCGCTCATCGAGGGCAACGAGATCACGGGCGTGGTCGAGGACGGCAACCACAACGACTGCCTGCAGTCGGTATGGGCCGGCGACCACCTCTACATCCAGCGCAACTACCTGCACGACAACAACTGCCAAGGGTTCTTCATCAAGGACCAAGACCGGCCGATCGACACGCTGGTCATCCAGGACAACCTCCTGGTCCGCCACAACCTGCCGTGCCAGCCGGCGTCGCTGTGCCCGAACTGGGTGATGTCGCCCGTGCAGATCTTCGGGCCGGTCACCAACCACGTGTTCCGCAACAACACGATCTGGGCCAACGACTCCGACGGCGTCAGCATGTGGCGCGGGAGCGGGCTGCAGAACGTGCAGATGGACCACAACGTGATCTGGCGCGCGGAGTCCGACACGAGCATCGCTGGCTTCACGGAGTCCAACGACATCGTCTGCAAGTGGTCTGGCCTGCCGTCACTGTCGGCAAGCTCGTCGAAGAACTGCGCACCGCCGTTCGCGAACCCGGCGGCGAGCGACTACCGCCTCGGCAACGGCATCGGCGTCGACTGGGCGCCGGCCGACCAGCAGTACGGGCCCTAAGCCTGCGGCCTGAGGGCTTGGAGGGGGCGGGGCCCTTCAGGGGCCTCGCCCAGCACGAGGGCGCGCAGGCCCTCGTCCGGATCGAGGACGAGGGCCACCGCCTCCTTGCGCGAGCGCACGCCGAGCTTCGCCAGCGACGAGGCGACGTGGCTCTTGACCGTGCTCTCGGCGAGGAACAGCCGGTCGGCGATCTCGCGGTTGCGCAGGCCCTCCACGACCAGCGCGAGGATCTCGCGCTCGCGGTGGGAGAAGGCGGGGCGGACGAGGCAGCGCCGGAGCAGGCGGGGGACGGAGACGTGGCCCAGCGAGATGGCCCGCACGACGACGGCCAGGGTCGACTCGAGCTCGGTCTCCAGCAGGAAGCCGTCGGCGCCCATGTTGACCGTCTCGTGAACATTGCCGTGGCGCGAGCCGGTGGCGACGACCACGATGCCGACCTCGCCGTGCTCGCGACGCAGCCGGCGCAGCGTGCTGGTGTTGGGCGTGCGGGAGATGTCGCAGGCGAGCACCACGACGTCGGGGACCCGGCCGTCGGCGGACACCACGATCCCGTCGGCCTCCAGCGAGCGGGTCGCGCGGCGGGCGGTGACGGCGTCCTCGGCGACGAGCACCACGCGAAGCGCGGCCTCTGCCTGCCCGGCGGGCGCGGCATGGAGTGCGTGGGGCGGAGTCATCCTGCCTCATCAACGTCCGAGGCCCCGTGGGGCTTTTGTAGAGGTTGCCGGCCAACCTTGATGCCTATGTGACCGGTTTCAGGTTGCGCGAGAGACGCGAGGTCAGAGGGATGACATCACCCTGAACTTGAGGGTGAGACTTCTCCGTCGCGTTGTCGGTTCGTTCTTTTTTCCGCCTCACCCCGCAGACGGCAGCGGCCTGAGCGCCCGTTGCTGGTCCAGTGGAACCTTTCCGTAGCACCTTCAGAGCTCTCCTCGTGGGAGCGGTCGCCGCAGTGTCCCTTGGCGCTCTCAGCGCCGCACCTGCGATGGCCCAACAGGACCTCTGTCCCAGCGACAACCCGGTCATCCAGGAGAACAACTGCTCCGGAGCGGGATCCGACGGGTGGATTCTGTCCAATTTCAACGACAACGTCGCGGGCTTCGCCACCCAGACGAGCGTCAACCTGGGCACCAGCGTCTCGCTGAAGATCGGGCGCGTCAATACGGCCGCGCCGTCGTCGGTGAACGTCGACGTCTACCGGATGGGCTACTACGGGAACATGGGCGGGCGCCTGCTCACGGCGGCGTCGCACGCCAACGTGGCGGTCAACAACCTCTTCACGTCGTGCACGAGCGATGCCACCACGGGCAAGAAGTCGTGCGCGAACTGGGCCACGACCTACACGATCCCGGGCGCGGCGCTCCCCGCCTCGGGTGTCTACATCGCCAAGATCACCGATCCGGTGGCCGGCGGGCAGAACACGATCACGTTCACCGTGCGCGATGACGCGCGCACGCCCAAGGCCCAGATCCTCTTCGAGGTTCCCAGCGCGACGTACGAGGCCTACAACGACTGGGGCGGCAAGTCCCTGTACTACGACAGCGCCGGCGGAGCCAACACGATCTCCGGCGACGGCCGCGCGGTGAAGGTGTCCTTCGACCGCCCGCACGCCGACCCGCGCCGCACCAACACCTTCATCGGCACCGACTTCTACATGGTGCAGTGGCTGGAGAAGGAGGGCTACGACGTCTCCTACACCGACGACGTCTCGCTCTCGCAGAACGCCGGCCAGCTGCTCGGCCACCAGATCGATCTGGTCTCCGGCCACAGCGAGTACTGGTCGCTGGAGCAGTTCAACGGCTTCCTCGCCGCGCGCAACGCGGGCGTGAACCTGGCCGCCTTCAGCTCCAACACGTCGTACTGGAAGGTCCGCTACGAGGACAACGGGCGCACGCTCGTCTGTTACAAGACCGTCCAGGGGACGGGCTCGACCGGTGCCGGCGACGAGGGCGCCAACGACTGGGGCCCGGACGGCATCAAGGGCACCGCCGACGACGCCCTGGGCCTGGACCAGAAGGCCGGCACACCCGACGACCACCCCGAGAACTCGACGACGTCGTTCCGGGACAACGGCGCTCTCGACGGTGATCCGAACGCGCCGCCCGGCGGCCGCGTCGGCCCCGACAAGCCCGAGAACCAGCTCTGGGGCAACATGTACTACGGCGCCGAGCTGTCGGCGGGCGCCTTCCCGATGCAGATCCCGGCGACGAACGCCCAGAGCCAGTTCTCGGGCGACCGCATCTGGCGCAACACCGGCATCTCCACCTCCACCACCACCACGATCGGGACCAACCTGACCGGCTGGGAGTGGGACGCGATCCCGACCCAGGCGCAGTACCTCGCGAAGCAGCCCGCCGGCGTCAAGCCGGTGAACCAGAGCTCCATCCCGCTCGGGCAGAATGTGGACTGGCTGCAGGACGAGGGCCGCATCTACGCCAAGACGCCGCCTCCGGGGCAGTGCGCCTGCGCCCAGGCCGTCAAGTACACGGCCGCCAGTGGCGCGCTCGTCTTCAGCGCCGGCACCAACAACTGGGCCAACGCGCTCGCGCCCAACCCGGACAGCCGCATCATCCAGGCGACCTACAACATCTTCTCGGACATGGGCGTCCAGCCCGTGACGCCGGTCGACGTCACGCTGGACCCTCCGTCGGGCCCACAGCCGCCGACAGCGTCGTTCACGGTCAGCCCGAATCCGGCCCAGACCGGCCAGACGGTGACCTTCAACGGCTCGGCGTCGAGCGATCCGGACGGGCCGATCACCAAGTACGAGTGGGACCTCGACGGCGACGGCACGTACGAGCTCAACAGCGGCACCACGTCCACGGTTACCCACACCTACTCGAGCACCGGCGTCCTCACCGTCCGCCTGCGCGTCACCGACGCCCAGGGCGTCCGCAGCACTACCAACCGCGCGCTCTCGATCGATAACAGCGCCAACGGCAGCTACCCGTCGCGCGTGCTGGGCACCAACGGCCTCGTCAGCTACTGGCGGATGGGCGACCCGACCGGCACAACGCTGGTCGACGCCACCGGCACCAACAACGCGACCACCGCCGGCGGCCCGACGCTCGGCACTCCGGGCGCGCTCTTCAACGACCCTGACACCTCGGTCGGCTTTGACGGGACCAACGACGCCGC
>CAWDWM010000011.1:0-31369 GCA_963806015.1 uncultured Actinomycetes bacterium | reverse complement strand
TTGGAGCATCCCGGGTTCGACGGAGACCGCGTTTGTAGGTTTCCTCTCTTGATTTGAGAGGGTGATTCAACGTACCGGGTCGCGTAGAGGCCGGCCGCGACGAGATCGTCCTTGCAGCACGCTTCACGCGGCCTGAGCCCGTTGCGTTGGGACTTCGTGAAGGGCTTCGAACTCGACCGGCGGGATGTCGCCGAGGCTGGAATGAAGGCGCCGCTGGTTGTACCAGCCGATCCATCGGGCGATCGCGAACTCCAGCTGCTCGCGGGTCTGCCAGACGCGGTCGGCGATCAGCTCCGTCTTGAACGAGTCCACGAAGGATTCGGCGAGCGCGTTGTCATAGCCATCTCCGACCGATCCCAGCGAGGCCAGGATGCCGTGCTCGCGCAGCGCGGTGGTGAAGTCCTGACTGGTGTATTGCGACCCGTGGTCGGAGTGATGGATCAGCAGGCCGTCACGCTCGGGCGCCCGGGTCGCGACGGCCATCCGCAGCGCGTCCTCGACCAGGCTCTCGCGCATGTGCCCCGCAAGCTGCCAGCCGACGATCATGCGGCTGTAGACGTCGATGACGAAGCTCAGGAACACCACGCCCGTCCAGCAACGAAGGTACGTGAAATCCGCGCACCACTTCTCGTTGGGCCCGGTGGCGGTGAAGTTGCGGTCCAGTAGATCCGGCGCGCTCACGGGCTCTGAGCCTGCGATCGTGGTGCGCCACGGCTTGCCGCGGCGCTTGGCGCCGACGATGCCGTTACGGCTCATCAGCCGCTCCACGCGACCGCGGCCGACGTCCTCGCGCTCACGCCAAAGCTGCTTCCACATGCGCCGCGACCCGTAGGCCTCGTAGTTCTCGGCGTGCACGCGACGGATCACCCCGAGCAGCCGCCGATCCTCCACAGTACGCGCCGACGGCTCTCCCTTGGCGCGCTGGTAGTACGCAGACGCCGACGTCCCGATGGTGCGGCAGATGAGCTCAACCCCGAAGTCCTCGCGGTGCGCGTCGACGAACGCGCTCACTTCGATCGGGGCGGGTCGAGCTCCTTCGCGAAAAACACACTGGCCGCCTTGAGGATCTCGTTCGCGCGGCGCAGCTCGTAGTTCTCCTCACGCAGCTTGCGGATCTCCTCCCGCTCAACCGTCGTCGGCAGATCCGGCCGCTGGCCCTCGTCGGCCTGCGCCTGACGGACATGCCGGCGCAGCGTCTCGGCGCCCACGCCAAGGTCGGCGGCGACCTGCGCGATCGGACGGCCGCTCTCAAGCGCCAGCCGCACACCACGGCTGATCAGCTCATCGGGGTACTTCTTCGGACGGGCCATGACGGTCGATTCCTCTCCCGAGGACCGAAATCCTCGTTTGAAAGTCTCCGTCAAAGCCGGGACGGCTCAGATCGATTCGATGACCGGCGAGTTGACCAGTCTGCGGTTCGGGCCTGGTGTCGAGGCGCCGGTCATGTGGCTGCAGGAGTTGCCAGGTCCGGTCAGGGCGTGTTATGAGGCCGGGCCGACGGGGTTCGGGCTCTATCGCGCGGCGGTGGCGGCGGGGATCGCGATGCAGGTGATCGCGCCGGGCAAGACGCCGCGTGGGCCCTCGGACAGGGTCAAGACCGATCGCAAGGACGCCGAGCTTTTGGCGCGGTTGCTGTTGGCCGGGTCGCTGCGCCGGGTGGTGGTGCCGCCACCGGAGGTCGAGGCCGCCCGCGAGATGACCCGCGCGCATGACGCCTGCCGCCGCGATCTCATGAACGCCCGCCACCGCGTCAGCAAGATGCTGCTGCGTCACGGGCGCGTCTATCCCAAGGCGACGACGTGGACGGCCGAGCACCGCCGCTGGCTTTCGCTGCAACAGTTCGATGAGCCGGCCAGCGACCTGGTGTTCGCCGACTTGATCGCGAGCGTCGACGGACTGATCGCGCGCAAGCAGGCGATTGCCTTGCAGATCTCTGAGCTGGTGAGCGATGAGCGCTGGTGGCCGACCGTCGCGCGGCTGCGGGCGTTCCGCGGGATCGACACGCTGACCGCCCTGTCGATCCATCTCGAGCTCGGCGGCGACTGGAAACGCTTTGAAAAGGCGTCATCGTTGAGCGCGTGGCTGGGACTGACGCCATCACTTTCGCAGTCGGGCGAGAGCTCCAGGCATGGCTCGATCACCAAGACCGGATCGATGCTTGCCCGCCGCCTGCTGGTCGAGTCCGCCTGGCACTACAGCCGCCCGCCGCGGTTGGGCGCGACATTGGCCAACCGCCAGGCCGGTCAGCCCCAACACGTCCTGGCGATCAGCAACCGCGCACAGCAACGGCTCTTCAAGGTCAGCCGCCAGATGAAGGCGCGCGGCAAGCCGCACAACGTGACCGTCGTGGCCTGCGCGCGGCAGCTGGCCGGGTTCCTGTGGGCCGCCGCGACCGCCGACTAACCGTCGGCTGACAGCCCTACAGGTCGGTGGGCCGGGGCGCCGGGCCATCAGCGGCCGGCACGCGCGACACAGCTATGAGCAACACCCGCCCCACGGGCGTCACGCTCGCTCCTAGACAGCACAAGCCGGCAGCACGAAACCGGGCCCTGAGGTACCCAACCCTCGCATTTCAGACTGGCAACGCCGACACCGAGCCCGGCGTCCCGGCCCACCGACCAAACACCCCGCCGACGGCCGCCAAGCCGCCGCGATCACCCACACCCACTTGACAAACACTCCCCCATATCAGATGTAGTTCCCGGGCACGTCGTTCCTGCTGGGATGCGCGGCGGATGGTGTAGGGGTCCAAACAGCATCACCGAGGGAGGGTGGGGCCCGCACGCGTCCCCGGGCTTCGGGGGTTGGGGTGAAGTGTCCTGCCCAAGTGTCGTCCTGTGACCTCAGGGCAGACGGTGGCGGGCAGTGAAGGCGAATCCTGCGTAAGCGTCCCGGTCTAAGGTCGCCAGACGACCCTCAGTCGGGACGCTTGGCCTGCCACTCGCTCCAGCGACCGCGCGCGGCGACGGGCTCCCTTCCATCGGTGCCTGGCCGCGTGTCGGCGCAACGAACTCGGGCCCGACCCGAACAACGTCCTCGGGATTTACATCTAGACGGGGCGCCGGGCGCGGCGCACGTCGCGCCCGCCGAGGAACGCGCCGACGAGCGCCATCACCACCAGCACGACGACGGCGATGATCGCCTCGGGCGAGCCGAGATCGCCCAGCGAGCCGCCCAGCGCGGTGTAGGCGAACGCCCGCGGCGCGACGCCGATCGCGGTGGCGGCGACGAACGAGCGCAGCAGGATCGGGGCGAGCCCGGCGGCGTAGTTGACCAGGCTGTACGGCACGCCCGGCGCGATGCGCGCGTAGAGCACGCTGAGGAACCCGCGGCGCCCGACCCACACCCGCAGCGCACCGAGGCGCGGGCCGGCGATCGCCTCGACGGCGTCGTGGGCCCACCAGCGCGAGAGGCCGAAGGCGAGCGTGGCGCCCAGGGTGGCCGACACGATCGAGACCGGCGTCCCCAGCGCGGTGCCGAAGAGCAGGCCGCTCGCTCCCGCCAGCAGCGGGCCGGGGAAGAGCGCCACGGTCAGGCCGGCGCTGATGGGGATGAAGAGCAGCGGCCCGGCGGCGCCCAGACCGTCGACGCGGTCGCGCACGCTGTCGGCCGACAGCGAGCCGCTGAGCGCCACCACGAGGAAGGCCGCACCGACGAGCAGCGCGAGCGTGAGCAGGCGCAGGCGCGGATCGAGCGCCTTCACGCGTGGACGGGCGGGCGGCGCGCGTAGAACTCGGCCTCTTCGCGGCCCAGGTCGGTCACGGGCGCGTCGCCGTAGATCCACTCGCGCGCGATGCGGTGCCAGTTCGCCGTCGCGCGCAGCTGGCCGAGCACGGCGAGCGTGAGCATCTCCAGGCGCCGGCCGAAGAGGTGGTCGGGCGGGAGCGTCTCGTGGCGCATCTTGCCGAAGTGGCGCGAGCGCGGATCGCTCATCTGGATCATCACCTCGGTGGCGATCTCGGGCGTGAGCTCGATCTCCTCGTCGTGGGAGTACCACCACGTGAAGTCGTCGAACTGCTCGAGGATCCCCTCCTCGGTGTAGTAGCTGGGATCGGCCATCCAGCCGCCGCTGTGCAGGTGCGCGATCAGGTCGCCGGCGCGCCGCTCGATCCCCAGCCGCTGGCTCTGCAGCTCGAACTCGGCCGCCGCGGGGGTGATGCGCTTGAACAGCCCGAAGTCCAGGAAGGCCATCCGCCCGTCGTCGAGCAGCAGGCAGTTGCCGGGGTGCGGGTCGCCGCTGAACTGGTGGTGGCGGTACATGCAGCCGAAGTAGAAGCGGAAGATCGTCTCGCCGATGCGGTCGCGCTCGGCCTGGGGGAGCTGCTTCATCTCCTCGAAGCCGCGCCCGGAGACGTACTCGCTGACGATCACGCGCTCGTGGCTGAGGCTCGTGACCACGTCGGGGATGTCGATGAACGGGTGCCCGCGGAAGATGCGCGCGAGCCGGCGCTGGTTCTGGGCCTCGAGCTCGTAGTCGAGCTCCTCCTCGATGCGCGAGCGGATCTCGGTGCCCAGCGCCTTGGGATCCAGTCCGGGGGCGACCGACTTCATGAGCCGCAGGATCATTCCCAGGTTCTGCATGTCGGAGCGCACGGCGGTGTTGACGCCGGGGTACTGGACCTTGACGGCGACGTCGCGGCCGTCGTCCAGGCGCGCCTTGTAGACCTGGCCGATCGACGCCGCCGCCACCGGCACCGGGTCGAAGGTCTCGAAGACCTCGTCGAGCGGGTCGTCGTACTCCTGCTCGAGGACCTTCTTCATGTCCTTGAAGGCGACCTTGGGCGCGGCGTCGCGCAGCTCGGCGAGCTTGGCCTGGAACTGCTCGCGGAACTCCTCGGGCACCAGGCCGACGTCGAGGAACGACATCACCTGGCCGAGCTTCATGGCCGCGCCCTTCATCGTCCCCAGCGCCGAGACGATCTGCTCGGCCGTCTCGAGCTGCCGGCGGGCCGATGCCTTCTGGGCCTCCTCGTCGGAGCGCGTGATGTTGGCGGCGCGCGTGCCGGCCTGGCGCACCGCCTGGCCCGCCGCCAGGCGCCCCACGGTGGCCGAGCGGCGCAGGCGCGACGTGGGAATCGGCTTCTTCTCGCGTCGGGCCACCACGAGGGAGGCTAGCGAGCGCCCGCCGCCCGCCGGGCTAGCCCCGCTTGACCTGTGAGCCCCCGACGATGTCGTCGGAGCCGTCGGGCCAGCGCACCCAGGCCTTGTGACCGCCGTCGTAGTCGTCGCCGAGCAGCACCAGCGTGGCCGGCTCGCCCATGGCCGTGCAGGGCGCGTCGCCCTCGGGATCGAGCCCGCGCCAGATGCGCACGAACGCGTTGTGCTCCCACTCGTCGGCCACCGTCGTGGGCTCGGTGTGGCCGGGGCGGATCACGGTCTCCGGCGGCAGCGCCAGCAGCACGTCCATGATCGAGTGCTTGAGGTCGGCGTAGGTGGTGTGGCCCGGCGCGCGCACGCCGCCGACCGAGTTCTTGAACAGCGTGTCGCCGGTGAAGACGTTGCCCTCGACGAGCAGCGAGAGCATTCCCTTGGTGTGACCCGGCGTGTGGAGCGCGCGTACCTCCAGGGCGCCCACCTGCACCGTCTGGCCGGGATCCATGGTGCCGGTCACGCCGTCCACGCGCTCGTCGGGGTGCGCGAGCACCTGCAGGTCGGGCCAGCGCTCCAGGAGCTTGCCCAGCTCCTCCACGTGGTCGTGGTGGTGATGGGTGAGCAGGACATGCGTCGGGGTCATGCCGTGGCGCTCCGCCGCCGGCACCAGCGGGCTCACGGGACCGCCGGCGTCGACGAAGAAGCCCGCGCCGCCGGGCTCGCCGACGAGATAGGTGTTCGACAGGTACTGAGGGTGCATGGAGCGTTCGATGACCATGGTCGGCCGTACATTGCCAGACCGGCCCTCGCGAGCCGGGCTACGCTGCGCGGCATGCCACCCGAGCTCATCCACACCTGTTATCGCATCGGCGACATCGATCGCTCCGTCGCCTTCTACGAGGCGCTGGGGTTCGAGGAGATGGGCCGCCACCCCATCCGCGACGAGGCCATCAACGTCTTCATGGGCCTGCCCGACGACGGCGCCCGCCTCGAGCTGACCTACAACCACGGAGTCGACTCCTACGAGCTCGGCACCGGCTACAACCACATCGCCATCACCACCCCGGACCTCGACGCCACCCTCGCCGACCTGGCCGAGCAGGGCATCGAGCCCGAGAAGCCGCCCTACACGGTGCGCGACGGCGGCTCGCGGATCTGCTTCGTGCGCGATCCGGATCAGTATCGCGTCGAGATCATCGAGCGCGACTGACCCGCAGCCCGCGGCGGCGGCGCGCGACACTACTCTGCGCCTCATGGCCGAGCGCATCGCCGTCGCCGATCTCGGGTCCAACTCGTTTCGCCTGGTCGTGTTCACGGCCGCCGAGGATCGGTGGAAGCGCACCGACGAGATCTACGAGGCCGTGCGCATCGGCGAGGGGCTGGCCGCGACGGGCGAGCTCGGCGAGCCGGGTATGGCGCGCGCGCAGGCGACGATGGAGGTCTTCGCGCACTTCTGCTCGGCCAGCGGCATCGAGCCCGGTGACGTCCTCGCCGTGGCGACCTCCGCCATCCGCGACGCCTCGAACTCCGCGGCCTTCCTCGAGCGCGCCCAGGCGGCCAGCGGGCTGCGCGTGCGCGTGCTCAGCGGGGACGAGGAGGCGCGCTACGGCTACCTGGCGGCGGTGAACTCGACCACGCTGGCCGACGGGGTCATGCTCGACATCGGCGGCGGCTCGATGCAGCTGGTCCACGTCCTCGGCCGCCACTCGCGCGAGCTCGACTCCTGGCGCCTGGGCGCGGTGCGCGTGAGCGAGCGCTTCCTGCCCGATGACAGCGCGGCCAAGCCCAAGCAGGTCCGCGAGCTGGTGGGCTACGTCAAGGCCAAGCTCGAGCGCGCGCCGTGGCTGGACGGCTCGGGCACACGGCTGGTCGGCATCGGCGGGACGATCCGCAACCTCGCCGCCGCGGCCCAGCGCGACCTCGAGGTGCCCGAGGCGGGCGTCCAGGGCTATGTCATCGCGCGCGAGGAGCTCGACCGCCTGGTGGAGGAGCTCGCGTCGCGCACGCCGGCCGAGCGCGCCAAGTTCCCCGGCATCAAGCCCTCGCGCGGCGACATCATCCTCGGCGGCGCGATCGTCGTGCAGACGGTGATGGAGGTCGGCGGCTTCGAGGGCCTCGAGGTCACCGAGGCGGGCCTGCGCGAGGGCGTGTTCTTCGAGCGCCACCTCGACGGCGATCCACCGCTGTTCGACGACGTGCGCCACGCGAGCGTCGTCAACCTCGCCGCCCAGTACGACATGGGGCCCGATCGCAACCCGCACGTCGCGCACGTCGCGCAGCTCGCGCTCGGCCTCTTCGACGAGCTGGCAGCGGCGGGCGTGCACGGCGGCGACCCCGTCGAGCGCGAGCTTCTTTGGGCCGCCGCGCTGCTGCACGACATCGGCATGACCGTCGACTACGACGACCACCACAAGCACTCGCGCTACCTGGTCCTCAACGCCGGCCTGCCCGGCTTCGAGCAGCGCGAGCTCGCGCTCATCGGGCAGGCGGTGCGCTACCACCGCAAGGGCACGCCCTCGCTGGGCCCGTTCGCCCCCCTGGCGATCAAGGGCGACGAGGAGCGCCTGAACCGCATGTCGGCGTGCCTGCGACTGGCCGAGGACCTCGAGCGCTCGCGCGACCAGCTCGTGCGCGCGGCCCACGTCGCCGTCGCCGACGGCACGGTGCGCCTGGAGCTCGAGTCCGACGGCGACGACCGCGTCCCGCGGTGGGCCGCCGGGCGCGAGGTCGAGCTCTTCGCGCGCGCCTTCGACCGTCAGCTGACGGTCTGATCGCGTTCAGCGCAAGTTCCGCCCGGCCCCTCCGTTGGGGCCGGAGATCCCGATCCCCTCGAGCCGACCGTCACCCTCAGGCGGTCGGCTCGCCGGGGCGCCCCGGCCCGGCGGGGATCTCGAGCGGCTCGACCGGCGCGCTGATCGCCTCGACCTCCTCGAGCTCGAGCTCGGGCGGCTCCATGCCGTCGCACACCAGGCGGAAGGCGCCGGTGCCGACCTTGGGATCGCCCTCCAGAATGAGGCCGGCGATGGTGTCGCCCTCCTCCCAGTTCATGCGCTCGATCTCGAAGGGGTTCATGCGCACGGTGTGCGGCGGGAAGGGGCATCTGGCGCTGTGGTCCGCCTTCGCCTTGGTGATCGCCTCGAAGTTCTTGGCCTCCGCACTCATGGATCCAAGAGTACCCCGGGATTGAGGATCGCCTTGGGGTCGACGGCCGCCTTGGCCGCCCGCAGCGCGGCGGCGAACGGCGCGGGGCGCTGGGCGTCGTACCACGGGCGGTGGTCGCGGCCCACGGCGTGATGGTGGGTGATGGTGCCGCCCGCGGCCAGGATCGCGTCGGAGGCCGCGCTCTTCATCTCCAGCCACTGCTCGAGCTCGTCGCCGCGGCGCGCCGGCGCGAGGACCGTGAAGTAGGGCGCGGGGCCGTCGGGGTAGACGTGCGTGAAGCGGCAGGTCACCCGGCAGCGCTCGCCCAGCGCCGCGCGGGTGGCGCCGACGACCGCCTCGTGGAAGGCGGGCAGCCGGTCCCACGTGATGGCGGACTCGAAGGTGTCCGAGAGGACCCCGAGGCGCACGAGCATGTCGCGCAGGTAGGGCATGCGCAGGAAGGCCTCGCGCCACGCGCCCGCCCCCGCGTTCCCCGGTGGCTCGTCGGGCTCGCCGCCGTGCGCGCGGCAAAGCTCGAGCGCGCGCGCGAGCTCGTCCTCGACAGGATGGTCGGTGGACTCGAAGCCGAGCACGAGCACGGCGCTTGCGCCGTCGCCCGCCCCGCTCTGCGCGGCCTCCAGCGCGTCGATGAGCCGGCAGTTGGCGGGCCGCAGCCCGGCCTGGACCACGGCGCGCACCGCGTCGGCACCGGCCAGGAAGCCGGCGAAGCGCACCGCGCGCCCCGCCCGGTGCGACGGGCGCGGCTGCACGCGCACCCACGCCTCGGTGATGACGCCGAGGATCCCCTCCGAGCCGAGCAGCAGCCGGTCGGGCGAGGGGCCGGCGCCCGAGCCGGGCAGCCGGCGCGAGGCCCAGGTCCCGTTGGGCGTAATGGCGCGCACGGCCTCGACGAGGTCGTCGACGTGCGTCGCGCCGGTGGCGAAATGGCCGGCCGCGCGCGTGGCGATCCACCCGCCGAGGGTCGAGAGCTCGAAGGACTGCGGGTAGAAGCGCATGGTCAGCCCGTGGGCGCCGAGCTGCTCCTCCAGGCGCGGGCCGGCCGCCCCGGCGCCGATGCGCGCCGCGCGCGAGACGGGGTCGACCTCGTGCACGCGGTCCAGCGCGCCGAGATCGAGCGACACGACGCCGTCGAACGAGCCTGGGATCCGCGGCTCCACGCCGCCGACGACGCTCGTGCCGCCGCCGTAGGCGACCACCGCCACGTTCGCGTCGGCCGCCCACTCCAGCACGGCCTGCACCTCGGGCTCGTCGCGGGGGCGCAGGACGAGGTCGACGACGTGCTCGTAGCGCCCGCGGAAGCCGCGGATGGTGTCGACGTAGGACTTGCCGAGGCTGTGGCAGGCGCGATCGCGATCGTCGAGCGAGCAGATGTGCGCCAGGGCCGCCGGCCCCGCGACGCGCGGCGCGGGGAGCGTCGGCGTGGGCAGCGGCTCCTCGACCTCGGTCGAGCCGAAGCCGAGCAGCGCGACGACGCCGGGCGCGGCCGCGTGCGCCTCTCCAGCACCGATGACCGCGTCCTGAAAGCCCCAGCCCCAGCGGTTGCGTGCGCGCGTCATGCCGCCCGATCCTAGGGGTGCCGAAGGCGGCGACGGCCGGCCGGACGCGCGTCAGTAACACACCGCCTGAGGCGGGTCCCCCCGGCCGAAGGCCGGACGTTCTCTAGATTTGGTTCTCAGGCCCATGCCCGACGAGCCCGCCCTCCTCGCCCGCGGCCCGTGGTGCCCCGACGAGGTCGAGGTCCACTGGAGCGACGATCACTACGACCCGCCGCCCGCGCGCGCGCAGGCCGCCGACGCCGCGATCGCCGCGTTGCGCGACCGCGGCTCGCCCAGTCACGACGGCCTGTCGGCCCGCCTGGTGGCCCACGAGGAGGAGGCCGGGCGCCTGACCCTGCACCTGCAGCCGCTGCGCTGGGCCCTGCGCCTGGTCGAGGGCGACGCCTCGCTGTCGGTCGCGGCGCTGTGCGTCACGCGCTCGGCCGACGGCCGCTGGTTGGCCGGCCGCCGGGCGCCGTGGCTGTCGTCGTGGCCGGGGCGCTGGGCGCTGGGCGCCGGGGGCGCGGTCGACGTCGGCGAGAGCCCGGTCGACACGCTGACGCGCGAGCTCGACGAGGAGTGGTCGGTCGCCCCCGAGCGCGTCCAGGTGGAGGCGCTCGTGCGCCTGCCGCACCGCCTCGTGATGCTCGTCGGCCAGGCGTGGCTGCCCGAGGGCGCCGAGGTCACGCCCGACCACGAGCACGACGACCACGCCTGGTGGCCCGCCGCGATCGACGACTGGCCGCCAGAGGCCGACGAGCCTCTGCGGCGGATGGCCGGCCTGTTGGCGTGAGTCTGTCGTTCGACACGCTGAAGCGGCTCTCGTTCACGCACTCCGCGATCTACCTCACGTTGCTGGTGGTGTGGATCGTGCCGGGCCTGCACACGCTGGAGTTCGTGTTCGGCATGGCGCATGGCCTCGGCTGGATCGCGATGTGCGTGCTAACCCTGGCCGCGGTACGCGCCCGGGTGCTGCCGCTGCGCCTCGGCATCGCGGTGGCGGTGATCGGAGCCGTCGGCCCGTTCGTGGGCTCCTACGAGTTCGTCCGCGAGGAGCGCCGCCGTCAGGCGACGACAGCGTGATTGCAAGCATGGACGAACCGGCATAGGGGAAGCGTCCATTAGGGCGTATTAGTCCAGCGTCTTGCGCCCGGCAAGGGCGCTACAGTCTGAATTCAGAGCAATGGCGGTCAACACCACAGTGCAGGTCACCCTGCCTCAGATGGGCGAGTCGGTGACCGAGGGCACCGTCCTGGAGTGGCACAAACAGGAGGGGGACTCGATCGAGGCCGACGAGGCCCTCGTCGAGATCTCCACCGACAAGGTCGACGCCGACGTCCCGTCGCCCGCCACGGGCACCGTGGTCAAGATCCACGTCGCCGAGGGCGACACCGTGAGCGTCGGAGCGGTCCTCGCCGAGATCGCCACCGAGAACGGTGTCGCGCCCGCCGCGGTCACCGAGCCCGAGGCGCCCGCCGCGGTCACTGAGCCCGAGGCGCCCGGCGCGGAGCCCGCGAGCACCGGCGAGATCGTCGACATCGTCACTCCCGCGGGCGGCGAGTCGGTCACCGAGGGCACGATCCTCGAGTGGTCGGTCAAGGTCGGCGACGCCGTGGAGGACGGGCAGGCCGTCGTCGAGATCTCGACCGACAAGGTCGACATGGAGCTGCCGGCCCCCACCGCGGGCACGATCACCGAGATCCTGGCCGAGGAGGGCGACACGGTCACGGTGGGCCAGGTCATCGCTCGCATGCAGATCGGCGCGGGCGCCCCACGGCCCGCACCCGTCGAGACCTCGGGCAACGGCGCACCCGCACCGGCCGCCGCGCCGGCGGTCGTCCCGGACGACGCGAAGATCTCCCCCGTGGCCGCGCGCGTGGCCGCGGCCGAGGGCATCGACCTCAGCGCGATCGCGGGCACCGGCCCGGGCGGGCGCATCACCAAGGCCGACGTGCTCGACGCCAAGAACGGCGACGGCGCGGCGGCGGTGGCGGCACCGGCGCACGACGGCCGCGGATCGGACACGCTGCTCAAGGGCGGCGCGGCGATGCTCGCGCGCTACATGGACGAGAGCCGCTCGATCCCGACGGCGACCTCGTTCCGCACCCTGACCGTCACGGCGATGGACACCCGCCGCAAGCAGCTGAAGGACGGCGGCCAGAAGGTCTCCTTCACCCACCTCATCGCCTACGCCATCTCCCAGGCCGCGACGCACGACATGCCGGTCATGACCCACCACTTCGACAACAGCGATGGCAAGCCCCATCGCGTCGACGACGGTCAGGTCAACCTGGGCATCGCGGTCGACGTGGAGAAGAAGGACGGCACGCGCACGCTGATGGTCCCCGTCATCCGCGACGCGGGCCGCAAGAACTTCGCCGGCTTCAAGGCGGCCTTCGACGAGCTGATCGAGAAGGCGCGCACCAACACGCTGACGGCCGACGACCTCACGGGCGCCAACATCTCGCTCACCAACCCGGGCGGGATCGGCACCATCGCCTCGGTGCCGCGCCTCATGGTCGGCCAGGGGACGATCGTCGCCACCGGCTCGATCGCCTACCCGCCGGGCCTGCAGAACATCGGCGCCATGATCGGCGCCGAGAAGGTCATGACGATGACCTCGACCTACGACCACCGCGTCATCCAGGGCGCGGAGTCGGGGCGCTTCCTGCAGATCGTCGAGGCCTACCTGCAGGGCGATCACGGCTTCTACGACGGCGTCTTCGCCTCGCTGGGCGCCGAGCTCGGACCGCCCCCCGCCCCGCCGGCGCCCGCCGCCGCGGCGGCCGCAGCCCGCGACGTGGCGCCCGTCGCGCCGCGCGACGGCGCCGCGATCGACGAGCAGATGCTGCAGGCGGTGCAGGCCGCCACCTCGCTGCTGAAGGCCCACCGCACCCACGGGCACCTCGCGGCCCTCCTGGATCCGTTGGGGACCGAGCCCGAGGGCGACCCGGCGCTCGAGCCAACGACCGTCGGCCTGTCGCCGGAGATCATGGCCAAGATCCCGGCCAAGATCCTGCGCATGTACGTGCCGGGGGCGACCCTGGCCGACGCGCTGCCGCACCTGCGCGAGACCTACTGCGGCACGATCGCCTACGAGATCGAGCACATCGCCAGCCACCGCCAGCGCATGTGGCTGCGCGAGAAGATCGAGGGCTCGGAGTTCCGCAAGCCGCTGACCAACGACGAGCAGCACGCGCTGCTGCAGCGCCTGGTCGAGGTCGACGCCCTCGAGCGCTTCATGCACAAGGCCTACCTGGGCCAGAAGCAGTTCTCGATCGAGGGCCTCGACATGACGGTCCCGATGATCGACGAGACCATCCAGCTGGCCGCCGCGCACGGCGCGCGCGAGGTCGTCGTCGGCATGGCCCACCGCGGGCGGCTCAACGTGCTGGCCCACAACCTCGGGCGCCCCTACGAGACGATCTTCGCCGAGTTCGAGGGCGCCTCGACCCTGGAGGCCGTGACCTCGATCCCGCAGGGCGGCACCGGCGACGTCAAGTACCACCACGGCGCCCAGGGCACCTACCAGCTGCCCAACGGCGATGCGATCCTCGTCAACCTCGAGTCCAATCCGTCGCACCTGGAGTTCGTGCACCCGGTCGTCGTCGGCGCGACGCGCGCGGCGCAGACCGGCCGCCAGGGCCCGCACGCCCACCGCGACACCAACGCCGCGGTGCCGATCGTCCTGCACGGCGACGGGGCGATGCCCGGCCAGGGCGTCGTCGCCGAGTCGCTGAACCTGCAGGCGCTCGACGGCTACAAGGTCGGCGGCACGATCCACCTGGTCCAGAACAACCAGGTCGGCTTCACCACCGACCCCGAGGACGCGCGCTCCACCCGCTGGGCCTCGGACATCGCCAAGGGCTACGACACGCCGATCGTCCACGTCAACGCCGACGACGTGGCCGCCTGCGTCTCCGCCGTGCGCCTGGCCTTCGCCTTCCGCGAGGAGTTCGGCCACGACGTCGTCATCGACCTCATCGGCTACCGGCGCTTCGGCCACAACGAGGCCGACGAGCCCGCGTACACCCAGCCCGAGATGTACGCCAAGATCAAGGCCAAGAAGCGCGTCAGCGAGCTGTGGGCCGAGAAGCTCGTCCAGGACGGCGTCCTCACCCAGGAGGAGGTCGAGCAGCAGCGCCAGGACGTGTGGGACGAGCTCACGCGCCTGCACCAGGACCTCAAGGCGCAGATCAAGGCCGCCGAGGACGCCGGCACGGTCGAGCAGGCCACCGGCGAGTACCAGCTCGATCGCTCGCCCTCGCCCGAGGTGCAGACCGCGGTGTCGCCCGACCGCCTGCGCAGCCTCAACGACGAGCTGCTGCGGATCCCCGACGGCTTCACCGTGCATCCCAAGCTGGTCAAGCAGCTCGAGCGCCGCCGCCAGGCCGTGGGCGCCGACGGCGGGATCGACTGGGCGCACGCCGAGGTGCTCGCCTTCGCGTCGCTGCTGACCGAGGGCGTGCCGATCCGCCTGACCGGCCAGGACGTCGAGCGCGGGACCTTCTCCCAGCGCCACATGGTGTTGCACGACGCCAAGACGGGCCAGTCGATGTGCCCGATCCAGTCGCTGCCCGGCGCGCTGGCGCCCTTCGAGCTGCACAACTCGCCGCTGAGCGAGATCGCGTGCCTGGGCTTCGAGTACGGCTACTCGGCCGAGGCGCCCGAGACGCTCGTGCTGTGGGAGGCTCAGTTCGGGGACTTCGGCAACTCGGCGCAGGTCATCATCGACCAGTTCATCGTCAGCGGCCTGGCCAAGTGGGGCCAGACGACGCGCCTGACGCTGCTGCTCCCCCACGGCTATGAGGGCTCGGGCCCCGAGCACTCCTCCGCACGGCTCGAGCGCTTCCTGCAGCTCGCCGCCGAGGGCAACATCCGCGTGGCCAACCTGACCACGCCGGCGCAGTACTTCCACCTGCTGCGCCGCCAGGCCCGGATCGCCAAGCAGCGCCCGCTGATCATCATGACCCCGAAGTCGCTGCTGCGCCTGCCGCAGGCGACCAACCGGCTCGAGCACCTCTCCGAGACGCGCTTCTTCCCGGTTCTGGGCGAGCCGCGCGTGGCGGCCGAGAAGGTCACCCGCCTCGTGCTGTGCACGGGCAAGATCTACTACGACCTCGTCGGGCATCCCAGCCGCCAGGACAACGAGACGGTCGCCATCGGGCGCGTCGAGCTGCTCTATCCCTTCCCCGAGGCGCAGATCCTCGAGCTGGTCACCAGCTACCCGAACCTGCGCGAGGTCGTGTGGGTGCAGGAGGAGCCGCGCAACATGGGCGCGCGCGCCCACATGTCGCCGCGGCTCATGCAGATCCTGCCCCAGCACCTGAAGTTCGGCTACATCGGCCGGCCCGAGCGCGCCTCGCCGGGCGAGGGCTACCCCGCCGCCCACACCGGAGAGCAGAACCGCATCCTGCGCACCGCGCTGGACCTGTCGCTCCCCGTCACCCTGTATCCGGCCAAGCTGCCGGGCGAGCGCTGAGCGTGAAGCTGCCGCGCGCGGTCGTCTTCGACCTCGACGACACGCTGCTCGATACGACGGGCCTGGAGAGCGAGATGCTCGTCGAGCTGTGCGCGGCGGCGCGCGCGGAGCTGCCCGACGTCGACGTCGACCGCCTGCGGCTGCGCTACCGCGACGGCAAGGACGACCTCTACGAGCGCGTGCTCAGCGGCGAGCTCGACGTCCCCAACTACCGGCGCCTGCACCTGATCGCGGTGTGCGAGCCGTGGGGCGAGCCGTCGGAGGCGCTGCATGAGACCGCGGTGCGCCTGCGCGACGAGCAGCTCGGGCGCTCGCGCTTCGTCGAGCACGCGATCGAGCTGCTGCACTCGCTGCGCGAGGCCGGCGTCCGCACGGGGCTGCTGACCAACGGGCCGTCGTGGATGCAGCGGCGCAAGGTCGACCTGCTCGGTCTCGAGGCCGAGCTCGACGCGATCGGCATCTCCGAGGAGCTCGGCGCGTCCAAGCCCGACCCGGCCGCGTTCACCGCCACGCTCGAGCTCATGGGCTCGGCGCCCGCCGACACCGTCATGGTCGGCGACCACCTCGACTGGGACGTGCGCGGCGCGCTCGCCGCGGGGATGCGCGGAGCGGTGTGGGTGGCGGGCGACGAGGACGAGCGCGAGCCGCCCCCGGGTGCCCTGAAGGTCGCGCGGCTGGGCGAGGTCCCTGCCGCGCTCGCGGCGCTGGCGTGAGCTCACTCGCCGCGTTCGGCCCCGGCCGGGTCAACCTGATCGGCGAGCACACGGACTACAACGACGGCCTCTGCCTGCCCTTCGCCATCGCGCGCGGGGTGACGGTGCGGGCCGAGGCCCTCGAAGGCGGCCGCGTGCACGCGCACGCCGCCGACCTCGGTGAGGACGACGACTTCGACGCCGCCGGCCCGCCACGCGACGGCGAGGGCTGGCGGGCGTTCGTGCGCGGGACGGTGGGCGAGCTGGGCGCCGCGGGCCACACGGTCGCCGGCGCGCGCCTGCGGATCGCCGGCGACGTGCCCCGCGGCAGCGGCCTGTCGTCGTCGGCGGCGCTGTCGACCGCGCTCGCCCTCGCCCTGCTGGCCCTCGCGGGCGAACCCGAAGGCGACCGCCGCGAGCTCGCGAAGCTGTGCTCGCGCGTGGAGAACGACTGGGTCGGTGCGCAGACGGGCCTGCTCGATCAGCTCGCGGCACTGTTCGGGCGCGAGGGCTATGCCCTGCGCCTGGACTGCCGCGACCTCTCGCTGGACCCCGTGACCCTCGACCTGCATGGCTGGACGCTGGCCGTGGCGCCGTCGGGCCACGAGCACTCCCACGCGGGCTCGGGCTACAACGAGCGCCGCGCCGAGTGCCGCGCCGCCTGCGAGGCGCTGGGCATCGGCTCGCTGCGCGACGCGCCGGCCGACGCGCCCGAGCGGCTGCCGGCGCCGCTGGACCGCCGCGTGCGCCACGTGCTGAGCGAGAACGCGCGCGTCGACGCGGCCGTGCGCGCCCTGCGCGACGGCGACCTGGAGGCGCTCGGCGCGCTGCTCGACGCCTCCCACGCCAGCCTGCGCGACGACTACGAGGTCTCGGTCGACGCCGTCGAGCGCACCGTGACGCGCCTGAAGGACGCGGGCGCGATCGGCGCGCGGATCATGGGCGGCGGCTTCGGCGGCTCCGTGCTCGCCCTCTTCGGGCCGGGCGCGGCGGTGCCCGACGACGCCACGGTCGTCGAGCCCGCCGGGCCCGCGCGGGTGGTGCAGGCCGCCACCTAGGGTGGGGCGGGGCGGCGCGCGCCCGCGGCGTTACAGGGGGCATGCGACACCGCCTTCTCCTCCTCGCCCTCACCGCCCTGCTGATCGTCCCCGCCGCCGCACAGGCCGCCGACTCCCACGCGCCCCACGGCGCGCGGCTGGACTGGCTGCCCAGCGACGAGTGGGTGATGAGCTCGTGGCTGCCGCATGACGAGGCGCGTCTCTACCAGCTGATCCACAGCGACCGCGCCGAGGTCGACGCCTGGCTCGACGATCACCGCACGCTGGGCCAGCTGGCGCGCAAGCGGGGCTGGAGCTCGCAGCGCAGGCTGGCCCACGCGCTCGTCGCGCCGCGCCTGAAGGCCGTGCGCCCGGCGATGCGCGCCGTGCTCGAGCGCCGCGCCCTGGAGACGTTGACCCAGGGCCACCTCTCCAACCACATGATCTTCCACGTCTTCCACACGCCGGCGATCGCCGACCACGCCAAGAGCGTCTTCGGCCTGCGCCCGGCCACCTTCCGTCACCTGCGCGACAGCGGCCTGTCGCCGGCGGTCATCGCCCAGCGCGGCGGGCGCACCCGCGCCGGCGCCCAGGCGCGCCTCGCGGCGCTCCTGAAGGCGCGCGGCCGGCGTGCGGTCAAGCTCGGTGCGATGAGCAGCGCGCAGGCGAAGGCGCTCTACGGCGAGCAGATGGCGAATCTGTCCGCGTTCATGGCCCACACCTACCGCACGCCGTCGCAGCAGGTCAGCTTCCTCTGCCGCCCGCACTGAGCCATCAGGGAGCCGAACATCGCGCTCCCATAGTCTTCGCGCGATGGAAGCGCGGCTGCTCATCGCCTGCCCCGACCGGCACGGCATCGTCGCGGCGGTCTCCGGGTTCCTCGCCGCCCGCGACGCCAACATCGTCACCTCCGATCAGTACTCCACCGATCCGGAGGGCGGCGCGTTCTTCATGCGCATGGCCTTCACCATCGAGGAGATCGGCGAGGACTTCGCGCGGGCGTTCGCGGACGCGGTGGCCGACCGCTTTGTGATGCAGTGGCGCCTGGACGACGCGGGGCGCGCCAAGCGCGTCGCCGTGCTCGTCTCGCGCGAGGACCACTGCCTGCTGGACCTGCTCTGGCGCCGCCGGCGCGGCGAGCTGCACTGCGAGATCCCGCTGGTGATCTCCAACCATCCCGACCACGCCACGGACGTCGAAGGCTTCGGCGCGCGCTACGAGCACGTGCCCGTGGTCAAGGGCGAGAAGCCGGCGGCCGAGGCGCGGATGCTCGAGCTGCTGGACGGCGAGGACTTCGACCTCGTGGTCCTCGCGCGCTACATGCAGATCCTCAGCGGCGACTTCCTGGCGGGCGTCGGCTGTCCGGTGATCAACATCCACCATTCGTTCCTGCCGGCCTTCGCGGGCGCCGATCCCTACCGGCGCGCCATGGAGCGCGGGGTCAAGGTCATCGGCGCCACGGCGCACTACGTCACCGAGGAGCTCGACGCCGGGCCGATCATCGAGCAGGACGTCGTGCGCGTGACCCACCGCGAGGGCACTGCCGCGCTCGCGCGCATAGGCCGCGACGTCGAGCGCAACGTGCTCGCCCGCGCGGTGGGCCTGCATCTCGAGGACCGCGTTCTGGTCCACGAGAACCGGACCGTGGTCTTCTGAGAACGTCGGCCTTCGGCCGGGGGACCCGCCTTGGCGGCCGTTACTCCTCCGCGGAGTCCCGGTTCGGACGGGCCGCCTTCGGCACCCTTAGCTACTTGCCCCGGATAAACCCGGGTGGGTGAGGAACGAAAACGGCCGCGCCTTGGGGGCGCGGCCGTCTTGCAAATCGGCTCCGGGGTGGATGGTCCGGGGCGAGTTGGATGCTGTCAGGTGGCCCGGATGGCGAGGGTGTCGAGGTTGTAGGTCAGGATCGACCATCCGACCGTCGTTCTGGCTCCGTCGAGGCCTCTGAGTCGAGTGCGGCGCATGCCGTAGCCGCGTTTGAGGTGACTGATGCGGCCTTCGGCGCCGACGCGGTAGCGCGCCAGGCGCCGGTCGCTGTGTTTGGAGGCTGTGCTTTGGCGCCCGGAGATGAAGACCTTGGTCGCGTTGGGCAGCTGCTCGGCGACGGCGCCGGGCGCAAAGCCGCCGTCGAGCGCGACGTCGCGCGGGTTCAGGTCGGCTCTTCGCAGCTCTGCGACGGTGTCGGGCAGCAGGTCGGGTTCGTTGGGTGAGCCGACCTTGGTGGGGGCGGGCAGGATCAGGCCGCGGGCGCCGCGGCGGGTGTTCTCGGTGACTTCGGCGAGCTGGAAGACGTAGCCGAACTCGGTCGGGGCGCGCAGCTTGCCCTTGCGGATCGGCCGCGCGTCGGGGTCGGCCATCGACACCAAGCGGTCGGTGATCTTCTGCCCGGCCAGGCGCTGGGTGATCTGCCGGGCGACCTTCTCGGCGAGGTCGGCCAGCTCGTCGAGGCGCTCGGCGGCGCGCTGCTTGGCGCGCGCGCCGCGACCGCGGGCGCGATCGCGCAACTGCCGAGCGAGCTTGCGGGCCTCGCGGACCGACCGGCCGACCAGCTCGCCGGCCTCACCGGTCAACCGCAGCACGATCGTCTTGGCCTGACCGGTCCGCCGCGCGACGGTGCGGCTGATCGCGCGCAGCTTCTTTGCGGCGCTGCGCGAACGATCGCGCACCCCACGCGCTGCCGTGCCCGCCAGGCGCTTGACCTTGCGCGCCTCACGCGCCAGGACACGCGTCGCGTCGGCCGCCAACGAGGCGTCGTTGGGGTAGCGGATGTCGGACTCCACAACGGTGGAATCGATCCGCACCGCCCGCCCGACGAAACGCCGCTCGCGGGTCGCCTTCTCGATCACCGCGCGGGTGATCTCGTCGATGACCTCGGGACCCAGGCGACGCGTCAGCTTGCGGACCGTCGACTCGTCGGGCACCCGCGCGCTCAGCGCGATCCGGCAGAAGCGCCGCAGGTGAATCGAGTCAGAAACCTCCCTGACCAACGTCTCATAGCCCCACCCAGTCCGCGTCTTGATCACCATCAACCGCACGAAGCAGTTCATCGCGATCGACGGACGCCCGGCGCCGCTCGCGCAGACCGACCACGCCTCGCGGATCGGCGCGAACAGCGTCGCATCGTCCAGCAGCACGTCCAACGCGGCCAGATCAGCCGGCAACTCCCGCACCTCAACCGGCAACCCGACGTCGAACAGGCACTCCGCCTGAGGCCCCACAAGTCGCAGCATCCACCCTCCAAACCGCCGATTTACAGGGAAAATGCTCTCACTCCAGGCGGACGGAACCGCCCCACTCAACGGCGACTATTTCCGGGGGAAGTAGCTAGGCGGCGACCTTCTTGCTCGCGGCCTCGACGAGGGCCGCGACGTGCTCGGCCAGCTGGCCGCGCAGGTCCTCCTCGACCAGGTTCCCGTACTCGTCGAACTGGGCGTGGGCCTGCATGACGGGGAGCTCGCGATCGACGACCTCGGCGCCCGTGGCGCCGAGCACCTTGCGGACCTCCGCCTGCGCCCAGACGGCCCCGAACAGGCCGGTGCTCGCGCCGACGACAGCCGCGGGCTTGCCGCGCAGCACGGTCTCGGCCACCGGGCGCGAGGCCCAGTCCAGCGCGTTCTTGAGCACGCCGGGAATCGAGTGGTTGTACTCGGGGGTCGAGATCAGGACCGCGTCGGCGCGCTCGATGGCGTCCTTGAGCGCCTGCACCGCGGGGCCCTGGAGCTCAGGCGTGTCCTGGTCGGCGTCGTAGGGCGGGATCGCCCTGAGGCCGTCGAACAGCTCGAGCTGCACTCCGGGCGGCAGCAGCTCTGCCGCCGCCCGGAGGAGCGCCGTGTTGTGCGAATCCTTGCGGAGACTTCCCGAGATGCCGAGGATCCGCATCTCGCTTACGCCTCCTGGCGGACGAACTCGAGGTGGACCGCCAGCGTGACGTTCTTGCCGAGCGCCTCGCCGCCCTTGGGCAGCGGTGCGTTCCAGTTGAGGTCGTAGAGCGAGCGGTCGACGTCGGCCTCGAGCTCGACGCCGACGCGATCGTTGCCCATGACATCGGCGACCGGGCCGGTCAGGCTGCCGGCGGCGGTGACGGGCTGGGTGATGCCCTTGACCGTCAGCTCACCGTCGACTTGGACGGAGTCATCGGCGCCACGCCGCACGGAGGTCGAGCGGAACTCGATGTTCGGCGTATTGGCGACGTCGAAGAACTCGGCCGACATCAGGTGGCCGCGGAAGTCGGGCTGGTCGATGTCGATCGACTCGGCCGGAACGGTGCCGGTGAGAGTGATGTCATCACCGTCGGCGACGAAGGTCGCGTCAAGGTCCTTGAAGCTCGTGCGGAAGGTCGAGACGACCATGTGCTTGACCGCGAACGACGCGGTGGAGTGGAGCTTGTCGAGGGCCCATGTGCCTTCGAGCGTGGAAGGAGTCGTAGCGCTCATGTGGGGGGTTCAGCCTCCTCAGACTGGGAACATCTATTGCCTGCGCAACAACGTAGCAGAATAGTTGCGTACACAACAGTCCCGTAGCCAAACGGTTCGTTACGCCTCGCCGGCGTCCTCCAGCGCCTCCAGCACAGCGGGCGCGCCGGGAGCGATCTCGGAGTCCAGGCGGCCCAGCAGCTCGCGCCAGCCGGGCTGCAGGCGGATCGCCTCGCGCACCCGGTCCAATGCCGTCGGCAGGTCGCCGGCCTGCGCCGCCGCCATGCCGGCCCAGAAGAGCAGCTCGTGATTGCCGGGCGCCAGCGCGCTGGCGCTGCGGTAGCGCTCCCCGGCTTCCTCGTGGCGACCCTGGCCCACGAGCTCGTCGCCCTCGGTGGCCAGGGCGTAGGCGTCGGCGAGGTCGAGCAGGCGGTCGAGCTCGGCCAGCGGATCGGGATGGTCGTCGACGCGCAGGTCGACGGTGTGCTGCCAGGGGCCGCCGTGCGCGGGCGCGACCACCAGCGCGCACGACTGGCGCCCGCGGGCGTCGCCGCCGCGCGCCTCGGCGGCGTGCAGCGCGGCGAGCAGGCGCCGCGCGAGCGGGCCGGCCGCCGCGTCGAACGCGTGGGCCATGGCGGGCCACACGTCGGGCGAGGACATCATGTTGGCCTGGACGCTGACCTCGCGGCCGCGCTGGTGGCCGGCGTGGGCGATGCAGCCGTCGCCGGTGTGGGTCGCCACGTTGCCGTGGGCGTCGACCACGGCGACCTGCCGGAAGCGCGCCAGCTCGTCGTCGGCCACCAGCGTGTCGAGGGCCTCGCCGGCCCGAGCGCCCGCCTCCAGCGCGTCGAGCGCGCGCGGGCCGTAGGCCGGCTCGGCGATCGACTGCGTGGCCACCGCCCCCACCCCGGCGCGCACCCAGGGGACGATCGGCCCGACGGCGAACCAGTGCGACTGCACGGCGACGCCGAGCTCGCCGCTCCGCGGATCGCGAGCGACGATCGAGTACGTGCCGCGCCTGACCATCGCGCGAGAGCCTATCGTCGCGCTCGATGAGCACCCCTGAGCGCATCCTCGATCGCGTGCGCGCCATCCCTCCGGGCTTCGTGCGCGCCTACGGCGACGTCTCTCCCGGCGCGCCGCGCCAGGCCGGCGCGGTCCTGTTCGCCTGCGAGGACCCCGGCATCCCGTGGCATCGCGTCGTGCGCGCCGACGGCTCGCTGGCCAAGGGCGAGCGCCAGCGCGCGCTGCTCGAGGCCGAGGGCGTGCCATTCCGCGGGGCGCGGGTGGACATGGCCGTGGCGCGGCTACCGGGCTAGGTGTGCCGCTCGGTGAGGTCGTGGACGGCTCAGGAGTTCGCCGGGACCTGAACAGCTTCACCGAGGGGAACGGAGCCCGCGGGGGGCCCGGCGCGCTGGTGGTCGACACGCGCCCCACGCCAGGGCGAGCGCCAGTCGCGAGCTCCCCAACCGCCACCGACTCCCTCCCTCGGTGATGCTGTTCTGTGCGCCGCCAACGCCGAGCGCTGCACGGTGCGACGTGAACGCACGCTTCGCCAATGCAGCACACCCCCTCGCGGGCAGCGCCGCCAGCGCTAGAAGCTCTCCACCCGCGCGGCCCCCTCGCGCAGCGCGACAAGCGCCGCGGCGAGCGGTTCGCGGATGGCCGCGTCGGCGATGAGGCCGTCCGCGCCGATGGCGTCGCGGGCGACGGGGATGCGCACGCACGCCTCCTCGATGATCTCCATGCTCAGATAGCTGACGACCTTGTGCAGGGAAGCGTGCGCGTCGGCGCCGCCGGTGGGCGCGGCCGGGCCCGAGACGTTGATCCAGGCGATCGGCTTGCGGTAGGCCTCCCCGCCCCCGACCAGCCACTCGAGGAGATTCTTGAACGCGCCCGGCAGGGCGCCCGCGTACTCGGGAGTGCAGACGAGCAGCGCCTCGGCGCGGCCGGTGGCGGCGCGGAGGTCCCGGACGGCGGACGGGAGGTCGTCGCCGTCGTCGTCGGGGCTGAAGTGCGGCAGGGCGCCCATGCCGGTGAACAGCTCGGTGTCGGCATCCATGGCGTGGGCGGTGCGCAGCAGCGCGGTGTTGGTCGACCCGTCGCGCAGGCTGCCGGAGATGAGGAGCAGGCTCATCCCCGGAGTGTGCCGGTAGCGTCACGGGCGATGTGGCTGCAACGCGAGATCACGATCGAGCCCCGTCCCCGTGGCTTTCACCTCGTTACGCGCGAGGTCGAGCGCGCGCTGCCCGAGCTGGGTGAGATCGATGTCGGGCTGTGCCACCTCTTCATCCGCCACACCTCGGCCTCGCTGACCATCAACGAGAACGCCTCCCCCGACGTGCGCCGCGACTTCGAGACGTGGTTCGACGCCGCCGTGCCCGAGGACTTCGGCGGATGGACGCATACGCTCGAAGGGCCCGACGACATGCCGGCCCACATCAAGGCGTCGCTGCTGGGGCCGTCGCTCTCGCTGCCCATCGCGCGCGGGCGCCTCGCCCTGGGGACGTGGCAGGGGATCTACCTGTGCGAGCACCGCGACCACGGCGGCGCGCGCTCGCTGCTCGCCACCCTCAACGGTCAGTCGCGCCGGCCGTAGCGCGTCGCGCGCAGCTCGCGCAGCTCGCGGACGTCGGCCGGCACGCCGCGCGGCGCGGGGGCGATCAGGTCGGGCTCGATCGGCAGCTCCACCACCGCCCCGTCCACGAGGTCGACGCGCGCGGCCCGCGCCCGCGGCCGCGCCGAGACGACGCGCTCGAGCTCCATGTCGCGGAAGAGCAGGCCGACGCCGTCGTCGGCGAGCCACCCCGGCGGCAGCGTCCCGGCGGCCACCGCGGCGAGATAGACCGCGCGGCGCCCCGGCTCGGTGTCGGCGTGCACGGACAGCGACCCGGGCAGCAGGCCCAGGCCCGGGGTCGACTCGGGCGCGCCCGACGAGGTCGTCACGCCGCCGCGCATCCAGCACATCGCCCCGGCGCTGAGCCCGGCGAGGACGACCCCGCGCTCCCAGGCGTCGCGCAGCATGCGGTCCAGCCCGTGGACCTGCCAGATGGCCAGCAGGTTGCGCATCGAGCCGCCGCCGACGTAGATGACGTCCTGGGAGAGGATGACGTCGCGCAGCGGGCGGCGCAGGTCGCCCATGCGAAAGAGCGAGAGCACCTCCGGCTCGCACGGACGGTCGCCGAAGGCGGCGTGGAAGCGCCCGATCTGGTCGCGTGGGTCGCCGCTGGCGGTGGGCAGGAAGAGGATCCGTGGCACCGGGCTGCCCGCCAGCTGCAGCACGAGCTCGTCGAGGGCGGGGTCGCCCGGCGGGGCGGTGAACCCACCGCCGCCCAGCGCCAGGATGGTCCTCACGCGACCAGCGCCAGCGGCGCGCCGAGGTCGACGGTCGCCAGCTTGCGCTCGACCACACGATCGCCGCGCAGGGCGACGCGCCAGCCGCGCTTGCCCGGCCGCGAGGCCACCACGCGGTGCAGGTCGGTCCCGACGAAGTGCAGCGCGGCACCGTCGTCGGCCGCGTAGCCCGCGCACATGCCGTCGCGGATGAAGCGCCGGTACTCCTGGCGCCGGCACGGCTCGCCGTCGTAGTGCACGCAGTTGGAATGCGGCAGCAGCCCGAGGCCCTCGACCGCCTGCGGCGTGCCGTGGAAGGCGGTGACCGCCTCCGAGAACCAGCACAGCGATCCCGCGCTGAGCCCGCACAGCACGATGCCCCGCCGCCACGCCTCGCTCAGCGCGAGGTCGATCCCGTGGGCGCGCCAGGCGCCGAGCAGACTGATGACGGAGCCGCCTCCGACGTAGATCAGGTCCTGCTTGAGCAGGTGCTCGCCCGGGTCGCCGGTCGCCGCCGTGCGATCGCGGCGGAAGAGCGACAGGTGGCTGGGCTCGCAGCCGAAGGCCGCGAACGTGCGATAGAAGCGCACGACGTAGTGGTCGGCGTCGCCGGAGGCCGTGGGGACGAAGCACACGCGCGGGCGCTCGACCCCGGTCAGGCGCAGGACGTAGTCGTCCAGCAGCGGGTTGCCTGCATCCATCGAGAACCCGCCTCCGCCGAAGGCCACGATCTGGGACGGTCGCTCCTCCATGCGTGGAGGGTAGGCAGCACCCCTCGGCGCGGCTTCCGCCCGGTGGTCTAAGCCGAATCGACAGCGGGTCCTACGCGGTGGCGGGCACCTCGGCGCCCTTTGGAGCGCCGTCGGGATGGTCGGCCACCGTGTCGCTCGCCATGCGCGTGAGCAGCGCGGCGAGCTCGGCCTCGCGCTCGGGCGACCAGCCGTCGAGCAACTGGGCCAGGCTCTGGCGACGCGCCGCCACCAGGCGGTCCAACGCGTCGCGCCCGCCGGCGGTGAGCACCACGCCCTCGCCGGGCCCTTCGACGAAGCCGAGCTCGCGCAGCTCGGCGATGCGGGCCGCCACCCGCGCCGGGTCGACGGCATGGGCGGTGGCGATCGCGAACGGATCGGTGGGCTCGCTCTCGCCGACGCGGGCCAGGACCCAGCATTGCCGCGCGGTCAGCTCGACACCGGCCTGCTGACAGAGCCGTTCGAGGATCCGCAGGCGGGTGTCGCGGCGCGCGAGCGTCGAGAGCGCGCGCTCGATCTCCGGCAGCGAGTCGGCCTGCTTGGGCGCCGCGAAGGCCTCGCCGACGCCGGTGGCCTCGACCGTGCGCCGCAGCGGCTTCTCGGGCAGCAGCCACGCCAGGACGAAGGCGACTCCCGCGATCGGCGCGCACACGAGGAAGATCGTCGTCAGCGCGTCCGCGTACGCGGTGACGAAGGTGAGCTTCAGCGCGGGCGGCAGGTTGGCCACGCTGCCGGCGGTCACGCGCCCCGACGCCGCGGCGGGCGGGAGGCCGGGGATCCGCCCGAGCTCGTCGGCCAGCCGGTTGGAGAAGATCGCGCCGCAGATGGCCACGCCGAAGCAGCCGCCGATCGAGCGGAAGAAGGTGGCGCCCGCGGTGGCCACGCCCAGGTCGCGGTACTCGGCGTCGTTCTGGACCGCGAGGACGAGCACCTGCATGACGAGGCCGAGGCCGAGGCCGAGGACGAGCATGTAGAGCGACCGCTGGGCGGCGGAGGTCGTCGGCCCCATCGTCGAGAGCAGCAGGAAGCCCACGACGAGGATCGCGGTGCCCGCGATCGGGAACGGCTTGTAGCGCCCCCAGCGAGCGATGATCTGGCCGCTGCCGATCGACGTCGTCAGCAGGCCGAGCATGAGCGGCAGCAACTGCAGGCCCGATGAGGTCGGCGAGGACCCGTTGACGATCTGCAGGAAGAGCGGCAGGTACGTCGTCGCCCCGAAGAGCGCCATGCCGACGATGAAGCCCATCGCGGCGGACACCGTGAAGACGCGGCTGGAGAACAGGCGCAGCGGCAGCACCGGCTCGGGCGCGCGGCGCTCGATCGGGATGAGCAGTGCCGTGGCGAGCACCGACAGGGCGGCGAGGCCGATGATCTGCCAGGACCCCCACGGATACGTCGCGCCGCCCAGGCTCGTCGCCAGCACGAAGCAGGCGGCGGCGACACTGAGCAGGATCGTCCCGCGCACGTCGATGCGGACCTCGCGGTGGTGGGCAGGGACATCGAGCACGATCGCGATGACGACCAGCGCGACGATCCCGACGGGCACGTTGACGTAGAAGATCCAGCGCCACGAGGCGTTGTCGACCAGGAAGCCGCCGATGAGGGGGCCGGCGACGCTGCTCAGGCCGAAGACGGCGCCGAACACGCCCTGGTAGCGCCCGCGGTCGCGGGGCGCGACGACGTCGCCGATGATCGCCTGCGCGAGGACGATGAGGCCACCGCCGCCGAATCCCTGCAGCGTGCGGAAGGCGATCAGCTCGCCCATGCTCTGGCTCAGCCCGCACAGCGCCGATCCCGCGAGGAAGATGAGGATCGACCCCTGAAACACGCGCTTGCGCCCGTAGAGGTCGCCGAGCTTGCCGTACAGCGGCGTGGAGATCGTCGACGCCAGCAGGTAGCCGGTGACGACCCACGAGAGCTGGTTCAGGCCGCCGAGCTCCTCGGTGATCGTCGGCAGCGCGGTGGCGACGATCGTCGCGTCGAGCGCGGCGAGCAGGACCGCCAGCATGAGCGCCACGAAGATGACCGTGACCCCGCGGCGCGCGCGCGTCTCCGGAGCCGGCATCGCAGCCGCCGCGGCGGACATGCCGGTCAGCTTAGAGCTAGCGCCCCTGCCACACCGGGTCGCGCTTCTCGGAGAAGGCGACCGCGCCCTCGCGCGCGTCCTCGGAGGTGAAGACCGGACCCGACAACTCGCCCTGGCGCTGCCAGAACTCCTCCTCGCCCCAGTCGAACTGCTGCTGGAGGATCGCCTTCGTCGCATCGAGCGCGAGTGGGCCGTTGCGCGCGATGGCGCCTGCGAGCTCCAGCGCCGCGTCGAGCGCCCCACCGGGCTCGGCCAGGCGGTTGACCAGGCCCAGCTCGTAGCCGCGCTGCGCCGTGATCATGTCGCCGGTGAGCGCGAGCTCCATCGCCACGCCGTAGGGCAGGCGCTGGGGCAGGCGGCGCAGGGCGCCGCCCGCGGCCACGAGCGAGCGCTTGACCTCGGGGATGCCGAGCTTGGCCTCGCGGGCGGCGACGATCAGGTCACAGGCGAGGGCGACCTCCAGACCGCCCGCGACCGCGAAGCCCTCGATGGCGGCGATCAGCGGCTTGCGCGACCCGCGCTGGACGATGCCGGCGAAGCCACGGTCGCGGACCCACGGGCGCTCGCCGGTCACGAAGGCCTTGAGGTCCATCCCGGCACAGAAGCCCGGGCCGGCGCCGGTGATGACGCCCACCGCCACGTCACCGTCGGCGTCGAGCTCGTCGAGCGCCTCCGCCACCCCTTCGGCCACCGCGAGGTTGACCGCATTGCGCGCCTGCGGGCGGTTGAGCGTGATGAGCAGCACGCCGTCGCGGCGCTCGGTCAGGACGGGCTCGTCGGGCATGGGCGGACGATATAAGTCGTCGGCTGACCGATGCCGATCCGCCGCGTCGCCGAGGACGTCTTCCACATCGCGTTGACCCCGCGCGACGGGGTCAACGCCTACCTGCTCGGCGACATCGTCGTCGACGCCGGCACCAAGGGCGCGGCGAAGCGCCTGATCAAGGCGCTGCGCGGCCACCCCGTCGGCGCCCACGCGCTGACCCACGGCCACCCCGATCACGCGGGCGGCTCCCGGCGCCTGGTCGACGCGCTCGAGCTCCCGGTCTGGGTCGGCGAGCGCGATCGCGCCGACGTGGAGTCCGGGCGCCCGAGCGCGGCCGACACGTGGGCCAGGCCCGCGGTGGCCGGCCTGACCCACTACGAGCCGGTGCCCGTCGCCCGCTCGCTGCACGAGGGCGACGACCTCGGCCACGGCTTCGTCGTGCTCGAGACGCCTGGGCACGCCGACGGCCACCTCGCCTTCTGGCGCGAGAGCGACCGCACGCTCGTCGCGGGCGACGTGCCCTTCAACATGAACGTGCTCACGACGGTGCCGGGTCTGCACGAGCCGCCGCGGATCCTCACGCGCGATCCACGGCGCAACCGCGAGAGCGCCCGGCGCCTGGCCGCTCTGGAGCCCGAGCTCGTGCTCTTCGGCCACGGGCCGCCGCTGCGCGACCCCGCCGCGCTGAGGGCGTTCACCGACGCGCTGGCGCCGTGACGCTGCACTGGGAGCCCGACGGCCCAGCCCGGGGCGAGGTGGCGCTGCTGCACGGCGTGATGGCCCTGGCCGAGACGTGGTGGCAGATCGGGCCGGCGCTGGCGCAGCGGGGCTGGCGCGTGACGGCGATCGACCTTCCGGGGCACGCGGGCGACGTCCACCGCGAGGGCCCCCTCGACCTCGATGCGCTGGTCGACGGCGTGGGGCAGCGCCTCGCGGCGCCGGTCGACCTGCTCGTCGGCCACAGCCTCGGGGCGATCGTCGCGCTCGGGCTGCTGGCGCGCGATCCGGGGGTCGCGCGCGCGGTGGTGCTCGAGGAGCCGCCGGGGCCCACCGCCATCGACCTGGGCGCGCTGGCCGCCGTCATCGTGCACGACGCCGCGGCGGTGCGCCGCGACCGCGCCCCGCTGGTGGCCCGCGAGCGCGAGGCCAACCCGCGCTGGGACCGGGGCGACGTCGAGCGGTCCGTGCGCGGCATCGAGGAGGCCGACACCGACGCGATCGTCGCCGCCCTCGACGGCCCGCTGCGCTGGGACCTCGCCGCACTGCTCGCGGGCGTGGAGATCCCGACGCTCGTCCTCGCCGCCCCCGATGCGCCCGGCCGCTTCCCGCTGGACCCCGGCTCGGCGCTACGCGGCGCAGACCGCGACGCGGTGCGCGCGGCGTTCGCGCCCGAGCACTTCGTGCTCCTCGACGGCGGCCATTGCCTGCACCGCGATGACCCCGCGCAATGGCTCGAGGTCGTCGAGGGCTTCGCGAGCGCGGCGCTGGGCTAGTCAGGATGGACGCATGAGGCTGGTCCTCGTGCGTCGCATCTTTCGCGGGTTGACAATCGCGGGTGTTGAGAGCCGCAACGGCTACCGCATACGACCTGCTTGGAGGACCAGCCGTGCCTGACGTTACCGCTTCGATCGCGCCCGCGGGCGTGCGTCTGTGGGTCAGCCTGGATGTGCACAAGTTCTCGATCGTCGCCGCGACGCTGCCGCCCGAGGGCGGTAAGCCGGAGGTGTCGCGGATCGAGACGACCGAGCGCGCGATCCGTCGTTTTATCGACCGGCTCGGCGGGCCCGACGGGCTTGCCGTCTGCTACGAAGCGGGCCCGGGCGGGTTCGCGTTGTGGCGGCTGCTGACGAAGATCGGCGTGGCGTGTGACGTCGTGGCGCCGTCGCTGGTTCCGGTGCGCGCCGGTGACCACGTCAAGACCGACCGCCGTGATGCGAAGAAGCTCGTGACGCTGCAGCGCGCCGGCCTTCTGCGGTTCGTGTCGCCGCCGACCGCCGAGACTGAGGGCCTGCGCGATCTGCTGCGCTGCCGCGACGACCTGCGCTGCGCGCGCACCGCGGCCCGTCATCGCGTCGCCAAGCAGCTGCTCAGGCACGGCCGCATCTACCGTGAGGGCAAGAGCCACTGGACGCAGATGCACCGCCGCTGGGTCAACGCGCAGCGCCTGGACGATCCGCTCGCGCACGAGGCGCTGACGCAGATGCTGATCCACCTCGACGGGCTCGAGCGCCAGCTCGCCACGCTCGACGCGCGGCTTGAGGAGATCGCGCGCGGCGAGCGCTGGGCCGGCCACGTGCAGATCCTCACGCGCTTTCGCGGCATCAGCACGCTGACCGCACTCGGGCTGATCGCCGAGATCGGCGACTTCGCACGCTTCAGCCACCCACGCGAGCTCGCCTGCTGGCTGGGCATCACGCCAAGCGAGTACTCAAGCGGCGATCAGCAACACCGCGGCCACATCACCCGCGCCGGCAACCGCCACGCCCGCCGCCTGCTCGTCGAAGCCGCCTGGCACTACCGCCACGCACCCCGCCGCCCCGCCGGCGGCGTGCAGCCCGATCAGCGCGCCTGGCAAGCCCAGGTCCGCCTGCACCACCGCTACCGCCACCTCACCGAGCACGGCAAGCGCCCGACCGTCGTCAACGTCGCGATCGCCCGCGAGCTCGCAGCGTTCCTCTGGGCCGCGCTCACCGACCAGCCGATCACCACCAGCGACAAGCAGCCCCAGGAGGCCGCCCGCTAGCCACACGCCAACCCATGGTGGGGTCGGGCGGCCGGTGCGAGCCGCCCGGAGGACCCTCGATGCGTCTATGCGATACCGACTCGCGAATCTAGTTCGAGGCAGCTCACGACCGGACACTGTCCTGCGGTCCCGACCCGCGCATCTCAGAGTGACAGTCGTCGTTGCCCTCGCACCCGCCGCCCGACCCCACCACCCGCCGCCACCATGAACAACAACCGCCAACGCTCACTTGACACACGCGTCCATCTCAGACGCCGAAGAGCGTGAGCTCGGGCTCGCGC
>CAWDWM010000010.1:0-528797 GCA_963806015.1 uncultured Actinomycetes bacterium | reverse complement strand
GATGATCGACTTCGCGCCTGACCCCGCCGTCGCCGAGCTGCGCGACCGCGTCGCCGACTTCGTGCGCGACGTCGCCATCCCCGCCGAGGAGCGTGACGCGTCGACGCACGGGCTCGACGACAAGCTCCGCGCGGACCTGCAGGACCAGGCCAAGACGGCCGGGCTGTTCGCTCCGCATGTCGCCACCGACCTCGGCGGGCTGGGCCTCGATCATCGCGGTCAGGCCGTGGTCTTCGAGGAGGCGGGCTACAGCCTCCTCGGCCCGCAGGCGCTGAACTGCGCGGCCCCCGACGAGGGCAACATGAACCTCCTGGCCCGCGTCGCCGACCCCGAGCAGCAGGCCCGCTACCTGCACCCGCTCGCGGCGGGGCTCGTGCGCTCGTGCTTCGCGATGACCGAGCCGGCGCCCGGGGCCGGATCGGATCCGGCGATGTTGCGCACCGTCGCGACGCGCGTCGACGGTGGCTGGTCGATCAGCGGGCGCAAGTGGTTCATCACCGGTGCCGAGGGTGCCGCCTTCACCATCTGCATGGCGCGGACGGGCGAGACGATCGACCACGGCCGCGGCGCGACGATGTTCCTGATCGACACCGGCACCGCCGGCATGCGCGTCGAGCGGATCGTCGACGCCGTCGATCGCAGCTTCCCTGGCGGGCACGCCGAGATGGTCTTCGAGGACTGCCGCGTCCCGGACGACGCGATCCTCGGCCAGGAGGGCGAGGGCTACCAGAACGCCCAGGTCCGCCTGGCCCCGGCGCGCCTGACGCACTGCATGCGCTGGCTGGGCATCGCTCGCCGTGCGCACGACTTCGCGCTGGACCGCGCGGCCGAGCGCGAGGCGTTCGGCGCGCGGCTGGGCGACCTCGGGATGGTCCAGCAGTTCGTCGCGGACTCCGTCCTCGACATCGAGACGAGCCGGTTGCTGATCTGGCGCTGCGCCTGGGCGCTCGACAACGGCGCGTCCGCGCGCCACGAGTCGTCGGTGGCCAAGGCGCACGTCGCCGAGGCGGTCTACCGGGTCGTCGACCGGTCGATCCAGATCTGCGGGGCGCTGGGCGTCTCGGGCGACGCGCCGCTGGCGCGCTACCTCACCGAGGTGCGGCCGTTCCGGATCTACGACGGGCCGACCGAGACGCACAAGTGGGCGATCGCCCGCAGGGCGCTGCGCGATCGCACGCGGGCGCGCGAGGCGAGCTGAGCGGTCAGTCCTCCATCCTGAACCCGAGCTTCAGCGTGACCTGGAAGTGGTCGATCTCGCCGCCGTCGCCGATGTGGCCGCGCGTCTCGGTCACCTCGAACCAATCGAGATTGCGCAGCGTCTTGCTCGCGCGCGCCAGCGCGTTGCGTACGGCGTCCTCGATCGTGTCGGGCGACGTACCGACGATCTCGCTGATGGAGTAGACGTGGTCGCTCATCGTGGCTCCTGGGTCGGGATTGCTGAAGTCTCTCTCCGGAACCCACTCAGTCGAAACTGGTGGTTGTGCCAGTCGGGCCGACACCGACCCGTCTTACCGACGGCCCATGGCGGTGTCCTCACCCCAACTGGATGATCACCGCGCGGACGGCCGAACGTACACTCGCGCGATGCCGGCCGGCCGGCGCGTGAGGCGCCCGCGATGAGCGAGCAGCCCGTGAGGGATGCCATCGATCGCTTTCAGCAGGCACGCCCGCTGACGGCCGTGCCCTGCGCGGTCGCGAAGAAGTTCACCGACGACGGCGCGTCGCGCCTGGCGGCGCTCATCGCCTACTGGGCGTTCTTCTCGATCTTCCCGCTGCTGCTGGCGTTCGCGTCGATCCTCGGCTTCCTGCTCGAGGGCAATCCGGACTTCCAGAAGGACGTGCTGGACTCCACCGTCGCGCAGATTCCCGTGATCGGCGAC
The DNA here is from genome assembly GCA_963806015.1 of uncultured Actinomycetes bacterium. Lineage (GTDB taxonomy): Bacteria > Actinomycetota > Thermoleophilia > Solirubrobacterales > Solirubrobacteraceae > JAOPZW01. Next base: position 526,917 of record CAWDWM010000010.1, on the reverse strand, counting down.
CAGCTCAGCCAGGACGTGACGTCGTTGAAGGGCAGCGGCGTCGCCCTCGCCATCGGCATCGTCGGCGCGGTGTGGGCCGGGCTGGGCGTGACCCTGGCCACCGGCCGCGCGCTGGACACGCTCTGGGCCGTCCGGCGCATCGACCGGCCCGACTACGTGCGCTCGCGGCTGCGCGGCCTGGCCATCCTCGTGGTCATCGGCACGGCGCAGATCGTGACGACCGTCGTCGTCACCCTCGCCCGCAACGGCACCATCCAGCCGCCGGTGGCCGGGATCGCCAGCTTCACGGGCTCGGCGGCGATCGACTTCCTCGTCTTCGTCACGGCGTTTCGCGTGCTGACGGCGGCCCACGTGACCACCCGCCAGGTGCTGCCCGGAGCGGTCCTCGCGACGATCAGCTGGCTCGGCCTGCAGACGCTCGGCGGCCTCTACGTCGAGCACGTCGTCGCGCAGTCGAGCGCGACCTACGGGGTGTTCGCGGCGGTCATCGGGCTGCTGTCGTGGCTGTGGCTGGCCGCGCAGCTCAGCCTCGTCGCCGGCGAGATCAACGTCGTCCTCGCCCAGCGCCTGTGGCCGCGGTCGCTCTTCGGCGGCCTCGCGGCGGCCGACGAGCGCGCGATGCGCACGGCCGCGGAGGCCGAGCAGCGCGACCCGCGCCAGCACATCGTGGTCAGCTTTGACCCGGCTGCGCAGCCACCGGCCCAGCCTCAGCATGATCGCTGACCTTCAGCTTCTGGATCGCTGCGATCGCGGAGTTGAGCGTCGGGTAGAAGTGATCGGGGTCGAGCGTCTCGAAGAGGCCGTAGCGCAGCGTCATGTCCTGCAGGCGCGCGCGCATCTCGGCGAACGCCATGTGCACCCCGGCGGCGTTGAGCTCTTGGTCGAGGTGTCTCGAGCATCTCGGCGGCGGTCACGTCGATGTCGGTGATGGCCTCGCACTGGAGCACGACCCAGCTCGGCCGGCGCTCGCGCACCAGGTGACGGACCTGCCGGCGGAAGATGCCGGAGTTGGCGAAGAACAGCGGGGCCTCCCAGCGGTACACGACAACGTCCTGGACCTGCTGGGCGTCGGGCTGGTCACCGACGCTGTGCCAGCCCTCGACACCCTCCACCTTTCCCAGGACGGCGCCGTGGGGCCACCAGTTGCGGTGGAAGAACAGCAGGATCGCCAGCGCGACGGCGACGACGATCCCCTGCAGGACTCCAAGGAGCATCACGCCGAGCGTGGCGACCAGCGAGATCGCGAAGGCGCTGGGACGCACGTGGAGATAGCGCCGCAGCGCGCGGAGATCGATGAGCGACAGCGCGGCGACGATGACGACCGCGGCGAGCGCGGTCTGCGGGAGGTCGGCGAGCAGCGAGTTCAGGAACAACAGGAGCACCGCGACCAGCCCGGCCCCGACCAGGCCGGTGGCCTGGCTCTTGGCGCCCGACTGCTCGGCCACCGCCGTTCGTGAGCCGCTGGTCGACACGGCGAAGCCCTGGAAGAGGCCTGCGGCGACGTTCGCCGCCCCCATGCCGACCGATCTCCTGATCGGGCTCGACCTCGTCGCCGCGCCGCGCGGCGAAGCTCGTCGCCGTGGCGATGGTGTCGGTCAGCGAGACCAGCGTGATGCCCATCGCCGCGATGAGCAGCGGGACGACGTCGCCGGCACTCGTCCACGGGATGGTCGGTGCCGGCACGCCCTGCGGCAGTGCCCCGACGGTGGCGACGCCCTCGTCGGCGAGTCCGAGAGCCGCGGAGACGACGGTGGCGCCGACCACCGCGACGAGGATCGCGGGCAGTCGGCTCGTCACCCGCGGGAGCACGAGCATCACGGCGAGCACGGCGACGCCCACGAGCAGCGTCGTCGTGTCCGTGTGGTCGACGTTCTCGGCGAACTGCTTGACCTCGTCCAGGAAGCTGTCGGCGCTGGTCGAGAAGCCGAACAGCTTCGGCAGCTGGCCGACGATGATCGTGATGCCCAGGCCGGTCATGTACCCGACCTGCACCTCCTTGGAGAGCAGGTCCGCGACGAAGCCGAGCTTCCCCAGCCCGAGGCAGATCTCGAGCAGCCCGACCATCACGGCGAGCATCCCCGCCAGGGCGATCGCGGTCCCGGGGTCGCCGCCGGCCACGAGCAGCGGCGTGATCGCGGCCAGGATTAGCGGCGAGATCGACGAGTCGGGGCCGAGCACCAACACGCGCGAGGGACCGAACAGCGCATACCCCACCAGGCACGCGATCGTCGTGTACAGGCCCGTCGCAGGCGGCAGCCCGGCCAGCTCGGCGTAGGCCATGCCCTGCGGGACCAAGATCGCCGCGAGCACGATGCCGGCGATGAGATCTGGCCGCAGCCACGACCTGTCGTACGTGCGGGCGACCCGTACGCCCGGAACCCACCGCTCAAGACGTCGAGGCTCCTGCGCGAGGCCCGCCACCGCTCTAGCTCGAATTCAGCTCAACGCGACCGCGTTGGCCGCGCCACAGCTCAACGACCCTGCAGCGCCGGATCCGCCGCGGCCGCGTCACGCCGACGCAACAGGAGCTTGCGGATCTCCGAGGCGACCACGATCGGCAAGCCCGCCCCGATGCAGATCAGCCACTGGTTGCCCGTCAGCTCCACGGTGTCGAGGATCCTCTGGAGGAACCCCAGCTCCGTGGCGAAGATGATCGACGCGGCCGATGCCAACGACGCCATCACGAACGTCCGGTCGTTGAACGTGTCCAGGCTGAACACCGAGCGCAGCTCGTGGCGCGTCGTGAACGAGAAGACGAGGTTCGAGATCGCGAACGTCGTGAGCGCCATCGTGCGCGCCAGCTTCTCCCCGTGGTCGTGCTCGACGCCCGCCGCCACGGCCAGCGTGCCTATCGCCATGACGAGACCGGCGACCACGAACCACTTGGTGTCGGCGCGGGTGAGGATCGGCTGCTTGGTCTTGCGCGGGCTGCGGTCCATGAGCCCGTCGCTCGGCGCGCCGTAGCCGACGCCGACCGACTGGAAGACCTGCGTGGTGAAGTTGACCCACAGCGTCTGCAGCGGCAGGAACGGGATCCCGCTGACGATGTTGAGGATGCTCGCGCCGAGGAAGGTCGCGATCATCCCCGCGAGCACGCCCATCTGGAAGCGGATGTACTTGACCAGGTTGTCGTACAGGCCGCGTCCGAGCTCGACCGCCTTGACGATCGTCGCGAAGTTGTCGTCGGTCAGGATCATCGCCGCGGCCTCCTTGGAGACCTCGGTGCCCGTGATCCCCATCGCGATGCCGATGTCGGCCTGCTTGAGCGCGGGCGCGTCGTTGACGCCGTCGCCCGTCATGCCGACGACGTGGCCCTTGCGCTTGAGGATGTCGACGAGGCGGACCTTCTGCTCGGGCGTCACGCGGGCGATGACGCCGATCTCGTCGATCTCGGTGACCGCCTGGTCGTCATCGAGCTCGGCGAACTGCGCGCCGGTGATGGCGCGGCCCTGGATGCCGAGCTCCCGGGCGATCGCCTCGGCGGTGATCGCGTGGTCGCCGGTGATCATCCGGACCTGGATGCCCGCCTGGTGCGCCTTGGCGATCGCGGCCTTGGCCGCGGGGCGCGGCGGGTCGACGATCCCCACCAGGGCAAGGAGCGTGAGCCCGTCCATGAGCTCGAGCAGGTCGGCAGCGGGATCGAAGCCGGCGGGCTCGAAGTCCTTGCGGGCGGTCGCCATGACCCGCAGGCCCTTCTTCGCCAGACGCTCGTTCTCGGCCAGGTACCGCGCCTTGAAGTCCTCGTCGGCGGCGGCCGTGGCCAGCGCCGGATCCAGATGCGACGAAGCACGCGCCAGCAGCTGATCCGGCGCGCCCTTGACGAAGCAGCGCACGACCTCCCGGCCCGACTCGTCGGTCATCTGGTGGAACGTGGCCATCAGCTTGTACGCGGTGTCGAACGGCAGCTCGGCGACGCGTGGGTACCGCTCGCGCGTCGCACCGATGGCGACGCCGCCCTTCTCCGCCAGCACCACCAACGCGCCCTCGGTGGGGTCGCCGATCATCTCGCCGGTGGCGGTGAGCACGGCGTCGCAGGCCAGCGCCAGCGGGAACATGAACTGCTCGAGGGGAACGTCGGGCTCGCCCGCGACGTGTTTGATCTGACCCTCCGTCGAATAGCCGGTGCCCGAGACCTCGTAGCGCCGGCCGGGGATCGTCAATTCCACCGAGGTCATCTGGTTGAGCGTCAGCGTGCCCGTCTTGTCGGAGCAGATCGCCGAGGTGGCACCGAGCGTCTCAGTCGAGCGCAGCCGCTTGATGATCGCGTTGGCGTCGGCCAGCAGCCGCGTGCCGCGCGACAGGATCGTCGTCACCACCGCGGGAAGCCCCGTCGGGATCGCGGCGATCGCGAACGCCACCGCAACGGTGAAGACCTCCGTGAAGCTCTGTCCGCGCGCCATGTTGAGCACGACGGAGGCGACCAGCGCCAGCGCGGCGATCGTGACGAGCTGCTGGGTCAGCTTCTCCAGCTGGACGGTCAGCGGCGACTTCGACTCGTCCTGGCCCTGGAGCATCCCGGAGATGTGGCCGACCTCCGTCGCCATGGCCGTGGAGGTGACGATGAACACGCCGGTCCCGCGCGTGACGTTGGTGTTCATGTAGACCATGTCGGTGCGGTCGCCGAGCGGGGCATCGGGCGGGGAGACCGCCTCGACGCCCTTGCCCACGGGCAGGCTCTCGCCGGTGAGCGCCGCCTCCGCCACCTCGAGCGTCGCGGCCGCGAGCACGCGGCCATCAGCCGGGACGACGTCACCGGCCTCGATCTCGACGATGTCCCCCGGTACGAGCTCCTCGGCCGGCAGCTGGGTGAGCGCCCCGTCGCGGCGCACGCGGGCCTTGACGATCATCATCTTCGCCAGCGCCGCCACGGCGGCCGCAGCCTTGCCCTCCTGCTGGAGCCCGAGCGCTGCGTTGAACAGGGTCAGCAGCAGGATCACGATCCCCGTGCCCGCCTGCTTGACCGGATAGATCGAGATCACGCCGGCGATCAGCAGGAGGATCTGCATCGGGTCCTCGTACTGGCGCGCGAACGCGTGCCAGCGCGACTCCGTCTTCGCCTCGGCGAAGCGGTTGGGCCCGTAGCGCGCCAGGCGACTGGCCGCCTCGTCGCTCGTCAGTCCGCGACCTGGCTCGACATCCAGCTCCTGAGCCACGCCCTCGGGCGGGAGCACGTGCCAGATCGGAGCCTCGCCGGTCGTGAGGGGCGGCGCGTCGATCGTGGCCATCGCAGCTCCCGTTTCAGCGCCTCCCGCGTCGCCTTGCGCATCGCTATCGGCCATGAGGGCAGCATCGCCGCCGCGCGCGCGGGAGACCAAGGGTGCGGACTGGCTTCTGACCGGAGTGCGCGCACCCTGAATGACGTGCCACGGCCAGGACAGTCCCGCGTGCGGTCAGTGCTTCAGGCCGAGTCGGCCTCGGGACTCACCCGGTCTCGGCCTCGAGCCTCTTGCGTGCCTCGAGGTTCGCGGCGTGGTCGTCGGCCGAGACCTCCGGCCAGTGGAGGTCGAGCGACCTGAGCGCCTCGACGAGCACCGCCGCGACGAGGACCTGCGTCAGTCGCTTGTGGTCTGCAGGGATGACGTGCCACGGAGCCCACGGGGTCGACGTGCCGGTGAGGGCATCCTCGAAGGCGCCCATGTAGGCGTCCCACTGGGCCCGCTCCGTGACGTCGGCCGCGTTGAACTTCCACTCCTTGCCCGGCGTGTCGAGCCGCGCGATGAACCGTTGCTTCTGCACCTCCTTGGAGACGTGGAGGAAGCACTTGACGATCTTCGTCCCGTTGCGGTCGAGGTGGCGCTCGAACGCGTTGATGTCCTCGTAGCGCTCCTGCCAGAACCGCTCGTCTCGGTCACCGGGCGGAAGGCGTTGCGGCTCGAGCCACTCGGGATGGACCTTCAACGCGACGACCTCCTCGTAGTGCGACCGGTTGAAGATGCCGATGCGGCCGCGCTCGGGTAGCGCCTTCGAGGTGCGCCACAGGAAGTTGTGGTCGAGTTCCTCGGAGGATGGCTGCTTGAACGAGAACACCTGGACACCCTGCGGGTTCACACCGGACATCACGTGTTCGATCGCCGAGTCCTTGCCGGCGGCGTCCATGGCCTGCAGGACGAGGAGGACCGCGTAACGGTCGCTCGCCCAGAGCAGTTCCTGTGCGTCGGAGAGCTCCTCGATGCCACTCGCGAGGGCGTCCTTCGCCCGCTGCTCGAGCTCGTCCTGCGCGAGGCTAGCGAACTCCGCGCCGCCCGTCCAACCCGGGTCCCTGTTGGCGATGTCCGCCGCTTGGCCGGGTTGCACGACAAGTTGTTCGACAAGTCTGGTCCGCGTGTCCACCGTCGTCCTTTGGTTGTGGGCCGGGCGTTTCTACCACTGCGCGGTCACCGCGGGCGAGCACCCACGCACCACTCGCGTACTCGTGCGCACGCCCTCGGCGTCAGCCTTGACCCGGCTGCGGAGCCACCGGCCCGGGCGCAGCCGGAGCGCTGACCGCCGCCGCCTCCTCCGCGGCGCGCGCACGGCTCGCCGCCAGGTCGGCGGAGATCCGCACCGCAGCGGACACGAGCGGAGCCGCGAGGACCATCCCGACGATGCCGAACAGCGCACCCGACGCGATCGTCACCACCAGGACCGCCAGGGGATGGATTCCGAGCGCCGCGCCCATCGCGATCGGCTGGACGAGCTGCTGGAGCGCGCCGTTGGCGAGCAGGACGATCACCGTCATCGCGATGGCCGCGTCGGTTCCCTGGGCGCCGAGCGCGATGAGCACGGTGAACGCCCCTGCGCTCCAGGCACCGAGGAACGGGATGTAGGCGGCCGCGAAGTTCACGATCGCGATCGATCCGGCCTGGGGCACGCCGAGGATGAGCGCCCCCAGGCCGATGACGATGCCGTTGAACGCGGCGACGGCGGTGACGCCCACGAAGTAGCCCCGCAGCGACTGCAGCGTGCGGGAGACGACGATGTGGCCGACCGGCCGCGGCACACCGAGGTGGCGCTCCGCCCACGCCCGGATCACCGGGCCGTCCTTCAGGAAGAAGAAGAGGCTCAGCGCGGTGAACGAGAGGAAGATCGCCAGCGACGCGAGGGCCTCGACCCCGGTCGCCACGCCGGTGAGGAGGGCGTGGAAGCCCTTGCTGAGCCCCGCGCCGGCGTCGCTGTTGGCCTGCTGCGCGCTGTCCGAGCTCACGCCCAGATCCTGAAGCCAGGCCTGGATCTTGTCGGCGCCCTGCGCGAGCTTCGGCGTGAGCTCGGACGCCTGGCTCGAGATGCCCCCGACGACCATCACCACGAAGGCCGCGCCCAGCACGAGGAGGCCGAGGAAGACGAGTGCCGCGCCCGCGGCCCGCGGGAGCCCGCGGCGCTGGAGCATGCGCACCAGCGGTGACGTCACCGCGGCGACCACCCCCGCGACGACGACGGGGACGACGATCGTGCTCGTGAGCGCGGCGACCCACGTCGCACCGATGAGCACGGCCCCGACGCCCGCCAGCAGCCACGACGCGAACCCCAGGTCTCTCAGCCACTGCGGGGCCGAGAAGACGCCGGAGAGCTCGACCGACTCGAGCTCGACGACATCAGGCTCATCGCCGGGATCGGTGCCCGGGGCGCGCGTGCGGTGGATGCGTCTCGTGAGCCGTGGGGACATCAGATTGGTGCCGGGCCTCGCCGGGCATCATCGCGCGCGGTGCGGCGGATCGAGAACGGGCTCCCGGCGCGCCATCGCGACGCGCAGGAGCATCGGGCAAGCGACCTCACCCTCGCCTCCCCCGAATCGGGTGATGGGCTACGCGCCGAACAGCCGCGAGCGGACGTCTCCGCCCGCGGCGGAGATCTCGTCCAGCTCGCAGAGCAGGCTCAACGCGGCCATGTCGTACGGCACCTCGGTCGACGCCGCGAACCCGCTCGTCCGCAGCGCCCTGCCGATCGCCAGGACGCGCCGCACGAGGTCGTCGGCCGCCTCCTGCAGCGAAGGCCCGTCGCCGTGCGCCACCGAGCCGAGGTGCAGCCGCACGCCGGCCCCGTGCTCGGAGACGACGAGGCCGGGATGATCGCTCGACATGGCGGCCGGAGGCTACCCCCGCCCCCGGCTGCACATGCGCCGCTTCATCCGATCCGGATGAGGCGATGGCGCCCACGAGATCGGAGAATCGCGGGATGAGCTCACGCGACGTCCTGCCCATTCCCGACCGGCAGCACGTTGGCCTGACGACCTACGACGCCAAGGATCCCGATACGTCGTACCCGCCGATCGAGCCGCTGCTCCCGCCCGCCGGCGCGCCGAACGTGCTCGTGGTCCTGCTCGACGACGCGGGCTTCGGTTCTTCCTCGGCCTTCGGCGGCCCGTGCCGGACACCCACCTTCGAGCGCCTCGCCGCAAGCGGACTGCGCTACAACCGCTTCCACACCACGGCGCTGTGCTCACCGACGCGCCAGGCCCTGCTGACCGGGCGCAACCACCACGCGGTGGGCATGGGCGGGATCACCGAGATCGCGACATCGGCGCCGGGCTACAACTCGCTGCGCCCCAACACGGCGGCGCCACTGGCCGAGACCCTGAAGCTCAACGGCTACTCGACGGCCCAGTTCGGCAAGTGCCACGAGGTGCCGGTGTGGCAGACGAGCCCGATGGGACCGTTCGAGAACTGGCCGTCCGGCGGCGGCGGCTTCGAGCACTTCTACGGCTTCATCGGCGGTGAGACCAACCAGTACGCCCCGGCGATCTACAGCGGCACCGTCCCGGTGGAGCCAGACCGCACGCCGGAGGAGGGCTACCACTTCACCGAGGACATGACCGATCACGCGATCGACTGGGTCCGCCAGCAGAAGGCGCTGATGCCCGACAAGCCGTTCTTCGTCTACTACGCGCCCGGCGCCACCCACGCCCCCCACCACGTGCCGATCGAGTGGTCGGACAAGTACAAGGGACAGTTCGACGCCGGCTGGGACGCTCTGCGCGAGGAGACGCTCGCGCGCCAGAAGGAGCTTGGGGTCGTCCCCGCAGACGCCGAGCTCACGGCGCGCCCCGACGAGATCCCGGCGTGGGAGGACATGCCCGACGACCTGAAGCCCGTCCTCGCCCGCCAGATGGAGGTCTACGCCGGCTTCATGGAGCACACCGACCATCACGTCGGCCGGCTCATCGACGCTCTTGGCGACCTCGAGATCCTCGACGACACGCTCGTGTACGTGATGGTGGGCGACAACGGCGCCTCGGGCGAGGGCACCCCCAACGGCTGCTTCAACGAGCTCGTCGTGCTCAACGGCGCCGCCGGCATCGAGACGGCCGAGTTCATGGCCTCGCGCATCGAGGACTTCGGCACGCCCAAGGCCTACAACCACTACGCGGTCGGGTGGGCCCACGCGATGGACACGCCCTACCAGTGGACCAAGCAGATCGCTTCGCACTGGGGCGGCACCCGCAACGGGACGATCGTCCACTGGCCGGCCGGCATCAAGGCCAAGGGCGAGGTCCGCACGCAGTTCCACCATGTCATCGACATCGCCGCCACGGTGCTCGACGCGGCCGGGCTTCCGGAGCCCACGTTCGTCCACGGCGTGCAGCAGATGCCGCTGCACGGCGTGTCCATGGCCTACTCGTTCGACGACGCGGCGGCCGCCGAGCGGCGCGAGACGCAGTACTTCGAGATGTTCTGCAACCGCGGCATCTACCACAAGGGCTGGACCGCGGTTACCCGCCACAGCACGCCGTGGGTGATGACGCCGAGCCCGCCGCTCGACCAGGACGTGTGGGAGCTCTACGGCCCCGACGACTGGACGCAATCGCACGACCTCGCCGCCGAGCAGCCCGAGAAGCTGGCCGAGCTGCAGCGGCTGTTCCTCATCGAGGCGACGAAGTACAACGTCCTGCCCCTCGACGACCGCCGCGTCGAGCGCTTCAACTCGGAGATGGCCGGGCGCCCGCAGCTCATCCGCGGCACTCGCCAGTTGCTGTTCGGCGGCATGGGACGCCTGTCGGAGAACTCGGTGGTGGTGGTCAAGAACAAGTCGCACGCCGTGACGGCGCAGATCGTCGTCCCCGACGGCGGCGCGGAGGGGGTCATCGTCGCTCAGGGCGGCGCCTTCGGGGGTTGGAGCATCTACCTCAAGGACGGCCGGCCGGCCTATTGCTACAACCTCTTCGGCCTGCAGCAGTTCAAGGTCCACGGCGAGACCGCCGTCCCACCAGGCGAGCATCAGGTGCGGATGGAGTTCGCCTACGACGGCGGCGGTCTGGGGAAGGGCGGAACGGCCACGCTCTACCTCGACGGCGCCTCGGTCGGCGAGGGCCGCGTCGACGCCACCGTGCCGATGATGTTCTCCGGCGACGAGACCACCGACGTGGGCACCGACGGCGGAACGCCCGTGAGCGACGACCTGGACCTGCGCGAGAGCCGCTTCACCGGGCGCGTACGCTGGGTCGAGATCGACCTCGGCGACGACGCCCAGGACGCCGACCACCTGATCACGACCGAGGAGCGCCTGACCATCGCGATGGCGCGCCAATAGCGAGAGGACAAACACGAAATGCCCAGTGTCGCCACACCCAAGCTCAGCGACGAGGCCGTCGTCGAGATGCTCTCGTTGATGAAGGGCGCCGGCAGCGTGGAGCTCAAGCTGACGATCCCCGAATCGGAGCAGCGCTCGACGTTCATGGCGCTGGGGATGGATCCCCTCGGCGCCCAGGTCCGGGTGGTGTCCTTCTATGACACACCTGACCTGCAGTTGGAGAGCGCCGGGGTCGTCGTGCGCTCCCGCCGCGTCGCGGGCAAGGGCGACGACTCGGTGGTCAAGCTGCGCCCGGTCGTGCCCTCCGAGCTGCCGCGCAAGGTGCGCGAGTCGCCGTGGTGCATGATCGAGGTCGATGCGATGCCCGGCGGCTTCGTCTGCTCGGCCTCGATGAAGGGCGTGCCCAGCACGCCCGTGCTCGACGTCGCGGCCGGGACCGCGCCGCTGCGCAAGCTCTACTCCAAGGAACAGCGCGCGTTCTTCGCCGAACACGCCCCCGCCGGCATCGGCTTTGAGGACCTCGTCCTGCTGGGCCCGATCTTCGTGCTCAAGGTCAAGGCCGCCCCACAGGGCTTTGCCCGCAAGATGGTCGTCGAGCTGTGGCTGTACCCCGATGGCACCCGGATCCTCGAGCTCTCGACGAAGTGCGCCCCCGACGAGGCCTTCCAGGTCGCCGCCGAGGGCCGCGCCTTCCTGACCGAGCGCGGCATCGAGGTCGGCGGCGCGCAGACGACCAAGACGCGCAAGGCGCTGGAGTTCTTCTCCAAGCAGCTCAAAGCGCCAGGCTGACCGGGAACGTCGCGATCCAGATCACGCTGCCGAGGAACAGCGCGCACCCGAGCCCGAGAATGACCATCCGCGTGGTGGACGAGCGCAGCCGGGTGCTGATGCCCGCGAAGAACAGCGACGAGGCGAACAGCACCACCGCCAGCGAGTAGTCGTCGGCGCGCTGGATGAATTCGCCGGCGCGCTGGGAGGCCGCGGCGGCCCTGACCTCGAGGCGATCGGACGCCGCGTTGGCCGCGAGCTTGTACTGCGGCATCGCGAACGGCGACAGTGGGGCGCCGGGGTTCTTGAGCGGCTTGGTGGCCACCCAGGCGTTGAACGCCGGCTTGAACTCGAGGCGAAAGCGCTTGTCGTAGAAGGCGGCGAGCTTCGTCTCGTTGCGCGCGTAGGCATCGACCCATTGCGTGAACACCGCGACGTCGATCTGCCCCTGCCGGTTGGCCACGTTCGCCGCACGGGTCGACTCGACGCGGGCGGCGACCGATGCGCTCTGCGCCCTGGCCTGCTCGCCGTGCCAGCGCGCCGACTGATAGGACGCCCATGCGGTGGCCACCGCGGCCACCGCGAGCAGCACGGTCGCGACGAGCTCGAAGTGGTGATCGAAGCGGCTCTGCTCCGCCTCAGCCATCAGGACGCGACCCGGGCACCGCGCGCGTCACACGGCACGGGAGTCGTCACGTTCAGGACGGTCCGCGCGGTGTCGAGGATCCGCAGCGACCGCTGCATCGCCACCGGCTTGATCTGGCCGACGCCGGCGCTGTACGGGTGGTTGAGCGCGTTGATCGCGGCCAGCGTGAGCACGATCACCGTCGTCGCGGATCCCATGAGCATCGCCTGGGACCCCACGCCCTCTCCGCTGTCCGCGAAGAACAGCATGAAGATGAAGACGACGCCCGCGATCAGGAAGAGGACGAGCCAGATCGAGGTCGGGATGATGCCTTCCGCGCCGTGGAGCCGATCGCTGCGGCCCGCCTCACGATCCGACGTCTGATCGAGCCACTTCGAGTACGCGGCCTGCTCGCTGGCGGTCTTCGGCTCCACGAGCTGCAGGCTCCGGAACAGGGCGATCGACCATGGGTTGATCGTGTCGCCTCCCTGCCCGGCCTCCATCTGCGGCCACTCCTGGTGCACGACCGTGCGCGCGTAGCAGACCATCTCCCCGCTCATGCGATCGCGCACCACCGACGGCAGCAACTGCGCGGTCTCGAATTGCTGGATGACCGTCAGCGCCTCGGCCTCCGCGCCGCTGCGCGACTGGTCATAGGTGGTGAAGGCGAGGAAGATGATGAACCCCGCGAAGATCGCGAAGCCGCCGGCGAGCACGCCGAACACCCCCGAGGCACGGTCGCCGTCCTTGAAGTGACTGCCCTCGGGAGCCCGGCGACGGACGAGAAGCATCGCCCCGATCGTCGCCGCGTTGACGACGAGCAGGATGAGGATGGTCCAGAAGAGGCGCATGACGGCCCGCCCACGCTACGGAGCGCCGGCGCCGAGCTGCATCCCCCGAAGTGGGTGATCGCTGGTCACCCGAAGTGGATGAGGACGTCTCACCGTCGACGGTTGATAGTGGCCTCGTACGGCCGCCCTGGGGCGGCGAGCCCGATACCGGAGGACCATATGAGCAACCTCGTCGCCGTCGCCTACCCCGACGAGACCACCGCTTCCGAGGTGGCACAGACCCTCATCGAGCTCCAGAGGGAGCGCTCGATCCAGCTCGAGGACCTCGTCGTCGCGATCCGCAAGGACGATGGCAAGATCAAGCTGCGCCAGACCTTCAAGCCCGTGGCCGGCGGGGCGGCCAGCGGCGCGCTGTGGGGCGGCCTCATCGGCCTCATCTTCTTCATGCCGCTCCTGGGCATGGCCATCGGCGGGGCGAGCGGCGCCGCCGCCGGCGCGGCGACGGACGTCGGCGTCGACGACAAGTTCATGAAGGAGCTCGGCGAGAAGCTGCAGCCCGGCGGCGCCGCGGTCTTCGTCCTCGTGAGCCAGTCGACCCCGGACAAGGTGCTGCCGCGCATCTCGCAGTACGGCGGCGAGGTCATCCACAGCTCCCTGAGCGAGCACGCCGAGGAGACCCTGCAGGAGGCGCTGCGCGAGCAGACGACGGCCTGACCCCCATGGAGCGCTGAGCAGCCGGCCGGGTCGATCGTGGCGTGCGACGAGGGCTGGTCGGGGCTGTTCTCGACGGCGTTCAGGCAGTCGAGCAACGGCATGGTCCTCGTCGACGCACGGCGCCGGCAGGTCGCACCAGGGTCTCGGTGCAATGGGGCGCCAGCGTCGAGCGGCCGCAGTGGCCCCGAGATCGCCTACGAGCTGCACATCGCCCACGACACCGTCCGCACCCACGTACGCAACGCGATGACCAAGCTCGGCGCGCGATCGCGCGCGCACCTGGTCGCCAAGGCCCTCAGCGACGGAGCCATCCTCGAATGAGCGCCGCGACGAGCGGGCCTGCGTGCCTGCACCACGCTCACCATCGTGTCCACCCCGTTGTACGGCCGCTGCCGCGGCTGGGAGGGTTGCAGCCATGAAGCCCACGATCGTCGTCCTGCTGCTCGCGCTGGTGGCCGCCCTCGGGCTCGGCGCGTGCGGCGAGTCCAAGCAGGACAAGGCCAAGAGCACGGTCTGCGACGCCCGGGCGGACATCAGCAAGCAGGTCGACCAGCTCAAGGGCCTTACCATCTCCACGGTGACGGTCGACGGCGTGCAGAACAGCCTCAAGGCCATCAGGGGCGATCTGTCGAAGATCAAGGACGCCCAGGGCGACCTCTCCGGCGACCGCCGCCAACAGGTGCAGGACGCGACCAAGACGTTCACGTCACAGCTGCAGAGCATCGCCGCGAGCGTCGTCAAGAGCACGTCGCTCAGCGACGCCAAGGCGCAGCTGACCAGCGCCCTGCAACAGCTCGGCACTGCCTACAAGCAGAGCTTCGCGCGGGTCGACTGCGGCTAGTGTCCGGCGAGGATCCCGCCCCGCCCGCAGCGGCCTATGGCGAGCAGGTCGGCTGGCAGCCCGCGACGCCGCGGCTGCGCCCTCTGCGCCTGCTGATCTCGTGGATCGTCGCCGCGGCCTCGATCTGGGTGGCCGCCGCAGTGGTGCCCGGCGTCGGGCTCGATCAGACCGGCGCCGCGTTCGTCGTCGCGGCTCTGATCGCGGTCCTCAACGCGCTGCTGCCGCCCGTGCTGGCCGCGCTGCGCCTGCCGTTCATGCTCATCGCGGGCTTCCTGCTCGTCCTGTTGGCGGACGCGCTCCTGCTGCTCATCGCCCACGAGGTGCTGCCGGACGACATCCATGTCGGCTCCTTCGGCGACGCGCTCCTCGCCGCGCTCGTGATGGCCGCAGTCAGCGTCGTGCTCCAGGCCATACTGGGCACCAACGACGACGACGAGTACTCGCTGAAGGTGACGCGGCGGATCGCCAGGCGCCAGGGCGCCCAGGAGCGCAGCGACGTGCCGGGCATCATCTACCTGGAGATCGACGGGCTCGCGCTCCCCGTCCTGCGCGACGCCATGCGCGACGGCAGCGCGCCGACGATGGCGCGCTGGATCGCGGAAGAGGGCTACCAGCTTGCCGAGTGGGAGACCGACCTCTCCTCGCAGACGGGCGCCAGCCAGGCCGGGATCCTGCTCGGCTCCAACGACGACATCCCTGCCTTCCGATGGGTGGAGAAGGAGCGCGGCCTCATGATGGTCTGCTCCTCTCCGGCAGACTGCGCGGAGATCGAGCGCCGCCACGCGACCGGGATCGGGCTGCTCGTCGACGGCGGAGCGAGCCGCGGCAACCTGCTCTCCGGCGAGGCCGAGGAGACCATCCTCACCGTGAGCCGCTCCGAGGCCGAGCGCAAGGCGAACCCCGGCTACCGGGCCTTCCTGGCCAACGGCTTCAACGTCACGCGCGCGTTCGTCCTCTTCCTCTGGGAGATCGTGCTCGAGCTGACGGCGGCCGCGCGCGCGGCCCGCCGCGACGTGCGCCCGCGGGGGCATCGCGGCGGCGTCTATCCGCTGATGCGGGGAGCGATGTGCGTGATCGTCCGCGACCTCATCGTGTTCGGCGTCCTCACCGACATCATGCGTGGACGGCCCGCCGTCTACGCCACCTTCTCCAGCTACGACGAGGTCGCCCACCACTCGGGCCTCGAGCGCGCCGACACGATGGAGGCGCTGCGCAAGCTCGACGAGCAGTTCGGCCGGATCGCGCGGGCGCGCCCGTACGCGCCGCGCCCCTACGAGATCGTCGTCCTCTCCGATCACGGACAGACGCAGGGCGCCACCTTCAAGCAGCGCCACGGCTACGGGCTCGACGAGCTGGTCGAGCGCTCCCTGTCGCGCGGACGCGTCTCCGGCTTCGCCGGCGGCGACGAGCAGAACGCGATGGTCCAGCACGCCGTCAACGAGGCGACCGGCACCAAGGAGAAGCCCAAGCCGAAGAACGACGTCTCCGAGCGCGACGTCGTCGTCCTGGGCTCCGGCAACCTCGGGCTCGTCTACCTGATGGAGATCGACCGCAGGCTCACCGGCGAGGAGATCGACGCGCGCCATCCCGAGCTCATCCCCACCCTCCGCGCGCACCCCCACATCGGCTGGCTGCTCGTCCGCTCGGCCGAGCACGGCGCCGTCGTCCTGGGGCCCGACGGCGTCAGCTACCTCGACGAGGGCCGCGTCGAGGGCGTCGACCCGCTCGCGCACTTCTCCCCCACCGCGGTCCGCCATCTCCTGCGCACCGACGGCTTCGCCCACGTCGCCGACATCATGATCGGCAGCTTCTACGACCCGATGCTCGATGAAGGCTGCGCATTCGAGGAGCTCATCTCGTTCCACGGCGGCCTGGGCGGCCCGCAGACGCGCGCCTTCATCCTCGCCCCCGCGCGGCTCCCCCTGCCGGCGGAGCCGATCCTGGGCGCCGCGGCGGTGCACGGCGTGCTCTCGGGCTGGCGGCGCATGCTCCAGGGCGCGCCCGCGGAGCCGTCAGCCCTCGGCGCGACGCCCGGCGGCGGCCAGCAGCTCGGGTCCCAGGTCGCCGAGAGCGGTCGCGTCGACGAAGTCGCCGGCGAGCAGCCTGCCGCCACTCCGTGACGCGGCGTCGTCGAGCGCGTCGCTCCAGACGTGATCGACGAGCACGGCCGCCAGCGCGCCACCCGGCTCCAGCGCCGCGCCGAGCTCGCGCACGACCTCGGTGCCGGCGCGCAGCGCGCGCTCGGTGGCGCGACGGCGCTCGCCCTCGTCGAGACGGAAGTTGAGCAAGGGCGCCACCACCCCGCCGGCGCCGTCCCCGTGCAGGTCGATGGCGTCGATGTCGCCCGACTCGGCGTCGCGCCGGACGAACAGCACGTCGAGGATCCGCAGCGCGCCGCCGCTCTCCAGGCGCTCCAGAGCGCCGACGAGCCGGCCCTCGAAGTCGGCCTGCGGTCCGAAGCCGTAGACGAGCAGCTGCCGCATGAGCCGAGGGTGACCGACGGGCCGCGCGCTCGCGTCACCCGGATGAGATGAACCGGCCCGATGCAGTGGTGCGTCCACGCCTGCGGCATGCCGCCGTGCACCATTGCCGGCGCCCGCGCCCACCGCGAAGCTGACGGGGTGAGCTACGACCCGACCCCGACGCCTCCCGGCGCCGGGCCGCCGCCGCCGGGATACGTCCCCGCGCCCGCGGCCCCGCCGCCGAAGTCCGGCACGAGCGGATGGATGATCGCCTTCGCCGTCGTGCTGGTGCTGGCGCTCGGCGGGCTGGCCGCCGCGATCATCTCCAAGGGCGACGAGGGCAAGACGACCGCCACCACGCCGACCGTGACCGTGAAGACGACCACGGTGCAGAACACGACGACCGTCACGACGCAGGCCCCCCCGGCCAACGTCACCGTCGCCCCGAACGTGACCCTCAACCCGAGCGGCGCGCCGGAGCCCGTTCAGACCGGCACCGCGGGGAAGACCAGCAGCACCGGCAGCACCAGCACGCCCTGAGCGCTCGGGTCAGCGCGTCGCGCGGCGCAGGCCGTCGTCGACGGCCGCCACCGCCGCGACGTAGGCGACGTGGGTGCCAAGGCTCGTGGCCATGACGTCGGCCGGCCAGCGCCACGGCGGAGGCGTGTGGCCCAGCAATGGGAAGAGCGTCACGGTGGCCGTCATGAGCGTGGCGCCGAACGCCGCGCTCGCCCTCGGCTCTCCGACGGCGCGGCGCAGCACGCCGTGCAGCAGCCCGAACGCGGAGCCGTAGCTCCAGCGCAGCGCCAGCCCGAGGTCGCGATCCCCGCGCGCGGTGACGTGCGGCAGGTGCATCACGCCGGCCACGATCTGCCCGGGGACCAGCGAGTCGTCGTAGTCGAGCTGGCCCTCGTGGCTGCGTCGGATCCGCCGCTCGGCCGCGTAGGCCGCGGTCAGCGCCACGGTGCCGGCGGCGCCGGCGAGCACGCTGCGGACGGGCCACGCGAGTCCCACGATCGCTCGATCCAACCAACCCGCGCCCGGGGTCGCATCACTCGGACCGGGTGATCGCCCCCCCAGGCCGCCTTCGGGCCGAGGATCACCCAACCGCGGTATCGACTACACAGCGGGAACGCGCCAGGATGTGGGGGTGTCGCCCAGGCCCCCCCCGGCGCGTCCTGATCGTGGACGACCAGCCGGCGTTCCGGGGCATGGCGCGCACCGTCCTGGAGTGGCGCGGGTACGTCGTCGCCGGCGAGGCGGACAGCGGCTTCGAGGTCGCGTGCGCGCTGACGCAGGCGCACCCGGAGCTGGCGGTGGTGCTCGTGTCGAGCATCGACTACGGCCGGCGCGAGCCGCTCGTGCGCGAGTGCGGCGCACGCGGGTTCGTGCTCAAGTCCGAGCTCGCGTGCGCCGAGCTGGAGGACTTCTGGCCGGCGTGCGGCGTCTAGGAGCGTGTTGAACTTTCGTCCGGGCTGACCGCGAAGCTGCGGGCATGGCGCTTGCGGCGTTCGCGGTCAGGTCGGGCGATGAGACGTTGCAGATGCAGGTCGTCTGCGTCGACGACTTGGTTTCGGCTGATGACGATCTGCGGCGGATCGAGGTGCTGGTCGATTGGGGTCACGTGCGCGAGACGGCGCGTCCGTTTTATCGCGCTGGGGGCGCGGGCCGGTCGGGGATCGATCCGGCGGTGCTGGTCAAGCTGGCGTTGGTGTTGGCATGGCGCGGGCTTCCGTCGATGCGCGAGACGTTGCGGGTCGCGCGGACGGACATGTCGATCCGTAGGTTTCTCGGGTTCGGGCTGACTGAGCGGCTGCCCGATCACTCGACGTTTAGTCATGCGCAGACCAAGCGCTTTGCGGACTCCTCGGTGTTCGAGCAGTTGTTCACCGCGGTGCTCAGACAGTGCACCGACGCGGGTCTGGTTGGCGGCCGGCGCCTGGTGGTGGACGGCACGCATATCGAGGCTGACGCGGCGCTTAAGAGCCTGCGCGCCGAACTGTCGCCGGTCGACGCGAACGCCGGCGATTCCGCGGAATCGCCTCGCGCTGACGGGGACGGGGACGGGGAGATGGTGCACGACGATTCCGCGGCGTCGCGTCGGGATCTCAAGCTGGCCGAGCCGCGGAGCGGGCCGACCCCCAAGCGCAGCGCGTCGAACGCGACTGCGGTTTCACGGACCGATCCAGACGCCCAAGCTTCGTCACAAGCCCGGACATCGAAAGCATCTGGTCCATCGCGGCCAGGTCGCTGTTGACCCCAAGGCGCGGGTGATCGTGGCGGTGCAGGCCGAGCACGCGACCGGCAGCGAAGCCGACTGCCTGAAGGACGTCGTCCAGCGCGCCCGCTTCGCCGGCCACAAGGTCAACGAGTTGGCGGCCGACAGCGGCTACGCCTCCGAGGCCTCCTACGCCACGCTGGACGCGCTGAAGACGACGGCGCTGATCGCGCCGCAGCCCGCCGCCATGCACGACGCCGCGGTCGCCGCGCGCGAACGGATGCGCACCCGGGTCGGCCGCGACGCCGCCTATGACCGTCAAGCGCACGCCGAGGGCGCGATCGCAGAGCTCAAACGCCACGGCGCCGATCGCGCCAGATGCCGGGGCACCCGGCTGCTGCAGCTCCAGCTGCTGGCCGCGGCAACCGCGATCAACCTCAAGCGCCTGCTGGCCGCCCAGGACGCCGCGAGCCGCGCGCAGACCAGCGATCCGCCCGCCAACACCGCCGCGATCTTCGCCCACACCCGCTTCCTGCTCGCGACCCTCCGCGAGATCGGTCGTCTCACGACGACCGATCTTTCAACAGGCTCCTAGAGGCGTTCAGCCCGCTAAGGCGATGATCCCCTTCGCGCTCAGGTAGACGCCGATCGCACCGGCCACGACCGTGACGAGCCGCTTCTGGTGGCCGCGCATCCAGCGATCGGCTCGCTCGACCGCTGCCCTCGTCGTGTCGGGCGCGACGACCAGCAGGGCCAAGGGGATCAGCGCCGGCAGGAGCATGAGCACGTTGAAGAGGACGATGGCCAGGATCTCCTCCTCGGTCGAGACTCCGGCCTCGGCGATGTCCTTCAACGCCGCGATGTACATCGCGCTGGGCAGCGTGAGCAGCACACCGGCCAGGAAGGCCATCGAGGCGCGCGATCCGCCCAGCAGGCGGTCGCTGACCGACGGCTTCTTCGGGCGGCCGGCACCGGCCGCCACCTTGCGCGCGTGGCGGCGCTCGGCCCGGCCGGTCGCGAACCACACGGCAACGGCCAGCAGAACGAGGCCGAGCACCAGATCGACGAGCCCGTTGGTGGTCGACGTCGTCGGCGTGACGGCGCCCGTGCCGCTCGCCAGCGCCACCGCGCCGATGCCGATGCCGATGCTGATGGTCATGCCCCCCGCGACGTAGGCGCCGAGCAGCGCCTTCGGCCGCGGCGAGGCGAGGGTGACGAGCACGACGCCCACGAGGATCGGGTTGATCGCGGCGCTCAGGCCGAGCGCGACGACGTTGCCGATCATGTGCGGAGCCGCTGCGCGCGGGCGTCAGCGTAGGCCGGCGGCCTGCGCGTTCTGGGTGGGGCCGAGGAGCGCGCCGACCACCCACAGGACGGGGAAGATGATGCCGACGAAAAACAGGAAGTAGTGCCCCTTGCGCAGCGTCGCGAGGCCGAGCAGGAAGAACAGCGTCAGATACAACGCGCCAAGCAGGATCCAGAGCACCATGTTGTGCTTCCTTCCGTGGTTTTCAGGAGTCTGGACCTGCCGGAGGGCCGGGGAATCATCCGATTCGGGTGAGCACCCGCCCGAGCGCCGTCTCTAGGCTCGCTGGATCGAGCCCTCCGCGGATCCTGTGGCCCTGCTGAGGAGTCGCAGCTACGTCCAGCTCCTCGTGCTCGCCGCGATCATCGGCGTGCCGGTCTCGGCCCTGGCCTACGGCTTCCTCAAGCTCGTCGACGAGTTGCAGTCGGCGTTCTTCACCAGCCTTCCGAAGGACCTGGGCTTCGACACGGCACCGGCGTGGTGGCCGCTGCCGTTGCTCGTGGTCGCGGGCCTCCTGGTCGCACTGGCCATCCAGCGCCTTCCCGGCATCGGCGGGCACTCGCCCGCGGACGGGTTCCACGCAGGGGGCGTCACGGCGCCGATCGAGCTGCCGGGCATCCTGTTCGCTGCCCTCGGGACGCTGAGCTTCGGCGTCGTCCTCGGCCCGGAGGCCCCGCTCATCCTCATGGGCAGCGGGCTCGGTGCGCTGGCGGTCCGCCTCGCCGCGCGCGACGCTCCACCGACGGCGACCACCGTCATCGCCGCCGCCGGCAGCTTCGCCGCCATCGCCGCCCTGTTCGGCTCACCGCTGCTGAGCGCGTTCCTGATGTTGGAGGCAGCGGGCATCGGGGGGCCGATGCTCGGGCTCGTCCTGCTCCCCGGGCTCCTGGCCGCGGGCATCGGCGAGCTCGTGTTCGTCGGGCTCGACTCGCTGACGGGATTCGGGACGTTCTCGCTCGCGATCCCGAATCTCCCCCCCTTCGGGCATCCCACCGGCGCGATGTTCCTGTGGGCCATCGTCTTCGGCGTCGTCGCCGCTTTCCTTGGCCGTGGCATCCAGTCGCTCGCGCGGGCGGTCCGAACCCGCGTGGAGCCCCGGATGGTCCTGCTCATGCCCGTCCTCGGAGCGCTGATCGCCGGCCTGGCCATCGGCTTCGGAGAGGCCACGGACAAGAGCTCCTCCGAGGTCCTGTTCTCGGGGCAGTCGGCGCTGCCGGGGCTGATCGGGCAGTCCGCGGAGTGGTCGGTCGGCGCTCTGCTGCTGCTCGTGGTCTGCAAGAGCCTCGCCTACGCCCTGTCGCTGTCGAGCTTCCGCGGCGGACCGGTCTTCCCGGCGCTGTTCATCGGCGCGGCGGCCGGCATGGCCGCCGCGGACCTTCCCGGCCTGTCGCTGGTGCCCGGCGTCGCCATGGGCATCGGAGCGATGTGCGCCGCGATGCTGGGCCTCCCGCTGACCTCGACGCTGCTCGCGACAGTGTTGCTCGGCACGGACGGCCTGAACGTCATGCCGGTCGTGATCGTCGCGGTCGTCGTGGCCCATGTGACCTCCGCGCGGCTTGGCCCGGCCCCCGAGCCGGCAGCACCGGCGGCCGAGCCTGCCGTGACCGCCACGGCATGACGCAGACGACGGCGCCCGGCACGACCGAACTCCCCGAGGGCTGGGAGCGGGTTGCGTCCGACGGGCCGGGTCCCTTCGTCACGAGCCAGGTCCTGCGCGCCCCGGACGGCAGCCTCGTGCGCTGGCACTCGCGCCTGCACCGCAAGGGGCGCGCCGGGCCGCGCGCAGGGGTCTGGTGGCGCCCGGACCGCGTCTCGTGGTGGATGGGCCTGCTCTTCGCGATCGGGTCGGCCTGCTTCGCTGTGGCAGCGATCGCCTCGCAATGGGCCTCGGTGTCACGCCCCGGCATCGGCGTCACCTATTTCGTGGGATCCATCTTCTTCACGGTGGCGGGCTACCTCCAGTTCAGCGAGGCGGTCAACGTCGAGCACGGCCCGGTGCGGGGCGCCGGGCGTCTGCGGTGGAGGCCGGCCTCGTGGGAGCCGCGACGGATCGACTGGCTGGCGTCGGCCATCCAGCTCGCCGGGACCCTGTTCTTCAACGTCAGCACGTTCGCGGGCATGAAGCACGGCTTCGACGCGCGCCAGAGCAACCTGCGGGTGTGGACGCCGGATGTCTTCGGCTCCATCTGCTTCCTGGTCTCGAGCGAGCTCGCCTACGCGGAGGTCTGCCACCGCTGGGTCTGCCTGCGCGCGCGATCGCTGTCGTGGCGGATCGTCACCCTCAATCTCGTGGGCTCGATCGCCTTCGGCGTCTCGGCCGCGACGTCGCTGATCGAGCCCTCGACCCAGGAGCCCGTGAGCGCGGCGATCGCCAACGCCGGCACCGCCGTCGGGGCCCTGTGCTTCCTGGCCGGCGCCATCATGCTGCCGCTCGAGGCCGCGCAAACGACCTAGTGCGCTTCATCCCCTCCGGGTGATGAGCTGAGACGAAGGCTGCGGTTTGATGCACCAATGAGCGCGACCAGTGAACCCGTCGACACCCACGGCGACCGTTACGGCAATGCCTTCCTGCTCAGCGATGCGCCCGACAATCGGCTGCCGGACGTTGGCATGCCGGCCGTCGACGCCATGCGGCTGCTCGGCGAGGACCTCGTGCTCGACGGCATTCCGTGGCGCAACCTGGCGACCTTCGTCACCACCTGGATGGAGCCCGAGGCGCAGCGCATCATCGCGGAGAACCTGCACCGCAACTACATCGATCACGCCGAGTACCCGCAGACGGCGGTGATCGAGCAGCGCTGCATCCGGATGCTCGCCGACCTCTTCCACGCGCCGGGTGAGACGACCGGCACGCGCACGCAGGGCTCCTCGGAGGCAATCATGCTCGGCGCGCTGTCGCTGAAGTGGAAGTGGCGGGCGCGCCGCGAGGCCGCCGGCAAGCCGACGGATCGGCCGAACCTGGTGTTCGGCGGCGACGTGCACGTGGTGTGGGAGAAGTTCTGCCGCTACTTCGACGTCGAGCCGCGGATCATCCCGCTGCAGCCGCACAAGTTCACGATCGGGCCCGAGGACGTGGAGCCGCACCTCGACGAGAACACGATCGGAGTCGCCGCCGTCCTCGGCACGACGTTCACGGGCCACGCCGACGACATCGTCGGGATCAACGACCTGCTCGGGCGGTTGCACGAGGAGAAGGGCGTCGACGTCCCGTTGCACATCGACGGCGCCAGCGGCGGGTTCGTGTGGCCGTTCCTCTATCCCGACTCGCCGTGGGACTTCCGCCTGGAGCGGGTGCGCTCCATCAACGTGTCGGGCCACAAGTACGGCCTCGTGTACCCGGGGCTGGGCTGGCTCGTCTTCCGTGAGCCCAGCGACCTGCCCGAGGACCTGGTGTTCTACGAGAACTACCTGGGCCAGCGCGACGCGACGTTCACGCTGAACTTCTCGACCGGCGCCGCGATGGTCCTCGCCCAGTACTACAACTTCATCCGCTACGGGCGCGAGGGCTACACCGTGATCATGCAGACGATGCAGTCCAATGCCCGCGCTCTGGCCGAGAAGGTCATCGAGAGCGCCGACTTCGAGCTCGTCGGGGATCCCGGGGCCGAGCAGCTCCCGCTCGTCGCCTTCAAGCTCGCCGAAGAACGCAACTTCGACGAGTTCGACGTCGCCGGGCAGCTCGCTGCCGAGCGCGGCTGGATGCTGCCCGCCTACACGCTGCCCCCGAACGCGCAACACGTCACCATCATGCGCGCCCTGGTCAAGGAGACGCTCGGCCACGCGCGCGTCTCGACGCTGGCGCAGGACATCGCGCAGGCCGTCGAGATCCTCAGCGCGAAGGGCGGGCTCCACGAGCTCGAGCGCCAGCGCGTGAAGACCGGCACGGGCTACTGACCCCGACGGCGTCGCCGACGCGCTCGGTGTCGCCGTGATGAGCCGCGTGCGCGAGCTGGTCACGGCCATCCGCGACGGCGACGAGGCGATGGTCGAGGCGGCGGTCCTGCGCCTGAGCCGCTCGCGGCGCTGGCTGGCACCCCTTGCTCTCGCGGTGGGCGCCCTCGAGCTGCTCTTCGAGGGCGTCAAGCTCGTGTTCTCCAACTGGCGGCTGACCTTGATCCAGGTCCTGCCGGCGATGTGGATCTGGCTGGCGATGCTGGACCTCAAGGCGCACGCCCTCCACGGGAGGTCGTTTCACGCGCTGCGCGGGCCGATCGTCATCCCGCTCGTCCTGCTCGTGGCGGCGATCACCGCGGCGGCCTTCTTCCTCAACGCGGTGTTCGCGTTCGCCATCGCCAGGACGGGCCCGCCCGAGGTCCGCGCGGGCTTCGCCGGCGCCCGGCGTCATCTGCCCGTCGTCCTTGGATCGGGAGCCGTGGTCGGTGTGCTCCTCGGCTTCTCGACGATCATCGTCACCCGCTGGGGACGCCCGTGGTTCGCCCTGTCGCTCGGCGTGGTGATCGGGCTGATGATGGTGTGCTATGTCGCGGTGCCGTCGAGCCTCATCGGCGCCAAGCCCAACATCTCCAGAAGGGACAAGCTGACCGCCAGCGCCGTGAGTGGGGCGCTGGGCGCCGCCGTCAGCACGCCGCCCTACGTGCTCGGTCGCATCGGGATCCTGATGCTCGGGTCACACGCGCTGTTCATCCCCGGCATCTTCGTCGTTGCCGTGGGGTTCACGCTGCAGGCGGGCGCGACGGGCGCGGTCAAGGCGGTGAAGCTGAGCGCGCACCTCGTGGCGGGCGGCGCGAGCACCGCCGGCGAGCCGCAGCGGCTGCTCGGCGACGCCGAGCAGCCGCCATGACACGCGCCCGCTAGCGGCGCCGCGCGACGCGGCGCGAGGTGCGCCGGGCGACTCTGCGTGATCCGAACATCGATGACTCCTTCGCTCGAAGACCAGGGGGACAGGGTTGGCTCAGGCGGGCTGCTCGATCGCGTGCAACTCCGCGGCCTCTTCGCTGGTGAGCAGGCCGATCTCCACCAGATCCAGCGGACTGATGAACCCATCGCTCAACCGGAAGCCGCCCGCCGCCGCGATCGCGTCACGCAACGGCACCGCCCAATGATGCTCCAGCAGGATCAGAGCGGCGGCCGAATCGTTGGGGATGTCCTCCAGCACATCCCACGCATCGTCATCGGAGAACACGCTGACCCCATCGGCGCCCGCCTCCGCGCCCGCCTGCGCACCGGCCACCATCCCCTCCTCACCCTCGATCCCCAAACCGATCAGCGCACCGACCTTGCTGCCGAACTCGATCGCCTCTTCCTTGGACAGATTGCTCAAATGCGCAACCTCGATCTCCCCCTCGGCGTCCTTGTGCACCGCCAGCGCATCGATGACGCGCACCGTGCCGCTCTCCTTCAAACGCTCGAGCTCGGCGATGATCTCGCCGTGGAACTCCGGATGACTGAACCCCAGCACGATGAGCTGAACGGGACCGATCGCCATGGCTGCTCCTTTTCGTTCTCGTAAGCCGGCAACTCCATGCTGGTCCGCCCGCGGGGAGCGGGCATCACCCGATGCGGATGATCTCCTCGACGAGATCGAGGCCCTCGGCACGGTGGGTGATGAGCAGCACCGAGCGGTCACCGGCGGCGGCGAAGACGTCGTCGACCAGCGCCCGCGCGGTGGCCGGATCGAGGTGCGCCGTGGGCTCGTCGAGCACCAGCACCGGAGCATCCACGAGCAGCGCCCGGGCGAGGACGAGCCGCTGTCGCTGCCCGCCGGAGAGCTCGCGTCCCTCCTCCCCCACGGCGGTGTCCAGCCCCTCCGGCAATCCGGCGACCCACGGCCACAGCCGCGCCCGCCGCAACGCCGCTTCGACGTCCTCGTCGCTCGCGCCGGGGCGCGCGAGGCGGACGTTCTCGCGGATGCTGGCCGAGAACAGATGCGAGTCCTGGCCGGCGACCGCGATCGCGCGGCGCACGTCCGCCTGGCGGTACTCGCGCAGGTCGTGCCCCGCGAGCGTCACGCGCCCCGCCTCGGGATCCAGGAAGCGCAGCAGCAGATTGACGACGGTGGTCTTGCCGGCGCCGCTGGGGCCCACGAGCGCCACGCGGCACCCCGGCGCCAGGCGCAGGCTGACCCCGTCGAGCGCCGCGCGCTCGCCGGGCGCGTAGCGCGCGCGCACGTCCTCCAGCGCCACTGCGAACGGCCACGACGGCGCGGGCAGCGGCGTGCGGGGGTCGACGACGGCGGCCTCGCGGTCTGACAGCTCGAGCACGCGGCCCCCGGCCGCGAGCGTGACCGACAGCTCGCGCGCCGCCGCGGACAGCGGCTGCACCGCCTCGAAGGAGGCCAGCGCGAGCAGGGCGAGCATGGCGATGAGGACGCGGTCCAGGTGCCCGTCGGCGGACGCGTGCACGGCCACGGCCAGCACGCCCGCCACGGTCGCGCCGACGACCGCGAGCCCGGCGCCATCCGCGAGGCCGCCCAGCAGCGCGTCGCGCCGCGAGAGCCCGACGAGCGCGCGGTCGGCGGCGCCCACGCGCGCCTGCGCGGCGCCCGCGCCGCCGTAGGCGACGAGCTCCGGGGCGGCACGCAGCACCTCGACGAGCTCGGCGGACAGCTCGCCGCGCGCCGCGGCCTGGCGCCGTCCGCCGCGACGGCCCAGCCAGCCGGCGAGCGCCGGGACCGCGACCCCGCCCACGAGGAGGCCGGCGGCGAGCACGAGGCCGGCGGCGGGGAGGAAGGCCGCGGCGACGCCCACGACGACGGCCCCGGCCAACAGCGCGACGAGCGGCGGGCCGACGGCGCGCAGGTGCAGGTTCTGCAGCGCGTCGACGTCGGCGACCATGCGCGCCAGCAGGTCGCCCTGCCGATAGCCCTCGAGCTGCGCGGGCGCCAGCGGCTCGATCTGCCGGTACACGCGCACGCGCACGCGGCCCAGGACGCGCAGCGCGAGGTCGTGCGAGGCGAGCCGATCGAGATAGCGCGTCAGCGGCCGCGAGAGGCCGAAGAAGCGAACCCCGACGATGGCCACCGTCAGCGACAGAACGGCCGGGCGCTCGGAGGCCCGGGAGATCAGATACCCCGCGGTCGCCATCAGACCGGCGCCCAGGACGACCGTCAGCGCGCCCAGCGCGGCCGCGGCCGCGGCGCGCCCGCGGGGGGCGTCCGCAAGCGCCAGGAGCCGCCCCAGCGTCGCGATCACGCGGCCCACCTCGCCGGCACGGCGAGCGCCACGCCATCCTCGAGGCGCACGATGCGATCGGCGTGCGCGACGAGCTCGGGGCGGTGGGCGATGAGCAGCACGGTCCGCCCGGCGCTCAACCGCCGCACGGCGCGACTCACGTGCTCGACGCTCGCGGGGTCGAGATCGGCCGTGGGCTCGTCGAGGACGACGAGCGGCGCGTGGCCCAGGAACGCCCTGGCCAGTCCGATCCGCCGGCGCTCGCCCGGGGAGAGCGGGCGGCCGCCGTCGCCGACGATGGTGTCGTAGCCGTCCGGCAGGCCGGCGGCGAAGCGCTCGACGCCGGCGAGGCCGGCGGCCGCGCGCACCGCGCGCGTGGAGGCCGGCCGGCCGAGGCGGATGTTGTCGGCGACGCTGCCGCGCAGGAGCGTCGGGTGCTGGGGCACCCACGCGACGAGCGCGCGCCAGTCGTCGACCCGACAGCCGGCGAGGTCGATGCCGCCGACCGTGACGCGGCCGGCCGTCGGCTCCAGGAAGCCGAGCAGGAGCGCCGCCACGGTGCTCTTGCCGGCCCCGCTCTCCCCCACGAGCGCCACGGTCTCGCCGGGCGCCAGCTCGAGATCGAGCCCGTCGAGGACCGGGCCGGGGCGCGCCGGATAGGAGAAGGCGACCTGCTCCAGGCGCACGGACGCCACCGCGGGGCTCGGGGCGCGCCGCGGCCCTCCCCCGCGCGCCGCGCCCGGCGCGTCGAGCAGCGCGAGCATCCGGTCGGCGACGGCCAGGCCGTCGGCGCTCGCGTGGTACTCGGCGCCCAGCCGGCGCAGCGGGAGGTACAGCTCGGGCGCGAGCACGAGCACCGTCAATCCGGCCTGGAGGCCGAGGCCGCCGTCGGTCAGCCGCACGCCGACCGTCACCGCGACGAGCGCGACGCCGAGGGTGGCGGCCAGCTCGAGCACGGTCCCGGACAGGAACGTGAGGCGCAGGGTCCCCATCGTCGCTTGGCGGTGACGCTCGCTGACCTCGGCGATCCGGGTGCCCTGTGCCCCGCCGCGATTGAACGAGCGCAGCGTCGGCAGGCCGCGCACCACGTCGAGGAAGTCCGTCGACAGGCAGCGCAGGGCGTGCCAGCGCTCGCGGGTGCGCTGCTCGATGGCGCGGCCGATCAGCCACATGAAGACCGGCACGAGGGGCAGCGTGACCGCCATGATGAGCGCCGATTCGAGGTCGATCGTGGCCACCCACGCCACGACGACCAGGGGGACGATCGACGCGAGCACGACCTGCGGCAGGTAGCGGGCGAAGTACGCCTCGAGCGCCTCGACCCCCTGCACCGCGGCCGCGGCGATCTCTCCGGACTGCGTCCCGTCGGCCGCGGTCGGCTGCGTCGCCAGCCGGCGCGCCACGAGCGCCAGGCGCAGCTCCGAGAGCACGCTCGACGCCGCGCGCCGGCCCGCGACCTCCATGCCCCACGCCAGCGCGCCCCGGCCGGCAAACGCGAGCGCCAGCGCGACCGCGTCGCGTCGCAGCTCGCTGGCCGGCGCGCCCGCGAAGGCCCCGGCGACGATCCGCGCGAGCAGCGTCGCCTGGAGCAGGACGAACGCGGTCGTGACCACGCCGAGCGCGGTGTCCGCGATCAGGAGCGGGCGCACGGATCGCGTGCGGCGGACGAGGCGCGGATCGAGGGCGCGCACCCGTCCTCAGCCCGTCGGCGTGCCGGCCGGGCTGGGGTCCAGCGGGTCGACCGGCGCGATCACCG
Organism: uncultured Actinomycetes bacterium; assembly: GCA_963806015.1. Taxonomy (GTDB): domain Bacteria; phylum Actinomycetota; class Thermoleophilia; order Solirubrobacterales; family Solirubrobacteraceae; genus JAOPZW01. The sequence continues at coordinate 497,803 of CAWDWM010000010.1, read as the reverse complement.
GCGGGTCGCCGCCGAGGCGCGCGCGGAAGACGTGGTAGGTCCAGCCCTGGTAGATCAGCACGATCGGAACGCAGATCGCCGCCACGACCGTGATGACGCTCAACGCGTAGTGGCCGGCGGCCGCGCCCGAGATCGTCAGGCTGTTGCCGAAGTCCGGGTGCGAGACGAGAACGCGCGGATACAGGCCCGTGAACACCGTCGCCACCCAGGCCACCGCGGCCACCGCGGAGGCGACGAAGGCCCAGCCGCTCCGGCGCGTGAACACGAGCGCGACGGCGGCCACGAGCGCGACCACGCCGATGGCCGCGGGCAGCACGGTGGGGAAGGCGTCGCGGTCGTTGCGGTCAATGGCGACGGCGACCGTCGAGGCCATGAAGGCCGTGACGACGACCGTCGCCGGCACCGCGAGCCGTCGCGCCGCCGACGCCGCGCGCTCGCACAGCTCGCCGCTCGTGCGCAGGGTCAGGTAGACCCCGCCGTGTAGGGCGAAAAGGGCGACGACCGAGATGCCCGCAAGGACGGTGTAGGCGTTGAAGAGGTCGAGCACGTTGCCGGTGAAGTCGCCCTTCGAGCTCAGCGGGACGCCGTGCACGAGGTTGGCGAGCGCCACGCCCCACACGAAGGAGGCGCCCACGCTGCCCACCGTGTTCGCCCATCGCCACGCCGCCCGCCAGTGCGGGCTGTCAGAGCGCTCGCGCCACTCGAACGAGACCACGCGCACGATGAGCAGGACGAGGATGAGCAGCAGCGCGAGGTAGAAGCCCGAGAACATCGTCGCGTACCACGCCGGGAACGCGGCGAAGGTCGCACCGCCGGCGATCACCAGCCACACCTCGTTGCCGTCCCAGACGGGCCCGATGGACTCGAACATCGTGCTGCGCTCAGCCTCGTCGCGCGGCAGCACCGCCAGCAGCATGCCCACGCCGAAGTCGAAGCCTTCGAGCAGGAAGTAGCCGCTCCAGAGGACCGCGATGAGGACGAACCAGATGGTCGCGAGATCCATGCTCAACTCCTAGATGAGTGATTCCACGGCCGGGGGCGCGGCGGTGGGGTTGAAGGACGGATAGGCAGCAGGGTCGAAGTCGGCGGTGCTCAGTAGCCAGCGCCGACCTTGGGGGCCTCGATGGACGCCGACCTCGACCTGCTGCTCACGACGGTGTTCTGCACCGCCGATGATCTCCTGCCCGAACGGGCGGGAAATGCGCGCCGAAGGGTCACAGACGCGGAGGTCGTCACGCTCTGCGTGGCGCAGGCGATCATGGGCCTGCCGTCGGACCGCCGGTTTTTGGCGGTCGCGCGCAAGCGCTTGGCGCACCTGTTCCCCGAGCTGCCCGCCCAGCCCGGCTACTTCAAGCGCCGGCGCCGGCTGGCCGGCACGCTGGAATGGCTGATGGGCGTCTTTGCCTCGCAGAGCCCCGGCTTCCACGACGACCTGCTGCTGATCGACTCGACCCCGGTCGAGTGCGCGCGCAGCCGTGAGACCGCCAAGCGCTCGGCCCTGAGCGACGCCGCCGACTACGGCTACTGCGCCAGCCACAGCCGCTTCTTCTGGGGCTTCCGACTGCACGCGATCTTCGCCCCCGACGGCACCCCGCGCGCGCTCGCGCTCACCTCGCCCAAGCGCGACGAGCGCGAGGTCGCCCTGCAGCTGCTCGCGCGCTGTCAGCGCGCCGGCGGCGAGACGCTGCTCGCCGACAAGGGCTACGCCGGCCGCCAGTTCGCCGCTGACGTCAGCAACCTCGACGCCACGATCGTGCGTCCCCGCCGCCGCGACGAGCCCGGCCAAGGCCCGCATCTCGCCCCGATCCGCCAGCGCATCGAGAGCATCATCTGGACCGCCAAAGACATCCTCACCCTCGAACGCCACGGCGCCCGCACCCTGCCCGGCCTCAGAGAACGCATCCTGCAACGCTTCTGCTGCCTCGCCGCCTGCGTGATGCTCAACCACCAACTCCACCGACCCAGCCGCGCCCTCGTCGACTACATCGCCTAACCACGTGGAATCAACCATCTAGTAGCTGAGCGCTGGTACCGCTGCAGCGCTCTCCTCCCGCAGCGGCGGCGGATCGACGCGGGCATAGCGGCGCATGAGCACGAAGTCCACGACCCCCAGAACGAGGTACAGCAGGGCGAACACGCCGATGCTGCTTGCGACCATCGCCGTGCTCACGCTGGACGAGTGCGCGTCGGACGTCTTGAGCAGATCCTGCACGATCCACGGCTGGCGTCCCATTTCGGTGAGGATCCAGCCGAAGGTCGCCGCGATGAACGGGAACGCTATGGCGATGACAGCGGTCCACAGGAACCACCGCGCCTTCTCGAGCCTCCGCTTGCGGTAGAGCCACGCACCGACGGCGGCGATCAGGAACATAGCCACCCCGAGGAGCGCCATCACCCGCATCGACCAGTACATCAGCCGTACGCGCGGCATGTAGTTGCCCTGCCCGAAGTCCTTCTGCTCCTGGGCCTGCAGCTGGTTGATCCCCTGCACCTGGCCGTTGAAGGAACCTGTGGCCATCCACGACAACAGGCGCGGGACCGTGATCGAGAAGCTGGGGTTCGGGTCCTGCGCGGAGAAGCCCCCGATCTGGAACAGGGAGAAACCACACGGATCGCACGTGTTCCACTGCGCCTCGGAGGCGGCGATCTTCATGCCCTGCGCGCTTGTGACCGCCTCCCCGAAGCGATTGCCCACCGACAGCTGGATCAGCGTCGCGGGCACGGCCACGATGAGCGCCAACGCCGCGCCCCGGCGAAACAACTCGACGTTGCGCCCGCGCAGGATGTGCCAGCACGAGACCCCCAGCACCACCGTCGTGCCGAAGATCAGTCCGGCGAGGATCGTATGCACCCACGCGATCAGCGCGAACTCGTTGGACAGCAGCGCCCAGACGCTCGTCAGCTGCGCCTCGCCGTCGACCATCTTGTAGCCGACCGGGTGCTGCATCCACGAGTTCGCGACCAGGATGAAGTACGCCGACATCCACGTGCCCGCGGCGGTCAGCCAGATCGTCGCCAGATGCACGCGTGGCGACAACCGGTCCCAGCCGAAGATCCACAGCCCGATGAACGTGGCCTCGAGGGCGAACGCGGCCAGCCCCTCGATCGCCAGCGGCGCACCGAACACGCCGCCGACGAACTCCGAGTACACCGACCAGTTCATCCCGAACTGGAACTCCTGCACCAGCCCCGTCGCCACCCCGATGGCGAAGTTGATGAGCAGCAGCGTCCCGAAGAACTTCGTCAGGCGCAGCCACGCATCGACCCCCGTCCGGTACCACGCCGTCTGCATGATCGCCACCAGCGGCGCCAGGCCCAGCGTGAGCGGCACGAAGAGGAAGTGATAGATCGACGTCATCGCGAACTGGACGCGCGCGAGGTCGACCGTCGTGACGGCGAACGGCGTCACCGTGCAGCCGTCAGGGGCTCAGGGGCCGCATCCTCTTCCCAGTCGATCCGTGCGGCGTCGGAGCGGTCCAGGACCTGCGGTCCACGCGACTTGCCGAAGTAGTCCCAGCCCCAGTTGACGAAGGCATCGATGCGGTTGCGCACGCCCGTCATCAGCAACGCGTGCACGCCCAGCCACGACGAGAAGGCGATGACCCCGTGCAGCTCGTGGCGATGGGGGCCGACCTCGGCCACCGCGGCGCCGCGCCCGATCATCGCCATGATGCCCTTGTCGTGGTAGTGGAAGGCCTTGCGCGGCTTGCCCGCGAAGTCGGCGAGCAGGTTGTCGGCCGCCGCGACGCCGCTCTGCAGGGCGACCGAGCCGAGCTGCGGATGGGTGTTCCCATCCGGGCTGGGGATGTTGGCGATGTCGCCGATGGCGTAGACGCCCGGCGCGCCGTCGACCGTGAGGTCCGGCTGTACCTCGATCCGCCCGCCGCGTCCCTGCGGCATCCCGGCCGTGCCGGCGACGACCGGAGCCATGATGCCGCCGCCCCAGATCACGCACCGCGTCCTGATCGACGAGCCGTCCGCGAGCGTCACGTGCCCGGGCCCGATCTCGGTGACCGCCACGCCGAGGTGCAGGCGGACGCCCTTCTTGCCCAGCACCTTCGCCACGTAGTCGTGGGCGCTGTCAGAGAACGCGCCCAGCAGGGTGTGGCCGAGGTCCACGATGTGGATCTGGGCCGCCGTGACCGCGAGGTGGTGGTACTCGGCGCTCATCGTGTCGTGGATCAGATCGGCCAGGGCGCCGGCCACCTCGACGCCGGTCGGCCCGCCGCCGATGATCACGAAGTTCAGGGCCCCCTGGTCGATCAGCGTCTCGTCGCGGTCGGCGTCCTCGAACACGCCGAGGATGCGCGAGCGCAGCCGCTGCGCGTGATCGAGGCTGTACAGCGGGAAGGCGTGGGTGTCCGCGCCGGGGGTGCGGAAGAAGTTGGGCTGCGATCCGGCCGCGAGGACGAGCGCGTCGCCGGAGAAGACCTCCCCCTCGGTGGTGGTCACGCTGTGCGTGGCCGGATCCAGCGAGGCCACCTCGGCGAGCTTGACGTCCACGTTGATGTGGTCGTGGAAGAGCTTGCGCAGCGAGTAGGCGATGTCGCTGGAGGCCAGCTGCGAGGTCGCGACCTGGTAGAGCAGCGGCTGGAACTGGTGGTAGTTGTTGCGGTCGATCAGCGTGACCCGCACGTCGTCGCGCTCGGCCAGCCGCCGGGCGCAGCCGACGCCGGCGAAGCCACCGCCGACGATGACGACGTGCAGCTGCCCCTCGGTCAGGTCAACCGACATGTGCGGGCTCCGGTGCGGCCTGCGGAGCGCCCAGGCGCTGCAGGAGATGGTCACCGACGCGCACCGCGTTGGCCATGGCCGTCAGCGCCGGGTTCACGGCGCCGATGCTCGGGAAGAAGCTCGTGTCGACGACGTAGAGGTTGTCGACCTCGTGCGCCCTGCAGTCGGTGTCGAGCACGGAGGCCGCCTGGTCGGTCCCGAAGCGACAGGTTCCCGCCTGATGCGCGCAGCCCGCCACCGGGATGTCGTTCTTGAGGTACGCGTGGCGCGGCAGCAGGTGGTCGTGCTGCATCCCGAGGTCCTTGAGCAGGGACTTCAGCTCGTGCAGCAGGCGCTTCTTGGGCACGTCGTTGGTCGCCTTGTAGGCGAGCGCGATGTTCCCGTCGTCGCGCAGGGTCACCCGGTTCTCCGCCACCGGGAGGTCCTCGGTCGAGAGCCAGAAGTCGACCGCGTGGCGGGCCACCGTCTCCAGCGTGAACTCGGGCGCCAGCCTCGTCTGGATCGGCTTCTCGCCGCGGTACATCTCAGCCGACGACTTGCCGACCATCTGGATGTTGCCCAGCGGGTAGTCGACGTCGTCGGTGCCGAAGTAGAAGTCGTTGAGCCCCAGCGTCTTCTGGAAGACCGTGGGGTTGGGCTCCTTGGACAGCGCCAGCACGGCCACGCAGTTGTGGAACATGTAGTTGCGCCCGACCTGGTCGGACCCGTTGGCCAGGCCGTTGGGATGGGCGTCGCTGGCCGAGGCCAGCAGCAGCTTCGCGCTGTTGGCCGCGCCGCACGAGACGACGACCAGGTCGGCGCTGTACGTCTCGCGCGCCCCGTCGCGCTGGACCACGACCCCCGTGACGGATGTGCCCGCGTCGTTGGTCTGAAGGCGCAGGGCCTGCGCGTTGATGAGCATGGTGACGTTGGGGTGCTCGAGCGCCGGGCGCACGCCGAGGACCTCGGCGTCGGACTTCGCGTGCACCAGGCATGGGAAGCCGTCGCACGTCGAGCAACGCACGCACCGGCTGTGGGGCATGTCGTCCTCGGCGAGCATCACGCCGCAGGGCGCGTGGAACGGCCGGTGCCCGGCCGCCTCGAGGTCGTCGGACAGCTGCTGGATGCGCGGCTCGTGACTGACCGCCGGGAACGGGTAGGGCGCGCTGGCGGGCGGCTCGGTCGGGTCCTCGCCGCGCGCGCCGTGCACGTGGTAGAGCTGCTCGGCGCGCGTGTAGTAGGGCTCCATCTCCTCGTATGAGATGGGCCACGCCGGCGAGATGCCGTCGTGGTGGCGCAGCTCGCCGAAGTCCTCCTTGCGCAGGCGGTACAACGCCGCGCCGTAGAGCTTGGTGGCGCCGCCGACGAAGTAGTGCACCTGCGGCTGGAAGGGCTTGCCGGCAGCGTCGTACCACGTGTCCTGCGACACGTAGCGGTTGTCGACGAAGACGTCCCGCGCGAGCCAGTTCTGCGGCTCGCGCGGGAGCCAGTCGCCCCGCTCGAGGAGGAGGATGCGCTTCCCCGAGGGGGCGAGGTGCCGGACGAGCGTCCCTCCGCCGGCACCGGATCCGATCACGATCACGTCGTAGTCGCTCATCAGCTCAGCTCCTCCAGCCGCTCGGCCACGATGATCCGGCCGGCGGCCTCGATCAGCGCGAGATGGGAGAAGGCCTGCGGGAAGTTGCCCAGGTGCCTTCCGGTGTCGGCGTCGAACTCCTCGGCGTAGAGACCCAGCGGCGAGGCGACGTTGAGCAGGCGGCCCATGAGGTCGCGCGCGCGCTGCTGCTCGCCGATGATGGCCAGCGCCGAGACGAGCCAGAACGAGCAGATGAGGAACGTGCCCTCCTTGCCCGAGAGCCCGTCGTCGGTCTCGCCGGTGCGATAGCGCAGCACGAACCCGTGCTCGGTGAGCTCGTCGGCGATGGCCAGGACGCTCGAGCGCAGGCGCTCGTCGTCGGCCGGCAGGAAGCCGAAGAGGGCGGCGAGCAGGGTCGAGGCGTCCAGGGCGTCGGTCGCGTAGTGCTGGCGCAGCACGCCGCGGCTGTCGAGGCCGTGCTCGAGGATGTCGGCCTTGATCTCCTCCGCCGTCGCCCGCCAGGTCGTGCTGAGCTGCGGGTCGCCGGCGATCTCGGCCAGCTTCGCCGCGCGATCGAGGGCGACCCAGCCCATGAGCTTCGACGAGACGTAGTGCTGGGGCTCGCCGCGCGCCTCCCAGATGCCCTGGTCGGGCTCGCGCCAGACCGCGGTCGCGCACTTCGCCTGCGCCTGCACGATCGGCCACAGCCGGCGCGGCAGCCGCTTGCTGCGCCGCGTGTGCAGCAGGATCGAGTCGAGCGCAGCGCCGAAGACGTCGTTCTGGCGCTGGTCGAACGCGCCGTTGCCGATGCGGACCGGGCGCGCGCCGGCATAGCCGGAGAGGTCGTCGCGCGTGGACTCCGTGAGATCGCGCCGCCCGTCGATCCCGTACATGATCTGCAGCGCGCCGTCCCCGTTGGCCTCGAGGTCGCCGATGAACTGCATGAACTCGTCGGCCTCCCAGTCGAGGTTGAGGAAGTGCAGCGCCTGCAGGGTGAAGGTCGAGTCGCGGATCCACGTGTAGCGGTAGTCCCAGTTGCGCTCACCCCCCGGCGTCTCGGGCAGCGACGTGGTCAGCGCGGCCACCGTGGCCCCCGTGGGCATGTAGGTCAGGCCCTTGATCGCCAACGCGGAGCGCTGGATCGGCGTCATCCACTCGTGGTCGGGCAGGCGGGCGCGGGAGAGCCACGAGCGCCAGAAGCGGGTCGTCTGCTCCAACCGGGCGTTGGCGTCGTCGAGGTCCGCCGGGGAGGCCAGACCCTCGGCCCACGACAGCGCGCAGTAGAGCTCATCGCCCTGGGTGAGCGTGTGCCGGGCGCGCACGGTGTTGCCCTCGATCCCGAGGGCCATGTCCGTGCTCAGCCTGATCGTCTGCTCCGCCCCACTGGCGTCGGCAGCGTGGCGGTCGTCGCCCACCAGCTCCCACTCGGCCGGGACGCGGCCGTAGTCGAAGGCCGGCTCGCACACGAGCTCGATCTCGACGCTTCCGTCGATGCACCGCACCGTGCGGACGAGCAGGTGCTCGGCGTCATCGTCGGTCGGCGGCCGTGTGTGCGGCGTGATGGTGTCCTCCGAGCGGCGCACGCCCATGGTCAGCGCGTCGCGTACGACGACCCAGCCGCTCGGGGTGTGCCACGTCGTCTCCAGGATGTTGGTCCCCGGCTCGTAGCGCCGGCTGGAGGGCACGTTCATTCCGAACGGCGCCAGGCGGAAGTAGCCCGCCTGGCGGTCGAGCAGCGATCCGAACACGCTCGGCGCGTCGAAGCGCGGGACGCACAGCCAGCCGATGGCGCCGTCGGGCGCGATGAGCGCACCCGTGTGGCAATCCGACAGGAACGCGAACTGGGCGATCGGCGGGAACGGAGAGGGCGCCGCCGCACTCTGCGGGGCGGCCTGCACCTCGTCGTCGACGGTGCTCATGAGCCCACCCACGGCTCGTGCCAGCGTCCGTGGCCGGCTATCAGCCGATCGGCCTCGTCGGGACCCCACGATCCCTTCGCATAGGGATGGACCGGCGGCGGCGCGTCGAGCAGCGGCTGCATGACCTTCCACGCGTCCTCGACGCCGTCCTGGCGCGTGAAGCGCGTGGCGTCGCCGTGCATGGCGGCGAGCAGCAGCACCTCGTACGGCGTCGGGCCCTCCCCGCCCTCGTCGGCGAACTCCACGTCGAGGTTGACCTGCTCGGGCTCCATCGTATGGCCGCGCTGCGCCTCGACGAGCAGCCGCACGCCGGTGGCCGGATCGAGCTTGACCACGATCTGCATCGGCTCAGGCTGGCGTGAGCGTGCGGCGTGGAAGGCCATGACCGGCGGGCGCTGGAAGACCAGGCGCAGCTCGGTCTGCGTGATCGGCAGGCACTTGCCGGTGCGGATGAAGATCGGCACCCCCGACCAGCGCCAGTTGTCGATGTCGAGGCGCATCGCGGCGTAGGTCTCGGTGCTCGAGTCCGCCGCCACACCCGGGATCTCGCGGTAGCCGTCGTACTGCCCGCGCACGTAGTGGGCCGGATCGGCGGGCGGCATCGCGCTGAAGAGCGTGTGCAGCGCGTCCTTGAGCGCGGGCGCATCGTGATTGGACGGCACCTCCATCGTGGCGGCGCCCACCACCTGCATGAGGTGGTTGACCACGACGTCGCGCAGCGCGCCGACGGGATCGTAGAAATGCCCGCGGTCCTCGACGCCGAAGCTCTCGGCCATCGTGATCTGGATCGAGGAGAGGTGGCTGCGGTTCCAGATCGGCTCGAGCCCTGCGTTGGCGAAGCGCAGATAGAGGATCTCCGCCACGCCCATCTTCCCGAGGAAGTGGTCGATGCGGAACAGCTGGGACTCGTCGATGTACTGGTGCATCTCGGCGGCCAGCGCACGGGCCGACTCGAGGTCGTGGCCGAACGGCTTCTCCACGACGACGCGCGCCCCGTGCGTGAGACCCGCGTCGGAGAGGCCCTTGACGACGTTGCCGAAGAGGAAGGGCGGGATCTCGAGGTAGAAGACCGGCGAGTGGGCGTCGTGGATCGCGGCGGCCAGCCGCTCGAAGGTCTCGGTGTCGCCGAAGTCGCCGGAGATGTAGGACAGACGGGCCGCGAAGCGATCGAACAGCTCACCGTCCACCTTCTCCCCGGTGGCCTCGATCGCGGTGCGTGCCCGCTCGCGCAGGTCGGCCACCGTCCAGTCGTCGACCGCGACGCCGACGATCGGGCAGTCGAGCAGGCCGCGGCATTCGAGCCTGTACAGCGACCGGAAGGTCATCTGCTTGGCGAGGTCGCCGGTGATCCCGAACACGACCAGGACGTCGGCCGGCTGTGGCTTGCCACTAGTGGTCGCGGCCGCCGCGGCGCGCGCGTGGGGTCTGACTGCCGTGGTCATAGGTCCGCCTTGTGAGCCGTGGTCGTCGTGGCGACGATGCTTCCGCCCGCGGCCTGGGTGGTCATCACCCGATGCGAGTGAAACGGACCGCGCCGCCGGTTTCACCCGGTCCGGGCGATGCGCCGGCGCGGCCGGCGGGCCTACCGTCGGACGATGGGCTTTCTACGCAATCGCGGCGACGGGCCGGGCGGCGAGCGCTTTCTCATGCGCGAGAAGCTGCTGGCGATAGGCGACGACTTCTGGATCGAGAACGAGCAGGGCGAGCGCGCCTACAAGGTCAACGGCAAGGCCATTCGCTTCCGCGACACCTTCGTGCTGGAGGATGCCTCGGGCGAGGAGGTGGCGCGGATCCAGGAGCGCAAGCTGACCATCCGCGACAAGATCGCCATCGAGCGCGGCGGCGACACCGCCGCGACGGTCCGCAAGGCGCTGGTCGGGATCCGCGACCGCTTCGTCATCGACGTCGAGCACGGCGAGGACATGAAGGCGCACGGCAACGTCGTCGACCACGAGTACGAGGTCGAGCGCGACGGCGACACCATCGCCACGATCTCCAAGAAGTGGTTTCGCGTGCGCGAGTCCTACGGCGTCGACATCGCTGCCGGCGAGGACGTCGCGCTCGTGCTGGCGATCACCGTCGCCATCGACGCCCTGAGCAGCCGGGACTGATGAGGCGAGCCGGGAGGCACAAGCGATGAGCCAGAACGATGACAGCGTCGCTCAGATGCTGTTGGTGGACGTGGGGGTCCGGTCGCTGCTGATCGGCGAGGCGCGCCGGCGCGCGCTGACGCGGGTGTTCGGGGTGCCCCCGGAGGACCAGTCGCTGCTCGTGACGCTGATCCTCCTCGGCGCGGCGGGCACCGTCGCCCGCGGCCTGGCTCCGCGGCAGTTGCCGCGTCCGTCCCGCCTTCAGGCTGCGGTGGGAGGGACGCTGGCCAACACGGCGTTCCGCGGCATCGCGGGACCGCCGTCGGCGACCGTGCCGCTCGCCGGCGGGCTGATCGCCTTCGCGTTGCTGTCGCATTCGCTGCGCCCCACGGTGTCCGCGGCGATCCACGAGGCCCGGGCGTTCGCGCACGGCATCGGGGCGGCGTTCGGCGTGCGCTACCGGCGCTGATGCGCCGGGGCGCCCGGAGACCCCGGGCGCCCGCACCCACGGGTCAGGCCCTCAGCCCCCTGTCGTCCTCGCCGTAGATGAAGATGCCGTGGACGATGTAGATGCACAGGAAGAAGATCGCCAGCGACCACCACGGGTAGGCGCCGCCGATGGACAGCAGTGCCCCGATCGCTCCGAGGCTGGCGCCGATGATCCCGATGACCCGTCCATAGGTGTTACCGGCCATCAGCGAGAAGCCTCCGGCCAGCTGGATCACCCCGAGGACGATCAGGACCCATCCCATCGTGTTGAGGTCGGTGAGGATGTAGCGCTTGTCGTTGACGAAGATGTTCGCGCCGTCGAGGGCGCCGATGCCGTAGATGATGTTGAGCGTGCCCACGATCACCAGCAGGGTTGCTGCCAGCAGGGCTCGGCCGGTTCCTCGCATGTGTGCCTCCTAGGGTTTGACCGGCTCCCATTAGAGATGCGCCACGGGGGGCTCGCATCACCCCTATTGGACGAATCGGCTGAGCCCGGTCGGAGGGGCCGCGGGCGTGCCGGCTCACCCCGGGTCGGCGAAATTGCACGTGCGCACGCCCTTGCCCACCGGCGGGCTCGCGTGGTCGGATGGGGCCTCAGAGCTGCACGACCGAAAGGAGCGGCTCATGTGCCGCTGGCTCGCCTACTCGGGATCTCCCGTCCTCCTCAAGGAAGCGCTCTACACACCGGCCCACTCCCTCGTCGACCAGAGCCTGCATTCCGCGCTCGGCGCCGAGACGACGAACGGCGACGGCTTCGGCCTCGGGTGGTACGGCGATGCCCCGACCCCGGGCCTGTTCCACAGCATCGAGCCGGCCTGGAACGACCGCAACCTGCATGAGCTCGCCGGCCATATCAGCTCATCGCACTTCTTCACCCACATCCGCGCGGCCATCGGCAGTGCGGTGCAGCAGACGAACTGCCACCCCTTCCGCCACGAGCGCTGGCTCTTCATGCACAACGGCTACATCAACCAGTTCGCGCTCATCAAGCGCGACCTGGTGCTCACGGTCGATCCATCGCTCTACGCGAAGATCGAGGGCCAGACCGACACCGAGGTGCTGTTCTTCCTCGCGCTGACCTTCGGCCTGCAGGACGACCCGCCGGCCGCGATCGAGCGTGCGATCGGGCTCGTCGAAGCGGTCGGCAGCCGGCTCGGGGTGCCCCATCCGTTCCAGGGGACCATCGCGACCACCGACGGTGAGACCACCTGGGCGGTCCGGTACTCCAGCGAGGGCAAGTCGCGCTCGCTCTACTACACGACCGACGTGCCGACGCTGCGCAAGCTGTACCCCGAGCGCGAGCTCTTCCAAGACGTCTCCGCGGACACACGACTGATCGTCTCCGAGCCGCTGGGCGACGTCGCGGGCGTGTGGAACGAGGTGCCCGAGGCGACCTGCGGCGTGGTCGGCCGCGGCCAGGACGAGATGCGACCGTTCCGCCCGAAGGCGCCCTCGAAGTCGGCGCTCGTGGTGGCCTGACGCCCCGGGCTCTACTCGGGCGTGCGGACCACGAGCACCGGACGGCGCGTGTCGTGCAGCAGCTTGCGTGACGTCGAGCCCAGCACGCGCGCCTTGATCCCGCCCAGCCCGCGCGAGCCGACGACGATCGCGCGCGCATCGCGCTCTTCGGCGATCGCGATCAGCGTGTCGGCGACGTTGGCCGAGTCGGGCACCGAGAGCGCCTCGGCCGTCGCGCCCAGCTCGCGGGCCAGGCGCGCGCCGGCCTCCGCCACGTCGCCCGCATGGCCGGACTGGACGCGATCGATCGCGGCCACCTCCCCCGGGTCGGGCAGGTAGCCCAGGCTCGGCTCGCCGGCCGGCGGCATCATCGTCGCCATCGCCAGCCCGGGCTCCCACACGCTGGCGACGATCAGCGGGCGATGACCGAACAGCGCCACGGCCTCGCGCAGCGCCGCCTCCGCCTCCGCGGAGCCGTCGTAGGCGAGCACCACCGGGCGGGCGTCGGGGATGGCCATGCCCGGCAACGCTACGGCGCTCCGCCGGCCCGGGCAATCATCCGGATCGGGTGAGAGGCGCCTCGGCCAGCGTGATCGCGAACACTGCCTGATAGCTGTCGCCGGCGCCCAGCAACGGCAGCTCGGCCCCACCGTCGACGAGCGCGTTGGTCGGCGCCGTCATGGGCTCGAAGGCGATCACGTCGTCCTCGGAGGGAGCGAAGACCTGTGCGTAGGGATAGCCGGCGAGGAACGCGAGCTCGATCCGCCGGTCGCCCCCGGCCAGGACGAAGGGCGCGGCATCGGCGGGCGCGACAAAGGCATCGTCGAACGTCCGGGCCCCCAGGCGGCCCGCGAAGACCTCCGCGTCGACGCGCTCCCCGGTGGGGAGCATCTGTGAGTCCAGGCGCAGCTGCTCGCGGACCGGGACCTCGACATGCCAGTCCTCGCGCGCCACGCCGGGCAGCCGGAGATAGGGGTGGTAGCCGAACGCGATCGGCACGGGACCGTCGCCGGACGCCCGCACCGTCGTGGTGATCGTCAGCCTCGCTCCGGCCAGCGCCGCCTCGAAGCGCAGCTCATGGGCGAACGGGAAGGCGGCCATGAGTGCCTCGTGGGCGGCGAAGTCGAAGCGGGCGGCGAGCAGGGCGCCGTCGGCCAGCGCGTCGTGGCGCTCGACCTGCCAGCCGGTCGCCGCGGAGAGCAGGCCATGCATGGGCAGCCCGTCGGCGTCCAGGCGCACCGGCGTGACCTCCGGGTCGATCGTGACCTCGCGCCCGGCGACCTCGAAGTGCCTCTGGCCCACCCGGTTGGCCCACGGATAGAGCAGCGGGATGCCCATGGTGGCCCGCTCGGCGACGTAGGCGCGCAGCCCCCGTCGCTGCCCGAGCAGCTCGTCGCCGCGGTGGCGCAGCGAGCACCCCACCATCCCCGCGCCGGGGACGAACGTCGCCTCGATGCCGCCGGCCGCCGCCGACGTGAGGGTGAGCGCGGGAAGGCCGTCGACGACGCGCGAGCCGATCATCCGGCCCCCGCCAGCGCGATGACGCGGTCGCCGGCCTTCATGGACGGCGGCTTGCCGGCGGATGCGACGCGCAGGTCACCGTCCGCGGTCACCACGAACAGCGCGACCTCCCCGTCGGACGCCCCGCCGTCGCCCGGACTCTCGACGAGCCGCGCACCGGCAGCGAAGCGCCGGGCCAGCTCGGCCGAGGTGAGCAGGTCGGTGCCGAGGATCCCCTGCTCACCGGCGGGTGCAAGCAGGTCGGTCTCGTCGAGATCAGGCGCCGCCCGGTACACGCGGCCGTGGCCGAGCTCGGTCCTCAGCGCGAGGGCCGCCAGGGCGTTGAAGTCGTCGTTGCCGGTCAGTAGCAATGCGTCCGTCACATCCTCCAGCTCCGTCTCGCGGCTGATCGCGTCGAGCATCATCTTCCCGCGCTCGACCGTCAGCCCCGCCGCGCGCGCGGCTTCCTGGTCGACGGCGCGGCCGCTCCACAGCCGCACGCCCAACCCGGCGCCCTTGAGCGATGCCGCGATCGCGCGCGCCCACGGCGTGCCGCCGACGACCAGCACCACCCGGCCTGTGGCGTCGGCGACACCCAGCAGCCGCGCGACCGGCGCCGCGGTCAGGCCATAGATCACGACGGTCGCGAAGATCGCCACGAACACGATGGGCAGGATGTGCTGCGCGCCGGGGACGTGGGCCTGCTCGAGCTCGAGCCCGAAGGCCGACGCGGTCGCGCCCGCCACGATCCCGCGTGGCGCCATCCAGGCGACGAACGCGCGCTCGCGCAGGCTGAGCCCCGAGCGCCAGGTGGCCAGCGCGACCGCGAGCGGACGGATCATGACGACCATGACGGCGACCAGTGTGAGCGCGGCGGGCAGCACGGCGTTGACATCCGACGGCGACACCGACGCGGAGATGAGCACGAACAGGGCGCCGATCAGCATCTGCACCAGCGTGCCGTGGAACTCGAGCATCAGCGAGACGTCGATCCGGCGCTGGTTGGCCAGGGCGGCGCCCATCAGCGTGGTGGCGACGAAGCCCGCGTCCTCGCGGATGAGGTCGGCGCCGACGAGGGCGGCAGCCACCATCATGAGCACCGCCGGGACCGCTTGGCGCGGCACGGTCCGCTGCGTCTCCTGCAGCAGGAACCACAGCACAGCGGCGGCCGCCGCGCCGACCGCGGCGCCGACGAGGATGCTCACGAGCATCTCCCCCGGGCGCCACAGCTGCCCGCTGGACCCGGCGGAGAGCGCCGCGTGGAAGACGATGACGCCGAGCAGGGCGCCGATCGGATCCACGAGCACGCCCTCCCACATCAGCAGCGACCGCACCCGTGGCGCCGGGCGGACGAACGCCAGCAGCGGCAGCACCACGGTCGGACCCGAGACCACGAGCACCGCGCCGATGAGCAGCGGCACGAGATCGCCGAGGTCATCGAAGAGCAGGGCCGTCGCGCCCCAGATGGCGGCCCACGTCACCACGACCCCGAGAGTGACGAGCAGGCCGACCGTCCGGCGAAGGTCGCGCGCGATCTCCCGCACCGAGAGGCGCAGGCCGGCCTCGAACAGGATCAGCCCCACGGCGAGCGATACGAACGGCTGATAGAGCGCGCCGAGCAGCTGACCGGGGTGGACGTCGTCGGTGGCGATCCCGGCCAGGAACCCGACGGGCAACAGCACCACGATGGCCGGCAGCCGCAGCCGCCCGGCCAGCAGCTGCGAGCCGACCGCGAGCACGATCACCAGCCCGAGACCGAGCAGCACGTCGTCGGTCGGCATGTCCGGATCATCCTCTCCGCGCGGCCGCAAGGCGTCCTCATCCCAACGGGGTGATCGCGCTGAGATCACCCGGTTCGGAGGATGACCCCGGCCGGCCGGGTTCCTACCGTCGGTGGGCCGTGCGGCATCGCGCCGCGCGCACGACCCGCAGGGAGGACCACGTGGACGCAGAGGAGCTCCTCCGGAGGCTCGCGCTCAACGACGAGAACGTCGTGCGGTCCGCTGTCGGGGCCGATCCGCTGGCGCTGACCGGCGGCCCCGAGCTCGATGCCAAGTCCAACGCGCTGGTGCGGCTAGCCGCACTGCTGTCGATCGGCGCCGCGACGTCGTCATGCCGGTCCGCGGTCGAGCGCGCGCGCGGCGCCGGCGCCACCGATTCCGAGATCGTCGGCGTCCTGGTGGCGGTCGCGCCGGTGGTCGGCGGCGCGCGCGTGGTCGGCGCGGCGCCCCGTCTCGCTCTGGCCATCGACTACGACGTCGAAGACGTCGCCGAGGTCTGGGACGGTCGCTGACGCGATCTACGCCCGTGCCACACAGCGCCGCCACAGCGCCGTGAGGCTGGAGGGACGCAGGTGCTGCTTGCTGATCACGGCCAGCGCGCCGCATCCCTCCGCGGCGGCGGCCGGGACGTCCTGAGGGTCGGCGGAGACGAGGACGACGGCCGCCGCGCTGCGCGCCGTCGTGATGCAGCGCGCCGCGGCAAGCCCACCGAGCCCGGGCATGCGCACGTCCATCAGGACGAGATCGGGGCGCAGCGCCGCAGCGAGGGTCACGGCGCGCTCGCCCGACGTGGCCTCCCCCACGGACTCGAACCCGGGCGTCGAGGCGATCAGCCGCCGGGCCGCGACGAGGAACGGCGGCTGGTCGTCGACGACGAGGACCCCGACGGTCCCGGGAGGCCGCGGGTCAGGTCCGGGTGGATATGGCGTGGCTGCCACGGGTTCACGTGCTCTCGTCGGCGATGCTCGCAGGGCCTACCCACTCAGGCCAGCCTGTGAGCACGTCGATGTTGCGCTTCCCGCCGGGAGGCCGGCACCCTCGTCGACACCACCGATTCGCACGTATGGTCACCTCGTGCAGACTCGACCGCAGAGGGGCCTGGCGCCCTGGGCGATCGTGATCCTGGCGATCGCGGGCGCCGTGCTGTGCGCCGGTGCGGTGATCCTGACCCTCGCCGAGGCACCGGCTGGGGACCGCACGTGGGCCGCCGTGACCAGCGCCGTGGTCATCGCAGCCCCCATCGGCGTGGGCCTCGCGACGCTGGCACGGCGCCCGGATCGGTTCGCGGCCATCCTCGTCGCCGCGGGCGCGCTGTTCTCCTTCACCGTCCTGGCGCAGTCCCACGACCCGACCCTCTACAGCGTCGGGCGGGTCGTGGTGTGGGTCGTCGAGGTCGTGGTCGTCTACCTCCTGCTCTCGTTCCCGTCGGGCCGGTTGACGTCGTCGCCGGCGCGCGTGGTGATGGTGGCCGCCGTCGTTCTCGTGGGCCTGCTCTACGTCCCCACCGCGCTCGTCGTGCAGCGCTATCCCGAGCCCTCGCCGTGGTCGGCGTGCAGGCTCGACTGCCCACCAAACGCCTTCGCGATCACCGACACCACGCCGGCGTTCGTCGCCGACCTCGTCCGCCCGCTGCGCGAGGTGTTGTCGGCGCTGCTCTTCGTGGTCGTCGCCGTCATCCTCGCCCGCCACACCTATCGCGCCGGGCCGCTGCTGCGGCGGATGCTCGTCCCGGTGCTCGCGATGGCCATCTTCCGTGGCTTCGCGCTCGCGGCCTACGATGCGGCTCGCGGGTCGGCGCCGACCGCTGCGAGCGTCCACGCGCTGGGGTGGGTCTACGTGCTCTCGCTCGCGCTCATCGCACTGAGCTTCGCCGTCGGGATGCTGTGGCGCGGCCTCTACGCCACGACGGCGCTGCAGCGGCTGACCCTCGGCCTCAAGCCGCAGACCACCCCCGAGGCGCTGCGCGCGGCGCTGGCCGACGCGCTCGAGGACCCTTCACTGCGGATCGCCTACCGGCTTCCCGACGCGCCCGACGGCTGGGTGAGCGAGACGGCGACCCGCGTCGAGCCGCCCCGGGAGCGGCAGGGCCGGACGCTCACCGAGGTCAGCGTGAACGGGCAGCAGCTCGCAGTGATCGACACCGAAGCCTCGCTCGCGCAGGACCCGGCGCTGCTGCAGGCTGCCGCGTCGTACGCGCTGATGGTCCTCGAGAACGGGCGGCTCGTGCGCAGGCTGACCTCCTCGATCGGCGAGCTGTCGGCATCGCGCACGCGGATCGTCGCCGTGACCGACCAGGCGCGGCGCCGGATCGAGCGCGACGTGCACGACGGGGCCCAGCAACGGCTCGTGGCGCTGCGCATCAAGCTCGCGCTCGAGAGCGAACGCCTCGAGCAGGAGGCGCCGCAGACCGCGGCCGAGCTCGAACTGCTCGGCGCCGAGGTGGACGAGACGATCGAGGAGGTGCGCGCCATCGCCCACGGCATCTACCCCTCGGTGCTCAGCGATCGCGGGCTGGTCGAGGCGCTGCGCGCGGCCGCGCGGAGCACGCCGCTGAGCTGCACGGTCGAGGACGAGGGCATCGGGCGCCACTCCCAGGAGATCGAGAGCGCCGTCTACTTCGCCTGCGTGGCAGCGCTGGCCAACATCGGGCCCGACGCGAGCCGGATCACGATCAAGCTGTGGGCGGACGAGCGCCTGCGCTTCGAGGTGCGCGACGACGACCCGAACGCGCCACGCCCCGGTCCCGGAGAGGGCTGGCTGAACGAGCCGCTCGACCGCCTGGCCGTGGTCGCAGGCGAGCTTGCGGTCGACGTGGTGCCCGGCGAGGGCACCCGCGTCACGGGCAGCGTGCCGCTGCACTGACCGGCCCCGAGGTACGGGTGCGTCCATGCGTGCCCGCCCCGCCAAACAGGGTGGCGTGCGCCCTTGTGGGGTTGGCCGCCCGACGACGATCCTGGGCACGCCCGAACGGCCCAGCTCATGACCACCAACGCCGTCACCCTCCGCTCCGCGCCGCGCCGCGCGGTACTGCCCGCGCCGCACCCGCACCCGCACGCCGAGCTCGGCGAGGGCCTCGTCGCTCGCGCGCGTCTCGTGCGGCGGCTGACGGAGGTCCGCGACATTGCCCTGGCGGTCCTGGTGGCGCCGGCCGGCTACGGCAAGACGACCACGCTGCTGGAGTGGGCCCAGCACGACGAGCGCCCGTTCGCCTGGGTCGCCCTGCATCGCGCCGATGACGAGGCCGAGCACCTTCGCGCCTCCGTGGCGCGCGCCACGGATCCGCTGACCCGTCGGGGGCGCGATTTCGTCCTCGTGCTGGACGACGTCCAGGTCCTGCGCTCGCGTGGGGCGATCGAGGTCCTCGCGGCGCTCGTCGAGGCTCCACCTGCGGGCGCGCAGCTCGTGCTGGCCTCGCGATGCGAGCCGCCGTTGCCGCTCGGGCGGCTGCGAGCGCATCGCCAGGTACTCGAGCTGACGCCGCGCGACTTCGTCATGACCCGGGGCGAGGCGGCCGCGCTCCTCGACCTCGCGGGGGCCGAGCTGGCCGCTGCGGACGTCGACGCGCTGGTGCGCCGCACGGAGGGGTGGCCGGCTGGGCTCTATCTCGCCGCCGTGTCGCTGCGCGATCAGCCGGACACCGCCGCCGCGATCGCGCGCTTCGGGGGCGACGATCGCGTCGTGTCGGACTACGTGGCCGACACGCTGCTGTCCGAGCTCACGGCCGAGCAGGTCACCTTCCTGCAGCGGACGTCGGTGCTCGACCGGCTCTCGGGGCCGCTGTGCGATGCCGTGCTGCTGGAGGCGGGCTCGGCGGAGCGGCTGCGGGACCTCGCGCGGGCCAACGCGCTCGTCGTCCCCCTGGATCGCACCGACGAGTGGTACCGCTACCACGGGCTCCTGGCCCAGATGCTGCGCGCTCAGCTGCGCCGGCGCGAGCCCGACCTCGGGCCGGAGCTCCACCGGCGCGCGAGCCACTGGCACGCCGGCCACGGCGACGTCGACGCCTCGATCCGCCATGCCGCGGCCGCGGGAGACGTCCGGCTCGCGGGCGATCTGCTGTGGACCAACGCCTTCCGCTACATCCCTCAGGGCCACAACGCGACCGTCCGCCGCTGGCTCGGTCACTTCACCGACGAGCAGGTGGCCGGCTACGCGCCGCTCGCGCTGGTGGCCGCCCATGCGCACCTGGCCGACGGCGACCGCGATCACGCCGAGCACTGGACCGCCGCGGCCGTCCGCGCGCTCGACGCCATGCCGGCCCGGCGGCGGCCGCCGGCCATCGAGGCCGGTGTCGCGGCGATGCGCGCGGCGATCGGTCGCGACGGCGTGAAGCGCATGCGCGACGACGCCGCACGGGCGTACGCACTGGATGAGGACGCGAGCCCACGGCGATCGATGGATCGGCTGCTCGAGGGCACGGCGTGCCATCTGCTCGGCGAACGCGAGCGCGCATACGCGCTGCTGGAGGAGGGATCACGGCGCGGCGTGGTCGGCGCGCCGAGCGTCAACGCGCTGTGCCTCGCACAGCTTGCGCTGCTCGCGCTCGACGGCGACGACTGGGGCCTGGCCACCGAGCTCGCGGCCCGCGCACGCTCGCAGATCGAGCGCTTCCGGCTGGCGGCGTACCCGACGATGAGCCTGGTGCTGGCCGTCGCCGCGCTGACCCAGGCCCAGCGCGGGCGCGTCCAGGCGGCCACGGAGGACGGCTCGGAGGCGACGCGGCTGCTGGACGCGATGGACGACTTCGCCCCCTGGTACGTGGCCGAGGTGCGGATCGTGCTCGCGCGCGCGGCGCTGCGGCTCAGCGACGTCGCCGGGGCCCGCGCCCTCGTCGATGCGGCCGCGCTGGCCGTGCGGGCGACCCCGGACGCGCCGGTCCTGGCCGCCTGGCTGCAGGACGCGTCGGCGCAGGTTGACGCGTACGCGACCTCCGCGATCATGGCGCCGGCGACCCTCACCACCGCCGAGCTGCGGATCCTCGCGCTGCTGCCCACCCACCTCTCGTTCCGCGAGATGGGATCGCGCCTCTACGTATCGCCCAACACGGTCAAGACGCAGGCTCAGGCGGTCTACCGCAAGCTCGACGCCTCGTCGCGCTCCGAGGCCGTGGCCCGGGCGCACGAGCTGGGCCTGCTCGAGCTCTAGGTGTAGTTCCTAGGAAGGTTGTTCCTGCTGGGATGCGCGGCGGATGGTGCAGGGGTCCAAACAGCATCACCGAGGGTGGGTGGGGCCCGCACGCGTCCCCGGGCTTCGAGGCGTTGGGGTGAAGTGTCCTGCCCCAGTGTCGTCCTGTGACCTCAGGGCAGGACGGTGGCGGGCAGTCAAAGCGAATCCTGCGTAAGCGTCCCGGTCTAAGGTCGCCAGACGACCCTTAGTCGGGACGCTTGGCCTGCCACGCGCTCCAGCGACCACGCGCGGCCACGCTGGCGACGGGCTCCCTTCCATCGGTGCCTGGCTGCGCATTGGCGCACCGACCTCGGGCCCGACCCGAACAACGTCCTCGGGATTTACAGCTGATATGGCCGCTCCGTTGTCAAGTCGGCGTGGGTGATCGCGTCGGCTTGGCGGCCGTCGGAGAAGGGGTGGTCGGTGGGCCGGGGCGCCGGGCTCGGTGTCGGCGTTGCCAGTCTGATGATGCGAGGGTTGGGTACCTCAGGGCCCGGTTTCGTGCTGCCGGCTTGCGCTGTCTAGGAGCGAGCGTGACGGCCGTGGGAGCGGGTGTTGCTCATAGCTGTGTCGCGCGTGCCGGCCGCTGATGGCCCGGCGCCCCGGCCCACCGACCTTGTGGGCTGTTGGTCGCGCCTTAGTCGGCGGTGGCGGCAGCCCAGAGGAAGCAGGCCAGCTGGCGGGCGCAGGCGACGACGGTGACGTTGTGCGGCTTGCCGCGGGCGCGCATGGTGCGGTTGACGTGGTGCAGGCGTTGCTGGGCACGGTTGGAGATCTGAAGGATGTGGTCGGGCTGGCCGGCCTGGCGGTTGGCCAGCGTCGCGCCCAATCGGGGTGGGCGGCTGTAGTGCCAGGCGGATTCGACCAGCAGCCGGCGGGCGAGCATCGACCCGGTCTTCGTGATCGCGCCTTGCTTGAAGGATTCGCCTGACTGGTTGAGCGATGGTGTCAACCCGAGCCATGCCGAGAGCGCGGGCGCGGTCTCAAAGCGTTTCCAGTCGGCGCCGAGCTCGAGATGGATCGAGAGCGCCGTCAGGGTGTCGATCCCGCGGAACGCTCTGAGCCGGGCGACGGTCGGCCACCACCGCTCGTCGCAGGCCAACTCCGAGAGCCGCAACGCGATCGCCGCCTTGCGCGACGTCAGCCCGTCGACGGCCGCGATCAGATCGGCGAACACGAGGTTGCTGGCCGGCTCGTCGAACTGCTGTCGCGACAGCCACTTGCGGTGCTCGGCCGTCCACGTCGTTGCCTTGGGATAGACGCGCCCGAGGCGCAGCAGCATCTTCGACACCCGGTGGCGAGCGTTCATCAGATCGCGGCGGCACGCGTCGTGGGCGCGTGTCATCTCGCGG
This sequence comes from uncultured Actinomycetes bacterium, assembly GCA_963806015.1. Taxonomy (GTDB): domain Bacteria; phylum Actinomycetota; class Thermoleophilia; order Solirubrobacterales; family Solirubrobacteraceae; genus JAOPZW01. The sequence goes on along the minus strand of CAWDWM010000010.1, from coordinate 475,759 downwards.
GCGGCCTCGACCTCGGGCGCCGGCACCACCACCCGGGTCAATGAGCCGGCCAGCAGCAGCCGCGCCAATAGCTCGGCGTCCTTGCGGTCGGTCTTGACCCTGATCCGACGGGCCCACGCGGTGTCTTGCCCGGCGCGATCACCTGCATCGCGATCCCCGCCGCCGTCGCCGCGCGATAGAGCCCGAACCCGGTCGGCCCGGCCTCATAGCACGCCCTGACCGGGCCGGGCAGCCCCGACAGCCACGCGATCGGCGCCTCGATGCCAGGCCCGAACCGCAGGCTGGTCAACTCGCCGGTCATCGAGTCGATCGCCGCCGCGTGCGTCGAGCGCGCGTGGACATCAAGACCGACCCACGTCATCGTTCCGGCCATGGCCGGACCTCCTCACAGATCTGGGGTCAGCCGCAGGCCACTCCTGCGGCCAGACAAACCCCCGCGAGGAGCGTCCGGCCAACTACACCCGGCCGTCAACCCGCGACGGGCTCACCGGCCATAGGGTCTAGGCGGCTCGGGCGCAGCCGACCGCGATGTGCCGGCGCGCCCACGAGTAGGGCGGATCGCCGGCAACCCAGGGCCGAGCGATGTGATCGTCGAGCTCCGCGAGCTTGATGAGGCGGGCCAGCCGGCCGGCGGCGCCGCGCGCGTACGCGATCCGCAGGATGTACAGCTCGTAGGACTCGCCGGCCTGGCGGGTCAGCAGCTCGAGCGCGGCGAGCTCCACGGGCGTCCGGCCCTGACCCCCCAGCTCGCTCGTCGTCGCCGGCGACCTCCGCGCCACTGCCGATTCCATGGCGCGCCTACGCGGGCCCGTGGCGGCGGCGGATGGGCTCGAGGGACTCGTCGCCGATGGGGTCGAGCGTGGCGCCGCGGTCCGTCGGCTGCGGCGGGCGAGCGACGAAGTAGATGATCACGCCGATCACCGGCAGGATCAGCACCAGTAGCGCCCACAGCACCTTGCGCCCCGTCGACAGGTCGTGGCGGCGAAAGAGGTCGACGAGGGTCAGCACCCAGATCAGCAGCAGCGGGATGGCGATGAGGACGGGAAGCAGCATGGGGTTCCTTTGCGTGGTCCTACGTGAGGGGTCCGACTTCTGGGTACTGCCATCCGGTGGGCAGGCCGTCTCTGATGTCGTCCGGGACGTCCTCGTCCGGGGGGATCACGCAGACGGGTAGGCCGAGGTGCTCGAGGCGATGCGGGAGATCGTGGTGAACCCAGCGCGCCAGGTGCTCCGGCTTCGCGCAGACCACGAGCTCGTCGAATTCGCCCTGATCGACGGCGGCGTGGATCGTGTCGAGCGGATCGGAACCGGGGTTCAGGCACTCGACCTCCTGGTCCGCCGCGTGCCCCACCAGGCGCGCGGCCTCCTCCTGCGTCCAATCGGGATCGTCTGCCTTCTCGGGTGGGATCAGCACGGTCACGCTCGCCCCCGCGCGGGCCCGGGCGCTGACCTCGGCCAGCAGCACAGGCGTCGACGCGGTGCGATTGGCCACGACCAGGACTCGTGTCATGTCACTTGCCCCCTCACGCGCAGAGATCCGGAGTACCGCTCGATTGTGGGCACCAGAGGTGGGCGGAGCATCGCCCGAACCGGGTGAAATGCCCGCGCGAGGTCAGTCGCCGTCCACCCGCACCAAGCCCTCGCGCACGGCCCATAGGGCGGCCTGCGTGCGCGAGGCGAGGCCGAGCTTGCCCAGGATGTTCGACACGTGCGTGCGGGCCGTCCGCTCGCTGATGCCGAGCTGGACGGCGATCTCCTTGTTCGCCGCGCCCGCCCCCACCAGCCGCAGGACCTCGACCTCGCGCGCGGTGAGCTCCGCCTCGGCCTCGTCGCGCGAAGCTGCGCCCAGCGACGAGAGCAGACGCTGGGCGACCGTCGGGTCGAGCTGCAGCTCGCCGCGATCCGCGGCGCGCACGGCCGCCGCGACCTGATCGGTATCGGCGTCCTTGAGGACGTAGCCCGCCGCTCCGGCTTCCAGCGCGCCACGCACGAGCTCGTCGTCGGCGTAGGAGGTCAGGACGACGACCGCCACGTCGTCATAGCGGGCGCGGATCAGGCGGGTCGACTCGATGCCGTTCAGGGGGCGCATCTGCAGGTCCATGACGACCACGTCGGGCCGGCGCCCCTCGGCGTCGAGCCCCCCCAGCAGCTCGAGCGCCTGCGTCCCGCCGTCGGCCGCTCCGACGACCTCGAGGTCGGGCTCGGTCTCGAAGAAGGCCCGCAGCCCGCGACGCACGACCGCATGGTCGTCCACCACGAACACCTTGATCGGGTCGCGCGGCTCAGGCGCCATCGGGGCGCCCGTTGGCCTGCGCGGGCGCCTCGATCCGGACGACGGTCCCTCGGCCCGGGCCGCTCGTGATGCTCAGCTGCGCCCCGATCTCGGCGGCGCGGCTGCGCATCGACTCCAGACCAAAATGGCCGGGATGGTCGACGTCCGGCTCGAAGCCCAGGCCGTCGTCGCGGATCTCGACGACCACGTGCCCCTGCCGTTGTTCGACCTTGATCCACGCCGTGCTCGCCTGCGCGTGCTTGACGACGTTGCCCAGCGCCTCGCGCCCGATGGCGAAGACCTGCGCCTCCGTCCGTGGGGCGAGTGGGAGGCGGCCCTCGGGGGCATCCAGTTCGATCACGGGCCCCTCGCCCCGGACGAGTGTCGTCGCCTGTCCGACGAGGGCCGCCACCAGCCCGTCCTCGAGCGGATCGCGGCCCAGATCGGAGATGAGGTTGCGGATCTCGGTCTGCGCGGTGAGCGTCAGCTCGCCGATCGCCCCCAGGTCGCGTGCGACCTTGCCGTCGCTGTCCGCGCTGTCCTGGGCCAGTGCCTTCTCGGCCGTGCGGGTGTGCAGCAGCGTGGAGAACAGCGCCTGGGAGACGGAGTCGTGGAGATCGCGCGCGATCCGATGGCGCTCCTGCACCGCCTGCTCGCCCTCGCGTCGCTTGGCCCGGGCCAGCTGCCGGGTTGCTCGCTCGCGCTCGCTGACCATGGCGGCGAGGAACAACGTCGTCATCGCGGTCACCACGATGTAGACCTGCGTGCTCAGCGTCCTGTGGTCGATGGGCTGCTTGAAGAACGGCCCGACGTCGTTGGCGGTGATGCCGATCGCCACGCCGGTCGCGATCGCGATCGACAGCGTGGCGCCGGGCGCGCCGAATCGCGATGCCGCCCAGATCAACGCGGGGAAGACCACGTAGGTCACCGGTTCGCTGGTGGACACGGCGAGTACACCGAGGGTCGTCACGGCGGCGATCAGCAGGGCGCCCTCGGCCGTTCGCAGCCGCCGCCACGCGCCACCGGGGTCACCGGCCCAGGCGAGCATCAGGGGCACCACGACCAACGCGCCGGCGACGTCGCCGAGCCACCACGTCCGCCAGAACGTGGCCGCCTCCGCCGCGGTGATCACTCCGCCGGCCAGCATCGACACCATGCCCACGGTCGCGCTGATCGCCGTGGCGGCCGCGAGGGCCGCGAACAGCCCGCCGACCTGCTCCGCGCGGTCGACCACCGCGCGCGGGCCTATGAGCCGCCGCAGCAGCAGGGCGCCCACGACGACCTCGGCCATGTTGCCCGCCTGCTGACCGAGCAGGCTCCCGAGCGGCAGGGGGTGTGGTTCGGCGAGCAGCTCGGCGTTGACCACGAGCTCCGCGATGAAGACGCCCGGCCACCAGCGCATCCCCCACAGGTAGAGCGCGGCGATGCCCAGGCCGGCGGGAGGCCAGATGGCAGACACCGAGGCCGTGTAGTGCAGCGCCTGACCGACCTTGGCCGAGGCGTAGTAGGCGACCGCGAGCGCGAGGACGCCGGACAGGTAGCGGCCCGACGGCAGGCGCCCGCGTGCCCACGCTCGACCGAGCGTCGATTGAACGGGCGAGAGCTGGGCTGGGGTGCTCATGGGCGAGCGCCAGGGCGGCGGCGTGATGTCGTGGTACCGACGGGGCGCAAGCCTACGTCAAATGACCCGACCGCCGCCCGCGACGGATGTCTCGGTATCGCGGGCCATCCGACTGATGCGTGTGGCCTCACGACCCGCGATGCTTGGTTGCGTATGCCCGTTGCCATCGCCCTGGCCGATGACAGCCTGATCGTCCGCGAGGGCGTCGGGCAGATCCTCGCCACCGAGCCCGAGATGCGCGTGGTCGCGTCGTGTGGCGATCTGCCCTCGCTGCTGGCCGCCGTGGACACCGAGCGCCCCGACGTCGTCGTCACCGACATCCGGATGCCACCCACCAGCACCGACGAAGGCATCCGCATCGCCGCACTGCTGCGCCACACCCACCCCGCCATCGGCGTCGTCGTGCTCAGCAACTACGCCGAACCCGCCTACGCCCTCGCGCTGCTGGAATCCGGCTCAGAAGGCCGCGCCTACCTGCTCAAGGAACGCGTCCACGACCGCGCCCAACTCGTCGCCGCCATCGAAGCCGTCGCCGCCGGCGGCTCGGTGCTGGACTCAAAGATCATCGAACCGCTCGTCGCCGCCAAGCTGCGCGTCGAACGCTCGCCCCTGGCCGACCTCACCGGACGCGAGCACGAGGTCCTCGCCGAGATCGCCAAAGGCAAGAGCAACGCCGCGATCGCCGAGACGCTGGTCCTCACCAAGCGCGCCGTCGAGAAGCACATCAACTCGATCTTCCTCAAGCTCAACCTCTCCTACAGCGAAGACGTCAGCAAACGCGTCAAAGCCACCCTGCTCTTCCTCGCCGAAGCCGACACGTCGCGCTCCGGCTGAGTGCCGACACCCGGCCCTCCCGCAGGCGTGCCTCCTTGCAGCGACGCCCGCCGGCGCGTGACGCTGGGGACATGGCGGTGCGCGTCGGGGTGGCCGACGACAGCTTCCTCATCCGCGAGGCGCTCACGCGCCTGCTCGGCGACAGCGACGAGATCGAGCTCGTCGCCGTGTGCGCGGACGGCGAGGAGCTGGCGGCGGCGGTCGACACCTGCCACCCCGACGTCGTCCTGGTCGACATCCGGATGCCTCCGACGATGACCGACGAGGGCATTCGCCTGGCGGCCCGGCTGCGCAGCACCCATCCGCAGATCGGCGTCATCGCGATGAGCGCCCACTCCGACCCGAGCTACGCGCTGGCGCTGCTGGAGGGGGGCTCGGAGGGTCGCGCGTACCTCCTCAAGGATCGCCTGCACAGCCGCGCACAGCTGCTGGCGACGATCGCCACCGTCGCCGAGGGCGGATCGGTCATCGACCCCAAGGTGGTCGAGGCGCTGGTGCATGGGCGCTCGCGCCAGGTGCGCTCGCCGCTCGCCGTCCTCACGCCTCGCGAGCACGAGATCCTCGTGGAGATGGCTCGCGGAGCGAGCAATGCGGCGGTCGCAGAGACCCTGGGCTTGACCAAGCGCGCCGTCGAGAAGCACATCAACTCGGTGTTCGCCAAGCTCGACCTGCCGCTCTCCGGCGACGTCAGCCGTCGCGTGCGCGCGGTCCTGCTGTTCCTCAACGACGCCGACCGCGTAGTTCCTACCGTAGACACGACCGGCGACCGGCCGGTTGGATAGTCTCATGCGACCGCGTGGGACGCGCATTCTGTCGTCCCCTGGCAGCGATGTCGCGCTGCGCGCCGCGGTCTTCGCACGTCCCCGACCTCGGCCCGCGGGTCCCCGCCCGGCGGTCGTGCGGACCGCGCTGGCCGGGACCGGGCTCGCCGCGGCGGCGGGCGTGGTCGTCGTGCGCAGCGCCTACCTCCCGCACCCGGTCCTCGAGGGGGTGCTGTACGGAGCGCTGATCGCCGCGATGACGGCGGTCGCGTGCGTCGCGCTGCACCGCGGCATCGAGCGCCGGCAGTGGCTGGTCCTGCTCACGCTGACCGTCTATTCGGCGACCGCCCTGGACACCCTGGCGACACCCGGCCTCGATGCTCTCGGGCAGATCGCATGGGCGGCGGTGCTCGTGGTCGCCGTCTACATCCTGCTGTCCTTCCCGGAGGGCCGGCTCCCCGATCGGGTCGCACGCGGCGTCGTCAGGGCGACCGCGCTCGGAGCGATCCTCGTCTGGGGCGCGCTGCTGGCCACCGCCGAGCGCTTGCCCGAGTTCATGCCGTCGGCGAACTGCCACGGCGGATGCCCGCGCAACCCGGTCAGAATCGTGGAAGGCGGCACGGCGGTGGGCGACGCGCTGGCGGTGGCCTCGTGGTCGCTGACCGCCGGGGCGCTGATCGCCGTCGCCGTGGCGTTGACCTTCCGCATGAGAACCACGCCCGCCATCGGTCGGCGAACGACGAGCCCGATCCTCGTCTCCGTGCTGGCGGTGGCGGGAACGTTCGCCGCCGCAGCCGTCGCTCGCGCGGGGGGCGCGGCCCCGGCGACGCTCGAGCGGCTCGGCTGGTTCTCGACCGCGACCACCCTGACCATCCCGTGCGCGTTCCTCGCGGGCATGCTGGGCGCACGCGTGTTCGCGGGCGGGGCGCTGGAACGGCTCGTGGCCCGGCTCAGCGCCGGCCCCCTCGACCTCGACGCCCGCCGCGTCCTCGCCGACGCGCTGGGCGATCCGTCGCTGACGGTCGCGTTCTGGCGCCCGCAGCGCAGCGAGTACGTCGACGGGGGCGGCCATCCGGTGCAGCCGCCTGCCGGGACCACCGGCCGATCCGCAACCATCGTCCGCCAGGACGGCGATCCCCTGGCGATGATTGTCCACGACCCCGCGCTCAACGCCGAGCCCGGGCTCGTCGGCGCGGCGGGCGGCGCGGCCCTGATGATGCTCGAGAACGCGCGTCTGGAGGCGGACCTGCGGGCGTCCGTCGCCGACCTGCGGGCCTCGCGCGCCCGGCTGGCGACGGCCGCGGACGCCGGGCGTCGAGAGATCGAGCGCAACCTCCACGACGGAGCCCAGCAGCGGCTGGTCGCGCTGCGGATGCGGCTGGCCCACGCGGAGGCCCAGGCGGCATCGGACGATGAGCTCAGGCGATCGCTCTGCGAGCTGGGCGCCGACACCGAGGAGACGATCGACGAGCTGCGCAGCCTCGCCCATGGCGTGTACCCGGCCGTGCTCGTCGATCACGGCCTCGCCTCCGCCCTGACGTCGGTGGCCGGCCGTTCGCCGGTGCCGGTCCGCGTCGAGACCGCGCTGGCCCGGCGCTTCGCGCCGCAGATCGAGGCGGCGCTGTACTTCTGCTGCCTGGAAGCGATCCAGAACGCCGCCAAGCACGCCGGCGCCGGCGCGGCGGTGACCGTCCGCGTGCACGCGCACGCCGGACGCGTCGCGTTCGAGATCCGCGACGACGGGGTCGGCTTCGACGTCGACGGCGTCGCACGCGGCGACGGGCTGACGAACCTCCACGACCGCTGCGCGGCGGTTGGGGGTGAGGTGAACGTCGTGTCCGTTCCTGGCGCCGGCACCACCGTCACCGGCGAGGTGCCAACCCGGGCGTAACGCGTTTGCTCACCCGCCGCGGGTGATGAGACATCACCCCTGAAGCGGCGATAGTGGCGCCATGCGCGACGCGACGTTCTCGGGCTGAGAGCGAGGGGTCCTGGCGGGCAAGGGCAACTCGGAGGTCGTCATCGTGTCGGCGGGCCGCGACGCGGGCGTTCGTCCCGAGCTGCGCCGCATGCTCGAGAACGCGGCGGGAATCGAGCTGGTCGCGGAGGCCGGCAACGCCGAGGCCGCCGTCGAAGCGGCGGGGCGCCACATGCCCGCCGCGCTCGTCCTCGATCTCGACCGGCCCGGGGACATCGCGTCGCTCGACACCATCCGTGCCGTGCGACAGGCCTCCCCCGCGACCCGGGTCGTCGCCCTCGCGACGAAGGACGACGTGCAGTTCGTCCGCCACGCGCTCCAAGCCGGCGCGACGGCCTGCCTCCTCGGTGACGTGCCCGGCGAGGAGCTCATCGAGGCGGTCCGCGGCACGGCCAGGTCGGACGACCTCACCGAGCGCGAGTTCGACGTCCTGCGGCTCCTCGCCCTGGGCCACACCAACGCCGAGGTCGCCGCACAGCTGCACCTCTCGGTGCGCACGGTGGAGGCGCATCGCGCACGTCTGCAGCAGAAGCTGAGCCGCCCCAGCCGCGCCGAGCTCGTGCGCTACGCGCTCGAGCGGGGCCTGCTGCACGGGAGCGAGGACCCGACGCGCGGCTAGCCGAAGGTGTCGCACGCGGCGGGCTGGCCGCGCTCGAAACCGGTCGTCAGCCAGTGCTGGCGCTGCGCGGACGAGCCGTGGGTCCAGTCCTCCGGCGTGATCGCCCCCGTGGCCCGGCGCTGCTGGAAGTCGTCGCCGACGATGGCAGCGGCGCGCAGAGCGTCCGCGAAGTCCTCAGCGGTGAGCTGTCCGCGCTCGTAGGTCGCGTGCTTCCAGATGCCGGCGAAGCAGTCCGCCTGCAGCTCGAGGCGCACCGAGCGCGCGTTGGTGCCCGGCGGATCCTGCTCGTCGGCCGCGCGGACGCGGGTCGTGATGCCGAGGAGCACCTGCACGTGGTGGGCGACCTCGTGGGCGACCACGTAGGCGCGCGCGAAGGCGCCCAGCCGGACGCCCACCGAGCGACCGAGGGCGTCGAAGAACCGCGTGTCCAGGTAGACGCCTCGGTCCGCCGGGCAGTAGAAGGGACCGACCGCGGCGCTCTGCGTTCCGCACGCGGTGTCGACCTGGTCGTGGAAGATCGTCAATCGCGCCGGGGTGTACGTCAAACCGGCCATCGCGAACTCCCGCGTCCACATCGCCTCGGCATCGTGGAACACCGCAGTCAGGAACGCGCTCTCGCTGACATTGGCCGGCGGGCCCGCGAGGCTGGTCGGCGCGGCGGGGGCGGGCACCTTCGGAAGGCGCCCGATCTCGTCGCCCGCGATGTTCGTCGTCGGCGTGCCGGTGGTCGGCGTGCTGGTCGTGGGCGCGGTGGCCGCCGTGGTGGCGGTCGCGGACGCCGTGCTCGAGCCCCCGCCCCCGGAAGATCCGCACCCGGCGAAGGCCAGCGCTGCGCCCGCCAGCGCGACGATCGCCGCCGGCCGCATACCGCGTAGCCGCACCAGATGAGCGGGCATCCCGAGCGCCCATCGTCCCGTCCGAACGGGTGAATGGAGATCACCCGCGGTGGGTGAACCCGACTCACCCCGGCGCCTACTGGAGACTCGGCGTGCCCCTGATCGCGCTGTTCGGCGTCGTCGCGATCGGGCTCGTGCCCGTCTTCTGGGCGCTCTGATCCCTCGGCTCAGCGTGGCTTGGTCGCCCTGATGGTCGACCCCATGGCGCCGAACCTCGCGGCCTTGCGCCGCGTGTCCTCGAAGGCCGACCGGGCGTACGTGTCCACGAGGTCGCCCTGGGTGATGTCGGTGTAGGCCCGCCGCACGAGCAGGCGCGCGTGCTCACCGTGGAGCAGCGCGCCCGCGATTCAGCCGGTCCACAGGTCGATGCGCCTGCGCGCGTCCTCGGAGACCTCGTGGTGGATGACCACGTCGGCGAGCTGCAGCGTGCCGCCCGGGCGCAGGACGCGATCGACCTCGTCGAAGACGACGTCCTTGTCGGGCACGAGGTCGATCACGCCGTTGGAGATCACGGCGTCGACCGACGCGTCGCGGAGGGGCAGCGACTCGATCAGCGACTCGTGCAGCTCGACGTTGTCGAGGCCCATGGCGCCCGCGCTCACCCGCGCGCGCTCGAGCATCGCGGAGGTCATGTCGACGCCGATGACACGGCCGGCGGCGCCGGCCATCTGCGCGGCGATCAGCAGGTCGGTGCCGGCGCCGCAGCCGAGGTCGAGCACGACCGCCCCCGGCTCGATCCGGCCGAGCGACCAATGGTTGGCCACCCCGGCGAAGCTCTCGACGGTGGCGTCCGGCACGCGTGCCAGCTCCGGCTCGGGATAGCCGAGCTCCTGGGCCCACGCACGCCCGGTGGGGAAGATGAACTCCTGCGCCTGGTCGGTCGAGACGTCGGTGTACGTCCTGCGAATCTCCTCACGCAGGACCACGACGTCGACGGGCGCTGACGGTCGATGCGCGGTCATGCACCGCAGTGTCCGCCGCCGGCCCGACCGGATCAATGAGGGGCGAACCCTGAACTTTGTCAGCCGCCCCGCCGGCGGACGGGATTCGAGAGGCGCTCGTCGTTGACGCGCACCTCCACGACGTCGCCATCGCGCAGGAAGCGGGGCGGGTCGCGATGCGCGCCGACGCCCTCGGGGGTGCCGGTCACGATGATGTCGCCGGGCTCGAGGGTGATGAACGTCGTCAGGAACGCGATCAGCCGCGCGACCGAGAAGATCATCCGATCCGAGCGGGCGTGTTGCACGCGCTCGCCGTTGACCTGCGTCTCGATCTCCAGGCCCCCGTCGCGCATCGCGTCGTCGAGCACGAGGTAGGGACCGCACGGGCCGAAGGTGTCCGGCGACTTGCCGACCGTCCACTGCGAGGTCTGGGTCTGCAGGTCGCGCGCGCTGACGTCGTTGAACGGCATCCAGCCCGCCACCACGTCGAGCGCGTCGTCCTCGCTGCGACGGTACGCGCGCCGGCCGATGACGACGGCGATCTCGCCCTCGTAGTCGACCTTCTCGCCGTGTCCGTCGGGCAGCTCGATCGGCGCACCCGCCCCGATGAGGACGTTGGGGAACTTCGCGAAGACCATCGGGACGGTCGGCTCGTCGAGCGCGGCCTCGTTCGCATGGGCGCGGTAGTTGAGGCCGACGCAGAGGATCTTCTGCGGATCGGGCACCGGTGGCCCCAGGCGGGCGTCGGCCACCGCCACGCTCGCGTCGGGGTCGGTGCTCAGCGCCGCGGCCGCCTCGCCGAGCGCCGCCAGGCGATCGGCGTCCTGGGCGACGATCGCGCGCACGCTCGACCAGTCGATGCCGCCGTCCAGGCCGGCGTGGCGCGCCGCCGCGGCGGCGTCGACGAGCCGGTCGCCCGGCGCGCCGAGCGCGGCGGCCCACTGGCCGTCGCGCTCGTAGCTGGCCAGGCGGAGCGCCGGTGCCGGGGCCATCGCCGCGCGGGCCTAGGACACCTTCGCGGGCTCGCTGGGAGCGCCGTTGCCCTGCGCCGCCGCGGCCGCCCCGCGCTTCGCGCTCTTCTTCTTGGCGCCCTTGCCGCGCGGGCGCGGGTTGACGATCAGCGGGCGCTCGCGCTCGAGCTTGGCGCGCAGGGGCTCGACGCGGGGCGAGAGGCACAGCCGGTTGCCGAGGTCCTCATAGGCCTCGTCGATCAGAAACCCCGGGCCGGTGGTGCACAGCTCCATCCGCCCGCCGGGCGTCATCGTGTAGCACGAGTCGAAGAAGTAGTGGTCGAAGACCGCCGTCCACGGCAGCGGGCCGGCGGCGGCCTCGTCGCGCGCGGCCTGCAGCTCCTTCTGGTCGCCCGCGTCGTAGGCGATGTGGTGCCAGACGCCGACGCGGCCGTCGTTGCTCGGCCGGCCGGTCGGCTCGGAGAAGTACCAGCGCCCGCTGCGCTGGAGGCCGTCGAACACCAGGCGCCCGCCGTCGCGGCGGAAGCCCATGTACTGCGCGAAGGGCAGCATCGCTTCGATCGTCGTGTACGAGCGCGCCCCCTCGATCCCGCGAATGCGGTGCTCGGCGGGGATGTCGTCCGCGTCGGCGACCAGTGGCGCGTCCTTCGTGTCGGAGACCATGAGCTCGACCTCGTGGCCCTCCGGGTCGTGGAAGACGATGCTCTGCGGCTGGGTCGGGTCCAGGCGCAGCAGCTCGCTGAACACGTCGTTGGCGATGAAGCGGTCCATCCAGAACTCGAGCGAGTCATACGACCCGACGCGCAGGATCAGACGATGGATGTCGCCGTCGCCGGGGACCCCGGCCGGCGCCTCCTCGAACTCGAGGAAGGTCACGACGCTGCCCGCGTTGCCGTCCTCGTCGCCGAAGTACGTGTGGTAGCGGAACGTCGTCTCGTAGTTGAGCGTGTTCTTGACGAACCGCAGGCCCATGACGCGGCACCAGAAGTCGACGTTCGTCTTGACGTCGGCCGTGACGCCCGTGAAGTGATGTGGTCCACCGAGCGGCTTCATCGAATCAGCTCCTCCTCTTTGCGTGACCAGACGAGAATTTGCACATTCCACCGTCTGCTTGTCAAGCTTGCATACTTCGCCGCCATGTCAGCCAGCCCCGACATCATCGCTGCTCCCCGCACTGTGGCCGGTTTGGTCGCCGAACGTCTGCGGGCCCAGATCGTCGCAGGAGAGCTCCTGTCGGGCACCAAGCTGCGCCAGGTCGAGATCGCCCGGCGCTTCGGCGTGAGCACCACGCCGGTGCGCGAGGCGCTCGCCGCGCTGCAGCGCGAGGGGCTTGTGCGCCTGCACCCGCAGCGCGGCGCGGTGGTCTTCGTGCCGACCGTCGAGGACCTGCGCGAGCACTACGAGATCCGCGCAGCGCTCGAAGCGCTGGCCGCCGCCTGCACGGCCGAGCGCTTTCAGGAACGCTGGGCGGCGCCGCTGTGCACGCTGCTCGAGGAGATGCAGACCGGCCCCGAGGCCGGGCGCTACCTGGAGCTCAACCAGCGCTTTCACACCGAGCTCTACGCGCACTGCGGGCGCGAGCGCCTCGTCGAGATGATCGCCGGCCTGCGCGACGCGTCGAGCGCGTACCTGCACATCTACCGCGCCGCGGCGGACTTTCCCGTGGCGCGCCTGGACGTCGAGCACCGCCGCATCCTCACCGCCTGCGTGGCGCGCGACGCCGAAGAGGCCGCCAACGCGACGCGCGAGCATCTGCAGAACACCGTCGAGCACGTCGCCAGCCGTCTGGAGCAGCCTGCGTGACCCACATCCCGACGAGCCTCGTCGGCTCCTACCCGCAGCCCGACTGGCTCATCGACCGCGAGGCGCTGAACCACCGGCTCCCGCCGCGGGTGCGCGCGACCGACCTGTGGCGCATCGATCCCGCCCACCTGCGCGAGGCCCAGGACGATGCGGTGCTCGTCGCCATCCGCGACCAGGAGCGCGCGGGGCTGGACATCCTCACCGACGGCGAGATCCGCCGCGAGAGCTACTCCAACCGCTTCGCCACCGCTCTGGAGGGCGTCGACCTCGACAACCCGGGCAGCACCCTGGACCGCAAGGGCAACCCGACGCCGGTGCCGCGCGTCGTGGCGCCGATCCGCCGCCGCGAGCCGGTGCAGGTCGAGGACCTGCGGTTCCTGCGCGCCAATACCGATCGGCTGGTGAAGATGACGGTGCCAGGGCCGTTCACGATGGCCCAGCAGGCACAGAACGACTTCTACGAGCACGAGGAGGAGGTCGGGTTCGCCTACGCCGACGCGATCCGCGAGGAGATCCTCGACCTCTTCGCCGCCGGCGCCGACATCGTCCAGCTCGACGAGCCATGGATGGAGGCGCGGCCCGAGCAGGCGCGCCGCTACGGCGTGCAGACCGTGCAGCGCGCGCTCGACGGCGTGCAGGGCACGACGGCCCTGCACATCTGCTTCGGCTATCCGTCGTTCGTGCCCGAGCACCGCCCGCGCTACGAGTTCCTGGCCGAGCTCGCCGCCGCGCCGGTCGAGCAGATCTCGATCGAGACGGCGCAGGCCAACCTCGACGTCTCCGTCCTCGAGCAGCTCGCCGACAAGACGATCATCCTCGGCGTGCTCGCGCTCGACAGCGCCGACGTCGAGACGCCCGAGACGGTGGCCGAGCGGATTCGCCGGGCGCTGCCCTACAAGTCGGCCGCCGAGTTGGTGGCCGCCCCCGACTGCGGCATGAAGTACCTGCCGCGCGATGCCGCCTTCGCCAAGCTGCAGGCGCTCGTGGCCGGCGCGCGCCTCGTGGGCGACGAAGTCGCCGCGGGCGCCCCCGTACGCACTTGACACGGACAATGTCGATTGTGCAAATTAGCTCCTGGGCCAGCTCCCAAACCCAGGAGGAGGGGACGTGCACATCTCTCGAAGCGTGCTGCGCCGCCGAAGCGCAGGCGCGGCACTCGCGGTTCTCGCCGCGGCGCTGACGGTCGCCGCCTGCGGATCCAGCGGCGACTCCAGTTCGTCGTCGACCTCGACGGCCAAGAAGGCCGCCGCCACCTCGAACAAGCCGGTGCGGATCGCCTACCTGTCCTTCGCGGTGGCCAACAGCTACGACGCCCCCATGCTCGCCGCGGCGCAGACGGTGGCCAAGGGCAACAACGCCACCATCAAGGTCTTCGACGCCAACAACGACCCCAAGAAGCAGTTCGCCCAGCTGCAGACCGCGACGACCTCGGGCGACTACGACGCGATCATCGTCCAGCCGATCTTCGGCACCGGCCTCATCACCGGCGTCCAGGACGCCATCTCGGCCGGCAAGAAGGTCGTCAACATGGACCAGATCCTCGGCAAGGACATGTCGACCGACCAGCCGCAGGTCGACGGGCTCTCGGGCAACGTCGTCTTCGTCCCGACCGAGATCGGGACCAAGCTCGGCAAGCTCGTCACCCAGGCGTGCCAGGAGCAGAGCCTCGACCCGTGCAAGGTCGGCTACCTGTTCGACATCAAGGCCTCGGCCCTCGACGTCGCGATCAAGAAGTCCTTCGACGCGGCGATCGCCGGGAGCCCGGTGAAGATCGTCGCGCAGGGCGAGAGCTTCTTCACCCCGGCGCTCGGCCTGAAGGCTGCCCAGAACATGCTCCAGGCCCACTCCGACATGAACCTCATCGTCGGGTCCGACCAGGGCATCGAGGGTGCGGTGCAGGCGATCGGCAAGAAGAAGGTCATCCTCGTCGGGTACGGCGGCAGCGCCACCGGGATCCAGGGCGTGGCGGCCGGCAAGTGGTACGGCGACGTCGCGCAGCTGCCCGCGTCGGAAGGCCGGCTGGCGACCGAGGCCGCGATCAAGGCGGTCCGCACCGGAGCCAAGGCCGGCGGCGTCAATCCCGTCGCCGACCTCCCCGCCGAAGGCGTGGTCACCAAGGACAACGCCGACCAGTTCACCGGAGAGTGGCCGGGCTAGGCGACCAGCCACGAACCCATGTCGAGCTCGCGGACGTCTCCAAGCACTTCGGGGCCGTCCGCGCGCTCGACGGGGTGTCGCTGAGCGTCGCCCGCGGATCGATCCACGCGCTCGTCGGCGAGAACGGCGCCGGCAAATCGACGCTGGGCCGGATCGTCGCGGGCGTGCTGGCGCCCGACGCGGGGCGGCTGCTGCTCAGCGGCGAGGAGGTGACGCTGCGCTCGCCGCGCGAGGCGCTCGAGCGCGGGGTGGCGACCATCGCGCAGGAGGTCAACGTCGTTCCCCAGCTCACGGTCGAGGAGAACGTCTTCCTGGGCGCCGAGCCGCGCGGCGGCGGCTTCGTCTCGCGCCGGGCGCTGCGCCGCCGTTACGAGCAGCTGGCCGAGACCGCCGGCCTGCACCTCCCGGCCACGGCGCCCGCCGGGCGCCTGGCGCCCGGCGAGCAGCAGAAGGTCGAGATCCTGCGCGCGCTGGCGCGCGACGCCGAGCTCATCGTCATGGACGAGCCGACGGCCGCCCTGGGCGCCGAGGAGACCGCGCAGCTGCACGAGATCATCCGCTCGCTGGCCGGCGCGGGCCGCACCGTGCTGCTCGTGTCGCACTTCCTGCGCGAGGTGCTCGCGCTCGCCGACGAGGTCACGGTGCTGCGCGACGGGCGCGTCGTCCACACGGCGCCCGCCGCCGAGCAGAACGAGGACTCGCTCATCCACGCCATGCTCGGCCGCTCCTTGACCGCCGCCTTCCCGCCCAAGCACGTGGCGGCCCCTGACGCGCCCGCGGTCCTCACCGTGCGCGACCTGCACGCCCCGCGCGTCGAGGGCGTGAGCCTCACCATCCACGCCGGCGAGATCGTCGCCCTCGCCGGGCTCGTCGGCGCCGGGCGCACCGAGCTGGCGCGGGCGATCTTCGGCGCCGAGCGCGCGACGGCGGGGGCGGTCGAGGTGGCGCGCGGGGGCGTGTTGTCGGGCGGCCCGCGGACGCGGCTGCGCGCCGGCGTGGCGATGATCCCCGAGTCGCGCAAGGAGGACGGCCTGCTGCTCGGGCGCTCGGTCAACGAGAACGTCTCCCTGGCCAGCCTGGCCGGCGTCAGCCGGTACGGGTTCGTCCGTCGCGGCGCCGAGCGCCGGCGCACCCGCGACGCGCTGGAGCGCTGGACGGTGCGCGCGGACGGCCCCGGCGCGCCGGCCGCCTCGCTCTCGGGCGGCAACCAGCAGAAGCTGCTCTTCGCGCGCATGCTGCTGTGCGGCCCGCAGGTGCTGGTCGCCGACGAGCCCACGCGCGGGGTCGACGTCGGCGCCAAGCGCGCGATCTACGACCTGCTCGTGTCGCTGGCCGACGAGGGCCTCGGGGTGCTGCTGATCTCCTCCGAGCTCGAGGAGGTCCTGGGGCTCGCCCACCGCGTGCTGGTGATGCGCGCGGGCCGGATCGTGGGCGAGCTCGCGGGCGAGCAGATGACCGAGTCGGCGGTGCTGGCCGCCGCCTTCGCGGCATGAGCGCCGCCGCCGGCGTGCCCGAGCGCCGCGCGATCGATCCCGGCCGCGCGGCCGAGCGCCTGCGCACGACCGGCATCGCGCTGCCCTTCGCGGCCCTGTTCATCACGCTCTCGATCGCCAGCTCGTCGTTCCTGACGAAGGTCAACCTGCTGAACATCCTCGACCAGCAGGCGGCGACGCTGATCATCGCCGCGGCCGGGACGCTCGTCCTCGTCGCCGGCGGCATCGACCTGTCCGTGGGCGCCGTGTACGCGCTGGCCGGCGTCACCGGCGCGGAGCTCGCCTCGCGGACCTCGCCGGTCGTCGCCATCCTGCTGGGCGTGGGCGTCGGGCTCGCGGTCGGGCTGGTCAACGGCCTGATCGTCACGCGCCTGCGCATCAACGCGCTGATCGCGACGCTCGCCATGTCGTTCGTGGTCAGCGGCCTGGGCACGCTGATCACGCACGGCAACCTCGTCGTCCTCTTCGAGCACCCCGAGTTCGGCGACCTCGCCCGCACGCACGTCCTCGGCGTCAAGAGCTCGAGCTGGATCGCCGTCATCGCCGTGGTGGTGATCGGGGTGCTGCTGGCCCGCACGACGTCCGGGCGCTACATGTACGCGGCCGGGGGCAACGCCGAAGCGGCGCGGCTGGCCGGCGTGCGCGTCGACGCCATCCGCGTGTTGACCTTCGCCGTCAGCGGCGCCGCCGCGGGCCTCGCCGGCGTCATCGATGCCTCGCGCGTGCTCAGCGCGCAGGCGGCCTCGGGCGACGCGCTCGCCTTCACCGTGCTGGCCGGCATCGTGGTCGGCGGCACCAGCATCCTCGGCGGCGAGGGCGCCGTGTGGCGCACGGTCCTCGGCGTCCTCTTCATCGCCCTCATCGGCAACGGCTACGACCTCCTCGGCCTCGACCCGCTCTACGAGCAGATCACTTTGGGTGTGATCCTGTTGGCCGCGGTCGCGGTCGACGCCTGGGCGCGACAGCGGCGAAGTTGACCCCCCACACAGGAGACACGATGACCCCCCGGACCAGCCCCCCGTTCCGCGCCGACCACGTCGGCTCGCTGCTGCGCCCCGCCGAGCTGACGCGCGCGCGCGACGAGCACGCCGCCGGGCGCCTGAGCGCCGACGAGCTGCGCGCCGTCGAGGACGACGCCATCCGCGACGTCGTGCGCAAGCAGGAGGAGGTCGGCCTGCAGGCGGCCACCGACGGCGAGTTCCGCCGCGCGACCTGGCACATGGACTTCATCGACTCGCTCGGCGGGATCACGCACGCCGACGAGCGCATCAAGGTCGAATTCCACAATCAGGACGGGACGATCTCCTGGGAGCCGACGGCGATGCGGGTCTCCGAGCGCGTGACGCTCAAGGAGCCGATCTTCGCCGACCACTTCGCGTTCCTGCAGTCGTGCGTGACGACCGCGACGCCGAAGCTGACCATCCCCTCCCCCAGCATGGTCCACTACCGCGGCGGGCGCGCGGCGATCGACGACACGATCTACCCCGACCTCGAGGACTTCTGGTCGGACCTCACCACCGCCTACGCCGACGAGGTCCGGGCCCTCGGCGACCTCGGCTGTACCTACCTGCAGTTCGACGACACGAGCCTCGCCTACCTCAACGATCCCAAGCAGCGCGACTTCGTCACCACCACCGGCGGCGACCCGGAGCACCTGCACGAGGACTACATCCGCCACATCAACGAGGCGCTCGAGGGGCGCCCCGAGGGCATGGCGGTCACCGTCCACCTGTGCCGCGGCAACTTCCAGTCCTCGTGGGTGGCGCAGGGCGGCTACGACTACGTCGCCGAGGCGCTGTTCAACGACCTCGGCGTCGACGGGTTCTTCCTCGAGTACGACGACGCGCGCTCGGGCGGCTTCGAGCCGCTGCGCTTCGTGCCGCCCGGCAAGCTCGTCGTCCTCGGCCTGGTGACGACCAAGCGCGGCGAGCTCGAGAGCAAGGACGAGCTCAAGCGCCGCATCGAGGAGGCCGGCCGCCACGTCGACGTCGAGCAGCTGTGCCTATCGGGCCAGTGCGGCTTCTCCTCGACCGTCGAGGGCAACGCGCTGACCGAGGCCGAGCAGTGGGCCAAGCTCGAGCTGATCATCGAGACCGCGCAGGAGGTGTGGGGGTAGCGCGGGCGATCAGGCGGACTTCGGCCTACCGTCCCGACTTGTGGTCGCCAGACGACCTTTAGTCGGGACGGTTGGCCGTCAGTTGCGGGCCAGCACGCGCTCGAGGTCGGGGAGCGTCGCGCGCAGGTCGCGGCGCCAGTAGGGCCAGTCGTGCGTGCCGGGGCCGTAGTCGTGCCAGACGTGGCGGATCCCGAGCGCCTTCAGCCGCGCGTGCAGGCGCACGTTGCCGCGGCGCAGGTAGCGCTCCAGGGCGCAGCCCGGGCAGTTCGGCTTCGTGCTGCGGCGATCGAGCGGTCCGGGCCGGCCGTCGCCGGTGAACAGCTCGATGAGCGCCAGCGACCGCAGCCTCTGGGCGATCGAGATCGGCAGGTGCGCGCGCCAGCGCGCGGGGTTGGCGCTGCGCTCCCCCCACGCGTCGCTGGACCCGATATCCAGCGCGCCCGAGAACGACGCCGCAGCGACGAAGGTGCCCGGGTGCCGCGCGGCGTAGCTCAGCGCGCCGTAGCCACCCATCGACAGGCCGGCGATCGCCCGCCCGCGACGCGCGGCGATCGTCCGGTAGGTCGCATCCACCCACGGGATGAGCTCGCCGACATGGTAGGTCTCCCAGCGCGGCTGCACGGGCCTGTCGCCCTGGTACCAGTCGGTGTACCAGCCCATCGCTCCGCCGTCGGGCATGACCACGATCATCGGGGCCTTGGCGGTGATCGCCTCGGCGTCGCCGTCGCGCGTCCACGAGTGGTAGTCCGAGTCCGCCCCGTGCAGGAGGTAGAGCACCGGGTAGCGGCGGTGCGGATCGTCGCCGTAGCCCGCCGGGAGCAGGACGCGCACCTGCGTCGGTGCGTCGAGCGCGGGCGTGCGCAGCGTCCAGTCCTCCGTGCGGGCGCCGAGGTGGTGGCGAGCGAGGACGGTGATGGCGCGCGCGCCCGTCGGTGGCGTGGTCGAGGTCGCCTGCTGACCAGAGCCACCGCAGCCGGCCAGGAGCGCGCCCGCGGCGACCAGCGTGAGCGCCCGCCGGCGGGCGCGATCGGCGATCGACATCGCCACCCGCCGAGGTCTATCACGCGGCGGGTCCGGGCTAGCTCTTGCGCTCGGGTACGTCGTGAACTGCAGCGCCGCGCGTTGGCGGCACCCGGAACAGCATCACTGAGGAAAGGGAGTCGTTGGCGGGCGGGGCGCTCGCGGCTGCACCGCGGGGTGGCGCTGGCGCTGACCACGAGTGGCGAGTGGTCGGCCACGGCGTCGAACGTCGGTCCTGCCCCCTCCAGAGGTGGGAAGACCGACGTTCGGCCACCACCAGCGTCCGCCCCGGGCTCCGCGACTGCGTTCCCTCGGTGAGGCTGTTCAGGCCGCGAACCCCTCAGCCGTTCGCGACGTCAACGAGGGGCGGGTCCGGGCTAGCCGGCCGCGTCCGCCGCGCCCTGCTCGCCCAGGTAGCTGGCGACGAGCAGTTGCTCGTCGCCACGCAGGTCCTGGGCGGTGCGCTCCAGCACGACCTCGCCGTGGGAGAGCACGTAGCCGCGGTCGGCGATCTCCAGCGCGAGCTGCACGTGCTGCTCGACGAGCAGCACCGCGCAGCCGCTGTCCAGCGCGTAGCTGCGCACCACCGGCAGCAGGCGCTCGACGATCACCGGCGCGAGGCCGAGGCTGAGCTCGTCGAGCAGGAGCACGCGCGGGTGGCGGACGAGCGCGCGCGCCACCGCGAGCATCTGCTGCTCGCCTCCTGACAGCAGGCCGGCCGGCCGGCTGCGCAGCTCGGCGAGGGCGGGGAAATAGCCGTAGGCGGCCTCGGGGTCGAGGTGCTCGCCGCGGTGCCCCAGGCGGAAATGCTCGGCGACCGTGAGCCCGAAGAAGAGCCCGCGCCCCTCGGGGACGTGCGCGATGCCGCGGCGCGCCAGCGCGGCGGGCGCGATCTTGGCGGTGTCGGTGCCGGCGAAGAGGATCCTCCCGCTCAGCGGGCGCAGCAGCCCCGAGATCGCGCGCAGCGTCGTCGTCTTGCCGGCGCCGTTGGCGCCGAGCAGCGCGACCACCTCGCCGGCGCCCACGTGCAGGTCGAGCCCGCGGACGACCGGGGCGCCGTCATAGCCCACGGTGAGCGCCTCGATGCTGAGCACCGCGTCGCTCACGGGACCTCGATGTCGAGCGTGTCCGCCGCCTGGCGCGCGCCCGCGCCGCCGAGGTAGGCCTCGACGACGCGCCGGTCGCGGCGCACCTCATCGGGCGTCCCGCTCGCGATCACCTGACCGAACTCGAGCACGACGATGCGGTCGCAGATGCTGAGCACGAGGCCCATGTCGTGATCCACCAGCAGCATCGCCAGACCGCGGTCGACCACCTGGCGCAGACGGTGTCCGAGCTGGGCGCTCTCGGCCGTGTCGAGCCCTGCGGCGGGCTCGTCGAGGCAGACGACGCGGGGCGAGGCGGCGAGCGCGCGGGCCACGCCCACCAGCTTGCGCTCGCCCTGCGTCAGCTCGGCGGGCAGGCGCCCGACGACGTCCTCGAGCCCGACGAGCGCGAGCGCGTCGTGCACCGCGGCCGGCTCCGCGTCCCCCTTCCACAGCACCTCGCGGATCGTCGCCCACACCGACGGGCGCTCGGCGGCCACCGCGAGGTTCTCGCCGACCGTGAGGTCGTCGAAGAGCTCGCCGGACTGCCACGTCCGCGCCAGCCCCGCGCGCGCACGCTCGTGGGGCGCCAGGCCGGAGAGCTCGGTCCCCGCGAGCTGAACCCGCCCGCCGGCCGGGACGAAGCCCGTGATCGCGTCGATGAAGGTCGTCTTGCCCGCGCCGTTGGGACCGATGAGGCCGACCAGCGCGCCCTCGGGGACCTCCAGCTCGACGTCGGCCAGCGCCTGCAGGCCGCCGAAGCGAACCGACACGCCCTGGGCGGTCAGCGCCGCGCTCAGGCCCACGGGGTCCCCCCTCCTGGCGGCTTCGAGCCCTCCGCAAGTGCGGACGGGGGTCGCTCGCTCACCGTCTCGGCCACGGCGGGCGGCCGGCCGGGGGTCGGCGCGCCCGCGGCCTTCGCCGCGGCGAGCTTCTTCTTCTGGTGGCGCGAGCCCGCCACGCCGTCGGGGAAGAGGATGAGGTTGAGGATCAGGGTGACCCCCGCGACGAGCAGCGTCCACGTGCCCGATATCCCGAGCTCGGCCTCGAAGACGTGCGGTACGAGGCCCGACGTCGCGATGAGGCCGCCGAAGACGGCGCCCGAGACCATGGTGATCCCGCCGACGTAGGCGAACGCCACGAACCCGAGCGCGATGAGGATGCCGAAGCGCTCGGCGCTCACCGACCCCAGCGTGTAGGCGTAGAGCGTCCCGCCGAGCCCGGCGATGAACGACGAGATCGCGTAGGCGGCGAACTTCGTGTTGCGCACGTCGATGCCGGCGGCCGCGGCCGCGCGCTCGTTGGAGCGCACCGCGAGCATCCGCCGGCCCAGCCCGGCGCGCCGCACCTTGGCGACGAGCAGGCCGATGGCCACCACGACGACCAGCACGCAGAAGCCGAGGATCGGGCTCGGGAGATCGCCGTCGAGCCCGCGGAAGGAGGCCCGCGGCCCCAGGTCGATGCCGAGGAACTTCAACTCGGGAACCGGCGAGCCGGTCGCGCCGGCACCCCAGGTGGCGTTGGCGAAGCCGAACTGCTCGATCGCCACCGCTGCCGCCAGCGTGACGACGGCCAGGCTGACGCCGCGCACGCGCAGCGCCGAAGCCCCGGCCACGAAGCCCAGCGCCGTCGCCGCGAGCGTCCCGGCGATGGCGGCCAGCGGGAAGCCGATGCCGGCGTCCTTGAAGAGGTGCGACACGACGAAGCCCGAGGCGCCGGCCAGCGCGACCTGCATGAGCGACACCTGCCCGATGAAGCCCGTGATGACGACGTAGGACAGGCAGATCGTCATCGCCGCCAGCGAGATGACCAGCGCGTTGCGGTAGTCGTAGGGCAGCACGACCAGGGCCACCGCGCCGACGACCGTGCACAGGACCGCGGACGACGCGAGGCGCTCGGGCCGCGGCACCGCCGGCAGGCGCTGCTCGATGAGCTCGCCGCGTGTCGGCAGGCTCGAACCACGCACGTAGAGCGCGATGACGATGATGATGAAGGTCAGCAGCGCGCTGATCCCCGGCAGGGCCGCGCCCTTGTCGGTCGGGAACCAGCTCTGCGTCGAGGCGTAGTAGAGCAGCGACTCGACCACGCCGATCGAGATCCCGACCGCGCACGTGATCGCGAACGACGTGAAGCGCGCGAAGAGCACCGCGCCGAGCGCCGGCACGACCTGCAGCGGCAGGGTCGTGGCGTCGAGCTGGGCCAGCGACGCCGCGAGCACGCCCATGCCGCCCGCGATGACCGCGCTCAGCACCGTGTTCGCAAGCGACAGCTCGCCGGCGGGCAGACCGGCGAGGATGGCCGACACCTCGTTCTCGCTGCCGGCCCGGGTGGCCAGGCCGAAACGCGTGTAGCGATAGGCGACGGTCAGCAGGATGGTGATGACGATCACGATCCCCGTCAGCCAGAAGCGGTCGGCCGGGATGGCGACGCCGGTGACCTGCACCGTGTCGCGCGGCAGCACCGACGGGGCCGGCAGGGAGCCCGTGCCGTAGATCAGCGTCGCGCCCGCCTGCAGGGTGAGCAGGACGCCGAGCGAGGAGACCAGGCGCGCCAGTGGCGAGGCGGTCCGCAGCGGCCGGAAGCAGAGCAGCTCGACTGCGGCACCCAGCGCGATGGTGAAGGCCAGCGTGCCCACGAGCGCGAGCGGCGTGTCGACGACGGTCTTCAGCGAGTAGAAGGCGTAGCCGGCGGCCATCGCCATCGCCCCCGTGGCGACGTTGATGACGCCCGAGCCGCGATAGGTCAGGACGACGCCGAGCCCGATGCCGGCGATGAGGGCGCCGGTGCCCAGGCCGAGCAGCGCGAACAGGATGATCTGATCCATGGCGGATCAGACCATCCTGTCGTAGCTCGAGCCGTCCGCCAAGGTCACTCGGGCGGGCGCACGAAGCCGGACGCGTTCTTGAACTGGCCCTTGCCGCTGTAGTTGAAGAACTGGGTCTGGTCGTTGCAGACCGCCGGCGCATCGGGGTACTTGCCGCATTGCACTTCCGGAGCGCCGAAGACCAGCGGGCCCTTGAACACCTTGGCCTTGTCGGCGATCGCCTGCGGCGTGAGGTTGTCGGCGCCGACCTCGTTCATGAACTTGATCATCGTGAGCACCGTGGCCATGCTCGTCGGCACCCACGGGTCCGCCGCCAGATCGGCCTTGCCGAGCTTGGTCATGGCGTCGACCATGGCCTTGGCCGCGGGATCCGACGGATCGGCGGTCAGGCTGGAGGCGATGCCGTAGTACCACTTCGGCACGTCACCGCCGAGGCCCTTGGAGACCACCGGCGACAGGCACAGCGGATTGGAGACCACCGGCGCCTTGACGCCCGTCTGCTCCAGCGCCTTGGCCAGGTTGATGCAGCCCTTGGCGTCGCTCTGGGGCACGATCATGTCCGCGCTCTGGGCGCCGGCCGCGGTCAGCGGGCCGACGAGGTCGGTCGCGTTGGGCTCGTAGCCGACGCGCTTGACCTTCAGGCCCGCCTTCTCCAGGCCCGCCACCATCGCGTTGGCGCCCTCGATGATGCCCGGCACCTGCGGGTAGACGACCGCGGCGGTCTTGGCCTTCAGCACGTCACGCCCGAAGGTCCCCCACGGGGCCAGGATGTGGAACGAGTCGCCGAAGAGGATGAACCCGTTCTTGTTCTTGGTGTCGACCTGGTTGACCGACACGCCCCAGAACATCGGCTTCTCGCCGGCGATGCTCGCGTTCAGGGGCTGGGCGCCGGTCGCGACCGCGCCGACGCCGACGGCGTCGACGGCCTTGTCGTTGGCCATCTTCTGGCCGCACTGCTGGCCCTGCTCCTCGGACGTCGAGATGAAGCACGTGTGCAGCTTCACGGGATGCCCGTCGATGCCGCCGGCGTACTTGTTGACGTAGTCGGCCGCGAGCTGGGCGCCGATCGTCGAGTTGGGCCCGACGTCGTTGGCGCCGCCCTGCTGGTTGACGTAGCCGATGACGATCGGCGACTTGCTGTTGTCAGCCGCGCCGGCCGTACCGCCGACGTACTTGACGTAGTCCGTGACCCCCGCACTCTTCGTGGGGCTGGCGGCCGCGGTGCTCGTGCTCTTCGCGGGAGTCGACGAACTCGCGGCCGGGCCCCCCGAAGTGGTGTTGTCGTTGCTGCTCCCGCAGGCCGCCAGTACGGCGGCTGTCAGCGCGAGCCCCAGCGCGAGCGCGACGATGCGCACGCGGATACGCGTGATGCTGCTGGCGAAGTGCATTGCACCTCTCTCCTCTCCAGAATGGACCCCGGCGCCGCCCGTCCTTGGCTGAGGTGTAATTTGCACATTCTTTAGAAAGGTGTCAAGCAGCCTGATGAACGACGTCCTGCCGCTCCTACCGACCACGATGGTCGGCGCGTACCCGCGGCCCGCCTGGTTCACCGATCAGCTCGACGGTCGCGACGTCCGCGAGGCGTTCAAGTCGCTGCACCACGAGGAGGCCTTCCGCGACGCCGTGCGGACGGTCGTCGGCGAGCAGCAGGACGCCGGTCTCGACGTCTGCACCGACGGGCAGATGTGGTTCGACGACTACGCGATGGGGATCGGCGCGTTCTTCTGGTACTGGTTCGAGCG
This sequence comes from uncultured Actinomycetes bacterium, assembly GCA_963806015.1. Classification (GTDB taxonomy): domain Bacteria; phylum Actinomycetota; class Thermoleophilia; order Solirubrobacterales; family Solirubrobacteraceae; genus JAOPZW01. The sequence continues at coordinate 450,626 of CAWDWM010000010.1, read as the reverse complement.
CATCGGCGGCTTCGGGCACGAGAAGCTCGAGCACCCCGCCCGCTCGCGCACCGAGGGCAAGGACGCCTTCACGCTCGACGAGTCCGGCGGCGTCGCGGTCCGCGGCCCGATCGAGCGCGGCCCGGTCCGGCTGGCCGAGCTCTACGCCATCGCCTCCGCCGTCGCGGCCCGGCCCATCAAGGCGTGCGTCGGCGCCGGGCCCCTGCAGCTGTCGACCATGGCGCACTTCGAGAGCGGCCCGGTCAAGAACCGCTTCGACCTGTCGGCCGCGCTCGCGAGGGTCTTCCGCGCCGAGATCGAAGACCTCGTGGCGGCGGGCTGCCGGCACATCCAGCTCGAGGACCTGGGCGCATGGGTGCCCAACGTGACGGGCGCCGATCGCGACTTCGAGTGGGTCACGTCGACGGTCGACCGCCTGTTCTCGGGCGTCGACGGCGTCGAGCGCTGCTGGCACTTCTGCCTGGGCAACGCCTGGGGCTCGCGCGCCGAGGGGCTCACCCGCGGCGGCTACGCCAACGTCCTGCCGCGCTACTTCGACGTCGACGTCGACGCCTTCGTCCTGGACTTCGCCTGCCGCGACATGGCCGACGTCGGCGTACTCGCCGGCCTGCCGGCCGACAAGCGCGTGCACGCCGGCGTCATCGACGTGCGCAACCTCGAGGTCGAGCAACCCGACCAGGTCGCCGAGCGCATCCGCGCGGTGCTGGCGGTCCTCGACGCCGAGCGCGTGACGCTCACCACCGATTGCGGCATGAAGCAGCTGCCGCGCACCGTCGCGCGCGCGAAGCTCCACTCGCTCGCCGCGGGCGCGGCGATCGTGCGGGGCGAGCTCACCGGCGAGCGATGAGCCGCGGCCCGGTCGTCTGGACGCCGGGCGAGGCGGCCGCGACGCGGTCGCGCCTCGCGCGCTACATGCGCTGGCTGGCCGAGGACACCGGGCGCGACTTCGCCTCCTACGCGGAGCTGTGGGCGTGGTCGGCGGAGGACCTCGAGGGCTTCTGGGCGTCCGTCTGGCGCTACTTCGACATCCGCGCCACCCCCTATGACGCGGTGCTGGCCGACCGCGCGATGCCCGGGGCGCGCTGGTTCGAGGGCGCGCGGCTCAACTACGCCGAGCACGCGTTGCGCGCGGGCGAGCCGAGCGCCACGGCGGTGATCGAGATCGACGAGACGGGCGAGCGCCATGAGCTGCGCTGGGACGAGCTGCGCGTCGCCGTGGGCGGCGTCGCGCGCGCCCTGCGCGAGCGCGGCATCGGCCCGGGCGACGTGGTGGCCGGCTACCTGCCCAACTGCAGCGAGGCGGTGATCGCCTATCTGGCGTGCGCCACCGTGGGGGCGATCTGGTCGTCGTGCGCGCCGGACCTCGCGCCCGCGGGCGTGCTCGATCGCTTCGCCCAGCTGCGTCCCGCGGCCCTGATCGCGTGCGACGGCTATCGCTACGGAGGGCGGCCCGCACGACCGGCGCGCCGCCGTCGCCGAGATCGCGGGCGCGCTCGAGAGCCTGCGTATTCCGGTGGTCATGGTGCAGCGGCTGGGCGCCGAGGGACCGGCCGGCGCGCTGGCCTGGGAGGACCTGGCCGCGGCGCCGGCGCCTCCCGAGTTCGAGCCCCTCCCCTTCGATCACCCGCTCTACGTGCTCTTCTCGTCGGGGACCACCGGTCCCCCCAAGGGGATCGTCCACGGCCACGGCGGCCAGCTGCTCGACCACGTCCGCCACCACGCGCTGCACTTCGACCTCAGCCGGGCCGACCGCTTCTTCTTCTACACCACGACGAACTGGATGATCTGGAACTGGCTCGTGGCCGGCCTGCTCGCCGGGTCGACGATCGTGCTCTACGACGGCAGCCCGCGCTACCCGGAGCTCGACGCGCAGTTCGACGTCGCGGCGCAGACCGGCGTGACGCTGCACGGCACGAGCGCGGGCTACCTGACCGCGTGCGCCAAGGCCGGGCTCTCCCCCGGCCACCGCCACGACCTCGCGGCCCTGCGCGCGATCGCCTCGACGGGGTCGCCGCTGCCGCCCGCGACGTTCGAATGGATCCACGCGGCGGTCGGCGAGCGCGTGTGGCCGATCTCCACGAGCGGCGGGACGGACATCTGCTCGGCGTTCGTGAGCGGCAACCCGCTGCTGCCCGTCCGCGCCGGGGAGATCCAGTGCCGGTGCCTGGGTGCCGCGATCGACGTCCTCGACGAAGACGGGCGGGCGCTGCGCGACGCGGTGGGCGAGCTGGTGCTCACCGCGCCCCTGCCCTCGATGCCCGTGCGCTTCTGGAACGACCCCGACGGCGAGCGCTATCGCGCGAGCTACTTCGACCACTACCCCGGCCTCTGGCGCCACGGCGACTGGGCCACGCTCACCGACGACGGGTCGCTCGTCATCCTCGGCCGCTCGGACTCGACGCTCAACCGCCAGGGCGTGCGCATCGGCACGGCCGAGATCTACGCGGCGGTCGACGGGCTGCCCGAGATCGCCGACAGCCTGATCATCGGCGTCGAGGAGCCCGACGGCGGCTACTGGATGCCGCTCTTCGTCGCCCTGGAGCCCGCGGCCGATCTCGACCAGGAGCTGCGGGCCAGGATCCTCGGCGCGATCCGCACCGCCGCCTCCCCGCGCCACGTGCCCGACGAGGTGGTGCAGGTCCCCGCCATCCCCCGGACCCACACCGGCAAGAAGCTCGAGATCCCGATCAAGCGGATCTTCATGGGCGCCGACCCTGACAGCACGCTCAACCGCGGCTCGGTGTCCGACCCCGTCGCGCTGGACGCCTTCGTGGCGCTGGCCGGGGAGCGTGGGTCACGCGGGCGCGAGGCCGGCAGCGGTCAGAACGTCCCGTAGCGCTCGTAGGCCTCGAGCGGCAGCGTGCCGCCGCGCACCGACTCGCGGATCTCGCTCTCGGTGGCGACCTTCGCCTCGGCCTCGCCGAGGATCTCCTCGAGCCGGCCGCCCGGCACGACCACGAGCCCGTCGCGGTCCCCCACGATCCAGTCGCCCGGCGCGACGCGGACGCCGCCCACGACGATCGTGACCTCCCCGTGCTCGAGCAGCTCCCAGCGCGGGACGCAGTCCTGCGGGGTCACGTAGCGAGCGAAGACCGGGAAGTCCTCGCGCAGGATGTAGTCCACATCGCGCGCGCCGCCGTCGATCACGGCGCCCGCGCAGCCGCGCGACGCGAGCGACGTGACCGAGAGCTCGCCGAGGTGCGCCGAGGTGGCGTCATTGGTCTGGTAGACCGCGACGTGTCCGGCCGGCACCGAGCCGAGCATCTCCAGCACCAGCCGGATAGAGGTGTCGTAGTCGTGGCTGGGGTGCGGGCGGCCGAGGATCGGATAGACCGGCCCGGCGAGCCGCATGCCCTCGCGCAGCGGGGCGAGCTCGTGCGGCAGGGTCTGCTGAAGCAGGCCGTGGCGGTCGAGCACGTCGGTGAGGGCGCCCGTGTAGAGCGACGAGAAGCGCCCCGCGAGATCTGCGCCGGCGGTCACCGCTCGTAGAATAGTTTCGGCATGCGGGCGGTCGTCGTCGAGGGACCCAACGCGGTCTCCTATCGAGAGGTGCAGGAGCCCGTCGTGGGGGTTGGCGACGTCCTCGTCCAGAGCCGCGCCGCGGGCCTGTGCCGGACCGACATCGAGATGATGACCGGCGTCTTCACCGATCCGCGGTGGGTGCGCTTCCCGGTCATCCCCGGCCATGAATGGGCGGGCACCGTCGTCGAGGTCGGGGCGGACGTGGCATCCGTCGGCGTCGGCGACCGCGTGGTGTGCGAGGGCATGATCGTCTGCCATCGCTGCCCGGCGTGCCGGAGGGGCGAGACGCAGTGGTGCGAGCGCATCGAGGCCCTCGGGTTCACGCGACCGGGCGGTTACGCCGAGCTCGTCGCGGTCCCCGAGCAGGCGGTGCACCGCCTGCCCGAGCACGTCTCCTTCGACGCCGGCGTCCTCGTCGAGCCTGCCTCGGTCGTCCTGCGCGGCCTCGAGAAGGCGCGGCCGCAGACGGGCGAGGCGTTCGGCGTGATCGGCGTGGGGACGCTCGGCGCCCTCGCCATCGCGCTCCTACGACTGCACTCGCCGTCGCGGATCGTCGCCTACGGCGTGCGCGAGGAGGAGCTCGAGCTCGCGCAGCAGCTCGGCGCCACCGAGGTCGTCCTCGCGGGCGACGGGACGGCGGCCGCGGCCGAGCTCGACCTCGTCGTGGAGACCGCGGGCGCGCCCGTCGCCGTCACGCTGGCCACCCAGCTCTGCCGGCCCGGCGGCCGGGCCGTGCTGCTCGGGATCGCCGGCGAGGGACGGACGCTGACCCTCCCCTCCGACCTGCTGGTGAGCGAGGACCTGACCCTGATCGGCAGCATCGCCTACCCCGCGTCGACCTGGTCGCGCGTCGTCGGGCTGGTCTGCGACCGCGTGCTCGACCTCGACCCGATCGTGACGCACCGCTTCCCGATGGGCGACTACGAGGAGGCGGTGGCGCTGATGGACGACCGGCGCGGGATCGTGGCGAAGATCGTGCTGGAGCACTAGCCGTGTCTGGACGGCGCAGCTCGCAGTGGCTGGACCGCCGGGACCTCGACGGGTTCCTGCACCGCTCCTGGCTGAAGTCCAGCGGCGTCGGCGAGGACACGTTCCGCGGGCGGCCCGTGATCGGCATCTGCAACTCGTGGTCGGAGCTCGTCAACTGCAACGTGCACCTGCGCGGCCTCGCCGAGGCAGTCAAGCGCGGCGTCCTGCAGGCCGGTGGCTTCCCGCGCGAGTTCCCTGTCATGTCGCTCGGCGAGTCGCTCATGAAGCCGACGACGATGCTCTATCGCAACCTGATGGCGATGGACGTCGAGGAGTCGATTCGCTCCTACCCCCTCGACGGCGTCGTCCTGCTCACCGGCTGCGACAAGACGAACCCGGCCTCGATCCTGGGCGCGTGCTCGGCCAACATCCCGGCGATCGTCGTCACCGGCGGGCCGATGCTCAACGGCCGCTGGCGCGGGCAGGAGCTCGGCTCGTGCTCGGACTGCTGGCACTACCACGAGGAGCTGCGCGCGGGCCGGATCAGCGAGCAGGACTTCAGCGAGATCGAGGACTCGATGTCGCGCTCGAACGGCCATTGCATGACGATGGGGACCGCGTCGACGATGGCCTGCGTGACCGAGGCGCTGGGGCTGACGCCGCCGGGCGGCGCGGCGATCCCGGCGGTCGACTCGCGCCGCGCGCACCTGGCCGAGACGGCCGGGCGCCAGATCGTCGAGCTCGTCGAGCGCGACATCCGTCCCGCGGACATCCTCACGCCCGGGGCGTTCGAGAACGCGATCCGCGCCCTGCACGCGATCTCCGGCTCGACCAACGCGATCATCCACCTCATCGCGTACGCGGGGCGGCTCGGCATCGACCTGCCGCTCGCGCGCTTCGACGAGCTGTGCGCGAGCACGCCCTGGCTGGTCAACCTCAAGCCCTCCGGCGCCCACCTGATGGAGGACTTCTATTACGCCGGGGGGCTGCCGGCGGTGCTCGAGCAGATCCGCGACCTGCTGGACCTCGACGTGCCGACCGTCACCGGACGGACGATGGGCGAGAACCTCGACGCCGTGGCGACCGAGATCATCGGCGAAGGCGTGATCCGGCCCCGCTCCAACCCGCTCGACGCGGGCGGCTCGCTCGTCGTGCTGCGGGGCAACCTGTGCCCGGACGGCGCGGTGATGAAGATCTCGGCGGCCGACCCCCGCCTGCTGGCGCACGAGGGTCGCGCGATCGTGTTCGAGGACATCCACGACCTCGCGGCGCGCGTCGACGACCCCGATCTCGACATCGACGCGGACTCGGTGATGGTGCTGCGCAACGCGGGCCCGGTGGGCGCGCCGGGGATGCCGGAGTGGGGCCACCTGCCGATCCCGGCCAAGCTGCTCAAGCAGGGCGTCGCCGACCTCCTGCGCATCTCCGACGCACGCATGAGCGGAACCTCCTACGGCGCCGTCGTCCTGCACGTCGCGCCGGAGTCGGCCGTCGGCGGGCCGCTCGCGCTCATCCGCACCGGGGACCGGATCCGCCTCGACGTCGAGTCGCGCTCGCTTGAGATGCTGGTCGACGACGCCGAGCTCGGGCGCCGCCGCGCCGAATGGACGCCCCCACAGCGCAAGGACGAGCGCGGCTACCGCCGCCTGTACGAGGACCACGTGCTGCAGGCCAACGAAGGCTGCGACCTCGACTTCCTGCGCGGGCGCTCACCGGTGGTCAGCGACGCCGTGACGTATCTCTAGCCGATCACGGGGCTCCAGGCGCTCAGAAGGCCGCGGCCGCGGCCTCGGCGACCGCCGTGTCCTGGTCGCCGTCGCCGCCGCTGACACCGACCGCGCCGACGACCACGCCGTCGCGCTTGAGCGGGATGCCGCCGGCGAAGATCATGATGCGGCCCTTGTTGGACTCCTGGATGCCGTAGAACTGGCCTCCGGGCTGGGAATCGGCGGCGAGCTCGGCCGTCGGCAGATCGAAGGCCCGCGCCGTGAACGCCTTGTTGATCGCGACGTCCACGCTGCCGATCCACGCGCCATCCATGCGAATGTGCGAGACGAGGTTGCCGCCGGCGTCGACGACGGCGATGTTCTGTGGCTGGCCCATCTCGCGCGCGCAGTCCTCACCCGCGGCCATCACCCGGCGTGCATCCTCGAGCGACACGGTTTCCTGGGAAGTGCTGGTGCTTGGCATCGATTTCGTCCTCTCTTTGGTCAGATCGTTCCTACCCTGGCCGCTCGTGCGGCAGTCGACGGACTCGCAGCGGCGGCGCGGGCGCTCAATCCACTGACCCGACAGTCGATGACCAGGGTGATGACCTTCGTCGGATCACTCGCGCGCGCCGGCCGGGCCGTGCTCGGCCTCGTGTCGTGGCACGCGATGCCCATCGCCGCGCGCATGCTCCTCGGGATCCTGGTCGCCCTCACCGCGGTGCTGACCGTCCAGGACGGCACGCCGTGGGTGAACCTGCCGGCGACGCCGTTCGAGGTGCTCTACAACGCCGTGCTCGTCGGCTCGGCGGCTCTGTGCTTCCTGCGCGTCGCCCTGCGCCGCAGCGAGCGGGCGGCGTGGGCGATGATCGGCATCGCCCTCACGCTCTACGCCGCCGGCAACATCTACTGGCAGTTCGCCCTCGCGGATCTCGCTGAGGCGCCATATCCGTCGCTGGCCGATGCCTCCTGGCTCGGGGTCTGCCCGGCCTTCTACGTCGGCGTCGTGCTGCTCGTTCGCGAGCGGATGCCGCACCTGGACTCGCGCCTGTGGCTCGACGGGATCGTGGCCGCGCTCACCACCAGCGCGTTCAGCGCCGCGCTCGTCTTCGGCGCCCTGCAGGTGTCCACCGGCGGCGACCCCGCCGCCGTGGCGACGAACCTGGCCTATCCGCTGGGCGACATGATCCTGCTGGCCAGCGTCATCGGCGCCATGGCCGCCGGGCGCAGCCGACTGGACCGCAGCTGGCTGTGGTTCGGCGCCGGGATCGCCGCGTTCGCCGTCTCCGACTCCATCTACCTGCTGCAGATCGCCAAGGACACCTACGTCGGCGACACGCTGCTCGACATCGGATGGCTCGTGGCCGGGCTGATGGTGGGCATCGCCGCCTGGCAGCCGTCCGTGCGCAGGCGTTCCACCGGCGACGAGCTGCCCAACATCATCGCGCCCACCGTGCTCGCCCTCGCCAGCCTCGCGCTGCTCGTCTACGACCACTTCCACCCCCTCAACCTGCTCGCCGTCGTCCTGTCGGCCGCCGCGCTGGTCGCGGTGCTGATCCGCCTGTCGCTCACGCACCGCGAGAGCCGCTCCAACCTGGTCACGACGCGCGTGCAGGCCCGCACGGACTCGCTCACCGGGCTCGGCAACCGCTTCGCCCTGCAGCGCGCACTGGACCACGCGCTGAGCGACGCGGCACCCCACGCGCTGCTGCTCTTCGACCTCGACGGCTTCAAGAACTACAACGACTCCTACGGCCACCCGGCGGGCGACGCGCTGCTGACGCGACTCGGCACCGCCCTGGCCGCCGCCACGGCCTCCGACGGCTCCGCGTACCGGGTCGGCGGCGATGAGTTCTGCGTCCTCGCATCGTGGCCCGCCGGCCTTGCGCCCCACGCGCTGGTCGAACGCGCTCGCGCCGCACTGTGCGAGCAGGGCGAGGCCTTCGCCATCGGCGCCTCCGCCGGCTACGCGCTGCTCCCCGGCGATGCCGCGGACGCCGACGGGGCGATGCGGGTCGCCGATCGTCGTCTCTACGCCGAGAAGCACAGCGGCCGCATGTCGGCCCGGCTGCAGAGCGCGGGCGTGCTGCGCAGCGCGCTGAGCGAGTGGGACGCGGAACTGGCCGGCCACACCAACGACGTGGCGGAGCTCGCCGTGCAGGTCGCGCGGCGCCTGGGCCTCGACGAGGACGACGTCGAGCGCGTGGCGATCGCCGCCGATCTGCACGACATCGGCAAGATCGCCATCCCGCGCTCGATCCTGCACAAGCCCGGCCCCCTCGATGACGACGAGTGGGACTACATGCGCCGCCACACGGTCATCGGCGAGCGCATCGTCCAGAGCGCCCCGGCGCTCGTCGGCGTCTCGGGCCTGATCCGCTCCAGCCACGAACGCTGGGACGGCAACGGCTATCCCGACGGCATCGCAGGCGATGACATCCCGCTCGGCTCGCAGATCGTCCTGGTCTGCGACGCCTACGCGGCCATGACGACCGAGCGCTGCTACAAGCCCGCGATGACACCGGCAGACGCCCTGGCGGAGCTGCGCGCCAACGCCGGCACCCAGTTCGCGCCCGCGGTGGTCGCCGCCTGCCTCGCCGTGTGCCTCGAGCTCGACGCTGCTGCGGTTTAGCCGGCGCCCCGCCGAGCGGTGGGACACTGGCAGGCATGCCGGAGGCTCCCCGCGATGTCGTCGCGCTGCGCGTGGGCGAGGACCATCCCGTCCGGCTTGCAGGCCTGGGCACCGCGGGCTATCACTGGGTGGCGCTCGTGGAGGGCGACGAGGGCATCGTGGAGGTGACCGCGACGGGCCTCGCCCAGCCGGCCAACCGCCGCATCGGCACGAGCGCCGACGAGCTCTTCACCATCCGCGCCCTGCGCCCGGGGGCGACGCGCGTGCGCTTCGCCCAGCGCCGGCCGTGGGAGCCTGACGCGACGCCGGCGGTCAGCGAGCACATCGTCGACCTGCGCGTCACGTAGCGCCTATGCCGCCCGCACCAGCGCATCCGCAGGCGCAACGGCCGCCGGCGCGACGGAGCAGGGTGCGCCGAGCTTGTGGACGAAGCGCCGGCGCGCCTCGTGGTAGCTGCGGTCCTCGCCGAAGAAGCAGCGGTAGGAGCGGGCCAGCTCCTCCTTGCGATAGGCGTTCAGCGGCTTGATCTCCTCGTCGCGCGCGCGGCGATGCCGCTTGCCCGCCAGCCAGAGATCGACGTCGGGGGCGCGCGCCAGGCGCTCGGCCAGCGCGCGCACGCGGGCATGGAAGGCGTGCACGGTGGGCCCGAAGGCGGCGTCGAGCAGGCCGATCCGCACGGCCTGGCGCGTGCCCAGCGCCGTGAACGGCGGGCCGGTGAGCTGGGCCGTCAGCTCGGCCCCGACGCGGCGCGGCAGCAGGTAGGTCCAGTACTCCGAGCCGTAGAGGCCGCCCATGTGCCGGTAGTACGGATTGAGCACGACGTCCTCGCGCGCGACGACGTGATCGGCCGCCAGCGCGAACGGCACGCCGCCCGCGGCGGCATCACCGCCGAGCGCGGAGACCACGACGTGCGAGCCGGTCTCGATGATCTCGCGCACCACGTCGTCGATGGCGCGCAGGTTGCTCCACGACTCCGCGGCCGAGTCGTCGGCGGCCTCGATGACGTTGAGGTGGATCCCGTTGGAGAAGAAGTCGCTGCCGCCCATGAGCACGATGACCTTGGTCTCGCGCCGGGAGCGGGCGAACAGGTACGCCTCGTGGAGGCGCCGGCACTGCTCCGTGCTCATCGCGCCGTTGTAGAAGTCGAAGTGCAGGTAGCCGACGCCCGCGTGCTCCTCATAGGCGATCTCGCGGAAGGTGTCGCCCGCGACGAGCGGCGCGTCGATCGCCACGGGCACCTCCGGCGCGTCGAACTGTGGCTGGGCGAGGGCGAGCGCCCGCGTGGCGGGAAGCTTGAAGAACGTCTGCAGCGGCGTGTCGCGGCGCCTGAGGTGCGTGATCCAGACCGCGCCGTCGACCGTCGCCCGGCAGATCGCGCCGTTGCGCTGGGCGATGATCTCGCCGGCGCGCCCGCGCAGCGCGCGCTCGTGGTGCGCGCCGAAGAGATGGAACTGCGTGCCCTCGATGGCGTCGAGCACGCCGGGATGGCCCTCCGCGGCGCGGATCTTGCGGACCGCGCTGTCGGTGCACTCCGAGCGCCAGTCGATCGCGCGGACGTCCTGGCCCATCAGGGGCCGCGCCCGGCCCTCGATCCCCGGGTCCGGTGCGCACGGGCTCGCGCCGCCGGCGATGCGGTCCATCGCCTCCAGGACGGCCTCGATCGCGGCGCGGCGCACCTCGTGGCGATACAGGCTGCTCTTCCCGACCGCGCGCGTGCGGAAGGGGCGCGTCGCCCAGACCTCGCCGGCATCGAACTCGGCGCTCGCCTCGAGCACGGTCACCCCCCAGTCGCGCATCCCGAGCTCGATCGCCCAGTCCAGCGATGACGGTCCCCGGTCGCCGGCCGGCCCGGGGTGCACGATCAGACAGCGATGCGTGGACCAGATCGACTCCGGGATCCGCGTCTTGAGCATCGGGCACACGATCAGCTGCGGGCGGTGCTCGCCGACCGCCGCCTCCATCGCGCCCGCCGAGTCGACCACCGCGACGCTCAGCTCGTGCCCGCGCTCGGCCAGCGCGACCCACACGCGCTGGCTAAGGCTGTTGTGCGCCGACCCCAGGAGCAGCACCCGCATCCGCGCACCGCCCCGGCTAGGCCAGCCCGAGCTGCTCGAGCATGAGGAGGCGGTCGAACATCAGGTCGACCGAGACGTGCTTGCCGCGCCGGCTCCGGGCGACCCGCACGTAGTCGATGCACACCGAGCGGCCGGTGTGCGCGACGCCGTCGTGGCGTCCGCGGAAGGTGCCCTCCTCGACCACGACGTCGTCGATGACGTGCCGCGCGCGGACCTCGACGCGAGCGTCGGGGAAGTCGGCCAGCCAGCGGCGGTGTAACGCGACGCACGCCGCTTTGCCCGTCTCCTGCCCTCCGCCCGGCACGTGACAGACGACATCCTCGGCCAGCACCTCCGCGAGCGCGTCGAGGTCGTGGGCATTGAAGCTCTGCGTCGCCGCCTCGACGGCCGAGCCGTCGATCGGGTGGGCGGTGTCGATGGCCATTGCCCGTTGGAGCGCGGGGGCGGCGGCGCAGATACACGCTCAGCAGGTCGCGCGCACGCGGACCCACCCCGTCCGCCCGGCGTCGGTCTGAACGCGCAGCCACCCATGGCGGCTGCCCAGCACGGCCAGTGGCTGGCGCGACGTCACGGTGCCGCTCACGCCTCCCCGCACCGAACGGCTGAGGGCCGCGCGGCGCCGGCAGGCGTGGACGAGGGGCACGCCGCTGCGCGTGGCCGGCGCGGCGCGCACGGAGCCCGTCGGGTCCGGTTGGCGGCAGAGGATCGCGACCTCGACGGTCTTGCCCGCGTCGGGCCCGGTGCTGGCGAACTGCACGCCGGCGATGGAGCTGGCGCCGATGATCGTGGCGGCGTCGAAGCCATGCGAGCGCCCGTCCCCCGCCTCCGGGACCAGCCCGGCGACGCGCATGCCCGGCGGGCACGTGAGCGTCGCGGGCGCCACCGGGCCGGACCGCGGCAGCCTGACCTGGGTGGTGACGAGTGCGGTGTGCGCGGGCAGCGGTTGGCCGGCGCTCAGCTGGCCGCCCGGCAGGGCGACGCCGACGACGGAGATCGGCGCGCGGTCGCCGGGGCCGAAGACCTGCGTGTGGAGCTCGTACGCGCCGCCGGCCGCGAGCGCCGCCGCGGTGAGGACCGCCGCCGCCTTGACGCCCGCCGGCTTGGACGCGCCCGTCACGAGGCCGATCGCCTTGCCACCGAACAGCGCGGAGCCGAGCAGGAATGCCGGCGGTGCGAGGACGCGCAGGCTGCGGCGGTCGTGCTTGAGCGCCGTCCGGAAGGCCCGGCAGCGCGAGCACGAGGCGACGTGGCGCAGCGCGCTCACCGAGGCGCGGCGGCGGGCGTCGTGCGCGCGCAGCAGGTCGGCGCGGACATCCTCGCAGTCGGCCCCGCGCGCGGCCGCCGCGCGCGTGAGCGTTTCGCGGGCGCGCAGGACGAGGCTGCGGCTGGCCCCGGGCGTGACGCCGAGCTCGGCGGCGACCTGCTCGTGCGTCAGGCCATCGATCTCACGGCGCAGCAGGGCGTGGCGCTGGCGCTCGGGCAGGTCGGCGACGTCCGCCAGCGTCGTGGTCAGCCGATTGCGCCGCTCGAACACGCTGTGGACGCTGTCGGTGCTCGCCGGCTCGTCACCGCGGTGCAGCAGATGCAGGGCGACCGAGTCGGTGCGCGACCGCGCGATCTCGTCCAGGCAGCAGTTGCGCACGAGCCGGAAGAGATAGGGCCGGATCTCGATGTGGCGGTCGTCGCGACGCAGCGCGCGGTGCGCGCGCAGCAGCGACTCCTGCACGACGTCGTCCACCACCGCCGGCCGCGCCCGCAGGATGCTGCGCGCGAAGCGGCGCAGGGCCGGCTCGTGGCGCGCGCAGAGCTCGGGGAAGGCGGCGGGGTCCCCCGCCCGCAGGGCCGCCAGCAGCTCGGTATCCGTCATGCGGACGGGCAGCCGGCGCGGCACGCGCAGCGGATCGGTGCTCATCGGTCCCTCCCGCAGAGGTACCTCTGCCGCACCCAGCCGCGGGCGCCGAAGGTCGTCGCGACCCGCCACCACTGCGCGCGTGAGCGGCCGTTGAGCACGAAGACGAGGTCGCCGTGGTGGACGATGCCGGTCACGGCGCCACCCGGCGACTCGACCAGCGTCACGCGGGATACGCAGACGCGCGCGGACTTCGGCGTGGCCGCGTGGGCGCCCGCCGCTGCCGTGAGCGAGACCGCCACCGCCACGACTCCCGCCCGGACGAAGCCGGGCAGGAGGAGCCGCCGGAGGTGTGGGATCTCGAGGGACACCGACGGCTCGGCGCTAGTGGCGCCCGGGCGTCGTGTGGCGGGCGTGGCCGGCCTTGGCGTGCTTCGCCTTGGCCGCCTTCACCTTGGCGCGCCACCGGCTCACGGTCTTGGCGTAGGTCAGATGGCTCAGCTGCACGGGCGAGGCCGATGACGGGAGCGTCGCGCGGGAGCGCATGCGGTTCTGGAAGTCGAGCGCCGGGCCGCCCCCGCCGGGGTGGGCGATCTTGTCCTCGCGCATCAGCGGCTGCAGCGTCCCGTCCTGGAGCACGATCGTCTCCACCGTGTGCTTGTTGGGGCCGCCGAAGTTCAGCTCGTAGACGGTGCCGGTGAAGCCCGCGATCGTCTGCTTGCGCAGCGGCGAGAGCGCGACGAAGACGCGGCTGGCGATCAGCTCGCCGTTGTACGTCGCGCCGTAGCTGGGAAAGGGCGGCAGATTGGGATGCGGCGTGTGCCAGACCTTCGGTACGTACGTGCGCGAATGGTCGCCCGGGCCCGCCCGCTGGCCCTCCGGCGTGAGGAACGATGTCGTTCCCTCGGGCCCGCTCACCGATTGCGCGATGAGGCGCCCGGCGCGGTCCGTGACCGTCTCATACCAGCGATCGGCGGTCGCCCAGTACTCGTTGCGCCGGAAGAACCAATCGTGGGGGTCGTTGACGTTGCCGGCCGTCCAGACGCCGTGCTCGGTCTGCCCGGCCGGGACGCTCGTCGCCCAGATGTTGTCGTCCTGCGGGTAGTTCGGACGGTCGGCGAGCGCCGCCGGCGCGCCAACCGCGACGAGGGCGAGCGCCGCAAGCGAGGCGCGGCGGAGGGCGGCGGTCACGGTGGTCATGGTGGTCAAACCGCCCGCGCCACGCAACGTGACGGACCTTGTGCGCGATGTTCAGTGCGCGGGGGCGGCGCCGCCCGAGTCCGGCGCCCGCGCGGTCGCCGGCTTGGGCGTCAGCGCGGCGGCCAGGCGCGCGGAGGCCAGGCCACACGCGCAGCCGACGATCAGCGTGGCGAAGGTGTTGACCGCGACCCAGCCATACGGGGTCGAGATCACGCCGCCGAAGGCGCCGGCGCCGGCCGTCGCGGGCTTGCCCAGTGCCTGCAGGCTGTTGCCCACGCCGCCGCCGTTGGCCGCCCAGCCGTCGAGGCCGGTCGCGATCGACCAGAACACACAGCACGCGAAGGACGCGAAGGTGACGGGGATGACGTACCACTCGCCCAGGCCGCCGAGGATGACGAGGAGGCCCGCCGCCACGGCGACGCCCAGCGAGAGCGACCTGAACAGCATCACCGAGGGCAACGGAGTCCGCGAGGGTCGGGCGCGCTGGTGGTGCGCGCCGAACGCCGGTTTTCCCCCCTCCTGAGGGGGCAGGACCGACGTTCGGCGCGCTGCAGACAACCCGGCCGCTCCTCAATCTCTGTCCGATGGTCGGACACGAAGATACGAAATTGGTCTCCAATGTCAGACAGTCAGAGCTATTATTGGCGTCATGCCGTCAAAGCCTCCGTTCATCGTGAGGCCCGTGCGCGTCGCGCGTGCGTACGAGGAGCTGGCTTCGATGATCCGCCAGCGCATCGTCTCGGGCGAGCTGGGCGAGGGTGATCGCATCCCCTCCGAGAGCGCACTGGCCAAGGACGCCCAGGTGAGCCGCTCGACGGTTCGCGAGGCGTTGCGGACGCTCGAGGAGAGCGGTCTCATCGAGCGGACGAGCCCGAAGATCATGGTGGTGCGCCGGCCGAGCGAGGAGCGCGCCTACCGCGAGCTGCACCGCGCGCTGCGACGGCGCAACGTCACCTTCCACCACCTGCACGAGGCGCTGCTCGTCCTCGAGCCCGAGCTCACGCGCCTGGCCACGACGCGGGCCGACTCGTCGGGCATCGCGCAGCTGGAGATCAACCTCCAGGCGCAGGCGGCGAGCGTCGGCGATTTCGCCGAGTGGAATCGCCTCGATCAGGAGTTCCACCTCACCATCGCGGAGATGAGCGCCAACCCGGCGCTGGTCATCGCCCGCAGCCCGATCAGCGATCTGCTCATGCCCGTCCTGCGCCGCTTCGTCGTCTCGCGCGAGCACGGCGAGCGGGCGCTCGACGCGCATCACCGGATCCTCGAGGAGATCCAGGCGCGCGACCCGGAGGCCGCGGCGCTGATGGTGCGCAAGCACGTCAACGAGATGCGCACCGGGTGGGAGCGGGCCGGGCTGAACTTCGACGCCGAGATCGGCGAGTTCACCGACGAGGCCGGCAACGCGACCGCAGACCCCGTCGCGGCGCGCTGAGCCGCCGCGACGCGCGACGCTCAGGCGTGGACCTCGCCGGTGGCGGCGAAGCTGACGCCGACGTCCCAGGCGGTGTCGCCGGCCGGTGGCTCCGGAACGATCAGGGTGATGTGGCGTTCGGTCTGCTCGCCCTCGTTGAACTGGCGGTGCGGGACGCCGGCGGGCAGGACCACCAGCGTGAACGGATCCGCGACGTGGCGCTCGAGACCCACCTCGACCGTCATCGTCCCCTCCAGCACGAAGTAGAACTGGTCGAAGCCGTGGATGTGCGTCCCCGGCCCGCCCGCGCCGGGCTCGACCGACCCGATGTACAGCGACACGTGCTCCGAGGGGTCGGCGCGGCGCAGGAGCCGTTGCATCGCGAAGCCGGGCAGCGGCTCCTCGACCTCCACGTCGGCCAGCGCGCGCACCCGATACGGGCGGCCGCCCGCGTCCGTGGAATCGGTGGGGGTCATGACCGTCTGGTTGGGCATCGGCGCCGGCGCGAGCACCTCGAAGTGGAACTCGTCGACGTCGCCCTCGTTCCAGTTGTGGTGCGGCGTGCCCGCCGGGATGTACACGAGCGTCCCCGGGCCGGCCGTGAAGCGCTCGACCCCGAGCTGCAGCTGCATCTCGCCCAGGACGATGTAATACAGCTGATCGACGGGGTGCACGTGGTTCGGGGGCGCCGTCGAATGGGCCGGGACATTGCTGCCGATGACGGTGCAGCTCTCCCCGGTGTAGAGGTACTGCCACTCGTATCCGGCGCGCTCGTAGGCGTCGAAGTCGACCTTGCGCAGGTAGTCCATTGCTCTCCTGTTGCGCCTCAGCCCGCCGCGCCGCGGGCCCGCACGAGCTCCATGCCGTAGTCGCCGCCGTTGGGGATCCGCACGATCGTGTGGACGTGGAAGGGCTCCGCCTCGTCGTTGTCGAGCAGGATGCCCGGGTGGTGGTCGAGCTCGATGAGGATCACCGGGCTGTGCACGCGGTAGTAGAACGGCGCCGCGCGCGTGTCGCCGATCCAGGCGAAGTGCGTCTCGTCGAGGTGCGCCGCCACCTGCGCGCGCTCGAGCTCGCGGTGGCCCTCCGGCCAGCGGATGAGGTAGCTGTCGATGAGCGCCATGAGCGCCTCGCGCTGGCCCTCGGACAGCGCATCGCCGCGCACGCCCTCGTAGGGCAGCACGAGGTTGTCGCGCCCCGCGCCCGCGCGGTGGCGCCCGTCGGTCGGCCGGCCGAGCTCGGCGGGCAGGTCGCGCGAGAGCATCGACGGGAAGAGCACGGCGCGCTCGCGCTGCTCGGCCGACAGCGATCCCGCGAGCGCGAGACCGCGCTGCTCCTGGGCATCGAAGAGCTTGCGCCCGGCGTAGGGCCCTTCCTCCATCTCGGCCATCTCGGTGGCCATGAACTGCGGCGCGAACACCAGCCGGTCGCCGAGCACGGTGCAGTGCAGGTCGAGGTGATGACCCATGATCTGCCACATCCACGGGGTCTCCACCGACGGCTCGCCGAAGATCGTGAAGACGTAGGCGTACTCGCGCAGCGTGTCCGACCAGTAGTTGACGAAGTCGCCGAGCACCTGGTTGGAGCGCATCGTGGCCCGGATCTCATCGAAGCCCTCGGGGCTGACGCTCGCCTCGATGACCCGCATCGCCGCGTCGCGCTGGGCCGGGCCGACGTCGTCGAGGTAGAGCCCGGGCGGCATCCAGTGAAAGAACGCGTTGACCCACCGGCGGCGGTGCGGGCTGTCGAAGGGCTGCTGCGCGTAGCCGCGCTGGTCGGGTTGGTCGAGCGCGTCCAGGAAGGCCCGCGCGGCTTCGACGATCGGCGCGGTCGAGACCCCGCCGGCGTCGTAGGAGAGGACCTCGGAGCGCAGGGTCCCGTCGGTCGTGATGCCGTGGAAGGGCTCCTCGAAGGCCGCGCTCAGCGCCGCGAACTCCGGCTGGGACATCACCGGGATCTGGGCGAAGTAGCTGTGGTAGATCCGGCACCCGGGCAGGGGCCCGCGGGGCGAGCGCCCGTGGTAGGACTTCGCCGGCTGGACGGTGTCCGTCACTGTGGCTCTCCCTCCTCGCGGTTCAGCGCCGCCGCGCCCGCGGCAGCGATCTCCTCGTCCTGCTCCGGCAATGCGCCCGAGACGCCGACCGCCCCCGCGCGGCGGCCGTCGGCGCGCATCAGGGGCACCGCGCCGCGGCCGTAGACCATCCGCCCGTGGTTGAGCGCGTTGGCGCGGCGCCCCACGGGCGAGTCGGCCATGTCGGCCATGTCCGCGCTCGAGCGCCCGAACGTCGCGGCCACCAGCGCCTTGCCCCGCGCGATCTCGAACGCGGTGTAGCGCGCGCCGTCCATCCGCACGACGAGCACGTCGTCGGCGCGCGCGTCGAGGACCGCGATGGCGACGTCGAGCCCGAGCGACACGGCGTGTGCGCGGGCCGCGGCGAGCACCCTCTCGGCTTCGGCGAGCGCGAGCGACATGGCGCTACACCCGGTCCCTGACGCGCTGGTCGCGCCCATAGACGCCGACGAAGACCAGGATGAGGACGCCGATCAGGATCTCCTGGGTGGACTCGTCGGCGCCGTGGCCGACCAGCAGCGTGGTGATCAGCGTGAGGATCAGCGCCCCGAGCACCGTGCGCCAGTAGTCGCCGCGCGCGCCGACGAGCGACGTCCCGCCCACCAGCACCGCCGCGAGGCTCGTGAACAGGTAGGAGTCGCCGATCCCGGCCTGGCCGGTGCCCGTGAAGCCGGCCAGCAGCACCCCGACGACCGCGGCCGACACCGCGCTGAAGACGAAGGCCCCGATCCAGACGCGCTCGGTCTTGACGCCGGCCAGCTCGGCCGCGTGCTCGTTGGCCCCGGTCGCGTAGACGCGGCGACCGGCGACCGAGAGGTGCAGCATGATCGACACCGCGATCGCAAGCAGCGCCCACAGCAGGACGATCGGCGGGAGCTTGATCCCGAAGACGGTCCCGATGGGTGAGCTGAAGTTGCCCAGCCACGCCGGCATGTGCCCGCTGACCTGGCCACCTTTCGTCCATCCGAGCGTCACCCCGGTGACCACGGCGCCCGTGGCCAGCGTGACGATCAGCGGCGGGACCCTGAAGCGATGGGTCGTGTAGCCGTTGATGACGCCCACGATCGCCGAGGTCGCCAGCAGGAACACGACGACCAGGACGAACGACCAGCCCTTCCCGGTGAGCAGGGTGCTGACCAGATTGGCTCCGCTGATGATCGCCGGCACGGAGAGGTCGATCCCGCCGATGAGGATCACCGTGGTCTGGCCGGCGGCGGCGATGCCCAGGAAGGACGCCAGGACGAGCGTCGAGTAGATGCTCGTCAGGGTCAGGAACCCGTCGATGCTGACCGCCGCGGCGATGCCGAGGGCGATCACGGCTGCGACCTGCAGGAGGGGCGCCGTGCGCAGCAGGCGCTGCAGGCCGGTCTGGGTCACGTCGCCGCCGCCCGGTTGAAGATGCGCGACCCGAAGAGCACCGCGATGAAGAGCACGCCTCCGTAGGCGACCTCGATGAAGTACGCCGAGGCGTGCAGCGAGGTGAGGAGGTTCTCCAGCAGGAAGATGCAGGTCGCGCCCATCATCGACGGGAACAGGCCGCCCCGCCCGCCCGCGAGGTTGGTGCCGCCGAGCGCCACGGCCGCCAGCGCGACGAGGATGTAGTTGTTGAACACCTGGGCGTCCGCGGAGCGGACCAGTCCGGTGAGCGCGATCCCCCCGACCGCCGCGATGAGTCCTCCCAGCGCGTAGGCGGAGATGCGCACCGCGTTGACGTCCATGCCGGCCGAGAACGCGGTCGCGTCGTGGTCGCCGACCGCCAGCAGCGACTGCACGTACGGCGTGCGTCGCAGCCCGATCCACAGCAGCAGGGGCGCCCCGATGGTCAGCACCGCGCCCGGCACCGGCCCGATCGAGTCGGCGAGGTGGTTGGTCCAGTTGTCGCCGGCGGTGACCGGGTTGGGGACGAGGCGCAGGTCGAGCCCGGCGAGCACGAAGAACGTGCCGAGCGTCGCGATGACCGGCGGGTAGCGCAGGCGGGCGACCATCACGCCGTTGATGGCGCCGACCAGGGCGCCGAGCGCCAGCAGGATCGGGACCGCGAGCAGCGGGCTGCCGAAGGTGGTCCCGAAGAACACGGTGACCAGCACGATGTTCACCAGCCCCATCAACGGCGCGATCGAGAGGTCGATGCCGCCCCCGCCGCTGAGGAAGGCGAGCGTGCTGGCCATCCCGACGATGACGAACGGCGCCATCGTGCCGAGCGTCGGGGCGATCTGGCTGGGCGCGATGAAGTCGGGCTGGGCGACGACGTTGGCGACGAGGAGCAGCACCGCCAGGGCGACCGCGAACGACGCCGGCCGCTGGCTCATGATGCGCAGCACCCGGGCGCTCACGCGGCGCTCCTGCCGAAGTAGCTCTCGACGAGCCGCGTGCGGGTCAGCTCGGCTCGCTGCAGCTCGCAGAAGAGCTGGCCCTCGCGGAAGACGAGCACGCGGTCCATGAGCTCGATCAGCTCGATGAGCTCGGTGCTGAGCATCACGATCGCCGTGCCCTGCGCCGCGGCATCGGTCAGCACGCGGTAGATGTCGCGCTTGGTGCCCGCGTCGACGCCGCGCGTCGGATCGTTGAGGAGCAGGATCCTCGGATCCATCGCGAGCCATCGGGCGATGACGACCTTCTGCTGGTTGCCGCCGCTGAGCGAGGTGATCGGGTTCGTCCGGTGGCCGGCGACGATCTTCAGCGTCTCGACGTAGCGCTCGAAGCGCCGCTCCGCCGGCGCACGGCGCACGAGCCCGCGGCGGCGATCGTCCTTGACGGTCGCCACCTGGAAGTTCTCGAGGATCGAGCGCGACTCGAAGATCGACTCCGACCGCCGATCGCGCGGGACGTAGGCGATGCCGCGCGCCAGCGCGTCCCCCGGCGAGCGCACCTCGCGCTCCTCGCCGCCGTCCGTGCACACGACGGTGCCCTCGAACGGCCGCGTCCCGGCCAGCACGCGCAGGAACTGGTCCTGGCCGTGGCCTTCCAGGCCCGCCACGCCGACCAGCTCGCCCGCGCGGATCTCGACGTCGATCTGCGCGGCCTCCTGGTGCAGGCGGACGCCGGCGGCGCGGACGACGGGCGCGCCGGCCGAGGCCTTCGCGGCGGCGCTGCGCATCTCGGCGGGCGCGTCCTCGTCACCGGTCATCAGCGCGACGAGCTCGCGCGGAGTCGCCTCGCCGCGGCGCAGCGTGGCGACGCTGCGGCCCGAGCGCAGGACGGTGACGCGGTCGGCGATCTCCTCGACCTCGTCCATGCGGTGCGAGATGAAGAGGATGCCCGCGCCATCGGCGCGCAGGCGCTCGAGCACGCGGAAGAGACGCTCGCGCGTGGCGACGTCGAGCGCCGACGTGGCCTCGTCGAGGATCAGCACCTTGGGGTTGCGCACGAGCGCCCGCGCGATGCACGTCGCCTGGCGATCGCTGAGCGGAAGGGTGTTCGCGGCGACGTCGAGCCGCGGGATGTCGACGAGCTCGCCCAGCGTCTCGCGGGCGCGCGCCAGGCGCTCGTCCTTGGGGACGCGCCGCCGCAGGAGCCCATCGGAGCCGAGCCAGATGTTGTCGAGGACGGGCTGCTGGCCGGCGGCGAGGATCTCCTGGAAGACCGTCGCGATGCCCGCCGTGTCGGCCGCGCGCGGCGAGGAGAGAAACGCGACCTGCTCCCCGCCGACGGTGATCGTCCCGGCGTCGGGGCGGTGCACGCCGGACAGGATCTTCACGAGCGTGCTCTTGCCCGAGCCGTTCTCGCCCATGATCGCGTGCACCTCCCCGCGGCGGAGATCGAGCGAGCAGTCGCTCAGCGCCTGGGTCGCCCCGAAGGACTTCGCCAGCCGCGCGACCTCGAGGACGATGTCGACGGGCGGCGAGACCTGGCTGTGGGTCAGCGGCGCGGTGGCCGCGGGCTCGTTCGCCATGTCTCGCATTATCTGTCGCCCGCCATGTCCATTTCTGCCGTGGTCGTGCGCCGGGAGCCGGTGGAGTCGGTCCGACTCCCGGCGCGCTGATCAGCCCTAGGAGGAGGGAGCGGGCTTGGTGAGGTACGTGTCGAGCAGCTCCTGGATCGGCACCGCGTCATCCGGGCCGTCGGCGAGCGCGTTGGTCGAGGTCGTCCACTCGGGCTTGACCCAGTTCTGCAGGTTGCCGTCGTTGATCGCCGGCGGTGCGAACGGCACGTCAGTGACCTTGACCCCACGGCCCTCGAGCATCCCGAGGCCGAGCTCCATCGTGTAGAGGCCGATCTTCTGCGGCGGGATCGCCGCGCCGGAGCCCTTGTAGCCCTTCGAGATGTTGTCGCGCCAGAAGGCCAGCGAGGCGGCGTTGCCCGCGATGTCGGCGACCGGCGGCACCGGGCGGCCGACCTGCTGGAAGGCGCTGAAGATCCCGGGCGCCATGCCCGCGACCTGGAACACGCCGTCGATCTTCCCGGGGTGACCGGTGAAGAACTTGAGCGTCTCGCTCTTGGCCAGCGCCGGGTCGAACTTGCCGACGAGGTTGCCGACCGTCTTGAGCCCGCACGCCTTGATGACGATGTCGCCGCCCTTGAGGATGTCGGTGTTGATCGACAGCCCCGGGATGCCGGCGACGCTCAGGATGTCGCCTTTGCCGCCCATCCCCGTGGCCATCCCCTTGGCTCCGTAGTAGCCGAGCTGGATCGGGTTGGGCTGGAGGTTGACCGCGTTCTTCGAGGTCGACTGCCCGAGGATGCTGATCACCGGGACGCCCTGCTTGGCGGCCTGGTCGATGACGCCGTTGAGCGCCGTCGGCGAGCCCAGCGTGGAGAAGAGGATGTCGACGTGCTGCTGCAGCAGCGAGCGCATCTGCTGGATCTGCGTCGCGACGTCATTGGGCGTCGAAGGCGTCGTCGAGACGATCTTCGAGACCTTGCCCGGGTTGGCCGCGGCGCCTGCCTTGAGCCCGCGCAGGACGTCCTGGGCGTTCAGGTTGCCCTCGTTGTTGGACATGCCGATCTTCCAGGGCGGCCCGTGCGGCGACTTGAAGGTCACCCAGGGGCTCTTGTACACGGTCCCCGGATAGCCGCCCATGCCTTCCTTCGCGGCGCCCGTGAGCCCCGCCACCACGCCGTCGGGATCCTTGGGCATGTTGGTCGGCGCCGGCGGGATGCACGCCACGTCCTTGCTCGTGGTGAGAGCCGGCTTCTTCGCCGCCGCGGTGCTGGACCCCCCGCTGGTGGTCTTGTCCGACCCGCTGCTCCCGCAGGCGGCGAGCACCACCATCGACAGGGCCGCAGCTCCAATGGGCAGGCACCTGCTCCAGGTACGCATCTCCGCTCCTCCTCTTTCCCTCGTGACCCATTACTGCGCAACCGAGACGAGCCCGTGCCCGCGATCGCTCGCGGGCTGGGCCGACCCGGCGGAGCGCAGCCGGCACGAGCGAACGTATCCTGACGGAACAAGCGTGTCAAGTAGGATCGTCTGACGATCCTCGGATCTCGTGAGCCGCCCCCAGGAGCAGTCGATTGGGTCCATATTCGTGGCTATAGCGGTAAATCCGCCACAAATTCGTTCGAATTCGTACGCGCGAGCCGGCGGCTCCGCAGGCAAGCCATCTTGAGAACTACGTCTGATTGTCTGCTTGTAATGCGCGCGGGCGTTGTCTACCGTGGGCTCCCGCGCTGAGGTACGGTTGTCGTCAGACGAACGAGAACTTGGAGACAGGAAAGCGATGAGGACGGCTGTCGAACGGCGTTTCCCCTCTCCGCTCGCGGTTCCGCCACCGCCCGGTGCGGAAGGGTGGGAGGAGCTGTATCCGCCCTACCTGCTCTTCTCCGAGGAGAACGCGGCCTGGGAGAACGGCCTGTTCTGGTACTGGGACGGCCTGCATCGCCCGGACGTCGAGTACCCGTTCGACACCATCATGCACGAGGCCTACATGATGTCGGTGTCGGCGGCGCTGTCCAAGCTCTTCCCGAGCCCCGCCGGCCGCGGCGCGGTCAGCCGGATCCACAACGGGCGGCTCTACCTGGCCGACGTGCCCTTCAAGGACGACGCCGAGGCGGCGGCCCGCGCGCCGCTGTTCGCGCGCCGGGCAGGCCACTACTACGAGCACTGGACCGAGCTCAGCGACAACTGGGTGCGCAAGGTCGAGGAGGTCACGGCGGAGCTGGAGGCGCTCGAGATCCCCGACCTGCCGGCGCTCGAGGACGAGGCGGTCGTGGTCGAGGGCCGCGGCGTCAACAGCGGCTACCGGCTGCTGGCGGCCTACTCGCGCCTGATCGACAACCTCTTCCTCGTCTACCAGTACCACTTCGAGATGCTGCCGCTGGCGTACTTCGCCCAGATCAACCTGCGCGAGTTCTGCCTGCAGGCCTTCCCGGGCATCTCCGAGCAGGCGATCTCCGACCTCACGGCCGGCGTCGAGCTCATGCAGTTCCGCCCCGACGAGGAGCTCCAGCGCCTGGCCACCAGGGCCGTCGAGCTCGGGCTCGGGCGCCAAGTGCGCACCTCCGACGACCCCGAGGCGACGCTGGCGCAGCTGGGCGGCGGCGACGAAGGCGGGCGCGAGTGGGCCGCCGAGTTCGAGTCCGCACGCGACACGTGGTTCAGCGTCTCCATGGGAACGGGCCTGTTCCACCACGAGCGCGCGTGGTCCGACGACCTCTCGGTCCCGTGGACGGCACTGGCCGGTTACGTGACGCGCATCGACCGCGGCGAGACGCTCACGCGCCCGCGCGGCGAGCTCCTCGAGCGCCGCGACCGGATGACCGCCGAGTACCGCGCGCTGCTCCCATCCGACGCCTACCGCGCCACCTTCGACGACAGCCTCGCGCTCGCGCGCCTCGTCGGCCCGCACCTGCAGGATCACAACTTCTACATCGAGCACCGCCACCACTCGGTGTTCTGGAACAAGATGCGGATGCTGGCCGACCGGATGGTCGTGGCCGGGGTGCTGGCCGAGCGCGACGATCTCTTCTACCTCAACCGCTGGGAGGTCGGGCAGGCGCTCTACGACGGCGTCTACGGATGGGCCTCGTCGGGATCGACGCGCCACGCGCATTGGCAGGCGACCATCGAGCGGCGCAAGGGGATCGTGACCGCGCTGCGGACGTGGATCCCCCAGCCCGCCCTCGGGCCCGTGCCCGCCGACCTCGGCGGCCTCGTCGGGCCGCAGTTCGGGATCACCCCCGAGGCGGTCGAGCGCTGGCTGGGCGACGACGAGGGCACCGCGGACGAGCTGCGCGGCGTCCCCGCGTCCCCGGGGGCGGTCGAGGGCCGCGCGCGCGTCGTCCTCTCCCCCGCCCAGATCCCCGAGGTGAGGACGGGCGAGATCCTCGTCTGCCCGGCCACCGCACCGGCCTGGGCTCCGGTGTTCGCCCATGTCGGCGCCGTCGTCTCCGACGTCGGCGGGACGATGTCGCACGCCGCGATCCTCTGCCGCGAGTACGGCCTCCCCGCCGTCCTGGGCACGGGACACGCGACGCGGCGGATCGCGACCGGCGACCTGCTGCGCGTCGACGGCGCCGCCGGGACCGTGACCATTCTCGAGCGGGCGCCCAGGACCTGAGCCGGTCATGGGTCACGTCCTGCACCTGGCGGACGCGGCGTCCGAGCCGGTGGACCGCGTCGGCGGCAAGGCCGCCGGCCTGGCGCGGCTCGTCGCTCTGGGCCACGCCGTGCCGGCGGGCTTCGTGGTCACCACCGATGCGCACCGCGACTGGATGCGGGCGCAGGGCGTCGAGGCGCAGGTGGCCCGCCTGGCCGAGGCCGACGGCGCGTACGGCGCGCGGCTCGCCGCCTCCGAGGCGATCGACGCGCTCTTCGCCGGCACCGTCCTGGAGGATGAGGCGATCGACCGCGCCTACCGCGTCGTCGGCGATGGCGGCGACGTGGCGGTGGCCGTCCGCTCCAGCGCGACCGCCGAGGATCTGAGCGACGCATCGTTCGCCGGCCAGCAGGAGAGCTACCTCTCGATCGTCGGTCCCGACGCCGTGCGCCGCCACGTCGTGCGCTGCTGGGCCAGCCTGTACTCGCCGCAGGCGATCGAGTACCGCCGCCGGCTGGCGATCGCAGCCGACGACGTGGCGATGGCGGTCGTCGTCCAGCGCCTGGTCGCGGCCGAGGCCGCCGGCGTGCTGTTCACGATCGACCCGCTCACCGGTGACCCCTCGCAGATCACGATCGAGGCCACCTTCGGGCTCGGCCTGCCGATCGTCGGCGGCGAGGTCACCCCC
The DNA here is from genome assembly GCA_963806015.1 of uncultured Actinomycetes bacterium. GTDB lineage: Bacteria > Actinomycetota > Thermoleophilia > Solirubrobacterales > Solirubrobacteraceae > JAOPZW01. The sequence goes on along the minus strand of CAWDWM010000010.1, from coordinate 425,022 downwards.
GATCGCTACGGCGTCGACAAGGTCACCTTCGAGGTCCGCGAGCGGACGATCGCGAGCAAGCCCTTCGCCGACCGCTTCGACCCGGTCACCGGCCGCATCGAGCGCGTCGCCCTCGACGCTGCGGCCGGGTCCGCTGCCTGCCTGAGCGACGACGAGGTCATCGAGCTCGCGAGGCTGGGCAAGAGCATCGAGCGGGCCTTCGGCTACGCCGTCGACATCGAGTGGGCCGTCGGTCCCGGCCCCGCGGGTCCGCGGCAGGTCCACCTCCTGCAGGCGCGGCCGGTGACGGTGCGGGCGAAGCGCACTCCGGGGCCCGACGAGGACGCGCCGCGTGGCGCGATGGATCGCATCGTCTCGGCGATGCTCGGAACACGGGACCCAAGGAGCCAGCCATGAAGCGCAGCGACGACCGCATCCTCACCACGCATGTCGGCAGCCTCGCGCGCTCGCACGAGCTGCTCGACGCCATGCGCGCCCGCGACCAGAACGGCCATGTCGACGACGCGGCCTTCCAGGCCCTCGTGGCCGCCGCGGTCTCGGACGTCGTCGGGCGCCAGGTCGCGTGCGGCATCGACGTCGTGACCGACGGAGAGCAGGGCAAGCTGGGCTTCCTGCAGTACCTCTCCGAGCGCCTCGACGGGTTCGAGACGCGCGAGGGCCGGCTCCCGATCCCTCCCTCGTGGAAGCTCGAGATCGACATGTTCCCGGAGTACTACGCGCAGTACATGCAGAAGTACGGCGCGGGCTCGGGGCCGACCGCGTCCAACCTCATGGTGTGCACGGGACCGGTGAGCTACCGCGGGCAGGAGGCGGTCCAGCGCGACATCGCCCGCCTCAAGGCGGCCGTCGCCGAGCACGAGGTCGCCGAGGTCTTCCTTCCCGCCGCGTGCCCGATGGGCTTCGGGCTCAACGAGTACTACGCCACCGAGGACGAGTACATGGCGGCGGTGGCCGAGGCGCTGCGCGAGGAGTACCTGGCCATCGTCGACGCCGGGCTGATCCTCCAGGTCGACGACCCATGGCTGATCGAGCTGCTCATGGAGGATCCGTCGGTGCCCCCGGCGGAGCGCCGCGCCGCGGCCGCCGCGCACGTGGAGCTCATCAACCATGCGCTGCGCGGGATCCCGCCCGAGCGGGTGCGCCTGCATACGTGCTACGGGCTCAACCACGGCCCCCGGCTCCACGACGTGGCCTTCTCCGACGTGGTCGGCTTCATGCTCGAGATCAACGCGGGCGCCTACTCCTTCGAGGTCGGCAACCCGCGCCACCAGCACGAGTGGCGCATCTGGGAGACCACGAGCCTGCCCGACGGCAAGGTCCTCATGCCCGGGTTCGTCTGCCACGCGCACAACTTCGTCGAGCACCCGCGGCTGATCGCGGACGGCATCGTGACCTACGCCGGACTGGTCGGGCGCGAGAACGTCATCGCGAGCGCCGACTGCGGCTTCTCGTCGCGCGCGATCTACACGCCCGAGGTCCACCCGACCGTCGTCTGGGCCAAGCTCGAGGCGCTGGCCGAAGGCGCCCGGCTCGCCACGGAGCAGCTCTGGTGAGCCGCGGATGAGCGACCTCGTCGAGCGCGCGCTGGCGTGGGTCGCCGAGGTCCACCCGCACGCGCCCCATCTCGCGCGCACGCACGAGTGGATGCTCGTGCTCGATCCGCAGGCGGGCGAGGCGCTGGAGATCGCCGCGGTGATCCACGACATCGAGCGTGCGTTCCCCGCCGACGACGACCCCTTCGACCCGACAGCGCCGCCGGGCGCCGACGGCTATGAGGAGTGGCACCAGCAGCGGTCCGCGGACATCGGCGAGCGCTGGCTGCACGAGCAGGGCGCCCCTGCCGAGCTCACCGCGGACGTCGGGGCGCTCATCCGGGTGCACGAGTCCGGCGGATCGCCGCGGGCCGACCTCCTGCAGGCCGCGGACTCGCTGTCGTTCCTGGAGACCCAGACCGACCTGTTCATCCGCATGGTCCGCGACGGGCGCCTGACGCGCGAGCGCGCCGAGGAGAAGCTGCGGCTCATGCAGGACCGCATCCGCGTCCCCCGCGCCGCCGAGCTGGGGGCGCCGCGCCTCGCGGTCGCCCTCGCCCGCCTGAACGCCGCCGTCCCACCCGCGAAGGAGCGCTCGATGCGCGCCTACGTCCTCGAGGACCTCGATCGCCCGCCCGCGCACGTCGACGTCCCCGTGCCCGCGATCGCGGAGAACGAGGTCCTGGTCCGGGTTCACGCCTCCTCGGTCAACCCGATCGACCGCGCGATCATCGCCGGCGAGGTGCGCAGCTGGATGGACTACGAGTTCCCGGTGACGCTCGGACGCGACCTCGCCGGGTCCGTCGAGCGCGTCGGTGCGGCGGTCACCCGCTTCGCGGTCGGCGACGACGTCTTCGGCTACATCGCCAAGCCCGTCGCACACGACGGCGCCTTCGCCGAGTACGTCGCCGTGCCCGAGGACGAGTTCATCGTCGCGCGCCCCGCGGGGCTCGATGCCGCCCAGGCCGGGGCGCTCGGCCTGGCGGCGGTGACCGCGATGATGTGCGTCGACGCGACGGGCGTCGCGGCCGGGGACGCGCTGCTGATCAACGGCGCCACCGGCGGCGTGGGCAGCTACGCGATCCAGATCGCCAAGGCTCTCGACGTGCGCGTCATCGCCAGCGCGCGCCCCGGTGCCGAAGAAGCCCATGTGCGCGCGCTCGGTGCCGACGCGGCGCTCGACTGGTCCGACGGAGCGCTCGCGGCGCGCGTGCGCGCCGAGCATCCCGACGGCGTGCACGGCGTGATCGACGTGGTCACCGCCACGCCCGAGGGCTTCGCCGCCCTGGCCACGACGACACTCGCGCCGGGCGGCCGGGCCGCCACGACGCTGGGGGTCGGCGACCCGGACCTGCTCGGGGCCGTCGCGTTCACCAACGTGTTCTCGGCACCGGACACCGCGCTGCTGGCGCGGATCGCCGAGCTGGCCCAGGCCGGGCAGCTGCACGCCCCGGTGGCCGAGGTGCACGCGTTCGAGCGCATCGACGATGCCTTCGCGGCGCTCGCGCGCGGGGCACTGGGCAAGATCGCCATCACCCTCGCCGACGGGAGCTGACCATGGGCATGCTCGATGGGAAGATCGCGATCGTGACGGGCGCGGGCACCGGGCTCGGGCGCTCGCACTGCCACGCGCTGGCCGCGGAGGGCGCGACGGTCGTCGTCTCCAACCGCGTGCGCGACGCGGGCGCGCGGCCGCCGGCCGAGGTCGTGGCCCAGGAGATCGCGGACGCCGGCGGGACGGCGGTCGCCCATACCTGCGCCGTGGAGGACTGGGACGCCGTGGGCGCCCTCGTCGAGCGCACGGTGGCCGACTTCGGCCGGCTCGACATCGTGGTCAACAACGCGGGGATCCTCGTCTGGGACGCGATCTGCGACATCGACGAGGCGACCTACGACGAGCTCATGGCGATCAACGTCAAGGGCACCTTCGCGCTGACCCGGCACGCGTGCGCCTACTGGCGCGAGGCCGCCGGCCGGGGCGAGGCGGTCACGGGACGGATCGTCAACACGACGTCGGGCATCGCGCTGTTCGGCTTCCCGCGCGGCGGGCTCTACGGCACCTCGAAGGGCGCCATCGTCTCGCTCTCCAAGGTGGCGGCAATGGAAATGCGCCCGTACGGCGTGACCGCCAACGTGATCTGGCCCGAGGCGCGCACGCGGATGGGCAAGGGGATCTTCCCCGAGGCGCCCGAGGAGCCCGGCGCCTTCGACCCCTACCACCCGCAGAACATCTCGCCGCTCGTCGTCTACCTGGGCTCCGACGCCGCCGGCTGGGTCAGCGGGCAGGTGTTCTACATCCAGGGCGACCGCATACAGCGCGTCGCCGGCTGGTCGATCGACGGCGAGTACCACAGCGAGTCCGGCCGCAGCCTCGAGCCGTCCGAGCTGGCCAACGCCGTCCCGCTGCTGCACAACGCGCTGCCGCCGCTGCAGCCGGGGACGAGCCTGCAGGACGCCATGCAGGGCATCGACCCCGAGCGCCCGGGGTGACGGCGCTCAGACCGGCGCGTCGACGACCGCGTTGCGCAGGGCGCCGATGCCGTCGATCCCCGTCTCGACCACGTCTCCGGCCAGCAGCGTGACGGGCGGGTCGCGCACGATCCCCACGCCCCACGGCGTGCCGGTGATCAGCAGGTCGCCGGGCTCGAGCGTGAAGTTGCTCGAGCAGTAGGCGATCAGCTCGGCGACCGAGAAGATCATGTCCGCGGTGGAGGCGTTCTGCATGACCTCGCCGTTGACCGTGGTCCACAGTCGCAGCGCCTGAGGGTCGCCGATCTCGTCCGCGGTGACGACCACGGGGCCCAGCGGGCAGAAGCTGTCCATGCTCTTGGCCCGCACCCACTGCCCGTCGCCGCTCTGCGCATCGCGGGCGCTGACGTCGTTGACGACCGTGTAGCCGAAGACGTGCTCGAGCGCGCGCTCGCGCGCGACGTGGCGCGCCCGCGCGCCGATGACCACGCCGAGCTCCACCTCCCAGTCGACGCTCTGGGTCAGGCGCCGGTCGACGACGATCTCGGCGAACGGGCCGACCACGCTGGAGGGGAACTTGGCGAAGATCAGCGGCGCCTCGGGAGCCGCGACGCCCGACTCCACTGCGTGCTCGTGGTAGTTGAGGCCGATGGCGACGATCTTGCCGGGCCGCAGCGGCGCGGCGAAGGTGACCGCCCCGGCGTCATGCTCATCCCCGCGCGCCAGCGTGGCCGGATCGACGCGCGTGGCCGCGAGCGTCGCGAGATCGCCGGCGGCGTCGAGTTCGCGCACGCGGTCGCCGTCGACCTCGGCGAGCCGCGGACCGGCCGCCGTGTCGATCGCCCCGATCCTCATGGCCGCGCAGGGTCGGGGGGCGGCCCCGTCGTCGAGCGCTGGACGAGATGCGTGGGGAACTCGAGGCGCTGGGGCTCGCGCTCCTCGCGGCCCTCGACGCGGTCGATCAGGATCCGCGCCGCGTCGCGCGCCATATCCGTCAGGGGCTGGCGCACGGTGGTGAGGCTGAAGGCGCCCCAGCTCGCCATGGGGATGTCGTCGAAGCCGACGATCGAGACCGCATTGGGCAGGTCGAGCCCCAGGCTGCGCGCGCCGTCGAGCGCGCCGAACGCGACGACGTCATTGGCGCAGAAGACGGCGGTCGGGCGGTCGGGCCGGTCCAGGAGGTCGGTCGCCCACTGATAGCCGCTGCGATGCGTGAACTCGCCCACCCGGCGCAGCGCCGGGTCCAGCGGCGCCCCGCGCTGGGCCAGCGCCTTGCTGAAGCCCGCTTCGCGATCGCGGCTCGTCGAGGTGTTCGCCGGCCCGGCGATGAAGGCGATGCGCCGGTGCCCGAGACCGTGGAGCAACTCGGCCACCTGGGCGGCACCCCCGGCGTTGTCGGCCATCACGCGGTCGACGTCGGCCCCGTCGACGTCGCGGTTGAGCAGCACGCTCGGCACCGGGCTCTTGGAGACGAGCGCGGCGACGCGGCGCTCGATGGTGACCGAGACGAACAGCGCGCCGTCGGCGCCACCCCCGCGATAGAGCTCGGCGAGACCCGCCTGCCCGCGCGTGTCGGTGCGCTCGTTGACCAGGACCATGCGATACCCCGAGCGCCCGAGCGCCTCGTGCAGGGCCTCGACCAGCTCGGGGTAGAACGGGTTCTTGATGTCGGCCACGACGACCGCGATCGTCCGCGTGCGCCGCGTGACCAGGCTGCGCGCCGTGGCGTTGGGCATGTAGCCGCGGCGGTCGGCCACCCGCACGATGCGCGCGGCCGTCTTGGGGTCGACCCGCGGATCGCCGCGCAGGGCGCGCGACACCGTCGATTGGGAGACGCCCGCCTCCTTGGCGATGTCGTGGCTCGTGATGCTCAACGGCTTGGCGTGTTCCGAGGTCATTGCGACCATCGTCACTTGACGAGGCGGGGTGCGCGTGGTTATAAATGACTACGTAGTCATGAGCAAGTCATGCGCGATCGATGCCGATGACTATCGCCGCGGCGAGATCGCCGAAACGGTGGCCCACGTCGTCGACGCGGTGCGGCGGCGAGGCGACGAGGCCGTGCGCGACTACGCGCTGCGGGCCGACGGCTGGGCGCCCGACGAGTTCCGTCTGAGCGCGCTCGACATCGAGCGCTGCATCGACGAGGTCACCCCCTCCGCGCGCCAGGACATCCGCTTCGCCCAGGCGCAGCTCGAGCGCTTCGCCGAGGCCCAGCGCGCCTCGCTGCGCGACGTGGAGATCGAGACGCTGCCGGGCATCCGGCTCGGGCATCGGCACATCCCCTTCGCCTCCGTCGGCGCCTACGTGCCCGGCCGCCGGCGGCTGCCCGTCGCCGCCGCGCAGATGAGCGTCGTCGCCGCGAAGGTCGCGGGCGTGCCACGGATCGTCGCGTGCGCACCGCCGCGCGACGGCCGTCCGGTCGCGACCGACGTCGCGACGATGGCGCTCGCCGGCGCCGACGAGATCTACGCGATCGGCGGGATCCACGGGCTCGCCGCCCTGGCCCTCGGCACCGAGTCGATCGCGCGCGTGGACGTCCTCGTCGCCTCGGGCGGTCCCCACATCGTCGAGGCCCAGCGCCAGCTCCTGGGCAGCGTCGGGATCGAGGTCTTCGGCGGTCCCGCCGAGATCCTGATCGTCGCCGACGAGACCGCCGACCCCGAGATCGTGGCCGCCGACCTGCTGGCCCAGGCCGAGGTCGACTCCGACGCGCGCGCCGTGCTCGTCACCACGTCGGAGCTGCTGGCCGACCATGTCCGCATCGAGATCGACCGTCAGCTCGGCGAGCTGCCCCTGTCGGGCGTGGCGCGGACCGCGTGGCGCCGCCACGGCGCCATCCACGTGGTCGCCTCGCCCGAGGAGGCCTGCGCGATCGTCGATCGCCACGCCTTCGAGCACGTCGAGATCCTGACCAACGATCCGCGCTGGTACCTCGGGCACCTGCACAACTACGGCGCCCTGCACCTGGGCGCCGGGACGACCGTGGCCTTCGGCGACACCGGCACCGGCACGAACCACACCCTGCCGACCGGCCGGATGGCGCGGTTCACCGGGGCGCTGTGGGTCGGCAAGTTCCTGAAGACCGTGACCTACCAGGAGTGCATCGATCTGCGCGCGAGCAGGATCGTGGGCGAGGCCTGCGCGCGCCGCAGCCGCCTGCAGGGCCTCGAGGCCCAGGCGCGCACCTGCGACCTGCGGCTGGCCCGCACCGAGCAGCTCAGCACGCTGCGCGCCGTTCCCTGATCCGCTCACGCCGCGGAGGCCACGCGTCGGAAGTGCTCGGGTGACGGGCTCAGCTCGCCGCGCTCGTACGCGTGCACGAGCTCGACGACCTGCGCGTTGGCGGGGGCCTCGAGCCCCAGCTCGCGCGCCCGCTCCACGACGGCGCCGTTGATGACGTCGACCTCCGTGCGCAGCCCGCGCTCGACGTCCTGGAGCATCGAGGCCTTGGTCGCCCCGGCGAGCCGGGCGACGGTCCGCAGCGCCTCGTCCACCTCCCGCGCGTCGTCGGCCAGCAGCGCGGCGGGCTCGATCCCGAGCACCTCGTCGAGCTCCAGGCCCTGCGCGGCGCCCACCCGGCAGCCCTCGCCCCACACCGCCAGGAGCGCGGCGCGGCCGACCGGGTCCTCGATGACGTCGCGGTACAGCACCCCGCCGACGACGCCAAGCCCGGACAGCCCTGAGTTGACGAGCAGCTTCGACCAGATCTGGCCCCGGATGTTGTCGGTGAGCCGGACCTCGGCGACCGTCGCGAGCAGGTCGCGCAGTCGCTCGGTGCGCTCGCGGGGCGGGCCCTCCAGCTCGCCGATGACGTACGGGTTGCGGGTCGTCTGGCTCACGTGGCCGGGGCCGAGGTTGGTGGCGCCGAACTCGACCGTGCCCGCGATCAGGCGGTCGGCGCCCACGATCGCCGCCACGCGCTGTTGCACGAGCCCGTTCCCCAGCGACACGAAGACGTCGACCAGGCCGCGCTCCTGCAGCGCGGGCAGCACGTCGGGGATGTTGGGCGCCTTCAGGGTGATGAGCCCGAAGTCGAAGGGCCCGGTGAGCTCGTCGACCGAGGCGTGGGCGTCGAGGACCACCACCCGCTCCTCGCCCAGGACGTCGATCCGCAGCCCGGGGCCGCGCAGGCGCTCGACGTGCTCGGGGTTGGCGTCGAGCGCCACCACTCGGGCGACGTTCCCCGTCATCAGCCCCGCCGTCACTCCGCCCACGGCGCCCGTTCCGATGACCAGGACGCCGGCCTCGATCACGGGGCCGGCTCTCCCCCGTCGAACGACGGCGGCGGACGGCGCTCCAGCAGCCCGCTCAGCGAGGCGTACAGGGTGTCGCGCTCGACCAGCAGGCGCTCCGAGGCGCCGGGCTCGTAGTCGTAGAAGCCCCCGCCCGCGGCGGTGCCGCAGCGGCCCTCGCGGACCAGGCGCCGCAGCGTGTCGGGCACGCGAAAGCGCTCTCCGAGGCCCTGCTCGTGCTGCTCGACCACGGCCTCGTAGACGTCGAGCCCGGCCATGTCGGCGATCTGGAACGGCCCGAAGAAGGGAAGCCGGAAGCCGAAGCAGCTGCGCACGACCTCGTCGATGTCGCGCGGCGAGGCCAGCCCCTCCTCCACGCAGCGCGCGGCCTCGCAGAACATGGCCATCTGCAGGCGGTTCGCGATGAATCCCACGCCGCCGGCGACCACGCAGGGCTGCTTGCCGATCATGCTCAGCAGCTCGACGACGCGGTCGACGACGGCGCGATCGGTGTGCGGGCCCAGCACGACCTCGACGCCGGGGGTCCACTCCGGCGGGTTGAACCAGTGCATCCCCAGGAAGCGCTCGGGACGCCCGACGAACCCCGAGAGGGCCGCGATGTTCAGCGACGAGGTGTTGCTGGCCAGGATGGCGCCGGGCTGGGCCGCCGCGTCGCACGCGCGCAGCACCACCTCCTTGACGGCGATGTCCTCCGTGACGCATTCGATGATCAGGTCGGCGTCGCGGACGGCGTCGGGGATGTCGTCGGCGGCGCGCACCTGTGCGACGCGATTCAGGGCCGCGGCGTCGACGAGGCCCGCGTCGACGTGCCCGCGCATCCGCTCGGCCAGGCGGGCGGGCGAGCTCTGCGCGCGTTCGGGGGTGACCTCCGCGAAGACGACTTCCAGCCCGGCCATGACGAAGCTCTCGGCGATGCCCAGACCCATCCTGCCCGCGCCGATGACGGCGGTCAGGCTGGAGCTGTCGATGGCGGCTGACATCAGCGCATCCCCCTCGGTTCGCGTGGCCGGTGCGGTGCGGCCCGGGACGGTCATGGCGTCCCGGCCAGCGCGTGGGCGCCGTCCGGCAGCTCCCCCGCCGGGCGGCCGCGCAGTCCCAGCAGCTCGCGCGCCTCGTCCGGCGTCGCGGCCCGGCGGTCGAGCTCACGGGCGAGCCTCACCGTGCGCTCGACGAGCTGGGCGTTGCTGGTGAGCAGCTCGCCGCGGCGGTAGAAGACGTTGTCCTCCATGCCGACCCGCACGTTCAGCCCCATCGCGCACGCCATCGTCGTGATCGGGAGCTGCGTGGGTCCCATCGCCGAGACGGTGACCCGCAGCGCCGAGCGCGGGACGCCGAGCTCGTCGAGGCGCTCCCACATGTCGAGCAGGTTGCGCGGCGTGCCGCGGGCGCCGCCCTGGGTCGGTGTGTGGAGGACGAAGTTGATCGCGTACGGCGGCTCGAGGATCCCGGTCGCCAGCAGCACCGCGGCCTCCTCGAGCATGACCGCCGAGTAGACCTCGAGCTCGGGCCGGACGCCGCGCGCCTTGATCTCGCGCGCGAAGCGCTCGATGTCCGAGCGGTGGTTGGGGAAGAAGACCTGCTCGCCGGAGATGAAGAAGTTGAGCAGCCCCATGTTCAGCGAGCACATCTCCGGGGCCAGCAGCACCGTCGTCAGCCGCTCCTCGACCGCGAGCCGCGGGGATCCGCCGGTCGTGAGCTGGACCACGGCGTCCGTCTCGGCGCACAGGCGCCGGTGCAGCTCGGCGTAGATGCCGCGGTCCATGGTGTTGGCGCCGTCGGGCGTGCGCGCATGCACGTGCAGCACCGCGGCACCCGCGCGCCACGCGGCGATGCCCTGCTCGACGATCTCGTCGGGCTGCTCGGGAAGGTGCGGGTTGGCCTCCTTCCCGTGGATGCCGCCCGTCAGCGCGCAGGTGATGATGAGGAGCGGATTTGCCATACCCTGATCGTCTGACGAACAGACTATCACTGAGCTCCTGACGCGTAAAGGCGCCGAATCCGCTCGTCGATCAGACCATCGGACGAATCGAGCGCTCCGGCACGTCACTCAGTGACAAACGCCACAGTGCTGGTGCGGAACGCCGGCGGGTCCGCGGGCGTCGTTGATCGCACAAGCACGGACCGCCCCCACTCCGCGGTCCGCCCCCCGTCAGGAAGGACCCACATGAGACGCCCCATCGCCGTACTCGCCGTCCTCGCGCTCACCGCCGCAGCGCTCATGGGCCTCACCGCGATCGCCTCGTCGGCGACCGGCACGCCCGCCACCGTGAAGACCGGGACCAGCTCGCTGGGCCGGATCCTCGTCGACGGCAAGTCCCACACGCTGTACCTCTTCGAGAAGGACAAGCGCGGCAGGAGCGCCTGCTCGGGCGCCTGCGCCGCGAACTGGCCGCCGCTGCTGACCAAGGGCGCCCCGAAGGCCGGCGCGGCCGCCAAGGCCTCGCTGCTCGGGACGATCAAGCGCTCGGACGGCACGACCCAGGTGACCTACAACAAGCACCCGCTCTACACGTTCGCCGGCGACGCCGGCAAGCGCGGCGCCACCAAGGGCGAGGGCCTCGACGCGTTCGGCGCCAAGTGGTACGTCGTCGCCGCCAAGGGAACCGCGCGGACCGGGTCCTACTAGACAGCCCCTCCGCCACCCGCGCGCCCCGTGCTCGTACAGGCGGGGCGCTCGCGCGGGCCGCGCACCCGGTATGCATACGCGCGGCCATGGAGTCCTCGGCGCGATCACCCGACGAGAGCCTCGGCAGCGTCCTGGCGGCGCTCGCCGCCAACACCGCGATCGCCACTGCGAAGGGCACCGCGGCCGCGCTCACCGGCTCTCCGGCGCTGCTGGCCGAGACCCTGCACACCGTCGCCGACGCCGGCAACGAGGTGCTGCTCTTCGTCGCGATCCGCCGCAGCCGCCACCCGCCCGACGCGTCGCACCCGTTCGGGTACGGCCCCGAGCGCTACTACTGGGCCCTGCTGGCGGCCATCGGGATGTTCCTGATCGGCGGCGCGTTCTCGATCTGGAACGGCATCCGGGCGGTGGTGCACCCGCCCGAGCTCGAGGCGTTCTGGGTCGGGGTCGCCGTCCTCGTCATCGCGCTCGTCCTCGACGGGCTCAGTCGCACTGTCGCGCTGCGCCAACTGCGTCGGCAGGCGGCGCGGCGCCGGCAGTCGGTGCGCGAGCTGCTGCGCGAGTCGCCCGACCCCACGGTGGTGACGGTCTACTTCGAGGACACGATCGACGTGCTCGGCGCACTGGTGGCGCTGCTTGCGCTCGTCCTGCACCGGGTGACCGGCTCGGGCGTCGCCGACGGAATCGCCTCGGTCTTGATCGGGGGGCTGCTGTGCTTCATCGCCTCGCGCCTGACGCGCCGCAACCGCCAGCTGCTCACCAACCAGTCGGTCCCCGAACGCTACGTCTCCAGGCTGCGCGCGCGGCTGGAGACCGAGGCCGAGATCCATGCCGTCACGCGCCTGGAGGCCGTGTACCTCGGTCCCAGCGAGGTGCTGGCCGCCGCCGACGTGGTGATGGCCGACGGGCTCAGCGGGAGCGCCGTGGCCGCCGCGCTGGCCCGGACACGTGCTGACATCGGGCACGAGCTGCCCGTGATCGCACGGCTCTACCTCACCCCCGTCGAACGTACCGCCTAGCCACGCTGGTAGGGATCGACGTACAGGTCGTCGATCTGCCAGTGACCGCCGGCGCCGAGCGGCGTGAACCGGAAGGCCACCGGTGTCAGCATGCTGGTCCCGTTGACCCCGGTCTGGCCGAGGACGAGCGAGATGCGTCGCGCAGCGTCCCATGTCGGGCCACCGGACAGGTTGGCCACGACCTTGCTCGACGTCTTGATGCCGTCGCGGTAGAGAGCCTCGACCTGCAGCGTCGAGGTCGACGCGCCCGTGTTGCGCGCGGTGAAGCGGAAGACGGGGTAACCGGAGCCGACGCAGGTCGACGGGCTCGTCGCCGAGGAGCCGGTGGGCAGGCCCAGCGAGTGCGAACCGCCCCAGAACGGGCTGCCACCGGAGACGGGTGCCGCGCCGGCAGTTAGCGACCATCCCGTGGGCGCGTCGTCGAAGGTGCCCCCTGCGACGGGCACGTACTGCGCGTGGTCATGCCACGCGGCGAAGACGGTGCCGGCACTCGGCGTCGCCGAGCATGGCGCAGTTGGGACGGCGTACGCGGCCTGCGCGGCAGCCGGAACCAGCAGGACTGCCAGCGCGGCGGCAGCCTGGGTCAGCGCTCGTGTGGCGCGAGATCGTCGAAGCATCAGGACTCCTGTCCATTAATTACGAATCCGTTCACCGTCCTTGTCGTACCGCCGGACGACAAACCTGAGCCATACGGCCGAATGATTGGGGCCATCCGTCCACGCGCCCAGTGGTCGACGAGCGATCGGGACAAGAGTGCGGCGCTCCGACCGATCCATATGGGGATGAGCCGCGAGCAGCGAACGGAGCTCACCGCCGCGGCCGGCTTCGTGCTCGTGGCGCTCGCGCTCGCCCTCTGCGCCCCCGAGACGCGCGCCTTCTCGGCGCCGCTGGCGCTGCTGCTCGGACTGCTCTACGCCGCGCTGCACGCCATCGAGTTCGACGTCGGCGAGGGCCGCACGCGCCCGCTGCAGCTCGTGTTCGTCCCGATGCTGCTGCTGCTGCCGCCGCAGTACGTCCCGCTGCTCGTGGGATTCGTGCAGGTCGTGCGACTGCTGCCGCGCATCGCCACGCGGCAAGCGGGCGCGGTCAAGCACCTGACCCTGTCACTGGCCGATGCCTGGTTCGCGATCGGGCCCGCCGCCGTGCTCGCGTTCGCCGGCCCCGGGTGGCCCGCCGCCGGCGCCCTCGCGCTGGCGCTGTTCGCACAACTCGGCGGCGATGCGCTGGTCGCCACGTGCCGCCTGCGCTTCGGCCTGTCGGTCAGCGCCTGGGCCGAGCGCCACGTCTTCGCCTGGATGTATCTCGTCGATGTGCTCCTGGCCCCGATCGGCCTGCTCGCCGCGCTGGCCGGACGCCAGCACCCGCTCCAGGTCGCGCTCGTCATGCCCCTTGCGGGGCTGCTCGTGATCTTCGCCCGCGAGCGCCGCGGGCGCATCGAGAACGCGCTGGAGCTGGGGCGCCTGGCCGGCGAGGAGCAGGAGCGGCTGAGCGCGCTGCTGCGCCACGCGTCGGACACCATCGCGATCGTCGGGCGTGACGGGCTGGTGCACAGCGTGACCGGCGCCGCCGATGCGCTCCTGGGCCCGGACTGGGAGGCCGAGGGTCCCGAACTGCTCACCGCGCGCACCCACCCCGACGACGTCGCGGTGCTCGCGGCTCTGCTCGAGCGCTCCGCCGCCGGCCCGCACGGGGAGGCGTGCGAGGCCGAGTGGCGGCTGCGCGCACCCGACGGCTCGTGGCGCCACGTGCAGGGCATCGCCACCAACCTGCTCGAGGACCCCCGCCTGCACGGGCTCGCCGTCACGCTGCGCGACGTCCACGAGCGCCGCGCCTTCGAGGAGCAACTGCGCCACCGCGCCTTTCACGACGAGCTCACCCAGCTGCCCAACCGTGCGCTGTTCGACGATCGCGTCGAGCACGCACTGGCCGCGCGCTCACGGCGTCAGGTGGCGGTCCTGATGATCGACGTCGACGACCTGAAGGTCATCAACGACCGCCTCGGCCACGGCGGCGGCGACGCCGTGCTGACCGCGGTGGCCGGGTGCCTGCGGGGCGCGGTCCGCCAGACCGACACCCCCGCCCGGCTCGGCGGCGACGAGTTCGCCGTGCTCCTCGAGGACGTCGCGGGGCCCAACGAGCCGGTCCAGGTCGCCCAGCGCATCCTGGCGGCCTGCGCAGCCCCCGGCACTGCCGGCGACCGGCACGCCGTGCGGGTCAGCATCGGCATCGGCCTGGGCGGCGGCGACGGCGTCGGCGCCGATGAGCTCCTGCGCCGGGCCGACCTCGCCATGTACGCCGCCAAGCACGCGGGCGGCGGGCGCCTGCAGCTCTTCGAGCCCGCTCTCGAGGCGGAGGTCACCGCCGGCGACCGGCGCGATCGGCCCTCGTGGCTGCGCCGCAGCGACGAGCAGGCCGAGGAGGTGCGGTCCCTGCTGGCGCGGCCCGACGGCCTCACGATCGCCTTCCAGCCCATCATGGACCTGCGAACGGGCGCCGTCGTCGCCTACGAGGCGCTCGCCCGCTTCACCAGCGCCGTGCAGCGCGCCCCCGACGCATGGTTCGCCCAGGCCCATCGCTGCGGGCTCGGGTACGAGCTCGAGGCGCGGGCCGTCGCGACCGCCCTCGCGGTACCGGGGCTGCCGCCCGGCATCCGCGTGTCGGTCAACCTCAGCCCCTCCGCGCTGGCGTCCGAGGCGGTCGCGGCGGTCCTGCCCGCCGATCTGTCCGGCACGATGATCGAGATCACCGAGCACGAGCTGGTGGCAGGCAACGACGCGGTCCAGGCGGCCATCGCGCGTGTCCGGCAGGCCGGGGCGTGGCTGGCCGTCGACGACGCCGGCGCCGGCTACGCCGGCCTGGAGCACGTGATGCGCCTCGCGCCCGACGTGATCAAGCTCGACCGCTCGATCGTCGACGGCGTCGCCGACGACCCCGTGAAGGGCGCGATGATCGCGTCCTTCGTGCGCTACGCGCGCGACATCGACGCCACGGTCTGCGCCGAGGGCATCGAGACGCTGCAGGACCTCGACCGCCTGGCGGCACTGGACGTCGCCCTCGGGCAGGGCTACGCGCTGGCGCGGCCCGCGCCGCCGTGGGCGCCGGTCGAACGCGGCGCCGCGCAACACTGCGTCGACGCGCTGGCGGCAGCGCTGGCCCGGCCCACGCTCGACGACGGCGACCATCCGCTGGACGCCGCGGCGGCACAGCTCGCCGCGCTGGCCACGCACGACGGGCTCGCGGACGTCCTCGAGATGGTGCAGCGCGAGCTGCGCTGCGAGCACATCGTCGTCCACGAACGCTACGCGGGCGACGACGTCCGCCATGGATCGGGACGATCGACCGCTGAGGACCTGATCCACGACGTCCTGTCCGACGGGCGCGCGCACCAGGCGGTCATCAACGCCGGAGAGCACGGGACGGCCGCACTGCACGAGCTGGGCCTCGCCTGCATGCTCGCGGTGCCGATCACCTGCGAGGACCGCCTGGTGGGGGTGCTCGAGCTCGGCCGGGTCTCGCTGCGGCCGTGGAGCCGCTTCGAGCTGCGCCAGGCGCGGCTGATCGCGCACCATCTCGGAAGCACGCTCGAGCGCGTCGGACCCTCGCGCCTGGCCGCGTAGCTCACCTCGGCAGCACTCAGCCGGAGGCCTGCGCGACCACCGGCCCGGCCGGGGTGACCCAGGCGACGTCGGTGAGCGCGCCGCCCGCCGCGAGGACGGGGTGCTGCTGTGATGCGCCGGTCGCATCGGCGGAGAGCTGCTGGGGCGCCGCGAACACGCCCGCGGCGTCCGAGCGCGCCGCGAAGACGCCGGCCGGCGCTCCGGTGGTGAGCGCCACCGACGACCAGGCGACGGTGGCCACGCCGTTGTCGTCGATGGCCGCGGTCGCACCGAAGGCGGCCGAGACGAACTGCGGCGCCGCGAGCGCCTGCGGCGCCGCGAAGGCACCGCCGGGGGCGCGGACGGCGGCCTCCACGACCACGGTGGTCTCGTCGAGCTGGCGATCGAGCGCGAGCACGGCGTGGCCGTCGCGAGCACGGTCCAGCGCGAGCGTGCCCGTGTCGGGGCCGCCCACGTCCGCCGGCGCCGAGAACCCCGTGTTCGCCGTGCGCGTCGCCACACGCGCCTGGGCGCTCGGGGACTGCACGTCGAAGGTGGGCGAGGTCAGCCAGGCGATGATCGTCTCGCCGTCGATGCCCGTGACGAGCTGCGGCGAGAACGCGGCGCCGGACTGGACGGTCGCCGGGCGGGTGAACTCGCCGACGCGGCGCGCGGCCGTCCTCAGCCCCTTCGGATCGGACGGATGGATCGCATAGCGCGTCCAGATCGCCACCGTCTTGCCCGACGCGTCGGTCCCGAGGCGCGGGGTGTTGCCGAACTCGCCGAGCGTGTGGACCGCGCCGAGCTTCCCGCTGGTCGTGATGCGCCACTGCAGGCGATTGCTCCCGCTCTTGCTGCGCCCGCGCCAGATCACGGTCAGGCGCCCGTTGCCGGGCTGGACCGCGACGTCCGGGTCGGGCGTCAGCGCCGAGGATCCGACCGTCACCGGCGTCTCGCACGAGCCCTCGTCGCAGCGACTGAGGTAGACGGTCCGGCCACGCGCGAAGACGACCGCGCCGTCGCCCTGGTCGTCGACGACGGCCCGCGGCTGGGACGTGATGACGCCGGCGGGGCCGAGCAGCTCGGTGCTCGATGGCACCTGGCCGGCGCGCCCCCCGGCCACGAGCGACTGACGGCCCGAGCCGACCGAGCGCGTCGCGCCGATCAACGCGCTGCCATCGGCGCCGGCAGCCGCGCTCGACAGGCCCGCCAGCGACGGCGACGCGCCGAACCCCGTGATCGGGACCGCGGCGCCAAACGGCGCCGCCCCGGCCGTGGCGACCGGCAGCAGCCAGGCCAGAGGAACGGCCAGGAGTCCCACGTGGCGAGCGCGCACGGTCGGGAATCCTGCCAGACGGCCCGCACGGCGATGCCCGAGCCCGGCGCCCGTCATGATCCGCCCCCGACGCGAGGCTGATGTGTCTGTGCTCAACTGGCTCCGGGAACGCGATCGCGGGTTCGCCGCCCTCCGTCGGGCGGGGCGCGCGGCGCTGGTCATGCCGGCGATGTTCGCGCTGGGCGACCTCGTGGTCGGCAATCCGGCGTTCGCGACCTTCGCGGCCTTCGGCTCGTTCGCGATGCTGCTGCTGGTCGACTTCCCGGGGCCGATGCGCGCCCGGCTACAGGCGCAGGCGTCGCTCGCGGTCACCGGCGGCGTGTTCGTGTGCCTGGGCACCCTGGCCTCGCGCTCGGCGTGGCTCGCGGCGATCGCGATGGCGCTCGTCGCGTTCGGCGTGCTGTTCGCCGGGGTCGTCAGCTCGGTCCTCGCCGGAGCGACGACGTCGCTGCTGCTCGCGTTCATCCTCCCGGTCTCGCTGCCGGCACCCGCCTCCGCGATCCCCGATCGCCTGGCGGGCTGGGCGGCCGCGGCGGGAGCGGCGCTGCTCGCGATCGCGCTGCTGTGGCCGGCGCCGGCGCGCGATCCGGTGCGCACCGCGGCGATCGCGGGCTGCCGGGCGCTGGCGGCGCGGTTGCGCGCGCAGGTCGCCTACCACCTCTCCGGTGGGACGGATCCCTCGTTGGAGCAGCGCGATGCCGCGATCGCGCGGGCCGACGAGGCGGTCGAGGCGCTGCACGCGGCGTTCTTCGCGACGCCATACCGGCCGACCGGATTGAGCACCGCGGCCCGGGCCGTCGTGCGCCTGGTCGACGAGCTGCGCTGGCTCACCACGATCGTCCTGCGAGCCGAGCCCGAGCCGCACGTCAAGACGTTCGATCCGCGCGCCGGCGCGGTGAAGAGCGCCGCGGCCCTGGTGCTCGAAGGCTGCGCGGATCTGCTCGACGCGCCGCAGCGCTCCCCCGATGCCCTGCACGCGGCGCTGGCCGAGCTGCGCGCGCGCCTGAGCGAGCTCGAGCGCGGCGCCACGCTGCAGCTGCCCGCCGGCGCCTCGGGCAACGGCGACGCGATCTCCGCACTGGACCCCGGCTTCCGCGCGCAGGAGCTGAGCTTCGTGGTCTCGCAGATCGCCGCCAACGTCGACTGGGCCGCCGCCGCGGAGCGCCGCAGCTGGCTCGAGCAGCTCCTCGGCCGCCAGCCCGCCGGACTCACCGGCCCGCTCTCCGCCGCCCACGAGCGCGCCGGCGCCCACGTCCAGCGCCATTCGCTGTGGCTGCAGAACAGCGTCCGCGGCGCCGTCGGCCTCGGCCTCGCGGTGCTCGTCGCCAACCTCACCGGCGTCCAGCACGCGTTCTGGGTCGTGCTGGGAACGCTCTCGGTGCTGCGCTCCAACGCGCTGAGCACCGGCGAGAACGTGCTGCGCGGCCTGCTCGGCACCGTCGCCGGCTTCGTCGTCGGCGGCGTGCTGGTGGTGCTCATCGGGACCAACACCACCCTGCTGTGGCTGCTGCTCCCCTTTGCCGTCCTGCTCGCCGGCCTCGCTCCCGCCGCGATCTCGTTCGCCGCCGGCCAGGCCGCGTTCACGCTCACGCTGCTGATCCTCTTCAACATCCTGGCGCCCGAGGGATGGGAGATCGGGCTGGTACGGATCGAGGACATCGCGCTGGGCAGCGCGGTCAGCCTCGCGGTGGGCCTGTTGTTCTGGCCGCGCGGCGCCGGTGCCGCGCTCGGCCAGGCGCTGGCCGAGGCCTACGCCGACAGCGCCGGCTATCTCGCGGGCGCGGTCCAGTTCGGCATCGGGCGCTGCGACGCCGTCGCACAGCCGGCCCCCGCACCGACCGAGGAGGCGCTGCGCGCCGCGGCGGCCGCACGACGCCTCGACGACACCTTCCGCAGCTACCTCGCCGAGCGCGGCGCCAAGCCGATCCCGCTCGCCGAGGTGACCAGCCTGGTCACCGGCGTCGTCGGCCTGCGCCTCGCCGGAGACGCCGTGCTCGACCTGTGGCGATCCGATGAGGCGGCGGGCGGCGACCGGACGGCGGCCCGGCACGAGCTGGTGGCGAGCACCGAGCAGATGACCGGCTGGTACCGCGACTTCGCCGCCGCCCTCACCGGCGGTCGCGACCTACCCGAGCCGCTGCCGTCCGACCAGCCGGCGGATGCCCGCCTCGTCGACGCCGTCAGCCACGACCTGCGCGGCGAGGACGGCCAGGCGACCGCCACCGCCGTGCGCATGATCTGGACCGGCGATCACCTCGACGCCGCCCGGCGCCTGCAGGCCGCGCTCATCGCACCGGCGCGGACCGCCGTCTCCGAGCACGCGCTCGCTCCGGGCGCCCGCTGAACGCCGAGCCCCGACCGCGTCGCGCGATCAGACGTGATCGCGCGCGGTGGCAGGGATCACCGCGGCGACGCGCGTCCCCTGGCCCGCGGGGCTGTCGACCTCGAAGCTGCCACCGAGTGACTCCACCCGATTGCGCAGGCCCTCCAGTCCGCAGCCGACGCTCTCCTGCGCACTCCCGATCCCGTCGTCGAGGATCTCGATGCGCAGGACGCACGGCGCCGACGTCGCCCGCACCGTGATCAGCGAGGCCTGCGCGTAGCGCTGCGCGTTCGTCGCCGCCTCGGCGAGGACGTAGTACGCCGTCGCCTCCGCGGTGTCGTCCAGCCGCTCAGTGGGCAGGTCGAGGATCGCGAAGGGAACGGCGGACCGATCGGCGACGCTCTTGATCGCGGCCGCGAGGCCGAGGTTGAGCGCGACCGGGTGGATGCCGTGAGCGATCTGGCGCAGCTCCTCGATGGCGAGCGTGACCTCTGCGCCCGCCTCGGCCAGCAGCGGGGCGCCCCGTTCGGGGACCTTCCGGGCGTCTTCGGCGGCGAGGCCCAGCCGGACGGCGAGCGCGGTCAGACGCTGCTGGGCGCCGTCGTGGAGATCGCGCCCCAATCGCCGGCGCTCGGTCTCGGTGGCCTCGACGAGGCGCACGCGAGACGCCGCCAGCCGCCGGGCGAACGCCTCGCGCTCGGTGACCACCGCGACCAGGAACAGCGTGGAGAGGGCGGCCACGGCGAGGTAGAGCTGCGTCGCGAGGACGCTGTGGGTCATCGAGCGAAAGGCGAACGGACCCTCGTCGTGCGTGGTGTTCCACACCGCGGAGCCGACCGCGATCGTGATGGCGAGCGTCGCCCCTCGCTCGCCGAACCGCAGCGCCGCCCAGATCAGCGTCGGGAACACGAGATAGGCCACCGGCTCGTGGCTGAGGAACGCGATCTCGCTCGCGCCGGCGACCGCCACGACCATCAGCATCCCCTCGATCGCGCGACCACGCGGCCACTGGCGCGGCAGCGGCCGGTACCAGGCCAGCGCGACCGGGACGACGACCAGGGCGCCGGCGAAGTCCCCGAGCCACCAGGTACGCCACACGTCGGGCAGCGCCCCCGTGGCGATCACCGAGCCGAGCCGCAGCGACAGCGCGCCGATCGTCGCGCTGACCGCCGCGCCGGCGGCGATCGCCAGGATCATCCGGGCGAGGCTCCCGACGCCGGCGAGCGGTGCGCCGCGGGGGATCAGCCGGCGCATCAGCAGCGTCGCGACCAGTACCTCGAGGAGATTGCCGAACGTCTGCCCCACCGCGGAGCCGATGGGCAGCGCCGAGTAGTCGTTGACCAGCAGGTCGCCGACCAGCACCCCCGGCCACAGGCCGACCCCGCCCAGGTACAGGAACGCGATGGCCACCCCGACCGGCAGCCACACGATGGCGGCCACCGGACCGGCGAACTCGAACGCAAAGCCGACCTGGGCGGCGACGTAGTAGGTGAACGCCAGGGCCGCCACCTGCAGCAGGTAGCGGCCACTCAGGCCGGTCCACTCCCGCACCGCGTGCGTGCGCGAGGCACCGGGGAGCGCTGCGAACGCTGCGGGCTTCACGCCGGGCATGCGCCGCAAAGCATGCGCTGTTTGCGCCCTGCGCGCCACCCGAGCGGCCAAAACGCTCAGCGAGGGCGGGCGCTCGGTAGCGTTGAGCAATGGCGGCGCCCGACCACGCCCCGGATGGGGCTATCCGTGTGGCGTTCGCCGACGACTCGTTCCTGATGCGCGAGGCCCTGGGGGCCGTTCTGCAGCGGCTCGATGGGGTCGACGTCGTGGCCGCCTGCGTCGACGGCGACGCCCTGCTGGCCACCGTGGAGGAGCAGCGCCCTGACGTCGTCCTGCTCGACATGCGCATGCCGCCGTCCGGCGACGAGGAGGGCATTCGCGTGGCCAACCACCTGCGCCGCTGTCATCCGAGCATCGGCGTCGTGGTCCTGACGCACTACGCGGAGCCGCGCTACGGACTCCAGCTGCTGCAGGCGGGGACCGAGGGGCGCGGCTACCTGCTGAAGGAGCGCGTCAGCGATCCCCGAGAGCTGCACGCGGCGATCGTGGCGGTTGCTCACGGCGGCTCCGTGTTCGATCCCGCGATGGTGCGGCTTCTCGTCTCCGCCGGGCCCGCCGGCGCCGGCGCACTCGACGACCTCACGCCGCGCGAGCGCCAGGTGCTCGCCGAGATGGCGCAGGGCAAGAGCAATGCCGCGATCGCCGAGCAGCTCACCCTCACCAAGAAGGCGATCGAGAAGCACGTCGGCGCGATCTTCCTGAAGCTCGGCCTGCCGGAGGAGCACGTCGTGAGCCGGCGGGTCGCGGCCGTGCTGCTCTACCTCGCCGCCGAGCGACCGTAGATCCCAGCCCGGCGTGGGGTGCGTACCCCCTGCGTCATTGACGGGCACACTCCATTGTCAGGGCGACTCGGCCGGTGCAAGCTCGGGGCATGCGTGGGGCGGTCGATGATGCGCCCGTGCTCTCTGTGCTCGCAGTCCACGATCAGCCAGGCCGGCCGGCGGAGCAGACCGTTCTGAAGACGAAGTTCAGCGTGCCGCGCGGGCCGGCCACGATGGTGCCCCGCCGCCGGCTGCTGGACGCTCTCGACGCCGCGGTGCAGCGTCCGCTGACCCTGCTCGCGGCCCCCGCGGGCGCAGGCAAGACCGCGCTGCTGAGCTCGTGGATCGCCGCGGGCCGGGCGCCCGGCCCGGTCGCGTGGCTCTCACTGGACGGCGACGACGCCGATCGCCGCCGCTTCTGGCGCGCGGTGCTCGCGACGCTCAGCGACGCCACCGACGACGCGCGCTTGAGGGCGATCGCGGTCAGCCCGCGCGAGCCCATGGACATGGACCTCGTCCTCCCCGCGCTGGTCGACGCGCTCGAGGCGCGCGACGAACCCGTCGTGCTCGTCCTCGACGACCTGCACCACGTGATCGACGTCGTGCGCGAGGACATCGAACGGCTGGTGCGCTACCCGCCGCCGGCACTGCGACTGGTGCTGGTCACGCGCGCCGACCCGCCGATCGGGCTCGGCCGGCTGCGTCTCGAAGGCTGGTTGACGGAGATCCGCGCGCGCGACCTGGCGTTCACGCCCGACGAGGCCTCCGCGTTGTTCGAGGCGCTCGACGTGCCGATCGCGCCCGCCGAGCTCACGACGCTGTGGCAGCGCACGGAAGGCTGGTCGGCGGCGCTGTGCCTGGCCGCCATGTCGGTCCGCGCCCACCCCGACCCCGCGCGATTCATCGAGCACTTCGCGGGCACCGACGCCACGGTGAGCGACTACCTGCTCAGCGAGGTGCTGGCCCGCCAGCCGCCCGACCTGCGCGACTTCCTGCTGCGCACGTCGATCGTCGACACGGTGTGCGGAGAGCTCGCCGATGCGTTGACCGGCGGCTCGGACGGTCAGCGAATGCTCGCCCGCCTCGAGCATGGCGGCGCCCTGCTGGCGCCGCTGGACGAGCACGGGGTCTGGCACCGCTATCACCCGCTCTTCGCGGAGCTGCTGCGGGCGCAGCTGCGCACGCAGCTCGGGCCGGAGCTCGAGGAGCTGCACCGGCGTGCCGCGGTGTGGCTCGCTGCGCATGACGATCGCACGGCGGCGCTGCGTCACGTGGCCGTGGGAGAGGTGTGGGACCTGGGTTCGCAGCTCGTCATCGACCACTGGGTCGACTTCATGATCAACGGCGAGATGGCTGCGCTGCGACCCGTTCTGGAGGCCATGCCGCGTGCGCACGTCGATGCCTGCCCCGAGCTGTCGCTGGCCTTCGGGGCCGCGATGCTCGCCTTCGGCAAGCACGCGCTGGCCGAGCCCTATCTCCGCGGCGCCCGCGCAGCGGTGGGCCGGGTGCCGCCGGAGCGACGAGCGCAGTTCGTCGCTGCGTCCGCCGCCGTGGGGCTCTATGAGGGACGCTTCGGCGGAGACCCCGCCGCTGCCCTCACGGCCGCGCGGGAATGGCTCGGGCGTGGCCCGGTGCTCGACGGCGGCGCGGTGGCCCCCAACCTGCATGGCCTGGTCCTGACCCAGCTCGGGATCGTCGAGATGTGGACCGGGCAGCTCGGCGAGGCGATCGAGCATCTCGAGCGTGCGCAGGCAGTGGCCACCGAGGCGGGGGTCGAGTGGACCGCGTTCGCCGCGAGCGCGCACCTCGCGCTGGCCAGCGTGCTGCGCGGCGACTTCGCGCGCGCCCTGCGCCGGGCCCACCAGGCGCTGGCCATCGCCGAGCGTCGCGGCTGGGCCCGATCGGAGCCCGCCGGCGCCGCCTACAGCGTGCTCGCTGCCGTCTGCATCCAGCGCGCTCAGCTCGATGAGGCCGAACGCCTCATCGGCCAGGCGGGCGCGGCGGTGCGCGATACCCGCGAGCGGCCGCTGCTGGCCTTCCACGTCCTCAATCGCGCGCAGCTGTTGAGCGACCGCGGCGAGCATGCCGGCGCACTCGACCTCCTGCACGCCACCCGCGAGCAGGTCGGGGACTGGCCGCTGCCGGCGCCGGTCGACGAGCTCCTGACCGCCCAGGAGGGCCTATTGGACGCTGCGACCGGCGAGCCCGCGGCGGCCCGCGCGCTGCTCGCGCCCGCGGCCGCCGGCTCCCTGGCCGTCGCCAACGCGCTGGCCCGGTTGGATCTGCTCGACGACGAGGCGCAGGCGGCCCGCGCGACGCTCGCCGCTCACCTGGATGCCTTCGAAGCGCGCCACGGGGCGTCCCTGCCGACACGCGCCGAGGCGTGGCTCCTCGACGCGCTCGTCCTGGACGCCCTCGCCGAGCACGAGGCCGCCGCGCAGTCGCTGGAGCGCGCTCTCGATCTGGCCGAGCCGACAGGGCTGCGCCGGATGTTCGTGGCGCACGGCGGCGCGATCAGAGCACTCCTGCGCCGTCACATCCGCCACGGCACCACCCATCCCGCGCTGGTCGGCGACCTCTTGGAGACGATCGAGCGCGGCGGGCGCCCGGCCCGCAGTGGCGGCGGCTCGGCTCTGGCCGAGCCGCTGAGCGAACGCGAGCAGGCGATCCTCGGCTACCTGCCGAGCCTGATGTCCAATCAGGAGATCGCCGGAGCGCTGATGATCTCGGTCAACACCGTCAAGACCCACCTCAAGGCGATCTACCGCAAGCTCGACGCGCCGGGCCGCCGTGAGGCGGTCCAGCGCGCGCGCGAGCTCGCGCTCATACCCTGAGCGGGGCGGGACCTCAGGCCGTCGCCTGCGGGCGCAGCGCCTCCTGCAGCGCCTCCTCCGCGTCCTGGCTGAGGGAGCTGTGAATGACGTCGCCCCCGTACTGGGAGATCCGGGGCAGGACCTTGTCGGGCGTGGACTGGCGCACGAGGACGAAGACCGCCGCGCCGCCGGGCTGCAGCTTCTCGCCGAGGTCCTTCATGAAGTTGTCGTCGACGCCGACGTCCGTCGCCGCGCCGGCGGCAGCGCCGGTCGCCCCGCCGATGGCCATGCCCAGCAGCGGCATGAAGAAGATGAGGCCGATGAGGCCGCCCCACAGCGCGCCGCCCGTCGCCCCGCTGGCCACGGGCTTGAAGGTCTGGCGCAGCTTGATCTTGCCGTCGTCCTGCCGGACGGCGATCGCGAGGTCCTCGAGCTCGATCGAATGCTCCTTCTGCAGCTCCATGAGGGTCTGCCCGACTTCGCGAGCGGTTGCCTCGTCGGGGTAGGCGACGGCTACGAGATTGCTCATGCGGTCCTCCACAGCTCGGGCTCGCCGCCCCGCGGGGCGGCCGTTCGCCTGCCACGATCGAACGCCGACGGGTGACCTGTCGTCACCCGGTCGGGGTGACTCCGCTCAGCGCGATCACCCCGCGCGGGTGACGAACGCTCACCCCGGCAGGCGCGAGGCTTGTCGAGGTGGTCGTCGGTGCCTGATACCCGCTATGAGATCCGCGTCCGTGGCCGAGTGAGCGCGGCCGTGCTGGACACGTTCGACGACATGGAGAGCGAGGTCGAGCCGGTCGAGACGATCCTCCACGGCCCCGTCCGCGACCAGGCGGAGCTGCACGGGCTGCTGCATCGCCTGCAGTCGCTCGGCCTTGAGCTGATCGAGGTGCGCCGGCTGCCCGAGAGCGGCCACGGCATCACGGCATGAGTCCGAGCTCGCGGCCGCGCTGCACCGCCTCGCGGCGGCCCGAGGCATCCAGCTTGCGGTAGATCGCCTTCAGGTGGGTCTTGACCGTGTTGACCGACACGAACAGCTCGCCGGCGATCTCGTGGTTGGACATCATCGTGGGCAGGTAGCGCAGGATCGCCTGCTCGCGCTCGCTGAGCGCCTCGGCCAGCAGGACGGCGATCGGGCGTGAGCGCTCGCTGCGCCCGTGCTCGATCGTGTCCAGCGCTTCGCTGACGATCGCCGAGTGCGTCGTCCCGTGGCGGACATGCCGATGCAGCAGCGGCCGGACGAGGTTGCCGTGCTCGAGGATGAGCCGTCGCAGCCCGGCGGGCTCGGCCAGATCGAGCGAGCGCTCCAGCGAGTGCGCAGCGCGCGCGTGCTCGGCGAGGGCGTCGAGCGCCAGCGCATCGAGCAGCCACGCCTCGGCGCGGGTCGACACCGGGCCGCCGCCCCTGGCCGCGGCCCCGCCGTCGCCTTCGAGGTGTGGGGCCAGCGCATCGCGGGCGGCGTCCGGCTCGCCCTCCAGCAGGCGCAGCCGGGCGATGGCGTTGGCCACCGGGACCGACGTCGCGGTCTCGCGCTCGGCGCGCTCGAGCAGCGCACGCCCCGCTTCGGGCTCGCCCAGCGCGGTCCGCAGCAGGGCCTCCTGAGCAAGCAGCTGATCGTCCAGCGGCGCGAGCAGCGGCCAGTCGCCGACCTCTTCGCGCGCGGCCTGCAGGACGCCGAGGGCAGCCTCCGGATCGCCGCCGTCACGCAGCAGGAGCGAGCGATTGAGGGCATGGACCGCGCGCAGCGGGCGATCGCGCGTGTCGTGCAGCGCCTGAGAGGCGCGCGCCACGAGACGCAGCGCATCGTCATGGCGCCCGCGCTGGATGGCCACCGCCGCCTGCACGCAGTAGGCGGCGCCGGCCGGCTCCGATCGTGCCCAGCCGCGGCGCTCGGCGAGGACGACGGCGGCGTCGGCATGGCGCAGTGCCCGCACGATCTCGCCGCGGAAGGCCCGCGCGACGGCCAGGTGCGCCCCGGCCGCGAGGGCGGTCCAGTCCGTCTCCCCGTCGACGGCGCAGACGTGGGCGCGCTCGAGATGAGCGGTCGCAGCCTCGAGGTCGCCGGTCCACAGCTCGACGATGCCGAGCTGGCCGAGCACGAAGGACCGCGCGCCGCTGCTCAGCTGGCCGGTGTCGAGCACCCCGCTGCGCTCGAGCAGTCCGCGCGCCGCCTGCAGCGCTGCGACCGGGTCGCCGCGCAGGCGCCCCTCGTAGAGGGCCATCGCGGCCCGGCTGGCGGCGAACTGCGCGCGGCGGTCCGGCGCCACCAGCGCCTCGTCCTCCTCGGCGCGGCGCAGGTAGGGCTGCGCGCCGGCGTGATCGCCGCGCGCGAGCAGCGCACCCCCGAACGCGAGCGCGAGCTCGGGCGACGCCTCGACGCAGTGGCGCGGCATCGTCTCGAGGATGGGCCTGAGCGTGCCCATCTGGCCGTCGACCATCATCTCGAACCAGCGCGCGGTGGTGAGGTCGGCGGCGAGATCCCAGGCGTTCCCGGCGGCCGCATGGCGCAGTGCGCCGGCATCGTCGCCGTGAGCGGCGAGCCACGTCGCCGCGCGCCGGTGCAGCTGCGGTGGCTCATCGGGAAGCTGCGCGCGCAGCTCAGCGCGCAGCAGCTCCGCGAACAGCGGGTGGTAGCGATGCCACGTGCCGGTCTCGTCGAGGGCCGTCGTGAGCGCGCCCGCCTGCTCGAGGCGGGCCAGCATCGCGTGGCCGTCGGTGCTCTCGGTGAGGGCGTCGGCGAGCTCGGCGCTGAGCGTCTCGACCACCGACGTCCGCAGCAGGAAGTCGCGCACCTGCGGTGGCTGTCGCGCGAGCACCTCGCTGACGAGGTAGTCGCTGACCGTGGCGTCGGTGCCGGCGAAGTGCGCGATGAAGTTGTGCGGCTCGGGGTGCCGGTGCAGCGACGCCGCCGCCAGGCGCAGCGCGGCGGCCCAGCCCTCGGTGCGGCGCCAGAGCATCGCGAGGTCCTCGGCCGCGAGCGCGATGCCGAGCGCGTCGAACAGCGCGCCGGCCTCGTCCAGCGAGAACGCGAGATCGGCGGCTCGGATCTCGGTCATGGTGCCGTCCAGACGCAGGCGTCCCAGCCCGATCGGAGGGTCCGCGCGCGTGATGATGACCAGCCGCAACGCCGGCGGCGGGAAGCGGGCCACCCGCTCGAGGTCCTGGTGGACCGCGTCGATCACCTCGTGGAAGTCGTCGAGCACGAGGACGACCGGCTGCTCACGCGCGGCGAGGGCGTCGACCAACGCGGGCAGCACCAGATCCGTCGTCATCGGCTCGCGCGGACTCACCGCGAGCGCCGCGACGGCGTCGTCGCCCGTCGCCTGGGCCAGCGCCCGCAGAACGGCACGCCAGAAGCGGCGGCGATCCGCGTCATCGGTATCGAGCGACAGCCAGGCCACCGGCCCTGGCGCCCGATCGGCCGCGATCCACGAGCTTACCAGCGCGCTCTTGCCGGCACCGGCGGGGGCGGCCACCAGCGTGAGCGGTCCCTGCACGCCGGAGTCGAGCCGGTCGAGCAGCCGCGGGCGCGCGACGGCCGCCCTCGGCTCGCGGGGAACCGAGAACTTCGTCGCCATCAGCACCTCGGACGCCATACGCCTAGGCATGAATCCGAGCATCATTACGTGCGCGCCCACGGATCGTTGAATCCTTTGACCGGTTGCTCGCATCCGGCGGCGGCTTTGTGTGCGTCGGGGCGTCTCGAGCAACGCTTTGCTGTGCACCGGCGACCGGTGGAGTGAGGACTGCTGCGCGCGAATCACCCACCCCGGGTGACTCTGCTCGCCCCGGGCGCACCTACGGTCGGTGCCATGGGCGCGGCCATCGGACAGGTCCTCTCGCTGGGCGTGATCGGCGCCACAGGCCAAGCGTCCCGACTCAGAGGTCGTCTGACGACCACAGGACGGGACAGTTACGCAGCTCTTGCCCCACCCCTCGCCCCGGCGAATCACCCTGGCCGGGTGAGGCGCCCCCACCTGCGCGCCGTGGAGGATGCAGCCCATGACGGTGGCGCCGCGGGCCCGGGTCGGCGATCGGGTGGAGCGCGCGATCGAGGACCGCGCCGACGTCGAGCACGTCATCGAGCGCGGTGAGGCGCAGCCGACCCCGCGCAAAGGCCTCGTCAAGCGGGCCATCTGGCTGGCGATCACGGCGGTCTCGCTGTACCTCGTGTTCCCGAGCCTGCTCGACCTCTTCTCCTCCTGGAAGGACCTCGGCGAGTTCGGCGCCGGCTGGCTGGGAGCGATGGCCGCGCTGCAGCTCGCGACGCTGGCGTGCCTGTGGGCGCTGCAGCACGTGGCCATCCGCGCACAGACGTGGCCGCCGGTGATCGCCTCGCAGCTGGCCGGCAACGCGCTGTCGAAGATCGCCCCCGGCGGCGGCGCGGTCGGCGCGGCGCTGCAATACCGCATGCTCGTGCAGGCGGGCGCGCGGCCCGCGACGATCGTCTCCGGCCTGACCGCGGTCAACCTGCTGGTCTTCGCGGCGGTCCTCGGGCTGCCGGTCCTCGCCGTGCCGACGATCATCCGCGGCGGGGTCGACCACGGCCTCGTCCAGGCGACGATCGTGGGTGCCGTGGTCTTCGTCGCGCTCTTCGCCGTCGGCGCGGTCTGCATCGCCTTCGATGCGCCGCTGCGCTGGATCGGGCGCACGATCCAGCGCGTGCGCAACCGCCTGCGCCGCCATTCGGAGCCGCTCACGGGCCTGCCCAAGCGGCTGCTGCACGAGCGCGACCGGATCCTCGAGACGTTCGGCCCGAAGTGGAAGCGCGCGCTGGCGGCCACGGTCGGGCGCTGGTTCTTCGACTACGCCACGCTGCTCGCCGCGCTGGCGGCGGTCGGGTCGCGGCCACGTCCCGCGCTCGTCCTGCTCGCCTTCTGCGGGGCACAGGTCCTGGCGCAGATACCGGTCACCCCGGGCGGGCTGGGCTTCGTGGAAGCGGGGCTCACGGCCATGCTGAAGCTAGCCGGGGTGCCCGCAGGCGCCGCCGTTCTGGCCACCTTCGCCTACCGGCTGTTCTCCTACTGGCTGCCGCTGCCGCTCGGGGCGGTGGGCTTCGTCGCGCACCGCCGGCGTTATCCGGCGCCGGGCTGAGACGCCTGCTCGGAGCGCCGGCCCCACCGCGCGCGCCAACTGCGCCCGAGCTCCCCCGCCGGCACGTCGCCGAACTGCGCGAGGGTGACGTGGCGCACGCGCTCCAACCAGATGAACGCGGCGATCGCGAAGACCACCAGCGGCCAGAACGAGCGCGTCCACGGCACGGGCCCCCAGGCCACGAGCAGCAGGAGCAGCAGGCCCAGCCCGACGCGGAAGTAGATCGCGTGCTCGCGCAGCGCCGGGGCGCTCACACGCCGCACGACCGTCGCGCGCCGCCCGGAGCCCACCAGCCACCCGCCCGTCACCAGGAAGAGGCCGAACACGATCGACCCCCACGCGGCGTCAGTGAGCAGCGACGTGCCGATCGTGAACACGGCGCGGACCGCCGGGCGCGCGTTCGGGGCCTCGGCGAGGGCGTTGACCGCGGCGTCGCCGCCGACCGATCGCAGCGCCAGCACGGCGACGCCCGCGAAGATCACGCAGCCGCCGCACGCCACGACGGTGCGCCGGCGGTCGGTCGACAGCGCGATCGCGCCGGCCATCAGCAGCACGGCGACGACGACGATGACGATGACGAGCGTCTTCGCGGTCTTGAGCGCCTTCTGCGCGGCCTCGATCTTGTCGGTCTTGAGCACCTGCAACTGCTGCAGATTCGCCGGGAGGCGATCGGCGACCCCGGCCGGCAGACCGGTGCCGGCGGCGACCTGCGCGATGAGGTCGTGCAGGTTGAGCGTCACGGTGCCGCCGCGCGCGACATCGCCGTTGAGGACCTTCAGCAGCTCGCGGTGGGCGGTGCGGTTGGCCCTCTCCCAGGCCACCTGCGCGGCGGCGCTCCCGAGCACCTTCGGCGCGTTGCGGTTGGCGACCTCGCGCAGGGCCGCGGCAATCGGGGCGGCCAGCGGCTGCAGGTTGGGCGGGAGCGTCTCGCGGAGCTTGTTCTCGACCGGCGCGCTGGCGTAGACGCGCTGCAGGATGGCGGTCGACAGCGCTTCGCGGATCTGCTGGTTCTCGAGGAGGCGATCGCTCGTCTGCACCCAGTTCTGGGTGTCCAGCATCTGGCGCTGCGCCCACACCGCGACGATGCCCACCGTCCACAGGAGCGTCGCGAGCACGAGAAGGATGACCACGCCGGTGCGCTTCACGGCGCGATTCTCGCCTCGCCGGGGTGATCCGGCATCACCCGAGACGGGTGAGGCGCCACCGCCGTCCAGTCGCGCGCCCGGCACAACGCCAGGCGGGCGCATCAGTTCCGGCGGCTGACCTTCCCGCCGGAGACCGCGTCGATGGCGTCCTCGATCGTGCGGTGAACCTGCACGAGGGGTGCCTCCGCCCCCGCCGGCGCAGGACGTCGCGCACCTGTCCGACGTCCGTCGTCACCCATCGCGGGTGAGGCGTGATCGCCCTCGCGCGCGATGTGCTTGCGCGCAGGCAACGGGAGAAACCACGATGGCCAAGCCGTTCAGGGGAAAGATCGAGAAGGTCGTGTTCGACGTCGCCGACGACGCGTACGTCGACGTCGAGGCCCACCCGGTGGCAGCGATGGCGCGCGATTGAGCGCGCAGCCCTCCGGCCGCCCCTATCTCGCTCGGGGCGGTCGTGGGCGTGCCGGCGGCGCTGGTCGCCGCGCTCTTCCTCGCCGCCGTCCACGGGCTCGAGGACTGGCTGTGGAGCGACCCGCACTGGTACCTGGTGCTCGGGCTGCCGGTGGTCGGCGCGTGCGTGGTGCTCGCCGCGCGGGCGCTCCTGCCGGGCGACGGCGGCCACGAACCGCTGGAGGGCATCGGCGGCACGCCCACGCCGATGTCGCATGCCCCGGGGGTGGCGCTGGCCGCCATCGGCACCCTGGCCTTCGGCGCCGTGCTCGGGCCGGAGGGCCCGCTGATCGCGCTCGGGTCGGTCGTCGGCCTGGCCGTGACGCTCGTCGTCCGGCTCTCCGCGCAGGAGAGCGCCGTGATCGCGGGCGCCGGGTCGTTCTCCGCGATCTCCGCCCTGTTCGGCGGCCCGATCGTCGGCGGCGTCATGATGGTCGAGTCGGGCGCGGCGGGGCTCGGGGCGGCCCTGCTGCCCTCGCTGCTGCCGGGGTTCGTGGCGGCGGCGGTCGGCTACCTCGTCTTCGTCGGGCGGCAATTGGGGCGGGCTCAACGCGCCCGGGCTGGTGGAGCCCGGCCTGCCCGCGTACAACGGCACGCACCTCACCGACCTGCTCGTCGCCGTCGCGGTCGGGATCGCCACCGCGCTGGTCATCGCCGGCGTCCGCCGACTGGCCGAGGGCGTCGTTCGCGCGCCGCGCCTGGGGATGCCCGGGCTGCTGCTCGCCGGCGGCCTCGCGGTCGGCGTAGTCGCTGAGGTCGCCGACCTGCTCGGCGCCGACTCGCAGGACGTGCTGTTCTCCGGGCAGGCATCCGTGCCGGCGCTGGTGGCCCAGGACTCGACGAAGATCGTTCTCCTGCTGCTCGCCGCCAAGGCGCTGGCGTACGCGATCAGCCTCGGCTGCGGCTTCCGCGGCGGCCCGGTGTTCCCGGCCATCTTCGTCGGCATCGCGCTGGCGACGTTCCCCGTGGTGTGGTTCGTCGTCTCGCCGACGCTCGCGGTCGCCGTGGGCGCGGCCGCGGGGATGGCCGCCATGACCGGGCTGCTGCTCACGTCGATGCTGTTCGCGGCCCTGCTCGTCGGCCGGCAGGGCCTGGACGCGGTGCCCGCGGCGGTGCTCGCAGCAGCCGCCGCGTGGCTGGCGATCCAGGCGCTCGAGCGCCGGTCGGCCACAGCGAGCACCGCGGCCACGAGGTAGCGCAGCCAGGAGGGGATGACCCGCGCGACCACCGCGACGCTCAGGTGGCGAACACCGTCGCCCAGTCGTCGCGCATGCTGATCTCGGTGAAGCCGGCGCCCAGGACCTTGTCAGGGCCGGCGTGCCCGCACCGCCGGCGAAGCGCAGCATCTCGAGGTCGCCGTTGGAGTGGCCGCACGCGATCGCTGGTCGCCGCCCCGTTCGCGCCCAGATGTGCAGCGGCTTCTGCGGGCCGTCGTCGAAGGACTCCAGCGTGGAGGCGTAGACGACCTCAGTGCTTGACCATGGCCGCGCCCAGCCGTCCGAGGTCGCCCTCGTGGGCCGCCGTGTAGGGCTGGCGCGCGCAGCGCCGGATCGCGCTGCGCCGCCGCGGCGAAGCCGCGGACGATGAAGTCCAGCTGCACGGGCATGGGCTTCTCGGTCCAGAGCGTCCCGTCGTTGTCGAACACGGCAACGCGCTCGGGCGGCGGGATCCACCCCGCGCCGCCCTCGCGCGTCGCCGCCGCGACGAACTCGAGGATCGCGCGCGTCGTGGCGGTGTCCCGCCACGAGGCAAGCGGTGCCTCAGCCGTCGAAGTCATCGCCGCTACTCGCGAGCGAGGGCCGCCATCGCCTCCTGCTCGAGGTCGATGTACTGGTCGTCGCTCAGGTTGATCTCGACCTGCAGCACGCTCGCGCCCGTCAGGTCGGCCGGCGATTCGTAGGCGCTGCTCACCGCGTCGCTCGAGTCGCGCCCGACGCACAGGCCATCGCCGCAGAGCGTGAACGTCCCGATCTGGGTGCGCATCGCCCCCTCGGCCACGACCTTGTCGTCCACATGCAGCCGGGTGGTGCCCGTAGCCTCGTTGTGCTCGCCGACGCCCTCCTTGGCGAAGTCCATCCCGATGACGTAGCGACCGGGCGCCAGCTCGTCGGAGGAGAAGAGCTGCTCGGGCGGGACGCCGAGGAAGTTGTAGACGTAGTGCGCGCGGCGGTCCTTGAGGAAGAGGGCGTGGCCGCCGAAGCGCCCGCCCTGGGCGAAGATCACGCCCTCGGCGTCGGCGCTCTCGATCTCCACCTCGGCGAGGAGCTTGAACGAGCGCCCGCGGATGTTGGGCGCCGCGGCCTCGGGCACCTCGGCGGTGTGCGGGTAGTAGATGTAGGTGTCGCGGTCGGGCTCGGTCTGCGGGCGCACGTCGTTGATGATCTCCCACGGGTGGCGGTCGTCGAGCGGCAGCACGTCGTACTTGCCCGCCTCCTCGAACCAGACCTCGATGAGCTCCTTGAGCTTGTCGGGGTGCTCGGCCGCGAGGTCGTTGGCCTCGGCGCGGTCCTCGTCGACGTTGAAGAGCTCCCACTGGTCGTCGTCGAAGTGCCCGATCCCGGAGGTCGGCCCGTGGACCGCCACGGCCTTCCAGCCCTCCTGCCAGATGCCGCGAGTGCCGAGCATGCAGTAGTACTGGCGCGTGCGCGGCGTCGGCGCATCGGCCGCGTCGAAGGAGTAGCGCATCGACTCGCCCGGGAGCGCGACCTGGTCGACGCCGTCGATCTCGCCGGGGAACTCCAGGCCGCAGCAGTCCAGCAGCGTCGGGACGATGTCGGTGACGTGGTGGTACTGGTGGCGCACCTCGCCCTTGGCCTGGATGCCCGCCGGCCAGTGGATGACCAGCGGGTCGCACGTGCCGCCTGCGTAGGAGTAGCGCTTGAACATCTTGTAGGGCGTGGAGAAGGCGGTCGCCCAGCCGGTCGGGTAATGGTTGTAGGTGTTGGGGCTGCCGAGGTCCTCGATGTGATCGAGGTTGGCCTGCATCTCGTCGGGCCAGCCGTTGAAGAACTTGTTCTCGTTGACCGATCCGTTGGGCGAGCCCTCGCCCGAGGCGCCGTTGTCGGCGCAGTAGAGGACGATCGTGTTGTCGAGCTGGCCGGACTCCTCGAGGTAGTCGACGATCCGCCCGACCTGGTGGTCGGTGTACTCCGAGAAGCCCGCAAAGACCTCCGCCATCCGCGCGAAGAGCCGCTTCTCGTCGTCTGAGAGCGTGTCCCACGGGCGGACATCGTCCAGCGGGCTGTGGGTGCCCTCGGGCAGCGGGTTGATCGGGGTGAGGTCGGTGCCCTCGGGCAGCACGCCCTTCTCGACCATGCGCGCCAGCGCCCACTCGCGGTAGGCCTCGTAGCCGTCGTCGAACTGGCCCTTGTACTTGTCCGCCCACTCGGTCGGAGCATGGTGGGGCGCGTGGTTGGCGCCGGGGCAGAACCACATGAACCACGGCCGCGACGGCGAGGAGGACTGGCTGTCGCGGATCATCTGCAGCGCCTGGTCGGCGAGGTCCTTGGACAGGTGGTAGCCCTCGTCGGGCGTGTAGGGCTGGTCGATCGAGTGGTTGTCCTCGACCAGCGTCGGATACCACTGGTTGGTCTCGCCGCCGATGAAGCCGTAGAAGCGGTCGAAGCCCTGCTGCAGCGGCCAGTTGAACTTGGGACCGCCGGGATTGGCCTCCTCCAGGGGTACGCAGTGGTCCTTGCCGACCCAGTAGGTGTTCCAGCCGTTGTCGCGCAGGACGCGGGCGACGGTGCCGCAGTCCTTGGGCAGGTGGGCGTTCGAGCCCGGGTAGCCGGTCGCGCCCTCGACGATGCACGCCATCCCGTTCTGGTGGTGGTTGCGCCCGGTGAGCATGCACGAGCGCGTCGGCGAGCACAGCGCCGTGGTGTGCCACTGGCTGTAGCGCAGGCCGCCTTCGGCGAGGCGCTCGAGCGTGGGCATGCGGATTCGCCCGCCGAACGGCTCCCAGGCCGCCATGCCGGTGTCGTCGTAGAGGACGATGAGGATGTTGGGCGAGCCCTCCGGCGCGCGCGGCGGCATGTACGGCGCCCAGTCGGGCACCGAGTCGCGCACGTCGATGTTGATCTTGCCCTTGAACGGGGGACGCGACATCTCAGGCTCCTTGGCTCGGACTCGGCGACGACGCTAAGAGCCCGACGGGTGAGCGCTCATCACCCACTGGGGGTGATGCCGGATCACCCGCGCGGCGGCGAGGCTTCCGGCGTGGCGGACGCGATCAAGGCCCCCGTGAAGGGCATGACCTGGGTGCCGGGCGGCCCGTTCACAATGGGCTCCGACGCCTTCTATCCGGAGGAGCGCCCCGCGCGCCGGGTCGAGGTCGAGGGCTTCTGGATCGATCGCCAGCTGGTCACCGTCGCGCAGTTCGGGCGCTTCGTCGGCGAGACGGGCTACGTCACCGTGGCCGAGCGCCCGCTCGACCCCGCAGACTTCCCCGGGGCCGACGAGGCTGACCTCGTGCCGGGCTCGCTGGTGTTCCGCAAGACGCGCGGGCCCGTCGACCTGAGCGACGTCCGCTCGTGGTGGCGTTACGTCCCCGGCGCCTTCTGGCGCGCCCCGGAAGGCCCGGGCAGCACCGCGGCGGGGCGCCAGCGCCACCCCGTGACCCATGTCGCCTACGAGGACGCCGCCACGTACGCCGCCTGGGCGGGCAAGGAGCTGCCCACCGAACCCGAGTGGGAGCGCGCGGCGCGCGGCGGCCTGGAGGGCGCCGTGTTCGCGTGGGGCGACGAGATCGCGCCGGCCGGACGGCTCATGGCCAACACCTGGCAGGGGGAGTTCCCCTGGCAGAACCTGCGCGCCGACGGCTACGAGGGCACCTCGCCGGTGGGGAACTTCCCGCCCAACGGCTACGGGCTCTACGACATGACGGGCAACGTGTGGGAGTGGACCGCCGACTTCTGGGCCACGCACGACGGGCAGCCCGGCGAGCACGCATGCTGCGCGCCCGGTGTGATGCCCGGCGAGCACATCCCGCGGCGCGTCATCAAGGGCGGCTCGCATCTGTGCGCTCCGAACTACTGCCTGCGCTTCCGCCCCGCCGCGCGCCAGGGCGAGGCGGTCGACACCTCGACGACCCACATCGGCTTTCGCTGCCTCCTACGGGCGCGAGGCCCCGACCCGGGCTGACCCTCAGGCGGGGGCGGCGTTGATCGGCGGTGCCACGTCGGCGCTGTCGTCCTTGCCCAGCTTGCGCAGCTGATACGCCGAGACCAGGGCGACGAGACCGCGCACGATCAGTGAGATGCCGAAGAAGACGGCCAGCGTGACGAGGCTCTCGTCGGGCCAGGAGAGGATGAGGATGCCCAGGATGAGATCGACGACCGCGGTCAGCAGCGCCCAGCCGCGGTGCTCGGCGCTGGCGAACGCGCGCACCAGCCGCGCGACGCCGGTCACGATCAGGTACGCGCCGAGCACGACCACGAGCGCGAGCAGGCTGTCGCCGGGACGGCGCAGGCAGATCAGGCCGGCGATCAGGGCGACGACGCCGACGATGGCGCTCAGGGCGCGGGAGGCCGGGTCGCCCACGATCGCCTCGACCAGCTCGAAGACGCCCGCCAACAGCAGGTAGAAGCCGAAGATGATCCCGACCGCGAGCAGCGTGATGTCGGGGTAGACGATGGCCAGCACGCCGCAGACGAGCGAGGCGACGCCCAGCAGGGCGAACATCCACCACTCCTTCGCGATCTGCGCGGCGTCGTCCATGGTCCTTCCTCCTCTGTCGGGGGTCGCTCGACGAAGCTAGGCTCCGCTCGGGTGAGGCGTCGTCACCCGCAGCGGGTGAGGTTGGATCACCCGCACGCGGGTGAGTCTGGCGCGGTGTCCGGGCTCTGGAGACTCGCCGTCCGGGGCCTGGTGGTCCTGCTTCTGGACTGGGGCGCGCTGCTCCTGCTGGGAGCGGTGCTTCCGGACTTCGACGTCCACGGCGCCTCCGGGGCGCTGGTGACCGCGGTCATCGCCGCAGCGCTCAACGCGCTCGTGTGGCCCACCCTGAGCCGGCTGGCCCTGCCGCTCAGCGTCCTGACCCTGGGAGGGGCGGCGCTCGTGCTCAACGGCGGGCTCGTGGCGCTCGCGGCGGCGATCAGCCCCGGGGCGAGCATCAACGGCTGGTTCGCGGGCGTCGTGGTCGCCGTCGGCATGACGGTGATCACCACGGCGGCCTCCGCGCTGCTGGCCATCGACGACGACGAGACGTGGCAGCGCAACGTCGTGCGCCGCCAGGCGCGCCGCCGGGGCGCGATCACGTCGGACGTCCCGGGGGTGGTGTTCCTGGAGATCGACGGCCTCGCCTACGAGGTCCTGCGGCGCGCGCTGCGCGACGGCAACGCGCCGGTCATGGCGCGCTGGCTGCGCGAGGGCACCCACCGCCTGGAGCGCTGGGAGACCGACTGGTCGTCGCAGACCGGCGCGTGCCAGGCCGGCCTGCTGCACGGCGACAACGACGACATGCCCGCCTTCCGCTGGTGGGAGAAGGATCGCGGCCGCGCGATCGTCACCAACCACCCGCGCGATGCGCAGGAGATCGAGCGCCGCCACTCCGACGGCCGCGGGCTGCTGCACGAGGACGGCGCCAGCCGCGCGAACATCCTCTCGGGCGATGCCGCGCATTCGATGCTGACCATGAGCACCGTGCTGGTGCGCGGGCGCGGGGCGCTCGGGCGCGACTACGCCGCCTACTTCGCCCGCCCCTACGCCGTCGCGCACACCGCGGTGCTCGCGCTCGCCGACTACGTCCGGGAGCGGCGCGCGGCCGCGCGCCAGGTCCGCGAGGACGTGCAGCCGCGGATCCCGCGCCCGCGCATGTACGCGCTCGTGCGGGCGTGGGCCACCGTCGTCCAGCGCGACCTGCAGGTGTCAGCGGTGGTCGGCGACATGATGGCCGGGCGGCCCGTCATCTACTCGACCTTCCTGGCCTACGACGAGGTCGCGCACCACTCGGGCATCGAGCGCCATGACGCACTGGCCGTGCTGCGCCAGGTCGACCGCCAGCTCGCCCGGGTCCAGTCGGCCGTCCCCGACGCGCCCCGGCCCTACGAGCTCGTCGTCCTCTCCGATCACGGGCAGTCGCAGGGCGCGACGTTCGAGGACCGCTACGGCGTCACGCTCGAGGACCTCGTGCGCGAGGCGTGTGGTGCCGACCACCTCGAGGCGCACTCCGGCGGCGAGGACGAGGCGCTGGCCTATCTGGGCGCCGGGCTCACCGAGGTCGCCGACGATCCCACGATGACGGGCCGCGCCGTGGCGTCGGCCACCCGCGGGCGCCGCGCCGGCGGGGCGGTGACCCTGGAGCCGGGCGCCCGGACCGAGATCGAGCAGGGCGACGAATTGCCCGAGATCGTGGTGATGGCCTCGGGCTGCCTGGGCCTCGTCAGCTTCCCGCGTGAGCCCGGGCGGGTCACGCTGGAGCAGCTCGCCGAGCGCTACCCGGACCTGATCCCGGCGCTTCTGGAGCACCCCGGGATCGGCTTCGTCCTGGTGCGCTCAGAGGAGCGCGGCGCCGTCGTCCTGGGCGCACGCGGGACCCACCACCTCGACGAGGAGCGCGTCGAGGGCGAGGATCCGCTCGCACCGTTCGGCCCCAACGCCGCGGCGCACGTGCGCCGCACCGACGGGTTCGCCCACTGTCCGGACCTGCTCGTCAACGCCAGCTTCTCGCCCGACACCGAGGAGGTCTCCGCCTTCGAGGAGCTCGTCGGCTCGCACGGCGGGATGGGCGGCAGCCAGTCGTTCCCGTTCGTCCTCTTTCCGACCGCGCTCCCGTACCCCGACCAGGAGGTGGTCGGAGCCGAGCACCTGCATCGCGTTCTGCGCCGCTGGCTGGTCGAGCTGGGCCACGACGCCTACCGCGACGATGCGCCGGTCAGCGCCGTTGATGGCGCAGATTCCCCACCAGCAACGTGATGACCGTCACCAGGTAGAGCTGCCCGATGAGCATCTCGAGCACCGCGAGCGCTCGCCCGCCGCGCATGGCCGCGGTGTAGTCGCCGAAGCCGGTCGTCGTCAGCGTCGTGAAGCTGAAGTACACGCGCGCGCTCTGAGTCGCGTCGGTGCCGGAGGCGAAGTACGGCCCCGAGACGCCCGTCGCCAGCGCGCCGATGATGAACCCCAAGGTGAGCCCCACCAGCATGTAGACCGCCAACGCGCCGAGGACCGCCTGCAGCTCCACGCCGCGCTCGACGATGAGCCGGACCAGGCCCGCGAGGATGACTCCCCCCGCCATGGCGAGCAGGAACGCGGTCGACGCGAAGGTCAGTGCCGGGTGGGGGCTCCCGACCGCTCCGGCCGTGCCGGCGGCGAGCACCGCGACCGCGACCACCAGCGCTGCGGCCCGGCGCGTGGCGGCCGGCGCCCGCGAGGTGAGCACGGCGACGAGCAGCGTCGCTCCGGCGGCGAGCAGCTCGATCGTGCGCGCGCCGCTTCCATCCGGAGTGACGAGCGCGAAGATGGCGACCGCGAGCGTGAGCAACAGGACGGCGCCGTAGCGGAAGCGTCCCACGCCTTGCTGGGCGGCGGCCGTACTCACATCGCGACCCTACCGAGCACCAGCTCGTCACCGGGAGCGAGCACCCGGACCTCGACCTCCGGAGCGAGCTCGGCGACGTGGCGCGCGAACACGCGCGGCGGCTCGACGAGCGCGCTGCCGCGCAGCGCCTCCAGGCCGACCGGGAAGAACGTGCCCCAGTGGATGGGGACGGCGATCGCCGGGCGCACGATCTCCACCGCGCGAGCTGCGCCCAGCGGGTCCATGTGCCCGGGCCCGAGCGAAGGCCCCCAGCCCCAGACCGGCAGCAGGGCGACGTCGAATCGACCCGCGAAGCTGTGCATCCCCTCGAAGAGCTCGGTGTCGCCCGCGAAGTAGACGCGCTGGGCGCCGGCGATCTCGTAGCCCAGCGTCGCGACGGTCGCGCCCAGCGGGCGCCGGCGGCCATCGTGGACCGCCGGCAGCGCCGTGACGGTGGCATCGCCGACCGTCACGCAGTCGCCGGGCGTGACCTCGTCGATCTGGGCGAAGCCGATGCGCCGCAGCAGCTTTCCCGCGCCGTCGGGCGCGATGACGCGACCGCCGCGCGCCAGCGATCGCAGCGATCGAACGTCGAGATGATCGAGGTGGACGTGCGAGATGAGGACAGCGTCGATGTCCTTGCTCGCCTCCGCGCTCGGTCGCGCCCCGTGGCGGCGCAGATGGCCCAGGCGCGTGCGCAGCAGCGGGTCGGTCAGCAGCCGCGCGCCCCCCAGCTCCAGCAGCACGGTGGCGTGACCGACCCAGGTAAGGCTCTCGTCATGGCGCGACACGCCGCCTATCGTTCCGCCGCTGTGGGCGAAGCCGCATCACCCCAGGTGGGTGAGCCTGTCTCACCCGCCCCGGCGCCATGATCATCCGATGAGGCGGCGACGTCATCGTGGGGGCCCGGGCTGGTACGCACGCGCGGCGCTCGACGTTCGCACCGCCTGGTGGATCGGCACGCGCCTCTGGCGCCTGCGCTTCCACGAGGCGAGCCCTGGTCGCACACGACGCCGGCGCGGGTGAGCCTGCCCGGACGCGTTGCGAATCTCAGTCTGAAAGGAGCTCCAGTGAGCGCTACCCAACAAGGAGACGTCATGGCAGTCGGCCCCGTCGACGTGTACATCATCG
This sequence comes from uncultured Actinomycetes bacterium, assembly GCA_963806015.1. Classification (GTDB taxonomy): domain Bacteria; phylum Actinomycetota; class Thermoleophilia; order Solirubrobacterales; family Solirubrobacteraceae; genus JAOPZW01. The sequence continues at coordinate 384,342 of CAWDWM010000010.1, read as the reverse complement.
GCTTTCCCGGCAACAAGTTCACCGGGCGTATCGCCCCGGCGATCATGGAGCTGGTGGACAACGGCACGATCCGCGTGCTCGATCTGCTCTTCGTGTCCAAGGATGCAGACGGCGTCGTGACGTCACTCCAGGCCGCGGACCTCGACGAGGAGGGCGCCGCCTTCGTCGCGATCGACGTCACGCAGCCGGGTTCCCTGGGGCCCGAGGACGCGGAGGAGGTCAGCGACGACCTCCCGGCCAACAGCTCGGCCATGCTGGTCGCCTTCGAGAACGCCTGGGCCAGCAAGCTGGTCGACGCCCTCCAGGCCTCGGACGCGTTCGTGATCGACTCGATCCGGATCCCGGTCGACGTCGTGACCGCCGCGCTCGACGCCGGCTAGACCCACACCTTCGAGATCGAGAGGAAACGAGATGGGACTTCTACGTATGGCAGCCCGCACGGCCGTCGTCGCGGGAACCGCCACCGCCGTGTCCGGCCGCGTGGCGCGCCGTCAGGCCGCCAGGTACGACGAGCAGCAGTATGCGCAGCAGCCGCAGCAATACGCTGAGCCGCAGCAGTACGCGCCGGAGCCGCCGGCGCCGGCGGAGGAGGACGACGCGACCGCGCAGCTGCAGAAGCTGGCAGCGCTGCACACGCAGGGCGTGCTCACCGATGACGAGTTCTCAGCAGCCAAGGCCAAGATCCTCGGACTCTGAGCGCAGGCCGAGGCCCGGGTGACGCACGTCGAGGCGTACACGCGGCTGGCGGGGGTCTACGACGAGATCGTCATCGACCCCTGCCACGACCGCTGGGCCTCGTTCCTCCATGAGCTCTGGAGCACCGACCCGGAGGGCGTGCGCTCCGTGCTCGATCTCTGCTGCGGCACCGGGCTGCTCGCGAGCGAGCTGATCGCACGCGGCTACCGCGTCACCGGCGTCGATGCCGCCGACGCGATGCTGGCCCAGGCTCGCGAGCGCCTGGGCGGCGAGGTGGCCCTGCGCCGTGTGACGCTCCCCGATCTCGCGGTCGAAGGCGTCTTCGACGCGGCCGTCTGCACCTTCGACGGCCTCAACTACCTGACCCCGGACGAGTTGCGACTGACGATGGCCTCGGTCGCCCTCCGGCTGCGGCCCGGCGGGTGGCTCGTCTTCGACCTCCACACCGACGCGATGATGGACTTCACCATCTCCAACCCCGACGTCGCCGGCACGTCGGCCGGGAACGAGTTCGTGATCAGCAGCGTCGTCGATCCCGGCACGCGCACCTGCGACACCACGATCGAGCTCACGCGACCCCGTGACGGTGACCCGTTCAGCGAGCGCCACCGGCAGTACTTCCACACGGACGCGGAGGTCCGTGCCTGCCTCCACGACGCGGGCTTCGCGGTGACCGCGGTCGGCGAGGAGTACACGCATCAGCCGGCGGACGCCGCGACCCTCCGCGCGACCTGGACCGCACGGCGTCGGTGAAGCGCGCCGCGCGGGCGGCGCTGGCTCAATGCAGCAGCGCCTTGAAGGCGATCAGCGCGCCCCCGATGAGGCTGACCGCCAGGGCTTGGAGAATCGAGAACCAGAAGCCGGCTCCTGCGAGCCGGCCGCCGATGAACCCGTAGAAGCTGATGATGCCCAGCCCCGACCACTTGGCGACCGTGAACGCCGTGTCGGGCTCCAGCACGCCCGCGGCGGCGAGGAAGAAGAAGACCGCGGGAAAGGCGATGCCGAACGCGACCCCGGCGACGTCCTCGAGGATCTCCCGCACCTGATGGAGCCCGACACGCCGTCGGTTGCGCGTCTGCGACCCGACGACGTCGCTGTAGAACTCCGCCAGCCCGACCGCGACGGCGGTGGCCAGCAGCGTCGCGGCGACGACTCCCGGCCGCGGGGGATGCGCTTCGAGCGAGACGACGAGCGCCATGCCGATGATCGCGCCGTAGATGACGCGCGCGACCTGTTGCGTTCCCAGGTGGGCTTCGATCGCTCGGCGCATGTGCCCGCGCACGCTAACCAGTCGTTGAGACGACGGGCCGCTAGCTGTCGCGCAGCGCTGCCATCCGGGCGCGGCGAGGCGAGCCGGCCTCACGGAGCACGATCTTGATCACCGCGGCGAACGGCACCGCGAGGATCGCGCCGACGACGCCCAGGAGCGAGCCCGCGATCAGGACCGCGACGATCGTCGTGAACGGCGACAGCTCGACCGCGCGGCGGTAGACGAGCGGGTAGACGATGTAGTTCTCGACCTGCTGGTAGACGAGCTGGATGACCAGCATGCCGATCGCGGCGGGCGTGCTCACGGTCAGCGCGACGGCGACGAGGATCACGGCGGCGATCGTCGCGCCGATCTGCGGGATGAGGTCGAGGAGTCCGGTGATGACCGCCAGCACGATCGGAAACGGGAGCCCGAAGGCCCACGCCGAGAGGCCGGCGACGGTCGCGGCGACGATCGAGATCGCGACGTTGCCGATCAGCGACGACGAGCCCCGCGGTGACCAGCACGAGTGCGAAGACCGACGCGAACAGCCCGGCGAAGACCGCGAGCGCTGCCCGGCCGCGACGCCAGCCGCGACGCACCAGCGCGCCGACCACCGGATCCAGCCCAAGTGCGAGCACCGCCGCCACGAACACCGACAGCAGCGTCCCGAGCGAAAGCAGTACCAGCGCGACGATCGCGCCGACCGCCAGGAGCACGACCACTGTCCGGGCCGAGACCGCGACCTCCACGCGCTGTGGCGGCGGCCGATCCATGCCGCCGGCACGCTAGACACCACGGCGATCGGTTCCGGACGCCTACGCCGGTCTGGCCCAGCCGGCGTGGACGTCGCCCCCGCCCTCGCTGGCCACGCGCGAACCGAAGCGCATCACCGCGGGATGCGACGCGATCTTGCCGGCGACCAGCGCTTCGCCGAGTCCGAAGTCCGTGGCCAGCCCGATCAGCCCCGGCGGCGCGAAACCGAGCATCTCGGCGATGAACGCACTGTCGGCCACCGAGTTCAGCCGCATCAGGATCAGGTTGTCGCACTGCGAGATGACGTTCTCGTGCACCTTCTGCGGGCGCTGGGTGGCAACCAGCATGTAGATCCCGAACTTGCGCCCCTCACCGGCGATCCTGATCGCGTGCTCGGTGGCGAGCGCCGTCAGCGGATCGCCCGGCAGGGCCGGGCAGACGTTGTGCGCCTCGTCGAGCACGGCCAGCACCGGCCGGCGCTCCAACCGGCGCTCCCACAGCCCCCGCAACACGGCCTCGGCGACCAGGGCCTGCTCCTCGCGCGTGGGCAGCAACCCGAGGTCCACGACCAGGCAGCGCACGTCGGGATCGTCGAGCGCGCCGAGCACCGAGCCGGCGTCCTGTCGTGCCCAGACGCCCCAGTCGTCGACGCCGAGGTTGCCGATGCGAAGCCGCAGCCGGCGGGCGTCGCTGCCCTCGGCGGCCGCGAGCTGGGACAGATTCTCCGGGCGCTGCGCCAGGAGCGCGGCCAGCTCGGCGTACTCCTCGCGGTCGGCGATCGGGTCGAGCCGCAGCAGCGCGCCCTGCGTCGCCGGGTCCAGCTCGGCGAACCGCAGCCGCAGCCGCGCGTCGCCCTCGGACGTCGCCGAGCGCACCCCGATCCCGCCGGCGAGTGCCTCCCAGCGCTGCGCCACGCGCGTGTCGGCGCGGTCGCTCACCTCGGGCAGCCGCGCGAAGTCCGAGTTGGGATCGAGGATGACGATGCGCAGGTCGGTCTCGAGCAGCAGTTGCTCGAGCACCAGCCCGAGCGAATAGCTCTTTCCCGACCCCGACTGGCCGCAGAGGAAGGTGTGGCGGTCGAACCCGCCGGCGTCCAGGCTGAACGGCGCGTCGTCGACCAGCGAGAGGTTGCCGACGGCCAGCCGCGCGCGGCGCGGCGCGGTGGCTTCGAGCCACTCCCCCACCTCCGCGGAGGTCGCCGGGCGGGCGAGATGCTCGTGGAAGGGCGCCACTCCGCGTTCGAGGAGCGTTCCCTCGCCGCGCGCGATCCGGATCGGCAGCCGGGCGCGAACGTCGAAGTCGTCGGCCTGCTTGGCCGCCAGGCCGACCTCGCCCAGGTCGACCTCCGCGAGCTGCAGCGAGCGCACCTGGGCGAGCGAGGCCGCGCCGTCGCCCTCGATCATCGCGTAGCCGCCGAGCCGCAGCGCAAGGCCGTTGACGGCGGCCTGGAAGGAGAAGCGGTGCCCGTCGACCGAGGTGGCGATCGGCAGGACGGACGCCTCGATCTCGGCGCGCAGAGCGCGGAAGCTGTCCACGCGATGTGCAAGCTCGCTCATGGGCGTCACCCTCCCACGCCGCCAATTCCCGCTCAAGCACACGACACGTTCTCTCGAGCCGTTCACCCGCGAAGGGTGAGGACGCCTCACCCGGCTCGCCGCGAGGGTCTGCTGGCACCTCGCCGACTGCGCGCCAAAGGAGCCTGCCGACATGCCGATCGCCGCTGACTACCCGTTCCTCGACGTCCTGTGGTCGATGATCATCTTCTTCGTCTGGGTGATCTGGATCTGGATGATGATCCTGATCCTGACCGACGTCTTTCGCCGGCATGACCTCTCGGGTTGGAGTAAGGCCGCCTGGACGGCCTTCCTGATCATCCTGCCGTTCCTCGGCGCGCTCATCTACCTGATCGCAAACAGCGACGGGATGGCGCGGCGCCGGGCCCAGGACATCCAGGGCCAGCGCGCGCAGATGGACGACTACGTCAGGTCGGTGGCCGGCAGCGGCGGTGCGGCGGCCGAGATCGACAAGGCCAAGCAGCTGCTGGATACCGGCGCGATCAACCAGGCGGAGTTCGAGGCTCTGAAGGCCAAGGCCCTGGCCTAGGCTGCGCCCCGCCTGGGGGGCATCCAGTGGAGGTAGAGCCCGAGTGGGCGGCGTGGCAGCCGTCGACCCCGTACACGGTGGGGCTCGAGGAGGAGGTGATGCTCCTCGATCCCGAGACCTGGTCGCTGTCCCAGCGCGCCGATGCGCTGCTGGCGGCACTCAGCGACGACCTCGCGGGAAGCTGCTCGGCCGAGACCCACGAGGCGGCGCTCGAGCTGACCACCGCCCCCCACGACACCGTGGGCGGGGCGGTGGCCGAGCTCGGCCGCCTGCGCGCGCGGCTGGCCCGCGACGCGCGGGCCATCGGCCTCGAGGTGGCCGCGGCGGGCATGCATCCCGGCGAGATGGCCGAGGACGCGCAGGTCTCGCCGGCGGGCCGCTACCAGGTGGTGCAGCGCACCATGCGCGGGATCGCCCGGCGCGAGCCGACGTTCGCCCTGCACGTGCACATCGGCGTGGCGGATCCCGAGAGCGCCATCCGGCTGCTGAACCGCCTGCGCGCCCACCTCCCGCTGCTCCTCGCGCTGTCGGCCAGCTCGCCGCTGTGGCGCGGCCGGGCGACCGGGTTGGCTTCCAACCGCACGATCCTCTTTCAGGCCTTCCCGCGCACCGGGCTGCCGCGGCGCTTCGCGAACTACGAGGACTGGGTCGGCACCGTCGAGCTGCTCCTGCGCTCGGGAGCGATCCCGGAGCCGACCTTCCTCTGGTGGGACGTGCGGCCACAGCCCCGGTTCGGCACCGTCGAGGTGCGCATCATGGACGCGCAACCGCGACTCGGAATGACGGCCGCACTATGCGCGCTCGTGCAGGCCCTGGCCAGACTGGAGCTCGAGGAGGGCCACGCGCCGCGCGAGCTCGTCCACGCCCAGGAGGTGCTCGCCGAGAACCGCTTCCTGGCCGCCCGCGACGGCGTGGCCGCCGAGCTCATCGACCCGGTGCATGCGCTCCGCGTACCGGTCGCCGACGTGCTCGCCGACGTCCTCGCCGCGGCGGCGCCTCATGCCGACGCCCTGGGCGCCGCTGACGAGCTCGGCGCCGTCCCCGCGCTGGTGGCGGCGCCGGAAGCGGCGCGTCAGGAGGCGCGCGCCGCCGCCGGCGGGATCCCCGGGTTGGTCTGCGCGCTGGCGCAGCGCTTCGAGGACGCCGGCGGCCGCACCCCCGGCGGGGCGAGCTCAGGAGTGGTGCCTGCATCCGGCCCGCCGACCTGCCCGCTGCCGTGACAACTCCACCAGCGGGCAGGCACGATCGTCCTCACGAGCGACGCCGGCCCGTCGCCATCGAAGCGTAAGGAGCAGCCATGTCCAGTCTCGATCCCAGCATGCGCACGCCGACCTATGAGGAATCGGGGCCGGGCTGGCTCCTGTTCGCCGGGATCATGATCGTCATCGTCGGCGTGCTCAACGTGATCTACGGGATCGCGGCGGTCAGTAACTCGTCGTTCTTCGTCAACGATCAGAAGTACATCCTCAGCAACCTCAACACCTGGGGCTGGGTCACGCTCATCATCGGCGTCGTGCAGATCTTCGCCGCGTTCTCGATCTGGCGCGGTGGCCAGTTCGGGCGCTGGTTCGGGATCGCCGCGGCCGGGCTGAGCTCGATCGCCGCGCTGCTCTCCATCCCCGCGTATCCGTTCTGGTCGCTGGCCATCTTCGCCGTGGACGTCGCGATCGTGTACGGCCTGGCCGTGTACGGCGGCCAGGGCCGTACGGCCTGAAGCCGCGCTGGCGCCGGGGCGGCGAGCGGATGCTGACCTCCCCCATGGACACATGCGTGTCCCCTCGCTGACGTGGCTCAGGCGCGGATAGGTTCGCGCGGAGTGCCCTCCGCGATGACCGACGCCGACCTTCCCGAGACCAAGCTCGCGCCCCCTGCGCCGCCCAACGACCTGGTGGTCCGCCCGCGCCTGCACGCGGCGCTGTCGGCCGGAGTCGCCGGCCGGCTCACGCTGGTGTCCGCCCCGCCCGGGGCCGGCAAGACGGTCATGGTCGCGTCGTGGGTCGCCGATGGCGCGGCGCCGGGCCCGGTGGCGTGGGCGTCACTGGACCACGGTGACGCGGACCGCCACCGGTTCTGGCGCCTCGTGACGGCGGCCCTCGGCCTCGATGTCGCCGTGCCCAGGCGCGGCGATCTGTCGGCCACGCTGGACGGGCTGTGCCACACGCTGTCCAAGCGCGAGGAGCCCGTGGTCCTTGTGCTCGACGACTTCCACGAGGTCGACGGCCGCGAGGTGTCGGCCGACCTCGATCGGCTGCTGGCGCAGGCACCGCCGGCGTTGCGGCTCGTCCTCGTGACGCGCCAGGACCCGCCGCTGCGGCTTCCGCGGCTGCGCCTCACAGACGGGCTGAGCGAGATCCGCCAGAGCCATCTGGCCTTCAGCGAGCACGAGGCCGCTGCGCTGCTCAGGCAGGCGGGCGCGACGCTGGACGCGCACGAGATCTCGATGCTCTGCCGTCGCACCGAGGGCTGGGCCGCGGCGCTGCGGCTTTCGGCGCTCTCGCTGCGCGACCATCCGGAGCCCGAGGCGCACGTCGCCGCCCTCGCCGCGTCGGACCGGACGGTGGCCGACTACCTCCTCGAAGAGCTCCTGGACCGCCAGCCCCCTGACCTGCGCGCCTTCCTGCTGCGGACGTCCATCGTGGACGCCCTCACCGGCGACCTCGCCGACGCGCTCACCGAAGGCGGTGACGGCGCAGCCCGGCTGGCCGACCTCGTACGGCGCAACGCGATGGTGGCCCCGCTCGGCGGCCCCGGAGGCTGGTTCAGCTACCACCCGCTGCTGCGCGGACTGCTGCGCGCCGAGCTGGGTGCCCAGCGGGGCGGCGAGCGGCGAACGCTCCATCGCCGCGCCGCGTCATGGCTGGCCGCCCACGGCCGCGAGCGCGAGGCCCTGCGCCACGCCCGTGCGGCCGATGACCCCGACCTCGTGGCGGGCATCGTCCGCGATCGTTGGACCGAGCTCGTGCTGGATGGTGAGCTCGGCACCGTCTGCGAACTCGTCGACCGCGTCGCCCCCGAGCGCCTTGCCGCGGACCCGGAGATCGCCCTCGCCGGGGTGGCGGGGCACCTGGCCATCGGCCGGCTCGGGCGCGCCGAGGAGCTCCTCGGGCTCGCGGAGGCCTCGTTGCCGAGCCATCCGGGCGCTCGGTATGCGGTGCTCCATGCCGCCGCGCGGCTGTACGACCGCCGTCTGCGGGGCGCCGACGTCGCGACCGAGCTGCAGACGCTGCGCGAGCTCACCCGAGCGCCCGACGACGACCCCGCGGTCCAGGCACTCGCGCTCCTCGTCCTGGGCGTCAGCGCGCTGTGGGCCGCACCCCACGGCGAGGCGATCGAGGCGCTCGAGGCGGCGGTCGCCGCCGCCGTCGCGGTGCGCCGGCCCTTCCTGCAGATCATCACGCGCGGGCATCTCGCCCTGGCGCTGGCCCTCGACGGTCGCATGCGCCAGGCCGCCGAGGAGGCCGAGGGGGTCCTTGCCCTGGCCGCCGGCGCCGGGGACGATTCGGGCCCGGCCTGCGCCCCGGCCCACCTGGCGCTGGCCGTCGCGCGGCGCGAATGGCTCGACGTCGCCGGCGCCGAGCGCGCGCTCGACGTGGCGGACGCCGCGCTGCGCGACAGTCCCGAGCGCGGCCTGCACCTCGCGCTCGCGCTCGAGCGCTCGCGCGCCCTGCTCGACGCCGGGCAGCCGAGCGCTGCGGCGATCGCCGTGCGCGTCGGGCACTTCCGCCTCGGCGGGCAGCCGGTGCCCCCCGCGCTGTCCTGCGCCCTGCGCGCGCACGACGCGCGCGTCCTCCTCGCATCGGGCGAGGGCGAACAGGCGCGCGCGGCGCTCGCGCCGCCCGATGCGCCCGAGCTCGCGGTCCTCCGCGCACGGATACTGCTGCTCGAGCAGGACCCGGCGGCCGCGCGCGAGTGCCTGCTGGACCGAGCGCTGACCGGCGCGCCCGTGACCGTGCGCGTCGAGGCCGAGGCGCTGCGAGCGGTCGCCCGCGATGCGCTGCTCGAGCACGAGGCCGCCGCGGCGGCGATCGAGCGCGCGCTGAACGCCGCGCAGCGTCACGACCTGCGCCGCTGCCTGCTCGGCGCGGGGCCGCGGCTGCTCGCCGTCCTGCATCGCCACATGCGCGGCGTGACGGCGCACGGAGCGCTCGCGGCCGAGCTCGTCACGGTGCTCGAGGGCGGTGCGGCCGGAAGCGCCGTCCCCCAGCTCCTCGCCGACGGGCTGACCGAGCGTGAGCTCGCGATCCTGCGCTACCTCCCGACGATCATGTCCAACCGGGAGATCGCACGCCAGCTCTACGTCTCGGTCAACACCGTCAAGACGCACCTCAAGCAGATCTACCGCAAGCTCGGCGTGGCCAGCCGGCGCGACGCGATCGACCGCGCGCGCGAGCTGCATCTGCTCGGCCCGTCGACGCGGCTGCGCGACGCCGCCTGAGGAGCCACGCGTTGGCCGGGCCCGGAACGGCGTCATCGAGGACGGAGTCGTGCGGGGAGGGACGCCTGCGGCCGCGCCTGGGGCTGGCGCCGGCACTCGCCGCCAGTGGCGCGTTGTCGGCCGCGGCGCCGAACGTCGGTCCTGCCCCCTCCTGAGGGGTGAAAACCGACGTTCGGCGCGCACCACTCGCGCCCCGGACACCGCAGCTCCGTCCCCTCGGTGATGCTGTTCAGGCCCGCCTGGATCAGCGCGCCGAGCGCCGCGACGGTGCGTCCCCACGATCGTCAACAGCGCCTGGCCGGCGCCGATCAGCGCCAGGCCCGCCGCCACCAGCGCCGCCGAGACCCTCTGCCCGACGGACGCCGTGGCGCCCGCGACGAAGAAGTTCAGCAGCGTCCCGGGCAGGTACACGAGCCCGGCCTCGATCGCTGACAGCCCCAGGATCTGCTGCAGGTAGAGCGTCATGTAGAGCCACATATCTGGAGGCGCGCAAGGAGCCGGGCCAGACCCGGGAGCGGACCATCTACACGCTCACCGACAAGGGCCTCGACGCGCTGGCGGAGTGGGCACGCACGCCCGTGCACTTCACCGCGCTCAAGAGCGAGGCCATGCTGCGCCTGCTCGTCGCCGATCTCGTCGGCGAGGCGGCGACGCGCGAGAGCATGCACCCTGCGCGACGACATCGGGGACCTGCTCGAGCTGCACCTCGACCGCGTGGACGAGGTCGAGCGCGAGCTCGAGCCGGCCGGCGGCGGGTGATCAGCCGTCGCGCAGGATGCGCAGGATGACCGGCCGCGGCGCGTGCGCGGCGGCGTCGAGGATCGCCGCCAGCTCGTCATCGCGCAGCTCCTCGCCGGCCTCCACGACGACGACGAGCGGCTCGACGCCGGTCCCCGCACCGGCCAGCGCGCTGCGAACCTCGGCAGCCTCGCGCACCAGCGTCTCGGGCGAGGGCACCGAGACGATGACGTGGCCCGCCGCCGGCGGCTCGAGATGACCCTGGGCGTCGGCCGGGCCGACCTCGACCACGACCTCCCCGGCGGCCACGCTGGGCGGCGCCTGCGCGCTCAACCGGCGCGCGACCGCGCCGCCGCGCGCCACCTGGACGATGAGCCTGGGCTGTTGCGCCATGGCGCGGACCCTAACGACCCCGCCATCAGCTCACTCGCTGCGTCCGCTTCGCGACCGCGGCCTGCCGGTTGCCCGCCGCGTCGCGGGCGCGCACCTGGATCCTGTAGGTCCCCCGCGGCAGGCGGCGCTTGAGACTGAGGCTCCACCGCGTCGTGCCCTTCGCCTTGAGCCAGACCGGCTTCGAGCAGCTGCGGGCGCTGGTCAGGCGGCCGGCGGCGGCCACGAAGCGGCACCGCTTCCGGCTCGCGGCCCGGGAGATCGCCACCTCGACGCGCGCGACCGCGCCCGCGACCGAGATCGCCGCCACGCAGCCACGGTCGCTCGCGCGCCCGCGCAGGCTGAGCTTGCCGTGCGTGCTGCGGACGCCCTGCTTGCCCGGCAGGAGCGCGGCGCTCGGCCGCGCGCGGTCGGCGCACGTGCCCGGCCGGGGGCTGCTGGACGCGCCGGCGCCCGCGCTGGGGGCCGGCGGCGGCGGGGCGGGCGCCGGCGCCACGGGCCTGACCTCGAAACCGTCGAGCAGCGCGGCGTCCTGCGCGCCCGTGGTGACCTTGAGGTCGCGGAAGCCCAGCGGCGCGTCGCCGGCGATCCGCAGGCGCGCGACGGCCGCGGTCGGGCTGCTCACGGTCGTCGAGAGCACCTGCACTCCGGCGCCGCTGACGGAGGCCAGCGACGTCCCGCTCAGGAACGTCGTGTCGGCGCCCGTGAGCGCCACGTCGACGGTCGACCCGCGCACGCCGGCGCTCGGGCTCGCGCTCGTCAGCCGCGCGACCGCCGGCGGCGCGGCGCTGACGAGCAGCGGCCCCGGCACGTTCTCGCGCGCGACCTCGGCGCCGGTCTGCACCGTCACGTCGCGCAGGCCGACCGCGGCGCCCGGGGCGACGGTGACGTTGGCCACCGCGGACGTCGGCGAGCCGACCGTCACATGGTTGACCGTCACCCCGGCGCCGAACGCGGCGACGCTGCTCGCGTCGAAGTGGGTCAGCCCACCGGAGATCTTCACGTCGCGCGTCGTGCCGACGGCGACCGTCGACGGCGTGACGGACAGCACCGTTGCCACCGACGGGGCGGCGCCCACCTGGAGGGCCCCGAGCCCGGTCGCCGTCTCGATCGAGCCATCGCCGCGGTCGGTGCTGACGGTCACGTCACGGAAGCCGCTCGGGGCGTTCGGCGCGACCGTCAACCGGACGTTGATGCGGGTCGGCGACAGGACGTCGGTCGCGGTCACCGACACCCCCGAGCCGGCGACCGCGACCGCGCTCCCCGCGCGGAAGCCCGTCCTGGACCCGCTCAGCTCGACGTCGAGCGTCGTGCCCTGCGGCGCCGCCGACGGATTGACCGCGGCGACCGCCGGTATCGCCGCCGAGATGGCGATGTTGGCCAGCGTGTTGGAGTAGCGCGCGTTCGCATCGGCCGTCGCCGTCTTGATCTCGGGCTGGAAGCTGAACAGGCCGCCGGAGAAGAGGCTCTCCTCGCTGAAGGTCCGCACCGAGTTCTCGGCGCCCAGGACGGCGGCCGGCTTCGCCGCGTCGGGGTCCGCCCCCGCGCCGGCGAACTGCTCGAGGGTCGTCGCCGGCAGGGCGAGGCGCGGTGCCGCTGCACGGGCGGCCGCCGCCGCGGGCGCGGGCGGACAGCTGCCGGAGAGCAGCACGGACAGCCGCGCGCCCTTCGACGCGTAGAGCTCATCGACGTCCGCCCGCGTCGGTCCGGTCGGATGGCTGTCGGCGTCGGTCACGAGGAGCGCCCGCCCGCCGCTGCCGAGCAGCCGCCCGGCGGTCATCAGCGCCGCGTTGGAGCCCTCCGGGCAGTCGGGGGTGCTGTGGGTGGTGAGCCCGGCGATGACGCTGCGCAGCCGGTCGGGATCACGGCTGACCGCGTTGATCGTCGCCGCGTCGTCGAACGTGACGATCGCCGTCTTGGGGAAGCTGCCCGGCGCGGCCGCGAGCGCCGTGATCATGGCGTTGAGGCCGGTCTTGATCGCGCCGATCTCCGGGCCCATGCTGCCCGTGACGTCCACCACCAGCGCGAGCGACGCGCCCTCGACCTTGAAGACCGCGGGCACCGTTCCGCTCGCGCCGACCGGGATGCTCTCCTTGTCGTTGGGGTCGGTGTCCTGCGCGCAGTCGCCCTCCTTGGTCTTGTCGAGGAACTCCTGCGTGAAGTCGGTGTCGATGCGGGTGAACGTCGCCAGGCCGTTGAGGTAGTCGGCGTCGCCGCTCAGCGGCTCGACGACGACGTCGTATTCCCCGGGCGGGACGCCGTTGATCGTGTAGCTCCCGTCCGTCCTGCCGTCGAAGCCGGTGAGGCGCGTGAGCTGGATCGTCGGATCGGCGACGTTGATCGCCCGCACGTTGGCGCCGAGCACCGGCTCGCCGCTCCCGCACCGGGTCACGGTGCCGGTGATGGTGCCCGTAGTGGTCGTGAAGTTCGGCTCGGGGTAGAGCTCGGAGAGCGATGCGACGTCGTCGGCCTCGAGCGACTGGCGGTCGTTGGTGGCGATCGAGAAGGGGTGCATCGTCGGCACGCCGGCCTCGAGCTCGGGCGACAGCGCACCGTTCTTGCCAATCGAGAAGCCGACGCTCGAGTGCGCGAGGCCGAGCGTGTGGCCGAGCTCGTGGACCTCGGTCGAGCGGCGGTCGAAGTTCGTGCGCGAGCCGTTGATCAGCAGGTACATGTCGTTGATCTCGGCCTGGTCGCCGTGGATCGTGCCGCCGCTGAGCCCGAAGCCGTTGATCGACGCCGGCGCGTAGCCCATCAGCGTGAGGATGCTGCCGTCCTCGTCGAAGACCACCTCCTGGCGGCCGTCGCCGTTGAGGTCGCCCCACGCGGTCCCGAAGTTGTCCTTGGTGAAGTCGACCGGCTGGGCGCTCGCGTCGACGGCCAGCGTCGCGGTGCTGAACGGGTCCTTGGCCGTGTCGACGGCGTTCCACGTGCCGATCGCGGTGTTGATCTCGCCGAGGATGTTGGTCGGGCCGTTGTCGACCGTCAGTGCGATGGGGAGCGTGCGCCAGTGCTGCGGCAGCACCTGGGTCCCGATCTGCTGGCCGAGGTGCTCGTAGGCCCCGGCGGGCGCGGCGGCGAGGACGGCGAGCGCCACCGCCAGGATCAGCGCCAGGCGAAGCCGGGTCATCGTGAGCCTCCCGTGATGCGCAGGTAGCGGCGGATCGAGAACAGGACGTCGTCCAGGCGCGGCCCCGCGTCGAGGGCGCGCGCCGGCGTCGCCGAGCCCGCGCCGAGCAGACGGATGCCGCTCGGCGCGGGCGCGACGACCGCGGCGCCCGCGGCGCGCTTCACGTCGAGCACGGCCTGCGGGAAGATCGTCGGGCCGGCGGGGCCGTCGGGGCCCAGGAAGAGCAGGTAGCGGCTCGACTTCGCGAACGCCCGCACGAGCGAGGCGACCACCCTGTCGCCCAGCCGGCCGCCGATCACCTGCAGGACGAAGCGGCGCGGCAGCCTGCCCTTCAGCACCTCCTGCACGGCGAAGGTGGTGCGCGTGAAGGGCGTGCCCGGCGCCCCCTCGATCACGCGCGAGTCGCCCGCGACGACGAGGGCGATGCGCTGGGCCTGCCGGGCGGCCTGGCCGGTGGTCAGCGCGACGAGGTCCTGCGCGCGCTGCGCGTCCGGCGCCGGCTGCGACACCGGCGCGCCGGCGCCCGCGGACGGTGGTGCCGGACGCTCTGACCCTCCACAGCCGACGACCGCGAAGGCGGCCACCGCGAGCACGACGATCCCTGCCGGTGTGCGCACGACCGATCTCCTCATCCTGGACGAGGCGAACGTAGGAGGTGGCGCTCACGAAACGCTCACGGGGCGCCACCGAGGTCACGCCAAGCGTCCCGAGTAAGGGTCGTCTGGCGACCACAGACCGGGACGGTTAGGCCAAGGCTCGCCTTCACCGGCCTCACCCGGACCGACCCCCACGGCCCGGCGGCGCCCCTGCGGGATCACCCTCCCTCGGTGATGCTTCTCCGAGCCCTGGCCATCCGCCGGCGCCGCGGCGGCTAGGCCGCGGCGGCGGCCGGCTCGCCCGCGCCGCGTGCGCGCAGCGCGTACACCAGGGCGCTGCTGCGCGCCGGCAGGCCGTTGGCGACGACGCGGCCGGCGCCGTACCCGGCGACCGTGATGAGCAGCCCGGCGACCGCGTCGAAGACGAAGTGGTTGCCGGTGGCGACGACGGACAGCAGCACGAGTGGTCCCCACAGCAGCGCGGCCAGGCGCAGCAGCGGGGCGCGCAGCGCCGCCGCGACGGCGATGCCGATCGCGAACGCGAAGCCGACGTGCAGGCTGGGGACGGCCGCGAACTGGTTGACCAGCGACGTCGTGGCGCCCGACTCCATCTTCAGCGGGCTGCCGCTCGAGACCGTGTCGGCGATCCCCAGGCCCGACAGGCGTGGCGGGGCGGCGGGGAACAGCGCGTAGACCGGAAGCGCCAGCAGCCACGTCGCCAGCAGCGTGTTGCGCAGCGTGCGGTAGGTGGGGCGGTTCACCCGGTACAGGAAGACCAGCGAGGCCGGCAGGATCAGGTTCTGCGCCACGAGGTAGACGTAGTTGAGGACCGTCAGCAGCGGCGAGTTCAGGAACGCGCGCTGAACGGAGCCCTCGACGTCGACGCCGAGGTCGCGCTCCAGGCCGATGACCTGCTGGGCGTGGGCGAAGGCGGAGGGATAGGAGCCGGCGGTCAGCAGGCGCGCGCCTTCGTAGATCAGGTACGCGACGACGGCCAGGGCGATCTCGCGCAGGTACGGCCGGCGCACGACGCGGCCCAGCGTGCTCAGCACGGACGTGCGACGCGCCTGGACGGCGCGCCGGCTGCGGCGCCATTCGGCCAGCGTCACGCCTTCCGGGATGTCGGACTCGACGTAGACGAGAGGCGTGTGGTGGACGGTGGCGGCCATGACGAGTACTGACGCAGCTTCGCGTGAAGCAGTGCTGCTGCCCATGGGGGCTCCCGCTCGTCCACCGTGGGCGGGCACGAGTCTTCGAGGTGGGGGTAACACCACGTCGGCGACGCCCGCGCGAAGATGGACGCGATGAGCGACGACGAACTGTGGCGCTGGAGCGCGACCCGGCTGGCCGCCGCGATCGGCGACCGCGAACTGACGTGCGCCGAGGTGATGGACGCGCATCTGCGGCGCATCGAGGCCGTCAACCCCGTGCTCAACGCGATCATCACCCTCGACGCGGAGCTGGCCGTGCGCGACGCCGCCGCCGCCGATCGCGCCGATGACGCCCGCGGGCTGCTGCACGGCCTCCCCATCGCCGTCAAGGACCTCGAGGACACCGCCGGGATGCGCACGACGTACGGGTCGCCGCTCTTCCGCGACCACGTGCCCACCGCCGACACACTGGTGGTCGCCCGCCTGCGCCGGGCGGGCGCGATCGTCATCGGCAAGACGAACACCCCCGAGTTCGGCGCCGGCTCGCAGACCTTCAACCCCGTCTTCGGGGCGACCCGCAACCCCTACGATCTCGCGCGCACCTCCGGCGGCAGCAGCGGCGGCGCAGCGGTCGCCGTCGCCACGGGCATGACCCCGCTGGCCGACGGGTCCGATCTCGGCGCCAGCATCCGCAACCCGGCCTCGTTCTGCAACGTCGTCGGGGTGCGCCCGTCGCCCGGTCGCGTCCCCGAGGTGCCGTCGGCCTACGCGTGGAATCCGATGGGCGTGCACGGTCCGCTGGCGCGCAGCGTGGAGGACGCCGCCCTGCTGCTGCGGGCGATGGCCGGCCCGGACCCCCGCGCGCCGCTGTCGCTGCCCGAGCCGCCGGACACCTTCGTGCTCGGCCCCGCCGCGGACCCGCGCGGCGCGCGGATCGCCTGGAGCCGCAACCTCGGAGACCTTCCGGTCGACCCCGAGGTGACCGCCGCGTTGCACGACAGCCGCGCGGCGCTCGAGGCGATGGGCTGCGTCGTCGAGGACGTCGAGCCGGACCTCACCGGTGCCGACGAAGCCTTCGAGGTCCTGCGCGCCGTCGGCTACGCGCACGCCTTCGGCGACCTGCTGGAGACCAGCGGCGACGGCCTCAAGGACACGATCGTGTGGAACGCCCGCGTCGGCCTCGCGCTGACGGGCGCGCGCGTCGGGCAGGCCCTGGGGCTGCAGACCGAGATGTTCCATCGCATGCGCGCGCTGCTGGAGGGCTACGACGCCCTCGCGCTGCCGGTGAGCCAGGTGGCCGCCTTCCCCGTCGAGCAGGAATGGGTCGGCGAGATCGCCGGGGTCACGATGGGCTCCTACCTGGAGTGGATGCGCTCGTGCTCGCGGATCACGATGACCGCGCACCCGGCGCTGTCGCTCCCCGCCGGCTTCACGCCGGAAGGGCTGCCCGTCGGCCTGCAGCTCGTCGGGCGCCACCGCGGCGAGCTCGACCTGCTGCGCCTCGCCGCCGGCATCGAGCGCGCCACCGACGCCGGGCAGCGCACGCCCGACCTCTGATCCGCCGGTCCTAGGTCCGCTCGCGGGCGGGCGCCGCCGCTGAGCGGTAGTCCTCGCGCCCGGGCACGAACACGTCGAGCACGCGGCAGCCGTCGGGGCCGCCGCGGCCGCCGTGCTCGACGCCGCCCGGCACGACATAGGCCTCGTTGACGCGGAGCAGATGCTCGCGACCGCCCACGATCAGCACCTGGACGCCTTCGAGCACGATGCCGATCTGCTCGTGCGGGTGGCTGTGCAGCGGAAGCTCGGCGCCGGCGGCGAGGCGCACGAGGTTCACCGAGGCGCCGGCGCCGAACACCGCCCGCATCTCGATGCCGGGCACGGGATGCAGCGCGTCGGCGTCGTCGTAGGAGAAGAACTGCACCTGCGCCGGGTCGCTCATGACGCGCTCTCGTATCACACGGCTGAGCCCGGGCGCCCGGCGGCGGCGAGCTGATCGGCGGCGGCCACGTTGCCCTTGGCCCGGTAGAAGCGCAGTGCCGTCGCGCGCGCCACCGCCGCCTCCTCCGGCTCGCCCGCGCGATCGGCGACCTCCGCCAGATCGCGCCAGGCGTCGGTGCGGAAGAGGAACAGCTCGGTCGGCTCGGCCAGCGCGACCGCCGCGCGTGCCTCGGCCAGCGCCTGCTCGGCGCGGCCCTCGCGGGCGGCGAGCTTGCCGCGGGCCGCGAGCCGCTTGATGCTCCACTCGATGTCGTTCGGGGAGGGCACCTCCTCGATGGCGGCCACCGCGGCGGCGGCATCCGCGGGGCGCTCCTGCGCGAGCAGGACATGGGCGCGGTCGACGAGGATCGTGGAGAGGAACCAGCGATCGCCGATCTCGCGCGCGACGCACTCCGCGTCAGCCAGCGCGGCCTCGGACCTGACCGGATCGCCGGCCAGCAGCTGGGCCTGAGCGTCGAACACCGCCATCCAGATCGAGGCCTGGTGCAGGCCGAGGTCGTTCAGGCCGTCGCGCGAGCGGGCGAGCTGGTCGCGCGCGCTCTCGAAGTCGCCCGCCATCGCGTCGAGCACGGCGGCGAAGCCGCGCACCCCGAGCTCGGCGAAGCGCCGCCCGGCGACGCTGCGCAGCAGCTCCTCGCACTCGGCCCGCGCGTCGGGCACCGGCACGCGGTTGACGACGAGCGCCCAGGCGATGACGCTGACGCCGGCGTCGAGCTCCACGGTGCCGCCGGCGCGGCGGGCGAAGCGCAGGGCGTCGCGGGCTTCGCGCAGGCCGCGCTCGGATCGGCCCTGCAGCCAGGCGAGCTCGCACATCAGGTAGCGCGCCCGCGCGACGCCGACGTCGTCGCCGAGCGCCTCGAGCGCCATGGCGGCGTCCTCCGCGACGATGAGCGAGGCGCTCGGGTCCACCGACTCGGGGTGGCGGTAGGCGCGCATGCGCTGGCGCTCGACCTCGCCGCGCAGGCGCACGCGATCGCGATCGGCGCCCACCGCCTCGTCGGCCACCTCCTCCGCTCGTTCCAGGCTGCCGGCCTCGAACAGCGCGACGCCCATGGCCGGCAGCAGCTCCGCGCGGGCGCCGTCGCCCGGCGCCAGGAGTGCCAGCGCGCGCTCGAGGAAGGCGATCTCCGAGGGCAGGTCGCCGCGCCCGTGCACCTCGTGCGCGGCCGCGGCGAGCCGTGCCGCCGCCTTGTGCGCGAGATCCTCGAGCCGCTCGGCAGGCAGGCGCAGCTCGCTCGCGGCGCGCCACGCCCGCTCCAGCTGCGTGCCTATGCGCGCGCTCGCCTCCGGCACCGCGACCCCAAGGTCCGCGAGCCATCCGGCCAGCCGCTCGTGCGCGTCCGCGCGCGCCGCCAGGGGCATCGCGGCGTACGCGGCGTCGCGGACGAGCGCGTGCCCGAAGCGGAAGGCGCGCTGACCGGCGATGAACGGGAAGGCCGGGCGTACCAGCTCGCGCTGGGACAGCAGCTCGAGCGCGGCGTCCAGCCCGGCACGCCCCGGGTCGGGGACGAGCGCCTCGAGCCCGCCGACGTGGAAGGTCTCCCCTTCGATGGCACCGGCCTCGATCACCCGGCGCTCGGTCGCGCCGAGCGTGTCGAGGCGGGCGGCCAGCAGCGCGTGCAGCGCCGGCGGCAGCGTGGCGGCCTCGCTGCGCTCGCGCACGTGAGCCGCCAGTTGCTCGAGGAACAGCGGGTTGCCCCGCGCTCGCGCGACCACTCCGTCGAGCGCCGCGGCCGGCAGCGGGGGCCCGGCGTCGAGCAGGCGGCGGCTGGCCTGCTCGTCGAGCGGGGCCGGCCGCAGGACGGCGCCCCGCGCCCAGGCCGGCCGCATGGTCAGCAGCTCGGGACGCGCAATGCACAGCAGCAGCACGGGCGCCGCCATCGGCCCGCCGGCGAGCTGCTCGATGAGGTCGAGCAGTGCCGGCTCCGCCCAGTGCGCGTCCTCGAAGGCGAGCACGAGCGCGCCGCGCCGCGCGAGCGTGGTGAAGAGCATCCGGAAGGCCCACGGAGCGGCGTCGGCGGAGGCCTGGCCCCCGAGCCCGAGCGTGGCCGCGATCGTCGCCGCCGCCCCGCGCCCGTCCTCGGTCGGCGCCATGACCGCGGTCAGCGCGCGCCCGCGCAGCGCCTGCAGCACCATCTCGCGCAGCGGCCAGTAGGTCACGCCGTCGCCGTAGGCCGGGCAGTGCCCGATGAGCACCTGCGCATCGGCTCCCACGCCGGCGGCGAGCTCGCGCACGAGCCGCGACTTGCCGATCCCGGGCTCGCCGACGAGGGTCACCAGCTCCACGCGCCCGGCGTGCCGCACACGCGCCAGCGCGGCCTTCACGGCGGCGAGCTCGCGTTCGCGCCCCGCCAGCGGCGTCACGTCGGTATGGCGCGAACGGGTGGCGTCGAGCAGCGCCTGCACCGGCGCGCTCAGTCGCAGCTCGCCCGCGGCGGCGTCGCGCGCCAGCCGCGACGCCGCGCCGACCACGTCGCCGGCCGGCAGGGCATCGCGGTCGGACACCAGCGCCGTGCCCGCCGTCACCCCGAGACGGACGTCGAGCACCAGCGCCGCCTCGCACTCGAACTCGGTCAGCCGCCGCTGGAGCGCCGTCGCGGCCCGGACCGCGCGCAGGCACTCGTCCTCGTGGCTCGCCCGGCTGCCGAACACGGCGAGCAGGCCATCCGGGAGCTGCTCGACCACCGGGTCGCCGTGGCGCTGAAGCACCGTCACCGCCGCCTCGACGCCGAGGCGCATCGTCTCCTGGAGCACCTCAGGATCGAGCGGCTCGCTACCGTCGCCGAAGCGCACGTCGGCCGCGACGCACACCACCTCGCGCCGTGCCGGCAGCGCCGGCTCCTCCTGCACGCCGTCGAGCAGCGCGGCGAGCGCCGGCGACGGCGCGAGGCCGAGGTCGTCGGCAAGCTCGCGCCGGGCGACGCGGGCCGCCGCGAGCGCCTCGGCCCGACGGCCGCCGAGCTCCAGCGCCCGCACGAGCTGGAGCCTGAGCGATTCGCGCAGCGGGTGCTCGGCGACCAGCGCGGCGAGCTCACCCAGGACGCTCTCGTGGCGGCCGAGGGCGAGATCGGCCTCGATGCGCGCGCCGAGACAGGCGAGGCGCAGCTCGTCGAGGCGGGCGACCTCGGCGGCGGCGAAGGACTCGTAGCGCAGGCCGTGCAGGGCCGGGCCGCGCCACAGCGCCATCGCAGCGTGCAGCGCGTGCGCGGCGGCGGCGGGATCGCCGCGGGCCAGGGCGGCCTCGCCCTCCGAGGTCAGGCGCGTGAAGCGATCCGCGTCGACGGCCTCGGGGTCGTCGAGCTGCAGCGCGTAGCCGCCTCCGTGCCAGGCGATCGCGGCGGCCCCCACCGCGGTGCGCAGGCGCGAGACGACGACCTGCAGCGCATTGGCCGGATTGGCCGGAAGCCGCTCGCCCCAGAGCGCATCGATCGCGCTGTCCGCGGCGACGGGCTCACCCCTTCGCACGAGCAGGAGGCCGAGGAGCCGCAGCGGCTGACCGCCCACGGCGATGGCCCGGTCATCGAGACCGAGCGCTTCAACTGGCCCCAGGATCCGGAACTGCACGTGCCTCCCCTGGCGAGCCGGCGCCTCCGCGCATGCCGATTGTGGCGGCAATCACGCCGCAGCGATAGTCCCCCGGGGGGCGAGCCGCAGGTTTCGTGCGCTCAACGATGCAAAGGCACCGGGCTCCTCGGTCGCACGGCCAGCAGCTGCTCGAGTCCCTCACCGGGGAGCGGGAACCAGCGGATCCGCTCGAACTCGTCGCTCAGCGCGGGGTCGAGCAGCGGTCCGGCAGGCGGCTCGGACTCGACGGCGGCGATGACCTCGCGTGCCGCCTCCAGCTGCCCGGCCAGCGCGCTCTCGGGGGCGGTGGCGATCGGTGGCCGGCCGCCGTCGAGAGCGGCCGTCAGGTCGCAGACGCCCGCCGGTGGATCGGGCATCGCGGCGCGGTGGCGCCACATGCCGCTGTCGGGATCGAAGCGGTAGAGCGGCAGCAGCTTCCAGCCCTCGCGGGCGAGCAGGTGGACGGCGTCGACGATGTAGTCGAAGACCGCCTCGCTGATGAAGTAGTTGAAGGTCAGCCGGGTGAACGCCAGCTTGGCGCCGACGTGGCCCTTGGCCACCTCGGCGTCCATCCGCTGCGACCACTGCTCGTCGATGGGGAACATGCGGTGGATGTAGGGCCCGGCGCAGAAGCAGCCGCTGCGCGCCTGGATGCCGAACAGGTCGCTGAGCACGGCGACGACGAAGTTCGCGTGCAGGTGGCCGGCCGGATGGCGCAGGCCGAGCGAGACGATCGCCAGGCGCTCGAGCTCCGGGTTGCCGAGGATCTCGATGTCCGGGTTGCGCGCCCACGAGCGCAGCGCGCGGCGGGCGAAGTCGTGCTCGCGACGGCGGATCTCGTCGCTGCCGACGGCTTCCTTCAGCGCGAACGCGAGCCCGGCGCGAATCGACTCCACGATGGCGGGCGTCCCGCCCTCCTCGCGGATGGCCGGATCGGGGTGGTAGGAGTGCCCGGTGGGACTGACGAAGAGGATCGTCCCGCCACCGGGCACCGACGGGACGCGGTTGCGCATCATCCAGCGCTTGGCCACCAGCACCCCGGGCGTGCCGGGGCCGCCGATGAACTTGTGCGGGGAGACGAACACCGCATCCTTGTAGGCAAGCGGTCCGTTCGCGATGTCCGGGGCGGCGTTCATGTCGATCGGCAGGTAGGGCCCGGCGGCGGCGTAGTCCCAGCACGACTTCGCGCCGTAGCGATGCAGCGTGATCGCCACCCGGTCGACGTCGGTCACGATCCCCGTGACGTTCGACGCGGCCGAGAAGCTGCCGATCTTCACCCGCCGGTCGGCGTGGCGGCGCAGCTCGTGCTCGAGGTGCTCGAGGTCGACACGGCCGGCGTCGTCCTCGCGGATGGTGACGACGTCGGCGATCGACTCGCGCCACGGAAGCTCGTTGGAGTGGTGCTCGTAGGGCCCGATGAAGACCACGGGCCGCTCGCCCCCGTCGAGCTCCAGCATGCGGATGAGCTTGTCGATCGCGCCGGTGGCCCCCGAGCCGCAGAAGATCACGACGTCGTCCTCGCCGCCGTTGACAGCACGGTGGATGACGGCGCGCGCCTCCTCGCGCATGGCCGTCGTCGCGCGGCCGGTCGCCGACGCCTCGGTGTGCGTGTTGGCATACATCGGGAGCACGCGATCGCGGATGAGGTCCTCGACGAAGGTCAGCGAGCGCCCCGAGGCCGTGGCGTCGGCGTAGACCATGCGGCGCGGCCCGAACGGGCCCTCGAGCAGCGCGTCATCGCCGATGACCGCGTTGCGGATCCGCTCGATCAGCGGATCGGACGGGCGCGTCGGCCGGCGGCGCAGGGGCACCAGCCGGTGCGAGGTCGTGATGGCGCGCAGCATGGTCATGCCGGGACCGTGCCAGCACGCGCTGTCAACCGGCTGTCAGGCGGGTTCGGTGACCACGTCGGGCGGGAGATCGAGCGGGAGCGGCTCCGGCGCGGGCAGCGTCGGGGCGTCGGCGGGCGCGTCGACGGGCGCGTCGACCGGGGCGTAGATGCCGCGCTCCTGCAGCAGTCGCACCTGCGGCTCGAGCACCTCGCGGCGGTACTCGTCGTGCTTGTAGGGCGCCCGCTCGGCGTAGAGGTTCTTGGGGTAGACGGGCCGCTCGTAGATCACCCGGTACTGCTCGGTCGTCAGGTCCTTCATCCAGTTGCCCCACTTCGCATTGGCGCGGAAGTGGCGCAGCGCGTGGATGTCGATGGTGCCGGCCACCCACGAGGACCCGCTGCTGTAAGCGTGCTCGCCGACGACCCGGCCGAGGTAGTCGACGATCATCGAGTGCCCGCCGAAGGTGTCGATCGGCGTGTCGTCGTCGGCGGTCAGGTAGTAGGTGCCCACGTTCGGCGCGATGACGAAGAAGTTGTTGTCCAGCGCTCGCGCCCGCGTCTGCACCGCGAAGGCGTCGCTCGCACGATGCGGGAACGAGGCCCGGTAGACGACCTCCGCACCGTTCATCGCGAGCCCGCGCGCGTTCTCGGGATAGGAGCCCTCGTTGGCCATCATGACCCCGAGCCGCCCGATCTCGGTGTCGGCCACCGGGTAGAAGGCGTCGAGCGTCTCGCCGTACAGCTCGACCCAGCGGTCGTACACGTTGTGCGGCGTCATCGAATGCTCCACCGGCAGCAGCGGCACCAGCTTGTGGTGGCGCAGCACCACGGCGCCGTCGGGGTCAAGGACGAAGCCGACGTTGAAGAACCGGCCCGGGAACTCCGGGTGGCGCGCCTTCGCCTGCGCCATCACGAACACGCCCCACTTGCGCGCCAGGCGGCCCAGCTCGTCGGTCTCGGGGCCCGGGATGTCGATCGCGCAGTCGCGCGCGAAGGTCTCGTGGTCGAGATCGAGCACCTCGTCGTTGAACCCCTGCAGGGCCCCCTCCGGGATCGCGACCAGGCGCACGGGCAGATCGAGTCCGCCCAGCCACGTCGACGCGGTCACGAGGTGGTCGAGATGCTCGAGGTTGCGGCGGATCTCGTCGCGGTGGCGGATGCCCCACATCGTCGGCACGAGCCCGATCGCCTGATACGGCTCAATCATCTGCGTCTCCCCTCACGCTGGGCGGTCCTGTGCTGCCTACGCCAACCGCGATCGGGAGTCAAGGCTTCGAGCACGCCATCGCGGCGTGGCCGTCACCGCGCGATGACGCCGAAGTGCTGGGTATAGGTCGCTCCGAGCAGGCCGTTGGAGTATTGGCTGGGCACCTGCGCGACGATGCCGAGCCCGCTGTCGCGAAAGTCGCGGGCGAGGATGTTCGTGCGATGGTCGGGGGATCTCATCCAGGCCGCGACGACCGCTGCCGGAGTCGCCAGCTCCACCATGCCCACCGCGATGTTCTCGCCGACGATAAAGGCCGCCCGGCGCGGAAGGTACCCGCTGGCCAGGATCCGCTCGAGCGGCGTGCCGCCGGTCGGGCTGACATGGTCGAAGTAGTTCCGGGAGACCATGTCCTGCGAGTGCGCAATGGCGGAGCGGGTGAGCTCGGCGTTCCGGCGCAGGGCGCGCCGGCCGCGGCGTGCCCGTTGCACGTTGACCAGGCAGAGGGTGGCCGCCTCGACGCGGGGGGTGTTGGCCTGCGTCGGGACCAGCGTGGCGTCGGCGCACACCGTCGAGGAGATCAGACGCAGCAAGTGTCGGTGGTGGTGGCCGGCAGCCTGCGCGGGGGCAGCGGCGGACTGCGTTGCGATCAGAGCAGCGGCCACGGCGATCAGACGAGTGCAGCGCCGCGCCACCGCGACCGGCCGGTTGGCGGGGACGTCGGGTGCCTGGATCTCGCGCGAGGCGATGCGATCGTGAGCCACTACTCATAGAGTCGTCCCGTCCGGAGCGATCCAGGAGCGCGGCAAGTACTGGCTTCGAGGGGGGTTTCTACCCTCCTTCAGGCCGCCTCGGACCATCGCGCGCGTGCCTGCGCGGGGTCCGCCAGCACGGTCAGGCCCGGCCCGATGACGGCCGCCACCACGAGCTGGATCCCGCGAGCCTGGGCCCGGGCAAAGGCGATCTGCCGGGCCGACACGACGTTGTCCGCCCGGATGTTCTGATGCCACGGGGCGAAGGTGCTCTGGTCGAGGCCGACGACGAGGTAGGTCATGGCCGGAGCCGGTCCTCCCCGGAGCGCCCGCCGCGCACGACGTCGTGGCCCGCTCCGCCGTAGAGCGCGACGGGACGGCTCATGCGGTCGTGTGGTCCGGCGCCGGCCGACAGGAAGTCGTCTCCGGGCCCGCCGAACATGACCACGCGCCCGACGTCGGTGCTGACGAAGTCCGGGGCGGCGTCGCCGCCGAGGTCGATGCTGGCGCCCAGATCGTCGTGGGCGACGTAGCGGTCGCGCCCGGGCGTGCCGATCACCTCCATCGTGTCGCCGCCGGTTCCCGTGAGCGCGAAGACCTTCGGGCGGTGCCCGGTGCGGCGGTCGGCCAGGCGTCCGTGGCGCTCGTCGACGACCACGACGTCGGTGGCGGGCGGGAACGCGCTGGAGACGACGACCTGGTCCGCGGTGGCCACGGTCGCGACGACCGCGCCGTCGCTGGGTGAGGCGCAGGCGCGGCCGTCGACCAGGATCCGGCCGTCGCCGGCGTTGGCGATGACGACCCGCGGCGAGAGCATCTGCGCCTGCACGGTCGCGTTGGCGACGTCGTAGGAGCAGCTCGACGCCGCCGGAGCGCCGGCGGGCAGGGCCAGCGCCGCCGCGACGACGGCGAGCGCTGCGATCCGGGCACGGCGACGGGAGCGCATGGCCTCAGTCCGCCGCCCCGCGCCCGTCGACGACGATCCGCTGCCCGGTGATGAAGCTCGCCGCCTCCGATGCGATGAAGCTCACCGCGTGCGCGATCTCCTCGCGCGCGTGGCGCTCGACGGGCACGGTGCCGGGCGCCACCGCGTTGACGGTGATCCCCAGCGGCGCGAGCTCGCGCGCCCAGCTGCGGGTCAGGCCGTTCTGGGCGCTCTTGGCCGTCGCGTACGCGCTCCTGCCGGGCGGCGGCGCGTCCACGGCGTCGGAGTCGACCTGCACGATGCGGCCCGATCGCCGCGCCGCCATGCCGGGGAGCAGGGCGCGACCGAGCACGACCGGGCCCTTGACGAAGCGCTCGAGCTGCACGACGTGGTCCTCCCACGCCACCAGTGCCAGCGGCGCCTCGGGCTGTGGGCCGGCCGCGTTGAGCACCAGCACCTCGACCGGGCCCAGGCGGTCGGCGACTGCGGCGGCCAGCTCGGCGGCCTCGCGCTCGTCCGTGACGTCGCCGGTGAACGCCTCGGCCATTCCGCCGTCCCGGCGGACGGCGTCGGCGATCTCGAGGGCCAGGCCCGGATCGCCGCCGTCGTTGACGGCCACGGCCAGGCCATCGCGGGCCAGGCGGCGCGCGATGGCGCGGCCGGGACCGCGGGCGCTCCCGGCGACGAGGGCGACGCGCCGCCGCGCGGCACGCGAGCCGGCGCGCCGTGGGGCTCCGCCTCGCGCCACTTCAACGACCGTCGGGTAGAGCATCGATCGAAGGTCGTGAGTGGAGTGCCATCCCGACCGACTATGCGGGCCGGGCGCCGCCCTGACAATTGGTGGGCGACCCTGAACTTTGCGCGGGCGTCCCTAGCTTGCGAGCTCTCCCGCCAGCTCCGCGCGGGCGCTGACGCCGAGCTTGCGATAGCCCGCCGCGAGATGCGCCTCGACCGTCTTGATGCTGAGGAAGAGCTCCTGGGCGATCGCGCGGTTGCCCTTGCCCGTGGCGGCCAGCTCGCAGACCTGGCGCTGGCGCGGCGTGAGCGACGCGGCGCCCTCGATCGCGGCCTGCCGCGGGCGCAGCCCGGTCGCCGCGAGCTCGCGCCGCGCGCGCTGCGCCAGCAGCACGGCGCCGACGGCATCGGCGTCGGCCAGCGCCGGGCGCAGCGCTCCCCGGGATTCGATGCGCCGGCCGATGTAGGCCAGCGTGCTGCCGAGCTCGAGGCGCAGGCGCACGCGCTGCAGCACGGCCGGCACGCCCTCGATCACGGCCAGCCCCCGCTCGCACAGCGCCACGCGCGCCATGTCGTCGGCCTCCGCGACGGCGCGCGCGTGCAGCGCGTGGGCGATCGGCACCGGTGCACCGAAGCGCTCGGCGCGCGCCACCTCGGCGTCGGCCACCGCGGCGGCCTCCTCGCGGCGGCCGAGGTGGGCGAGCGCCAGGGCGGCGGTGGCGCGCCACGGCGTCCAGCTCGGGTTGTGGCGTCCCTGCTCCTCGCCCAGTGCGCCCGCGCGACAGGCCTCGGCATGGGCGCGCTCGAAGTCCCCCTCGGCCAGCCACAGTCGCGCTCGCGCGTCGCGGATGCCGATCTCCCAGCGCGTGGGCCCCAGGCTGCCGTCGAAGCGATGGCGGTCCAGGAGCTCGCGGGCCTCCTCGAACTCCCCGCGCTCGGCCAGCGCGTACAGCAGCAGCATGATGGCGCCGCCGGTGAACCCGTTGCGGTCGTCGTCGACGAGCTCCAAGGCCATGCGGGCGTGGTTCTCGGCCTCCGCGACGTGCCCGCTGCGCAGCGCGAGGTTCGACGCGTACCAGGCCGCGCCGCGGCGCAGCCGCAGCGAGCCGCGCGCGGTGGCCTCGTCGAGCATCGCCGCGATCGCCTGCCGGGCCTCCTCGGCGTGGTCGGTCATCACGAGCGTGCGCAGGCACAGGTGGTAGGACGCGCGCCGGCCGGCCTCGCGCAGCAGCAGGTCGCCCTCCAGCGCCTGCCGCGCCAGCGCCGCGCAGGTCGACGCGTCGGGCGCGCCGACCTCGACGCCGATCCACGCGCGGTGCGCCAGGATCACGCGCTCCAGCAGCGGATCGCTCGTCGTCGTGAGATCGATGGCCCCCAACCGCCGCGCGCGCTCGACGTGACGGTCGGGGATCATCATGAGCGCGTCGAGCGATGCGGCCTCGACCGCCAGGCGCACGCCGGGATCGCTCTGACCCGCCAGCTCCTGCTCGAACAGCTCCGCATGATCGGCGTCGCCATTGCCGAGGACGTTGAGCGCGGCCAGGCGCGTGAGGACGTCGATGCGGCTCGCGCGGTCGCGCACCTCGTGCAGCGCATCGAGCAGGCGCCGCTGCGAATCGGGCAGGCCGGCGTCGAAGGCGAGCATCGCCAGCTGGGCGAGCATCTGGCCGCGGTCGTCGCCCGGCGCGTGCTCCTCCAGCGCGCGCTCGAGGTAGGCCGCGGCGGTGTGCGGCGCCCCGCGCCGCGCCGCCGTCGACGCGGCGCACATCAGGAGCTCGCTGACGTCCGGATCGGCCTGCGGCGAGCACTGCAGCAGGTGGCTGGCGACGACGTCGGGTTCGGCGGGGCCGGCCATCAGCGCGCGCGCGGCCTCGCGATGCAGGCGTTCGCACTCGGTCCGCGTGAGGTCCTCGCCGATGGCGGCGGCGACCAGGCCGTGGGCCAGGCCCTCGCCCTCCGCGTCAAGTAGGCCGGCGGCCAGCAGCGCGTCGCGGGCCGGGCCCAGCGCGGCGGGCGGGACGCCGGCCACCGCCGCGACCACGTGCGGGAGCGCGCCCTCGCCCACGACCGCCAGCGCCGCGGCGACCGCGCGGTCGCGGGCGCTCAGCGTCGCCAGCCGCCAGCGGATGACGTTGCGGGCGATGGCGGACACGGGTGGGGCCTCGTCGCCGGCCTCGGCGATCGAGCCGGGGCCGTGCGTGGCGATCTGGCGCCCGAGCTCGCCCAGCAGCCACGGATTGCCGCCGACGGCGCGATGGCAGTCGCGACAGACGACCGCCGACGCCTCCGGCGCCAGACGGCGGATCAGCTGCGTGGCGCCGCGGGGCGTCAGGCGCTGCGGATGCAGCACGGTCGCCGACCGCACGCCGCCGAGCAGGCTCAGCAGATCCGAAGCGGCGCGCGGGTCGTCGGCGCGCGCGCCGACCGCGATCAGCAGCGGCAGGTCGTCGATGCGCCGGGCGAGGTACGCGAGCACCTCCAGCGACGAGCGGTCGGCCCATTGCGCGTCGTCGACGACGAGCGCCAGCGGTCGCCGGTCGGCGATGGCCGCGCACAGCCACAGCACGCTGTGGGCGAGGAGCATGGTGGAGTCGCCGCCCGGGACGGTGCCGTCGAGGAGCAGCGTGCCCGCGGCCGAAGCGGCCCCGTCGAGCAGCTGCGCGCGCTCCTTGCCGGAGGCCTCGCGCACCGGCGCCTCCAACAGGGCGCGCACGACCCCGAACGGGAAGTGGCGCTCGAGTGGGCCCGGCGCGGCGCGGCGCACGAGGCAGCCGCTGTCGGCGGCGAAGAGCGCCGCGCGCTCGAGCAGGGCCGTCTTGCCCAGGCCCGCCGGCGCATCGAGCACGACCACCCCGCCCTCGCCGTCGGCGAGCCGCCGGACCGCGCCCGCGAGCACCCCCAGCTCGACCGCGCGCTCGATGAGCGGGGCGTCGTCAGGGGTCGTCGCGGGCTGCGATGCGACGACGCGGAGATGGGACACCGCGCTGCGACTCGAGGCACGGATCATGTTCGTGTCGACGCGCGCGAGCGCGAAACCTTCCCGATCGGTGGAGAAAGACCCTCCGAACCCGAGCCCTTGAGGGTCGCGGCCCGCGAAGTCGAGGGTCCGCTCCCCATTGTCGGGTCATCCAGCGGTTGCTGTCATCGAAGCATGCCATCGACGGCGGGAACGGCAGCGGCGACACCCCGAACGCCGCCGAGGTCGTCGCTGCCCATCGGCGCTACCTGCGGGCGGGCTGCGACGTGATCACGACCGGCACGCAGGGGCTGTTGCGCACTCCCGACGACGGCGCGCTGCCCCGCGACTGGATGGGACTCGCCCTGCGCAGCGTGCGCCTCGCGCGCCAGGCGATCGCCGAGGAGGGGCGCGAGGGCGACGTCGCCGTCGCCTTCTCGATCGACGCCGACATCGACCGCGCGGACGGGGCGGAGACCGTCGGGCTGCTGCAGCGTGCGTTCGCCGGCGAGCCGCCCGATCTGGTGGTGGTCGAGGGCCTGACCGTGGTGCGCCCGACGCTCTATTCGATCGTCGAGGCGCTGCTGGCGACCGGGCTCCCCGTCTGGCTCTCCTTCCGCCGCTGTCGCCACGGGCTGTGCGGGGTCTACGGCCAGCACTGGGGCGGCCCGGAGGGCGACGCGTTCGGGCGCGCGGCGCGGCGCTTCGAGGAGCTCGGGGTCAGCGCGCTGCTGCTGGGTTGCATCCCGCCCGACCACGTCGCCGGGACGCTGTCCTACCTGCGCGACTTCACCGACCTGCCGCTCGGCGTCCACCCCAACCTCGGCTACCTCACGAGCAACGGCTGGCAGCTCGACGCCGGCGCCGACCAGGCCGAGTTCGCGCGTATGGCCGTGGGCTGGCGCGAGGAGGGTGCGCAGCTGATCGGTGGCTGCTGCGGCGTGGGGTCCGACGAGATCGGCACTGCGCACGCGGCGCTGGACGGGACGCGGCCGGGGGCGCCGCGTCGAAGCGAAGGGGGGTCCCACGACCTCGGCGGCGTCCACGCGGCGCCGCCCGAGCCGTGGGTCGATGCCGGCGGGCGCCCGCTGTACCCGCTCGCCTTCCCGGACCTCGCCGCCCACGGCGACGTCTTCGTCCCCTCGCAGGGCTCGTTCATGATCTGGCGCCACCTGTTCGGCGAGCAGATCGGGCGCGGCGCGCGCTGCCTGGACATCGGCTGCGGCAGCGGCCTGCAGGCGATCCAGCTCGCGCTCAACGGCGCCGAGCACGTGGACGCGATCGACGTCGCCGCCGAGGCCGCCGATGCGACGCTCCTGAACGCCTTTCGCAACGGGGTGGTCGACCGCGTGAGCGTCGCCGCCGTCGATCTGTTCCCGTGGACGCCCGAGGCGCCCTACGACGTCATCGTCGCCTCGCTGTTCCAGGCGCCGGTGGATCCGCTCGTCGGCGACGCGACGCGTCCGGTCGACTACTGGGGCCGCAACGCGGTCGACCACGTGATCCAGACGCTGCCCCGAGCGCTCGCCGACGACGGCGTGGCCTACGTCCTGCAGACGTCGCTGCTCTCCCAGGAGCGAACGAGCGACCTGCTCGAACGCTGCGGCCTGCGGGCACGGGTCGTCGACGTCGCCTTCCTGCCGTTCACCGACTACCTGTGCCGGAGCACCGAGCACCTCAGCCGGGTGCAGCGGACGTCGGACGCACACCATCTCGACGTCTGCGGCAGCAAGTTCATGGTCAGCTACCTGCTGGAGATCACGCGCCGTTGAGGCCTCGCCGGGGGCGATCGGGCGTCTTCGGCTTCCGAACCTGCCCATAAAGGGGGGCAAGACCTGCACTTCGGGCGTCGCGTGGGGCCCGCGCAGGCCCGACCATGGCTCCTTCGGCGCTGACCGCTGCCAAGGAGAGAGCACCCGTGATCATCCAGCTCAGGTCGATCGGACGCGCACAGCCCGACGACCTCGCGGCCATACTGCCGACGCTCAGCGAGGCGGCCGCCGCGGTCGACCTCGACCACTCGCGCCTGGCCGTCACGCTCGACTGGGTGCAGTACCGCAAGAACTTCCGCGCGCCCGTGATGGTGCGCCCGTTCCTGGGCCGCGACGGTGCGCCCCGCGGCGACGCCCCGCTGGCGGAGATCGCCATCGACGTCCGGCGGGCGGGAGCGATCGACCAGCCGCTGCTGCAGGCGGAGATCGTCGAGCGCCTCTCCAAGGCCCTGGGGCTCATGCCCGACATCCACGAGTGCACCCACCTCGAGGAGTGGGTGCGCCCGAGCAAGAGCGTGATCTGGTCGTTCAACCGCAGTTACTGGCGCCATCTGGGCGCGTGGGACCAGACCTTCCACAAGGACTACGCCGCCGCGCTCCCGGGCGGGGTGTCCGACGGGACCAACCCGGAGTTCTGGGCGGACCGGATCGATGCCTTCATGGCCACCCTGAACCGCCTGGAGGAATGGTCGGAGCTGCCCGACGAGATCCACGTGCTCGAGCTGGGCGTGGGCGACGGCCAGGGAGCCAAGGTGTGGCTGGACTGCTTCGCGGCCGCATGCGAGGAGCAGGGCCGCGACTACCTCGGGCGGGTGCGCTACCTGATGGCCGACTACTCGCCCCACGTGCTGGCGCGCGCGAAGCAGCGCGTCAGCGGGTACGGGGACATCGTGCAGGGCCTCGAGCTCGACTTCCGCAACCCGATGTCCGCCCTCGCCGACCTGCGCGGCAAGCTCCTGTTCGCCCACACCTGCAACGTCTACGACAACCTCCCCACCGACGAGGTCATGCGCGTCGGCGACCACGCCTACGAGCCGCTCGTGCGCGCCAGCATCACCCCGGGCGAGATGGCCGAGCTGGCGGCCACGCACGGCATCGCGCAGGACCAGATCGTCTCCGTCGTCCAGCGCGTGCTGCGCGAGGGGCCCGAGTGCATCGGCGAGCTCTCGGCCGGCGTGCACTTCTGGGCCGACGTGTGGGACGCCGTCCACCTCGAGGAGGTCTACGTCGAGATCGCGGCCCCGTCGGCCCTGCGCGTGGCGCCCAGCGCCGACGTCCATCTCGACGAGCTCGTCGACGGGCTGCCGGAGTGGACGCGCGTCCACATGTCGACGGTGGCCGCCGAGAGCTTCGCGCAAACGCTGCAGCTCCTGCACTACGAGGGCATCCTGGTGGCGCAGGACCTGTTCGCCGCCGACGTCGGTCAGTACGCGTCCTTCCGGGGCCCCGGCAAGCTCGAGGGCTCTATCGTCAACTGGATCAACGCGCCGATCTTCCAGCTCCTCGGTGAGCGCAGCGGCTTCGAGGTGACGGTCGAGCCCTTCGCCTACCGCGAGGGCTCCAACATCTCGGTCCTCAGTGCCCGCCACCGCGACGCGTACCGGCGCCCCAGCGGCGAGGACGATCACGAGCTTGCGACGGAGGCGCGCGATGCTGGCTTCGGCGCTGTCGTCGCGTAGCTTCGTCGTCACCGCGGAGTTCGGGCCGCCGCGCGACCCGGACCCCGACATCGTGCGCGCGGGCGCCCGCGCGCTCGCCGGGTCGGTCGACGCGGTCAACGTGACCGACAATCAGGCCGCCACGGTCAAGCTCTCCCCCGTGGCGTGCTCGGCGCTGCTGATCGAGGAGGGCGTCGAGCCGATCCTTCAGCTCACCGGCCGCGACCGCAACGTCATGGCGCTCCAGGCCGAGCTGCTCGGAGCGTGGGCGCTCGGCGTGCGGACGGTCCTGGCCCTGAGCGGGGATCCGCTGAGCGTCGGCCCCTACGAGGGCCTGGCGACGGCCGTCGGCGACCTCGACTCGCTGGGCCTCACCCGCCTCATCGCCACCATGAACGACGGCCGGCTCGCGGCCGACGAGCCGCTGGCCTTCCCGCCCTCGTTCCTCATCGCCGGCGCCGCCAATCCCCTGGTGGACTCGGTCGAGCGGCTCGCGGGCAAGCTCGAGGCCGGGGTCGGCCTGCTGCAGACCAACATCGTCTACGACGTCGACCGCTTCGCCGCCTGGCTGGCGCCCTTCGTCGAGGCGGGCATCACCGAGCGCGCGCCGCTGCTCGTGGGCATCGCGCCGCCGCGCAGCACGCGGATGCTGACCTACATGCACGAGCGCATCCCCGGCGTCGAGGTCGACGCCGCGACCTTCGCGCGCATGGAGGGCCTCAGCGGCGACGCCGCCACCGCCGCCGGCATCGAGATCGCCGCCGAGGCGATCCAGCGCGTGCGCGAGGTGCCGGGCGTGAGCGGCGTGCATCTGATGGCCCCCGGCTGGGAGAGCATCGCGGTCCCCGTGGTGGTCCGGGCCGCGGGGCTCGGCTCACCCGCCCTCGGCTGAACCCGCGAGCGCGCGCAGGAGCTCGTCGCGTGAGGCGTAGAGCGCGACCAGCTCGTCCATGCCGACGAGGTTCAGCACGCGCCGGGTGCTGCCCGGCGGGCAGATGAGGGCCAGCGTGCGGTCGTCGCGCCCCAGGAGCGCCCGCGCCCGCATGAGGCAGGTGATGCCGCTGGAGTCCAGGAAGCCGACATTCGCGAGGTCGATGACGAACGGGCCGGAGGTGGTCCGGATGGCCTCGTCGAGCGCGGCCGTCAGGTCGGGCGCGGTGGCGATCTCGAGCTCGCCGCGGACGGCGACGCCCGCCGCCGGGCCCACCACGAGATCGACCACCGCGAACCCCGCGGCGTCCGACACCGTCATACCGCGCGTCCGCGCGAGCCGGCGAAGAAGGCCACCAGCGCCAGGATCGCGAGCGCGAACAGGATCGGGTGGACGATCGCGCCCCCGGCGATGGCGATGACGAGCAGCACGATGCCGACGATGAGCCAGAGCATGGTTCTCTCCCTTGGGTCGTTGAGGCCGCGACCGTAGATGTGGTGGGGCGCCGCAATGCGAGTTCAGGTCGCGGCGCCGACGTCAGAGATCCGACATGGCCCACATGGGTACCACTCCCCCATGTCCGCCTCGCCGAACAACGTCATCAGCATCGTCGACGCCGATCGCGATCTCGCCGAACTGCTCGACGAGGACGAGGTCGAACGCGCCCGCCGCGACGCGCTCGCGCGCGTGCAGAGGTTGTCGCCCGGCGACTGGGATCCCGAGGTCGCGCGCGAGGCCGACGTCCACCACCGCGGCTTCCTGATCGTCGACGGGCTGCTGAGCCGCGAGGTCGACGTGCTCGGCCGCAGCTGCGTCGAGCTGCTCGGTCACGGTGACGTCATGCGCCCGTGGACCTGGGACGACGAGGGCTCACACGTGCAGGCGGAGGTCGGCTGGCAGGTGCTCGAGCCCACGAGGCTGGCCGTGCTCGACCATGGCCTGGTGGTCCGCATCGTGCCGTGGCCTCAGCTCGGGGTCGAACTCTTCAACCGCGGCACGCGGCGCGCGCACCACCTCGCCGTCGCGCTGGCGATCGCCCACCACCAGCGCGTCGAGGACCGGCTGCTGCTCACGCTGTGGCATCTGGCCGAGCGCTGGGGCCGGGTCCATCCCGACGGCATCGTGCTGCCGCTGCCGCTCGGCCACCAGCGGCTGGCCGACCTCGTCGGCGCCCACCGCCCGACGGTGACCACCGCGCTGGGCGATCTCGCCCGCGCCGGCACGGTCAGCCGCCGCGACCACGGCGACTGGGTACTGCACGGCTCGCCGCCGGAGCAGCTGCGCCACCACCGCCTCGTGGCCGCCCTCAGCTGACCACGACGTCCGCGCCGGTCGCGGCAGCGGCGCGGCGACCACGGTGTGCGGAGCTCGTCGCGGGAGGCGTTAGGACACTAACTCAGCGCGTCGGCGTTCATGTTGGTCGTCACGTCGCTGATCACCGTTCGCGTGTTGCACGACGGCGGGCCCGCAGTCGGTTGCGGGCGGGTCCTGTCGCCGGACACGGCCTCAGACTCCGCAAGCTCCGTCTGAGGGGCGTGTCCCGCGCCACCCGCCCGACCACCGTCCTTGCCCGGCCGGGCACCACCGCCCGTGACGCGATCCGCCAGCGTCTACTCCCTTCGCGACCGCAGCTCCTGCGCCGAATCGGCGCGCGACCGCTCTCCGCCGGAGTATCGCGCCACCGTGGTCCGCTTCCGCGTTGGCGAGCCAACGGGTGCGCTTGGGGTCGCTCCGGGCGAACGGGAGCTTGGGTGTTACGTGTTGACAGCCGAGCGGCTGCTGCGTGCACGCCAGAGCAGTAGTGCGCTGCGGTCGCGGTGGCAGTGCTCGGTTGGACGAGCAGCGGATGCAGAGTCGGTGGGCTTCGTGCTCCCTGCTGGAACGTCCCCGCTCATGGCATCGCGCGATGCCCGGCGCCGTTGGCGCTCGCACCGCTCGTCGCGTTACGGTCGCCTGACTCGTTGCAGTCACGTCAGGAGGTGTGTCGTGCCGGTTCGGGTTCGTGTCCATGTGACGTTCGCCAACGTGGTCTCACTGACGGCACTCTTCGTCGCCCTCAGTGGCGGCGCGTACGCGCTGACCGTGCCCCGCAACAGCGTCGGCAGCGCGCAGCTCAAGCGCAACGCGGTGACCCGGTCGAAGATCAAACGCGGGGCGATCACGTCCTCGCTGGTCAAGGACGGGGCGCTACTCGCCAGGGACTTCAAGCCGGGACAGCTGCCCGCGGGCAGCAAGGGCGATGCCGGTGCGCCGGGGCCGGCCGGCGCGGCCGGGGCGCGAGGGCCCGCCGGCGCGACGAACGTGGTGGTGCGCACGGTCGCGGTTGGCAACGTGCCGCCGGACGTCCAAACCGCGGTGCCGGTCGACTGCCACCTGGGAGAGCGGGCCGTCGGCGGGGGCGCGTCGTACGCGAGGGTCTTCAGCGGGACCGAGCAGATCGTGGAGACCAAGCCGACGATGGGGATGCAGATGCCCGACCCGCAGGAGGGCGATGCGCCTACCGGCTGGTTCGCCGCGATCAAGTACGCGTCTGGGAACGCCGCCGAGCGGCGCACCGCCGTGGGTTGGGCAGTGTGCGCGTCGCCGTGATCGTCGCCAACGGGGCGGCCGACAGGCAGCAGTCGAACCCGCTCGCGCGAGCCTGAGCCGCTCGCGCATCGGCTGTCGCCTGGCAGACGGGGCCGCCGAGGGTTTGTCCTTGTCTCCCAGCCGCCGTGCCGATGGACGCGACGCTAGAGCCCGAGGACGCGCGCCGAGGAGGCGATGCGTGCCTCCCGCACGCTTGCCGCCCATGCGTCGACGCGCTCGAGCCCGCCGCGCGCCTGGTCGTCGAACGCGGCACGCCGCGGCCTCAGTCTCGGTCGAGTCCGAGAGATGGAGCAAGGCTAGGGGGACTCCGACCCCCGACCTCCTGCGCGCGACCGACATGCCCCCTGCCCCGAAAGCGGGCGCGGGCAAGATCGCATCAAACAGTTCCGAGATGGACGACAGAGGGGACCCGAACGCCCGCTCGAGCGGGGCCGCCCAGTTCACGCAAAGGCAGCAGCGCGCCACTCCAGTCGCTGGTCCGAGCGCCTCAGCGCTGAGCGCGTGGAATGGCGCCGCTCGCGCTCAGATGTGGGCACGCGTATGTTGGGAGAGTGTCGAGCTGTCGGTAGATCAAGCAGGCGTCGCTGGCCACCACCATGGAGGGATCGCAATGGCTGTAAGAACCGTCCCAGAAGTAGGAACACCCGCGGGTCGGCTTGCCGCTGTGCGGGCGATGATCAGTACGCACCGGCTCATCGCCCTCGACGATTTGTGGACTGCTCAGCTGGACGCGGCAGCGGCCGGTACCGACACCTCGGCCGTGGAGGATTTGGACGCGTTGCAGCAGCTCGTAGATGAGATGCGGGATGGCCTCGGCACGATCGGTGACAACGCCTACGAGGTCCGTATGATGCTCGACCAGTTGGGCGACGAGGCAGTCGATGAAGCGCTAGACGCGATAGCTGAGTCACCGACTGGCCCTCCCGAACTGCGCTCGATGTTGACATCGGCTCTCCCCGACTACGAGGTCAGAAGCGCAGCGATCACCGCGTGCGACTATGTTCGTGCCACGGCCAGCGAGGAGACGGAGGTTCTCAGCCAGAAGCTCGCGGCGGTCCGAGCAGGCGAGCGCCCGACTGGTGACTTTCGTCTGCCGTTCAAGTGCGCGGCGCTACTGATGCTCGTCGGGGCCAGTGTCGCCGGGACCATAGGCTTGGGTGGCGCACCTCTGTTTGTCGGGCTTTCGGTGAGTAGCTCCTGCGGTTTGGGCGCACTCGGCTGGATGGAGTCGCATTGCCCCCGCGTGCTGCCGACAATCAGTGGCGGTCGCCGCTAGCTGCTCTGCGTCTGGTCGAACGCGTATCGGGCCTCGCACTCATTCCGCGGCTGGGACCCGGACGACGCGATACCGCTTTCGCTGCTCCTATGTCAAGAGATTGATGTTGAGAGGGTCGGGTGGGGGCGGCTGCAGGAGGTGCCAGATGCGGCGGGCGAGGTGGCGGTTAAGGCAGCGGATCGCTTCGCGGTTGGTCTTGCCTTCTTGGCGCTTGCGGGCGATGTAGGCCTTCGTTTCGGGGTGGCAACGCAACCGGGTGATCGCCACGCGGTGGATGGCGGTGTTGATCTGGCGGTTGCCGCCGCGGTCCAGGCGATGGCGGTTGGTGTTGCCCGAGCTGACGGAGATCGGGGCGATGCCGCCGGCGCGGGCGAGCTTGGCGTCACTGCTGAAGCGCTGAGCTCCGGCGATCTCGCCGATCAGCTTGCCGGCGGTCAGGGCTCCGAAGCCGGGCTCAGCGAGCAGCTGCGGCGCGACCTGCGCGACGAGCTCTGAGATCTCGGCCTCGAGCGCGTCGACGGTGGGAGAGCTCGCGCAGATGGCCAAGCTCGTCGCGGGCGATCCTGACCCGGGCGGTCTCTCGCTGCGTGCCAGGCGCCGCGCGATCTGCGTGCTCCACTTCTTCGACAGCAACGCGGAGCCCGGCAAGGACTGCTCGGGCCACAGGTCGTGCAGATGCCAGAGCAGGTCGTTGTAGATGGCGGTGCGTATCCGGACGAGGCGTTCGCGGTGATCGATCAGCAGCCGGATCTCGAGCTCGACGCCGACCAGCTGCGCGACCGGCAACCGATCCACGCCCTCGCGCAGTGCGGCGCGGGCCACGGCGAGCGCGTCGATGCGGCCAGACTTGCCGCGCTCACGGCCACCGCGGCGCTCGCCGGCCATCAGCCTGATGGCCACCCTGACCACACGCTCGCCGTGCGCCACCAGGAACCGCTCGAAGCTGCCCGAGACATGCCGGCAGTCCTCCAGCGCCCACACCCGCTCGGCGCCCAGGCCGCGAGCCCACGCCAGCGCTTGGTCAAAGCCGCGCTCGCCGACCCCGATCGTCGTGTCGCTCAGCAGCTCAGCGGTGCTCGCGCCGACGGCGGCGATGGTGTGCGAGGTCTTGTGCGCGTCCGCACCGAGCACCATCATCACGTGGTCCCCTTTTACCTCGACTGAAAGCGGACGCCCGGCGGACAACGCTTGCTTGGGGGCGGTGCCACGCTCCTATCAAGTCACGCCAGGGCATCCCGATCGGCGACGAGCGACACAGCGAAAGCCAGTCAGGCCAACACGGCCGACAGCGTGAAAAGCGAGTCAGCTCGCCGCCGGTCGGGACCCTCTCCGCAGCGTCGGACGTCACCCGACCAGCCAAATAACAACAGCAAGCGTGTACGCGGAAGCGCAAGCCCCAGCCGGATCGGCGACGGCCGCCCAGTTGCATGGAAAAGGAGCCGCGAGCACCGCGCGCCGCTTATGTGACCGGCTCTGCGGCGCTTGCCCGCTCCCCAGGCCGGTCAGCGCAGGCGCGGTGCACGAGCCGGATCAGGTGTGACTCCACTGACCCGGCCGGCGCGGGCAACGGTGCGTCGCCAGGACATGCGCAGCCTCGCGATGATGCTCGCGAAACCTCGCTGCAGGCCCATCCTGACGGGAAGTACGGCGAAGTCCGGGCGCCGGACCCAGGTGGGCACATACGTGACGTGTGTGACCCGCGCGATCTGGCCGTCGACCGAGATCCGCAGTAGCGCGATGAGCCCGTCCTGTGTCTGCGGGGGACAGCACGCTGCGTTTTGGTTTGAGAGGAGGTTGCCCTCGCCGTACACGACGAGGCGGCCATGCACTCGCGCTATGGGCTGAACCACATGGACGTGCTGGCCGACCAGCGCGGTCACCAGGTGGCCGCGCATGATCGCCCCGGCAAGCCTCCGCTGGAACGCGCTGGGCCGGGAGTGGTATTCGTCGCCCCAGTGGACGTTGACGACGACGACCTGCGCTCCCTGAGCGCGCGCACGTCGTGCCTCGGCGCGAATCGTGCCGGCGCGGGCGAGATTCACCGACCACGGATGGGGAAGCGCGATGCCGTTGGTCATCTCCGTGTAGGCAAGGAAGGCAACCTTGACCCCGCGCACCGTGAGCAGCGTGATGCGCCGTTGCGCCGCGGCGGAACGGAACGAGCCGGTGTGCAGGACGCCGGCCCGGAGTAGGGCGACACCGGTCGAGTCGATACCCGCCTGACCCTGGTCGAGGGAGTGGTTGGAAGCCGTGTCGCACACGTCCCAGCCGGCCCATCTCACCGCCCGCGCGAGCGCGGACGGCGTGTTGAACACGGGATAGCCGGCTGGGGGACGGTCCGACATCGGCGTCTCGATATGGCACAGCGCCACATCGGCCTTGGCGATGATCGGCTTCACATAACGCAGCATCGGGCGAAAGTCGTAGTGCCCTTCACCGTTCGCTCGAGCCCGCACCCACACTGGCTGGTGGATGAGCAGGTCGCCGGACGCTGCGACGGTGAAACTCGTGTGAACGGGCGGCGACGCCAGCGGTGCCATCAACGCCAAGGCGGAGGCCATCAACGCCAACACGGGCCCAGTCTAGGCCGGGTCCGGATGGGCCGCGACGCGCATCACCAAGCAGCGCCGACAACAACACCGGCTCACGTCGTCGTCGTGCCCCCACCGGGGGATCCAGGCTAACGGGGCTCCCTCCGGGTCAACTGGATCGGTGCGACCTGTCGGTTGTGGGCATTGCGTGGTCCATGCATGGCGACCAGCGCGCCGCCTGTCGACGCTCGACACCCCCGGTCCTGGGCCAGGGTCCGGAGGAGTTGGGCACTGCATTGGCACTCTGGCGTGTCATCGCCCGTCGCGACCTTCGTTGGCGTTCCGCGGCGCCACGAAAAGCCCCGGCACCAGCGAACGCCTCGCGGTCCGCGAGTGTCTCCTTCATGAGCGTCAGGCGGCCGACGATGGACCCGACGCCCGTAACCGACCCTTCGCCCGCAGCCTCAAACGAGCGCGCGTGGCAATGGACGGTGATGAAGGAGGGCCTCCTCGACGTTCTGGCGCCACGCACTCGGGGCCAGCGGATCCCGGCGGTAGGCTCCCTCCGTGCCGGAGGGGCTTTCAGCGAGCGAGGTCGCGAAAGAGATCAGCGAGCACGCAAAGCACGCCGACCCGCACGAGCGGCGCGAGCAGCTCATCTCTATCACCGAGGCCGTCCTGCTCTCGGTCGTGGCGCTGCTAGCGGCATGGTCGGGGTATGCGGCCGCCAAATGGTCGACCGAGTCGCGTGTGGAACTGGCCACGGCGTCGAGTCTGCGGATCGATGCGAGCCGGGCAGATTCCGACGCGGGCGAGGTGCGCGACTTCGACTCGTCCACCTTCGAGTCCTGGTTCGCGGCCTACGCCGTGGGCAACAAGACCGCCATGCGTCTGGCGGAGCACCGATTCCGGCCCGACTTCAAGGTCGCCTTCGACGCCTGGCGGGCGACGAAGCCGGAGACGAACCCCGGATCGCCGCTGGGACCCACATACATGCCGCAGTACAAACGGCCCGGTGAGGTCGAGGCCCGGGTCCGCGACGAGCGAGCCAAAGCAGCCTTCCTCGACGGCGAGAAGGACGGCTCGACCGCCGACAAGTACATCCGGCTCACGGTCGTCCTGGCCAGCATCCTCTTCCTCGTCGGCATCTCGACCCACTTCCCGTACCGGGGCGTCCGCTACGGTCTGATCGGCCTGGGCGTCGCCCTGCTCGTGCTGTCGCTCGTGCAGCTGTCAGGGCTGCCGCTGCCTCCGTCCTGAGCACACCTACACGAGCGGACCGTCGCGAGAGAGGCAGTCGGGGACAAACAGCTCGGGCAGGAGCTGCGTCGATTCGCTTCGCTGCTCAGCGTGACCGCCAAGCGACATGCCGAATCCCGAGCGCCCACCCTCCCGGTGACGGGGACGCCCGAGACCGGCCATGTTGACCAACTCGTGCGGTTGGCGGATCTGCACGAGCGAGGAACGCTCACGAACACCGAGTTCGCTGTAGCAAAGGCGAAGCTGCTCGGTCTGTAGGAGATAAGCGTCGAGCGGTCACCGCCCTCATCGCTCGGCCCGCCAAGATCCGATCGCCTGCCCCGGGGGCGGCGTCGGGTGCGCGGCGTGCAGCCGAAGTGCTCGCCGCTCGCCGCAGGTCGCGGCCGGTACTCGTCCCGCCCTGCTTCTCAGCCGAGAGGTCGCTGGGCAAGGGCATCGTCCCGGCGCGCGAGCCGCCTCGCGCCAGGGCCTAGCGCCCTCCTGGCGCCGGCGCGGGGCTGGCCTTACGCGGCGACGCGGCGGGGGCTTAGCCGGAGACGGTCGCCTTGGGGTGCTGCGCGCGGATGTTCGCGAGGGCGCGGTTGGCCGCGGTGGCTGGCAGGTACTCGTAGGTGAGGAAGCGGCTGACGCTGTGCACGACCACGGCTG
This sequence comes from uncultured Actinomycetes bacterium, assembly GCA_963806015.1. Classification (GTDB taxonomy): domain Bacteria; phylum Actinomycetota; class Thermoleophilia; order Solirubrobacterales; family Solirubrobacteraceae; genus JAOPZW01. The sequence goes on along the minus strand of CAWDWM010000010.1, from coordinate 342,468 downwards.
GGCGACTGGGCGCGTTGAAGACCGCGTGCCCGTCCATCTCGATCGGACGGAAGGTCCGCCGGTCGACGTAGGCGTAACTCGACTCGCCGGGACACGCCGGGCCGGCGCCGCTGGCCTCGAAGCCGCACCCCTCGATCCGGATCCGCTCGACGGTCTGCCCACCGACGCGCGTCCGGCCCTCGTCGACCGCCTTCCCAGCGCTCAGCGCGTCGCGGAGCGTCTTGACCGGATCGACAGGGCCTTCGAACACGATGCCGGTTGCGGCGAGCGTGTTCGGCGCCACGAACCTCAGCGACCCGTTACCGAGGGTGCCGCCGATCTCGCCGGTCCATGTGGAGCAGGGACTCGCGGGAAGGTCGCCGGCCGAAGCCGCGGGAAGGTTCTTGATCGCTCGATACCTGTACGGCGGCCGCTCGTCGACCCAGATCTCGTGATCGCGCGTGGCGCTGCAGGCGGGATCCTTGGACGTCATCGTCGTCCGCGCCGTCAAGTGCAGCACCGTGCCCGGCGGCGGCGTGAGCGCTGCCTGCGCCTTGGCGAGGAAGTCGGGGGAACCGCGCCAGGGGGCGGCGATGAAGAGCGCCGCACCGGCGACAGCCGCCAGCGTCGCGGCCGACAGGGCCAGACGGGTGCCCCGGGCGCCGCCGCGCAGCCAGCCCGAGGTGGCACCCGTGGTGACCGCATGTCGATGCTGCCGCTCGGCGGCGGGCGATCAGCTCGCGCTTGAGGTCGTTGATCGGATCGCTCATCGCGCTCTCCCTTTCCCTTGCAGCTGGCCGCGGAGCGCGGCCACGCCGCGACTCGCGCGCTTGCGGACGACGCTTTCTGAGCAGCGCAGCTCGCTGGCGATCTCGGCGTAGTCGCGTCCCTCGAGGTAGCGGGCCCGAATCGCCTGCCCCTGCTCCTCCGGCAGGTTCGGCAGGAGATCGAGCGCGGGGGCATCGGTTATCAGCTCGAGGATCTCGATCGCCTCCTCGTCGAGGTCGATCGGCTGCATCGCGAGCTCCCGTCGCGCCTCGTCCTGCACCCGTCGCCGGCGCACAGCGACTCGCTCAGCTTGTGACGCAGAGCACGACTCGCTCCGGCTGGCCCGGCACGAGCCAGCGGGACCAGCGACGGTGCGACCACGTCGCACGCGACCCCGATGCCCGTCAACAGCCGCCACAGCGCGAACCCGCCCGGGCCCGCCTCGTAGCAGACCGCCAGGCCCGCCGGCCCGCCGAGGCGGTCGATGAAGCGACGGATCGCGCGCTCGGTCGTCTCGATCCGGCACACCTCCGGCTTGCCGCCCGCCCGCGGCAGCGTCGCGGCGACGATCGAGAACTTATGGACATCCAGGCTGACTCACAGACGCACGTCGGCTCTGGCTACGGGTGGCCCACGGTACGAGTACGACCTCGAGCGGCGGGATCTGCGGGCCGTCCGGGGAAGCCTCGCGGTAGAGGAAGGTCGACCGCTGCCTGAAGTTGTGCGGGCGGCGGTGCGGTGTCGCTCCCGCCGTCGCGCAAGAGCGGTGTGAGCGTGGGCGTGCCGTCTATACGACGAGCTCTACCGCTTCGTTCCGAGGGTGCGTCAGCTGGGGTCTCCGCTCGACGCCTAGCGGCTCCGGCGTTGGGCTCGTCGACGCTACCGTCGCTGAGCTCGGCGCGTGCCGTGATCCGTCCGCACGGCGCCGCTTGAGCCTGAGGGTCACATTCCGCGCCGTGTGTGCTTATCGGCCCGCGGGTGCCCGCCCAAACGTCTTCTCGCGTACCGCAACTGCGGTGTCGGCGTTATCGGCGAACAGCCCGTCGACGCCGAGCCTGTAATACAGCGCCAGCTCGGCCGGCTGATCGCCGCGCGCGTGCAGGTATTCCGGGCTGCTCGGGTTGCCCACGCGGAAGTCCGCCGCCAAGAAGTTGTTCTCCGGCCGGAAGGTGAACGGGTGCAGCAGCAGTCCGACGCGGTGGGCGTCGCGCACGAGCGTGGTCGGCTGGCCCAGCGGGCTGCCGGCCGAGTTGCCGGCCACGATGCGGCTCTTGTCGGGGCCGATCCCATCGGCATAGGCGGAGATCTCGGCGAGGCCCTGCGGCGCGACGAGGTCGTCATAGGTACGCGGGTCGCCGCTCGCAACGAAGTCGGCGGGCGCGCCCGTGACGTCGATGAGCTGGATCAGCGGGAGCGGCGTCTCGCGCCGCAGCCGCTGCAGGTTGCCGACCTCGAAGGACTGGATGAAGACCTTCGCACCTGGCCGGTCAAGCCCGTTACGGCGTAGCGTGTCCAGCAGCGGCGCGTCGAACGAGAAGCCGAGTGACTGAAAGAACGTCGGGTGCTTGGTCTCGGGGTAGATCCCAACGCCCTTGGCCTTGGCCAGGTCGATGACCTCCTGGAACGTCGGGACCTCGAAGAGCCCGTCCAGCGCCGTGTTCTGCGGGCGCACGAGGGGCAGCCGCTCCTTCGCCCGCAGGGTCTTGAGCTCTGCCAGCGTGAAGTCAAAGGTGAACCAGGTGTTGGCGAAGACCGCGCCATCGATCGTCCGCGTCGTCTGACGGCTCGCGAACTCCGGATGGTCCGCGACATTTGTGGTCGCACCGATGTCGGGCTCGTGGCGGGCGACGAGCTGGCCGTCCTTGGTGAACACCAGGTCGGGCTCGATGTAGTCCGCCCCCATCTCGATCGCCAGCGTGTAGGAGGCGATCGTGTGCTCGGGGCGGTAGGCCGGGCTCCCGCGGTGGCCGATAACGATCGGCAGGCCGCGCCGGCGCCGACCTCCGTCATGCCCGCCGCGCCTGGACGCCGTGGCGCCGGCGGGAAGTCCGAGGGCCGCCAACGCTGCGCCCGAACCGGCGAGCATGGACCTGCGGGACATCTGCTGCATGGTCTCCCCTCCGCGCGCCCAGCGCTCGGCCGGACGCCAATGGACTTGCTTGGACGCTGGTCATGAAATACCACCTGCTCGGTCGCTCCCAGCGCGCGTGTCGGCACCCGAACGGAGCGGCTCAGGATTGACGCAAGAATCCGTCCCAGGGACACGGCGATACGTGTCCGCACCGGGTCGCACGGCGTGACGGAGTGCCGCTCCCGCGTGAACGCGGCACGTCGTAGGCGAGGCCTACGCGTGACACCCAAGCGCACCCGTTGGCTCGCAAACGCGGGAGTCAGACCACGGTCGCGCGACACGCCCGCGGAGGGCAGGCATCCGAGCCCGGCGCAGGAGCTGCGACCGCGAAGGCTGTCACGCCCGCGGACCGCGGCGGGACGCTGGCGCCCGGCCGGGCAAAGACGCCACTCAGGCGGGTGGCGTCGGACAGGAGCGTGTCCGATCGACAGGACCCGCCCGCCGCGGGCGCCGAGCCCTCGGCCGTGGGGAGCGGCGGCGGCGGGCTCGAGATGATTTCTACACGCCGTAGGGGCGCGTCCGTAGGATCGCGCGGTGCCGCGTCGGTGGCCCATTCTCCTCGTCGTCCTGGGCGTGACCTTCGCCGCGCCGCAGGGCGCCGGTGCCGCGACGCCGCCGCCGTTTCGCACGCTCAGCAGCTTCGATCGCGTCGCCGTCTCGTTTGCCTCCAGGCATCGCGTGTTCGTGACGGCACGCCAGGACGAGACGACCAACGTCACGAAGGCGGTCGTCGCGTCGGACTCGGGCCCGTTCCCCTACGCCCTTACCTGGGCTCCGGGTGCGGCGTCGTTCGCGCTCGTCGAGCAGGGAGCGCCGGACTGGCGCCTGCGGGTGATCGAGTCGCCCGACGGGATCAGCCATGACCTCACGACCAAGATCGACGTCCTGCGGACGAACAAGATGCTCACGCGGCTCCTCTACGCGCCGCGCTGGATCGGCTCGGGCAGCGCCGCGCGCATCCTGCTCGACATGGAGAGCTTCGGGATCGCCTCGATCGGAGCCGACGGCGGCGGCCCGACGCTGGTCAACTCCCACGCGACGGGCAACCCGGACGTGGCGCTGTTCGCCGACGGTCACCGAGCGATCGTCAGCCACCTCTCCCCCGTGTTCATCGGCGGCAATCACTACTCCGAGCTCTACCTGAGGGATCTCGACACGGGCGCGGAGACCCAGCTGACGTTCAACCCCGGCCACGACAACCGCTCGCCGGCGCTGTCGGCCGACGAGAAGCGCATCGCGTACGTCGAGGAGAGCTTCCAGAACTCCAGCGACGAGACGCGGCTGCGGGTGATGGACATCGACGGCACCCACAACGACTACCTGCCGCTGCCCGGCGACCTCTACTACGACGAGCCCGCGTGGCGGCCCGACGGCACGCGCATCGCGTTCGTCGGGCTCGCGAAGCCCGAGGCGATCGGAAGCTCCGTCGGCCCGCCGGCGCTGTACAGCTCGAAGCCCGACGGGACCGACCTCGCGCGCCACACGGACCCGCGGCCGACCTTCAACCCCTACCCGGCCGCGAACAACATCCACAGCATCCGGCCGGGCGATATCTCGTGGGGCCAGACCTGCCTGGTCATCGCGCTCTGCACGGCCACGATCACGCTCGCGCCGGCACCCACTGGCCCGACGGGCCTGCAGAGCAAGCCGAACCTGAGCACCCCCGCGTCGATCGGCTTCCTGGTCGAGCGCTACCGCAGCAAGCACCTGAGCCGCGTCGGGCGGGTCCCGTTCGGCGAGAAGGCCAAGGGCAGGGCCCGGGTGCGCTGGAACCTGAGGATCATGGGCCGCCCGCTGGCGCGCGGGCGCTACCGGATCACCCTGCGCGCGGTGGCCGGAACCGTCCCGATGGACCGCGCGAAGCCGGTCGACCTGATCGTCGGCGCCCACCACAAGCTCCGCCTGGCGAAGCCGCGCGTCGGCTGATCGGAGCTACGCCGCCATGTCGAGCGGGGCGCCCGCGAGGCAGACACGGGCGCGGGTGACCAGCTGCCGGGCGTTCGCCTCGCTGGTTCCGACCACGGCCGCGACCTGGCGGTAGGGGTACTCGAATGCCTCGCGGAGCACGTAGGCGGCCCGTTCGGTGGGCGTCAGCCGCTCCGAGAGCGCGCGCATCGCCAGCTTGAGCGCCTCGCGTCGTTCAGCGCCCAGCGTCGGGTCGGCGTGGACGTCGACCTGCTCGGGTCAAGCGAGACGAGGTCGAACGTGGCGCCTCCGAGAACGATGATCAATGCGCCGATGAGGACGAGACCACCACCGATCAGCCACGCCTGCACGGAGACGTGCTCTGGGGTCGACGCCGACGGCGCTCCCGCAGGCTTCGGTTCGACGCGATCGGCCGACATCGGTGGTCAACGTGGCCGGCGGCTCCGCCCCACTACTGGATCGTGAGCTGCTCGATGAACGGCCCCAGCCTTGTGTGCGCTCCTAAGCACCGCTCAACGTCGCGATCGAGACGGTCGGGATCACCATGCTGGGCGTGCAAGACGAATACCGTCCAACGCGGCATCCCTAGGGCACCGACGTCGGGGCTGTCCTCCACCGACCACGTAATCGCGCAGCGTTCAAGAGCCGATTCGAGGGCGCTCAACACATGATCGCGCGCCGCTGCGCACTTGAGGATCCAACGCGAGTTCACGGTCAGTTCCGGAGGCATGTACCAAGATTAGGAGCAACGCCGGATGGTCTAAATCGCCACGCTGAGCACCGGGATCTCGACACCCGCCAAACCGGACGCCTCACCTCGGTCTAACGCTGCCTCAGAGGCAGCACCCCGGAGGTACGACCGCGCTTCCGGTTTCGCGTGCACGCGAAAGCACAGCTGCGGATCTTGCGTGCCAGGGCTCCCAAGCGTCGGGCACGTGTTCCGAAGGCGCTCTGACCGCCCCCGATGACGGCTGGGAGCCGTGGCACTACGGCGCGCACTTGCACTATTTGCGGCGGCGGGTCAGACGTGGCGCTCCGCCTCATCCGACCCGCGCCTGTTCGCCGCGGTCTGGGCGCGCTGTCGCTCGCGGGCTACCTGTGGGCGCGCGCGGCGTACGAGCGGCGCTAGTGGGGCGTCTCGCCTGCCGCGAGCATCCCGACGTACTTCGCGATCCTGCGCTCGCGTGTCTCGGCCTTCTTGGCCGTCTGCACGCGGTGCAGGATCGCGTAGCGGTTCTGGCGGCTGAGTTCCGCGAACGCGTCGGTGAGGCCGGCCGCCTCGAGCGCCGCGGCGAGGTCCTCGGGCACTGCGGAGGTGGCCATGCCGTCGTACGCGGCCTGCCAGCGGCCGTCGGCCTTGGCCCGTTCGATCTCGGCCAGGCCGGCCGGCCGCATCCGGCCCGCGGCGATCAGCGCCTCGACCTTCTGGCGGTTGACCTTCGACCACGTGCTCTGCGGGCGCCGCGGTGTGAAGCGCTGCACGAACCAGTCGTCGTCGATGCGCTTCGAGCGCCCGTCGATCCAGCCGAAGCACAGCGCCACGTCGACGGCGCCGGCCCAGTCGAGCGACGCGACACCGGTGTGCTTCTTGGCCATCCGGACGAGCACCTCGTCGGCGTCGGCGCCGTTGGCCTCCATCCAGGCCTCGAACTCGCCGGCGGTTGCGAAGAACTCCACGTCCATCCCACCGCGTTCAACGGCTAGGCGCTCGGTCCTGCCGTCAGCCGCCTTCCGCCCCCTGCTTCCGACCGGCCCAACCTCGATCAACGCCAACGCGAAGGTGCCCTCCACGAAATCCGCGTGAAGGTGAGAGCCGTGGCATTTCGGATTCCGCCGCTAGGGGGTGAGAGCGCGTAGAATCGCGTCCCGTCCAAAGAAGGGTAGCCACCCAATGGATGAGCAGAAGCAGCCCAAGGCCGGTTGGCTCGCACGCTGGCGCGCACGGCGGCGTGAGAAAGCAGTTCGAGCGAACGAGATCCGCCATCGCGCCAGGCAAGCCCAGGACCGCGACGCACTTCGCGCATCGAAGAACGTCGGCACGGGTGGAGGCGGCGGGTAGGACGCGCCTCGCCCGCTGGCCCGGGCAGTAGCGCAAGCGCGGCCCCTGAGCGTCGCGCGCGTTGGCCTGTGGTGCCCCCGACCAGGTCGGTCGTCACATCCGAGACCGCCTCAGGCTCGTCCGAGGAGCCAGCGGCGCACCGTTGGCTCGCCAACGCGGAGGCAGACCACGGTCGCGCGATACTCCGGCGGAGAGCGGTCGCGCGCCGATTCGGCGCGGGAGCTGCGGTCGCGAAGGGAGTAGACGCTGGCGGATCGCGTCACGGGCGGTGGTACCCGGCCGGGCAAGGACGGTGTTCGGGCGGGTGGCGCGGGACACGCCCCTCAGACGGAGCTTGCGGAGTCTGAGGCCGTGTCCGGCGACAGGACCCGCCCGCAACCGACTGCGGGCCCGCCGTCGTGCAACACGCGAACGGTGATCAGCGACGTGACGACCAACATGAACGCCGACGACCCCGACGGGCATGGGTCACGACAGGGGCGCGTCGACCACGGCGGCGCGCAATGCATCCAGCAACTCGTCGCGGAAGGCGCGGATGGCGGCCGCCATCAGCCGGGCGGCCTCCTCGCCGTCGCCCGCCTCCAGGGCGGCGAGCAGCGCGCGGTGCTCGTCGCGCGCTCGCAGGCCGCGCCCGCCGGCCCCGGCGCGCAGGGCGACCAGGCGCGCGCGCTCGCTGTCGTCGAGCAGGCGCGCGACGATGAGCGCGCCCCTGCGGTTGCCGCCCGCGGTGGCGACGGCGACGTGCACGGCGCGGTTGGCCTCCATGAACTGCTCGACCGAGGCCGGGTCGTCGAGGTCGAGCGCCGGCTCCGAGCGCGCGCGCAGGTGCGCGATCTCGTCGGGTGCGATCCGGCCCGCCGCGGCCGCGGCGGCGGGTGGCTCGAGCAGCAGGCGCAGGTCGTAGATCTCGCCCACGTCGCGGATGGTCAGCGGGGCGATGACGTGGCCGCGGCGGGGCTCGGCGAGGACGAGACGCTCCGCGCGCAGGCGCGCGAGCGCGGCGCGGATCGCGGCCTTGGAGAACCCGAAGCGCGCGACCAGCTGCGCCTCGGACACCGGGGCGCCGGGCTCCAGCTCGAGGCGCACGATCGCGTGGCGCAGCCGCTCGTGGGCGGCCGCCCCGGACCCGGCGACGGAGGCTCCTGCCATGGCCCGAGTGTACTTGACATGTCAGATGGAGGGTGCTGACATGTCAGCCATGAACGGACCCACGACCGCGCCGGCTGCCGCCCCCCAAGCCGCCGGCTCCGACGCCCGCGAGCACATGATCCGCTATGCCGGCGAGTTCTCGGACCTGCTCGTCGAGCGCGCGGCCGGCAGCTGGCTGACCACCGAGGACGGGCGGCGGATCCTCGACTTCACCTCCGGGCAGATGTGCGCGACGCTGGGCCACGGCCACCCGGCGATCCTCCAGGCGATGCGCGAGGCGAGTGGACGGGTCGTGCACCTGTTCAGCGGCTTCCTCTCGCGCGACGTGACCGAGCTGGCGCGCGAGCTCATGGCCGTCCTGCCCGAGCCGCTGACGCGCGCGATGTTCCTCTCCACCGGCGGCGAGGCCAACGAGGCCGCGCTGCGGCTGGCCAAGCTGCACACCGGCGGCCACGAGGTGCTCGCCTTCGCCGGCTCGTGGCACGGCATGACGGCGGGTGCGGCGTCGAGCACGTACAGCGCGGGCCGGCGCGGGTATGGCCCGGGCCTCCCCGGCGCAATGGCGCTGCCGACGCCGAATCCCTATCGCTGCCCGATCAGCCACTGCCGCGACCGCTGCGACCTCACCTGCCTGAACGCCGGCATGGCGCTGGCCGACGCGCAATCGGTCGGCGCGCCCGCCGCGGCGATCGTCGAGCCGATCCTGAGCGCGGGCGGAATCGTCCCGCTGCCCGACGGCTACATGCCGGCGCTCAAGCAGCGCTGCGAGGAGCGCGGGATGCTGCTCGTCGTCGACGAGGCGCAGACCGCGCTGGGCCGCGTCGGCACGATGTTCGCCTTCGAGCAGCACGACGTCGTCCCCGACTTCGTGGCGCTCTCCAAGACGCTCGGCGGCGGCCTGCCGCTGTCGGCCACCATCACGACCGACGCGATCGAGCAGGACGCGTTCGACAAGGGCTTCCTGCACGTGACCTCCCACGTGTCCGACCCGCTGCCGGCGGCCGTCGGGCGCGCCGTCCTGCGCACGGTCATCGCCGAGGACCTCACCAGCCGCGCCGTCACGATCGGGGCGCGCCTGCGCGCCGGCCTGGAGGAGCTCCAGCGCCGCCACGAGGTCATCGGCGACGTCCGCGGCGTCGGCCTCATGCTCGGCGTCGACATGGTCAGCGACCGCGAGACCCGCGAGCCGGACGCCCGCTACGGCGCGGCCGTGACCGAGCGCTGCATCGAGCTCGGCCTGAACGTCAACATCGTCAAGTTCGCCGGGTTGGGCAGCGTGCTGCGTATCGCGCCGCCGCTGACGATCTCCGCGGAGGACACCGACCTCGGCCTGGAGATCCTCGATCAGGCGCTCACGGACTGTCGCTGAGCGCCCCGGCGACGCGGACGAGCTCGGTCAGCTCCTGCGGCGCCGGGGAGCGCTCGCCGCGCTCCATGGCGTGGACGAGCTCGACCACGCGGTCGTTGAACGGCGTCGCGATCCGGTGCGCGCGGGCGCGCTGCGCGACGCCCCCGTTGACCACGTCGACCTCGGTCAGGCGGCCCTGCTCGAGGTCCTGGAGCATCGAGGGCTTGGTGTTGCCGGCGATGGCCATCATCCGGGTCAGCGCCGCGTCGTCGCGGTCGATCAGCTCGCGCGGCTCGACGTCGAGCACCGTGTCCAGCGTCACGCCCTCGGCCCACGCGACCGCGAAGCCCTCGGCCCAGATCGCGTAGGCGGCCTCGCGTCCGTCGGGATGCTCGGCGACGGCGCCGTAGCGCAGGCCCGAGACCGCCGAGAGCCCGGTGAACGCCGTGTTGACCAGCAGCTTGGACCAGATCTGCCCGCGCACGTTGCGCGTCAGGCGGACGTCCCCCACCGCCTGCAGGCAGCGCGCGAGCAGCTGGGTCCGCGGGCGCTCGGAGCCGTCGAGCTCGCCGACCACCATCGGCGCGATGGTGTCGCGCACGACGCGCCCGGGCCCGAGGTTCGTGCCGCCCCACTCCACGATGCACGACAGCAGGCGATCGGCGCCGACCAGCTCCGCCATCCGGTCCTGGATCAGCCCGTTGCCCAAGGAGACGAAGGCGTCGATCCCCGGCAGCGCCGCGAGCGGCTCCAGCGCATCGCGGTGAAACGGCGACTTGACGGCCACCAGGGTGAAGTCGAACTCGCCGTCGAGCTCGGCGGGTGAGGCGACCGCCTCGAGCGCGACGGTGTGCTCGGCGCCCGCCTCGTCGAAGATCAGGCCCGGCTCGCGTAGCCGCGCCACGTGGCGCTCGTCGGCGTCGAGCACGACCACGCGGCGGACCTCGCCGGTGAGCTTGGCCGCCGTGATTCCGCCGATGGCGCCGCCGCCGACGACGAGCACGCTGGCGTCGATGGTCGTCACGCGCGCATGATCACACGACCGGCAGGCGCTTGGGCGCGGCGACGCGCGGCTCGCGCGAGAAGCGGTCGCTCGGTCGCCGCGGTGCCCGCTCGAGCGCGGGGTCGTGGGCGACGCGCGTGGCCAGCACCGCGCCGATCGCGAGGATCAGCGACAGCGTGACGAGGCCGCCGTCGGTCGAGCCGGTGGCGTCCTTCATCAGCCCGACGAGGTAGGGCCCGACGAAGCCGCCGAGGTTGCCGATCGAGTTGACCAGCGCGATCCCCGCGGCCGCCGCCGTGCCGCTGAGCAGCGCGGCGGGCATGGTCCAGAACACCGGGTGCGCGCCGAGCAGGAAGAACAGGCCGACGGCGAGCGCCGCGATGGCCAGGACGGGCGAGACGACGGTGGAGAGCGCGAAGGCCACGGCCGCGATGGCCAGCGGGATCGCCACGTGGAGCTTGCGCTCGCCGCTGCGGTCGGAATGGCGCGAGATGAGCACGAGGCCGACGATGGCGACCGTGTACGGGATCGCGGTCACGAAGCCCTTGCCGACGTCGCTCAGGCCTCCGACCTTGTCGACGATCTCGCCGACCCAGAACGACAGCCCGTAGACGTTGACCACCATGCAGAAGTACAGAAGGCCGAACACGAGCACGCGCCCGTCCTTCAGCGCCTCGCCGATCGAGTGGCGCTCGCGCTGCGTGCGGGCCGCCTCCTCGCCCTCCAGCCGCTCGGCCAGCCAGCGCTTCTCGTCGGCCTGCAGCCAGCGTGCCTGCGCCGGCCCGTCGTCCAGATAGCGCCAGACGAAGAGGCCGCCGAGCACGGCCGGGATCGCCTCGATGACGAACAGCCACTGCCAGTCCTTCAGCCCCGCCGTCCCGTCGAAGATGGACATGATGGCGCCCGAGATCGGCGCGCCGATGGCGTAGGAGATGGCGATGGCGGACATGAAGAAGCCGACCGCGCGGGCGCGCTCGCGCGCCGGGAAGCAGTAGGAGAGGTAGAGGATCATCCCCGGGAAGAAGCCCGCCTCCGCCATGCCGAGCAGGAAGCGCACGGCGTAGAAGCCCACCGGACCCGTGACGAACAGCGTGCACGCCGAGACGATCCCCCAGGTGATCATGATGCGCGCGATCCACTTGCGGGCGCCGAAGCGGTGCAGCGCGAGGTTGCTGGGCACCCTCGAGGAAGAAGTAGGCGATGAAGAAGACGCCGGCGCCGAACCCGTACACCGCGCCGGAGAAGCCGAGGTCGGACTCGAGCCTGTCCTGCGCGAAGGTGACATTCACCCTGTCGAGGTAGGCGATGATGTAGAGCCCCAGCAGGATGGGGATGAGGCGGACGGCGATCTTGCGCATCGTCCGCGTCTGCAGTTCGGAGTCCTCCGCGCGTGGTGCCATGGACTCGGGGTTCCCGCCCGATCGGGCGGTAAACGATGCGCGTTCGTGCGCGCCCTACGGTGCGTCGGGTACTGTCGCGCGGTGCCAAGGATGCGCCGTCGCGGGGCCGCAGGGCTCGCCATCGCAGCTCTGCTCGGGCTCGGATTGCTCGGCCAGGCCGGCGCCGCGTCGCGGCCGCCCGCCCCTCCGGGAGTCAGGGTGCTGGCGCCCGGTCAGCTGCCGCGAACGTGCACGACGGCCGAGCACGACGCGGGCGCCTCCACCGGCGCGACGACCTATGGCTCGTACTTCTCGAAGGCCGCCAACGCGTGGATGACCGCGCCGTACTGCTACCCGATGTGGGGCGGCCTCGACGCCTCGCCATCGCAGATCGTCGCGGCGGGCGCCAAGGCGACCGTCACCGCGGTCCCGCAGTCCAACTCGGCGCAGTACGCGCCGGAGACCAAGTCGATCAGCTGGAGCTTCCCGGGCCAGCGGGTCTCGGGGTGCGGCAACGCCGACCTGACCTGCACGGTGATCCTGACGAAACGGGCCACCACGGAATGGCAGTGGGGCGAGTTCCACGTGACGATGCCGCGGGTCTTCTTCGTCGACTCGCCGGGCAGCAACTGCGCCGGCCAGCACCTGTGCGCCGGCTTCGCGACCAATGCCTGGTCGTTCGTCGGCGTCCCGCCCAGCGGGACCCCGGCGCCCCTGCCGCCCGACCGCACGCGCGTCTGCATCGGCAGCTGCGGGCGGACATCGCTCATCGCCCCCAAGACGGTGGGCGCGGGCGAGACCGCGATGGAGCTGACCGCCGGCTGCGGCGGCGCCGGCGCGAGCGCGGCGCAGGCCGGGGCCTTCTGTCCCGTGAAGGCGAAGACGACCGGCGACAAGAAGCAGCTCACCGAGGCCGAGAAGATCCAGGAGGCCGCCGAGAAGCAGCTCGCCGAGCGCCACGCGATCATGAAGGACCTGCAGACGAAGATCTTCGACGTGACACAGGACATCACGGAGAACAAGCGGTGGACCCCTGACAAGGCCTTCCAGCAGCTCGACCGGTACATCCGCGCCAACGCCGGTTCTCCCGACGTCGTCGCGACGGTGCAGGACGCCGACGCGACCCTGAGCGCCACGTTCCCGCCGACGGCCCCCGCCGCGGCGCGGGCCCGCGCCGCTCAGGCCGGCGGTCCCGACGCGGCCGCGATCCTGCACAGCATGTCGCAACGCAAGCCGAGCGCGGGCGACGCGAAGGCCTACCGCGACGCCTTCGCGCTGGCCAGCTCCGAGACGGCCTCCCCCGAGCGCGGCGAGGCGCGCCTACTGCTTACGATCGCCGCCATCGTCGGCCGGCGCGTCCTCGTCCACGACCTCGGCTCGGCGAAGACGTTCACGATCGCCTCCGGCCGCGCGCGCGTGCCGGCGCGCGGCCAGCGGCGCCTGACGTTGAAGGCCACCGCCCTGGGCGGGCGCGCGCTGCGGGTCCTCGCGCTGTCGCCGAACGGGAGGGTCAAGCTCACCTTCAGCGCGCGCGGCCACAGCGCCAGCCGGGCGATCGCGGTCGGCTGAGCGCCGGTCAGCCCAGCGCCTGCTCGGCCAGGCGCTCGGCGTCCGCGGCGGCCTGCGCCAGGATGGCCGAACGGCGCTCGAGCTGGCCGACCACCGGCGTCCCGGCCGGCGGGCGCAGGCCGAGGACGTGCGGGGGCCCGGCGCCGGCGTCGAGCGATCGGCGGGCGATGTCGTCGACCGTCTCCTCGTAATGCGCCACGCGCTCGCGGTAGAGCGTCACGAGTGCCGGGTTGAGCCCGCGCAGGTGGCGCTCGATGAAGCGATCGGCCAGCCGCGAGGCGCTCTTGCGCGGCACGCCGTACGGGCGCGTCTGCAGCGCGAGGACGTGCGTGGCGCCGGCGGCGAGCGCTTCGGCCACCGGGATCGGCGAGGCCAGCCCGCCGTCGACATAGCGCCGGCCGCCGATCGCGACCGGAGGGCCCCCCGCCCACGGCATGCGGCTGGAGGCCAGGACCGCGTCCCACAGCTCGCGCTTGGAGCGCATGCCGCAGAGGTCCTCCGCGGCCGCGGTCCCCACGTCCACGGCGACGCAGTGCAGAGCGATCGGGCTGGCCACGGCGCGGTCGTGGCGCGCCGCATCGAGGCTCTCGGAGTCGTAGGCCAGGACGTAGCCCACGTCGATGACCGGCCGCCCCCACAGCACCCGCGCCGGATTGACGAACGAGCGCGACGCGAATGGGCCGTGGTAGGCCGCGACGCAGCCGCGAGCGACGCCGGCGATGAGCGCGCCGCCGTTGATGGCGCCGGCCGAGGAGCCCACCACCAGGTCGAAGCTCGCGGTCAGGCCGAGGCGCTCCAGCGCCGCCGCCATGCCGGCCGAGACGACGCCGCGCATGCCACCGCCCTCCAGTGCGAGGGCCACACGATGGGGATCGCGGCGCGCGCCCGGGGTCGAGCCGGTCCTGGCGCGCTCGCGCAGGACCTCGGAAACGGGATGCGACAGGTGCAGCGCGGTCGCGGCGTCGGCATGCATGGTGAGCACCACACCACATCACAGGCGGCCGATGGCCGCCGCCGCTACCTGGTCAGGACGAGAGCGGACCGGTGAGGCTCAGGGTGACGTTCTCGGCCGTGAGGCCGGCCCGGCCGGCGATGTGCAGGGAGCGCGAGCGCAGACGCTTGTAGGAGCCGGTGCCCTTGGTGATGCTCGCGACGCCCTTGTAGTTGACATTCGAGCCGCTGTAGGACAGCGTCACGTTCGCCGAGCCGCTGATGGAGCCGCGGCGGTTGCTCATCGTGTAGGTGACGGTCGCGTTGCCGTCGCCGCCGAGCCGCGTGCGCAGGTTGACCTTGCCGCGACCCAGGGGGGCGCCGGTGAAGGTTCCGCGGTACTGCAGGCTCGCGCCCGAGCCCGGGGCCAGGCTCACGCTCACCCGCAGGTTGAGCGGCTGCGAGCCGGCGGCCGCGGGCTGCGGCCGTGCCGAGGCCAGACCGAACAGGCAGGCACCGACGGCGGCGGCGACGACGAGCGGGCGGGCGAGAGAGGAGCGACGAGAGAGGGACATGTTCTCAGTGGATCGGCGAGCGTCACGGCGACCTTGAGCCGCGCCGACGAACGTCGCCGGTGGCGATCAGGGCGCCGGCAGCGCGTGGATCGCCAGCGTGCCGGACAGCAGCTGGTCGATCGTGGCCGGGTCGACCGGGCGCGAGTACCAATAGCCCTGGCCGTAGTCCGACTGCAGGTCGCGCACCAGCGCGGCCTCGCCGGGCTCCTCGATGCCTTCGGTCACGACGGTGAGGCCGAGGTTGTGCGCCATCTCGACGATGTCGCGCACGAGGTGCGCGCGGTCGGGGTCGTGATCGATGCCCGCGACGAACGAGCGGTCGATCTTCAGCACGTCGAGCGGGAACGAGCGCAGATAGCTGAGGGCGGAGTAGCCCGTGCCGAAGTCGTCGACCGCCAGGCGCACGCCGATGTCCTTGAGCTCGCGCAGCTGGAGCTGGATCTTGTCGCCGTCCTCGACCAGCAGGCCCTCGGTGATCTCGAGCGTCAGCTGGTGGGGCGCGATGCCGGCGTCGGCCAGCGCGCCACGCACCACGGCGGGCAACTCCCCGTCCGCGAGCTGACGGGCGGAGATGTTGACGCTGACCTCGAGCTCGTCGGCCGCCGGGTGCTCGTCCTGCCAGCGGCGCAGTTGCGCGCACGCGCTCTGGATGACCCACGCCCCGATGCCGACGATGAGGCCGGTCGACTCGGCGAGGCCGATGAAGCGGTCGGGCGCGAGCAGGCCGCGCGTCGGGTGGCGCCAGCGGATCAGCGCCTCGCAGCCGGCGATGGCGCCGGTGCCCAGCGCGATCAGCGGCTGGTAGTCGAGCACCAGCTCGTCGCCCTCCATCGCGGCACCGAGCTCGACGGTCAGCTCCAGTCGCTCGATGGCCTGCAGGCGCATCGCGTCCTGGAACAGCGCGACCTGGGCCTTGCCTCTCCCCTTGGCCGCGTACATCGCGACGTCGGCGTTGCGCAGCAGCTCGTCGGCGCCGTCGTGGGACCCCGGACAGGCGACCCCGATGCTGGCCGACGGCGTGACCTGGTGCCCGGCAACGGTCAGCGGCGGCTCCAATGCACAGCGCACGCGCTCGGCGATCGCCAGCGCCTCGGCCTCGTCCACGAGGTCCTCGAGCAGGACGGCGAACTCGTCGCCGCCCAGGCGCGCGGCGGTGTCCTGCGTGCGCAGCGTGTCCTCCAGCCGGCGCGCGGTCGCTCGCAGCAGCTCGTCGCCGGCGGCGTGGCCGAGGCCGTCGTTGACGGTCTTGAAGTCGTCGAGGTCGACGAACATGACGGCCGCGAAGCCGCCGCTGCGGCGCAGGCGCACGAGCGCGCGACGCAGGCGATCCTCGAACAGCGCGCGGTTGGGCAGGCCGGTGAGACTGTCGTGGAAGGCCTGATGGCGCAGCTGCTCGAGCAGCGCAAGGCGCTCGGAGACGTCGCGCATGTTCAAGAGGATCCCGTCGATCAGCGGGTCGCTCAGGCGGTTGTCGGCCACGAGCTCGAGGTGGCGGTAGCCGCCCTCGGCGTCGCGCAGGCGCACGCTGAGCATCGTCGCGTCGCCCTCCTGCTCGATCGCGTCCTGCAGGAACGGCGCCAGGCTGTGGGCATCCTCGGGGTGCACCAGCTCGGCCAGGCGGTGCCCGACCAGCGCCTCGGGCTCATAGCCGAGCATGCCGCGGACCGACTCGGCCAGCCAGCGCACGCGCGCGGAGGTGTCGATGACCGCCACGACGTCGGAGGAATGGCGCACGAGCGCGTGCAGGCGCTCCTCGCCGCGGCGCTCCACGGCGCGCGCCTGCTCGGCCAGGGCCGAGCCGCCCTGGATGCGGTGCAGGCGCCAGCCGAGCAGCGCCAGGAGCAGCACGCCGACGACGAGGGAGGCGACGCCGCCGATCCGGGCGCGCAGCAGCGCGGCCTCGGCGCGCTCGTCCTGGCGGCCGGCCGCGTCGGTGGTGGCCTGCTCCAGGCGCCTCATGGCGGGGCTGAAGACGGTGAGCGCCATGCGGCGCCCGGCACGCGGGTTGCGCCGCGAGATGGCCAGCGTGTTGATGCCGATGCCGTAGGCCGCGCCCACCGCGCCCTCGACCTCGCGCACGTTGCCGCGCGGGACGCCGAGGCGATGCAGCTCACGCACGCTGCTGACGACCTGCCTGTAGGCCTGCAGGCCGGCGGCCAGGGTCGCCGGCGACGCCGCGCTCGTCGTGGCCAGGCTGCGCCAGGTGACGAGGTCGACGCGCTCGGTGCCGTTGCGCACGCGCTCCATCAGGACCTGGGCCTGGCGGGCGCGGTCGGCCTGCTGGCGCGCGCGATCGGCCAGGAGCAGCATGCCGGCGATCACCGCGACGGCGCAGGCCAGCAGCGGAAGGATGCGCAGCGAGCCCTTCTGTGCAGACGCTTCGCCACGGCGCGTCCAGAGAGCCTTGGCGAAGCGGGTTCGCATGTGTACCCCGTGGATCGGCCGTCCCGCGGGCGCCTTGAGGCGCGGCGCGGCGCCCTGCTCTCAGCGGATCAGCCGGGGCCGGGCCCGATCATGGCCGCGGGGATGCGCGACTCGACGCCGAGGCGCGCGAAGATCGCCTTGCTGTGAAAGCCGACCGTCAGGTCGGACAGGCCCAGGCGGTCGCCGTCGGCCACGTGGCTGAGCATGTCCTGAAGGTGCGGAGCCACGGCCTCGTCACGCTGGGCGGCCGCCCTGAGGCGCGGCGAGAGGTAGGGGTGGCCCTGGGCGGCCTGGTGCAGCGCGCGGCGCAGGGAATGAAACGAGTCGCGCGTCGAGTGCAGGACCTCGATGCCGTGCTCGCGGGCGCTGCGCAGGACGCCGTCGCGCTCGTCGGGGCAGGTCATCATGAGCCGGGCGTCGGGGCAGCGCCGGCGGACCTCGTCGACGAACACCCAGCGGCCCTCGTCGCCGCCGTCGAGCAGCCACGACATGCACACGATGTCGGGCGGCGCGCTCGCGGCGCCCAGCATCGCCAGGGCCTGCTCGGCGGTCCTGGCCTCACCGGCGATCTGCAACGAGGGGTTGCGGCGGATGAGCTGGCCGAGGACCGTGCGCTCGGCGGTCTGGCCTTCCACCACGAAGATGCGGAAGACGGTGCGCGGGACGATGCGGGCCAGGTGCTTCGGGGCGGTCGCGGACATCAGTGTCGGGGCGACGTCAAAAGTCATGTGATCCGCTCTCGGGGAGGTGACGGGCCGGACCGATCGTGGCGCCGCTTCGCGTCGTGCGACCGTCCGTGGTCGGGCGGCGAGCATAGGTGCGCTCCCTGCAACGGCCAAGGATCGCCCCGTCCGACCGCCTGGGCGGCAGGACGACCGGCCAGGCGGCGTGTCAGGCCGCCACGGCGCCGGCGCGGTACTCGCGCGGGCTGACGCCGCGCACGCGCTTGAAGGCGGTGCTGAGCGCGAACGGGCTGCCGTAGCCGACCTGGTCGGCCACCGAGCCGATCGTGGCGCCGGGCTCGCGCAGCAGGTCGGCGGCCAGGGCGATCCGCCAGCCGGTGAGGAAGGCCATGGGCGGCTCGCCGACGAGGTCGTTGAAGCGCCGCGCCAGCGCGGCGCGCGACACGCCGGCGTCGTCGGCCAGCGCCGCCACCGTCCACGGGTGCGACGGGTTGTGGTGCAGCATCCGCAGAGCGCGCCCGACGACCGGGTCGCCGTAGGCGCGATACCAGGCGGGGGCATCGGCCTCGGGCCGTGCGAACCACGCCCGCAGGACGGCGATCAACAGCAGGTCGAGCAGCCGATCGAGCACCGCCTCCTGTCCGGGGTCGTCCTTGACGATCTCGTCGGCCATCAGCGCCACGAGGGGGCTGTCCCAGGCGTCGTCGGGCAGGACGAGCAGCGTCGGCAGCGCGCGCAGCAGGCGCCGGCTGACCTCGCCGTCGAGCTGGTAGGTGCCGGTGAGCATCACCGTCGCGCCGTCCGCGGCATTGCCCCACGTGCGGACGCCGAGCTCCATCATCTGCGCGAGCTCCTGGCCGTCGGGCGTCGTGCACCGCTGGCCGGGGTGGATGACGGCCTGCGGCGCGGTGGCCGGATCGTCGGCCACCGTGTAGTGGTCGGGCCCGCGGACGATGGCGACGTCGCCGCCGGAGAGACGCACCGGCGCGCCGTCGTCGGGCACGATCCACGCCTCGCCGCGGACCACCGCGACGAGCGTCAGTGGCGCCTCGTCCTGGATGCGCAGCGACCACGGCGGATCCATCGTCGAGCGCAGCAGGAACGCCCCGCGCGCGCGGGGCCCGTCGAGAAGGCCGGCGACAGCGTCCATCGCTGAATTGTAGACGCTCGCGCATGATGTCGCGTAATACGGCCATGGACAGTCTCACAACGTCGGTATTGACTGACGCCATGATCACTCCAGGCCAAACCCTCGAGAACCCCGTCACCGGCGAGCGGTTCACCTTCACCGACACCGCGAGCAGCACCGGCGGCGAGCTGCTCGCCTTCGAGCTCGCGCTGCGCCCCGGCGGCGCGGTCCCCATCCCCCACGTCCACCCGATCCAGACCGAGCGCTTCGAGGTCGTCGAAGGGCGCATGCGCTTCCGCCTGGGTTGGCGCCGGCGCTTCGCCGGCCCCGGCGACGTCGTCGAGGTCGCGCCCGGCGTCGTGCACGGCTTCGCCAACGCGGGCGACGTCGAGGCGCGCGTGCGCGTCGAGGTTCGCCCCGCACTGGCGATGGAGCAGATGCTCGCCGAGGTCGTGGCGATGGCGCAGGCCGGGCGCATGACGCGCCGCGGCCTACCGCGCAACCCGCGCGACCTCGCGATCCTCGCGCGCACCTACGACCGCGAGGCCCACGCGCCGCTGCTCAGCGTCGGGATGCAGCGGCTCCTGCTCGCCCCGCTGGTCCTGTCCACGGGCGCGCGCGCCATGAGCCCGCTCGAGAGCTAGGCCGTGCCCCTACAGGTCGCTCAGCGCCGCCTTCCGGATCGTCAAGTACGGCTACGCGGCCTTGGTCGCGGGCCCGTCGCGCGCCTCGAGGTCCACCCCCGCGCCGAGCAGCTGCGACGCGGTGACCGAGCGGCCGACGCGTTCTTCATAGCTCGACAGCGCAGCGGCGACCTGATCCGGGCGCGTGCCCAGCGCGTCGGCGACCGGTCCGGTCATCCGGCAGCGCCCCAGCCGCCGGTAGGGCAGCTCGACGTCGTAGACGTGGTCCTCGGCAGCGTCGTCGCGCGCGGGCACCTCGCCCAGCTGGCTGGCTTTGTAGGGCACCGGTCAGCCCACCCGGCCGGTGCGGCACAGACGTGGCAGATCTCGATCGCGCATGACACAGCGCTCCTGTTCATGAGGAACGGCTCTTCCGTCGCTGAGGACGAAACTGTCCGCGGTGCTCTGCGCGAAGTCGCTTCGCAGGAGCGGTGAAAAGGCCCTGGAAGTGAGAACTGTACTCGCTGCCCGGACGACGGGCGTACACTCGGTGGGCCGCGCCGGCCTGTCCTTCGCCGTTCTCGCGCCTCGCGCGGCCCCTTCATCCCAGAGCGGCGGGTAGCGAGGTCTCCCATGGTGCTCGAGGACGACCGGACCCACGAGCGCGAAGCGCAGGCGCATGACCGCAGCGCGGACCGCTGCGAGCGCCATGCCGTTCTGCTGGAGCGTCACGGCGCGCAACGCTCGGCGCGGACCGAGCGTCGTTACGCCGCGCAGGAGCGCGAGGCCGCGCAGACCGCGCGGCGCAGCATCGTCCGCGGCTGAAGCGAGCGATCAGTCACGATCGTGCGGCGCGCCTTCCTGCTGGGCGCGGCGCAGGCGCTGCTCGGCGCCGTGCATGGCCCGCTCGAGCTCGCGCAGCCGCGTCATCCGCGTCGGACGCGAGCCGTACATCTTCGCCTTGTAGAGGTCGTAGCGGTGGCGGTGATAGCGCGCCTCCGCCAGCAGCTCCTCGATCGACGGCGAGCCGGCCATCACAGTCCGCGCTTGCGAGCGTCCTGGGCCAGCTCGATCGCCAGCTTCTCGGGCTCCATCCGCCGGCGCAGCTCCTCGAGCTTCTCCTCGCCCAGCTGGGCCTGACGGTAGACCGCGTCCTGAAGGCCCTCGAGCGCGGCCTCGAGGTGCTCGATCCGCGCCTCGAGTTTCACGACCCGGTTCTCCCAGTCGTCTTGGGCTGCCACTGCTCATCACCTCCAGACCCTCTGGTCGGGCGGCCGCGCGTGAGGAAGAGGGGCAAGACCCAACGGGCGACTGCGGGCCGCGCCCCGCGGGTCTCGATGGTGTGCCTCGAGCTCCGCGTCGTGGGTGAGCTCGCGGGTACCCACGTTACTCCCTTACCTGCACGGTTTGTAAAGCGAGCCGGCGTGCTAGACGGGACGCCGAGCGCCTCAGGCGTCGAACTCGACGACGGCGTACGTCTGGCGCTTGGTCACGATCTCGTGGCCGCCGTTCATGTAGATCGCGTAGCGATCGCCGACGTCGAAGATCGCGTGCACGGTCTCGCCGCCGAGGTCCTGCTCGCCGACGGCCGTCTCGCAGTCGGTCCCACCCCGGCGGCAGCTCAGGCTGTAGATCCGCCGTGACCGCGGCGCGCGGCCGGCATCGAGCTCCGCGCGGTCGCGCAGATCCTCGTAGGCCTGGTCGGCCTGCGCACCCAAGGGCGTGCCTGGAACGAAGAACGCGGTCATGCGCGCCGCCGACGCTGGGTCCGCGGCGTCAGCGGCTTGGGGTACTTCTTGCGTTCCTCCGGCGTCATCTGGCGAATCGTCAACGACCCGTCTTCGACCTGCTGGGCGACGGCTTCGAGCTTCAACCGGCGCTGGTTCTCCGCACGTTCGCGCTGAGTGCCCATGGCAGCGCCTCACTCTCTTTAGACGATTCCCCGCCCCCCACCGTAGCGCTTCGCGCGCGAAGCGCCCCGCGGCCGGCGGCGCGGCCTCACCGCTTGGGCGGCGGGCCGGTGCTGCGGCGCACCACGAGCTCGGGGGCGATCGTCAGGCGCTGTGGAGGGTGCCCGGTGTTCTGCATGAGCTCGAGCAGCAGGCGCAGGCTGCTGCGCCCCATCTCGCCGAAGTCCTGGCGCACGGTGGTCAGCGGCGGCGTGAAGTACTGCGCCTCGGGGATGTCGTCGAAGCCGACGACGCTGACCTCGCCGGGGATCTCGCGGCCGCGCTCGTGCAGGGCGCGCAGGACGCCCAGGGCCATCTGGTCGTTGGCGACGAAGATGGCCGTCACCTCGGGGTCCTTGGCCAGCTGCTGGCCGAGCCGGAAGCCTGAGCGCGGGCTCCAGTCGCCGAAGAGCACCGGCGGCACCTCCGCGCCGGCCGCCTCGAGCGTCGAGCGCCAGCCGTCGATGCGCTGCTGGGCCTCGAGGAAGTCGCGCGGGCCGGCGATGTGCCAGGCGGTCCGGTGCCCCAGGTCGAGCAGCAGCTTCGTGGCGTCGACCGCGCCGGCGAACTGATCGACGGCGACCAGCGGCACCGAATTGGGCCGCCCCGCCTCGACCGCCACCAACGGGACGCCGGCGGGCAGGTTCACGAGCGCATCCGCCGCGCCCTCCTGCGGGGTGATGACGAGGATCCCGTCGACGCCCTGCACGCGCAGGCGGTCGACCGCTCCCAGCACCGAGGTGCGATCCAGGGCGAGGAGGCTGACGATGGTGATGAAGTAGCCCGCGGCGTGGGCCGCCTGCTCGATCGCGAACAGCGTCGACGCCGGGCCGTAGAGCGTGGTGTCGAAGCTGACGACCCCGAGCGTCCCCGAGCGCCCGGTGACCAGGGCGCGCGCCGCGTTGTTGGGACGGTAGTCGAGCCGGCGCATCGCGGCGAGGACCCGATCGCGCGTTTCAGGTCGCACGTGCGCGCTGTCGTTGATCACGCGCGAGACGGTCTGATGGGAGACGCCTGCCAGCTTCGCGACGTCGGCCATCACGGCCGAGCGCCGATGGCCGTCACGGGAGCCACTGGAGTCGGGTGAGGAGTTCATGTCGAAGCGCGGAGGTACGGAGCGGCAGTATGCATTCAGGATTGTCCTTCAGCCGCGGATTGTCTGTTAGCGTTCACAATCAAGCGGATTCGGCCTGAGAAATGTGCCGTCGCGTGGGTCCTCAGGACTGCCTTCATCGGGCGGCCTTTGGTTGGGCTCTTTTCCGCATGGTAGAGCCGGTCGGTCGGGACTCCTCCTCCTCTGGCCGACCGGCTCCGATGGTCATGTGCGCTTGACATGGCGAAATGTGACCGATAACAATCGCACCGGAGAGAGCACAAACGGGCGTGTCCCGTCCGTGGGTGTGCTGTGGAGCGGGGCCGGTGACGTTCGGCCGCCCCCGCAGGAGGGTCGTGGGGCGCGACCGTACATGCGCCATGCGTGCCTCTGGCCCAGTCCCCACCCCGCGAGGGCGACGCTGCCAGAAGGGAGCCAGAGGTGCCTGACGAGCCAGTGCAACGGCCGGACCTGGATGCCGCCCACGAGGTGATCGAGCGCCTCGAATGGGCCGACGGCAAACAGGATGACACTCCTCACAAGCGGTGGAGGGACATGTCCCGACGCACCGCGCTGACCGGCGGAGCGGCGGGCGTGGCCGCCTTCATCCTCAACGCCTGCGGCGGCGGCAAGAAGACGTCGTCGACGGGCACCACGACGGCCGCGGCCGCCGGGACGCCGGCCGCCGGCGTCTTCGGCTCGCAGCCGAAGCTGAAGTTCGTCCTCGTCAACCACGTCACGACGAACCCGTTCTTCGTGCCGACGAAGTACGGCGCCGAGGACGCGTGCAAGCTGCTGGGCTGCAGCTACCAGTGGACGGGCTCGCAGAGCAGCAACGTCAACGAGATGGTCAACGCGTTCAACAGCGCGATCACGGCCCAAGCGAAGGGCATCGGGGTGTGCCTCGTCGACCTCAAGGCGTTCAACGGCCCGACGGACAAGGCGCTGGCGGCGAAGATCCCGGTCGTCGGCTACAACGCCGACGCCGCCGGCAACAACCGGCTGGCCTACATCGGCCAGGACCTCTTCGTCTCGGGCCAGGAGATGGGCAATCACATCGTGGAGCTCGTCCCCTCCGGCGACGTGGCGCTCTTCATCGCCACGCCGGGCTCACTGAACATCCAGCCGCGCATCGACGGCGCCCAGGACACCATCAAGAAGAAGGGCAAGGGGATCACGCCGCATGTGATCGCTACCGGCGCCGACCTCCCGAAGGAGCTCTCGACGATCGACGCCTATTGGCAGGGCCACCAGAACACGAAGGGCATGTTCGCCGTCGACGCCGGCAGCACCGAGAACCTGGCCAAGGTGATCAACAAGTACAAGCTGCGCGAGAAGGGCGTCAAGGGCGGCGGCTACGACCTCACGCCGAACACGCAGAAGCTGCTGGCCGCGGACCAGATCGACTTCACCATCGATCAGCAGCCGTACCTGCAGGGCTTCCTGCCGATCGTGCAGCTCTACCTGTACCAGGCGTCCGGGACGCTGACCGGCATGGCCGACGTCAACACGGGCCTGAAGTTCCTCGATAAGGAAACGGTCGTCCCCTACAACAGCACGAAGTCGCGGTTCGAGGGCACCTCATCGTCGGCCGGTGTGACCAAGAGCTGACCAGTGGCCGTCGAGACCGGCAGCCAGCCTCCGCCAACCGAGACCACGGAAAAGGGCCCGGCGACCAGCCGGGCCCTCGCCTCCGGCGCCTGGACGCTCCTCAAGCGCTTTCTGACGCTGCGCGAGGGAAGCGTCATCGTGATCACGGTCCTCACGATCCTGTACTTCTCGGTCACCCTCGAGCAGTTCGCCACGAGCGGCAACTTCAAGACGCTGCTGCCGTATTTCGCCCCCGTGGCGATCCTCGCCGCCGGCGAGGTCTTCCTGATGATCAACGGCGAGATCGACCTGTCGATCGGAGCCGTCTACCTGTTCGCGCCGTTCATCTTCTACGAGTTCAACAACGGCGGCATCCCGCTGATCGCCTCGCTCATCCTGGCCATCCTCGCGTGCATGGTCATCGGGCTCATCAACGGGCTCTTCACGGCCGTGGTCGGCATCAACTCGTTCATCACGACGCTCGGCATGCTGTTCACCGTCTCGGGCTTCACGCTGATCATCTCGCACGCCCAGCCGGTCGACACGCCCGGCACGGACGTCGCGCACGTCACCACCTTCGCCAGGACCTTCGGCGCCGGCACCTACTCGGAGCTGATCTGGGCACTCGCGATCATCATCGTGCTGCAGATCCTGCTCACGCAGACCCGCTGGGGCCTGTACACGGTCGCCGTCGGCGGCAACCGGCTCGGCGCCGCCGAGGCCGGCGTGAAGGTCCGGCTGGTCATCATCCGCAACTTCGTCCTCTGCAGCACGTGCGCCGCGCTCGTCGGCGTGCTCGAGGCGGTGCGCACCAGCTCGGTGCAGCCCGATCCCGCCGGCGCCAACTCGGTTCTCTTCGACGCGATCTCGGCCGCGGTTATCGGCGGCACGCTGCTGGCCGGGGGCTCGGGCACCGTCGTCGGCGCGCTGATCGGCGCGCTGTTCCTCGGCGCCCTGCGCGACGGCCTGATCATCAAGGGGGTCAACGCCGACTACCTGAGCTTCTACCTGGGCCTGGCGATCATCATCGCGATGACCGCCAACACGTACGTCGGACGGGTGCGAAAGGGGTCTGGCGTTGGCTGACACGGGCATCACCGGCGAGCACATCATCGCGCCGACCGCGGCGGCGGACGACGTCCTGCGCGTCGAGCACCTCTCCAAGCGCTTCGGCCCCGTCACGGCCCTGCGCGACATCAACATGCACCTGCGCAAGGGCGAGGTGCTCGGCCTGCTCGGCGACAATGGCGCCGGCAAGTCGACCTTGGTGAAGATCATCTGCGGCTTCCAGAAGCCCGACGGCGGGCGGATGTTCCTGCGTGGCGAGCCCTACGAGCCGCGCAGCGTCGACCAGAGCCGCGCGCTCGGGATCGACACGGTCTACCAGGACCTCGCGCTCGTCGACGAGCTGTCGGTCTTCCACAACATGTTCCTGCGCCGCGAGAGGGTCCACAGCCCGCTGCCGTTCCTGGCCAACCGCATCATGCGCAACGAGACGCGGGAGGCCCTCGACGACATCGGCGTGAACATCCCGCGGCTCAACGTCCCGGTCGCGCGCCTGTCCGGCGGGCAGCGCCAGGCGATCGCGGTCGCTCGGACCGTGCACTCCGAGGCCGACATCCTGCTGCTCGACGAGCCGCTCGCCGCCATGGGCGCCAAGGAGGGGGCGCTCATCCTCGACCTGATCGCCCGCCTCAAGGAGGAGGGCCGGTTCTCGATGATCATGGTGCTGCACAACTACGTCCACGTGCTGACCGCGTGCGATCGCGTCTGCCTGATCCAGGACGGCGTGATCTCGCTCGACAAGCCGACCTCGGAGACCTCGGTGGAGGAGCTGACCGAGATCGTCGTCGAGGAGTACCGGCGCGCGCGCCGAGCGGCCAAAGCCGCAGGAGGCTGAGCCATGGCCGGGGTGGGCGGGGACCAATGCGTGATCGGCGTCGACTACGGAACCCTCTCCGGGCGCGCCGTGGTCGTGGCGGTGGCCGACGGCGCGGAGCTCGGGTCGGCGGTGCACGACTACGCGCACGGCGTGATCGAGCGCGAGCTGCCCGCGTCGGGCGCGCGCCTGCCGGCGCAATGGGCGCTGCAGGACCCCGACGACTACATCGACGTCCTGCGCGAAGCGGTGCCGGCGGCCGTCGCCGCGGCCGGCATCGCGCCCGAGCAGGTCATCGGGATCGCGACCGACTTCACCGCCTCGACGCCGCTTCCGGTGCTCGCCGACGGCACGCCGCTGTGCCGCCTCGATGACCTGCGCGAGCGCCCGCACGCCTATCCGAAGCTCTGGAAGCATCACGCGGCGGGCGGCCAGGCCGATCGCATCAACGCCCTGGCACGCGAGCGCGGCGAGCCGTGGCTCCCGCGCTACGGCGGCGCGATCTCGTCGGAATGGGAGTTCGCCAAGGGCCTGCAGATCCTCGAGGAGGACCCCGCCGTCTACGAGCGCATGGAGCGCTTCGTCGAGGCGGCGGACTGGATCATCTGGCAGCTGTGCGGGCGCGAGACGCGCAACACGTGCACGGCGGGATACAAGGGCATCTACCAGGACGGCGGCTACCCCTCCGAGGACTATCTGCGCGCGCTCGACGAGCGCTTCGCGAACTTCGTATCAGAGAAAATCGGCGGCCCGCTGGCCGACCTCGGCGCGCGCGCGGGAGGCCTGACCGCGCAGGCCGCGCAGTGGACCGGGCTGCCGGAGGGGATCGCCGTCGCGGTCGGCAATGTGGACGCACATGTCACCGCGCCCGCCGCGCGGGCGATCGAAGCAGGTCAGATGCTCGCCGTCATGGGGACTTCGACTTGCCACATCATGAACGGTGAGGAGCTCGCCGAGGTACCCGGCATGTGCGGCGTCGTGCGCGGCGGGGTCACTCCGGGCGTCTGGGGCTACGAAGCGGGCCAGAGCGGTGTGGGCGACATCTTCGGCTGGTTCGCCGACAACGCGGTCCCGCCGCGCTACCACGAGGAGGCGCGCGCGAAGGGCATCGACCTCCACGATCACCTGTCCCAGCTCGCCGGCGAGCAGGAGGTCGGCGCTCACGGTCTGCTGGCCCTGGACTGGAACAACGGCAACCGCTCGGTGCTCGTCGACCACGAGCTCAGCGGGCTGATCGTCGGGCTGACGCTGAGCACGCGCGCCGAGGACGTCTACCGCGCGCTGATCGAGGCCACCGCCTTCGGCACGCGCAAGATCATCGAGACCTTCGAGGTGTCCGGGCTGCCGGTCAATGAGCTGATCGTCGCCGGCGGGCTGCTCAAGAACCCGGTGATCATGCAGATCTACGCCGACGTGACGCGGCGCTCGCTGCACCTCATCGACTCCGAGCAGGGCCCTGCGCTGGGCTCGGCGATGCACGCGGCGGTCGCCGCGGGCGCCTACCCGGACATCTACGCCGCGGCGGCGGCGATGGGCAAGGTTCGCCGCGACGTCTACACGCCCGACGAGGCGCGCGCCGGCGCCTACGACGCGCTCTACGAGCACTACTCGACCCTGCACGATCACTTCGGGCGCGGTGGCGACGACGTCATGCACGCGCTGCGCCACATCCGCCCGCGCGAGGTCGCGCGTGGCTGACGAGCTCGCCGACCTGCGCCGCGAGGTCTGCGCGCTGCACGCCGAGCTGCAGCGCTATGGCCTGGTGGCGTGGACGAGCGGCAACCTCTCGGCGCGCGTCCCCGGCGAGGAGCTCATGGTCATCAAGGCCAGCGGCGTCCCCTACGACGAGCTGACGGCCGACGCGATCGTCGTCTGCGATCTCCACGGCGGGCTCGTCGACGGCGACCTGTCGCCCTCCAGCGACGCCGCCACGCACGGCTACGTCTACCGTCACATGGAGGACGTCGGCGGTGTCGCGCACACCCACAGCACCTACGCCACCGCCTGGGCGGCGCGCGGAGAGGCGATCCCCTGCGTGCTGACCGCGATGGCCGACGAGTTCGGCGGCGAGATCCCGATCGGCCCGTTCGCCCTGATCGGCGACGAGGAGATCGGCCGCGCCGTCGTCGAGACGCTCGCGGCGCACCGCTCGCGGGCGGTGCTGATGCGCAACCACGGCGTGTTCACCCTGGGCCCCGGGCCCCGCGACGCGATCAAGGCGGCGGTGATGTGCGAGGACGTCGCGCGCACCGTGCACCTCGCACGGGCGCTGGGCGACCCCATCCCGATCGCCGGAGAGGACATCGATGCGCTCTACGACCGCTACCAGAACGTCTATGGACAGCGCTGAGGCGACGCCGAGCCGCCCGCGCATCGGGCTGCTGGGCATCATGCAGGCGCTCTACGACGACATGCTGCCGGGCATCACCGAGCGCCAGGCCGCGTATGCGCGCGAGCTCGGCGCGGCCCTCGCCGGCGTCGCCGACGTGGAGGTCGGGCCTCCCGCCCGCGACCGCGACGACATCGATCGCATCGTCGCGGACTTCGAGGGGCAAGGGCTCGACGGGCTGCTCGTCGTCATGCTCACCTACGGGCCCGGCATGCGCGTGGCCCGCGCGCTCTCGCACACCGAGTTGCCGATCTGCCTGGCCAACGTCCAGCCTGTCCCCGGGGTCACCGCCGAGTGGGACATGGCCGACCTCACCTACAACCAGGGCATCCACGGCGCGCAAGACACGGCCAATGCCATGGTCCGCGCCAGGCGCCCGTTCCACGTCATCACCGACGACTGGCATGCCGACTCGTTCGTCGAGGCGGTCGGCGACTGGGCGCGGGCGGCCGCCGCGGTCTCGCGCTGGCGCGCGCTGAAGGTCGCCGTCTTCGGCTACGCGATGAACGGCATGGGCGACATCCGCGTCGACGTCCACGCGCTGCTGCGCACTCTCGGCCCACAGGTCGACGCGCTCGCGCCCGGGGCGCTGCACCGCGCGGCGCAAGCCGTCAGCGAGGACGACGTGCGCGCGCTCATGGCCGACGAGGACGCGCGCTTCGAGATCGACCCCCGGCTTGCCGACGACGAGCGCGAGGACCACGCGCGCATGCAGCTCGGCCTGGAGGCGCTGCTGCGCGAGGGCGGCTACGGCGCCTACTCGACCCACTTCGACGCGGTCGCCGAAGACGGCCGCTTCGCACGCCTGCCACTCGCCGCCGCGTCGAGCCTCATGGCCAAGGGCTACGGGTACGGCGCCGAGGGCGACGCGCTGACCGCGGCGCTGATGGTGGCCGGGCGCGAGCTGCTGGGCGACACGCAGTTCACCGAGATGTACGCGATGGACTTCCCCAGCGACTCGATCCTCATGAGCCACATGGGCGAGGGCAACTGGGCGCTGGCGCGCGACGATCGCCCCGTCCGGCTCATCAAGCGCCCGCTCGGCATCGGTGGCCTCGGCGACCCGCCGACCTTCCTCTTTCAGTACGCGACGGGCCCCGTGACCCTGGCCACCCTAGTGTCGCTGGGCGGCGAGCGCTTCCGGCTGCTGGTGTCGGAGGGCGAGATCCTCGACACCGACGAGCTGCCCGCGCTCGAGATGCCCTACGGCTTCTTCCGCCCCGACAGCGGCGTGCGCGAGTGCATGAACGCGTGGCTGCACCTCGGCGGCCCGCACCACCAGGTGCTCAACCCCGGGCATCAGGCGCGTGCCTGGAGAACGTTCTGCGAGCTGTCCGGCATGGAGTTCGCGGTGGCGTGAACCATGGCCGTCGTCTCCGAACCGCCGACGGGCGCGCAGTTCGAGCTGCATCGGGGACGCCAACGTCTCGTGGTCAACGAGGTCGGCGCCGCCCTGCGCTCGTGGACCGTCGGCGGGCAGGAGCTGCTGGCCCGCTTCGCGCCGGGCGAGCGCGACGCGGCGTTCTGCGGCCGCGTGCTGGTGCCGTGGCCCAACCGCGTGCGCGACGGGCGCTACGCCTTCGACGGCAGCGAGCAGCGCCTCGAGCTCACCGAGCCCGAGCTCGGCAACGCGCTGCACGGCCTCGTCCTGCAGAGCCGCTGGCACGGCGTGCGCAGCTCGGCGCGCCGCGTGTCGCTCTCCTACGAGCTGCACCCGGGGCCGGGCTATCCGTTCGCCCTGGCGCTGAGCGTCTCCTACGAGCTGGCCTCGGGCGGCATCGTGATGACGCTGCACGCCACCAACGTCGGCACCGCGCGCGCGCCGTTCGGCGCCGGCCTGCACCCCTACCTGACCCCCGGCGCCGCGCGCGTGGACGACGTGGTGCTCGAGGTTCCCGCCGGGACGCATGTGCCGGTCGACGAACGGCTGCTGCCGTCCGGCCCGGCCGCGCCGGTCGACGGGACCGAGCTCGACTTCCGCCGCGCCCGGCGCCTGGGCGCGTTGCGCGTGGACGCATGCTTCGGCGATCTCGGCCGCAGCCCGGCCGGCGTCGCCCGCGTGCGGGTCGGCTCCCACGCCGGCGCGGGTCAGCTCACCGTCTGGATGGACGAGCGCTTTCGCTTCGTCCAGGTCTTCACCGCGGACGCCGCGATCGCCGTCGAGCCGATGACGTGCGCTCCCGACGCGTTCAACTCGGGCGAAGGGCTCGTCGTACTCGAGCCCGGCGCCTCGTTCACCGGCCGCTGCGGGTTGATCGCGGCCGGCTTCTGATGGCAATGGCAATGGCACTCATCCACCCACCCCAGGAGGAGTCATGACGGAGTCCCGCCTCTCAATGAGGCACATGCGCGCAGCCATCTGCGCGCTCCTGGTCGTCCTCGTCGCCGGAATGGTCGCCGCGCCGGCCATGGCGAAGAAGACGTCCAAGCATCGCCACGGGCCGAACCACTCCAACGGCCTAAGCATCACGTCGTCGAGCTTCGGCAACCTGCCGGCCACCGCGCCCGCCGACGCCGGCGCCGCGGTCACCAACTACACGCTCACCAACGGGCGCGGCATGTCGGTCTCGATCCTCGACTACGGCGGCGTCATCCAGTCGCTGAGCGTCCCCGACAGGCGCGGCCGCGAGACCAACGTCACCCTCGGCTTCGCCAACATCGACGGCTACACCAACGCCGCGTACGTCAAGAGCAACCCGTACTTCGGCGCGCTCATCGGCCGCTACGGCAACCGCATCGGCCCGGTGGGCGGCCAGGCCGGGCAGCCTCCGGGGTTCGTGCTCGGCGGCAACACGTACACGCTCGACGCGAACAACGGCGTCGCCAGCCTCCACGGCGGCAACGTGGGCTTCGACAAGCGCATGTGGACCGCCACCGAGATCCCGCCGAACGGCAACACCGTCGGGCTGAAGCTGTCGCGCCACAGCCCGGCCGGCGAGGGCTGCACGACCCCGGCGACGTGCACCGGGTACCCCGGCGACGTCGACGTGTCGGTCACCTTCACGCTGGACAAGCGCAACAACCTGCGCTTCGACTACGCGGCGACGACCACCGCGCCGACGGTCCTCAACCTCACCAACCACTCCTACTGGAACCTGGCCGGCGAGGGCTCGGGGACGATCTACGACCACCTGCTCAAGCTCAACGCGAGCAAGTTCACGCCCGTCGACGTGAACCTCATCCCGGACGGCACGACCCCCAGCGTCGTGGGCACGCCGTTCGACTTCACGCAGTTCCACGCGATCGGCGAGCGCATCCGCGGCAACGACCAGCAGCTGGTGTTCGGCCGCGGCTACGACCACAACTGGGTGCTCAACCAGCCCAGCGCGCGCGCGAAGATCCGCCACCACGGCGGCGGTGGCTCGAAGCCGAGCCTGAACCTGGCCGCGCAGCTCGTCGACCCGTCCAGCGGGCGTGAGCTGACGATCACCACCGACCAGCCCGGGATCCAGTTCTACTCGGGCAACTTCCTCGACGGCACGCTCTACGGCACGAGCGGCCACCAGTACCGCCAGGGCGACGGGCTGGCGCTGGAGACCCAGCACTTCCCCGACTCGCCGAACAAGGCCAACTTCCCCTCGACCGAAGTGGACCCGGGGACGCCGTACGCGTCCACCACCGTCTACAGCTTCTCGACGGTCGGCGGCGGGCACAGGCACCACTAACCCTCGCGACGCCTACGCGGCCCCGGCCTCGCGCCGGGGCCGCCGGCGCGCCCACGGTCGGTGTGCGCATGATGTGAGACATGCCACCGACACAGCATCAGAAGGGCGCCGACTTCCGTGCGCTGCACGACGGTGACCCGTTCGTCATCCCCAACCCGTGGGACGCCGGATCGGCGAAGGTCCTCGCGGGCCTGGGCTTCAAGGCCCTGGCGAGCACGAGCTCGGGGTTCGCGTTCACGCTCGGCCGCGCCGACGGCGGCGCGACCCTCGACGAGGTCGTCGAGCACACCGGCGTGCTCGACCGGGCCACCGGCCTGCCGGTGTCGGTCGACCTCGAGGACGGCTACGGGCCTGCGCCAGGGGACGTCGCGCGGGCCATCGTCCGCGTCGCCGAGGCTGGCGCCGTCGGCGGCTCGATCGAGGACTACGACGGGCGCGAGATCTACCCGCTGGAGGCGGCGGTGGAGCGCGTGACAGCCGCCGTCGAGGCCGCGCGCGGCCTGGGCTTCGCCTTCACGCTCACCGCGCGCGCGGAGAACCACATCCGCGGCAATCCCGATCTCGACGACACCGTCGCCCGCCTGCAGGCCTACGAGCGCGCGGGCGCCGACGTCCTCTACGCCCCCGGGCTACGCAGCGCGGCGGAGATCCGGGCGGTGTGCGACGCCGTCTCCAAGCCGGTCAACGTGCTCGCGCACCGCGGCCTGTCGCTGAGCGAGATCGCCGAGGCGGGCGGGCAGCGCATCAGCGTGGGCGGCGCCCTGGCCTGGGTGGCCGTCGGAGCGCTGGCCGACGCGGCCGCGCGGATCCGCGACCACGGCGACTTCTCCGTCCTCGACCGTCAGTCTCCGACGAGCGCCTGGTAGACCAGGGGGCGCATCCCCACCCAGACGGCGTCGGAGCCGAACAGCACCTGGGTGAAGAAGAGCACGGTCATGTCCGCGGCCGGGTCGACCCAGAACGCCGTCCCGGCGGCCCCCTCCCAGCGATACTCGCCGGCCGCGGAGAGCGTCTTGGCCGCGATCGGGTCGACCAGCGGTGAGAGCCCGAGCCCGAAGCCGTAGCCCTCGTTGAGCACGAGGTCCAGCAGCGGGCGCCCGAACTGGGTCAGCGTGGCGTTCCGGGGCAGGTGGTTGGCGGTCATGAGGTCCACGGTCCGCGGCGCGAGCAGGCGAACGCCATCGAGCTCGCCGCGGCGCAGCAGCATCTGCGTGAAGCGGTGGTAGTCCGCGGCGGTCGAGGCCAGCCCGTGCCCGCCCGCCAGCAGCTTCGGGCGCTCGGCCGAGATCGGGTCGGCCCCCGGATAGGGGACGGCGGTGCCCGTCTCGGGATCGTGTACGTAGAGCCCGGTCAGCCGCGCGCTCTGGGCCTCGGGGACGCTGAAGCCCGTGTCGGTCATGCCCAGCGGCGCGAAGATGCGCTGGGCGAAGAACTCGTCCAGCGTCTGCCCGGAGACGACCTCGACGATCCTGCCCACCACGTCGGTGGACACGGAGTAGTTCCACTCGGTGCCCGGCTCGAACAGCAGCGGCAGCGCGGCCCAGACGTCGCACGCGGAGGCGAGATCGTGCGCGGGCGGCGGGTCGAGGAAGAAGCCCGCCGCGCGGTAGGCCTCGTCGACGGCGTTGGCCTGCTGGAAGCCGTAGGTCAGCCCGGAGGTGTGCGTGAGCAGGTGCCACACGAGC
The DNA here is from genome assembly GCA_963806015.1 of uncultured Actinomycetes bacterium. Lineage (GTDB taxonomy): Bacteria > Actinomycetota > Thermoleophilia > Solirubrobacterales > Solirubrobacteraceae > JAOPZW01. The sequence continues at coordinate 308,543 of CAWDWM010000010.1, read as the reverse complement.
ATCGGCTCGGCGGCGCGGACCGTGACCGGGGCCGCCGCCATCCCCTGGCGGTACACGCGCAGGTCGCCGAAGGACGGGATGAACTTCTCCACGGGATCGAAGAGCGAGAGCGCGCCCTCCTCGTAGAGCATCATCGCCGCCACCGAGGTGATCGGCTTGGTCATCGAGTAGATGCGCCAGATCGTGTCGGGCTCGACGGGGAGGCCGGCCTCGGCGTCGCGCTGCCCGCGCTGCGAGACGTGCGCGATCCGGCCCCCACGGGTGATGACCATGAGCGAGCCCTTCTGGCGCCCGTCGGCCACCTCGCCGTCGAGGTAGGCGTCCAGGCGCGCCAGGCGCTCGGAGTCCAGCCCGACCTCCTCGGGCTCCACCTCTGCCGTCAACGCCGCCGTGGTCGCCATGCGCGCCTCCTCGTCTCCTCCGTCAGGACGCGGCGGAGCCTACGTCACGCGGGTGCCTGGGTGATACTGCGCCGGGGATGGCCGACGTCGACCCCACGTCGCTGGGACCCGGCGAGCCGATCGAGCCGGCCGACGACGACGGCGCGCAGCGGTCCGAACCGCCCGGCCGACAGCACGCCAAGGCGGGCATGGCGGCCCTCACGCTCGGCGCCCTCGGCGTGGTCTTCGGCGACATCGGTACGAGTCCGCTCTATGCGCTGCAGACGGTCTTCTCCGCCGACCACCACGCGGTGCATCCGACGCAGTCCGGCGTCTATGGCGTGATCTCGCTCGTCTTCTGGACGATCACGATCATCGTCTCGATCAAGTACGTGACCTTCATCATGCGCGCCGACAACGACGGCGAGGGCGGGATCATGGCCCTCATCGCGCTCATCCAGGGGCTCGGGCTGCGCTTCGACCGGCGCGCGGCGAAGGCCGTGCTCGTGGCGCTCGGCATCTTCGGGGCGTCGCTGTTCTACGGCGACGGGATGATCACGCCGGCGATCTCGGTGCTCTCGGCGGTGGAGGGCCTGGAGGTCGTCTCGCCCTCGCTGGAGTCGCTCGTCGTCCCGATCACCCTCGTGATCCTCACGATGCTGTTCGCGATCCAGCGCTTCGGCACGGGCGCCGTCGGCCGGCTCTTCGGGCCGATCATGGGCCTGTGGTTCTCCATCCTGGCGCTCTCCGGCCTGCGCGAGGTCATCCACCACCCGGGCATCCTGCGCGCCCTCTCCCCCAGCTACGGGGCCAGCTTCCTGTTCGAGCACGGCAGCGTCGCGTTCATCGCGCTGGGCTCCGTGGTGCTGACCGTGACCGGGGCGGAGGCGCTCTACGCGGACATGGGCCACTTCGGGCGCTCCCCGATCCGCCGGGCGTGGTTCGCCGCCGTCTTCCCCGCCCTGATCCTCAACTACATGGGCCAGGGCGCGCTGATCCTGCGCACGCCGCAGGCCATCGACAACCCGTTCTTCGTGCTCTTCCCGCACTGGGCGCGGATCCCGATGGTCATCATCGCCACGATGGCGACGGTCATCGCCTCGCAGGCGGTGATCTCGGGCGCCTTCTCGGTGACCCGTCAGGCCGTGCAGCTGGGCTTCCTGCCGCGCCTGACCATCCGCCATACCTCGCACGAGGAGGTCGGGCAGGTCTACGCCCCGGGGATCAACTGGGGCATCTTCGTCGCCGTCATCGCGCTCGTCGTCGGTTTCGGCTCCTCCCAGAAGCTGGCCTCGGCCTATGGCATCGCCGTCACCGGCACCCTGGCGATCGACACGCTGCTGTTCTTCGTCGTCGTGCGCTACCTGTGGCGCAAGCCGCTGTGGCTCGTGCTCACCGGCGGGGCGCTGTTCCTGACCGTCGACCTGACCTACTTCGCGGCCAACCTCACCAAGGTCCTGCACGGCGGCTGGTTCCCGCTCACCATCGCCCTCATCGTCTTCGTGGTGCTGACCACCTGGCAGCGCGGTCGCGAGATCGTCACGCGCAATCGCACGAAGGAGGAGGGGCCGCTGCAGACCTTCGTCGACGAGGTGCGGGCCATGGACCCCCCGGTCAACCGCCCGCCGCGCACCGGCGTCTTCCTCAACGCCAACCTCGACACCACCCCCTTGGCCCTACGCGAGAACCTCGAGCACAACCTGGTCGTCCACGCGTGCGTGGTGATCATCTCGGTCGAGACGCTCCGCGTGCCGCACGTCCGCGAGTCCGAGCGCGTGAGCGTCGACGACCTCGGCTACCGCGACGACGGCATCACCCACCTCACCGCGCGCTTCGGCTTTCAGGACGTGATCGACGTGCCGGCCACGCTGCGCATGGCGGCCGACCAGATCGAGGGCGAGATCGACGTCGATCACGCCTCCTTCTTCCTGTCGCGCATCACCATCCTGCCGACCAAGGCGCCGGGGATGGCGATGTGGCGCAAGAAGCTCTTCGTGGTCATCGCCCGCAACGCCGCCAACCCCGTCGCCTACTTCGGCCTCCCCGACGACCGCACCGTCGTCATGGCCTCCCACATCGAGCTGTGAGCGTCAGTCGGCCTGCGGCGCGTGCGTCACGTGGGGCGATAGCGGTTCCAGCGATCGCCCTGCCAGTAGCGAAGGTCCCGCGCCTGCCCCGTGGCGCGCTGGACCGGAGCCACCGTGCGGAACGGCCGGCCGTGATCGTCGATCGTCAGCTCGCCCTCGCGCGTCCCCGATGCCCAGTCGAGCTTGGCGACCCACTCGCAGTCGCAGCGGATCGTGTTGGCCAGGAGGTCCACGACCTCGACGTCACGGCGCGTGGCCCGCAGCGGGAACGGGTCGCGCCTGGTGGCGCCCGGACCCGACCCGCCGACGTAGCGCGCCGCGGGCACCCGCTGATCGAGGTCGACCTCGAAGTAGCGCACGCCCTGCCCGCTGCCCAGCCCCAGGTATGAGAACAGCGGCGCAGCGAGCGCAGGCCTGCGGCGCACGATGCTGACGCGCAGGTTGTCAAGGATCACCGGCGTGCTGGTGGTACCGCTGACCTTCACGCGGATGAGCGTCTGGTAGGCGTCGACGCCGCCGAGGGCGTGCGCCCACCGCCAGCGGCCTGTGGAGTCTTCCCCGCTGGGCGGCGCCGTCACCTGGGCGGCCGGGCGGGTGATGATGAACTCCGGGATGTAGGAGCCGCGAGCGCCGGAGCGGAAGCGATCCACGTCGGTGACGACCGCGAGCTGGACCGGAGACGGCTCGCCGGAGACGGCTCGCGACGTCCGGTCCCAGAGCTTCGGGCCGGCGAAGCTGACGAGCCATCCGGCGAGTGCGGTGCCAAGCGTCGCGGCGACGGCGAACATGAGCCGTCGCCAACGTGGTCGTGCGAGATCAGGCTGGGCCATGACCGCCTGGAGCGCCGGCCATAGCGCTTCGGACGACGATGGAGCCTTTGCACGCTCTCGCGCCTGAAAGCTGCGCGACCGCGCGCTGGGTCGCGCGTCAGACGCTGACGCCGGCGCCCCGCTCGGGCACCAGGAGGCGGTCACCGATGCCCGCCTGCGCGAACGCCTCCCCCAGCTCGGCGGCGCCCTGCGTGAAGTGCCCCCAGCCCTCGAAGTGCACGGGCACGACGGCGCGGGCGCCGAGGACCTGCGCGGCCTCGGCCGCGGCGTCGGCGCTGAGCGTCAGGTAGGCGCCGTCGAAGCGCTGCGGGATGCTGACGCCGCCGGCGAACAGCACCGCGAGCTCGATCGGGCCCAGGCGCTCGGCGATGGCGCGCACGACGTCGACGGAGGCGTTGTCCCCACTGACGTAGAGCGTCGGGGCGTCGTCGGCGCTCAGCACGAAGCCGACGACCGGGCCGGTCACGGGCTCGCAGCCCTCGGGGCCGTGCTGCGCCGGGACGGCGGTGACCGTCACCGCGCTCCCGGCCGGGCGCTCGAGTTCGATCGAGGCCCAGGGCTCGAGGCCGACGGCGTTGCCGCCCAGGCGGTCGGCGCCCGTGACGGTGGTCAGCGTGCGCCCGGCGCGCGCGAGGAAGGCGCGCCCGCTGACGTCGAGGTTGTCGGAGTGCTGGTCGTGCGAAAGCAGCACGGCGTCGATCGCCCCGACGGCGTCGGCGCTCACCGCGGGCCCGGTGAGCTTGGTCAGCCCGCCGGCCTCCTCGCCCGGCGGGTCGAAGGTGGGATCGGTCAGGAGGCGCAGGCCGGCGTACTCGAGCACCGCGGTGGGGCCGCCGACGAGCAGGACAGAGAGGCTGGAGGAGGGAGAAGCCATGGCCGCATTCTCCCGGCTAGCCTGCCGACGGTGTCGTCGCCGATCGCCGCCACCGCGCCGCTCGTGCAGCGCGACTCGATCGTCTTCCACCTGCCCGACCCCGACGAGGAGCTCGCCGGTGTGCGGCTGGCGACCGATCGCGGCTTCCCCTTCGTGCCGGCGCCGTTCGTGCGCGAGCGCGACGGATGGACGCTGCGGATCCCGGCCCCCGCACTCGCCCGCTTCGAGTACGCGCTCGCGGTCCGGCGCCCCGACGACACGGACGAGCACTGGACGGATCCGGCCAACCCGCTGCGCGCGCCCGGCGCATTCGGCGAGAAGTCGGTCGTGGCGCTGCCGGGGTATGAGCAGCCGGCGTGGCTGAGCGCCGAGCGGGTCCCGGGCGCCACCGACACGCTCACCGTGGCGTCGAGCGCACTCGGGGCCGAGCTTCAGATCACCCTCTGGCGCCCCGACGATGCGCGCGACGACGAGCGCCTGCCACTGCTGGTCATGCACGACGGCCCCGAGTTCGACCAGCTCGCCCGGCTCACCGACTACGCGGCGGCGCAGATCGCCTCCGGGGCGCTGCCGCGCCATCGCGTGGCGCTGCTGGCGCCCGGCGAACGCGATCAGTGGTACTCGGCGAGCGCGCTCTACGCGCGCACGCTCGCCACGCGCGTGCTGCCCGCGATCGCCGAGACGGTGGCGCTGCGCGCCCCCGTGGGGGCCGGAGCCAGTCTCGGCGGGCTGGCGATGCTGCACACCCAGCGGCGCTTCCCCGACGTCTTCGCCGGGCTCTTCCTGCAGTCGGGCAGCTTCTTCATGCCGCGCTTCGACGCCCAGGAGTCGGGCTTCGTGCGCTACCGGCGGATCGTGCGCTTCGTGCGCGCGACGCTGCGCGAGCCGCCGCGGCGGACGGTCCCGGTGGCGTTGACCTGCGGCGCCCTTGAGGAGAACGCCGACGACAATCGCGTCATGGCCTCGGCGCTCGCCGCGCAGGGCTACCCGGTGACCCTGGACGAGGGCCGCGACCTGCACAACTTCACCGCCTGGCGCGACGCCTGGGACCCGCACCTGACCCGGCTGCTGGGCGAGGTGTGGCGATGAGGCGCGAGCAGGTCGAGATCGAGGCGCCGTCGATCGGCGGGGCGGGCACGGTCATCGGCTACGGGCACTTCGGCCGCCCGCTGCTGCTGTTCCCCGCCGAGCGCGGTCGCGCGTGGGACCTCGAGGGCGTCGGGATGATCGATGCGGTCGCCGATCTGATCGAGGCGGGCCGCGTCAAGCTCTACTGCGTGGACTCCTACGACGGCGCGTCGTGGTCGAACCGCGCGATCGCGCTGGAGGACCGGGCGCGCGCCCACGACGCCTACGAGACGTGGATCGTCGATCGCGTGGTGCCCGCCATCCACGCCGACCTCGCCGGCGCGCAGGAGGTCATGGTCGCCGGGTGCAGCATGGGCGCCTACCACGCGGCGAACTTCGCGCTGCGCCGCGCCGACCTCTTCCCCGTCGCGCTGTGCATGTCGGGGAGCTATGACCCCTCGCACTGGCACGGGTGGGGCGAGCGCGGCACGGCCGCCTACTTCCACAACCCGATGGATTACGTCGCGCACTTCGGCGGCGACCATCTCGACTGGCTGCGCTCGCATGCGAACCTGCTGCTCGTCTGCGGGCAGGGCCAGTGGGAGGACACGACCGGCGCTCTCGACAGCACGCGCGCGTTCGCCGCGCTGCTGGAGAGCAAGGGAATCCGTCACGAGCTCGACCTCTGGGGGTACGACGTGGCCCACGACTGGCCGTCATGGCGCGCGCAACTGGCTCATCATCTGCCGCGCTTCTGCTGATGGGAGAGACCACACACCACATCGGACTGCTCCTCGGCACCGAGGACGACTGGCCCACCGCCTTCGAGACCATCGTCGGCCGCCTGGGGCCCATCAAGGGCGCGGGCGGCTCGCGCCATCGCATCGACGTCGAGCGCCTGACCATCGAGCCCTTCGACCTGCGCGACAAGCCGCGCCACGAGCTGGTCGTCGATCGGCTCGCCTACTGGTACTACCACCCGCGCGAGTGGCTGAAGAAGGTCGCGCTGATGGACGACGTGTACCTGCTCAACAGCCCGTTCACCTTCCAGTCGATGGAGAAGCACGCCGCCTACTGCGCGATGATCCGCTGCGGCCTGAAGGTGCCGCGCACGGTGCTCGTGCCGTTCAAGCGCCCACCCGACAACGCGCGCTGGGCCTACACGGCGGCCCGCTACAACCGGCCGTTCGACCTCGCCGAGATCGCCGAGCGCGTCGGCTACCCGCTCTTCATGAAGCCCTACGACGGCGGGCAATGGGTCGGCGTCACCCAGATCCGCAACGAGGCCGAGCTGCACCGCGCCTACGACGCCTCGGGCGAGCGGCTCATGCACCTGCAGGCCGCGATCGACGGCTACGACGTCTTCGCCCGCTCGCTCTCGATCGGCCCCGAGACGATGGTCATGCGCTTCCGCCCCGAGGAGCCGCTGCACGATCGCTACTCGGTGTCACACGACTTCCTCACGCCGGAGGTCGGCGCGGAGGTCATCGCCATCAGCCGGCTCATCAACGCCTTCTTCCGCTGGGAGTTCAACTCCTGCGAGTGCCTGGTGCGCGGCGACGAGGTCTTCCCGATCGACTACGCCAACGCGTGCCCGGACGTCGGGCTGACGAGCCTGCACTACTACTTCCCGTGGGCGATCAAGACGCTCGTGAAATGGTGCGTGTACTGCGTGGTGGTGGGCCGCCAGCCGCAGCCCGACCTCGACACGCGGGCGTACTTCGAGGTCGGCGACCGCGAGGAGCTCTCCTACGAGGAGAAGCTCGTCGCCTACCGCCGCCTGGCCGACGACTACTTCGAGACCGAGCGCTATCAGGCGTTCTGCGCGACGAGCCTGGCCCACGTCGACGAGCTCGTGCTCGAGTGGGTCGCCTCGCCCGAGCTCGACGCCCTGCTCGTCGACACGGTGCGCAAGCTCTACCCCGCCCACGAGCACGACCGCTTCGTCGCGCACTTCCGGGGCCTGGTGGGCCAGTGGGTGCGCGAGCAGGGCGCCGAGCCCGCGCTACCGGGCTGAAGCAACGCTGGTCTGCCGGCCGCGTTGGCGGTGCCGCGCGCTTACAGCATCGCCGAGGGAGGGTGAGCTCGCCGGCGCGCGCGGACGACGATTTCTGCCCGCATACCGGGCAGTTTTCGTCGAACGACGTTTTTGTCCCATGGGGTGGGACAAACTCGTCGTTCGCTTGCCGTCGTGGGGCCTCGGCGCCCGATCCCCGGCGGAGGTCCGGCAGCGGACCTTGGCGATTGCGCGTCGCCTAGGCAGGGAAACCGTTCAACGAGGGATTCTCCTCCCTCGTGTGCATCTCCTCCTTCCATGAGCGGCCGGCGCCCGTCCCCCTCGACACCAGCGCCGGCCGCTCGTGGAGCCCTCATTCGCGGCCGGCGGCGACGTCCTCGATCGTGCGCCCGCTGAGCACCGACTCCGGCTGCGTGGAGACCGGGTTGCGCCGGGCGTCGGCGGCCTCGTCGCGGACCTTGACGAGGATCCAGCGCTCGCGCTCGCCGTCCATGCCGGTCCGCGTGAGGGCGTAGCGCCCGCGAAGCTTGCGGCCCTCGAGCTCGACGACGACGTGCCCGTCGGCCAGGCCGCGCTGCATCGGCACCTCCTGGCCGTCGCGTTCGGTGCGGTTGCGATAGGGCCCCGTGTCCCAGACGATCACCGCACCGGCGCCGTAGCTGCTCTTGCCGATCTTGCCCTCGAAGTCCGCGTGGTCCATTCCGTGGTCCTCGACGGCGACCGCGAGGCGCTTCTCCCGCGGGTCGGTCGACGGGCCCTTGGGAACGGCCCAGGACTTGAGCACGCCATCGACCTCGAGACGCAGGTCGTAGTGCAGCGTGCGCGCCGCGTGCTTCTGGACGACGAAGATCGGATCGCGCGCCATGTCGGCCTACGTGCGCCGGCGCCCGAGCACAACGATGGCCAGCGCGCCGAGCGCGAGTCCGCCGAGGAGCGCGAGGACGGCGACCAGCGCGAGGGTGAGCGCGGGGTCGGCGGGCTGGTCGGTGCCGGCGAACAGCGCGGACGGGCTCGCGCCCGGCGTCGTCGCCGCGGGCTTGCGCTTCTGGGGCCCGGGCAGCGAGCGCGCGAAGTCCGCTGAGGAGGGCTGGGCCTGGCCGAGCACCTGCACGTCGACCTCGATGGGCAGCTCGGCCGGGATGTTCGCGGGGGCCAGGGCCGAGTCGGCGGCGTTCAGCGACAGGTACCACTCCCCGGGCGCCGGGAACTTCGCCTTGTCGTAGCCGCTGGCCAGGATCTGCTCGAACCCGAGGACGCGCGGCCCCGTCGCCGTACCCGACTTCGCACCGGCGTCGGCCGAGCCCTCCAGCCGCGCCGAGGCGTCGGCGTAGATGCCCCCGCTCTCCTCGCTGAGCTGCTCGCGCAGCGGGCTGAAGATGTCGAGGTGGTACTCGAGGCCGGCCAGGCCGCGGTCGTAGTCGTCGGCCAGCGCGTCGGTCTGGATCTGCGACGTGTCGACGGTCGCCTTCACCTGCAGGACCTGGCCCTTGGCCAGGCGCACCTTCCAGTACACCGTCTCGCCCGCGGCCACGGTGTCGCTGTAGCTCCCGGGCGCGAGCAGCGGTGCGGTATTGAATGAGCCGCCGCCGACGACCGGCTTGGCCGCGCCGCCCTGGGCCAATGCGGGCGCGGTCGGCGCGAGCGCCGCGACGGCGATCGCCACGATCATCCTGCGCCGCGCGCTCATCCGGCCTTCCTCCGGCGCAACGCGACGCCACCGGCGAAGCCGAGCGCCGCCAGGCCACCGCCGATGAGGACGAGCAGCGCGGTGGCCGGGGTCTCGTTGGGCGAGGCGACCCCCGCTGGCGTCGGACCGCCGCTGGGCTGCGGTCCCTTCGATGGCGCGGGCGCGCCGCCGTGGCGCCCGAGCACCTCGACGGCCAGCTCGACCGGGTAGGGCTGGCCTCCCGTCGCGTTGAACAGGTCCTTGGCGTCGGTGTCCTTGAGCGCGAGCTTGAGGTAGTAGCGCCCGGGCTGGGAGAAGCGCGCGTCGGGATCGGCCTGCGCGCCCACGCCGATCGGGCGCGAGACGACCCCGAAGCCGTCCACGAAGCCGCGCCGCTGGAAGGGGTATCCGGTGGAGGAGGAGTTCTGGCGGTCGGGGATGTCGAAGCTCGGCGTGACGATGTCGAGGCTGGCGCGTGCGAGCGCCGCGTGGTCGGCGATGTCGCGCTTGGGCGGGATGAACGACGCGCTCGCCTTCAGGGTCTCGCCGCGGCGCAGCTCGACGGCGTACCAGCGCTCGCTGTCGGGCAGCATGCCGTCGACGTAGCGCCCGGGCACCAGGGTCGTGGCCTGCCGCGCGCTGGGGCCGCCGCGGACGGGCTTGCCCCTCGGCACGTACTGGCGCAGTGCCCGCGTCGAGAGCACGCGCAGCTGCTCCTTCAGCGTGGCGGCGTTGTCGGCGTCGGTGTAGACGCCGCCGCCCGCCTTGGCGATGCACTGCAGCTCGCGCCGCGCCGACTTGTCGACGTTGAAGCCGATCGCCTGGATGCGCATCTCGACGCCGCCCTTGGCGATCCGCTGGGCGACCTGGCACGGCGAGGGCGGCTGGCAGGTGTCCTTGCCGTCGGAGACGAGGATGATCGTGCGCGAGCCCGTGGTCCCGAGGTCCTCGGCCGCGCGCTCGAGGGCATACGCGATCGGGGTGCGCCCCTTCGCCTTGAACGAGCGGATCTGCTGCTCGGCCTGCGCGCGGTCCAGCGGGCCGATCGGCAACACGAGGCTCGAGTCGCGACACGCGGGCCCGATCGGCCGCGAGGGCTTGGTCCCTCCGAACACGCGCAGCCCGACCTGGGTCGACGGCGGCAGCGAGCCGAGCAGGTCGACCGCGGCGTCCTGCGCGGCGTCGATCTTCGGCGTGCCGGCGCCGTCGTCGGCCGCCATCGAGCCCGAGGCGTCGAAGGCGAGCAGGATCTTGGGCGTCCCGGCCCGCGGGCTCTGGGCCGCCGCGGGGGCGGGCAGTAGCGCAGGGATGCACGCCGCCACCAGGAGGGTCGCGAGCAGGCGACGCATGGCTCCCCCGCCGTCCATCGTCTCGAAGTGATACCACCCCTTGCGGCAACCCACGCAAGGCGGCAGAGGGAACCCGGATGGCAGGGACCGAGACGCGGTATTGCGCCAACTGCGGCGAGCGCATCAGCGCGCGCTCGCGGTTCTGCCCTGCCTGCGGCGCGCGCCAGGAGGACTTCCTGGTCGCTGATCCCGAGCCGGTCGCCGCCGCGCCCGACCCCGCGCCGGCACCGCCCACGCCACCCGCCGCGCCGCCCGAGCCCGAACCAGAGCCGGCGCCGCCCCCACCGACGCCGCCCGAGCCGGAGCCGCCGCGCGCCGAGCCGCTGCGCGAGCGCATCGGCCGCGTGGACCCCCAGGCCGGCGAGCTGTCCGGATTGCTGATGGGCCACCTGGCGGTGCCCGGCGTGGTGGCCGCCGGACTCGCCGCGCTGGCGGCCGCCGCGATCGTGCTCGTCGCCGGCCTGGTCATCGCGCTGATCACCCCGGACGCCTCGATCCTCGGCGTCGTCGGGCGCGACGGCGGGCTGCTGACCGAGGGCTTGCGCCAGGCGGTCAGCACGCTGCTCGCGCCGGTGATCGACACGGGGCCGCTGAGCGCGGCGTCCGGGCGCCTCGCGCCGATGATCTTCGTCGCCATCCCGATCGGCGCGGTCGCCTGGGCCACGCGCTGGCAACTCGGGCGCACCGAGGGCGCCCAGCCGGCCGCCCGGGTCGCGTGGGCCGCCGTGGTCGGGCTGCCGTTCGGACTGCTCATGCTCGCCTTCGCCGTCCTCGGCGGCGACAGCGACGTCACCAGCGTCTCGCCCTCGGCGAGCAGCGCGTTCGGACTCGGACTGCTCTGGGGCGTCATCGGCGGCGTGCTGGGCGCCGCCACCGCGCTGCCCCTGGGTGCAGCGGCCGAAGGCCGGACCGCGCCGCCCCTGGTGCGCCGGATCCTCACGGCCGCGGCCGCGACGCTGCGTCCGCTGGGCGCCCTGCTCATCGCCTGCGCAGCGCTCGGCCTCGTCGGCTGGCTCGTGCAGGTGGGCGCCGACGTCGACCAGGTCCGCGCCGGACGGTCGACCGCGACGGCGCTCGTCGAGGAGTCGCTCTTCGCCGGCGAGCACGGGGTCCACCTGGCGGCTCTGGCCTCCGGCGCGCGCTTCACGCCCGACGCGGCCGGCGCGCTCGGCCTGCCCTTCCCGGTCGACCAGGCCGGCGACGTCCCAGGCCGCGACGGCGGCCTGCGCATCTTCTCCTACACCGACGCGATGCCGGCCTACGTCTTCCTCCCGGCCCTCGTCCTGCTCATAGGTCTGCTCATCCTCGCCGCGCTGTACGCCGGCTTCGCGGCCGCCCGCGCCGTCGGCGCCGCGACGCCGCCGCTGGGTGCCGCCTGGGGCGCGGTGACCGGGCCGGCATGGGCGATCGCCATGTCGATCCTCACCAGCCTCGCCGGCGGCCTCTTCCACGGCGACGCCGACGGCGGCTCGGTCTTCGGCCTCTTCCTGCTCCTCGGCGCGGCGCTCGGTGCCGGCGGCGGCGTGCTGGCGGTCAGTGACGCGCGGACACCCGCCGATCGCCCCGTCACGGCCGCGGGCGCGCGCGACGCGGGCTGACACCGCGTCGCGGGATACCTGGGCGATGGCGGCCCGGCGACCCTCGCCCAGCTCGACGGGCCCACCGGCGTGGCGGTCGACGCGGCGGGCGGCATCCTCATCGTGGACGCGAGCAACCGGGTGCGGCGGATCGCGTACGGCACGATCACCACCGTCGCCGGTTCGGGCGTCGCCGGCCACGTGTCGGAGGGCGTCGCGCTCCCGGAGGATGGCGGCCCGGCCCTCGACGCACAGCTGAACGATCCGATCGGGGTGGCGCTCGACCATGAGGGGAACATCCTCATCGCCGACGCGCTCTATCACCGGATTCGCCGCGTCACCCCCGACGGGACGATCACCACGATCGCCGGCAACGGCATCCCCTCGTTCTTGGGCGACGGCGGCCCCGCCATCGCCGCCAGCCTCCAGTATCCGACGGGCGTCGCGGTCGACCACGACGGCACCCTGTTCATCGCCGATGCCGCCAACCACCGCATCCGGCGCATCGATCCGGACGGCACGATCACCACCGGCGCGGGTACCGGCGCGGCTGGGTTCGCGGGCGACGGTGGCCCGGCCACCGAGGCAAGGCTCCACAAGCCGACGGGCGTGGCCGTGAGCCGCAAGGGCGAGCTCTTCATCGCCGACGAGTACAACCACCGCATCCGCCGCGTGGGCACCCACGGGAAGATCAGCACCGTGGCGGGCGCCACCGATTTCCCACCCAACTACGACGGATTCGTGCCCGGCGACTACGGCGGCGACGGCGGGCCGGCCACCGAGGCCTTCCTCAACTTCCCCACCGAGGTCCTGCTCGACGGGGACCAGAATCTCCTGATCGCCGACAGCTCGAACTACCGCGTGCGCAGCGTGGACCGCGACGGCATCATCACGACGATCGCCGGCGGGGGCTCCGAGCCGCCGGCCGACGGCCTACCCGCCACATCGGTGTCCCTCGCGGGCGGCCCCACCGGCATGACGTTCGACCGCGCCGGGGGCCTGCTCGTCTGCGAGGAGCGCGGCCATCGTGTCTGGCGGCTGACGCCAACCGTCGCCTCGGTCCAAATCGCCGCTGGGGCTGCGACGTCTCGTTGAGGCCGCCCTCGAGGCGGCGCCACGACGAAAGGAGTCCTCCCATGATCGCCGAGCCGATCGCCGTCCAGATGGCGGCCCAGTCGACCCACCGACACATCAACGACGCCAGGCGCGAGCGCGCTCCGCGCCCACGCCGAGCGACTGCCCGCGTGCTGCAGGCGATAGCGATCCGTCTCGACCCCGCACTGGTCCGCAAGCCGCAACTGGGCTGAGCGCCCGGCGGAACCGGAAGAGAGGAGCGATGACGATGGACGACAGCACGAAGAACCTCCCCTCGTTGCCCGCGGTGGCCGATCGCGCCGCGTGGCAGGCGGAGATGGATGCGCTGCAGGTCCGCGAGAAGGCGCACACCCACGAAGGCGACGCGATCGCCGCGGCGCGGCGGCAGCTGCCGATGGTCGAGGTCGACGCCGCGATCGCGCTGATCGGCCCGGACGGGCCGGTCACGCTGCTGGAGACGTTCGAAGGCCGTCGGCAGCTGATCGCCTACTACCACATGTGGTACCCCGGCCAACCCGCCGAGGCCCAGTGCGAAGGCTGCACGTTCTACAACGGGCAGGTACGCGAGCTCTCCATCCTGCACTCGCGCGACGTCACCTACGCCACCTTCTGCCAGGGCCCCTACGAGGAGAGCGTCCGCTACCGCGACTTCATGGACTGGGACGTGCCGTGGTACTCGGCGCAGGACTCCGCCGAAGCCCTGCTCGCCGAGCGCCCGGTCGGCATGTTCTACCTGGTGTGTTACCTGCGCCACGGCGACAGGGTGTTCGAGACTTACTGGACCCGCGGCCGCGGCGTCGAGGTCATGGCCCCGAGCTACGGCCTGCTGGACCTGACCGTGCACGGACGCCAGGAGCGGTGGGAGGACTCGCCCGCCGGATGGCCGCAGCGCTGGGGCGGTGGCGGCGAGCACCCCTACCGCGACGGCGGGCGCCCGATCGCCCAATGGCCGCGCCTGCGCGCCGGCCGCTCAGACGACCTCGGCACCGCCGTGCGCTGAGCGGATCACGGCGGCGAGACGCTCGACGGCGGTCCCGAGCTCGGTCTCGGTCAGGTGGCCGAACGACAGCCGCAGCGTGTTGCGCCCGCCGTCACCGACGTGGAACGGCGGGCCCGGAACGTAGGCCACTCCCGCCGCGGTGGCGGCCGGGCGCATGGCGACGGTGTCCAGCCCCTCCGGCAGCGTCAGCCAGGTCAGAAAGCCGCCCGCCGGCTCGGTCCACTCGACCTTGTCGGGCATGTGGTGCGTCAGCGCCGCCGACAGCGCCGCCCAGCGCGAGGCATACAGCGCGCGGGCCGCCGGGAGATGACGCTCGAAGCCTCCGGCACGGCCGTATTCCTCGAGCAGGCGCTGTCCGAGGCCACCAGCGCACTGGTCGGTGGTCTGCTTGGCGGCCGCCAACTCGGCGACCACCGCGGACGGACCCGTGGCCCAGCCGAGCCGCACGCCGGGGAAGAGGCTCTTGGAGAAGGTCCCCGCCTGCAGCACGATGTCCGGCGCGAGCGACCACAGCGACGGCAGCGGCGCACCGTCGAAGGGCAGCTCGCGGTAGGCGACGTCCTCGAAGATCAGCACGCGATGGCGGCGGCACAGCTCGACCAGCGCGTGGCGGCGCTCGAGCGGCAGCGTCCGGCCCGTCGGGTTCTGGTACTCCGGGATCGTGTAGAGGAACTTGGGGCGCAGGCCGGCCGCCAGGCGCTCGGCGAGGACATCGACGCGCAGCCCGTCATCGTCCATGGCGATGGCGACGAGCTCGGCCTCGACACCGGCGAAGGCCATCAGCGCCCCGAGATAGCTCGGCGCCTCGACGACGATCGCGTCGCCGGGATCGATGAGCGCCTGGCACATGAGCGCGATGCATTCCATCCCGCCGCTGGTGACGATCAGCTCGCCGCGTTCGGGGCGCCGGCCCTGCAGCTGCTGCTGGCGTTCGATCAGGTACTCGCGGACGCTGGCGATCCCCTCGCACGGCGTGTACTGCAGCGCGACGGCAGCGTCGTCGCGCACCAGCCGCGCGGCGATCTCGTCGATCTCGTCGGTCGGGAACGTCGCGGGGTTGGGGAAGCCCCCGGTCATGGAGAGCACGCCGGGCGGGCTGCCGGCGAGGATCGCCGTCAGCTCGTCGCCGCCGCGCAGGCGCGTCCGGCGAGCGAACGCGTGCGCGAAGTCAGTCATCGACGCGAAAGGCCAGCGCGCTGGACTCGCCGCGGTCGAGCGCCGCGACGTGCTCGTCGTGGTTCGTCAGGCCGTGCAGCGCCTCGCCGCGCGCCTGCGCAGCGAGGATCGCGCGCTCGCTGCGCCCGATCAGCTCGGCGGCCTCCAGCGCGGCGCCGATCCGCTGCGCCGTGGCGATCAACAGGCCGTCGTCGTCGCCGAAGACGATGTCGCCCGGGGACACCTCGACGCCGCCGCAGACGACCGTGGCCCCGGGCGCGGCGCGCGAGACGGTCGTGCCGGATCGCGGCGTCGTGCCGCGGGCGAACACCGGCAGCCCGATGCGGCGCAGGCCGCGCACATCGCGGCAGAACCCGTCGGCGACGATCCCGGCCAGCCCGCGCCGGAGCGCCTCGCCGGCGAACAACTCGCCGAAGACGGCGCGCGACCCGCCGTTGGAGGCGATCACGAGGACGTCGCCCGGTGCTGCGGCCGCGAGCGCGCTCATCACCGGCAGATGGTCGTCGTCGGCCACGACCGTGAACGCCGGCCCCGCCATTCGCACCTCGGGGATCATCGCCCGCACCGCGTGATCGACCACCGGCAGGGTCTTGTCGGCGTCCGAGAGCGCGGAGACGTCGATTGCCAGCAGCCGCTCGATGAGGTCCACGGCACAGAGCCTGCCAGACGCGCCGCGACGTCTCAGTTCAGGCCCGCGCCCTTGACCATCGCGTCGACGGCCTCGACCACGTCGGAGACGCGCCGGCAGACGTCGACCCCCGGCCCCGACTGCACGCGCGACGACAGGCCGCGGCCACCGATGACGAAGCGCACCGCCGGCCACCGCTGCTGCACCCCGCCGATCGAGGCCAGGACCAGGTCGGTCCCGCCGGGCATCGTCGAGGTCATGCAGACCACGTGCGGACGGCGGCGGCTGACGGCGGCGGCGAGCGCCTCGGTGGGCGCGTCGGCGCCGAGCATGAAGACGTCGTAGCCCGCCTCGCGCAGGAGCTCGTCGACCATGCGCAGCGCGACGACGTGCTGCTCCTCCGGCGGCGCCGCGAGCAGGACCCGGTGATCGCCCCGGGCCTGAACGACGCGCTGGGCCTCGCGCGACAAGGCGAGCACCCGGATGGTGATCTCGGTGGCGACGTGCTCGTCGGCCACGGAGATCTGGCCTCGTTCCCATAGATCGCCGACGAGCCACAGCGCGGGGGCGATGATCTCGTCATCGATCTCGGCGGCAGTGAGCTTGGCATCCATCGCCTCGCGGATCGCGGTTTCCGCCGCGGCCTCGTCACCGGCCAGAAGCGCGTCGGCGTACGCCCGGCCCAACTCGGTGATCTTCGCCCGCGCATCGTTGTCCGGACGGTGGCCCATCGCTCTGCACACCCGACGATATCCCTCAGCCCGAACGCCGATGCTGACGCCGCCCGGCTCGCGACCGCCGGCTGCAGCTTCACTCCCGCGGGGGCCCGCTCCGCACGCGCTCACGCATGGTGTCGAGCGGGCCGCGAAACCAGCCGAGCGCCTCGACCCACCAGGTCAGCCCGGCGTGTGCGTAGGCCTCGGCGCGCGCAGCATCGGCGGCGCGATCCTCGCCGTCGCTGACGCACTCGAGCGCCACGTCGAACGGGGCGCTGTCGTCGGGCCGGTGCGCGCGGGTGTAGCTCACGGCCTCGGCCAGCTGCGCCGGGCTGGCCATCTGCCCCGAGCCCACGCCCTCGAAGACCGGGAAGAGCCCGTCCCACCGCGCCGCCCGCCGGAACGGGCGCCGGTTGGGCCAGCGGCCCGCGACCCACAGCGGCACGCGCGGCTGCTGCACCGAGCGCGGCGTGAACTGCGCGCCGCTGATGCGGTGGTGCATGCCGTCGAAGCTGAACGGCTCGCCGGACCACAGACCGTCGAGGATGGCGAGGCCCTCGTCGAGCAGCTCGGCGCGCACCCGCGGGTCGGCCTCCTCGCCGAAGGCGGCGAACTCCGCCTGCCGTCCGCCGCCCAGCCCGACGCCGAGCGCGAAGCGCCCCCCGCTGAGCGCGTCCAGGGCGACCGCCTCGCGCGCCACCTTCCACGGCCGCCGGCGTGCCAGCGGCGTGACCATGATCCCCAGCCGCACGCGCTGCGTGCGGACCGCCATCCCCGCCACCGCGATCCACGGATCGGTCGCGGGCACCGAGGGGTCCTCCTCGCGCGCGATGTGGTCCCACACGAAGACGCCGTCCCAGCCGGCCGCCTCCGCCTCGGCGGCGAGCTCCACGAGCAGGCCCGGGTCGGCGTACTCGCGCACATTGGGCAGACCGACCGCGAACCTCAGCACCCCGCGATCATCCCAGAGGGCCCCCTCTACTCTTGGCTCATGACCCGCGATGAAGCCATCGCTCGCGCCGCCTCGCTGAACGCGAACGCCTCCGCCGACGAGCACTGGCTCGTCAGGCAGGCCCCCTCCGGCGCGTGGGAGGTCGCCCGGCTGACGGGGCCGGGGCTGGGGGCCAAGCGCGCCACCGGCACGCACGCCGAGGTGCGCCCCAAGCCCGAGGATCCCGCGGATCCGCGCCCGGCGCTGTTCCGCAACATCCCGCCATTCGGCCCGGCCTGACTCATCTCCGGCTCGGGCGACCCGAGCTGAGGCCACTTCTCGCGCGACGAGCGGTCGGCTTGAGCCGGTGAACGGCCGCACAACCCGTAGTTCGCCCTGACCGCCCCCAGGTAGTCCTTCCCCCGGCCCTGCGGCTGAATCCTATTCAATAAGACGCTCGCCGAGCGTAACGTCGAAGTCAGTAAACCATGAGAAACGGGAGCAGGGGAAACGGTCTCGGAGACCGCCGAGCGCTCTTAGGAACGCACAGCCACGGAAGGGGGGGTCATGTGCGGCGTGATCGGATATGTCGGCCGTCGAGAGGCCGTCGCACGGTTGCTCGGGGCGCTGGAGCGCCTCGAATATCGGGGTTATGACTCAGCGGGCCTGTGCTTGCTGACGCCAGACGGCCTCGAGTTGATCAAGGCCGTCGGCAAGCTCGACAACCTCAAGCGCGCGGCCGAAGGGCGATGGCCCGCATCGACGACGGGCATCGGCCACACGCGCTGGGCGACGCACGGGCGGGTGACCGAGCAGAACGCCCACCCGCTCCTGGCGGGCGACAACGACGACGTCGCGATCGTCCTCAACGGCATCATCGAGAACCACGGCGAGATCCGCATGCGTCTCGTCGCCGACGGAGAGCGGTTCACGTCGCAGACCGACGCCGAGGTGGTCGCACACCTCGTGCGACGCGCCTACCGGGGATCGCTGGTCGAGGCCGTCCGGACTGCGTCCGACGCGCTCGAGGGCCACTTCGCCTTCATCGCGCTGCACCGCGACCAGCCCGGGCTCCTCGTCGGCACCCGGCGTCGCTGCCCGCTGGTCATCGGCCTGGGCGACGGCGAGAACTTCCTCGCCTCCTCGATGAGCGCGCTCGTGGGCGAGACCCGCCGCGCCAAGCTCGTCGAGGACGGCGAGATCGCCGCCATCACCGCCGAGCGCGCCCGGGTGATCGCGGCCACCGGCAGCGAGTGCGAGCGCGACGAGATCGCGATCCCCTGGGACGACTCGTGCGCGGCGCTCAACGGCCACGCGACCCACATGCTCAAGGAGATCCACGAGCAGCCCGAGGCGGTCAGGGTCACGATCGCGCGCAACCTGCGCCCGGGCCTGCTCGACTTCGGGCCGAGCCTCGCGCTCGGCTCGGTGGACAATCGCGACCTCGCGCGGTTCCGCCGGATCGTCATCCTGGCCTGCGGAACGGCGTACCACGCCGGCCTCGTGGGCCGGCTCGCGATCGAGACCTGGGCCGATGTCGCGTGCGAGGCGGACATCGCCAGCGAATGGCGCTCCCGCGATCCGCGAGTCGACGAGCACAGGCTCGTCATCGGGATCTCGCAGTCCGGCGAGACCGCGGACACGCTCGGCGCCCTCCGGCTCGCGCGCGAGCGCGGGGCGCGCACGCTGGCGATCACCAACTCGCCGGGCTCGCAGATCACGCGCGAGGTCGACGCCGTGCTCTACACCTACGCCGGCATCGAGATCGGCGTGGCCGCGACGAAGACCTTCACGGCCCAGCTCGCGGTGCTCTACCTCCTGGCGCTGCGCATCGCCGAGCTGCGCGGGACGCTCGCCAACGGCGAGCTCGCGGCGCTCATGCACGAGGTGCGGGCCCTGCCGCAGAAGCTCGTGGCCTGCCTCGAGACCGGAGCGGCGACCGAGGCGCTCGCCGAGCACCTGTACGCCCAGCCCTTCTTCCTCTACCTCGGCCGCCACGCCGGCCTGCCGGTGTGCCTCGCGGGCGCGCTGAAGCTCAAGGAGGTGGCCTACATCCCGACCGACGCGTACGCGGCGGGCGAGATGAAGCACGGCCCGATCGCGCTGCTCGACCACGGGACGCCCGTGGTGTGCGTGGCGACGCGGTCCCACGTCTCCGACAAGCTGCACTCCAACCTGCAGGAGGTGCGCGCGCGCGGCGCCGAGGTCATAGCCGTCGCGACCATCGGCGATCCGGCCATCGCGGAGCTGGCCGACGTGGTCCTCGAGGTCCCCGACGCGCACGCGCTCGTCCAACCGGCGCTCGCCGTCGTCCCGCTGCAGCTCCTCGCCTACCACATCGCTCGCCGCCGCAACCTCGACGTCGACCAGCCGCGCAACCTCGCGAAGACGGTGACCGTCGAATGAGCGACGCCGCACCTCCCCACGCCAGACGCCGCAGGAAGCTGGTCAAGGCCCTTCAGCTCGCGATCCTCGCTGTGCTCGGTCTGGCCACCGTCTCGATCCCGGTCACCGTCGCCCTCCTGCTGTCCGCGGGCGGGACCTCGGACCCGATCACCATCGGCGCCACCAGACCGCAGAAACAGCACGCCTCCGCAGCCACCGCGGTCGCGGACCGCCGGTGCGTCGCTACGCGCGGCTATTACGCGCTGACCTTCGACGACGGGCCGCTTCCGGCGACGACGCCGAGGCTCGTCGCACGCCTGACCAAGGCCGGGGCCGTCGCGACGTTCTTCGACATCGGTGAGCGGGCGGCGGCCCGGCCGGACCTCGTGGAGCTGCAGCGCGGCGCCGGACAGGTGGCCAACCACACCTACAGCCACCCGCACCTGCCCGACCTGTCGCCGGCGCGCCGTTTGCGGGAGCTGCAGGCGACGGCCCGGGTCCTCGACCACCCCAACGCCCTGTTTCGCCCGCCCTACGGCGAGACGAGTCCCGAGACCGACGCCGACATGCGCCGCACGGAGCTCACACCGGTGTACTGGACGCTCGACGCGCGGGACGCCGGAGCTTCGGCGAAGGCGGTCATCAGGCGGGCGCTGCGCGTCGAGCCCGGAGGGATCATCCTGCTGCACGACGGCGCCCGGGGCGCCAGCGACGCCGTGCCCGGCATCGTCGCCGGCCTCAGGAGGCTGGGCATGTGCCCGGGCTTCATCGCGGGCGCCGCAACGGTCATCACGGGCGCCAACGGCGTCTCGTTCCACGCGATCGCGGTGAAGCCATGAGCGCGCTCGCCGTGGCCGCGGCGGCTCATGACGGACTGGCGGCCGCCGTCGCGGCGCCGAAGCCCGATGGCGAAGTCGCGCGTCTGGCCCGCATCACCCTGGTGATCCCGGCCCACAACGAGGAGGCCGGCATTCTCGCCGCGATGGAGTCGGTCGAGGCCCAGACCCTACGGCCCGACCGCCGCATCGTCATCAGCGACAACAGCACGGATCGCACGATCGAGCTCGCGCGCTCGCGCCCGGGCTGGGAGGTCTGGGAGACCGTCGGCAACACGGGCAAGAAGGGCGGCGCGCTCAACCAGGCCTGGGCCATCCTCGAGCCCTCCTTGGCGGACGTCGACTACGTCGTGACCATGGACGCCGACACCCTCCTCGATCCCCGCTTCGTCGAGTGCTCCTACGCCAAGTACCAGCAGGCGAAGCTGACGGGCCGCGCACTCGGAGGCCTCTGCGCGAACTTCTCCGGGCTGCCGCTCGACAGCGCCCTGGGCGCCTTGCAGATGATGGAGTACGCGCGCGCGGAGAAGATCAACCGCTCGCGCAGAGGGCTCGCGCCGGTCCTCGCCGGGGCCGCCACGATGTTCTCGGTCCCGGCGCTGCGGTCCGTCCACGCCGAACGCGGGCACCTCTACGAACCGGTCCTGACCGAGGACTACGAGCTCTCGCTCGCGCTGCGCGTCAACGGCTACATCACCATGGCGCCGCGGACCTGCAAGGCACGCACGGACCTCATGCCCACGACGGCGACGCTCTGGGCCCAACGGGTCCGCTGGTACCGAGGCGCCTTCGAGTCCCTGCGCGCGCACGGCTTCAAGCGCGGCATCCGCAGCGACATCGGCTGGCTGGCCTTCTCGTTGTGGGCGGCGGCGTCGCGCTGGCTGTTCCTCGCCGCCCTGCTCATCACCGTCTTGACCGTCGGGCAGATCACGTTCTCGCCCTGGCTGCTTCTCCTCTTCGCCTTCGCGGCCTTCATCCGCATCGTGCAGGTCAGAGCGCTCGGCTGGAAGTACATGCTGCTCGCCGGATTCATGGTCGAGGAGCTCTATTACGCCTTCTTCCTCGAAGCGGTCCTCTGGCGCTCCGTCTACCTCGCCTTCTGTGCGAGACGCGATGGTCGCTGGTGACCGAGAAAGGACACTGCATGTTTCCCATCGCACCGACCCTCTTCGTCCTCACCGTAATCCTCGCGGTGGCCGTCATCTCCGCCGTCGGGCTCTCGGTGCTATGGGGCATCTTCGCCGCGACGCTCGTGGTGACGTCGATCGTGGCCATCGACCGCGCCATTCCGCGCAAGGAGAGATGAGCAATGCCCGCACCCGCCGTCATCCGAAGTGAAGTCAGATATTGCAGAGAAGGAGACGTATTCCGATGAGACGTATTGCACTGTATGTCGTCGCGAGCCTTGCGCTCACGCTGGCGCTCGGAAGTCTCAATCTCTCCACCGCATCGGCGGCCGTCGGTGACGAGCTGATGCAGAACCCCGGTGCCGAGAATGGCACCGTGTCGTGGGTCGGCAACCACTGGGTCAACGAGGCCGGCCCTGACGGCCTGCCCGGCACCGCCGACGACCTGCCCGACTACGTGGCGACGTTCACGACGCCGGCCGGCGGCGCTCACTCGGGCAACACCAGCTTCCGCGTCGACGTGTCCGGGCACCAGGGCACGCAGTACGACGGCGATGCCAGCTGGACTCCAGACCTCGTCCCCGTCCACGGCAACACCTATTACACCTTCTCGGACTGGTACAGGTCCGACGTCAATACGGGGATCAGCGTCTACTACGAGAAGGTCGGCGAAGCCGCCGGTGCGGGCCACTGGCAGAACGTCTACTCCGCGATCGCCCCAGCAGCCTCGTGGACGCACTACAAGACGGGCTTCACGATGCCGGAGGGTGCGTACATGGCGCAGTTCGTCCATCGGATCGCCGGCGACGGCTTCCTGCAAACCGATGACTACTCGCTGACCGAGGCCGCGGCGTCGGCCGGCTACGAGAAGCCGATGATCAGCCTCACGTTCGATGACGGCTCACAAGCCGACTACGACTACGCGCTGCCGATCCTCAACGCGATGGGCTTCAAGTCCACGCAGTACATCCCGACCGCCGGGCTCAGCCCGCACACGGACTCGTTCCTGATGACCGTCGAGGAGATCACGACGATGGCAGCCCAGGGGCATGAGATCGGATCGCACAGCATCAACCACCCCGATCTCACGACGGTCGACGACGCGACGCTCAAGGACGAGCTCGTCAAGCCCAAGGCGTTGTTGGAGAACATCACCGGCATCACGTCGGTTGTGAACTTCGCCTATCCGTTCGGCGCGTACGACGATCGCGTCATCACCGCCATGAAGGCAGCGGGCTACCGATCGGGCCGCTCCGTCGAAGACGGCTACAACACCAAGTTCGACCTGGAGCCCTACGACATCCGCGACCAGAACATGTTGACCACGACCACGCAGGCGGACTTCGAGTCGTGGGTCGACTACGCCAGGGACCACAGGTACTGGCTCGTGATCACCTACCACGAGGTTCTGCCCACCGGGACACCGGCGTGCGTGAACGACGCCACCGACCCCGAGCCGTGCATCGGGCCGTACGACACGACGCGCGAGAAGTTCCAGGCGCAGATGGACTACATCCACAACGCCGGCCTCGGCGCGGACGTCAAGACCGTGCAGCAGGCCCTGGACACGGCCTACGCGGAGACCCAGCCGACGCCGACGCCGACGCCGACCCCCACCCCGACGCCGATCCCCGCACCGGGGCCGAGCTCCGCGCCGAGCCTGACGGTTGCGCCGACGATTCGCGCCGACAGAGTGGCACCGAGGATCACGGTCAAGAGCCCCAAGGCGCGCCATTACAAGGTCGGGCAGACGCTGAAGATCAGCTTCACCTGCACCGACAGCTCCGGCGTGGCCAGCCGCAAGGCCAGCATCCGCCGCGTCGGGGCCAAGGCCCGCAGCGTCAAGAACGCCACCAAGATCCACCTGACGCGGGCCGGCACGTACGTCCTGCGCATCACCGCGACGGACAGGAAGGGGAACACGGCGAGCACGACGGTCCGCTTCCGCGTCACCCGCAGCTGACCCCCCAGGACCGGATGAGCCCACGCCGCCCCCGCGTGGGCTCATCCACACGGACCCGAACACTCGATGAGCCCGCCCCGGCGGGCTCATTGACGTCGCCGTCGTTGCCGATACCCTTGCGGTGCGCCCACCGCCCCCCCGAGCACGACGGTCGCGAGCGATTCTCCGCCGATCCCTGACAATCCTCGCGCTGCTCATCGTGCAGCTGCTGCTTCCGACCGTGTCCACGAGCATGGCGCGGACGATCGCGTGGTCGGGCTACACGTGGGATCTGCGCCCCACCGGATCCGGCGAGCCCGGCCCGAATCAGTGGTCGGATTCGGACGCCAACGTCCATGTGGACGGCTCTGACCTGGTCCTGTCGATCGTCAAGGACTCCTCCAGCCGCTGGACGAGCGCCGAGGTCGACAATCAGCAGCATCTGGGCTACGGCACGTACCGGTGGGTCGTGGCCACCGACCTGAGCGCCCTGGACGCCAACGAGGTCCTCGGGATGTTCACGTACGGCGGCACGAGCCCGTCCAACAACGAGATCGACCTCGAGCCGTCGCACTGGGGGAACCTCTCGTGGCCCACGGGCTCGGCCACTGTGTGGCAGGACTCCGACGCGGGACTGAGCCAGTCCAAGACCTTCGACTACACCAACCGGCCGCCGTACGTGCACCAGTTCACGTGGCTGCCGGGGAAGGTCACCTACCTCGTGACCGACGCCAACGGCGCGACACTCTTCAGCTGGGTCGTCACCAGCGGCGTGCCGACGCCATCCTCGGAAGTGCCGATGATCAACTACTGGCGCTTCGACAACGTCGCTCCGGCGACGGCGAGGAGCATGCGCATCGCGAGCTTCGCGTGGGCGCCGCCCGGCCAGGAGATCGCGACCCCGGTCGGCGCGCTCGGCGGCGCCGGCGCGTCACCCGCCGGCGCCGCTGCCGCCAACGGGGGTGCAGCACGCGACGGCTGCGCCGGCGCGGCGAGCGTGACCGCCGCCGCGACGGCCCCCGACGTGCGCGTGCAGATGCAGCCGCGGCGCTTCGCGACCGCCGGCAGGCGCCGCGGGGCGACCATCAGCTGGAGCGCAACCCAGAAGGCGCAGCTGCGGCTCGCCGTCGAGCGGCGGACCCACGCGCGCTTCGTCACCGTCGGCAGCCTCAAGCGCGCGGTGCACGCCGGCACGGGCCGGCTGCGCTTCACCGGCAGGATCGGCGCCCGGCGCCTGCGCCCCGGCGCCTACCGGCTCGTCGCGCGCCTCGTCACCGGCGCCGGCGGGACGCGCTGCGCCCCCCGGCAGCTGCGCTTCACCATCGTCAAGCGGTGACGGATCGTCCCGGCGCAGGCGCTACGCTCCTCTTGGTGAGAACGACGCTTCGCTGCGCCGCCCTGCTCGCGGTTGCCGGAGTCGTCCTCTTCGGCACCGCCGCTCAAGCGGCCGATCGGTACGACCGCTCATTTGGGTGGTCGGGTTATCGGTGGTCGGTCCGCTCGACGACCGGGCGCGCGGATCCCGGCCACAACCGCTGGGGCGACACGCGCAACAACGTCCGCGTGCGCAGCGACGGGACGTTGCGCGTGAACATCTCCAAGGGCAAGGCCGTCGACGTCGTCGGCCCGCGCACCACCTACGGCAGGTACCGCTGGATCGTCGACTCCGATCTGAGCACGGTCGACCCGTTCCGCGTGGCCGCCTTCTTCGTCCACGGCACCGGTGGCGAGCAGGACGTCGAGTTCTCCCGTTGGGGAGATCCGCTGTTGACCACCGCCGGCTCGTGGGTGACGTGGCGCAAGCGCACGCGGTTGGACTTCGACTTCTTCGCGGTCACGCCGTCCCCCCCATACACCGTGATCGTCGACTGGAAGATCGGGGTGACGCGGTTCGCGGTGCGCGACCGCCACGGGACCACCCTGTTGGACAGGACCATCCCGTCCAGCAGCGGCGGTCGTCACATCGCTCCTCACATCTCCTATTGGATCTATCCCGGCACGGGAACACGTCTCAGTCCGTTCACGGCGGCGACCATTCACCCGCCGATCATCGTGCGCTCCTTCAGGTACACGAGACGGGCGGGCTGAGCTCGGCCCGCACGAGCCGGGCGCCGGCCACGAGCGCCTGCAGCTTGCCGAAGGCGGCGTCGCGCGGCAGGTACTTCATGCCGCAGTCGGGGGCGGCGATGAGCTCGCCGACGCCCTTGTGGGGCAGTGCGCGGCGGATGCGCTGCGCCACCGTCTCGGCGGTCTCGACCTCGGCGGTGTCCAGGGCGAGAACGCCGAGGATGATCGTCTTGCCGGGCAGCGCGTCCAGCACGGAGAGCTCGAGGCCCGACTGCGCCGTCTCGATCGAGATCTGGTCGACCGGGCTGGCCGCCAGCTCGGACAGGAAGCTGTACGCGGGCGGATGGTCCGCGACGAAGGCGGGATAGCCGAAGCAGATGTGCAGGGCGGTCGTCCCCTGCACCCCGTCGAGCGCGCGCTGCACCGTCTGCACGCCGTAGCGGCGCGCCTGCTCGGAGCGCGACTCCATCCAGGGCTCGTCGAGCTGCACGACGTCGGCGCCCGCGGCGAAGAGGTCGAGGATCTCCTCGCGCACGACGTCGGCGTAGGCGAGGGCCAGGTCCTCCTCGCGCTCGTAGAAGTCGTTCTGCGCCTGCTGGGCCATGGTGAACGGGCCGGGTAGCGTGACCTTCACCAGACGGTCCGTGTTGGCCCGCAGGAAGCGCAGGTCGTCGACGGTCAGCGGCTCGTCGCGGCGCAGCGGGCCGGTGACGCGCGGGACCGGGATCGGGTTGCCGCTGCGGTTCAGGGTCGTCCCGGGGCGCTCGAGGTCGATCCCGTGCAGTGCCGTGGCGAAGCGGTTGGAGTAGCTCTCGCGGCGGATCTCGCCGTCGGTCACGATGTCCAGCCCGGCGCGCTCCTGGTCGCCGATCGCGAGCAGCGTCGCATCGTCCTGGGCCTCGGCGAGCCAGCGCGGATCGACGCGCCACAGCCCGCGCGCGCGCACGCGCGCGGGGACGTGGGCCTGCAGCGCATCGCGATCGATGAGCCAATCGGGCTGTGGATAGGAGCCGACCAGGCTGGTGGGGAGGGTGGTCACCCCAGCATCATCGCGGCCGCGCGCGCGCCGATCATCATCGACGGGGCGTTGGTGTTGCCGGTCGTCACCGACGGCGTGATCGACGCGTCGGCGACGCGCAGGCCGTCGACGCCGTAGACGCGCAGCTGCGGATCGACGACGGCCTCGTCGTCGGAGCCCATCCGGCAGGTGCCGACCTGATGGTGATAGCTGCCGGTCACGCGGCGCACGTAGTCGCGCAGCTCGGCGTCGGTGCGCACCTCGGGACCCGGGTACAGCTCGCGCGCCGTCCACTCGGCGAGGGCCGGCCGGCGCCCGATCTCGCGGCACAGGGCGACCGAGGCGGTGAGCGCGTCGACGTCGCCGCCGGCGCTCATGCGCAAGCAGACCCTGCGGGCAAAGTGTCCATCGCCTTCGGACACGTCGAGGAACCTGAGATCGATGCACGTTTCCCGTGTTCGCACAGCGAACAACTGTGCGCGCTAGGCTTGCGGAGTGACCGACACGGCCAGCGCGCTGCCCGAGGGCGCCAGTGAGCGGCTCGAGCTGGGCAGCGGCTCGATCCACGTCCAGCGCGGAGGCGAAGGCCCACCGCTGCTCTTCCTCCACGCGGCCGGCGGCGCCGGCGCGTGGCACCCGTTCCTCGGGCTCCTGGCCCGCCGCTTCGCGGTGGTGGCGCCCGACCATCCGGGCTTCGGGGGCTCCGACGACCTGCTCGAGGTCGAGGCGATGGACGACCTCGTCTACCACTACCTCGACGTCCTCGACCGCCTTGGCCTCGAGCGCGTCCACGTCGTCGGCGGATCCCTGGGAGGCTGGCTGGCCGCCGAGCTCGCCGTCCACTCCCCTGAGCGGATCGAGCGGATGGCCCTGCTGGGCGCCGCCGGGCTACGGGTGCCGGGCAACATGGCCACCGACATCTTCCTCATGACGCCCGACCAGGTGGTGACGACGCTCTTCCACGACCCGGCGGCCGGCGCCGGCATGTTCCCGGAAGAGCCCGACGCGGACTTCATCCTCGCCACCTACCGCGACCTCGCCGGCCTGGCGCGCTACGGCTGGGCCCCGTACCTCAACAACCCCAAGCTCGAGCGCCGCCTGCACCGGATCACGGCGCCGACGCTCGTCCTGTGGGCCGACGACGACCGCGTCGTCCCGATCGAGCATGGCCGCCTCTACGCCGAGCGCATCCCCGACGCGACGCTGCAGATCGTCGAGGACTGCGGCCACGCCATGTACTTCGAGCAGACCGAGGCGTTCGCCGACGCCGTCACCGAGTTCCTCCTCAGCGGATCGGAGAGCGCGACATGAAGTTCGTCTTCTTCCACCTCATGCCGTACCCGTACCTGCCCGACGACTTCGACGAGAAGTACGCCTCGCCGTCGCTGGACT
The DNA here is from genome assembly GCA_963806015.1 of uncultured Actinomycetes bacterium. Taxonomy (GTDB): domain Bacteria; phylum Actinomycetota; class Thermoleophilia; order Solirubrobacterales; family Solirubrobacteraceae; genus JAOPZW01. The sequence continues at coordinate 280,382 of CAWDWM010000010.1, read as the reverse complement.
TCCCCAACAAGCACTTCGACCGCAAGCTCGGCCACAAGCTCTACCACCGCTATCTCGACGAGCTCGAGTACGCCGAGAAGCTCGGCTTCGACGGCATCGCGGTCAACGAGCACCACCAGACGGCCTACGGCCTGATGCCCTCGCCCAACATCATGGCCGCGTCCCTGGCGCGGCGCACGAGCACGGCCAAGGTCATGGTCCTCGGCAACGCCATCGGCATCCGCGACCATCCTCTGCGGGTGGCCGAGGAGATCGCGATGCTCGACCACCTCACCGACGGACGCCTCGTCTCGGGCTTCGTGCGCGGCATCGGCTGGGAGTACTACGCGCACTCCATCAGCCCGACGCGCTCGCGCGCGCGCTTCAACGAGGCCCACGATCTGATCGTCAAGGCGTGGACCACCGACGAGGTCTTCGAGTGGGTCAGCCCCAACTACGAGTTCCGCTACGTCAACGTCTGGCCGCGCCCGCTGCAGGAGCCGCACCCGCCGATCTACATCCCGGGCGCGGGCAGCACCGAGACGATGAAGTTCTGCGCCGACAAGCGCTACACGTACATGTCGGTCTACGCGCCGACGCCGGTGGTCAAGCGCTGGTTCGACGGCTACCGCAGCGCGGCCAATGACCTCGGCTACGAGCCCGATCCCGAGAAGCTCGCGCTCTCGATCCCCGTCTACGTCGCCGAGACCGACGAGCAGGCCCACGCCGAGGGCCGCCAGCACATCGAGTGGCTCTACCACAAGGGCCTCAAGCAGGGTCCGGAGCGTGTGATGCCGCCCGGCTACACCTCGCTGAGCTCGCTACGCGGGATGCTCTCCGGCCGCGGCAAGGCGCCCAACGAGTACACCTACGAGGAGATCATCGACAACGGCATGGCCGTGGTCGGCAGCCCCGACACCGTCGGCGAGCGCTTCGAGGCGCTGATCGACGAGCTCGGCTTCGGTCAGATCATCTCGCTGATGGGCGTCGGCGACATGCCTCACTACCGCACGGTCAAGAGCATGGAGCTCTACGCCACGCAGGTCATGCCGGCGCTGCGCCGGCGGGGCTCCGAGGCGCGGGAGGCGGCGCCCGCCTAGGCGGGGCATCGGTTATGTGTCCAGTCCGCCGGCGCGACGAAGGAGGCCGGTGCGGCCGCGTTGAACCAGCGGAGCCATGATCGACGCCACCATCTTCGCCCTGCTCATCGGAGCCGTCGGCACCACCATCTCCTGGTGGGGGCTCAGCCGCTTCGGCTGATCAGCTCGGTGCGCAGTTCGTGGCTGCCGTCCGGCAGCGGCGCCTCGTAGTACAGGCGGTGGCCGCCGGGTACCGCGACCGCGTCCACGTAGCGGACGTCTGCCACCGGTCTATCGCCGGTCGCGCGCAGGCCGCCGCCTCCGAGCGGTACCGCCAGGCCCGTGCGCTCGGAGAAGTTCTCCTCCCTGGTCGCGCGGCCGTCGTAGAACGCGCGCCCGTCCGTCAGGACCGCCGTCACGCGGGCGCCGCGCGCGTCCCAGCCGCCCGGGCGCGGCCCGAGAACCGTCCCGTGCCAGTCCCAGGCAAGGCCGTCGGCGCTCGTTGCGTAGGCCGTCGTCATGCGGTCCTCGTGGCCGGGCTCCTCGAGCGGGTGACAGCAGATCCACGCCTCCCAGCGTCCGGCGTGGTGGCGGATGACCGGGTCCTTCACGCCCGTGCGATCGTCGCCTGCGAACACCGTCGTCGGCGGCGCCTCGGCGAGCGCGTGCAGCGCGGGAGCGTCGAGCGCGTCGATGCGCCAATGCGCACTGCGCGGCGTGGCGCAGCACACGTAGAGGCGCCAGCCGCCGTCGGCGGTCCGTACGAGCGCCGGACGCTCCAGCGACTCGGCGCCGAAGCGGTCCTTGTCCAGCACGAGCTCGGTGGCGAAGCGCTCGCCGTCGACCGCGCGGGCGATCACGACCGCGCCGCCGCGGCGCTCGGGGTCACGGACGCGGTAGGCCAGGACGATCGCGCCGTCGCCGTCGAGCGCCGCGCTGGGAGCCCCGGCCCAGCACCCCGGTCCGCCGCCCGGCGCCGGCACCGCCACCGACGCGCGTCCGGTGCCCGGCAGTGGAAGGTCGGCCACGCCGCCAGGCTAGCTCCGCGGCGGCCCGGCGTCCGCTTCGGGTACGAATGCGCCATGGCCGACCCCATGCCCCGCCGCGCCGACGCGATGAAGGCCACGCTCAGCGGCGACGTCTTCGACGACCCCGACTGGATCGTCGAGCGCAAGCTCGACGGTGTGCGCTGTCTGGCCTTCCGCGACGGCGGGTCGGTGACGCTCGAGTCGCGCAACCGGCTGTCGCTCAACGAGCGCTACGCGGAGGTCGCGGCGGCGCTCGACGACCAGGCGTGCGAGCGCTTCGTGGTCGACGGCGAGGTGGTCGGGATCTCCGGCGGGCGCTCGAGCTTCGAGGCGCTGCAGCGGCGCGGCCACGACCGCCGCGTGAAGATCGCCTTCTACGTCTTCGACGTGCTGTGGCTCGACGGGGCCGACCTGCGCGAGCGCCCGCTGCGCGAGCGCAAGGCGGCGTTGCGCGCAGCCCTGCGCTTCGGCGACGGCACCGTGCGCTGGACCCCGTACCGCCGCGCCCACGAGGGCGAGCGGCTGCTGGCCGAGGCGTGCCGCAACCACTGGGAGGGCCTGATCGCCAAGCGCGCGGACAGCCCGTACACGGGCAAGCGCTCGCGCGACTGGCTGAAGTGGAAGTGCTCGGCCGAGCAGGAGCTCGTCATCGGCGGCTACACCGCGCCCCGCGGGACGCGCGAGGACTTCGGCGCGCTGCTCGTCGGCTACTACGACGGCGACGTCCTCTGCTACGCGGGCAAGGTCGGCACCGGCTTCGACGCGCTCGAGCTGCGCACCCTCGGGCAGCGCATGGCCGCCCTCGAGCGCCCCGACTCGCCCTTCGGCGCCGGAGATCCACCCGCCCGCGACACCACGTGGGTACAGCCCGAGCTGGTCGCCCAGGTGGCGTTCAGCGAGTGGACGCGCGACGGGCGCCTGCGCCATCCGCGCTACCTGGGCACGCGCGACGACAAGCCCGCGCGTGAGGTGGTGCGCGAGCGGCCGGCGTGAGTGGCGGTCGGACCTACGAACCCGTGACGAAGCTGATCTTGCCGTTCGTCTCGAGCACCGCGTAGCGCACGTCCGCCAGCGAGCCGATCTGGGCGAGCCGGGCCTCGGCGCCGAGCTCGTCGACCGTCATCCGCTGGCGGCGCAGGTTGCGCTCCAGCACCCGGCCGTCGGCGACGAGGATGATCGGATCGCCCTCCAGAATCGGGCGCAGGCGCCGCACCCGGAAGCTCAGCCACGCCGTGGCCACGGTCAGCAGCGCGACGGTGACGATGACCAGCGTCGCGCCGGTCAGCGAGTAGTCGCTCTGGGTGACGCCCTGCTGGACGAGGTCGCCGATCACGACGAGCAGGATGAGATCGAAGGGCTCCATCGAGCTCAGCTCGCGCCGGCCCACCGCGCGCGTGATGAGCAGGATGAGGAAGAAGACGAAGACGGTGCGCAGGACGAGATCCATGGCTCAGGGAAAGACCGTCAGCCAGCGATGCACGGCGGCGATCTGCGTCTCGGCGTCGTCGAGCTCCAGGCCGTAGGAGCGATGGCCGACGTTGGTGGGATCGACCTCGAACTGCATCCACACGACGAGCCGGTCGCCGGCATCGATGCGGTCGTAGCTGAACACGACCCGGCCGTCGCGGCTGGCCTCGCTGACCGGCGCGGGCTCGGTGGAGTTGAACTGCATGCCCTCGACCCAGCCCTCGTCGAGCACGAGCCGCGGATGTGCGATGGCGCGGCGCGCGAGGACCTCGACGCGCGACTGGAAGAACAGCCCCCCGCGCACGGCGGATGGCGCGGTCAGCCGCAGGACGGCCGCGGGCGTGCGCGCCGTGGACTGGGTCGCGCCCTGCCCGAAGACGTCGAGCAGACCGAGCACCGCGATCGCCGCGAAGCCCGTCATGACGGCCCGCCGGGCCCAGAGTCCGGCCGTCGCGCCGCGCGGATCGGGTTCCGCGGCAACGTCGGTGAACAGGGTCGTCACCCGCACACGATTCGTGGGCGCGCAGGCTCTTCCTGCCGCGCCGGCGCGGCAGCCGGGGGTTGGCGTACGCCCGCCCTATGGTAGTCCACTGACATGAGCCCTCCGTCCAAGTACCTGGCCACCTACCTCAACGACCACCTGGGCGGAGCGACCTTCGGCGTCGAGCTCGTCCAGCGCGCCGCCCGGGAGAACCAGGGCTCAGAGCTCGGGGCCTTCCTCTCCCAGCTGGCCAAGGACATCGAGTCCGACCGCGAGGCGCTGACGGCGATCATGGCCGACCTCGGCGTCAAGGCCGATCGCGCCAAGATCGCGGTCGGCTGGACCGCCGAGAAGATGGGGCGCCTGAAGCCCAATGCCCAGCTGCGCGGCTACTCGCCGCTGAGCCCGCTCGTCGAGCTCGAGGGGCTGCTCGTGGGCATCCAGGCCAAGTTGTCGCTGTGGCGCGCGCTGGCCGAGGTCGCCGAATCCCTGGGCCTGGAACCGGCGCGCGTGCAGGGGCTCGCCGCGCGCGCGCTGAGCCAGCAGGCCGACGTCGAGCGCCATCGGCTCGACGTGGCGCGCAGGGCGTTGACGGCGCCCTGACGTCGCCGTCCGCCGAGGGACCTTCCCATTCGCGCCCCGAACCCGCGAAGATGTGCACGATGCCCGGGGGCAGACGGGGAGGCGGAAGCCGTGACCGCATGAACGCGCTCGTCGCGTTCCTGGCGGGCGCGGGCGCCGCCGCGGCCGCTGCGGGCGTCACGTCGCGCAACGGCCGGCGCGAGCGCGGACGGGCGCCGGTCGACGACGGGGCGACCCCGACGCGCGAGCAGCTGCAGGCGATGCTGGCCAACCTCAGCGAGGCGGTCACCGTCACCGACCGCGACCGGCGCATGCGCTACGCCAACCACGCCGCCGCCGACCTGCTCGGCTGCGCGACGCCGGAGGAGCTCCTGGAGCTGCCGCTGGGGACGATCGCCGCCCGGTGGGAGTCCACGCACGAGGACGGCCGCCCGATGGTGGCCGAGGACGTCCCGAGCTACAAGATCGTCAACGGGCAGCCCGCCGAGCCGCTGCTGACGCGGATCGTCAATCGCGAGACCGGCGAGCAGCGCTGGCGCCTCGTGAAGGCCGCGCCGCTGCAAGGGCCTGCCGGCGAGCTCATGGCGGTCAGCGTTATCGAGGACGTGACCGAGGCCAAGGAGGCCGAGCTGCGCCAGCGCTTCCTCGCGCAGGCCGGCGTGACCCTCGCCTCCTCGCTGGACTACGAGGAGACGCTGCAACGCGTCGCGCAGCTCGCGGTTCCGGGGCTGGCCGACTGGTGTGCGGTCGACGTCGCCGACAGCAACCAGCGCCTCCAGCAGGTCGCCGTGGCCCACGTCGATCCCGACAAGATCGCCTTCGCACGCGAGTTCCGCAGCCGTTACCCGCCCGACCCCAGCGACGAGAGCGGCATCTACGGCGTGCTGCGCTCGGGGCGCCCGGAGCTCTACCCCGACATCCCCACGGAGCTGCTCGAGCAGAGCATCGCGGACCCCGAGCAGCTGCAGTCCATCCTCGCGGTCGGCATGCGCTCCGTCATGCTCATCCCGATGGTCGTCGCCGGGCGCAGCATCGGCGTGCTGACGATGGTGTCGGCCGAGAGCGGGCGCGCGTTCGACGAGGACGACCTCGTGTTCGCGGGCGACCTCGCGCGCCGCGCGGCGACCGCGGTCGAGAACGCGCGCCTGTACACCGAGCGCGCCCAGGCGGCGCTCACGCTCCAGGAGAGCCTGCTGCCCGCGCAGCTGCCGAGCATCGCGGGCTGGGAGCTCGCGTCCTCCTACGCGGCCGGCGACACGACCGTCGAGGTGGGAGGCGACTTCTTCGACGTCGTGGAGCTCGAGTCGGGCTTCCTGGCCGTCGTCGGCGACGTCACCGGCAAGGGCGTGCTGGCCGCGGCGCTGACCGCGCTCGCGCGCTACACGCTGGCCACCGCCGCGCGCTTCGACCCGAGCCCCGCGGCGGTCGTGAGCCTGCTCAACGACGTGCTCGTCCATCGCCCGGAGATCTCGCTGCTCACCGTGGCGTGCGCGTACGTCGAGCCGAGCGCCACGGGCGCGCGCATGCGCCTGACCAGCGCCGGCCACCCGCCGCCGGTCCTGTCGCGACCCGGACACGGGCCGACGACCGTCGGGCCGCCGGGCCTGCTGCTGGGGATGACGGGCGCCGGGCGCTGGGAGGAGAGCGAGATCGACCTCGCGCCCGGCGACACGCTGCTCTTCTACACCGACGGCGTCACCGACACACCGTCCGGGAGCGAGCGCTTCGGCGAGGCGCGCCTGCTGGCGGCGGTCCCGGACGCACCGGCCGACCCCCACGAGATGATCGCGGCCGTGCAGCGCGCCGTGCGCGAGTTCCAGCTCGGCGACATCGTCGACGACCGCGCGATGCTCGCCCTGCAGCTCGTCGGCGTCGCCCCGGCCCAGGACGACGGCGCGGGCAACCACGAGCCGAAGGTGTCGGTGCGCTGACCATGGAGCAGGCGGCCGCAACCCAGGAGATCGAACGGATCGAGCTGCGCACGCAGGCGACGCCGGCGGCGGTCCCCGGTGTGCGCCGCGCCGTGGTCGCCTTCGCCGAGCAGCACGGCGTGGGCATCGCGCCCGACGTCGCGCTGGCGGTGAGCGAGGCCATCACCAACGCCGTTCTGCACGCCTACCGCGAAGAGACCGCCGGGCCGGTGCGGGTGGTCGCCTGCGCCGAGCCCGATCGTCTCGTCGTGGTCGTGCGCGACTATGGCTGCGGGATGCGCCCGAACCCCGAGAGCCCGGGCCTGGGCCTCGGGCTCTCCGTCATCGGCCGGCTGGCCACCGAGCTCAACATCGAGCGACCCGACGAGGGCGACGGTACCCGGCTGCGCATGTGCTTCACCAACGCGTGATCGTCGCTGCGGCGGTCCTCGCCACCGCCGGGTGCGGCGGCGCGAGCCACCGGCGCGCTGCGGCCGACCCGCCCGCCGCGCCGAGCTGCCCGCCGGCGGGCGGCAGCGATCTCGACGGAGGCCTGCTGCGCACGCCCGCCGGCGCCCGGCCCGGCAGGACGCCGCTGATCGTCGTCGTGGTGCCGGGTGGGCACGGCGACAGCTCCGATCGGCTCGGCGTGAGCGCCGCGGCCACGCGCGCCGGCTTCGCGGTCCTCTACCCCACCTCCGACGACGGCTTCTGGTCGCTGAACCGCGCGCAGGGCACAGCCGACGTCGACGACGTCGCGGACCTGCTCGACCGCGTGCTGTCCCCCGGGTGCTTCGACGCCGACCGCATCGCCATCACGGGCGTGTCCGACGGCGCCGGCTTCGCGGCCCGGATGGCCTGCGCGCTGCCCGGCCGCTTCGCCGCCGTCGTCCCCGTCGCCGCCGGCTACCGCGCGCTCGATCCCTGCCCGGCCGGCGCGCGCGCCTCGTTCCTGGCCATTCACGGCAGCGCCGACACGGTCGTGCCCTACAACGGCAAGCGCCCCGACCGTGCCGGATCGGTCCCGCGCTACGCGGCGCGCTGGGCCCGGCGCGACGGCTGCGCCGCGCCGCCGCGGACCGCCACCCCGCGCCCGCGCGTGACGCGGCTGCGCTACCGCGATTGCGACGACGGCCTGCGCGTCGAGGTGCTGCGCCTGTCGGGAACCGACCACGGCTGGCCGGGCGCCGGACCGCCGCTGCCCGACCACAACCCGTCGGGCGTCAGCGCGACGCGCGAGCTGCTGCGCTTCGTGGCCGCTGCGCGGCGCCCCTGAGCGACCACGCGACACACGGCGGGCCGGGGGATCCGTGGTTGCCCGCAGCAAGACCCGGGCGTGCGACGGATGGCAGCGAACGCGCCCGGTGGAAGCCTTGGACCATGACCTTTGCTCGCGCGATTCGATGCGCCGGGCTCGCCCTTCTGGCGACGGCGGTCACCGTTCCGGCCGCCGCGCCCGCGCAGGCCGCAACACCATCCTCGGCGCTGTCCGCGTCGCTGGGCATGCGCATCGACGGCCGCCTGTGGCGCCAGCACGCGGGCGTCTTCGTCGCGGGCGCCGGGGACGTCAACGGCGACGGCCTCGGCGACGTGCTGGTCGGGACCGCGGAGTCCCATCGCGTCGGCCCGCGCCTTCCGGCGCCCCGCTGGAACCTGTACGTGGTGTTCGGCCGGCGCGGTCCGAGCGGGCGCGTCCTGCGCCTGGATCGCCTCGGTGCCGGCGGCCTGCATCTTGTCCGCCACCACGGTGGCTTCAGCGCCGGCGCGGGCGCCGGCGACGTCAATGGCGACGGGCTGGCCGACGTCGTCCTCGGGAGCAGCATCGAGAACACGCATGCTTCGGCCTACGTGGTCTACGGGCGCCGGCGCGGAGGAATCGTCGACGTCGACCGGCTCGGCAGCGGCGGCTTCGTCGTCCGGACGGGCCGGAACATCGAGAGTGGACCGGCCGTCGCCGGTGCCGGCGACCTCGACCGCGACGGCCTGGCCGACGTCGTCATCGGCGACAGCGGCTACGTGCCGCGCGGCGGCGAGTTCGGCACCGGCCGTGCGGTGGTCGTCTTCGGCCGCCGCGGGAGCACGCCGGTCGACATCCGCCACCTCGGTCGTGCCGGGACCACGATCGTCGGTCCCGGACCCTTCCGGGTGTCCACCCCCGCCGGGGAGCGCCTCTTCGGCGCCGGCTTCGGCGAAGCGGTCGCAGGCGTCGCCGACGTCAACGGCGACGGCCATCGCGACGTCGTCGTCGGAGCGCCCTACCTCGGCGGCCGCGAGGGTGGTGCGTTCGTGGTCACGCGCGCATGGCGGCGCGGCACCACCATCGACACGCGCACCCCGGAGCACGGCTGGTATCGCATCGCGGGCGCCGGCGGCAACGCCGCCGGCTGGACCGTGGCGTCCGCGGGCGACCAGAACGGCGACGGCCTCAACGACCTCCTGATCGGCAGCTTCGCCGGCGGAGCAGCCCTGGCCGCGAGCTCGGGACCCAGCTCGGCCTACGTGGTCTACGGGAGCCGCACCGCCCACGACATCAACCTCGCGACGCTCGGCGCCGCCGGGGCCGTCCTGCAGGATGAGACCGGTGGGGACCGCGCCGGGCAGAGCGTCGCCGGCGTCGGCGACGTGACCGGTGACGGCCGGCCCGACCTGCTGATCGGAGCCCCCCTGGCCGATCCGCGCGGTGTCCATGCCGCGGGCTCGGGGTTCCTCGTGCCCGGCGGAGCGCTCGCGCCCGTCGTCGGCCTGCGCCACCAGACCGCATCCGGAGCGCGGCGCTTCGACGGCCGCGCCGCGTATGACACCGCAGGCTGGTCGGTCGCCGGCCTCGGCGACGTCAACGGCGACGGCGCACGCGACATCGCCGTGGCGGCTCCGCGGACCGATTTCCTCAGCGAGCAGAGCGGTTCGGTCTACGTGATCTACGGCCACGCGCGCCACAGGTAGGCGAAGGCGGGCGGAAACCGCCGCGGCCGACGCCCGCGTGGAGGTACGCTTGCTCGTGATGATCGGTGCAACCCTGAGCCGCCGCGCCGACGACCTGCGGGCCGCGCGCACGCCGTTCGTGGTCGCGACTGTGGTTCGTGCTCAGCGCCCGACCAGCGTGCGCTCGGGCGACGCCGCGATCGTGCTCGGCGACGGGACGATCGAGGGCTTCGTCGGCGGCGCCTGCGCCGAGCAGAGCGTGCGCCTGCACGCGCTGCGCGCGCTGGAGACGGGCGAGGCGCTGCTACTGCGCATCCTCCCCGGCGACGACGACGCGCCCGCCGCCGAGGGCGCGGTCACCGTGCAGAACCCGTGCCTGTCGGGCGGGTCGCTGGAGATCTTCCTGGAGCCGATGCTGGCCTCCCCGCGGGTGCTCGTGGTCGGGGAGACGCCGATCGCCGCCGCGATGCTGCGGCTCGGCGCCGAGCTCGACCTCGACATGGTCACCGTGCCCGGCACCGAGGTCGAGCCAATCACCGACGACCTCGCCCTGGTGGTGGCCGCGCACGGGCGCGACGAGCTGCGCGCGCTGCGCCGCGCGCTGGAGGCCGGCGTGCCCTACGTCGGGCTCGTGGCCAGCCGGGTGCGCGGCGCCGCCGTCGTGGCCGAGCTGCGCGCCGAGGGCATTGCGGATCAGCACCTGGCGGCGCTCGAGACGCCGGCCGGGATCGACATCGGCGCGCGCACCCCTGAGGAGATCGCGCTGTCGATCTTCGCTCGCATCATCGCCGTGCGCCGTCGCCAGCCGACGGTGGCGGTGCGCGTGGTGGCACCCGCGGAGGTGCCGGCGACAGCGATCGACCCGGTGTGCGGCATGGCCGTGGCCGCGACCGAGCGAACCCCGCACGTCGACCACGACGGCCGCCGCCTGTACTTCTGCTGCGAGGGGTGCCGCACCGCGTTCGAGCACGAGCCGCCCCGGTACCTCGCCGCACATTGACAGTGTTCGTTGGTTCTGGACACGCTCACAGTGCAGTGAGTAGGGTCGGCTCGGGGACAACGAGGTCGAGGAGGCAGTGCACATGGGGACCACCGCTTCCGCGGGATGGCCGATCGGGCTCGCGCTGGGGATCGTCGTGATCCTCGTGGCCGCGGCGATCGTGATCATGATCGTCGGGTTGGCGATGCGGATCGCCAAGCAGGCCGAGACCGCCGAGGGCGCCGTCGAGGCTCTGCGCCAGCAGACGGCCGAGCTCGGCGGCGTCGGGCAGATCAACGACTCCGGCGTGCGGATCCTGCACGCCGCGCGCGCCCTGCGGAAGGTGGCGGTCGGGAAATGACGCTCCCCCTGGCGGTGGCCGACCACACCTACTGGTGGATCTCGCTCGCGATCGGCCTGGCGGCGGCGCTGATCGTCACGGGCCTGCTCATCGCGCTCGTGCGCTCCGTCCGGAGCATCGAGCAGTCCGTCGACGGACTGCTCGAGATCGCGCCCCAGGTCGCCGCGAGCACGGCGAACATCCCGCAACTCGAGGCGACCGCCCCCGTGCTCGCCCTGATCGTGGAGGAAGCGGTGGTCCAGGACGGCTACATGAACGCCTTGACCGACGGGTTCGGTGGAGCATGAGCAGCAACGACGTCCTCGTCCTGCTGAGTGTCGTCCTGGCGCTCGTCGTCGTCGGCGTGCTCGCCGCCGCGCTGATCGAGGTGCGCCGGGGGCTGCTGAGGATCTCCGAAGGCCTCGCCGCCCTCGGCGCCGCGTTGCAGGGCGTCGAGGCCGAGCACCTGCGCCCGCTCGAGGGCGCGGTGAAGGCCATCAACGCGCAGTTCGACGTCATCCTCGGAGCGATGCCGGGGATCGCGCGCAAGGCCGCGATCGTCGCCGAGAGGAGGCCGCGATGACGCTCTGGTGGATCGGGGACATCGTCCTGCTCGTCGTGGTCGTACCGGTCGTCGTCTACCTGCTCCATGGCGTGCTGAGCGCCGCCAGGAGCATCGTCCCCAGCGTGCGGCAGATCGCCGACGTGGCGGCCGCGGGGTCCAAGGACCTCGATGCCACCGCGCTGCTGCTCACGACGCAGGACCAGGTGAAGCAGACGGTCGCGGTGGTCGCCAACTACGGCGGCTCCCTCGACGTGATCCTCGACGACGCGTCATAGGAGAAGCGATGCCCGCCGCCGGCGCAGTCCTGCTCGTGACCGTGGTCCTCATCGTCCTCGCCCTCGTCTACTACCTCGTGTCCACCATCCTGGCGCTGCGCCAGATCACCGCCGGCCTCGACGACGTGATCGCGGGCGTCAGCGAGATCCTCGAGAAGACCGCCCCGGTCAACGACGTCGTCAACGACATCAACGCGAACCTCGGCGCGGGCGTGGACCTGCTCGAGGGCCTGCTGGTCCAGAAGGCCGGCATGGACGACGCCCTCGGCCTCGTCGACGGCCTCTATCCGGGAGCCGCCGCCGCCGGGTTCCGGAGCTTCCCCGACAGCGCGACGACCACCCCGCCGCGCATCGGCGAGGTCTACACCAAGGGCACCCTCACGCTGGCGCGCCTGGGCCGCGAGGCACCGATCGCCACGGCCAACCCGGCCGGTCCGGTGCTGCGCAACGTCGAGGGCGGCAGCCTGGCGGCGCGCCTGCTCTACCCCGACGGCCGCCAGGAGCGCCCGGAGAACCTCCCGCGCTCGCCGGTCATCGGCACCGACGCACCCGTCCAATACGAGCAGCGCGACGACATCGGGGCTCCTCGCAAGCGGCTCCCCGCCCGCTGAAAGGAGCACGTGTTGCAGACCCCTGCGCCATTCGAGTACGAGCGCGCGACCAGCGTCGAGGGCGCGATCGCGTCCCTGCAGCGGCTCGGCTCCGAGGCGCGCATCATCGCCGGCGGCCACAGCCTGCTGCCCATGATGAAGCTGCGGCTGGCCAACCCCGAGTACCTGATCGACATCAACGAGCTCGCCGAGCTCGCCTACATCCGCGAGCAGGACTCAGAGATCCGGATCGGGGCGCTGACGCGCCACGTCGACCTGCTGAAGTCCGATCTGCTGGCCGAGCGCTTCCCGCTCTTCCGCGACGCCGAGACCGTGATCGCCGATCCCGTGGTGCGCAACCGCGGCACCATCGGGGGCTCGCTGTGCCAGGCCGATGCGGCCGAGGACCTCTCCGCCGTGTGCTCGGCGGCCAAGGCGATGGTCGTCATCCGCAACGCCGAGGGCGAGCGGGTGGTCGGCATGGAGGACTTCCATGTCGGGCCGTACATGACCGCCGTGGGCGACGGCGAGATGCTCACCGAGGTCCGTCTGGACGTGCGACCGGGCGCCGGTAGCGCCCACGAGAAGGTCGAGCGCCGCGCCGGCGACTGGGCCATCGCGGCCGCGTCGGCGGCCGTGTGGATGGACGCCGGGACGATCGCCGATGTCGGCATCGCGCTGAGCGCGGTCGGCCTGACGACCATCCATCTCACCCGCGCCGAGGAGCTGCTGCGCGGGAAGCCGCCGTCGGAGGGGCTCTTCGCGCAGGCGGGCGCGATCGCCGCGGAGGACTGCTCGCCGATGGCGGACGGGCGCGGGCCGGTCGACTACAAGCGCCACCTCGCGGGCGTGCTCACCCACCGTGCATTGCGCCGCGCGACGGCGCGCGCGCAGGACCAAGGGGCCTGAACATGGAAGTCACGATGACCGTCAACGGCGAGCAGGTGACCCGCGACATCGAGCCGCGCCTGCTGCTCGTGCACTTCCTGCGCGAGACACTCGACCTCACCGGCACCCACTGGGGGTGTGACACGTCGAACTGCGGCGCATGCGTCGTGCAGGTCGACGGCGAGCCGGTCAAGTCGTGCACGATGCTCGCGGTCATGTGCGCGGGGCACGAGGTGCGCACCGTCGAGGCGCTCGAGGTCGACGGCCGGCTCGACCCGATCCAGCAGGGCTTCCACGAGCTCCACGCGCTGCAGTGCGGCTTCTGCACCCCGGGGATGCTGATGACGACGCGGGCGCTGCTGGACGAGAACCCCGACCCGAGCGACCACGAGATCCGCACCGCGATCTCAGGAGCGATCTGCCGCTGCACGGGTTACAAGAACATCGTCGCCGCCGTGCGCTGGGCGGCCGACCACGAAGCAACAGCACGACAGGAGAGCTGAACCTTGGCCGTCGTCGAGAACCTTCCCAGCCCCGCGACCGAGCGCCCGATCGGCTTCGGCCGCCTCAAGCGCAAGGAGGATGCCCGCTTCATCCGCGGCCAGGGCACCTACCTGGACGACATCAAGCTCCCGGGCATGGTCCACGGCGCCATCCTGCGCAGCCCGTACGCCCACGCGAAGATCCTCTCGATCGACACCTCGAAGGCGCTCGCGCACCCCAACGTCGCCGCGGTGGTGACCGCGAAGGACCTCGAGACGCTCGGGCTGGCGTGGATGCCGACGATCTCCTACGACACCCAGGCCGTCCTCGCGGGCGACAAGGTCCGCTTCCAGGGCCAGGAGGTCGCGTTCGTCATCGCAACCGACGAGTACTCGGCCAACGACGCGCTGTCGCTCATCGACGTCGAGTACGAGCCGCTGCCCGCGGTGGTCAACGCGCGCAAGGCGCTCGACGACGACGCGCCGCTGATCCGCGACGACAAGGCCGGCCAGCGCGACAACCTGGCCAGCCCGACGTGGGAGGCGGGCGACGCCGACGCCACCGACCGGGCGTTCGCCGAGGCCGACACCATCGTCAGCCGCGACATCATCTACCCGCGCTGCCACCCCGCCCCGCTGGAGACGTGCGGGATCATCGCCGACTTCAACCCGCAGACCGGCCAGCTCGACATCTACAACGGCAACCAGGCGCCGCACGCGCACCGCACGGTCTACGCGCACGTCGCCGGGCTCGCCGAGCACATGATCCGCATCAAGTGCAACGACATCGGCGGCGGCTTCGGCAACAAGGTCCCCGTCTACCCCGGCTACGTGTGCGCCATCGCCGGCTCGATCGTGGCCGGCGTGCCGGTCAAGTGGGTCGAGGACCGCACCGGCAACCTCGTCTCCACCGGGTTCGCGCGCGACTACGTCATGCACGCCGAGATGTGCTCGAAGGACGGCAAGATCACCGGCCTGCGCGTCGACACGATCGCCGACCACGGGGCGTTCGACAGCACCGCGCAGCCGACGAAGTTCCCGGCCGGCTTCTTCCACATCGTCTGCGGCTCCTACGACCTCTCGGCCGCGCACGTCAAGGTCAAGGCCGTCTACACCAACAAGGCGCCGGGCGGGGTCGCCTATCGCTGCTCGTTCCGCATTACCGAGGCCGTCTACCTCGTCGAGCGCATGGTCGACGCCCTCGCACTGGAGATGAAGGTCGACCCGATCGACCTGCGGATGCGCAGCTTCATCGCCCCCGAGCAGTTCCCCTACGAGACGACCACGGGCTGGACCTACGACTCCGGCGACTACGCCAAGACCATGCGCGTGGCGATGGACATCGCCGGCTACGAGGACCTGCGCCGCGAGCAGGCCGAGAAGCGCGCCCGTGGCGAGCTGATGGGCATCGGCGTCTCCTTCTTCACCGAAGGCGTCGGCGCCGGGCCGCGCAAGCACATGGACATCCTCGGGCTGGCCATGAACGACGGCGCCGACCTGCGCGTGCACCCGTCGGGCAAGGCCGTGGTCAGCATCAGCGCCCAGACCCAGGGCCAGGGCCACGAGACGACGTTCGCGCAGATCGTCGCCGAGGAGCTCGGCATCCCGCCCGAGGACGTCGAGGTCCGCCACGGCGACACCGACAAGTCGCCCTACGGCCTGGGCACCTACGGCAGCCGCTCGACCCCGGTCTCCGGCGCCGCGGTGGCCGTCGTCTCGCGCAAGGTGCGCGACAAGGCGCGCCTGATCGCCGCGACGATGCTCGAGACGCGGCCCGAGGACCTCGCCTGGGAGAAGGGCCGCTGGTATGTCAAGGGCGACCCCGAGAAGGGCGCGCTGATCGAGGACATCGCCGTGCGCGCCTATAGCGGCGAGGCGATGCCGGAAGGCATGGAGGGCGGCCTGGACGCGCAGGTCATCTACGACCCGCCCAACCTCACCTATCCCTACGGCGCCTACATCGCCGTCGTCGACGTCGACCCCGACACCGCCCAGGTCACGGTGCGGCGCTTCATCGCCGTCGACGACTGCGGCGTGCGGATCAACCCGATGATCGTCGACGGCCAGATCCACGGCGGCCTGGCGGAGGGCGTCGGCATCGCGCTCATGGAGCTCATCAGCTTCGACGCAGAGGGCAACTGCCTGAACTCGTCGTTCATGGACTACCTGATCCCGACCGCGCTCGAGTGCCCCGACTTCGAGCTCGGCGAGACCGTCACGCCCTGCCCGCACCACCCGCTGGGCGCCAAGGGCGTCGGCGAGTCGCCGAACGTCGGCTCGCCGCCGGCCATCGTCAACGCGGTCATCGACGCGCTGTACGAGACGCACGGCGTCGAGCACATCGACATGCCGTGCACTCCGGCGCGCGTGTGGCGGGCGATGCAGGGGCGGGCCGAGCCGCCGCAATGACGGGCGCCTTCGTGACCGGGCTCGTGCTCGGCGCGGGCGGGTCCAAGCGCCTGGGGCGCCCCAAGCAGCTGCTGCCCTACGGCGACGGGACGCTGCTGGGCCACGTCGTCGAGGTCGCGCGCGCCTGCCCCTTCGATCAGCTCGTCGTCGCGCTCGGCGGCGCCGCCGAGGACGTGCGCGAGGTCGTCGACCTCGAAGGCGTCGACGTGGTCGTCAACGACGACTACGGCGAGGGCTGCTCGTCGACGATCGCCGCGGCGCTGGGCGCGGTCGATCTGCGCTGCGACGTGATGGTGCTGATGCTGGGCGATCAGCCGGGCGTGACGGCGGCGACGGTGCAGGCGCTGCTGGCCGGCCGCGGCGACGCGCCGCTCGCCGTGTGCCGCTACGACGACGGGCGCGGGCATCCGATCGCCTTCGCGCACAGCACCTTCGGGGCGCTGGCCGACCTGCACGGCGACAAGGGCGTCTGGCGGTTGCTCGACCAACGCGCCGACGAGGTCGCCGAGGTACCGATCGCGAGCGCCATCCCGCGCGACGTGGACACCGAGGAGGACTACGTGGCCGTGACCGGCGAGGCCGCCGGCGAGGTCGGCCGGCTGGTGCCCGACATCGAGACGCTGGCCCAGCGCCTGGCCGGCGTCGACTACCTCGTCGACGAGGGCCTGGCGACGTCGATGTTCCTCGGCGTGCGCCTGCCCCAGCCGCTCCTGCTCGAGGGCGAGGCCGGCGTCGGCAAGACCGAGGCGGCCAAGGCGCTGGCCGCGGTGCT
This sequence comes from uncultured Actinomycetes bacterium, assembly GCA_963806015.1. Lineage (GTDB taxonomy): Bacteria > Actinomycetota > Thermoleophilia > Solirubrobacterales > Solirubrobacteraceae > JAOPZW01. The sequence continues at coordinate 263,634 of CAWDWM010000010.1, read as the reverse complement.
CGACACCCCGCTGATCCGCCTGCAGTGCTACGAGGGGATCGACGCGGCGGAGGCGCTGTACGAGTGGAACTACCCCCGCCAGCTGCTGAGCATCCGGCTCGCCGACGCGCAGGGCGCGACGCTGCGCGAGGAGGACCTCTTCGGTTCCGACTACCTCATCCGCCGCCCGCTGCTGCGCGCGCTCGAGCACCCCGGGCCGCGCCCGGCGGTGCTGCTGATCGACGAGATCGACCGCGCCGACGACGACTTCGAGGCCTTCCTGCTCGAGCTGCTGGCCGAGGCGAGCGTGACGATCCCCGAGCTCGGGACCATCCGCGCCACGCATCCGCCGATCATCGTGCTGACCTCCAACCGGACCCGCGACCTGCACGACGCGGTCAAGCGCCGCTGCCTGTATCACTGGATCGCCTACCCGACGCCCGCCCGCGAGGTCGAGATCGTCCGCCGCCGGGTGAAGGGCGCCTCGCAGACGCTGGCCGTCCAGGTCGCCGACGCGATCTCGCGCATGCGCGACTCCGACGTGCAGAAGCCGCCGGGCATCGCCGAGGCGATCGACTGGCTGGCGGCGCTGAGCCTGCTCGGCGTCGAGCGCCTGGACGTCGCCGCGGTCGATCGCACCCTCGGCTCGGTGCTCAAGTACGGCGAGGACCAGGAGGTGATCCGCGCGGCCGGCCTCGAGCAGCTCGTGCGCAGCCGTGACTGACGCGCGCGCCTTCAGGGTGGAGACGATCGAGCTGGACCTGCCCGCCCTGGCCGGCGCGTTCGGCCGGCGCCTGCACGCCGCCGGCGTGCCGATGACGCCCGGCCGGCTGACCGACCTCGCACGCGCGCTGGCGCTCGTGCGCCCGATCAGCCGCCGGCGGCTGTATTGGACGGCGCGCGCCGTGCTCGTCAGCGATCCCACGCAGGTCGCCGCCTTCGACCGCGTCTTTCGCGCCGTCTTCGGCGATCGGCGCTCCGAGGAGAGCTTCGACGTCGACGAGGTCCCGACCATCGCCGCCGCCGCGCCGCCCGACGGCCGGCCCCGGGCCGAGCATCGGACCGTGAGCCGGCGAGGCGGGCACGACCCCCGCCCCCGCTCCCTGGAGCGGCGCGGGCGACGAGCACGGCCCCGAGGTCGAGGTGCCGGTGGCGATGGCCAGCGAAGAGGAGCGCCTGGCCGGCAAGAGCTTCGACGCCCTGGAGCCCTTCGAGCTCGCCCAGCTCTACCGGCTGATGACGCGCCTGCAGCTCGAGACGCCGCGCCGGCGCACGCGCCGCTACGAGAAGGGCCGCCACGGCCAGCACATCGACCTGCGCCGCACGCTGCGCGGCAGCCTGCGCACCGGCGGCGACCCGATCCGCCTCGCACGGCGCCGGCGCCGCGTCGCCCGCCGCCGGCTGGTGATGCTGTGCGACATCTCGGGCTCGATGGAGCCCTATGCCCGCGCCTACCTGCAGTTCCTGACCTGTGCCGCCGGCAGCGGGCCGAACGCCGAGGCGTTCGTGTTCGCCACGCGGCTGACCCGCCTGACCCGCGCGCTGGCCTCGCGCCACCCCGAGCGTGCCATCCAGCGGGCCGCGGCCGCCGCGCCGGACTGGTCGAGCGGGACCCGGATCGGCGACGCGCTCAAGACGTTCAACGATCGCCATGGCCGGCGCGGCATGGCCCGGGGCGCGGTCGTCGTGATCCTCTCCGACGGCTGGGAGCGCGGCGACCCGGCCCTCGTCGGGCGGGAGATGGCGCGCCTGGCCCGGCTCGCGCACCGGATCGTGTGGGTCAACCCGCGCGTGAGCGCGAGCGCGTTCTCGGTGCAGGCCGGGGGCATGGTGGCGGCGCTGCCGCACTGCGACGCGCTGGTCAGCGGCCACAGCTTCCAGGCCCTCGGCGAGGTCGCCGCGGCGATCGGGGCGGCCGCATGGGATCCGCCGCGGGTCCCGACGGCGCTCCCGAGCGTCGAGGACGAGCCCGAGCCGTGGGCCAGCGCCATACCGGTGGCGGGCAGCTCAGTTGCGATGCCCAGCGGGCACGGCCCCAGCAAGGGCAACACGACCCCGGGATGGGTGACCGATGACGACGAGTAAGACCTGCATCTACCCGGGCTGCGAGCGCCCGGCCGTGCCACCGCACCCGCAGGGCGGACCGCAACCGGCCTTCTGCGACCTGGAGGCGCACAACGCGCTGACGGCCCACCAGGAGCGCCGGCGCCTGATGTCCCAGTCCAACCCCGACCACGAGAGATCGACCAGTGGCTAACGAGGCATACCGAGCCGTCTTCCTGCGCGTGCACCCGACGGGCAAGATGGTGCTGAGCCTGACCACCGAGCCCGACGGCAAGGAGCCCGACTACGCGCAGCTCGTCGCCCGCGAGCTCGGGGTCCCGGCGCTCGACGTCAAGGTCGTGCCCGCCGACACCGACCGCTTCGGCGTCGGTCACGGCTACAACACGACCCCGTCCGACGGCGCGCCCGCCGCGATCACCAGCGCCACCGCCAAGATCCTCGCCAAGGCCCAGCTGCTGGCGGGCATGGCGCTGGGGGCGGCCCCCGAGTCGCTCGCGTGGTTCAACGGCGCGTGGGTCCACGGCGACGGGGCCGACCCGACGCAGGTCAGGACGATCGAGGACATCGCGCTGTACGCACACGGCACCGGCGAGCTGCCGCCCGGCGTGGAGGGCGGGCTCGACGCGCAGGCGGTCTACAGCGACTGAGGCAGGCCGGCGTCGATCTCGACGCGCACGTCGTCGGCGACCTTCAGCGCGCCGAAGAGCGCCGAGTACGGCTTCATCCCCCAGTCGCTCTGCTTGACGACGGCCACGCCACGCAGGCGCCCGTCGTCGCCGACGTCGAGGTCGAACGCGAGCGGCCGCGTCGCGCCCGCCAGCGTCAGCTCGCCCTGCACGGTCAGCCTGCCGTCGGCGCCCGTCACCGCCGTCGAGCGGAACGTGATCGCCCGGCCCTTGAGCACGTCGTCGTCGATGGTCTGCTGGATGTTCGCCTTGTCGTCATCGCCGAGGGATTGCATGCCGCCAGTCCCCTCGAGCACGCGCAGCGACGCGGCGTCGGCGTCGAGCTCGAGACTTGTAGCGGCCGGATCGTCAGCGACCGCCAGCGTGGCCTGCCACGCGGTGACGTGGATCAGGAGGTCGTGCCCGGCCTTGGCCGCCGCGCCGGTCCGCCCGGTCCGCACCGAGAGGGTCCCGTCGCCGGGCCCGAGCTTGTACGTACCGGTCTGAAGACTCACGCGCCGACCCTACGCGATCCTTAGACTCGCGGACCCCGAACCCCTTCCAGGAGACGCCACATGGCCGTAGAGCTGGACCACTCGTTCGCGACGTCGAAGCCGATCGACGAGAGCTTCGCCGCCGTCACCGACCTGGAGCGCGTCGTGCCGGCCGTCCAGGGCGGCAGCGTGCTCGAGACCATTGGTCCAGATGCCGTGAAGGCCGAGATCCTCGTGAAGATGGGCGCGATGTCGATGAAGTTCACGGGCACGGTCGAGGTCACCGACAAGGACGAGGCCGACCATCACGCGGTGCTGACGATCAAGTCGCGGGAGGCCGGCGGGCAGGGGCACGCCAACGCGACGGTCACCTTCGCGCTCAACGACGGCGGCGGGAGCATCCACACGAACGCCCAGATCACGGGCAAGGCGGCCTCGATGGGCGAGGGCGTCGTCGCCGGGGTGCTCGACGCGCTGATCACCGACTTCACCACCAGGCTGGGCGACATCTGACGCGATGGCCCGCGTCGTGATGCGAAGGGTCCGCGACGGCGAGGTCCCCTACGACGGGGGGACCGCCGTCCAGGAGGACGTCGACCGGCCCGCGTTCCGCGGCAACGGCCCCGACGACTACGTCTGCGTGGAGTGCGGCAACGTGCTCGCCGAGTCGATGCACGAGATGCAGATGACCTACAAGGTCCGCGTGAAGTGCGGGCGCTGCTCGACGATCAACGTCTCGGCCACCGACGAGCACGACCCCAGCCTCAGGAAGCGCTGAGGGCCAGCAGCGCGGCCCGGTGGCGCGCGTAGGCGGCCGCCCCGTCGCCGTCCACCGCGGCGATCCGGACGACGGGCGGATGGCCCATGGCCGGCACGGCGAGATCGCGCAGCGCGTCGTGGTAGGCGCGCTCGCGCTGGCGCCCGCCGAAGCCGAAGCCCTTGGCGGCCAGCCCGCGCTCCAGGCCATCCGTGCGCGCGCACCACGCCCGGCAGAGCTCGCGGTGCTCGCCGAGGTCGAAGCCGACGCGGGCGTCGGCCGGGTAGAGCTCGAGCGCCGTCAGGCGGAAGGAGCTGAAGTGCGCCGCCTCGTCGACCTCGATCACCGTGCCGGTCGGGCCGTGGACGAGGTCGAGCGCGAGCAGGAGGTTCTCGCGCGACGCGTGCAGGACCGACACGTCGCCCCTCAGGCGCGCGTAGATGGCCGCCAGCGGCCCCAGCGCCGCCTTCACCGGCCCGACGAGCGCGGGGTCGCGCCGCGCCTTCGCCACCCGCTCCAGGCCGACGTGGCCCTGCTCGCACAGCCAGTCGAACGCCTGGCTGCCGAGCACGATCCCGTCCTCGGCCGCCGCCTGCGCGAAGGCCGACTGCACGTCGCCGGGCGCCACCGCGACGGTCCTATTCGCCGCTGATCCCGGCCTCGTCCATGATCGCCTTCGAGACCGCGGTGCGCGGCCGCGCCCGCCGCTCGCCGTCGAGCACGACGTCGACGCGCTCGTCGTAGAAGGCGACGAGCCCGGTCAACGGCGTGGCGTCCGCCAGCGGGTCCTCATAGCTCCAGGCCAGGTCGGGGTGCAGGCGCCCGCCCACCTCGAGCGACCAGTACGACGCCTGTCCCTTGTACGGGCAGTAGGTCTGCCGAGCGCTGGGTTGCAGGTCGAGCACGACGTCCTCGCGCGGCAGGTAGAAGCGCATGGGCAGGCCGGTCTCGAAGAGGAGCATCGCGCGCGAGCTGTCCGCCAGCAGCTCGCCGTTGCGCTCGACGCGGACGTGCCGCGAACTGCGCCGCATGTCGACGCGGTGAAACGGATCGCGCGGATGGCCGAAGATCGGCTCGTCCTCCTCGTACCACGCGTCCAAGCCATGGTGGTCGAGGATCACGTGACCCGCGAGGTCGGGATCGGCCGGCGCGAAGGCCACGCCCTCGCGCGTCGCCTGCGCGGTGCGCAGGTCGAAGGCCTCGCCCGGCGTGGAGTGCTCGGCGAAGGCGATGCCCGGGTGCAGCAGCGGGGGCTGCCACGTGTCCGTCGCGCCGGCCGCCGCCACGGGCACGAGCTCGCCGCGCACGTCCTCGACGGCCACCGCGTAGGACGGCACCGCGCGCTTGGGCTCCCAGACCAGGAGCGCGCGGGTGCTGTCGACCACCTCCTCGCCGGCCAAGAGCGCGCGCACGCGCTTCTCCGTCGGCTCGTAGCGCAGCTCCTCGAGCCCGCCGCTCAGCGCGTCTCGCATCCGGATGGCCATCCGCTCAGTCTGGCAGGCCGAGCACGCCCGCCAACCAGCCGCGCACGGCCCCCGCCAGCGTTTCGAGATCGCCGGTGAGCGAGTGGTTGCCGGGGACGGTGACCACGCGGCGCCCTGGGCCGTCGGCCGGCATGCCGAACGGGTCCGAGGCGCCCTGGACCACGAGCGTGGGCACGGAGACCGCGTCGAGCTCGGGCTGGCGCGTCTTCTCGGGGCGGCCCGGCGGATGCACCGGGAAGGCGAGGCACAGCACCCCGACCGCGCCCGCCTCCGCGGCCGTGCGGCAGGCCACTCTCGCGCCCGACGACCGTCCGCCGACCACGAGTGCGAGGTCGCGCAACGGGCCTGCCCGCAGGTACGCGACGACCGCGAGCCACGCCGCGTCGAGCTGGCGCGCCGGGGCCGGCGAACGCCGGCCGGCGACGCGGTAGGGCTGTTCGACCAGTGCGACGCTGACGGCGGCCTCGTGCGCCGCCTTCGTGGCCGCCAGCAGGTCACGCGCCGTCACGCCGCCACCGGCGCCGTGGCCGAGCACGAGCGCCCCGGCCGGATGGTCGGCGGCCTGCAGGTGGACCCGCGCGGGACCGTGCGGCGTGTCGACGTCCATCGCCGCCACGCTAGCGGGAGCCGGCGCGTCAGGCCGCGTGCCGCTGGGCGACCAGCTCGCTCACGGGATGCGCGAGCACGGTGGAGTTCGGGCCCACCACGGCCGCCACGACGAGATCCATCCCCGCCGCCGCGGCGCGCTCGACGGCGGTCCGCGCGGCCCGGGCCACGTCGCCCGCGGAGATGTTCTGATGCCAGGGAGCCATGCTCCGCTGGTCGATGCCTACGACGAGATAGATCACGGTCGCCCCTCAGGACACGCTCGACTGTGGACCGGCACCGGGATGGAGGCGCGGGCGGCTCCCGCAGATACGTCAGCCGCGCTGGGGGTCGGGCAGCAGCATCTGCAGGATCCCGTTGACCACGCTGACGATGATCGCCGCAAGGACGCCCCACCAGAACGTGTGGATCTCGAACTGGGGAACGACCCAGTCAGTCACGTAGAGCATCAGGACGTTGATGAGGAAGTAGAAGATCCCGAGGGTGATCACGATGAAGGGGATCGAGAGCACGGCGACGACCGGCTTGATCCACGCGTTGACCACCGTGAAGACCGCCGCGGCGATGAGCAGGGTCCACCATTGATCGCCATAGGTGATGCCGCTGAGCAGCCACGCGGCTACGTACAGCGCGACGACGTTCGACACCCAGCGGATCAGGAGGGCTTGCCCCACGCGATCGAGGCTAGCGCCAGGCCCGGCGGAGGAGCGCGAGCAGGTTGCCGCTGGCGATCTTCTCCGCGACCGCGGCGCCGTACTTGGCCGCCAGCGCGTCCTGCACGTGACGCATGCGACCGAGGTGCTCGAGGCCGGGAAGCGCCGGCTTGATCCAGCCGTCGAGGTCGGAGCCGATGGCCGCGTGGTCGTGCGAGCCGGTGACCTGCGCGATGCGGTCGATGTGCGAGTAGACCAGCTCCATGCTGTCCCCGAACGTCTTCACCTTGCGGTCCGCACGCAGGCCGGACTCGGTGTAGCGCTTACAGGCGATGACGCCCATCACCCCGTTGCGGCGGCCGACCTCGCGGATCACGTCGTCGGTGAGGTTGTAGTCCAGCTTGCCGAAGCGGCAGGCCATGTGCGAGGCGATCACGGGCGTGTCGGGCCCGACGGCGGCGAAGGTGTCGGCGATCGAGCGCGCGGTCATGTGCGTGATGTCGACGAGCATGCGCTCGCGCACCAGGGCGCGCGCGGCCGCCGTGCCGAGCTCGGTCAGCCCCACTTTGGGCTGGGTGAAGACCAGCTTGTAGAGCCAGTCGGGCATGAACGGCAGCGCGGGGGCGTTGGTCGCCACGCCGCGCCAGAAGAGGTGCGCGAGCGTCACGTAGGCCACCCCGCGCCGCGCCAGCTCGGCCACGTTGGCGTCGATCTCGGCGGGCGTGGCGCCGAGGGCGAAGCCGCCCTCGATGCAGTGCACGATCGCCGTCTGGCCCGCGGCGATGGCGCCGTCCAGCGCGGCCGGATCATGGGCCACCGTGGCACCCAGCGGCTCGGACGCCACATGGTGCTCGACGAGGTCGATCTGCGCGTAGACGGAGTTGATGTAGCCCGGCCGCGGCGGCGCGCCGTAGGAGAGTCGCAGGTCCATCTCGTCCAGCGGCGAGTAGAGCACCGAGAGCACGGCGCCGACGTCGCCGGTCCGCATGAGCTCGACCGTGACGCTGGGCGCGCCCTTGGGGCCCTGGTAGTTCAGGCGCCGCGACAGCAGGTCGATGATGATCGCCTTCCAGCGCGCGCCCGGGCGCCGGGCCGTGACCGCGGCCTGCGTGTCCGCCTGCTCCGGCGGGATGAGATGCATCGGGTAGTGGGCGTGGAGGTCGACGAGCACGCGGCGCGACTCTACGCCGCGACGACGGTTCTGGCGACCTGGCGCTCGCCGACGCGCGCGTAGGCGACGCTCGCCAGCCCGGCCGCGCTCAGCGCCGCGCAGGCCCCGAGCGCCATGCCGACGCGCGGTCCCGCCACCTCGGCCAGCCACCCGACGAGCGGTGCGCCGAACGGCGTCGAGCCGAGGAAGACGACGGAGTAGAGCGCCATCACGCGCCCGCGCATGGCGGGGGTGACGGCAAGCTGCATGGTCGAGTTGACGCCCGCGGAGAAGGTCACCGTCATCGCGCCCAGCGGGATCAGCGCGAGCACCTGCAGCGGCAGCGACGGCGCGGCGGCGGCCAGCAGCTCCAGCGCGCCGAAGCCGGTCGCGGCGCCGACGAGGATCCGCGGCGAGACGCGCCCGCGGGCGCCCGAGGCCAGCGCCCCCATCACCGATCCGACCGCCATCGCCGCCGTCAGCAGCGCGTAGGTGGCCGCCGTCCCGTGCCAGGTCTGGCTGGCGAGCAGCGGCATGAGGACCTGGAAGTTGAACGACAGCGTGCCGACCAGGGCCATCATCGCGAGCGGGATCCACAGGGCAGGCGCCTCGCGCACGTACCGCAGCCCGGCCCGCAGCTCGCCGTGGGCGCGCTGCACCGCGGGCGCCGCCCCCAGCGCCGAGCGGTCCATCCCCGCCAGGGCGACGAGCATGGCGACGAAGGAGAGCGCGTTGATCGCGAAGCACGCGCCGACGCCGGCGAAGGCGATCACCGCGCCGGCTGTTGCCGGGCCGATGATCCGCGCGCTCTGCACGATGACCGAGTTCAGCGAGACGGCGTTGACCACGCGCTCGGGGCCGACCAGCTCGATGACGAAGCTCTGGCGGGTCGGGTTGTCGACCGCGTTGACCGTCCCGCGGACGAGCACGAGCGCGTAGACGATGAGCGGCGTGACCGAGCCCGCGGCCGTGAGCCCCCACAGCGCCAGGGCCGGCAAGGCCATGAGCGCCTGGGTCACCATGAGCACGCGGCGCTTGGGCAGGCGATCGGCGATCAGGCCGCCCCAGGCGCCGAAGAGCAGGATGGGCACGAACTGCAGCCCGGCCGTGAAGCCCACCGCGGCGCCGCTGCCCGTGAGCTGCACGATGAGCCACATCTCGGCCACGTTCTGCATCCAGGTGCCCGAGACCGAGACGATCTGGCCGGCGAAGTAGCGCCGGTAGTTGGGAACGCCCAGCGACGTGCCGGCGCGGCGCAGGGCGGCCGTCACGCCCCGTCCCCCTCGAGCACGCGCTCGAGGATGGCGGCGGCACGGTCGAGCGTCGCGCGCTCGTCGGCGTCGAGGTTGCGCAGGCGGCGCGACAGGTAGGCGTCCTTGCGCGTGCGCACACGCGCCAGCAGCTGGCGGCCCTCGGGGGTGAGGCCGACGAGGCACGAGCGCCGGTCGTCGGGGTCGCTGGTGCGGTCGACCAGCCCCGCGTCCTCCAACCGCGCGATGACGCGGGTGGCCGTCGGTCGCTGGATGCGCTCGCGGGTCGCGAGCTCACTGGGCGTGAGCGGCCCGTGGCGGTCGATCGTCGCCAGCGCCGCCACCTGTGACGGGCTGAGCTCCTCCCCCGCCTCCTGGCGCAGGCGCCGGGCGGTGCGCGCGATGACCAGGCGGAGCCTGACGGCGAGGTCGGCCTGTGTACTTCCCATTGCTAATTAGCATAGCGAACTATATGGCGGGCGCCGCGGCGACCCGCGCGCGCCGCCGGCGTAGCCGCGCGACGACCGCCGCCACCACCAGCGCCACGGCGACGGGCGCCGTGGCGGGCAGGAGGTCGCCGTCGCTGGAGAGCGCGTACTGCGCCAGCGCGAAGCCGGTGGTGGCCAGCGCGACCACCGTCTGCAGCGACGGCTGGCGCGAGGCGATCGCGCCGGCCAGCGCGGCCACGAAGAAGTCGCCGTAGCCGATCGTCATGCGCCCCAGCACCGGCTGGGCGAAGTCGGGTATGCGCCCGGCGTGCGCGTCGAGCAGCGCGGCGGTGGCGATCCGGATCCCGCCGACGTGCATGAGCACGAGGTCGAACACGGCGACGAGCAGCGCGGCGATCACGAGCTCGCGCACTCCGGCCACGGCCGCCAGGAGCGACCCGAGCGCCACGCAGCTCAGCATCACGAGCGTCAGCACGGCCAACTCGCCTGCAAGGCCGACGTGCAGCGCGGCGAGCGCCAGCAGCGGAACGACCAGCAGCGCGCGCTCGGGGCGTCCGCCGCGCGCGAAGGCGCCGGCGGCGAGCGCACCGAGGACCGGTACGCCGATGCAGGCGACCGCGACGACGGCGAGCGCGAGCGAGGGGTGCCTGGCGAGCCCGGCCACGGTGACCAGGAACGCCGCGGGCGGCAGGATCGCCACCCACGTGTGGGAGATGCGCAGCGCGACCCGCCGCGGGCGCCGCGGCAGGACGACGGTGAGCCCCTGGGCCACCGCGAGCGCAGTGCACGACGAGATGTCGACTGCCCCGTATCCATGGAAGAGAGCCGGCATCGGAGTAGGAGCGCCGGGGTACCCGGCGCGGGCGCGCCTGAAAAGGCGGCGTTCGCGTGCCCACTCTCACGTTTAGCGCCCGGAGGGGATGCCTAGGCGCCACGCCGCGGATCCTCGGCGTTTGCGGGTCAGGGGACCGGGAACGTTCAGGGCACGATGCGCACGGACACCACGACCGACCCCTCCGACATCCCCGGCACGGGCCGCTGGGCGGTGCTGAAGCGAACCGCCGTCGAGTTCAGGGAGGACAACCTCACCGACTGGGCGGCCGCGCTGACCTATTACGCGGTCCTCGCGCTCTTTCCCGCCCTGCTCGCCCTCGTGGCGCTGGTGGGCATCTTCGGGCAGTACCCGCAGACGACCAACGCCCTGATCGACGTCGCCCGGCAGGTCTCGGGCGGCAACAGCGCACTCACCGGGCTGCAGAACACGATCAACGGCGTCGTCCAGAACAAGGGCGGCGCCGGCGCGCTGCTCGGCCTCGGTCTCGCCGGCGCGCTGTGGTCGGCCTCGGGCTACATCGGCGCCTTCATGCGCGCGTCGAACGCGATCTACGAGGTGGGCGAAGGTCGCCCGTTCTGGAAGCTGCGTCCGCTGCAGGTCGTGGTCACGCTGGTCATGGTGCTGCTCATGGCGCTCGTGCTCATCGCGCTCGTGGTCAGCGGCCCGCTGGCCAAGGCCGTGGGCTCCACGATCGGGCTGGGCTCGGCCGCGGTGACCGTCTATCAGGTCGCCAAGTGGCCGATCATGGCCGCCGTCGTGCTCGTGATGCTCGCGCTGCTCTATTACGTGGCCCCCAACGCCAGGCTTCCGCGCATCCAATGGCTGAGCCCGGGGGCCGTCGCGGCGCTCGTGATCTGGGTCGTCGCCTCCGCGGCATTCGGCTTCTACGTGGCGAACTTCGGCTCCTACAACAAGACCTACGGCACGCTGGGCGGGGCGATCTCGCTGCTCGTGTGGCTGTGGATCTCGAACCTGGCCGTCCTCTTCGGCCAGGAGCTCAACGCCGAGATCGAGCGCGGGCGCCAGCTCACCGCCGGGCTGCCGGCCGAGCGCGACCTGCAACTCGAGCCGCGCGATGCCCCCAAGGATCTCGAGGCCAAGGGTGTCGAGGCTTCGCGCTCCGGTCGCTTCCGCCACGAAGGCGAGGGCGTGGCACCCCCCACGCGGGGGTAGCGCGTGGCCATGGCGCGCGATCCGCTCGAGCTCCTCGAGGGTCCACTGATCGCGCGGGTCGCAGACCGGCTCGTCACCGAGGCACAGGCCGTCGCCGGGGCACCGGCCGCCCTGTACGTCGCCGATCTCGACGGGCGCTCGCTGCGCCGCGTCGCCGGCGACGCCACCCTCCCCGACACGCTCGAGACCGTGCAGCTCGTCGGACCCGAGATCGCAGCCCGGCAGGCCGACGAGCTGGCGCGCGCGATCCCCGCGGCCACGGTGGTGCCGCTGATGCTGCGCGGGCGCGCGCTCAGCACCCTCGTCTTCTCCGCGCCGCCGGCGGGCGACCTCGAGGCGCTGGCCGCCCGCGGTGCGGCCGTCCTCGAGCTGGCCGAGCGCCACACCGACGTCCTGGCCAACGCGCGACGCCATCGCGAGTGCAGCGCGGCCGCCGAGCTGCAGCAGGACCTGCTGCCACCGCGGATCGGGCATCTGGAGGGCGCCGAGGTGGCCGGCTCGATCCTCCCGGCCTATGACGTCGGCGGCGACTGGATCGATCATTGCGCGATGCCCGGCGGCGGCTGGCTCGGCGTGGCCGACGCCGTCGGCAAGGGCCCGCAGGCCTCGGCCATCGGTGCGATCGCGCTGGGCGCCTATCGCGCGGCGCGGCGCGGCGGCTACGACCTCGCCACCGCGGCCATCCACATCCACGAGGCGATCTGCGCCCTGGAGGTCTCCGAGATCTTCATGAGCGCCGTGCTGGCGGCGTGGGACGCCCCGTCGTCGTCGCTGTCGTGGCTGCGCTGCGGGCATCCCCCGCCGCTGCTTTGGCACGCCGAGCGCGGGCTGCGCGCGCTGCAGGGCAGCGACGGTCCGGTCCTCGGGCTCGACCGCCTGGAACCACCGCGCGAGCCCGGGCGGGCGAAGATCGCCGCCGACGAGCTCGTCGTCCTCATCTCGGACGGCGTGCTCGAGCGCGCCGCCCCTGGCGCCGACGCCTTCGGCGAGGACGGCCTGCGCCGCGCGCTGAAGGGATTGCCGGCGCCGTCGGCCACCGCGGCGGCGGCGGCCGTGCTGGACGCCGTCGGGCGGGTCCACGACGGCCCCCTGCGCGACGATGCCAGCGTGCTCGTCCTCGCGCCCTGCTGAGTCCGTCTCGCTCCGGCGGACCTGTGGGGGGCGCCGTGCCGTAGTGGCAGGCGTGGACCTCGATCGCCGCGCGTTCCTCGGCCTCGGCCTCGGCCTCGCCGCGCTGCCGGCGCTCGCCGGCGCGCGGGCACCGGCCGGCCGCGAGCCGCTCGCGCTGGCGACGGCCGACACGGAGGCGCACGTCGTCGTCGTCGGGCTCGGCCGCGGGGTCGTGCAGCGCAGGCTGGCCACCGTCGAGGATCCGCGCAGCATCGAGAGCGGGCCGGGCGGGCATGTCATCGTCGCCCACCCGACCGCCGGAGCTCTGTCGCTGCTGACCATGCGCCCGGCGCGGGTGCGGCGCGTGCTGCGCGGGCTCGGCGCGCCGCGCTACGCCGCGATGACGTCCGACGGGCGCCACGCCTTCGTCAGCGACGGGGCGCGCGGCGAGCTCGTGGTCGTGGACCTGCGCCGGGCGCGGATCGTCGCCGGCGTCGAGGTCGGGGCCGGGGCCCGGCACCTCTCGCTCGATCCGACCGGCCGCGTGCTGTGGGTCGCGCTGGGGTCCAGCGCACAGGCGATCGCCGTCGTCGACGTCAGCGATCCGCTGCACCCGCACGTCCGGCGCCGCGTACGCCCGCCCTTCCTGGCCCACGACGTCGCCTTCTCGCCGAGCGGCCGGCGGGTGTGGGTCACGGCCGGGCGCGAGCGCCACCTCGCCGTGCTGCCCGCCGCCGGCGGCGGTCGCGCGGCGGTGCTCGGCGCCGACGCGGCGCCCCAGCACGTGAGCTTCGGGCGCGGCGTCGCGTTCGTGGCCAGTGGCGAGGGCGCGAGCGTGCGGGTGCACGATCTCGCCGACGGGCGCGTGCGCCGCACCGCCCGCGTGCCCTATGGCTCGTACAACGTGCAGGCGGGAGCGGGGGCCGTCGTCACCCCCTCGCTGAGCCACGGAACCCTCACCATCCTCGACCGCTCGGGGCGCGTTCGCCACGAGGTCGACGTCGCCCGCGCGGCCCACGACGCGTGCCTCGTGCGCTGAAAGGTGCGCCGACCGGGGTTATTAACGCGACGAACGGGTACCGGGTGTCCGTCGACCACCCGGAGGATGTCGTGGCACCACTCCAGCTCACGGTCCAGCACCCCGATTTCGACACCGTCCAAGTCAGCATCGAGGGGTCTCTCGACCTCGCCCGCGCGTACGACTTCGACGATGCCATGCGCCGGATCGAGCGCGACGCGCCCGGCCGCGTGCTCCTGGACCTGCGGGGCCTGGACTTCCTGGACTCCACCGGCCTCTCGCGCCTGGTCGCGCTGCGCCGGCGGTGCCGGCGCACGGGACGCCGGCTCGTCCTGGTCCGGGGGTCGATGGCGGTCCAGCGCCTGTTCGCGATGACCGCGATGGACGAGCACTTCGAGGTCGTCGGCGACCCTGCGGAGCTGTTGGCCACGGCGTAGCTACCGCCGGCGTCTCGCGGCGCTTCGCGGCCAACTGCTCATCGAGGGGAAGGAGTCAGCGGCGGCCGGAGCGCCTGCTGCTCCGCTTGCGCGCGTGGTTGGGCACACACCGCGCGCCCTCGCGGAACACCTCCCGAGCGGTGCCAGGGGTGGGCTCGCTTTCCAGACACTATGTCTGCTTAGAGCGCCCACCCCTTCTGGGCGGCGTCCGACGTGTTGCAAAACGCACGCGGACTGCGCAGAAACCTCGTCGCCCCGCGGGCGCCCGGCGGGGGTGGGCTCTTTGACTCACGGTATGCGGGAGCGAGAGAGCCCACCCCCTTCTCGGCGGTTACCGGAGCGCCGGCTGCTTCGCTCGCGCGTGTGTTCGGGCACACACCGTGCGCCTTTCGTAACACCTCCAGGAGGGCCCCGAGGGGGTGGGCTCCCTTGACGGCGATAGTGGCCGTCAATAGAGCCCACCCCTTCACCAGCCTCCGGACACTCTCCCCTCGATGAGCAGTTCGCGGCGCCGCGACCGCCCGAGGACTACCGCGTACGCCCCAGCGTTGCCGGCCGGCGCTTCGCGCCCCGCGCGGCCACTACGTCGTAGAGCTCGTCCGTGCGCCGGGCGACGTCGGCCCAGTCGAAGCGCGCGACGTGGGCCGAGGCTTCGGTGATGAGTCGGAAGCGCAGGGCGGGGTTGGCGAGGACCCACTCCATCATCTGCGCCAGCGAGCGCGGGTCGCGTGAACGGAAGCGCAGGCCGACGTCCTCATTGGGCACGACCTCGCGCAGACCGCCGGTGTCGGCGACGATGCACGGACAGCCGCTGGCCATCGCCTCCAGCGCGACCAGGCCGAAGGGCTCGTAGATCGACGGGACCACGCACAGGTCGGCGATCCGGTAGAGCGAGCGCAGCACGTCGTCGCCGATCCAGCCCAGGAAGCTGCCGTGGCGCTCGAGGCCCAGGCGCCGCTGCTGCGCCTTGAGCTCGGCCTCGTGGGTGCCCGAGCCGGCGACCAGGAAGCGCACGCCGTCCAGGCGCGCGATGACCCGAGGGAGCGCGTCGAGGGCGATCTGAAAGCCCTTCTCGTAGACGAGGCGCCCGATGAGCAGCACGAGCTTCTCGGTGGGATCGGCGAAGCGGGCCCGCAGGGCCGCGAGGTCATCGACGGGCGCGAGGTCGAGCGGGTCGATGCCGTTGGGGATGACCTCGATCTTGGCCTCGTCGATGCCGAACACGTCGGCGACGTGGCCCTGCATGTAGTGGCTGCAGACGACGACGCCCTCCGCGCGGCGCACCATCCAGCGCTCGACGTCGTGGATGTAGCTCTGCGGGTGCTTGTCGACCCAGCCCTGGTGGCGGCCGTACTCGGTCGCGTGGACCGTCGTCAGGTACGGACGCCGCGCCGCGCGCGCGAGCCCGGCGGCGGCCGGCGCGACGAGCCAGTCGTGGCCGTGGATGACGTCGAAGTCGTAGCGCTCCGTGAGCAGGCGACCCGCCGCGAGCATGTGCTCGTTCATGCCTTCGACCCAGGTCACGAACTCGTCGAGGTCGCGGGGCATGGCGGGCTCGGGCATGCGATGCACGCGCACGCCCGCCCGGACCTCCTCGGGCAGATCGTGCTCGCGCCCGCGCGTGAGGACGTGGACGGCGACGTCCTCCGCCACCAGGCCCTCGGAGAGCTTGCGCACGTGGCGCGCGAGGCCACCCTCCACGATCGGCGGGTACTCCCAGGAGAGGATGAGGATGCGCCGGGGCACTCGCGGGGCCGGAGCCTACCGACGCGGCGACGGCGCGGTTGCAGGGGAAATGGCGCTTCTGTCCCGTTTTGGGGGGCCGAAGCGGGACAAGATCGTGCACCCTGACACAAAGTCGGTCGCCAGACGTACTTTCGGACATCGATCCGCCGGGGGGGCACGTGCAGCCGGACGAGTACATCGAGACGCGGGTCCGCCAGTATCAAGGCTGGTACGACCGCAAGGCGAGCAGCTCCAAGAGCCGCTACCTGCGGATGCGCGGCGCCTCGGTGGTCGGCGCGGCCATCGTTCCCGCCCTCATCAACGTGAGCTTCACCGGGCGGACCGCGGTCGTGACGGTGATCAGCCTGCTCGTGGTGATCATCGTCTCGCTGGAGAGCGTCCTGCACTACCGCGAGCAGTGGAAGAACTACCGCTCCACCGAGCAGCTGCTGGGGCACGAGCTCGTCTACTTCCAGACGCGGGTCGGGCCCTACAAGGGGCTGGCCCCGACCGTCGCCTTCCGGCGCTTCATCGAGCGCGTCGAGGCCGCGATCGCGTCGGAGAACTCGGCGACGCTGAACACCATGACGGTGGCCAGTGAGGCCACCGTCGCCTTCGATGCGCACCGCGACGGAGCGGGCGCGGACGACGTTCAGAGCAACCGCGACCCGGTGCCCACCGGCGCCGCGGGCTCCGCGAAGGGAGAGGACACATGAGCGCCACGACCACGCCGATCGGCCATCCGCCCCCGGCCGCAGTGCCGGCACCGAGCCACGAGGCTCAGATCTGGGACCGGGTCGAGACCCAGATCCAGTGGTACGGGCGCAACGCCCGGCGCTCCAAGCGCAACTACATGCGCATCAAGCTGGTGCAGATCGTCGCCGCCGCCTTCATCCCGGTGCTCGCGGCCGCGAGCCTTCCCAGCTGGGTGCTCGGCGGCCTCGGCGCGGGCGTCGTCGTCCTCGAGAGCGTCCAGCAGCTCTTCCAGTTCCACGCCAACTGGACCCAGTACCGCACCACGGCGGAGGCGCTCAAGCATGAGAAGTTCCTCGCCCTCGCCCACGCCGGGCACTACGCGACGGCCGCCAACCCGCTGGGGCTCCTGGCCGAACGCACCGAGGGGCTGGTATCTCAGGAGCACGCCGCGTGGTCCTCCGAGCAGCAGCAGGCGCAGCCGAGCGCACAGAAAGGCTGACCATGGCGCAGCGCATCTTCATCAGCTACCGGCGCGACGACTCGCGCGGCTACGCCGGGCGGCTGCAGGGCGACCTCTCGCGCCGCTACAGCGACGAGCATGTCTTCCGCGACGTCGAGATCCCGCCGGGCGCCGACTTCGGCGAGTACATCACGAGCCTGGTCGACAAGTGCAACGTCGTGCTCGCGATCATCGGGCCCGGCTGGCTCGACGCGCGCGACCGCGAGGGCGAGCGCCGGCTCGACAACCCCGAGGACTGGGTGCGCCTGGAGATCGAGCGCGCGCTGGAACGCGACGGCGTCGAGGTCATCCCCGTTCTCGTCGACGGGGCCAAGCTCCCTCCGCGCGAGGAGCTGCCGGAGTCGCTGCTGGCGCTGCGCCGGCGCAACGCCTTCGAGCTCTCCGACCGGCGCTGGGACTACGACCTCGAGGAGCTCGGCAAGCACCTCGACGGGCTGCTGCGAGGGACGAGCGCGCTGCACGTGCGCCCCGCCGGCGTCGGCACCGCGCCGACGCCGACGCCGACGCCTGAACCAGCACCGCCGGCACCGGAGCCGGCCGACCACACGACCACGGCCGTCCTCGCCGCGGCGGCCGTCGCGCTCCTCGCCGCCTTTCCCGCCGACCTCATCGCCCGCAACCTGGTCAACCGGGCGCCGCTGCATCGCGACGACCTGCAGACGGTCCGCGACTTCGTCCTGGAGAAGGCGATCTTCTTCGGCATGGCCGGAGCGCTCGCCGCGCTCGCGGTGGGCTTCCTCTCGCGCCGCTCGCGCGAGCCGGTGGTCTCCTTCCTGCTCGGCCTGGGCGCCGGGGTCGTCGCCGGCGCCGTCTACGCGGGCGCCTACGCCGGCCTGACCTTCTCCTCGGCCGAGGGCAGCGACACCGCGAGCACCGCCGTCGGCATGATCGCGGCCGGTGCCTTCCTCGGCTGGGCGTTCGGCGCCGAGCGCGCCGGGGCACGGCTGGAGGCCTCCTGCGCCGGCCTCGCCGGCGGACTGCTCGCGGGCGGCGTGGTCGGCCTGCTGCACGAGTCACTGACGACGGCCGCGGGCCACCGGCTGCTCGCGGGGCTGTGCATCGCGATCATCGTCGCGGCCGCCGGCTTCGTCGGCCTGCGGATCCCGCGCGCCTCGACGGCGCCCGCGGCGGAACTGCTCACGCACGCTCGAGCAGCGCCACCGGCCATGCACCGGTGAGCTCGGCGACGCTCGCGCCCTCCCCCAGCTCGATCGCATCGCGCTCGTCGAGCGCCGAGCGCCAGCGGCCGGGAACGACCAGCCGCGCATCCTCCCAGTCGCGCACCGGCACGACGACCAGCACCTCGCCGCCGCGCAGGTAGGCGCACACGCCGGGGCCGGCGGCCACCGGCTCGTAGGCGCCCGCGAACGCGGCCGGCCGGCGCGCGCGCAGCGCCAGCGCGCGGCGGATGAGGTCGAGCTTGCGCTCGCCGAAGTCGCGCGGCGCCTCCCCGCTGCGCAGGCGCGCCAGCGCCGCCCGGCGCGCCTCCCAGTCGACCGGCCGGCGGTTGTCGGGATCCACGAGGCTGAGCGCCTCGAGCTCGTCGCCCTGATAGACGTCGGGCACGCCCGGGCTGGTCAGCTTGAGCAGCAGCTGGCCCAGCGCCGCGCGCCGGCCCTCGGCCGCGACCCGCCCGGCGAAGGCGGCGAAGCCGTCGGGCGGGCGCTCGACGAGACCCCGCGCGTAGCGGCGCGCCGCCGCCTCGTAGGCCTCGTCCGGCGCGGCCCAGCTCGTGCGTAGCTTGGCCTCGCGCAGCGCCTTCTCGACGTAGGCCTCGAGGCGCTCTGCCTCGATCGGCCAACAGCCGACGAGCGTCTGCAGCACGAGATACGCGCAGTGCTCGTCGGGCGCGTCCGCCTGGGCCACCCACGCCGCGGCCTGCATCGCCCACTCACCGGCCATCGTGCTCAGCGCGCCGATGCGCGCGCGCACGTCGCCCGAGCGCTTGGTGTCATGGGTCTGGGTGACGAGCAGGCCGCGCGGGGAACGCTCGGCGCTCGCGGCGTGGAACCCCTCGACCGAGAGCCCGAAGCGCGCCGGGTCGCCGCCCACCTCGTTGAGCGCGAGCAGGCGCAGGTGGCGGTAGAACGCGGTGTCCTCGACGCCCTTCGCCGTGACCGGCGGCGAGGTCTGCTGAAAGCGGGTGACGAACTCGTCGTGGCCGCGCTCGCGCAGCGCCAGCACGTCGGCCAGCCGTCCCTCGGCGGCGACGGCGATCGCCCGGAGGTCGGCCTCCTCCACGCGGCCCGACCACGGCTCGACGTAGGTGCGGTAGATCGGCAGCGCCGCCAGCGCCTCGGGGATCCCGTCGATGTCCAGCAGCTCGCGCAGGCGCTGCACCTCGCGCGCGAAGGTCGTCGTCGCCATCTCGAGCTGGGCGCGCGTCGCCACCTCCTCGAACGGCTCGCCCGCGCCGGGCAGCCGCGCGAGCGCCGCCTCCCCCGCCGGATCGACGAACAGCGCCGCCGCGTCGTTGAGGAACTCGTAGCCGACCGTGCCCTCCACCGGCCAGTCGCGCAGGCTCTCACCGGTGTGCAGGATCTTCTCGACCCAGACGCGCTCGGCGCCCGCGTCGCGCAGGCGCGCCAGGTAGCCGGCCGGGTCGGCCAGCCCGTCGGGGTGGTCGACGCGCAGCCCGTCGACCACGCCGTCGCGGACGAGCTCGAGCACCTTGGCGTGCACGAGCTCGAACACCTCGGGGTCCTCGACCCGCACCGCGGCCAGGTCGTCGATGTCGAAGAAGCGCCGGTACCAGCCGTCGGCGGGGTCGTAGTCGAAGACCCGCGCGCGCTGCACATCGTCGACCCACCAGCGGTTCTCGTCGGAGACGCCCATGTGGTTGGGCACGATGTCCAGGACGATCCGCAGGCCTTCGGCGGCCAGCGCGCGCAGGCCCTCCTCCCCGCCCAGCGCGTCGGACACGCGCGTCGGATCGACGACGTCGTAGCCGTGCGTCGATCCCGTGCGCGCCTGCAAGGACGGCGAGAGGTACAGGTGCGAGATGCCCAGCTCGCGCAGGTAGGGCACGAGCGCGCGCACGGCCTCGAAGTCCTGCTCCGGGGACAGCTGGAGGCGGTAGGTGGCGATCACCGCAGCGCCGGCACCAGGTCGCCGTGGGCCTCGATCAGCGCGTCGACCAGCTCCGCGATGTCGTCGAGCGCCAGCTCGCCGGCGGTGTGCGGGTCGAGCATCGCTGCATGGTGGACCGCCGCGCGGTCCCCGCTGAGCGCGGCCTCGACGACCAGGCCCTGGACGTTGACGTTGGTCTGCATGAGGGCGGCCAGATGGCGCGGGAGGGTGCCGACCGCCTGCGGCTCGATCCCGCGGTCCGACGCCACGCACGGCACCTCGACGCAGCAGTCGCCGGGCAGGTTGTCGACGAGCCGCCGCCCGCCGTCGGTGTTGGGGACGTTGCCGTTGAAGGAGAACGGCTCGCCGGTTTCGCACGCGCGGATGATGTCGGCGCCGTACTCGACGCTGGGCTCGGCCGTCACCGCCCCGCCGGCACGCAGCCGCGCGCGCAGCGTCTCCCACTCGGCGATCTGCGCCTCGCAGCGGCGCGGGTACTCGTCGAGCGGGACGCCGAAGCGCTCGATCAGATCGGGGCGCGCCGCCTTGATGAACCACGGCACGTACTCCGCGAAGTGCTCGGAGGACTCGGTGACGAAGTAGCCCAGGTGGCGCAGCGCCTCGTAGCGCACCCGGTTCCCGCTGGGCGGGGTGACCTCGCGCAGCGCCGGGTAGAGGTCCTCGCCCTCGCGCTCGAGGCGCAGGAAGAAGGCGAGGTGGTTGATCCCGGCGACGTGGTAATCCAGCTCGGCGGGCGACAGGCCGAGGTCGGCGGCGAGCTCGCCGGCCGTGTGCTGCACCGAATGGCACAGACCGACCGCGCGGACATCGCGGGCGCGCTGCACCGCCCAGCACAGCATCGCCATCGGGTTGACGTACTGCAGCAGCAGCGCGCCGGGGCACAGCTCCTGCATGTCGCGGCAGACGTCGAGCAGCACCGGGATCGTCCGCAGACCGCGCATGATCCCGCCGACGCCGAGCGTGTCGCCGATCGTCTGGCGCAGGCCGAAGCGCTTGGGCAGCTCGAAGTCGACCACGGTGGCCGGGCGGTAGCCGCCGACCTGGAACGAGGTCACGACGTAGTCGGCGTCCTCGAGCGCCGCCCGGCGATCGAGCGTGGCCTCGACCTCCGCGCGCGCCCCGGCGGCGCGCGCGATCGCGCGCACCGCGTCCTCGGATGTCTCCAGGCGCTCGGGGTCGATGTCCATGAGCGCGAAGGTCGTGCTGTCGGCCAGCTCCGGGCGGCGCAGGACGTCGCCCACCAGGTTGCGCGTGAAGACGGTCGAGCCGGCGCCGATGAACGCGATCCGGGGCATCGATCGGCGCGTCAGGTCGCCCGGCGCAGCAGTTTCATCGACCGGGCCGGCACGACCACCTCGCCGCGCGAGGGCCAGCGCTCGGCCCCGGGCTCCAGCGCCGGGTCGTAGGTGTCGAGCTCGTGCACCCAGTCGCCCCCGAAGCGCCGCGCGGGCAGCGTGAAGGTCATGTCCTCGTGGTGGGCGTTGAAGAGCAGCAGGAAGGAGTCGTCCTCGATCGGCTCGCCGCGCGGCGTGCGGTCGGCGATCTCCTGGCCGTTGAGGAACACGCCGAGCACGTGCGCGGAGGGCTGCTGCCAGTCGCGCTGGGTCATGCGCCGGCCGTCGGGGCGGAACCACCAGACGTCGGGCAGCCCCGAACCCTCGCTCTCGCGCCCGGCCAGGAACTTGCCGCGGCGAAAGACGGGATGAGCCTTGCGCAGCTCGATCAGGCGCTTGGTGAACTCCAGGTGCTCGCCCTGGCCCGCGCGCAGGCCCCACTCGTACCAGGAGAGCTCGTTGTCCTGGCACCACGCGTTGTTGTTGCCGTGCTGGGTGCGCGCCAGCTCGTCGCCGCCGAGCAGCATCGGCACGCCCTGCGAGAGGAACAGCGTGGCCAGGAAGTTGCGCTGCTGGCGCCAGCGCAGCGCGTTGATCTCCGGGTCGTCGGTCTCCCCCTCGACTCCGGAGTTCCACGAGCGGTTGTCGTCGGTGCCGTCCCGGTTGCCCTCGCCGTTGGCGTCGTTGTGCTTGTCGTTGTAGGTCACGAGGTCGCGCAGCGTGAAGCCGTCGTGGGCCGTGACGAAGTTGATGGAGGCGAACGGCTGGCGCCCGTCGGACTCGTAGAGGTCGCTGGAGCCGGTGAAGCGCGAGGCGAACTCGGCGATGCTCGACTGCCCGCGCCAGAAGTCGCGCACGACATCGCGGTAGATGCCGTTCCACTCGCTCCACAGCACCGGGAAGTTGCCGACCTGGTAGCCGCCCGGCCCGACGTCCCAGGGCTCGGCGATGAGCTTGACCTGGGAGAGGATCGGGTCCTGGTGGATGGTGTCGAAGAAGGCGCTCAGCCGATCGACGTCGTAGAGCTCGCGGGCCAGCGCGCTGGCGAGGTCGAAGCGGAAGCCGTCGACGTGGCACTCGCTGGCCCAGTAGCGCAGCGAGTCCATGATCAGCCGCAGCACGCTGGGGTGGCGGGCGTCGAGCGTGTTGCCCGTCCCCGTGTAGTCCATGTAGTGGCGCTCGTCGTCGGGCACCAGGCGGTAGTAGCTCGAGTTGTCGACGCCCTTGAACGACAGCATCGGGCCGAGGTGGTTGCCCTCCGCGGTGTGGTTGTAGACGACGTCGAGGATCACCTCGATGCCGGCGCGGTGCAGCGCCTTGACCATGCCCTTGAACTCGAGCACCTGATCGCCCAGGCGCCCCGTGGCGGCGTACTCGGAGTGCGGCGCCAGGTAGCCGATCGAGCTGTAGCCCCAGTAGTTGTTCAGCCCGCGGTCGTGCAGGAAGGACTCGTCGGCGATGTGATGGATGGGCAGCAGCTCGACGGCGGTGACGCCCAGGCGCTTGAGGTAGGCCAGCGCCTCCTCGGAGGCCAGCCCCGCGTAGGTGCCGCGCAGGTCCTCGCGCACCGCCGGGTGGCGCTTGGTGTAGCCCTTGACGTGGGTCTCATAGATGATCGTCTCGTTCCATGGCCGCCGCGGCGGGACGTCGCCCTCCCAGTCGAAGGAGCGGTCGACGACCACCGACTTGGGGATCGCGAGGGCGTCGTCCTCGTCGTCGGGCTCGAGGTCCGCGTCCGGCGTGTCGTCGGGCGTGTAGGGCAGCACGTTGGCGGCATCCCAGTCGACGCGACCCTCGATCGCCTTCGCGTAGGGGTCGATGAGCAGCTTGACCGGGTTGAAGCGATGGCCCGCCTCGGGCGCGTAGCGGCCGTAGACGCGGTAGCCGTAGCGCTGGCCGGGGCCCACCCCAGGCAGGTAGCAGTGCCAATTGTGGGCCGTGCGCTCGACCATGTCGATGCGCTCCTCGGTCCCGTCCTGGTCGAACAGGCACAGCTCGACGTGCTCGGCG
Organism: uncultured Actinomycetes bacterium; assembly: GCA_963806015.1. Classification (GTDB taxonomy): domain Bacteria; phylum Actinomycetota; class Thermoleophilia; order Solirubrobacterales; family Solirubrobacteraceae; genus JAOPZW01. Next base: position 240,135 of record CAWDWM010000010.1, on the reverse strand, counting down.
TGCTCGGAGAAGAGCGAGAAGTTCGTGCCCTCGCCGTCCCACGTCGCGCCGAGCGGGAACGGCGCTCCGGGCCAGGTCTCGCGGCTCGCGACGTGTTCGCTCATTCTGCGATCAGCGCCCCCGCACGCGCCGGCAGGCGCACGCCGCTGTGCCCGAGCGTCGCGCTGTGGGTGGCCAGCGCCACCGTGCGCCCTCGCACCGGAACCGTGCGCGCGCCGGCCGCGAAGTTGCAGGCCAGCTCGAAGGCGCCGCGGCGCACCCGCAGCCAGCCGTCGTCCTCGGAGAACTCGATGCTGTCCACGCCGGGCGGCAGCTCCCGGCGCGCGCGCAGCAGCGCGGCGTAGAGCGCGCGCAGCTTCGTGCTGCCGCGGCGCGTGAGCTTGGAGCGCTCGAACGTGGCAGGGTCCTGCGGATCGGGCACCTCCTCGCCGGAGAACTCGGCGAAGGCGGCGAACTCCTGCCGGCGGCCCTCGCGGGTCGCATCGGCCATGCGCTTGTCGATGTGATCCGAGAAGAACTGAAACGGCGCGCGCTCGCCGTGTTCCTCTCCCATGAAGAGCATGGGAGTGAAGGGTGACAGCAGTGTGCAGAACGCGGCCAGCGGCCGCACGCGCTCCGCCAGCCGGTCACCGAAGGCGCGGTTGCCGACCTGGTCGTGGTTCTGGTCGAAGACGACGAACTGCTCGGGCGCGCGGTCGTCGGCGCGAGCGCCGAAGCGCCGCCGGCGGAAGGTCGAATAGCCGCCGTCGTGGACGTGCGGGCGATGGAACGCCTTCGCCAGCTGGGCCACCTGCCCGAACTCCTCGTACCACCCCGAGCGCTCGCCGGTCAGCAGCGCGTGCAGCGCGTGGTGGAAGTCGTCCGCCCACACGCCGTCGTGGCCGTACCCACCCTGGCGAGCGGGGCGGACGACCCGCGGATCGTTCAGGCCGCTCTCCGCGATGACCAGCGCACGGCGATGCACCGCGCGCACGCGATCGGCCAGCACGCGCAGCACGTGGCGCGCGCCGTCATCGTGGATGGCGTGGATGGCGTCGAGGCGCAGGCCGTCGACGTGGAAGTCGCGCACCCAGCCGGCGGCGCTCTGCAGCACCCACTCGCGGACGCCGTCGGACTCCTCGCCGTCGTAGTTGACGGCCTTGCCCCACGGCGTCTCGTGGCGCTCGGTGAAGTAGGGCCCGAAGGACTCGAGCGCCTTGACGCCGCTGGCGCCGACGTGGTTGTAGACGACGTCGAGGATCACGCCGATCCCCGTAGCGTGAGCCGCGTCGACGAGGCGCTGCAGGCCATGCGGACCGCCGTAGGCCGAATGCGCGGCCGACAGGTAGACGCCGTCGTAGCCCCAGCCGTGGTGGCCGGGGAACTCGGCGACCGGCATGAGCTCGACGTGCGTGATGCCCAACTCGGCCAGCGCCGGGAGCTCGGCCGCGGCGGCGTCGAAGGTGCCCTCGGCGGTGAAGATGCCGACGTGCAGCTCGTAGAGCACGGCGTCGCGCAGCGGCGCGGCGCGGAAGCGGCGGTCGGTCCACGCGAAGGCGCCGGGGTCCACGACGCGCGAGGGGCCGCGCAGTCCCTCGGGCTGCCAGCGCGAGGCGGGGTCGGGCAGGCGCTTGCCGTCGAGGAGGAGCCAGTAGTCGTCGCCGGCGCTCGCCGCGACCTGCGCGCTGCGCACCCCGAAGCCCTCGTCGGCCAGCTCGTGGTCGGCGCCGCGCACGCGGACGGCCACCCGCTGCGCAGCGGGCGCCCACGCGCGGAACTCGACGAGGGCGTCATCGACCACGCTCGCGCCCAGGGCGCGCTCCCAGGGGTACTCCTCGGCCACTCGCGGCACCGTACCCGTCCGGCGCGCCCGGCTATCGCCGAGTCAGCGCGCGTCGTCCACCGCGACGGCCATGACGCACGGAATCCGCGCCGCGACGCGCCAGCCGCCGCCCTCGCGCGGCCCGGCCTCCAGGCGCCCGCCGCCCGCTCCCACGCGCTCGCGCAGCCCGCGCAGCCCGTTGCCCGTCCCGTGCCCGGCCAGGTCCTGCGCGTCGCCGGCGGAGTCGTTGACGACCTCGACCTCGATCGCGCCGGCGCCCCCGCGGACCAGCACGCGCACCGGCGCCCCCGAGGCGTAGCGCAGCGCATTGGTCAGGCTCTCGCGCACGACGCGGTAGACCGTCTGGACCGCCGACGCGGGCAGCCCCTCGCGCGAGCCCTCCAGGCGCAGCGTGACGTCGAGGCCCGATCCGACCGCCCGCGAGACGAGCTCCTCGACGAGCGTGAGGTCAGGCGCCTGGGCGATCGCGTCATCGGCGGCGAGGAGCGCCACGAGCTGGGTCATGTCGCGCTCGGCCTGGCGCGCGGCGCCGGCGATGGCCTGGAACGTCTCGCCCGTCAGCTCGGGGTCTATGGCGGCGATCCGCTGGCCCGCGCCGGCCTGCACGACCATGACGCTGATGGCGTGGGCGACGATGTCGTGCAGCTCCGAGGCGATCCGCGCGCGCTCGTAGCGGACCGAGAGCGTGGCGAACGCCTCGCGCTCGCGCTCGAGCTCCTCGGCGCGCTCGGCCAGGCGGATGGCGACGAGATCGCGTTCGCGGATGGCGCGGCCGGCGATCCAGGCGGTGCCGACCAGCAGGACCGCGGGGACCAGCCAGCCGTCGATGGTGTCGGCGACGACGGCCGCAGCGAGGCTGGCGGCCACTAGCGCGACCGCGGTGGCGATCGAGGCCCACAGGCCCGTCCAGCGGCCGGCCGCGAAGGCGTTGGCGCAGACGAGGACGGCGGGCGAGGGCGACAGGTCGCCGGTCGGCACCAGCGCGAGCGCGGCCGCCACGGCCAGGGCCGCGGCGCCGACGGGGTGCCTGCGATACAGCCCCAGCGCGGCGCCGAGCACCGCCGCGGCGACCCAGGCGAGCGGGCCCTGGCTCACGGCGACGGCGCCGGCGGCCCCGAAGAGGGCCGCCAGCGTGCCGATCAGGACATCGGTGCGGAGCGGGCGCGGCACGTCACGCGGTGGCCGCGACGGGCAGCAGGGCGACGGCCTCGGCGCGGCCGCCACGGGTACGGGCGTCGAGCGTGCCACGGTGCAGTTGCGCGCGCTCGCGGGCTCGGCTCAGCGCGGCGCCGACGTCGCCGCGGCGGCCGGCCGGCCCGGCGACGCGGATCTCCAGCGCGTCCTCGCCGAAGCACACGCCGACCTCGACCCCGGGCGCGTCGTCGAGCGCGCTCAGGAGGTGCTCGACGATCCTGTAGGCCGACAGCTCGACGCCGGCGGGCAGGACCCGCGGGCTGCCCTCGACCGTGAGGCGCACGGCGTCACCCTTGTCGCGCAGCACGAGCGCCCGCAGCGACGTGAGCGTGGGCGTCGGCGAGGTCGGGGCGTCGTCGTCGCGCAGGACGCCGACGATCTCGCGCATCTCCTGGAGGGTGGCGCGGCTGGCCTCCTCGATGTGCGCGAGGGTCGCCGTGGCGGCCGCTCCGTCGCCCGCGAGCGCGGGGCCGGCGTCGGCCAGCCGGGTCAGCTCGCCCAGGCGGCGGGCCAGCAGCGCATCCAGCTCGCCCGAGAGGCGGGTGCGATCGGTGGCCACCTCGAGGCGGGCGCGCTCGTCGCGCGCGGTGCGCAGCTGCTCGGTGCGGTGCTTGAGCTCGCGGACCATGCCGCTGCGGGCGTAGGCGACGCGCCCGAGCCCGTAGGCGACGAGGGTCAACGGCACCAGCAGCGAGACGACGCCGAACCCGGTCGCGTCCGCGACGGCCATGCCGAGGATGATGGCCAGACCGCCCGCCAGCGCCCACAGCGCGGTCGTGCGCTCGAAGCGCGCGGCGACGGTGAACACGAGCACGCCGACGACCGGGAAGACCACGCCGCAGCGCACCACCGATCCGAACAGCGCGATGTGCACCGCGAGCCCGGCGGCCACGGCGGCCATCGCATGCAGCGGAGCAGCGCGCCGCCACAGCACCGGGATCGTGACCGCCAGGAAGGCCGGCATCGCCAGCCAGCTGGCGTCGACGTCCGCGTCGGTGGCGTTCCCGTACATCAGCAGCAGGCCGAGTGCGCTCAGCGCCACCGCGATGGCGATGTCCAGCCGACCGATCGACTCCACCGTACGACTCATCTTGCGCATCATCTTCCTCGCCCTCCGGTCCGTAAAGCGGTTGATCTCGACGGCAGGATCGGCGGTACGGGCCGCACCGCCGTCATCCCACCGGGTGAACGTGGCGCGAGCGGTTCACCCCCTGGGGTGACACGCCGCCTGCGACGGGCGAAGATGCTCCGCGCCGTGGAGCCGTCGTTCGTCACGATCATGTTCACCGACGTCGTCGGCTCGACGACGCTCTACGACCGCTACGGAGACGACGAGGGCGACGCGCGGCGCGCAGGGCACTTCGCGGTACTGCGCGAGGTCGTGGCAGCCCACGAGGGCCGCGAGGTCAAGTCCACCGGCGACGGGCTGATGGTCACCTTCTCCAGCGCGGTCGCCGCCGTGCGCTGCGCCGTGGCGTTGCAGCGCGCGACCACGGGGACCGACGACGGCCTCGACGTGCGCATCGGCATCGACGCCGGCGAGCCGCTGTCGGAGGGCGGCGACCTCTACGGGACGCCGGTGATCGTCGCCAGCCGCCTGTGCGACGCCGCCGGGCCGGGCGAGATCCTCGCGACGCAGGTCGTGCGCCAGATCGCCGGCCCGCGCGTGGCCGAGCTGATGCGGCCCGCCGGGTCGTTCCGGGTCAAGGGCATCTCGGAGTCCGTGGCGACCGCGCTCGTGCGCTGGCGCGAGGAGGACGGCGAGGACGCGCCGCCGCCGCGCGAAGACGCGCCGCTGCGCCCGATCACCGTCGTCATCGCCGACGACCAGCGCCTGCTGCGCACCGGGTTTCGCGTCATCCTCGACGCCGAGCCCGACATCACCGTCGTCGGCGAGGCGGCCGACGGCCTGTCCGCGGTCGACGTCGTCGCCCGCCGGCGCCCCGACGTGGTGCTGATGGACATCCGCATGCCCGAGCTCGACGGGCTCGCGGCGGCCGAGCGGATCCTCGCCGATCCGCAGAACACCACGGCGGTCGTGATGCTCACGACCTTCGACGCCAGCGAGTACGTCTTCAAGGCGCTGCGCGTCGGCGCGACCGGGTTCCTGCTCAAGGACACGCCCTCCGACCGGCTGCTTGACGCCGTCCGCGTCGCCGCCGCCGGGGAGGCGCTCATCGCGCCGCGCATCACGCGGCGCCTGATCGCCGAGTTCGCGCGCGCCTCGCGGCCGGCGGGCGACGAGCTGCCGCCGGCGCTGGCGGAGCTCACCACGCGCGAGATCGACGTCCTGCGACTCGTGGCGCAGGGCCTGTCCAACGCCGAGATCGCCGCCGAGCTCGTGCTCGGCGAGAACACGATCAAGACCCATGTCGGGCGCCTGCTCGCCAAGCTCCAGCTGCGCGACCGCGTCCAGGCCGTCGTCCTCGCCTACGAGACCGGGCTCGTCACGCCGGACGTTCCGGTCTGAGCGCTCAGCCGAGCTCGTCCACGAGGTCGGCGATCGACGCGACCACCCGTGACGCGCGGAAGGGGAAGCGATCGGCCTCCTCGGGCGTGGTCACGCCGGTGAGCACGAGGATCGTCTGCAGGCCGGCCTCGAGCCCGGAGACCACGTCGGTGTCCATGCGGTCGCCGACCATGGCGGTCGTCTCGGAATGCGCGTCGAGCGTGTTGAGGGCGGAGCGCATCATGAACGGGTTGGGCTTGCCCACGAAGTAGGGGTCGACGCCGGTGGCGCGGCTGATGAGCGCCGCCACCGACCCGGTGGCCGGAAGCGGTCCCTCGTTCGAGGGTCCCGTCGCATCGGGGTTGGTGGCGATGAAGCGCGCGCCGTTGACGATCAGGCGGATGGCCTGCGTGATGCGCCCGAAGCTGTAGATGCGGGTCTCGCCGAGGACGACGTAGTCGGGGTCGCGCTCGGTCAGTGTGTAGCCGGCCTCGTGCATCGCCGTGGTCAGGCCCGCCTCCCCGATGACGAAGGCCGAGCCGCCGGGGCGCTGGTCATGCAGGAAGTCGGCGGTGGCCAGCGCCGAGGTGAAGATCGCCTCCTCGGGGACCTCGAGGCCGCTGGCGCGCAGGCGCGCCGCCAGGTCGCGGCGGGTGTAGATCGAGTTGTTGGTGAGGACGAGGAAGGGCAGCCCGAGCTCGCGCAGGCGGGCCAGGAAGCGGTCGGCCCCCGGGATCGCCTGCTCCTCGTGGACGAGCACGCCGTCCATGTCCATCAGCCATGACCGGATCTCGCGGCGCGGCACGCGTGGCAGAGTAGCCGCGTCGGGCCGGCGTCACCGGCTCGCTAGGCTCGGCGCCCGTGGCGGGCACGGCCGAACTCACAGCGCAGGCGCCGGTTCAGCGCGTCTCCACGCTCGAGCTGTTCTTCGACCTCGTCTTCGTCTTCACGATCACGCAGCTCACCGCGGTGCTGAGCCATGACCTCGCGTGGAAGTCGCTGGGCCAGGTCATGGTCATGCTCGCGCTGATCTGGTGGATGTACGCCGGCTACGCGTGGCTGACCAACTCGATCTCGACTCGCGAGCTGCGCCAGCGGGCGATCCTGCTCGGCGGCATGGCCGGCTACTTCGTGCTGGCCCTCGCCATCCCCGGCGCCTTCCATGGCAGCGGCCTGGCCTTCGGCGTGGGCTACCTCATCGTCGTCGCGGTCCACTCGTCGCTGTTCATCTGGACCGCCTCGGCGCAGTCGTCGCGCGCGTTCCTCGGCATCGCCCCCTACAACCTCTTCAACGCGCTGCTCGTCGTCGCCGGGGGCGCCCTCGGCGGGACCGCGCAGGCGGTGCTGTGGACCGTCGCCGCCGTCCTGGAGTGGAGCACGCCGTGGGTCGGCAACCGCGAGAGCCAGAGCAGCTTCCAGATCGCCCCCGCCCACTTCGTCGAACGCCACGGGCTGGTGGTCATCGTCGCGATCGGCGAGTCGGTCGTCGCCGGGGGGATCGGCGCGGCGGGGCTGGCGGTCGACGCCGAGCTCGTCATCGCCGCGGTGCTCGGGCTGCTGCTGAGCGCGGGCCTCTGGTGGGCCTACTTCGGCGCCGACGACGACGAGCAGGCCGAGCAGGCGCTGAGCAGCGCCCCCGCCCGGCGCCAGCCGTGGATCGCGCTGGAGGGCTTCGGGGTGGCGCACTACGGCCTGCTGCTCGGCGTCGTCGTCGTGGCGGCGGGGATCAAGAAGGCGATCGGGCATGCGTACGACCCGCTCACCACCGCCGAGGCGCTGGCCCTCGGTGGCGGCGTGGCGCTCTTCCTCGCCGCCGACGTGGGGTTCCGCCACGTGCTCGGGCTCGGGCGCGCGGCCCATCGCACCATCGCCGCCCTGCTGGCCCTGGCCACCATCCCGCTGGGCACCGAGATCGCCGCGGCGGCCCAGCTCGCCGCGCTCGTGGTCATCCTCGCCGTGGCGCTGGCCGGCGAGGGCGTCGCGCGCGCCCGGCCCTAGCGCTGGCGGCGCCGCGCGGCGCCAAACAGCATCATCGAGGGGAGGAAGTGTGCCCGGGCGCAGGCGTGCACGGTCGTCCTCGAGCGAACTGCGTGGGATTACTACCGGTTTCCGGGAGCAATCCCACGCAGTTCGGGCACCGGCGCCGCCACAGAGCCGCGGGCGCCGCCGACTGCCGCTCATTGGTCATCCTTGGTGGTGCCGGCGGCCGCCGGGAGAGCGCCAACACCGCTTGCCGGTGTGGAGGGCCAGAGTGAGACCAGCGCGTCCCGGCGGTCCGTCGAGGTGTCCTGAGCTGCAACTGGGAGTCGCGCCCTCAGAGCGCCGTCAATGAGCACTCGCCACGGTACCTCGCCGCCGGCCGCAGTCAACAGCATCGGTTGAAGGGAGGAGTCGTGAACGAGGGTCGCTTTGCTGGCGTTGTTTGGGCCAGCGAGGAGCACGCCGTTTGTATCACCGATGGCGATGGGCGGATCGTCGAGGGGCGTCGCTATCGCCATGACGAGCGCGGGATCACGGCGCTGTGCGCGCGCCTGATCGAGCTTGGGGTCGGGCGGGTTGCCGTTGAGCGCCCGGACGGGTTGCTGATCCGAGCGGCTGCTGGACGCCGGGCTGCGGGTCATCGCGGTGCATCCCAACCAGGTCGCCGCGATGCGCGCAGGGTTCACCGCGGCGGGCGCCAAGAGCGACAGCTTCGACGCGTTCGTGCTCGCCGAGCTCGCGCGCACCGACAGCCACCGCTTCCGCGTCCTGGTCCCCGACTCGGACGCCACCAAGGCGCTGCGGGCGCTGTCGCGCTCGCGTGAGGACCTCGTCGCTCACCGGGTCGCGATCGCCAACGAGCTGCGCGCGCAGCTGGAAGCGTTCTGGCCCGGCGCCGCGCCTGTCTTTCGCGATATCGACAGCCCGATCGCGCTGGCGTTCCTCAAGCGCTACCCATCCCCGACCGACGCCCACGGTCTCGGCGAGCAGCGCATGGCGCGCTTTTTGGCCCGACAGCAATACTGGGGCGGCAAGTCCGCGGGGGAGCTGGTCACTCGGCTGCGCGACGCCGCCTGCGGCCGCGCCGCACAGCTCGAGACCGATGCACGACGCCAGATCGTCCTCGCGCTCGTCGCCGCGCTGGAAGCGATCGTCGCGCACATCGCCCAGCTGACCCGCGAACTGCGCAGCGCGCTGGCCGACCATCCCGACGGACCGACGTTCCGCTCGCTGTTTCGCGACCCAAACTCCGCGGTCTGCGCCGCCGCGATCCTCTCTGAGATGGGTGACTGTCGCGAGCGCTACCCGACCAAGGCAGCGCTGACCGGCGACGCCGGCCAGGCCCCCGTCGCCATCGAGTCCGGAAAATCCAAGCGCGCCAGATTCCGATCGGCCTGCGATCACCGCCTGCGCAAAGCGATCGCCACCATGGCCGACACCAGCCACCACCACAACCCCTGGGCCACCGACATCTACGACCGCGCCCGCGCCCGCGGCTGCTCTCACCCCCACACCATCCGCATCCTCGGACGCGCCTGGTGCGGCGTGATCTGGCGCAGGTGCCATGACCACAGCACCTACGACCCCGTCCACCACCGAGCCCTCCAGCGCCTCACCGCACAGCAGGCTTGACACAGGGAGTCTCACTCCCGCTCCCCTCGATGATGCAGTTCGCGCCGCGCACCGCGCACGGCGCACGCGGCAGACCGCCCGACGCCCTAGCGCTCAGGCACGAGCCACAGCACGCTCAGCGGCGGCAGCGTCAGCTCGGCCGAGAACGGCTGGCCGCCCCATCCGGTCTCCTCGGCCACGATGCCACCGAGGTTGCCGGTGTTGCTGCCGCCGTAGTAGTCCGAGTCGGTGTTGACCGCCTCGACCCAGCGGCCGGACTGCGGCAGGCCGAGCCGGTAGCCCTCGCGCGGGACGGGCGAGAGGTTGCAGACGACCGCGACGACGTCGCGCACCGGGTCCTCCCCGCTGCGGGCGAAGGCGACGACGTTGTTGGCGGCGTCGTTGGGCTCCAGCCAGTAGAAGCCGCGGTCGGAGTCGTCGATCTCCCACATCGCCGGGCGGTCGCGGTAGACGCGGTTGAGGTCGCGCACCAGCGACTGGATGCCGGCGTTCTCGGGGTTCTCGAGCAGGTGCCAGTCCAGCGAGCGCTCGTGGCTCCACTCGGACTCCTGGGCCAGCTCGCAGCCCATGAACAAGAGCTTCTTGCCGGGGTGCGCCCACATGTAGGCGTACAGGGCGCGCAGGTTGGCCAGCTTCTGCCAGCGGTCGCCCGGCATCTTGGAGTACATCGAGCCCTTGCCGTGAACGACCTCGTCGTGGCTGAGGGGCAGGATGAAGTTCTCGCTGAAGGCGTAGACGAGCGAGAAGGTCAGCTCGTGGTGGTGGTAGCGACGGTGGATGGGGTCCTGCTGGAAGTAGCCCAGCGTGTCGTGCATCCAGCCCATGTTCCATTTGAAGCCGAAGCCGAGGCCGCCGACGTAGGTCGGCCGCGAGACGCCCGGCCATGCCGTCGACTCCTCGGCGGCGGAGATGATCCCCGGCTCGCGGCCGTAGGCGACCGTGTTGAGCTCCTTGAGGAACGACACCGCCTCGAGGTCCTCGCGCCCACCGAACTCGTTGGGCACCCACTGGCCCTCCTTGCGCGAGTAGTCGAGGTAGAGCATCGAGGCCACGGCATCGACCCGGATGCCGTCGGTGTGGTACTCGCGCAGCCAGTACAGGGCGCTGGCGAGCAGGAAGTTGCGCACCTCCAGGCGACCGAAGTTGAAGATCAGCGTGCCCCAGTCGGGGTGCGAGCCGCGGCGCGGATCGGCGTGCTCGAACAGCGCGGTGCCGTCGAAGCGCGCGAGCGCCCACTCGTCGCGCGGGAAGTGCGCCGGCACCCAGTCGAGGATCACGCCGACGCCGGCCTCGTGCAGGCGGTCGACGAAGGCGCGGAACTGGTCGGGCGTGCCGAAGCGCGGCGTGGGCGCGAAGTACGAGGTCACCTGGTAGCCCCACGAGCCGCTGAACGGGTGGGCCATGACCGGCATCAGCTCGACGTGCGTGAAGCCCATGTCGTTGACGTAGGCGGCCAGCTCGTCGGCCAGCTCGAGGTAGGTCAGCGAGCGGTTGTCCTCCAACGGGTTCAGGCGCCAGGAGCCGAGGTGGACCTCGTAGATCGACATCGGCGCGCGCAGGCGGTCGCCCTGCTGGCGCAGCTCCATCCAGCCGTCGTCGGTCCACTCGTAACGCGTGCGATTGACCACCGACGCCGTCTTGGGCGGCATTTCGGCCTCGAAGGCGAACGGGTCGGCGCGCAGCAGCAGGTCGCCGTCCTGCGCGCGCAGCTCGAACTTGTAGCGCGAGCCCTCTGGCACGCCGGGGATGAAGAGCTCCCAGATGCCCGACGCGCCGAGCGAGCGCATTGGGTGCAGGCGCCCATCCCAGGAGTTGAAGTCGCCGACCACCGACGCCGAGCGCGCCGACGGGGCCCACACGGCGAACGCCACGCCGGTGGCACCGTCGATCTCCACGACGTGGGAGCCGAGCTTCTCGTAGAGCTCCTCGTGGCGCCCCTCGCCGGCGAGGTAGAGGTCGATCTCGCCCAGCGTCGGCGGGAAGGAGTAGGGGTCGCGGAAGGTGTAGCTCTCGCCAGGCGCGTACTCGACCTCGAGCTCGTAGCGCAGCGGCAGCGTCGCGCCGGGGATCTCGCCCTCGAACAGCCCGGCCGGGTGGCGCTGGGTCAGCGCCACCGGCTCGCCGCCCTCGGGGCGCGCGGTGATCTTCGCGGCGGCTGGGCGAAAGGCGCGCACGACCACGCCTCCGTCGTGCGGGTGCGCGCCGAGCAGCCGGTGCGGATCGGCCAGGTCGCGACCGACCAGGGCCTCGATGTCGCTCTCGATACTCACAGCGGCTCCTCCAGCAGGCGGGCGATGCCGGCCACCGGGATGCCCACCCAGTCCGGCCGGTTGTTGAGCTCGTAGCGCAGCTCGTAGACCGCCTTCTCGAGCTCGAAGATCGACAGCATGGTGCGGGTCGCCGCCTCGCCGGGAGGCATGAGCACCGGGTCGACGGCGTCCAGGTATCCGCCCAGGAAGGCCTCGCGCGCGCGCTCCTCCCAGCCCTCCGGCGCCGGGCGGCCGCGCTGCATGTCGCTGGCGGAGGCAGCGTAGGCGAACGAGCGCAGCATGCCCGCGACGTCGCGCAGCGGCGAGCGCCTACGCCGGCGCTCGATCAGCGGCCGGGCCGGCTCGCCCTCGAAGTCCAGCACGACCCAGGTGGAATCGGACCCGCCCGCCTGGGTGGGTGGGTTTGGCATCGCCAGCATCGTCTGCCCCAGGTGCAGGTCGCCGTGGGTGCGGATGAGCTTGCCGCGCGCTCCGACGTGCGACAGCAGCTGTAGGCGGTCGCGCACCTCGGCCGCGTGCCCGGTGATCGGCGCCACCGCCTCGCTGTCCGGTAACTCGAGGAAGACGCGCTCGATCTCCTCGTCGATGGTCGCCGTCAGCAGCGCCAGCGACTCGTCGGAGGGCTCCTCGGGGGCGAAGGCGGGATCGGTGGGGTCCGAGGCCAGCACGGTGTGCATGCGCCCGATGACGGCGCCGAGGTCGCGCATGCGCGCGACGAAGCGCTCGGGGTCCTCGCCCAGTTCGTCGAGCGCCAGCTCCCAGCCGTCGCGCGCGTTGGGGACGAAGCGCTGCACGACGCCGAAGGTCGCGTCCATGAGCTCGCCCTCGTACTGGTACCACCCGCCGAGCTCGGCGACGTGGGGGAAGTCGCGCGCGCTGAGGAAGCGCAGCATCTCGAGCTCGGGGTTGTCGCCCGCCTCGACGCGCCGGAACGCCTTGAGCACCAGCGCGTCGTCGTAGACGATCGAGGTGTTCGACTGCTCGGCCCCGATGGGGCGCACGTTCGCACCCGCGCGCGGCGGATCGACGTCCTCGCGCCAGTGGAACTCGATGCGGGCGTGCTCGCCGTGGACCTCGGCGCCGTCGCGCAGCAGGCCGCCCAGCAGGTCGCATGCCCGCGGGTCGGCGAACGCGTCGTACACGGCGACACCGCCGACCTCGTCGACCACCGCGTCGTCGAAGCCGTCGGGTCCCATGCCCAGCAGCAGCTGGTAGACGTCGTGGGTACCGCCCGGGTAACGCGCCTCGACCAGCGCGGCGGCCAGCGCCGGCGGGCCGTCGTGGATGGTGACGACGTCGAGCACGTGGATCGAGGCCACGTCCCGCGCCTTGGAGCCGAACCACCGGCGGTTGAGCAGCCACTCGGCGAGCTTCTCCTCGTCGAGTGCGGCCAGGTCAACGCTTGGCATCGGTCAGCTCCATGTCTTCCTCGGGGTCCTCCTTGAGCAGGAACCAGAACCAGCCCCGCGGGGCGAGCGTGAGCAGGTAGGGCAGCTCGCCGATGCGCGGGAAGCGCGTGCGCCCGAGCATCTCCTCGGGGATGCGCCCTTCGTAGGCTGACAGATCCAGCTGCACGGCCTGGGCCGACCGCGCCACGTTGTGCACGCAGAGCACGACGTCGTCCTCGTAGCTGCGCACGTGGGCGAAGATCTTCGGGTTGTCGGGCTCCAGCGGGGTGTAGGTGCCCAGGCCGAAGACGGGATGCTCCTTGCGCAGGGCGATGAAGCGCTTGAGCCAACGCAGCAGCGAGGTCGGCGTGCGCAGCTGGGCCTCGACGTTGACCGCCTGGTAACCGTAGACGGGGTCCATCAGCGGCGGGGCGTAGAGCTGGGCGAAGTCGGCGCGCGAGAACCCGGCGTTGCGGTCGCCGGTCCACTGCATCGGCGTGCGCACGCCGTCGCGGTCGCCGAGGTAGACGTTGTCGCCCATCGCGATCTCGTCGCCGTAGTAGAGCACCGGCGAGCCGGGCAGCGAGAAGAGGATCGCGTGCATGAGCTCCATCTCGTCGCGCCCGTTGTCGAGCAGCGGCGCGAGGCGCCGGCGGATGCCCACGTTGATCTTCATCCGCGGGTCCTTGGCGTACTCGGCGTACATGTAGTCGCGCTCTTCGTCGGTGACCATCTCGAGGGTCAGCTCGTCGTGGTTGCGCAGGAACAGCCCCCACTGGCAGTTGTCGGGGATGGCCGGGGTGCGCTCGAGGATCTCGTACATCGGCGTGGCCTCCTCGCGTCGCGCCGCCATGAACATGCGCGGCATGACCGGGAAGTGGAACGCCATGTGGCACTCGTCGCCCTCGCCGAAGTACTCGACCACGTCCTCGGGCCACTGGTTGGCTTCGGCGAGCAGGACGCGGTCGGGGTACTCGTCGTCGACCGTCGCGCGCACGCGCTTGAGGAAGTCGTGGGTCTCGGGCAGGTTCTCGCCGTTGGTGCCCTCGCGCTCGAAGAGGTAGGGCACGGCGTCGAGGCGGAAGCCGTCGAGCCCGAGGTCCAGCCAGAAGCGCAGGACGTCGATCATCGCGTCCTGGACCGCGGGGTTGTCGTAGTTGAGGTCGGGCTGGTGGGAGAAGAAGCGGTGCCAGTAGTAGGCGCCGGCCACCTCGTCCCACGTCCAGTTCGAGGTCTCGGTGTCGGTGAAGATGATGCGAGCGTCCTCGTACTTGTGCGGCGTGTCGGACCACACGTACCAATCGCGCTCGGGCGAGCCGGCGGGCGCCGCGCGCGCGCGCTGGAACCACTCGTGCTCGGAGGAGGTGTGGTTCATGACCAGGTCGACGATGACGCGCAGCCCGCGCTCGTGGGCGGCGTCGATGAAGGCCCGGACGTCCTCGATGGTGCCGTAGTCGGGATGGACCTCGTAGTAATCGGCGATGTCGTAGCCGCCGTCGCGCAGCGGGCTGGCGAACATGGGCAGCAGCCAGACGACGTCGATGCCCAGCCACTGTAGGTAGTCGAGCTTCTCGGTCAGCCCGCGGAAGTCCCCCGAGCCGTCGGAGTTGCCGTCGAAGAAGCCGCGCAGGTGGATCTCGTAGAAGACGGCCTTCTTGAACCAGAGGGGATCGGCCTCGAACCAATGGCCCGAGGAGGTCGGGGGCGGCGGCGTCATGTCGTGTTCACCCGAAGCACGTGGCCGGCGCGCTCGCCCGGGTCCAGCCGGACGTAGTTGCCGCCCACGCGCCAGTTGTAGAACTCGCCGTCGAGCAGGTCCTCGGCGGCGAAGGCCGGCGGGACGCCCAGGTCGTAGGGCACCTGGACGAGGCCTTCCTGCGCGTTATAGGGATCGATGTTGACCACGGTGATGATCGTGTTGGGTCCCTCGCGCTTGGCGTAGGCGACGATCGCGTCATTGGCCGCGTCCAGGAAGCCGATGTTGTCCAGGCGCTGCAGCGCCGGGTTCTCGCGGCGGACGTGGTTCAGGCGCTGGATCATCGGCAGCAGCGGGCCATCGAGCGCGCGCTGCTTGAGCTCGTACTTCTCGTTGTCCAGGAACTCCTCGCTGCCCGTGCGCTGGATGTGCTCGTAGTGCTCGTAGCCGGAGTAGACGCCGTAGCTGGGGCTCAGCGTGGCGCCGAGGATGAGGCGGATCGGGAACGCAGGCGGGCCGCCCTGGGCGAGGTAGTCGGTGAGGATGTCCGGCGTGGTGAGGAAGAAGTTGGGCCGGAAGTACTCGGCCTCCTCGCCGTGGGCCAGCTCGTTGACGTACTCCACGAGCTCCCAGCGATGGTTCTTCCAGGTGAAGTAGGTGTAGCTCTGGGTGAAGCCGATCTTGGCCAGCTCGCGCATCACCGCGCGCCGGGTGAACGCCTCGGCCAGGAAGATGACCTCGGGGTTCGTGGCGCGGATCTCGCGGATCAGCCACTCCCAGAAGGCGAAGGGCTTGGTGTGCGGGTTGTCGATGCGGAAGACCTTCACGCCGCGATCGACCCAGTGGCGCATCATCGCCAGCAGCGCGTCCCACAGCCCGCGCCAGTCCTCGGAGCCGAAGTTGACGTTGTAGATGTCCTGGTACTTCTTGGGCGGGTTCTCGGCGTACTTCAGCGTGCCGTCGGGGCGGCGGAAGAACCACTCGGGGTGCTCCTTCAGCCACGGGTGATCCGGCGAGCAGTTGATCGCGATGTCCAGGCACACGTCGATCCCGTGCTCCTGCGCGGCCGCGACCAGCGCGCGGAAGTCCTCGTCGGTGCCCAGCTCGGGGTGGATCGCGTCGTGGCCGCCGGTCTCGTCGCCGATCGCGTAGGGGCTGCCCGGATCGCCAGGCGCGGCCGTCAGCGTGTTGTTGCGCCCCTTGCGGCTGGTGTGGCCGATGGGGTGGATGGGCGGCATGTAGAGGACGTCGAACCCGAGCTCGGCGAGCCGCGGCAGCTGCGCCTGGACGCCCTTGAAGCCGCCCCACGAGCGCGGGAAGAGCTCGTACCACGACCCGAAGCGCGCAAGCGTGCGATCGACGTCGACCTCGAGCGGCGCGGCCAGCTCGGTCGCCTCGGTGCGGATCTGCATCGCTTCGACGAGCTCGAGCAGCGACGGGTCGAGTGCCGCGTGCGGATCGGTGACGATCGCCTCCGCGGCGGCCGCCAGGCGGCGCTTGTCCTCGCCCTTGGCGCGCTCCGCGGCGGCGGCGAGCAGCACGGCGCCCTCGCTGAGCTCGCCGCTGAGGTCGGGCTGGCCGAACTCGACCTTGCGCGCGAGCTCGTCGCGCCAGCCGGCGAAGAGGTCGACCCAGGCCTGGATCGTCCACTGCGTGCGCCCGGGCTCCTGCACCGTGAAGGCGCCCTCCCAGCGCACGCCGTCATGATGCGCGTCGACCGCCACCAGCGGCGCCTCGCGCCAGCGCCGCTCGCCCGGCCCGCGCCAGCGCACCACGGCACGCAGCACCTCGTGGCCATCACGGAAGATGTCCGCCGAGACGTGCACCGTGTCGCCCACGGTGCGCTTGACCGGCCAGCGGCCGGCGTCGACCGTCGGAGCCGGGTGCTCGATCCTGATGCGGTCAGGCGATTGGGCCTTGGATCGGGCGGGCACGTCCACCCCTCTTTCCCACATGCGACTTCCACGAACCAGCGGCTTGCAACTGCATCTCACCTCGTTGCCGGGCGGGAAGCTTGGCGCATCCGCGTTTGCGTTCGTCGACTGGCTCGCGGCAGCAGGCCAGTCGTGGTGGCAGATGCTGCCCCTCGGGCCCCCCAATCGCCAGCGCTCGCCCTACAAGGCGGCGTCCGCCTTCGCGGCATGGCGCGGGTTCCTGGCCGAGCCCGGCGCGCCGGTGTCGGCCGCCGAGCGCGACGACTTCCGGGCCCGCAACGGCTTCTGGATCGACGACTGGGCCGCCTTCGCCGGCGCGACGCGGGCGATCAACGACCAGGTGCGCTTCGAGCGCGAGTGGACCGCCCTACGCGTGTATGCGCGCGAGCGCGGGGTGCGCCTGATCGGCGACGTGCCGATCTACGTCGCGGCCGGCAGCGCCGATGACACGCGCTGGCCGGAGCTGTTCCGCGACGACGTCGTCGCCGGGGTCCCGCCCGACGCGTTCACGGACAGGGGCCAGCTGTGGGGCAACCCGATCTACGACTGGCCCGCGCTGCGCCGCCGCCACTACCGCTGGTGGGTCGAGCGCCTGCGGCGGACCTTCGACCTCTTCGACCTCGCCCGCATCGACCACTTCCGCGGCTTCGCGGCCTACTGGGCGGTGCCGCGCGACGCGCGCTATGCGTCGGAGGGGCGCTGGGTGCGCGGCCCGGGCCGCGCCGTGTTCGACGCGGCGCGCGCCGAGCTCGGGCGCCTGCCGCTGATCGCCGAGGACCTCGGCGTGATCACACCCGCCGTCACGCGCCTGCGCGAGTCGCTCGGTCTGCCGGGAATGGTCGTGCTGCAGTTCGGCTTCAACCCGCGCGAGCTCGAGAGCGTGCACCGCCCCGAGCGCTATCGCGCCGGGCAGGTGCTCTACACGGGCACCCACGACAACAACACGCTGCGCGGCTGGTACGAGACGCTGCCACCCGAGTCCGTCGCGCTCGTGCGCGAGGCCGGCGTCGGCGCGCGCGAGCCGTGGTGGGGGCTCATGGAGCTGGCGCTCTCCTCGAGGTCGCGGCTGTGCATGCTCCAGGTCCAGGACGTCCTCGGCCTGGGCTCGGAGGCACGCATGAACGCGCCGGGGGTCGCCGGCGGGCAGTGGCGCTGGCGGCTGCACGATGGGCAGCTCACGGCCGCGCATGCGCGGCGGCTGCGGCGGCTGACCGCCGACGCCGGCCGCCTGCCGTAGGCGCGGGCGGCGCTGCTTGCGCTTACAGAATCACCGAGGGGAAGAGGCCCCCCGCGGCGCCCGGCCGTGGCGTGGTCACTCGGGGGGGCCAGGAGCACCCCTAGTGACCATGTTTCCGGCTAGCGTGCTGATTCTTGCGGCCAGGAGCCACAAAAGTCAGCATTCCTCCGGCGTAGCTCACCCCGGAGGGAGGACGACCGCGAACGGTCGCGCCGCTCCAGGGCTGCTTCCCCTCGGTGATGCTTTAAGCGCCGCGCGGCGCCATAAGCGCTCGCGGACGACGGCGTCAGGCCGCGGCCGCGGGCGCGCCCTGGCCCACGAGCGCGCAGAAGGCCTCGACGACGCCCGGGTGAAACTGGGTGCCGGCGCAGCGGCGCAGCTCGGCCATGGCGTCGTCGAGCGACAGCGCCTGGCGGTAGGCGCGGTCGGAGACCATCGCGTCGAAGGCGTCGCACACGGCGATGATGCTGGCGCCGAGGGGGATCTCGTCGCCGCTCAGGGCGTCGGGGTAGCCGGCCCCGTCGAAGCGCTCGTGGCTGTAGCGGACGAGCTCGGCCGCGTGGGCCAGCGACGGGGCGGCGCGGATGATGCGCTCGCCGATCACCGTGTGGCGGCGCATGAACTCCCACTCCTCATCGGTGAGCGCGCTGGGCTTGTTGAGGACGGTGTCGGGGATCGCGGTCTTGCCGACGTCGTGCAGCTCGGCGGCCAGCCGGATGCGCCTGACCTCGTGCTCGGGGAGCCCGAGGAGCACGGCGGTGTCACCGGCGAGCCGGGCGACGCCGGTGAGGTGCTCGCCGAGCCCCGCCCCGCGCTCGGTGATGACCTGCAGCAGCAGGTCGGTGCTCTCGCGCCCCATCGTCGGCCGGTCGGCCTTGTGCGCGTACATGCGCTGATCGGCCAGCCGCAGCGCCTGCTCCGGTGTCGCGGCCTCGGCCGGGATCCGCGCAAGGCCGTGCGAGCAGCCGATGTCGAAGGCGTGGCCGGTGTCGCTGAGCGCCTCGGCGGCCAGCAGCAGGAGCTCGTCGCCCTTACCGGGCGCGACGGGGGCGAGCAGGCAGAACTCGTCGCCCCCCATCCGGTACACGCTGCCCAGCCCCTCGGTCGCCGCCTTCAGGCGCTCGGCCAGGCGGACGAGCAGCGCGTCGCCGGCCGGGTGGCCGAAGCTGTCGTTGTACTGCTTGAAGCCGTCGAGGTCGAAGAGCGCGAGCACGTGTGGCCGCTCGTCGCTCGCGCCGGGCACCTCGTTCTCGAGGTCGGTGACCAGCGCGCGGCGGTTGCCCAGGCCGGTGAGGGCGTCGGTGAGGGCCTCCTCGCGGCTGGCGGCCAGCAGGCGCTGGTTCTCCTGTGCCAGGCCGGCGGCGACGGCGCGCTCGCGGGCCGCGCGGCGGTAGTAGATGCCGAAGGCCGCCAACAGCAGCAGGATGACGCCGGCCGAGCCGATCCCGGCCTGGTTCTGCGATCGCACCGCCCGGCGCTCGTAGTCGCGCCCGGCGGTGTCGATCATCGTCTCGATCGTCCCGGCGCTGCGCCCCGCGACCGCGGAGAGCGCGTCGGCGCGCCGGTCGTAGCCGGCCTCGGTGATGCCGACCGCGTAGATCTGGTCCAGCGTGGCGAAGTTGGCGCGCAGCGGCGCCTGCATCTCGCGCAGGGCAGGCGGCGGCGAATGGTCGCGCAGCTCGGCGAGCTGCGTGCCGATGAGCTCCTTGCCGGTGCGCATCAGGCCGCTCGCGAGCGCGGGCGAGCCGCCGGTGTGGACGTTCGCGCGGAAGGGGGCGGTCTGCAGCTGGTTGAGCTCGACCTTGACCGTCAGGAGCGTGAGCTCGGAGCGACGGCTCACATGCGTGCGGTGCTCCAGGAACGAGATCGCGCCGATGGCGACCACGCCCAACACGAGGGCGAGCCACGGGACTGCCTTCGTGCGGATCAGGGGGAGGTTCGTCAAGACGTTTCGGCCTGCCCAGGGTAATCGTCGCCCGCGCCCCGGCCTTGAGGTGCGAGCATCCGCGGCCGTGCCCCCCGCCTCGCGCTCCGATCAGCTCGCCGACCTCGTCCCCCGTGCCACCGCGCTGATCGCGGCCTGGGAGGCACGCTTCGGCCCGTACGAGCCCGCCGCCGCCGGCGCCCCGGCTCCCGAGCGGCTGGCCGCCGCGTGGGACGCATTCGGGGAGCGGATGGCGGATCACTACCCCTTCTTTCACCCGCGCTACGCCGGCCAGATGCTCAAGCCGCCCCACCCCGTGGCGGTGGCCGGCTACCTGGCGGCGATGCTCGTCAACCCCAACAACCATGCGCTCGACGGCGGGCCGGGGACGAGCGGGCTCGAGGTGGAGGTCGTCGATCAGCTGCGGGTCATGTTCGGGCTGCCCTCCCCCGGGCTGGGCCACCTGACCTCCAGCGGGACGATCGCCAACCTCGAGGCGCTGTGGATCGCGCGCGAGGTCCACCCCGGCAAGCGCATCGTGCACTGCGCCGCCGCGCACTACACCCACGCGCGCATGTGCGAGCTGCTCGGCGTGACCGCCACGGCGGTCGCACCCGACGCACAGGGACGCATCGACCTCGACGCGGTGCAGGCCGAATGCGCGCGCGGCGACGTCGGGACCGTCGTGCTCACCACCGGCTCCACGGGGCTGGGCGCCATCGATCGCGTCGACGAGGCGCTCGCCCTGCGCGAGCGCTACGGAGTGCGCCTGCACGCCGACGGCGCCTACGGCGGCTTCTTCACGCTGCTGGCGCGCGGCGACGATCCGCTCGTCGCCCCCGCCCCGTACGCCGCGATCGGGCAGTGCGACTCGGTCGTCGTCGACCCCCACAAGCACGGCCTGCAGCCCTACGGGTGCGGCGCCGTGCTGTTCGCCGATCCGGCCGTGCAGCGCGTCTATCGCCACGACTCGCCGTTCACGTATTTCACCGAGGCCGACCTGCACCTGGGCGAGATCAGCCTGGAGTGCTCGCGCGCCGGCGCGGCGGCCGCCGGCCTGTGGCTCACGCTGCAGGCGCTGCCGCTGGAGCGCGACGAGGGCCTCGGCGCGGTGCTCGCGGCCGGGCGGAGGGCGGCGCTCGACTGGGCGGCGCGCCTGCGCTCCTCCGAGCTGCTCGACCTGCACGTCGATCCCGAGCTCGACATCGTCACCTACCTCCCGCGGGTCGGTTCGCTGTCGGCGCTCGACGCCGCCAGCGGCGCCGTGCTGAAGGCGGGCATGGAGGATCCCGACGACCCGGTCTTCTTGAGCACCCTGTACCTCGGGCGCGACGCGCTGGCCGCGCTGCACCCCGGGCTCGAGGCCGACGCCGACGGCGCGCGCGTGCTGCGCAGCGTCCTGATGAAGCCCGAGCACGAGCAGGCGGTGCCCTGGCTGCACGAGCGCGTCGAGGACCTGACCCGCGCCGCACTGGCATGACCAACCGCGGCGTCGTCGCCCTCGGCGACTCGATCACCAACGGTCACGGCGAGCCGGCGCTCGGGGTGCCGATGCAGTCCTGGGCGCAGTGGCTGGCCGAGGCGCTCGGCCTGCCGTTCACCAAGCTCGCGCGCGACGCCGCGCTCGCGCGCGACGTGCTCGCCGAGCAGGTCCCCCGCCTGAACGGTCCCTACGACGTCGCGTGCCTCTACGTCGGCGTCAACGACGCGCGCTCGCTGGAGTGGGATCCCGTCGCCTACGAGCGCGCGCTGCGCGCCAGCGTCGCCGCACTGGCGGCGTGCAGCGAGCGGCTGCTGCTGTGCACGCTGCCCACCGACCTCGGCCGCCCGCGCGCCGCGCCCAAGCCGCACGCCGCGAGCGCCATCGTCCGCGCCGTCGCCGCCGACAACGGCGCCGTGCTCGCCGAGCTCGACGACCTCGCCGGCCCGCCGTGGCTGCTGCCCGACGCCGTCCACCCCACCGCGCGCGGCCAGCTCGAGATCGCCGACCGCGCGGCCCGCGCCCTGGGCGCGCCGCAGCTGCCGTCCACGCTCATCGAGGTCTACGGCTCGCGGCGCGCTCGCGCGCGCTTCGCAGCCCGCTGGGGCGTGATGCTGGCGCGCGACCTGCGCCGGCGCGGCGTCGAGCGCGTGCGCTCGCGCTAGCTGCGCTCGAGCACCAGGCGGAACTCGAGCGTGCCGTGGTCGCGCACGCTCACGAGGCCGGCCACGCTCGGGGGGTCGATGGCGAAGGAGGCGAAGCGGATGGGCGCGCTGCCCACGAGCTCCAGCCGGCCGCCGGACAGGCGCTGGCCGCGCACCGTGGCGGCGATCGCGGCCCGCCGGCCGTGGAGGGTCAGCGTGCCGGTCGCCGGCCGGCCGCGGGCGCTGAGCGCCACGGGACCGGCGAGGGTGAACAGCGCGGCCGGGTAGCGGTCGGTCTCGATGCCGCGGTAGCGCAGGGTGTCGTCGCGGCGGCCCTGGTCGGAGCGCAGCGTGCGCATGTCGACGCGCAGGTCGGCGGCCCGGACGCGGTCGCCCGTCACCGTGACGCTCCCGGTCACCGCGCTGGTGCGCCCGACGGCGGTGCGCACGCCGACCCCGAGGTACTCCTCGTTGACGCGGTAGCCGACGAAGGTTCCCGCCGCGGGGACCGGATGCCAGCGTCCGGCGGCCGCGGGCGTCGTCGCACCGCCCGCGGGCCTGCCCTCCAGCCGCGGCGGCGGCGGCGCGTCGTCGCCGGTCAGGGCCAGCACCGCGTAGCCGCCGGCGACCAGCACCACCACGGCGCCCAGCACCACGACGACGACGATGCGCGCCCGGCGGCCCATCACTCGTACAGCGTGAACACCGCGAGGATCACGTAGATGGCCACGAGCGCCCAGCCCTCGAAGGCGACCGCCTCGCCGTCGCCCGTGATCTGCCACATCGCCAGTGCGGTCAGCAGCAGCGCCGCGATGAGCACCGGCGGGAGCGCGAACGTGAGCTGATGGGCGAAGAGCAGCGAGACGAGCACGAGCGCCGGATACAGGAAGGCCGCCACCTGCGCGACGGAGTTCTTGACCACGGAGATCGCGAGGTCGTACTCGCCCTTGCGCGCGAGCACGAGCCCCACCACGTTCTCGACCGCGTTGCCCGCGATGGCGACGACCACGAGCCCGGCGAAGGCCTCCGACACGCCCAACTGGTCGATCGTCGGGCGCAGCGCGGCGATGAACCAGTCCGAGACGAACGCCGCGCCCGCGCCGCCGGCGGCCAGCAGCGCGATGGAGACGCCCAGCGTCACGCGCGTCGCGGCGCGCTCGTGCGTCTCGCCCGCGGCCTCACCGCGCACGTAGGGCACGACCCACGACAGGTAGACCAGCAGCAGCGCGATCGCCGCAACCGTCGAGATCGCGCGCTCGTGCTGGGCGGCCGGCTCGTGGGTGAGATGAGCGATCCCGACGATGACGATGATGAAGCTCGTGACCAGCAGCAGCGTCGCGGTGTCGTTGGGCAACCGGGGGCCGAAGCGCATGACGCCGTCGGGCGACTTGCGGGCGCCCACCACGATCACGAGGCCCAGCACGAGCAGCGCATTGGCCAGCAGCGAGCCGATGATCGACGTCTGCGCGACGACCACCTCGCCGGCGCGCAGGGCGAAGACGACCACGAAGAACTCGGGCAGGTTTCCCAGCGTCGACTGCAGCACCCCGGTCGCCGCGGGGCCGAAGCGCTCGCCCACCTGCTCGGTGGCCAGCGAGACCAGGTGGGCCAGGCCCGCCAGCGCCACCGTGGCCACGGCGAAGGCGAGCAGCGCAGGCCAGTCCGCGTAGTGCGCGATCCCGGCCAGCGCCGTCGCGAGGGCGATCGCGGCGATGATCTGGACCTCCCTGCGACTCAGCCCTCCCATGGCGGCCAGCGAGGATACGCGGCGCCCGCTCTAGGCTGCGCAGCGATGCTGCGCCTCGCCCTCGCCCGCCTGCGCGCCCGCGGCCGCCTCACCGTCACGGGCCGCCCGCGGCTGGGCCGGGGCGTGCGCTTCGACCTCGCGCCGGGCGCCGTCGTCGCGCTGGGCGACGGGTGTCGCATCGGTGACCGCTGCCGCTTCCACGTGGGCGCCGGCGCGGCGGTCTCGGTGGGCGCCGACGCCCGCCTGGGCGAGCGCTGCATCGTCGCGGCCCATGAGCGCGTCGAGATCGGCGCCCACGCGCGCCTGGGCGACGAGGTGGTGCTCATCGACTTCGACCACGACGTCGACGACGTCGAGCGCCCCGTGCGCCAGCAGCGCCTGCTCACCGCGCCGGTCGTGATCGGCGAGCGCGCGATCGTCGGGGCGGCCGCCGGGGTGCTGCGGGGCGTCACGATCGGGGCCGGCGCGCGCATCGGCGTGCGCGCCGTCGTGACGCACGACGTGCCGAGCGGCGCCCGGGCCGAGGGCACGCCGGCGCGCGTGCAGGCGCCGGCGCGCTGAGGCTCAGGCGGCCCAGGGCGGCACGAACGTCCCCTCGCCGTCGACGACCGCCTGCCCGCCGGCGGCCATGCAGCAGACGGCCTCGAACGGCTCGCGCCCCTCGTTGCGAATGCTGAAGCGCCGGCGCGGCGCGACGACCAGGCAGTCGCCCGCCGTCAGCTCGTGGGCCTCGCCCTCGAGCTCGACGTGCGCGCTCCCGCGCAGGGCCACGAACGCCTCATCGCTGGTCAGCGTGTGCTCGGGGCTGGCCGCCCCCGGCTGGAGCAGCACGCGCCAGGCGCTCACCGTGTCGCAGCCGCGACTCGGCGAGGCGAGTCCGGTGACCTCGACGCCGTCCTGTCCGAAGCGCGGCGCATCCTGCCCTCGGATGATGGTCATGCGGTTTTGGCTCCCTTCGCAATTAGGCAACTATAGTTGACAATCTATCATGATTGACGATCCTGATCTGGCGATCATCCTCGTGGCGGCCAACCGCTGCCTCAACGACCGCCTCATCGCGGCGGTCCGCGGGACGGGCGCGCGTGATGCACGACCGGCCTTCGGCTTCGTCATCCGCGCCGTCGACGCCGAGGAGCCGACGGTGAGCCGCCTGGCCGAGCTGCTCGGCGTCAGCCGCCAGGCGGCCAGCAAGCTGGCCGACGAGATGGTCCAGCGCGGCTACCTGCTGCGCGCGGCGGACCCCGATGACCGCCGCCGCACCCGCCTGCGGCTCAGTGCCAAGGGCCGCCGCGTGCGCAAGCGCGCGGCCGAGGAGTCCGCGACCATCGAAGCCGAGCTGCGCGCCAGCCTCGGCGACCGCGCGGTCGACGGCCTGCGGCGGTCCCTGCTGGCCTTCGTGGAGGCCGAGGGCGCGCTCGAGGAGGTCTGGGCGCTGCGGTCGCGCGCGGTGCTGTGAACTCGGTGCGGAGACCTCAGATCCCCTCCATCGGCGGCGGACGCACGCGCGCGACCATCACCAAGCCCGTGATGATCAGGGCGACGCCGACCAGCTGCAGCCCCGACGGTGCCTCGGCGAAGAGGATCGCGCCGAGGATGACCGAGCCCACGGGCTGGATCGTCAGCAGCAGAGAGGTCAGGGCGGCCGGCAGGCGCGGGAGCGAGGCCGAGATCAGCAGCCAGCCGATCACCTGCGACGTCAGCGCGAGTATCGCCAGCCACGCGTGGGCCGGCCACGACGGGACGAGATCGGCATCACCGATCAAGCTCCCGGCCAGCGTGGCGACGAGCGCCGCGACGAGCGTCGCGTCGAACAGCGGGCCCGCGACGCGCAGCTGCTCGCCGCTGCCGGCCCGCAGCAGCAGGATGAAGCCGGTGTAGGCGAGGCCGGTGGCCAGGCCGTAGACGACGCCCTGGGTCGGGTTCGCGCCATAGGCGCTCTGCTCGAGGACGCCCGAGATCAGCACCACGCCGATCAGCACCAGCGGGAGCGTGGCCAGCAGCCGCCCCGCCGGGCGCTCGCCGAGCACCAGCCACGCCACCAGCCCGACGAAGGCGACCTGCAGGTTGCCCAGCACCGTGGCCAGCCCCGCTCCGACGTCCTCGATGGCGTGGTGCCAGAAGATGAGGTCGGCGGCGAAGAAGACGCCCGCCACCGCCGCCAGGCCGCGGTCGCGCCTGCTGCGCGGACCCAGCCGGCGGTCCTCCCACCACGCGAGCACGCCCAGCAGGGGCACGGCGTACGCGCAGCGGAAGATGGCCGCGGTCGAGGGCGAGACGGCCGCCTGCTTGACGAGGATGGCCGAGAAGGCGATGGTGAGCGCGCCGGCGATCGCCATCGCCCGCGGGCGCGCGACGAGCGCCGTGACGGCGGTGGGTATCGCGGGGGCGGCGGTCCGGGCCAAGCTCGGCAGGCTAGCCGCGCGCCCGATACCGTCGATCCATGAGCGCCTACGAGCACCTGGCGGTCGACGCGCCGCCCGAAGCGGTCGTCGCCGCGCTGCGCGAGGCCCTCAGGTCGCGCGCCATCACCGAATACGCCGTCGTCGACCACCGACGCGACATGGCCGCCGCCGGCGCTCCCGCCTTCGCGGCCTGGACGCTGGTCTTCGGCAACCCGGCCGCGGGCGCGAAGCTGCTCGCGCGCGACCTCGGCGCTGCCGTCGACATCCCCCTGCGCGCGGCGGTCATCGCGTCACCGTCCGGCGGGAGCGAGATCGTCTTCCGGGACATGCGGACGTTGCTCCCCGACGATCTCGGCGACCTCGCCGACGCCTTCACGCAGGTGCTGCGCGCCCTCGCCGCGGACGCCCGGGACCTCGCCCTGGCCGGCTAGCGCTTAGCGGACCACCGGCACGCGGCGCGGCGCGAACGTCTCCGGCCACAGCGAGCCCCCGTCGCGCAGCGTCGCCGCCGCCGCGCTGCGCGTCGGCCGGAAGCGCACCGAACGGCCGCCGAGCACGCCGGTGACCGTGCCCCGCCGGCTGACCTTCAGGGTGCCGTTGGCCGCTCCGCTGACGCGCACGGTGCCCGAGATCACGCCCTCGCTGGTGGAGAGCGAGCCGGTGACGCGGAGGCCCGGGACGAACTCATAGCCGTGCAGGCGCAGGCGCCCGTCGAAGCTGGACTCCCCGGAGAAGCTCCCGCCGCGCAGCCCGCCACCGGTCACCTGCAGCCCGGCGAACAGCGCCTGCAGCGCGCTGAGGCGCGCGTCGGTGAGGGTGTCGAGCACGGCGAAGACGGCGCGTCCGCGCGTGCCGCCGACGCCCGGCGCCGAGCGGAAGTCGCGCAGCGAGCGCGGGGGCAGCGGCGTCGGGCGCACGCCGTTGTCCTGGCCCAGGCACGGGTGGCCGACGGCGACGTCGTCGATGAAGCGCGCCAGCGCCTCGGCGGTGCAGCCCGTGATGTCGCTGTCGAGCGCGTCGTGGCCCGAGCCCTTCAGGGCGACGATCGTCGCGTGCGGCAGCTCCTGCGCCGTGGCCCGCGCGTTCTCCAGGGGCGTGCGCGTGTCCAGGCGGCCGCCGAGCAGCAGCGCGGGCACGTCGGGCAGCGGCCCGGTGAACGGCGGGCGGATCGCGTCGCCCGGCCACGCCAGGCAGTCGTCGACGTAGCTCGTGCGCAGCACGGTCTGGCCGTCGAAGGGGTCGTAGTCGGTGGGCGGGATCGCCGCAAGCGCCGCCTGGGCCGCGGCCGCGCGATCGGCGACCGGCGCCGAACGCGGGAACGGCAGCGTCACGTCGGTGCAGCCGGTGGCGGCGTTCAGGCCGACCGAGAGGTCCTCGGACCGCGTCGCGCCTCCCTGGCCGATGCGCCGCAGGCGCATGAGCGGCGCGCTGTCGCCGCGGACCGCGGCGCTGATCGCCGCCGGCAGGGCGGCCTGCAGGAACGGGTTGAGATCGCCCGCGATGAGCAGGAAGGACAGCTCGTCGGGCGTGGCGTAGCGCGTGGCCCGGACCTTGCCCTGCGCGTCGTAGTAGTCGCCGCGCAGCGGACCGCTCGCGTTGATGCGGCGCACCAGCGCGGCCACGTCGGCCACCGGGTCCTTGGTGGCGTTGCGACAGGCGCCATGCGCGCACTGCTCGGTGAGCACGCGCGGCAGGTTGCGGTAGGTGTCGAGCAGGAAGGCGTCGGGGCCGTCGGGGCCGACGATCGAATCCAGGATCAGCCGGTCGACGTGCTGCGGGAACGCGCGCGCGTACTGCAGCGCGACGTGCGTGCCGTAGGAGATCCCCATGAGCGCGATCTTGTCCGCGCCGAGCGCCTGGCGCAGGGCGTCGATGTCGAGCACCGTGTCGGCCGTCGTGTAGAAGGCGCGGCGCGGCCCGATGCGGTTCGCGCAGTTGGCCACCGCCTGGGGCGTGTACGGGTCCAGCGAGCGCAGCCGCTGCAGGTTGGGGCATTCGAGGACGCCCGACTTGCCGGTCCCGCGCTGGTCGAGCACCGCGAGGCGGTAGCGGCGCAGTGCGGCGTCCAGCGAGATCGCGAACGACGACGCCGACGACACCGCCGACTGTCCCGGGCCACCCGACAGCGCGATGAGGAGCTTGCGCGGGCCGTCGCGCTGGACCGCGTAGTGCAGCGCGACCGTCCCCGCCGTGGCCCCCGTGCGGTCGAGCGGCACGGGGAGCGTGGCGCAGCCGAACTCCTCCTGACCGCGGCAGGGCTTCAGCGCCGGCGCGGCCCCTGCCGACGCCGGTGCCAGGGCGGCCACAGCGGTGAGAGCGAGAGCGGCGAGGAGAGCGGAACGCAAGGACGGGCCACGGTACACGGATCGACGGAGGGTCGAATCCACTTTGGACGTCTTGATCTGGAAATAAGCCTGGTCCGCAATACTGTGGGAGAACCATGGCCAGTGGGGAGAGGACGACGTTCGGGCCGCGGCGCGTGGCTGAGCAATCCGCTCTGGCTCGCGAGTGGCGCCGGCTGGGCCGCGCTGCGACGTTCGTCGCCGTCCTGACCAGTCCGGCGACCTTCGCCTGGCTCTACGAGGGCAACGACTGGGCCCTGCCATGGGCCCTTCTGGGCACCCTGGCGCTCGTCATCGCCTTCCGCGGCTTCGTCGACGTCCTCGCGCACAAGCTCATCCCCCGCGCGAGCCTCTACGGCGCCGGCCAGGAGCTCATGGCCGACGACATCATGGCGCAGCGGCGCGTCTGGTACTGGCGCACGAAGTTCCGCCGGCTGTTCTGGCTGGTGCTCGTCGTCGGTGGCGCGCTCGGCCTGTTGTACCTGCTGGGCGGCTCGCTGAGCGACATCGCGGATGCCATCCCGCAGATGGCGATCTACTTCCTCAGCTTCGGCCTGCAGATCCCGCTGTTCTTCCTGATGAACATCCTGATCCTGTTCGGGCCGCTGCTGTTCTTCGGCCTCAAGCAGATGAAGGGCTACGAGCCCGGCGACGCCGACTGGGGCGTCAAGCTCGAGGACGTCCGCGGGCAGGCCGAGCCGAAGGCCGAGGTGACGAAGGTCATCGAGCTGTGGTCGGCCGGCGAGGAGTTCCGCAAGGCGGGCGGCAAGCCGGAGCGCGGCCTGCTCTTCATCGGCGCCCCCGGCACGGGCAAGACGATGCTCTCCAAGGGCATCGCCACGTCGTTCAACTCGCCGATCGTGACGATGCCGGGCTCGGGCTTCGCGCAGACGTTCATCGGCATGGACGTCGTGATCGTCATGTTCCTCATCCGCAAGGCGCGCAAGCTCGCCCGCAAGTGGGGCGACACCTGCATGATCTTCATCGACGAGATCGACGCCGTCGGCATGCGGCGCCAGGCGCTGCAGGGGAACATGGGCTTCCGGCCCATGGCGAGCGGCTTCGAGGAGCCCCCCATGTACGGCCCGTGGGGCGCCCTGACCCCGTCGGGTGACCTCGTGCTCGAGACCCGCCAATGGCGCGATCGCCTCTTCATGTCGCGCACGGAACCCACGGGGCGGATCGCCCCCGGCCCGCTCGGGGCGGTGCGCGATCGCATCCAGGGCGTCATGTTCCCGGGCATGGGCGGCATGGGCGGCGGGCTGGCGCTCAACCAGCTGCTGGTGCAGATGGACGGGGTCGACGAGCCCCCGGGGATGCGCAAGTTCTTCACCAACCGCCTCAACACGTTCCTCGACGCGACCTATCTGGTCCCGCGGAAGATCGGCAGGCTGCGCCTGCGGATCAAGCCGCCCAAGCCACGGCCCGAGCAGGTCTACTTCATCGGCGCCACCAACGTGCCGCTGGAGGCACTCGACCCGGCGCTCATCCGCCCCGGCCGCATGGGCCGCCACATCTGGTTCCGCACGCCGACCAAGGACGACCGCAAGGACATCTTCGACCTCTACCTGGACCGCGTCAGCCACGAGGCCGACCTCGACCGACCGGAGCGCCGCGATGAATTGGCGCGCATGACCAACGGGTACTCCCCGGCCATGATCGAGCAGGTGTGCTCGATGGCGTTGACCTACGCGCAGTCCGATGCCCGCGCGGAGTTCGACCGCAAGGATCTCGTCGAGGCGATGACCACGATCGAGTCCGGCACCGCGGTCGGCGTGAACTACATCGAGGACGAGAGCCGCGCCGTCGCCATCCACGAGGCCGGCCACGCGGTGGCCAGCCACGTCTATATGCACGACGTCCTCTCCACGCGGCTGTCGATCCGCATGCGGGGCGGCTCGCTCGGCCACCACCAGGCCATCGAGAAGGAGGAGCGCTTCTCCAGCTGGCGCCACGAGGAGGTCGGCAACCTCGTCTGGACCCTCGGCGCGATGGCGGCCGAGCACGTGTTCTACGGCGAGAACTCCGTCGGCGTGGGCGGCGACATCCAGAGCGCCACCTGGCGCGCGTCGCGGATGGTCGGCATGAGCGGCATGGGCCCCGAGCCGCTGGACCTGCGCGGGCGCGTGTCCAAGGAGCGCCTGGCCGAGGTCGAGAAGCAGCTCATGGAGCGCTTCGAGCGCATCGGCCTGCAGATCATGAACCGCGCGCGGCAGAGCAGCGCGATGGACTCCGATCCCATCGGCTCGGTGCTCGGCGACCCGGCCAAGCGCAGCGCGGCGGCGCAGATCCTCGGGCAGGCCTACCTCACCGCCGTGTGCTGCATGCGCGCCAACCGCGAGGCCGTGGCGAGCGTGGCCGACGCGCTCGTACAGCACAAGGAGCTCTACGGCGACGAGGTGGTCGAGCTGCTGCAGATCGCCGACCCGCGCGCCCCCACCATCGACGTGCTCGACGAGGACATCTGGCCCAAGGTATGAGCGAGAGCGACGACAGGGACCAGCACCCACGGCCCTGGGACCCGGCGGGCACGCAGCCCAAGCACGATCCGGCATCGCTCCTGCCCCAGTCGGGCGATCCGCTGCTGCCGCCCGACGCCGACGTCGTCGAGTCCGACGCGTTCGACGAAGACGGCGGCGACCTGCTGCCCGAGCGCCACCGCGCGGCCGGCGCCCCCGCCGTCGCCGACGCCGTCGGCAGCTCCTCCTACGCACCGCGCTTTCAGTTCATGACCGGCGCCCTGGTCGCCGTCGGCATCGCGGCGCTCGTCGGGATCGCCGTGGCGATCGTCGGCCTCCCGCCGAGCGGCAGCGACGGGCCCGCGTGGTCGCAATGGAAGCCGACGACCGGCGGCGTCGCGGGCGCCGCGCAGATCGCCAGCCACGTCGCCCCCAACTACCGTGACAAAGGGGTGCAGCTGGTCAAGGTCGACGCGAACGACCTCAGCTACAAGGGCGTCCCGCTGCTGGTCGCCCTGCGCGCGTCCGCCGAAGACGGCGGCGCGATCCAGGTCCACGGCGAGAAGGGCGTCCTCTACCAGCTCTGCGGCCTGACGCCGACCTGCGCGATCGACCGCGGCAAGGCGACGGTCGAGCGCGGCTACCTCATGCGCCGCGAGGCACTCGAGCTCGCGCTCTACTCCTTCCGCTATCTCGACGTCAAGCAGGTCGTCGTGCTCATCCCGCCGCTGCCCGGCAAGGTGCAGACGGTCGCCCTCTACTTCCAGCGCAACGACGTGCGCGCCGAGCTCGCCCGCCCGCTGACCTCCTCGCTCGTGCCCAAGACGCCGTCGCCCAAGGAGATCACGCTCTCCCGTGATTTCGGGCTCGTCGACCGGGCGACGAGCAACCAGTACCTCTTCACGCTCAACGGCGCGAGCTTCAACAACGGCGGGCTGCTCGTGCTGCAGCGCTACACGCCCGAGGCCGACAAGAAGCTGCAGCAGCAGTTCAAGGCCCAGCAGAAGCAGGCGGCGGCCGACGCGGCGACGCAGACCTCGTCGGGCGGTTGAGCGCCGCCGCGCGCGACAAGCTCGCGCGCGCCCGGGCGCGCCTGGACACCCTCGACCTCTACCCGCGGCCGGTGCGGATGCGCCGGGTGCGCCTGCTCAGCGCGCCGTGGCTCTTCCGGCTGCCGTGGTTCCGGCGCTTCGACGGCTACACGATCTGGGACCTGATCCTCGTGCGGACGCCCGTCGCCGACGCCGACGACGACCTCGTCACCCATGAGCTCTGCCACGTCTGGCAGATGCAGCACCACCCGCTGGCCATGCCGCTCTCCTACCTGTATCGCGGCTACCGCGACAACCCGAACGAGATCGAGGCGCGGCGCGCGGCCGACACGACGCGCCGCTAAGGCGCCGGCGAGGGCTGCTTCTCGTGGCCCGTGCAGACCGCTACGGGCACGCGCGGGTACTTCGGGAAGTCGGGGTCCTCACGCGACTTCAGGCACATGCTGAACACCGAGCCGCGTCCGGTCCGTACCAGTCGTTGATGCCGGCACGAGTCGCAGAGCCCGAACGCTGCCATGCGCGGATGATCGCGCACCGAGCCCCGGTCGTAGGACCAATGGCCGAGCGAGATCGTTGAGGTCGTCAACTAGCATGAGGCGCCGATGGCGACCTTCGTGAGGCTCCTCGGCTGGTTGCGCCCCTACCGCGTGGGCGTCATCTGGTCCGGGCTGCTCGCGGCGGTCGCGATGGTCATGACGGTGGCCATCCCGTGGCTCACCGGCCGCGCGATCGACCAGATCCAGGAGGGCGACAAGGCGGGCCTCACCACGCTGGGGCTGGCCATCTTCGCCGCCGGCATGCTGCGCCTGGCGCTGACCGTCGTACGCCGGCTGGTCGCCGGGCGCGTGTCGCTGGGCGTGGAGCTCGATCTGCGCAACCGCATGTACGGACAGCTCCAGGCGCTGGAGCTCGGGTTCTTCGACCACCAGCAGACCGGCCAGCTCATGTCGCGGGCGACCGTCGACCTGCAGGCCGTGCGCTTCTTCCTCGGCTACGGGCTCGTCTTCATCCTGCAATCGGCGCTCACCATCCTGCTCGCCGGGGGGGCCATGATCGCCGTGCAGCCCGGCCTGGCCGCGATCTCGCTGATCCCGGTGCCGATCGTCGTCTTCGTCTCGGCGCGCTACGGCCGGCGCTCGCGCCCGGCGCTGCAGGAGCTCCAGCAGCGCATCGCCGAGCTGACCGCCGACGTCGAGGAGAACATCGGCGGCGTCCGGGTGGTCAAGGCCTTCGCGCGCGAGGACCGCCAGCTCGAGCGCTTCCGCGGGCGCGTCGGGCGCGTGTGGGACCAGGCCATGGTCTCCACGCGGATGCAGGCCTTCTACAACCCGTTCATCGGCTTCCTGCCGCAGATCGGCCTTGCGGCCATCCTCTTCTTCGGAGGGCGCCAGGTCATCGACGGGCGCCTGACCGTCGGCGAGTTCAGCGCCTTCTACGCCTACCTGCTCATGCTGCTGTCGCCGATGCGCACGCTGGGCACCCTGCTCGGGCTCGCCCAGCGCGCCACCGCGGCCGGCGCCCGCGTCTACCAGATCCTCGATCGCGAGCCGCGGATCGTCTCGGCGCCCGGCGCGCCGGCGCTGCCGGAGGGCTCGGGCCACGTGCAGCTGCGGGGCGTGTCGCTGCAATACGAAGGCGCCGGGCGGCCCGTGCTGCACGATGTCGACCTCGATGTGCCCGCCGGCACGACCGTCGCGCTGGTCGGCGCCACCGGCTCGGGCAAGACGACGCTCGTGCAGCTGCTCCCGCGTCTGTATGACGTCAGCGCCGGCGCGGTGCTGATCGACGGCGCCGACGTGCGCGCGGTCGACGTCGCCTCGTTGCGCGGCGCCATCGCCGTCGTCGACGACGATCCCTTTCTGTTCAGCGCTACCGTGGCCGAGAACATCGCCTACGCCCGCGCCGAGGCGACGCGCGAGGAGATCGAGCTCGCGGCACGCCGGGCTCAGGCCCACGACTTCATCGCGCGCCTGCCCGACGGCTACGACACGCGCGTCGGCGAGCGCGGGCTGACGCTGAGCGGGGGCCAGCGCCAGCGCGTCGCCATCGCGCGGGCCTTCCTGGCCGATCCGCGGATCCTCATCCTCGACGACGCGACGTCGTCGGTCGACGCCTCGACCGAGCAGGAGATCAAGCAGGCGTTGCGCGAGGTGATGCGCGGGCGCACGACCTTCGTCATCGCCCACCGCCTGTCGACGATCTCGCTGGCCGACACGGTCGTCGTGATCGAGGACGGCACGGTCGCGGCCGCCGGCAGCCACGACGAGCTGCTCGAGCAGTCCGAGCTGTACCGCGAGATCGTCGAGAAGGGCCTGCCCGATCAGGTCTTCCTCACCCGCAAGGAGCGCGAGCGTCAGGTGGCGGGGCTGTGACGTCCGGCGACGAAGCCGCTCGCGCGGCCACCCGGCGCGACGACCTGCGCCGGCGCCTGGTCGGCACCCAGGGCCGCGGGCGCAAGCTGCGCGGGCTCGTGGTGCTGCTCGGCCCGTACAGGACGCGCGTCGTGCTCATGTTCCTCTCGCTGGTGATCGGCACCGCGGCCTCGCTGGCCCCGGCGCCGCTGGCCAAGACGGCCATCGACTCCGGCATCCTCGCCGGCGATGTCCAGACGCTCGACCTCGTGGTCGTCGCCTTCCTCGCCAGCGCGCTCGTGGTCTGGGCGGCGACCTACGCGCAGACCTACCTCGTCGGCTGGGTCGGCCAGCGAGCACTGGCCGACCTGCGCCTGCAGATCTTCCGCCACCTGCAGGAGCAGCCGGTCGGCTTCTACGAGCGCCGGCCGGCGGGCATGCTGATCTCGCGCATGACCAACGACGTCGAGGCGCTCGACTCGCTGGTCACCGACACCGTGGTCACGCTCTTCCAGGCCTCGCTGACGCTCGTCGGCTCGGTCGTGATCCTGCTCTACCTCGACGTGCGGCTCGCGCTGCTGACCTTCCTGATCTTCCCCGTCATGGCGGTCGGCTCGCTGGCCTTCCGCATCGCCAGCGCCGACGCCTACCGGCGCACGCGCGAGACCATCAGCGCGATCACCGTCTATCTGCAGGAGACGCTGTCGGGCATCCGCGTCGTGCGCTCCTTCGCGCAGGAGCCGCGCCACCGCGCGCAGTTCGCCGCGCTCAACGACAGAAACCGGGCGGCCAACCTGGTCACGGTCAACCTCAACGCCGCCTACTTCCCCATCGTCGAGTTCATCGCGGCCGTGGCCACCGTCGGCATCCTCATCGTGGGCGGCCGCCAGGCGATCAACGGCGATATCGAGGTCGGCGTGCTCGTCGGCTTCATCGCCGCGCTCAACGGCTTCTTCGACCCCATCGGCCAGCTCTCGCA
Organism: uncultured Actinomycetes bacterium; assembly: GCA_963806015.1. Taxonomy (GTDB): domain Bacteria; phylum Actinomycetota; class Thermoleophilia; order Solirubrobacterales; family Solirubrobacteraceae; genus JAOPZW01. The sequence goes on along the minus strand of CAWDWM010000010.1, from coordinate 205,153 downwards.
GGTCTACACGACCTACCAGTCGGGCATGGCGGCGCTCGACAAGATCTTCGAGCTGCTTGACGTCGCGCCCGAGCTGACCGACCATCCCGACGCGCACCGGCTCGAGCGCATCCGCGGCGAGATCAGCTTCGAGGACGTCTCCTTCCGCTACCGCACCGACGAAGGCGTCAAGCTGGCCCTCGACGATGTCACGCTGCTCGTGCACCCGGGCGAGACGGTGGCGCTGGTGGGCGCCACCGGCGCGGGCAAGTCGACCTTCGCCAAGCTCGTCGCGCGCTTCTACGACCCCACGGACGGGCGCGTGCTCGTCGACGGCCACGACCTGCGCGACGTGTCCGCGCACTCGTTGCGCTCGCAGATGGGGATCGTGCCGCAGGAGGCGTTCCTGTTCAGCGGCACCATCGCCGACAACATCGCCTTCGGCCGCCCGGAAGCCGACGAGGCCGAGATCGAGGCCGCGGCGCGCGCCGTCGGCGCGTGGGACTTCGTCGCGGCGCTGCCCGAGGGGCTGGCGACCGAGGTCGGCGAGCGCGGCGTGCAGCTCTCGGCCGGCCAGCGCCAGCTGCTCGCCTTCGCCCGCGCGCTGGTCGCCGACCCGCGCATCCTGGTCCTCGACGAGGCGACGTCCAACGTCGACCTGCATACCGAGGGCAAGATCGAGGCGGGCCTGCGGCGGCTGCTCGCCGGGCGCACCGCGATCGTCATCGCCCACCGCCTGTCGACCATCCGCCAGTCGGGGCGGATCGTCGTCCTCGACCAGGGGCGGATCGTCGAGCAGGGCACCCACGACGAGCTCATCGCGGCGGGCGGGGCCTACGCAGCGCTGTACGCGGACTGGGCGGCGCAGGCGGCGGCGTGACCCGCGCGGCCTTCGTTCGGCGAGCCAGGACGGCGAGCGGAGGCCACGCGTGAGCCGCTACGCGTTCCGCGCCGCGACGCCGACCGACGCCGAGCGGATCACCGCCGTCACGATGGAGGGGTTCGAGACCTACCGAGCCTTCGCGCCGGACGCCTGGACGCCGCCCCCGGCCGGCGACGAGCGCGCGCGTCTGCTGGGCCTGCTGGCCGAGGACTGGGTCTGGTACCGCGTCGCCGAGCACGACGGCGATCTGGTCGGCCACGTCGGCTTCCTGCCCGCCGAACGCACCTTCGCGCCGACCGGCGACCCTGGCCTCGCGCATTTCCGCCAGCTGTTCGTCGCGCGCGCGCATTGGGGCACCGGCCTCGCCGCCCAGCTGCACGGCGCGGCGCTCGCCGAGGCGCGCGCCCGCGCCTTCACGGCCATGCGGCTGTTCACACCGGCGGCGCAGGCGCGCGCGCGGCGGTTCTATGAGCGCGAGGGCTGGGCGCTGGCGCGCCCGCCGGCCTTCGACGAGCGCATCGGCCTCGACATCGCGGAGTACCGCCGGGCGCTCTGAGCGCCTACTCGAGCAGCCCGCGCCGCATCGCCTCGGCCACAGCGGCGGCGCGATCGCTCACCTCGAGCTTCTCGTAGAGCGTCTTGAGGTGGGACTTCACCGTGGCGGTGCTCAGGTGCAGCTCGCGGCCGACGGCGGGCGCGGTTAGGCCCTCCGCGATGAGGCCCAGGACCTGGCGCTCGCGCGGGCTCAAGGCCGGGCGCCCGGGCTCGGAGCGCAGGCGGATCTCGGCGGCGAGGCCGGCCTGGATCTCGGCCGGGAGGATGACCTCGCCGCGGGCCACGGCGGCGATCGCCTCGCAGATGCGTTCGGCCGCAGCGGACTTCGACAGATAGGCGGCGACCCCGCCCGCCACCGCCTCATAGACGGTGTCGCTCTCGAGGTGGGCGCTGAGCAGGACCACGCGCGTGGCCAGGCCGTCGCGCCGCAACGCGTCGACGATGTCCACCCCGCGCAGCGATGGCATCTCGACGTCGAGCACGGCGACGTCCGGGCGATCGGCGCGAATCGCGTCCAGCGCCTCGCGCCCGTCGCCGGCCTCGCCCACGAGCTGGAAGTCGGGACGCCCACGCACGGCGCGGACCACCGCCTCGCGATAGAGGGGGTGGTCGTCGGCCACGAGGACCGTGATGCGTGTGGAGTCGCGTGAGGCCACGGATCTGCCGCGGCGCAACCCTACTGGCGAGCCACACGCAGAGCGGCCGCGCAGATGTCCGCGCGCGCCAGCTCCTTGCTCACGCATCCGACGGCGCCCGCGGCGAGCGCGGCGCGCTCGATGTCCTGGTCCAGCGATGCGCTGACCAACAGCACGCGGCTGCGCGGCGGCGGATCGAGGTCGTGCAGGCGCTCGAGCACCTCGAGGCCGTCGACGTCGGGCATGCGGAGGTCGAGCAGCACGACGTCGGGCCGTACGCGCGCGATGGCGTCGAGTGCGGCCTCGCCCCCATCCGCCTCGCCGACGAGCTCGAGGCCGGCGTGGACCCGCACGGCGCGGCTCATCCCGCGCCGGAAGACCGGGCTGTCGTCGACGACCAGGACGCCGACGGAGCCGGTGCGGCCGGATGCCTGCGCTGACTCCGTCGACCCGCCATCGGGCCGTGCGTCCCGATCCATCGTCCTCCCTATGCCCTTCCCCCGCGACTGACGACGCTCCGCCGCACCATCGCCCCCCAGCGGATGATGCGGACGGTCCCGGGCGGGACCTCGGAGACGTCGTCATGCGCCCTCACAGTTCGGGCCGACGGACGCCCCCCTCACCTGACTCCGACGGCTCGCTGGGCAGTCTCATGCCCGGGCGGGACCCGCGCCATCGGCGGAACGGAGGGAGGAGTGGATGAGCGCCCCCCATCCGATCGGATGACTGGCGACCCCACGGCGCCCCGACAATGGACTACATTCGTCACGGATGGGGGGGCCCGTCATCACGCTTGCGCTGCGTTCGCAGGAGGACGTACTCCTCACGAGACGGCGCGCACGAGATCTCGCCGGGCTGCTGCAACTCGGCGCCGAGGCGCAGAGCCGCCTGGCCACCGCGGTGTGGGAGGTCGCCCGGCTCGCCCACCGCTACGGCCCGGACGCAACGGTCGAGTTCGCCCTGCAGGACGAGCCGCCGGCCGCGGTGGTCACCATCAGCGACATCGCGCACGCGGTGCTCACCGGCGAGACCCCGGGCGAGGCCGCCGACCGTCTCGACCTCGCCAAGCTGCGCCAGCTCGTCGACCGCGTCGAGGCGCGCGACCGCGGTGGCCGCGTGCTCGTCCGCCTGACGAGCGACCTCGCCGCGGACGCGTGGCTACCGGGCGTGACGGAGCTCTCGCATGTGCTGGTCTCCCTGCAGCGCCACGAGTCGGGCGAGGCGGAGGCCGCGCTCAACGAGCTGCGCATGCAGAACGCCGAGCTGGTGACCGCACTGGCGACGCTGAGCCAGCGCGAGCGCGAGCTGGTCGCCCTCAACCGTGAGCTGGCGGACACCAACCGCGCCGTCACCGCGCTGCTGGCCGAGCTCGGCCAGCAGGCGCAGGAGCTGCGCGACCGCGCGGCGGGCAACGCGAGCTTCCTGGGCGCGCTGACCCACGAGCTGCGCACGCCGCTGTACGCCGTGCGCGGCATGACCGAGGCGATCCTGCGCGAGGGCGGCGACCGCCTGGAGCCGCGCCTGCGCGAGGACGTCCGGCTCATCGACGGCGCGATGGAGGAGGCGCTCGACCTCGTCAACGACCACCTCGACCTCGCCCGCCTGGCCGCGGGACGCGAGATCGTGCGCGTCACCGAGGTCCGCGTCGACGAGCTCTTCAGCGCGCTGCGGGGCATCGTCGTGCACCTCCCCCGCTCGCCCGCCGTCACCGTCGTCTTCGAAGACCTCAACGGCGTCCCCACGCTGCGCACCGATGCGTTCAAGCTCTCCCAGATCCTGCGCAACTACGTGGTCAACGGCCTGAAGTTCACCGAGCGCGGCGAGGTCCGCGTGTCGGCCGTGGCGGTCGACGCCGGCGCGCAGGTCTGCTTCGCCGTCTCCGACACCGGCCCCGGCCTCGACGTCTCCGACCACTCGCGGATCTTCGACGAGTTCGTCCAGCTCGGGCGCACCGGAGAGGTCGGCGAGCTGCGCGGCTCGGGGCTCGGCCTGTCGATCTGCAAGCGCCTGGCGACCCTCTTGGGGGGCGAGGTCGGGGTCAGCAGCGAGCTGGGCCGGGGCACCACCTTCACGGCCACCATCCCGGCGGTCTTCATCCCGGGAAGCGAGGACGTGGAGGTCATCGCTGAGGGCTGACGAGCGCTCCGCGAGGCCGCCCGAAGCTGGCCTATAATCGTCGCCCGGGGTCGAGACCACCTCGATCAGGATCTAGGTAGATCCATGCCCTGCGGGATGGTGTAATGGCAGCACAACGGCCTCTGGAGTCGTTAGTCTAGGTTCGAGTCCTAGTCCCGCAGCTGGCGCGTGCGAGCAGTTCCGCCTGGGGTTGAGGACGGGCGGGCGCCGCGCTCACCGTCGCGCGGCGCCGGCCCGTGGTGCTACCGCGTCCGCAGCCCGAACCCGAAGGGGTACAGCGGGTCGTAGTTCGCGTCGCCGACGTTGATCGGCTCCTGGGCGCGCGTCCTCGGCCAGGTGACGGGCAGCTTCCCGGTGTACGGGCTCCGGCCGAAGAGCGGGTCGGCCACGCCGTCGCCCTCGCTGCCTGGCAGCCAGGCCGCGACGAGGCCGTCGATCTTGTCGAGCTGGGCGGGGTCGAGGATCATCGGCCGCCCGGAGACCACGATGACCACGCACTTCGCTGCCTGCGAGCAGACCTTGTCCACGGCGGCCGTGTCAGCGGCGTTGAGCTGCATCGTCTGCGCCGGGCGCAGTACGCCGTGGTCGGCGGGGTCGTAGCCCCACTGAGGGCCGCCGAGGTCGCCGAAGCCCTCGGAGTACGGGGTCTCGCCGACCACCACGACTCCGGTGGCGCCCGGATCGATCGGCGCCGAAGCATCCGTGCTGTAGGTGACGTTGCCGCGCGCCTGGTCGCGGATGCCCTGCAGGATCGTCGTCCCGGGGATCTGGTTCTTCGAGCCGCCCTGCCAGGTCAGCGTCCACCCGCCGGCCTGGTTGCCGATGACGTCGGCGTTGGAGCCCGCGACGTAGACGTCACCATGCCGCGGGAGCGGCAGCACCTTGCCGCGGTTCTTCAACAGCACCTGCGATTCGGAGACGGCCCTGCGCGCCACCGCGCGGTGCTGCGTCGAGCCGACCTGGTCGAGGTTCTTGCGGTTCGTGTAGGGGTGCTCGAAGAGCCCGAGCTCGAACTTCTTGGTCAGGATGCGACGGACGGCGTCGTCGATCCGGCTCATCGGCACGCGGCCCGCGTTGACTTCGTCGCTGAGCGTGCTCTCGAAATCCTCGAAGTTCTGGGGTTGCATGAACATGTCGATGCCGGCGTTGACGCCCTTGCGAACTCGCGTCGCGAAGGTCGTGCCGGGAACCCCTGAGTCGATGTGGTCGATCCCGTTGTAGTCGGAGATCACGAACCCGTCGAAGCCCTGGCGCTTCTTGAGCCAGCCCTGGATCAGGTCCTGCTCGGCGTGCATGTTGATGGGGTTGCCGAGGCCGTCCTCCGTCCAGTCCACGTCCGAGTAGGACGGCATCACGCTGCCGACGTGATGCTGCCGGATCGCGGTTACGTACTGGCGCAGCGCCAGCCGGTAGAACGTGTTGTGGTCGACTTGGTCGACGCCTTGGTCGATCGTGTAGTTCCCGGTCGTCTGGCCCGCCCAGGCCGTCGGGGTGTTCGGCGTGGGAACCGAGCCGCCGCCCGAGAGCACGCTGCCGAGGTTGTCGGTGGTGATCTTCGACGCGTCGGCGTCGATCGACGCGCGCTCGGCCTGTGTCATCTGGCCGATCTTCTCGGGGAGTGTCATGCGCGACGTAGATGCGCCAGACCAGATACGCGCGCGCGCAAGCCGAAGCCAAAGCGCCGCCGCCTGACACGTAAGTGCGGCGGGAACGCTTGCCCGGGCGTCTAGCCCGCGCCGCCGCCCGCGAACTGCGCGGTGATGCTCTCCTCGAGACCGGGGTCGAGCACGAGCAGGACCTCGTCGCCGGCGTCGATGACGGTGTCGGACTTGGGCACGAAGCCCTTGCCGTTGCGCAGCACGGAGATGATCAGCGAGCCGTCGGGCAGCTCGACCTCGGCCACCTTGCGCCCGGCGGCGGGAGCGCCCTCGCCGACCTCGACCTCGATGATCTCGAGCTGCTCGTCGCGGAGGTCGAGCAGGTGGACGAGGCCGTAGGAGGGGACCTCGTGCTCGATGAGGCGCAGGATCAGGTCGGTGGCGCTGACCACCGGCTGGATGCCCAGCAGCTCGAAGTACGGGCGGTTGCGGGGGTTGTTGACGCGGGCGATGATCCGCGAGCAGAGGTACTTCTCCTTGGCGATCTGGCAGATCAGGAGGTTGTCCTCGTCGTCGCCGGTGACCGCGATGGTCAGGTCGGCGCGGTTGATGCCCGCGCGCTCGAGCACCCACAGCTCGGTGGCGTCGCCGTACTGGATCGCATGCTCGAGCTCCTGCTCGACCGTGAGGTAGCGCGAGCGCTCGCTCTCGATGACGGTCACCTCGTGACCCTTGGCGATCAGCTCGCGGGCGAGGTTCCAGCCGACCTTGCCGGCCCCGGCGATCACGACGTACATGAGTGCCTTCTCTCGTGACGTGCCGCGTCGTACGGCGAGGCGGCGGCGCCGGCTGGGGAGACTCGGTCCCGCCCACGCCGGGATTCAGGCTGGTTGCCTGGACCCGACCGAGGACGATGCCAGGCGGCGATCGACGTCCGCCGTTCGGCGTGGCACGTTGCGAGGGGAGGCACTAGACCCCGAGGGCCTGTTCGAACATCTCGATCGCGTAGCGCGTGGGGCAGATCGTGTGCAGCCCCTGCTCCGCGTACCACTCGGCGCGACGGGGATCCATCACGCGCGCGACCACCTTGGGCACCCCGAACTGCTTGGACGCGATCTGGGCGATGGTGAGATTCGTGTTGTCGCCGTCGGTGGAGGCGATGAAGACGTCGGCCTCCTCGATGCCCGCTTCGATGAGCGCGTCGATCTCCAGGCCGTGGCCGACGGTGAAGCGCCCGCCGGAGTCCTCCCAGGTGGTGTCCATCCCGGAGTCGAGGCGCTCGTGCGACAGCGGATCCTCGTCCAGGATCGACACCTCGTTCCCCGCGGCCAGCATCGAGCGCGCCACCGAGGACCCGACGCGGCCGGCGCCGACGATGAGTATGAGGGGCATTGGCGCGGACTCTACCGAGCAGCGCCGTCGCGACCCGGTACGGCGCCGTCGCCGGCCGCGGCCGCGTCGGCGGCGAGGTCGGGAGACTTAGGCGTGTCGGAGGCGGGCGGCGCGGTGAGGATGACCGGGCACGGCGCCTTGGCCAGCACGTACTTGGTCGCCTCCCCCACGAAGTCGTCCAGCGGTCCGCCGCGCCCGCCCAGCAGCGCGCCGCCGCGGATCTTCGACGGCTCCTCGGCCGCCAGCACCACCGCCTGCACGCCGCGGCGCTTGGCCTCGTCGACGATCGCCTGCCCGGCGCGCCGCGCGCGCACCGTGGCGGTGGCGACCTCGACGCCCTCGTACTCCTCCCCCACCGCCTTGGCGCGCGCGAGCGCGGCGCGCGCCTGCTTGAGCTGCGCCTCGGGCAGCGCCGCGTCGATCGGCAGCGACATCGGGACCTCGAAGATCCACAGCGCCTCGATGGTGGCGCCCCGGTCCTCGAAGGACTCGGCGTCCTCCTCGGCGGCCAAGCGGCCCGCGGTCTGGATGATGTCGTCGTCCAACGGCGAACCGGAGAGCGGCACCAGGATCGAGCCGTACTCCGCCTCGTGGCGCTCGCCGCGCAGCGCGGCCTCGGGGACGAGCACGCGCCGCAGGACCGACTTGCCCTGCGTCGTGCGGTAGATGAGGTACAGGGCGACGCCCACGGCGAGCCACGCCGTGCCCACCCAGCGCGCGCCCCCGTGGGTGATGAGCAGCCCGACCCACGCCCCGGCGCTGAGGACCCCGCCGAAGACCGCGAGCAGCGGTAGGTCGCCCCCGCCGACGCGCACGCTCAGCGGTATCCGATAGGGGCGCCGGCCGTCGGGCTCCTTGTAGCGCAGCACGACGATCGACAGGTGGGCGATCGTGAGCCCGACGAGGGCGCCGTAGGCGAAGATCCCGACCAGCAGCTCGAGGTCCTGCGGCACCGTCAGCCCGGCGGCGAGCAGCGCCGCGATGGTGATGACCACGTAGGGCGTCGAGCGGGTCGGGTGCAGGCGCCCGACCGCGCTGGGGATCTGGCGGTTGGTCGACAGCGAGTAGGCCAGCCGCGAGAGGCCCATCATGGCCGAGTTGGCCGCCGCGATGAGGGTAGCGGCTGCGGCGGCCGCGATCGTGTACTTCAGGACGTCGGCCAGCACGTCGTTGTGGAAGGACTCGGCGATCCCGATCATCGGCGCGTCGAGGTAGTTGCGCCCCAGCGAGGTCGCGTTGCCGACGACCGGCAGCGCCGTGACCGCCACGATCCCGATGCCGGTGTAGACGACGATGACGATGATCGCCGCCGCGCCGACGAGTCGCTTGAGCCCGCGCCGGCCGACGGCGACCTCGCCCGACAGGCCGGATGCGGACTCGAGGCCGGTGAAGCTCACGGTGGCCACGCCGAGGGCGAAGACGGTGTCGCCCCATGTCGGCGTGTCGCCGAAGTGGATGGTGTCGGTGATCGTGTCGAGGTGGAAGAAGGCGAACAGCCCGAGGACGATGATCAGCGCCTGCAGCCCGAGGTCGGCGATGACCAGTGCGGCGATCCGGTTCACGCGCGTCTTGGAGAAGCCGCGCACGTTGCGCACGGCGACATAGCCGATGATCGCGAAGCACAGCAGCAGCTCGTCGCGGCCCTGCCCCAGCGGCGCGTAGAACGCGGCCAGGTAGTTGGTGGCCGAGAACGCCGTGACGGCGATGAGGATGATGTAGTCGAGCAGGATCATCCAACCGGCGACGAAGCTCACGAGCTCGTTGAAGGCGTAGCGGGCGAACACGGTCGCCCCGCCGCGGTCCTGGTGCAGGGAGGCGCCCTCGACGTACGTGGTGCAGGCCAGCGCGAAGAAGATGCCGGCCAGGAGGTAGACGAACGGCGTGAGGCCGAGCGCGCGCTGGGCGACCACGCCGAGCGAGAAGTAGATCGCGCTTGCGACCGAGGTGTAGATGATCGCGAAGAGCGCCGGCTGCCCGAGCGTGCGGCGGAACACCTAGCCGCCTCCTCCCCGGGCGAGGTACAGGCGCGCGGCGCCGGCGGCCACGAAGAGCAGGCCGAGCAGCACGCCGACCGCCAGCGGCCCGCCGCCGCGCGCGAGCGTGGAGATCAGCAGCACGACGCCGATCAGCACCATCACGGCGGACATGACCCGTGTGGCGCCCCGATGGACGTCGCGGGGGTTGGGCACGACCTGATGCTACGCCGCAGCGGGGGCGGGGATGGTCGTCGCCTTGCGGCTCGTCGCCGGGTCGGCCTGGATGATCACGCGGCACGGCCGCTCGGCCAGCACCGTCTCGACGGTCTTGCTGAACACCGTCCCGCCGGAGCGCGCGGGCAACGGCATGACGATGGCCTTCGCGCCCATGGCGCGGGCCTCCTCGACGATCAGACGGCCGGCACCTCCGGCGCGCACCTTCTCCCAGTGGCCGGTCACGCGCCGCCCGCCCTGCAGCTTGGCCTGCTCGATGATCGTCTGGGCGCTCAGCTCGAGCTCGGGCAGCTCCGCATCGATCGGCGCCGACGCCGGCACCGGGATGGTGACGAGCACGTGGATGCCGCGCCGCCGGCGCGCCGCCACCTTGATCGCGGTCGCCATCGCGCCCTCGGGATAGGACTTGCCGTCCATCGCCACGAGGATCGACTCGTACTCGGCCTCGTGATCGACGACGGGCGCGGGGATGGCGACCTTCACCGTCGAGGTCAGATCGAGCCCATGGCGGCGGCGGTACCACACGTAGATGCTGACGCCGAGCGCGAGCCACGCCACGCCTGCCATGGCCACGGCGAGGTGCAGGGCGGTGACGACGACGAACGCAAGGCTCGTGCCCGCACCGCCGATCAGCGCGAAGACCGGCAGCGGCCGTCCGGCGACGCGCAGCGTGCCCGGTCCGCGATAGGGCCGCTTGTAGTCGGGCTGGGTCAGCCGCAGGCGGATGACCGCGGCGTGGGCGATGCTGAACGAGAGCATCGCGCCGAACGCATACATGTTGCCCAGGAAGTCGGCCTGGCCGGGGACGAGCGTGACGCAGGCGATGCCGCCGAACACGAGGATGCCCACCCACGGGGTCCCATAGTGCGGATGCAGCTGGCGCAGGCGGTCCGGTACCTGCCGATGCAGGCCCATCGAGTAGACCAGGCGCGACACGCCGATGATCCCCGCGTTGGTGGCGATGAACAGGATCGTGGCCGCCAGCAGGCCCACGTAGATCTCCCCAGGGCCCTGCAGGGGACCGAGGTTGAGCTGCTTGACAACGCCGAGAATCGGATCGCCGGCGAAGCCGCCGTTCTCCTCGCTGACACCCAGCAGCGTCTGGTAGGACCCGTCCGCCGTCCGGGTGACCGGCAGCGCGCTCAACGCCACCGCAGGCAGCGTGAAGTAGATCGCGAAGACCGCCAGCCGCACGCGGCTGATGGCCTCCGGGATCGTCTTCGTCTCGTCCTTGGCCTCCTCGGCCATGTTCGAGATCGTCTCGATGCCGGTGTAGGCGATCATGCCGATCGGGATCGCGATGAAGAAGTCCTTCCAGCTGGGCGCCACGCCGAGATGCACGTTGTCGACAAGGATCGACGGGGAGAGCACCAGCGCAGCTCCGACGACCACCAGCAGCACCTGCGTGAGGAAGTCGATGAGGGCCAACGTGATGTTGAGCCCGGCGGATTCCTTGACGCCGATGACGTTGACGACGCTGAGCAGGACGATGACGCCCATACCGAAGAAGATGTCCGCCGGCCCATGGCGTAGCGCGTCGACGCCGATCACGCTGCCGAAGTAGTGCGGCACGAAGAACGCCGAGATGGCGACCGTGATGATGTAGTTGAGCATCTGGCCCCACGCGGCGAAGAAGGACCAGAACTCGTTGAACGCGCGCCGGGCGAACGACGACGAGCCGCCCGCCTCGGGGTACATGGCCGTCGCCTCGGCGTACGTGGCGGCCGTCATGTAGAAGAAGAAGCCGGTGATGACGAAGACCACCGGCGTGAGGCCCAGCGCGAACGACGCGACCAGGCCGAGGGCGTAGTAGATCGACGAGCCCACGTTGCCGTAGGCGGTCGAGACGAGGGCGTTGACCCCCAGCACTCGCTGGAGGCCGTGCAGTCGGCGTTCGGCCATCCCGCACGGGGAGTCTAGGCGTAGAGGGCGTCGACCTCGCCGGCGTACTTCTCGGCGATCGGGCGGCGTTTGAGCTTCATCGTCGGCGTCAGCTCGTCGCCGCCCGGCAGCCACTCGGCCGACAGCAGGCGGAAGCGCTTGATCTGCTCCACCCGCGACAGGTGCGCGTTGGCCGCGTCGACCTCCTCCTGCACGCGGGCGACGACGGCGGGGTCGGCCGGATCGAGGCCCGCGGCGGCGTCGGGATCGAGGACCAGCAGCGCCACGTTGTAGGCCCGGCGGTCACCGACGACGCAGGCCTGGCCGATGAGCGGCCCCGCGCTCTTCAGGCGCGCCTCGATGTTCGCCGGCGACATGTTCTTGCCCGCCGCGTTGATGATGAGCTCCTTCTTGCGGTCGACGATCCACACGTAGCCGTCGTCGTCGATGCGGGCGACGTCGCCCGTGTGCAGCCAGCCGCCGGCGTCGATCGCCGTCGCCGTCAGGTCGGGGCGGTTGCGGTAGCCGGCGGTGACGAGCGGCCCGCGGACGAGCAGCTCGCCGTCGTCGGCGATCCAGAGCTCCATGCCGTCCACCGGCCGGCCGACCGAGCCGAAGCGCGTCGCCCCGGGGCGGTTGGCGGTCACGATGCACGAGGTCTCGCTCATGCCCCACACCTCGCAGATCGGCATCCCGCGCCCGGCGAAGAACTCGAGCACCTCGACCGGCGTGGGCGCCGCGCCGACCGCCAGCCAGCGGGCCTGATCGAGACCCAGCCGTACCCGCAGCTCCGCGGGCGCGAGCGCCGCGGCGCCCGACGCCTCCAGCGCCGCCTTGAGCTTCTCCCACACGCGCGGGACGCCGCCGAAGCTGGTCGGGCGGACCTGGGCCACGACGGCCATCACCTGCGTGGGGTCCGCCACCGGCGTCACGGTGTGGCCGTAGGTCATGAGCGCGGAGTAGTGCGATCCCCAGCGGTCCGCGACGTGGGCCGAGGGCAGGAACGAGACCCAGCGCCCGCCGCTCTCGAGGGGCACCGCCGCGTGCACGCCGCGCAACTCGGCCAGCATGTTCGCGTGGGAGAGCTCGACACCCTTCGGCGGCCCGGTCGTGCCGGAGGTGTAGATGAGCGTCAGGAGGTCCTCGGGAACCACCGCGCGCCAGTGGCGCTCGAGGTCGAAGTCCTCGTCGCCCCCGGCCAGCTCGTCGAGCTCGAGGACGCGCACGCCGTCGCCGGCGGCCTCGCGCACGACGTCGGCGAAGCGCGGCTCGGTGACCACCAGGCGGTTGCCCGCATCGCCCATCACGTAGGCGATCTGCTCGGCCGGCGAGGTGTTGTAGAGGCTGAACGGTGTCGCCCCGAGGAGCATCGCCGTCGCGTCGACGACGTGGAACTCGGGGCGGTTGAGCATCATGAGCCCGAGCGCCTCGCCCTTGCGCAGGCCGAGGTCGTGGAGGATCGAGGCGGTGGCGGCGAGCCGGCGCTGCAGAGCACCGAAGGTCAGGGAGATCGCGTCATCGGGCGTGCGCAGGGCGACCTGATCGGGGCGCTCGGCCGCGGTGATCATGAGCGCCTCGCACATCGTGGTCGCGCTGAGCGCGGGGGGCGTCACGTCCGCGATCCTCACTGGTGGTTGCGGTGGCGGTCAACTTCGGGCGCGCGCGGCGTTGCGGCGCGCTTCAGGCATCACCGAGGGGAAGAGGCGCGCCGCGGCGCCCCGGGCCGGGCGCGGCGGGTGGCTGCCACCCCTCGGTGATGCTTTAAGCGCCGCGCGGCGCCACAGGCGCCGCGCGGACGACAAACGTCTACCGACCCCTACGTGATGATCGGAATGATGAGGATGGCCACGATGTTGGCCACCTTGATCATCGGGTTGATGGCGGGGCCGGCGGTGTCCTTGAAGGGGTCGCCGACCGTGTCGCCGGTCACCGAGGCCGCGTGGGCCTCGGAGCCCTTGCCGCCGTAGGCGCCGTCCTCGATGAGCTTCTTCGCGTTGTCCCACGCGCCGCCGCCGGCGGTCATGAGCACGGCGAAGAAGAAGCCCACGATGATGACGCCGATGAGCAGGCCGCCGAGGACCTTCACGCTGATGATCCCGACGATGAACGTCACGCCGATCGGGATCAGGGCGGGCAGGATCATCTCGCGCTGCGCGGCCTTGGTGACGATGTCGACGCAGGTCGCGTAGTCGGGCCGCTCGGTGCCCTCCATGATTCCCGGCTTCTCGCGGAACTGGCGGCGCACCTCCTCGACGACGCCGCCGGCGGCGCGGCCGACGGCCTCGATCGAGAGCGAGGCGAACAGCGTGACCATCATGCCGCCGATCAGCAGGCCCATGAGGACCGGCGGGTCGTCGATCGCGAACACGAGGTTCTGGCCCGCGTCGGCCAGCTCGAACTTGAAGCCCGCGAAGAGGACGATCGCGGCCAGCACGGCCGAGCCGATGGCGTACCCCTTGGTCACGGCCTTGGTGGTGTTGCCGACCGCGTCGAGCGGGTCCGTCACGTTGCGGACCTCTTCGGGCAGGTCGGCCATCTCCGCGATACCGCCCGCGTTGTCGGTGATCGGGCCGAACGCGTCGAGGGCGACGATGAGGCCGGTCAGCGAGAGCTGACCCATGACCGCCACGCCGATGCCGTAGATGCCGCCCAGCTTCCAGGCGAAGAAGATGCCGAACACGAGGACGAGCGCGGGCAGCGCCGTGGCCTGCAGGCCGCTGGAGAAGCCCTGGATGATGTTCGTCGCGTGGCCGGTCTGCGAGGCCGCCGACGTCTTCTTGACCGGGCTGAAGCGCGTCGAGGTGTAGTAGTCGGTCAGCAGGAACAGGCACGCGGTCACGCCGATGCCGACGATCGAGCACAGGTAGAGCTCGCCCACGCTGGGGTTGTCGCCGCCGGAGATGCCGTCCATCAGCCACTTGGTGACCGGGTAGAAGGCGATGGCCGCGATCAGGCCCGACAGGATCAGGCCCTGGTACAGCGCCCGCTCGACGTTGCCCGCCGCCGACTTGACGGCGAAGGTGCCGAGAATCGAGGCGATGATGGCCACGCCGCCCAGCACCAGCGGATAGAGGGCCGCGGCGGTGTCCTGCTGGAAGGTCAGGATGCCCAGCAGCATCACGGCGACCGCGGTCACCGCGTAGGTCTCGAACAGGTCGGCGGCCATGCCGGCGCAGTCGCCGACGTTGTCGCCCACGTTGTCGGCGATCACGGCCGGGTTGCGCGGGTCGTCCTCGGGGATCCCCGCCTCGACCTTGCCGACGAGGTCGGCGCCGACGTCGGCGGCCTTGGTGAAGATGCCGCCGCCCAGTCGGGCGAAGACCGAGATCAGCGAGCCGCCGAAGCCCAGGCCGATGAGCGCGTCCACGGCATCCTTCTGGCTTTGATCGAAGACCGTCGTCAGCAGGCCGTAGTAGCCCGCCACACCGAGCAGCGCGAGGCCCACCACGAGCAGGCCGGTGATGGCGCCGCCGCGGAAGGCGACGTCCAGCGCGGGGCCGACGCCGCCTCGCGCGGCCTCGGCCACGCGGGCGTTGGCCCGCACCGACACGTTCATGCCGATGTAGCCGGTGGCGCCTGAGAGGACGCCGCCGATCACGAAGCCGACGGCGACGTAGCCGTTCTGGATGAAGATCAGGGCAATGGCCAGCACGACGCCCACCCCGGCGATGACCGTGTACTGGCGGTTCAGGTACGCGCGCGCGCCCTCCTGGACGGCACCGGAGATGCGCTGCATCTCGGCGTTGCCCGGCGAGAGGGCGAGAAGCGAACGGGCGGTCAGCAGGCCGTAGGCCACGGCGAAGCCGGCGCAGATGAGCGCGATGACGACCCCGTGGTCGGTCAGGAATTGACTCAAGGTTCGGAAGTCCTCCGGCGATGTGATCGGGTGCGCGTCACGGCCCTCAAGCGGCACGCGGACGCGTGAGCCAACGGCAAAAGGCGCCCGCGAGGGCGCCGTGCCTGCTCAGAGGCGCGCATGCTATCGAGGACGGCGGCGGAGACGCCGTCTGCCCGGCGTCAGCGCCCCGGAACCCAGAGCCTGCCGCTGCTCTGCGCGGGCCCCGGATCGTCCGGGTTCGACGGCTGCGGCGCGCCCTGCGGCGCTGCCTCGGGCGCCGGCTCGGCGCCCCGGTCGGCGGGCGGTGCGCCGCCGGCGCCGGCGCCGGCCAGGCGCGCGTACTCCATCTGCAGCCGCGAGATCGCGTCGCGGATCTGGCGGGCATCGGGCCCGAGGACGGGCTCGACCTGGGGCAGCAGCGCCCGCACGGCCTCGATGGCCTGCTGCAGCTGCTGGGGGTCGGCCTCGCTCTCGTTGCCGGGCACCAGTCCCGCGCGCAGGCTGCCGAGGTTGATGAGCGACAGGACGGTCTGGACGAGCACGTCCTCGACGCGGATCTGCTTGAGCTGCTGCTCGTACGCGGCCCGCAGCTCCTCCTCGGTGGGCTCCCTGGACTGTGACTGTTCGGGCTGCTGTTGCTCACTCATGCGGTCTCGGCCTCCTGGACGTAGGTCTGACTGGTCTCGCGCACGGCGGCGGCGAAGACCTCCTGCATGCTGGCACCCGCGTCGATCGCGCGGCGCTGCCGCTGGGCGCCATTCAGCGCCGGGAAGGTCGGCTCGATCCCCAGCTCGGCGCGCACCGGCGCGGTCCACTGCAGCAGCCGCTCGGCCGCCGCGGCCGCCGGGAACGCCTCGCCGCGATCGAGATCGAGCAGCGTCCCGTCCTGCCCGTAGCGGATCGCGCGCCAGAAGTTCTCCTCGACCAGCCGGCGCTGCGGGTCGCTGAACGGCACGCCCTCGTCGATGTCGCGCAGGGCCTGCGCCACCGAGGCGACGATGAGCCCGCTCAATGCCTCGGCCTCCTGCGCAGTCGTCTGCGCGTCGCAGATGCGCACCTCGACCGTCCCGAACGAGAGGTGCGGGCGGATCGACCACCACACCTGCGTGTACTCCTGGATCGAGTCGGTGCGGACGAGGAACTCGATGTAGTCGCGGAAGACCTCCCACGACCCGAAGGCGTCGGGGATACCGCAGCGCGGGAAGCTCTTGGTGAAGGCCTGCGAGCGCGCCGAGTGCAGCCCGCTGTCGCGCGCGTCGAGATAGGGCGAGTTGGCGCTGATGCTGAGCAGCAGGGGCAGCACCGGACGCAGCCGGTCGCACGCGCGCACCGCGCGCTCGACGTCGCGCGCCCCGACGTGGACGTGCAGCGAGAACGTGTTGTTGCGTCTCGCGACGTACCGCAGGCCGTCGACCACGCGCTGGTAGTGCTCGGTGTCGATGTTGCGCTGCTCGCGATAGTCGGCCCACGGGTGCGTGCCGGTCGCGCCCAGCGCCACCCCCCGCGACTCGGCGAGGGCGAAGAGCCGGTTGCGCGCGTCGCGCTGGCGGCGCAGCGCGTCATGGACGTCCTCGCCGCGGCCAGAGCGGATCTCGATCTCGCTGGAGATGAGCTCGCCGGCGATCGAGTCGGCCAGGACCGGGTCGTCGGCGATCGCGAGATCGCGCAGCTCCTCGAAGCGCGGCACGAGGTCCAGCGATGCGCCATCGAGGATGCCGAATTCCTCCTCGAGCCCGACGGTGGCGTCGGTCGAGGCGGCGAACAGCTCCTCCGCTGCGGCCAGGTCGATACTCACGGCCTCAGGTCAGGTAGAAGTAGAGCGCGTAGAGGAGGTCCACGGCCGGGCTGGACGTGTGGACGGTGACCTCGGGCGGGACCTGCACCAGCGCCTCGGAGTAGTTGAAGATGATCTTGACGCCGGCGTCGACGAGGTCGTCGGCCAGCGGCTGCGCCGCGGCGTTGGGCACGGCGAGCACGCCGACGACGATGTCCTCGTCCTCGACGACCTGCTTGAGGTCGCGGACGTGGCGGACCGCCTGGTTGCCGACCGTGTGGCCGACCTTGCGCGGATCGGCGTCGAAGATGGCCACCACGCGGAAGCCGTGGTCGGCGAAGATGTCCGAGCTGGCGATGGCGCGGCCCAGGTGGCCGGCGCCGAAGAGCGCGATGTTGTGCTGGCCCGCGGTGCGCAGGATCTTGCGGATCTGCGAGACGAGCGAGTCGACGTTGTAACCCACGCCGCGCTTGCCGAACTTGCCGAAGCCCGACAGATCGCGGCGGATCTGCGTCGAGTTGACGTGCGTGTAGTCGCTGAGCTCCTGCGAGGAGATGGTCTCCTTGCCCATCTTCTTGGCCTGCGTGAGGACCTGCAGGTAGCGCGACAGGCGCGCGGCGACGCCCAGCGAGAGGCGCTCCGGCATCGGAGTTCCGTCCCCTGGGTCGGCCGCACTGTGGATGGCGTCGCCGACGCTCATGCCCGTCGCACTCTAGCGTCGAGCCGGGCCCGAAGCTCGGCCTCGTTGACGAAGAAGTCATAGAGCTCCTCGCCGTCGAGCGCGATCACCGGGATGCGCACGAGGTAGCGGGCCAGCAGCTCGTCGTCGGCCTCGATGTCGACCTCCTCGAACGGGTGGCCGATCCGTTCGAGCACGGTGCGCGCCTCGTCGCACAGGTGGCAGCCGGCGCGGCCGTAGAGCACCAGGCTCAAATCCCGCGCTCCCCGCTGGCGTAGGCGTCGAGGTCGCCGAAGTCGCGCAGCGGCGTCACCCACCGCGCGGCGGAGGCGATCATCGCCGCGTTGTCGGTGCACAGCGCGCGCTCGGGGACGTGCAGCTCGACGCCCAGGCCGGCCATGCGCTCGCGCAGCGGCCCGTTGGCCGCCACCCCGCCGCCGACCGCCAGGCGCTGCAGGCCGGTGGCGCGCAGCCCGCGCTCGACGCGCAGCGCCAGGGCCTCGACGATCGCGTGCTGGTAGGCCGCGGCGAGGTCCGCTCGCCGGGCCTGCGCCTCGTCGCCCAGATCGCGGACCTTGTAGAGCAGCGCCGTCTTGAGCCCCGCGAACGAGAAGTCCAGCCCCGCCACCCCGGCGGCGATCGGGAAGTCGTAGGCCGCGGGGTCGCCCTCGGCGGCCAGGCGCTCGAGCGCGGGGCCGCCGGGATAGGGCAAACCCAGCATGCGCGCGCCCTTGTCGAACGCCTCGCCGGCCGCGTCGTCGAGCGTGCGCCCGAGGACCGTGTAGCCGGCGTGGTCCTCGACGCGGGCCAGGAAGGTGTGCCCGCCGGAGGCGACCAGGCACAGGAACGGCGGCTCGAAGGAGGTCTCCAGGAAGTTGGCCGCGACGTGCCCCTGGAGGTGGTCGACCGGCGCCAGCGGCAGGCCGCGCCCGGCGGCGAGGCCCTTGGCGGTGGCCACCCCCACGAGCAGCGCGCCGACCAGCCCGGGGCCTTGGGTGACGGCGACGAGGTCCACGTCGTCGAGGGCGACGTCGGCCGTCCGCAGCGCGTCGTCGACCACGTCGTTGATGAGCGCGAGGTGGTGGCGGGCCGCGACCTCGGGCACCACGCCGCCGTAACGGTCGTGGACGCCCTGCGAGGAGATGATGTTGGAGCGCATCTCCCCCGCGGCGGTGACGACGGCCGCGCAGGTGTCGTCGCAGCTGGTCTCGATGGCCAGGATCATGGTGAGGCTCAGTCCTGCGGCGGGGAGTAGTGCGCGGCTGCGTGCGACACCAGCCCGGCCGCATCGAGCTCCATCGTCTCGATCGCCAGCCGGCCGCCGACGGAGCGGTAGTGCAGCGCGATCGACGACGCGCCGGCAAGCGCCGTGTAGAGCTCGAAGTGCAGATCGGGGAAGGTCTCCAGACCACGCTGGAAGTACTCGCGCAACGCGTCGCGGCCCTCGATCCGGGCGGACTCCTCACCCGTCAGAGCCGCAACGAAGGGCGAGACGAAGCTCACGTCGTCGGCGTAGTGCGCCACGATCGCGTCGAGATCGTGCGCGTTCCAGGCGCCGATCCACTCGGTGGCGAAGCGGTCGGCCTGCTCGTGGCTGATCATGCGGTGATGTCGCGCCGTTTCATCATGGCGATGCCCGCGAGCAGGAAGATCGCGCAGTAGCCGGCGAGCACGAGCCCCGCCGACACCTGGCCGAGCGGCGGGTGATCGGCCGCCGCGTCGCCGGTGCCGGTCAGTCCCTGGCCGACGCCGCCGAAGCCGTACTTGGCCAGGGGGTCCCTCAGGGCGCGGACGATCTGCAGCAGGTTCTCGAGCACGAAGAGGTACACCAGCGTGCCGACGATCGCCCCCACCTGGTTGCGGACGATCGCGCCGACGCCCACGCCGAGGGCGGCGTAGAGCGCCGTGGCGATCGTTCCGCCGACGATCATGTTCGTCACCTGCGACCCGGTCACCCCGGTGTCGATGCCGCGCGCATTGAAGATCGTCGCCGCGATCGCCGCCGCCAGGGCCGTCGCCGCCAGGCCGAGCACGAGGCCGGTGCCGAGGCTCGCGCCGAGCTTCGCCAGCGTCAGCCTGACGCGATTGGGCACGACGAGCAGGCTCGGCGTGATCGTGCCGTGGCGGAACTCGCTGGTCACGGCCAGGATCCCGAGCACCAGCGCGAACACCTGGGCGAAGCCCGATATCCCGATCAGGTCTCGCAGCGGCGTGTCACCCGGATGCCAGGTCCCCGTCGCGGCCGCGAGGACGACGATCCCGACCACGAGAGCGAGAGCGCCGCCGACGACGCCGTAGAACGTGCGGGTGCTGCGCAGCTTGAAGAACTCGGCGCTCACCAGGCGGGTCATGACGGACCTCCACCGGCTTCGGTGAGCTCGAAGAACACTTCCTCCAGTGACGACCCGACGGGCGTCAGCTCGGAGACCACGAGCTGGTGATTGGCGATCACGCGCCCGATGTCCTCGCCGCTGCGATCGCGCACGACGATCTCACCGTCGCCGCTCACGTTCGCGCCCTCGGCGACCAGCAGCTCGCGCAGGCGGCGCACGTCCGGCCCGGCGACCCTCATCCCGCCGCCGCTGCGGGCGATCAGGTCCGTCAGGGTGCCCTGGGCGACCGAGCGTCCCCGGTTGATGACGACGACGTCGTCCGCCGTCTGGGAGACCTCGGCCAGCACGTGGCTGGAGACCAGCACGGCCCGCCCCTCGCGGGCCAGCGAGCGCAGGAAGTCCCGCAGCCAGCGGATGCCCTGCGGGTCGAGGCCGTTGGCGGGCTCGTCGAGCACGAGCACCCGCGGGTCGCCGAGCAGCGCGGCCGCCAGGCCGAGCCGCTGGCGCATGCCGAGCGAGTAGCCGCCGGCGCGGCGGTTCGCGGCGTCCGCGAGCGCGACGAGCTGCAGCAGCTCCTCGGTCCGCGCGGCCGGCACCCCGGCGGCCTTCGCGAGCGCGCGCAGGTGGTTGCGCCCGGTGCGGCCCGGGTGCAGCATGCCCCCGTCCAGGACGGCGCCCACCTGGCGCACGGGATCGTCGAGGCGGTGATAGTCGGTGCCGAAGATGGTCGAGCTGCCGCCCGTCGGGTAGACGAGCCCGAGCAGCATCCGCAGCGTCGTCGTCTTGCCCGCACCGTTGGGCCCGAGGAACCCCACGATCCGTCCCTCGTCGACGGTGAACGACAGATCGTCGACCGCCACGACGTCGCCGAATCGCTTGCTGAGGTTGGAGACCTCGATGGCGTGCGCCATCTACCGGACCGGCCCTGCGTTCGGCACGTCTTCGAGCGAGCCGTTCAGGGTCGCGCGGGTGCGCCACATGATGAGGGCGTCCTCGCCGTTGTCCTGGTAGTAGCGCCGGCGCGTGCCGGCGGTGCGAAAGCCGAAGCGCTCGTACAGGGCGATGGCGGCGGCGTTGGAGGTCCGCACCTCGAGCGTGAAGCGCGCGTTGTCGTCGCCGACGCGCTCGAGCAGCTCGAGCAGCAGCGTGGTGGCGACCCCGATGCGGCGCATCGCGGGGTCGACGGCGACGTTCATCACGTGCCACACCGTGTCATAGCGCGAGCAGATCAGGTAGCCGACCAGGCTGCCGTCGCGGCGCGCCGCCAGGCACACGCCGCCGGGCTTGGAGAGCTCGAGCACGAACATCGCCAGCGACCACGGGGTCGGGAAGGCGCGGCGCTCGATGGCGATGACCTGCGGGAGATCGGCGTAGGTCAGGCGGCGGATGTCGAGCGCTGTGGTCATCGGCGGGGCACGGCGTCGGGGAGGCGCACGTACTCCGGCAGAAGGGCGTCGCGGTCGACGGGTCGGGCCTCCCGGGCCAGCCGGCACACCGCCACGGCACTGACACCGTGCAGCTTTGAGGCATCCGCCGGGACCTCGGCCGCCGGTTCCAGCCGGTCGCGAAATCGTACCGCCCCGTCTCCCAGCGCCAACCACGGCGCGTGGCGCGGATCGGCGAGGGCGGCGAGCGCCTCTGGCGCGACCGCCACCGGGGCCATCAGGCGCTCCCCGTCGCGGAAGGCGGCGGCGTACGCCTCGCCCCGGCGCGCATCGAGCACGGCGAGCACCGCGCGGTCGGTGGCGGCCGCGGCGGCGAGCGCCTCCAGCGTGGAGACGGCCGCCACCTCGGCGCCGGTCGCCTGGGCCAGCGCGCGGGCGGTGGCGACCCCGATCCGCAACCCCGTGAAGGTGCCGGGCCCGACGCCGACGCCGATGCGCCGCACATCGGCGAAGCTCGCCCCCAGAGCGTCGAGCGCCCGGCGCGCCAGCGGCAGGAGCTGGGACGCATGGCCCGGGCGCTCGCCGGGCGCGGGCTCGTGGCGCAGCTCGACGGGCTCGCCGTCTTCGGGCAGGACGGCCACCACCGTGGCGGGCGTAGCCGTGTCGAGGCCGAGGATCACGGTTCGATGATGACGCGACGGCGATCGCCGCCGAGATGCTCCAGGCGGACGCGGGCGGCGACGTGGACGTCACCGAGGTCGCGGCCGGCCTGCTCGGGCCATTCGACGAACGCGACGCGATCGCCCGCGAGCTCGTCGGCCAGCAGCTCGGGCTCCTCGCCGTCCAGCCCGTCGAGGCGGTAGAGGTCCAGGTGGCTGATCGGGAAGCGGCCGTCCGCATAGCGGCGCGCGATGGTGAAGGTGGGGCTCGTCACCGGGACCCCGACGCCGAGCGCCCGCGCGGCGCCGCGCACGAACGTCGTCTTCCCCGCCCCCATCTCGCCGGAGACGAGCACGACGTCGCCGGGGCGCAGGCCCTCGGCGAGCCGCGCGGCCAGGGCCTCGGTCTCGGCCGCCGAGCCGGTCTCAGTCGCGGCCATGAGCGGCGCGACGGCGCAGCGCGAGGCCGGCGAGCACGAGGGCGACGCCGAGCAGCGCCACGGGCACGACGTCGAAGCCGGTGCGCGGCAGCTCGCTCGGGGCCGCGGCGGGCGCCTGCCCCTGCGCGGCCGGGGCCGGCGTGGTGGCCTGTGGCGTCGCCTGCTGCTGGGTGGGCTGCGACTGCTGCTGCGGAGCCGTGGGCTTCGGCTGGGCCTTGGGCTTGGGCTGCGACTGGCCCGCGAACGGGTCGGTGTACTGCTCGTCGCCCGCCCCGTTCTGCGCGCGGGCGCCGGCGGGGGCGAGGGCGACCGCGAGGCTCACGGCGACAGCGGCGATGCGTCGTGGGGCAGGCACGCCGGGCGATGCTACCGTCGCGCTCGCCGTGAGCGTCCCAGGCCGCATGCTCGAGGAACCGCCCGTCGCCCGGCGCGAGGGACTCCGTGCTGCGATCTCGAACTCCGAATCCGGCAAGGCGGCGGGGCTGGCAGCGGCGACGCTGGCCAACAACGCGATCCAGCTCGTCTTCACGGTCGTCTTCACGCGGCTGCTCGGCGCCACGGACTACGGAACGCTCGCCGCGCTCGTCTCGGCCTTCCTGATCCTGCTGGTGGTCGGCCAGTCCGTGCAGATGGCGGCGGCGCGCGAGGCGGCCCTCGACAGCCTGGGTCACCCCGAGCTGCTGCGGGCCACGCTGCACGCCTGGACGCGCAAGCTGCTCATCGCCTTCGTGGCGATCGGAGCCGCTTCAGCGGTGCTGCGCGAGCCGCTGGCCGCGCTCATCGGGGTCGACGACGTTCCGTGGGCCGCGGCTGCGATCCCACCGACCGGCGTGCTGTGGATGCTGCTCTGCCTGCAGCGCGGCGCGCTGCAGGGCCTGCGCGAGTATCGGCCGGTCGGCGTGTCGATCGTCGGCGAGGGATTCCTGCGCCTGGTGTTCGCCCTCATGCTGGTCGGCGCCGGGATGGGCGTCACCGGGGCGCTGCTCGGCACGCCGTTGTCCTTCGTGGTCGTCGGGCTCTGGCTGGAGCGCGAGCTGCATCGCCGCGTCGGACCCGTGGGCACGGACCACGGGCCGCTGCGCACCCTGCGGTCGCTGGTCGGCAACGGATGGGTGCCGATCCTCGCCCTCTTCATGCTCGCCTCGCTCCAGAACATCGACGTCATCCTTGCCAAGCACCAGCTCACCGGCGACGAGGCGGGCTCCTACGCCGCGGCCGCGGTGGCCGCCAAGGCCGTCGTGTGGGTGGCCATCGGCATCGGCCTGCACCTGCTGCCCGAGGCCACGCGGCGCGCCGCCGCCGGCCTCGATCCCCGCCGCGTGCTGCTGCGCGCGCTGGCGATGGCCAGTCTGGTGGCCGCGCCCGCGCTCGTGATCTTCGCGGTCGCGCCCGAGCTGCTGTTGCGTCTGGCCTTCGGCCCCGATCTCACGCTGGCCGCCGATGCGCTGCTGGTGCTCGGCATCGCGATGACGCTGCTGGCCTTCACCTACCTGACCGTGCAGTACATGGTCGCGCTGGGCGAGACGAGCTTCCTGTGGGTGCTCGGGGCGGTGGCCCTCGCCGAGCCCTTCGTCCTGACCACGAGCGGCCAGGGGATCGTCAGCTTCGCGTGGATCGTGTTCGGCGTGCAGTTCGTGGCGGCGGCGTCGGTGCTGGCGCTCGCCGTGCGCGCCCGGCGGCGGTCGCTCACGCCCACCTGACCTCTAGGCTGCGCGCCATGGCCGACACGGAGATGAGCGCCGGCGCGGGGGTCGCTGCGAGCGCGGGCACCGTGGCCAGCGCCGGGGTGGCCGCGAGCGTCGGCACGGTGGTGAGCGGCGGGGTCGCGGCGAGCATCGGGACGGTCGGATTGCGCGGCGCCGTCGGGCACGTCGGCAGCTCGCGGCGTTAGCGCCCGGCTCGTGCGCGCGGCCTGCCTGCTCAGCGCGCGTGCCGTCCTGATCGCCGGGCCCGTGGTGCTCGCCTTCTTCGCGGGCGGGTTCTTCGACGGCCCACGCGACGTGGCGCTGCTGGTGGCGAGCGCCGTGCTGGCCGTGCTCGTGGCGGCTACGCCGGCGGGCGAGTTGGTGCCGCGTCATCCGGCGGCCCGCGTGGCCCTTGCGGCCGCGGCGGCCTACGCGGCGTGGATCGGGCTGTCGGTGACCTGGGCGCCGATACGCGACTTCGCGGGCGACGACGCCGAGCGCGCGCTGCTCTACGCGGTGACGCTCGCCGCCGCGGCGATCGCCTTCCGGCCGCGCACGGCGGCGCGCGCACTCGAGCCGCTGGCCGCCGCGGGCACCGTCGTCGTCGTCGCCTACGGGCTCAGCGGCCGGCTGCTCCCCGGCCTCATCACCCAGCATCCGCAGGTCAGCGCCGCCGGGCGCCTCGATCAGCCCCTGACCTACTGGAACGCGATGGGCGCCCTCGCGACCATCGGGATCGTGCTGTGCGCGCGCATCGCGGGCGACCGGGAGCGGTCCGCCGCCCTGCGCGCCGCGGCCGGCGCCGCCGCGGTGCCGCTGGGGATGGGCTGCTACCTGAGCTTCTCGCGCGGCGCGCTGGCCGCGCTGGCGGCGGGCCTGCTCGCGCTGATCGTCCTCGTCGCCGCGCGCGAGCGCGCGGGCCAGCTGCGCGCCGGCGCGCTGGTGGTCGGCGCCGGGGCCGCCGGCGCGCTCGCCGCCGGCCTCGCCGCGGCGGTGCGCACGGGCGCCGGCGCCTTGGCCACGCGCGAGCGCGAGGGCGCGATCGTGCTCGCGGTCGTGGTCATCCTCATGGCCACCGCGGCGTTCGCCGCCCGCCTGCCGCTCCCCGATCGCCCGCTCGCCCTGCCGCCGTGGTCGGGCTGGGCGGCCCCGGCGGCGATCGCCGCGCTCCTTGTGGTCCCGATCGTCGCCGCCGGCGGGCATCAGCAGGCGGCGCCGGCCACCGGCGCCACCAACCAGCGCTTCAGCTCCCTGGGCTCCAATCGCTACGCCTACTGGCGCGTGGCGATCGACACCGGCGCCGACCACCCGCTGGCCGGCGTGGGCGCCAGCGGGTTCCGCGTCGAGTGGCTGCGCCGGCGCCACATCGACGAGGTCGTGCGCGACGCGCACTCGCTCGAGCTCGAGACGTTCGCCGAGCTCGGCCTCGTGGGCGTCGCGCTGCTCGCGGCGCTGCTGGGCGGCGTCGGACTCAGCGCGCGGGCCGCGCATCGTCTTGATCCGGCCCTGGCCGCGGGCCCGGCCGCCGCGCTGACGGCGTGGGCCTTCCACAGCGCCATCGACTGGGACTGGGAGATGCCGGCGCTGACCCTCGTGGCCGTGGTCCTGGCCGGCGCACTGCTGGCCGGCGCGGACGTCAGAGCTCTTCCGCGATCCGAGGTGCCTCGCGGTTGAAGATCCACACCGCGAGAACGCAGGTCCCCACGTAGAGGGCGATCGGCACGAGCAGGCGCACGAACCCCCCGGCCGCTTCGGACGGCGTGGGCGCGCCGGGATCGATCATCCACAGCCGCGCCAGCTCGAACACCGGCGTCAGCGGGTTCAGCAGGATGATGTGGCGCAGCGTGTCGGGAACCGCCTCGATCGGATAGAGGATCGGCGTCCCGTAGAACAGCACGGTCGAGAGGACCGTCCAGATGATCGCCATGTCGCGGAAGCGCGGGTACAGCGAGGCGACGAGCATCGACACCGCGACGGTGATCGCGACGAGCAGCAGGAGCACGACGGGGAACAGCAGCCAGGTCCACATCGGCGTCACGCCGAAGGCCAGCATGAAGACGAAGACCACGACGAGGTTGAGCGCCAGGTTGAAAAAGCTCGTGAGCACGACGGCGAGCGGGATGACCAGGCGCGGGAACTGCGTCTTGCGCACGACGGACTCCTGGCCCACGATCGACCCCACGGCGGTCCCGGTCGCCTCCTGGAAGAAGCCGTAGAGCACCACGTTGAGCAGCAGCAGCTCCGGATAGTGGGGCACCTGCGACCCGACGCGGAACACCTGGGTGAAGACGGCCAGCAGGACGCCGAAGAGCATCAGCGGGCGCGCGAGCGACCACAGGTAGCCGAGCACCGTGCCGAAGTACGTGCGCTTGAACTCCGTGATCGAGATCAGGTAGAGCAGGTCCAGCGAGCGCCGCCAGCCGCCCCCCAGCGCAGAGGGGCCGCGGACCTCGCGCAGTTCGAGGGAGGGGTCGGTCATGGCGATGGCGCCCGGCGCGGCTCGAGGCCGGCCTCGACGTCGGCGTTGACGGTCACGCTCCCGGGCCCGGGCCGCGTCCCGAACACGACGAAGTCGAGCAGCCGCACCACGTGGAGGGCCAGATCGCCCTGCGCGCGGTTACGTGAGATCCAGCAGTTGACGAAGTAACGCCCGGGCAGCAGCGGGTTGTCGATCGTCCCCGCGATCCGCACGCGCTGGCCCGCCGGGATGCGGCTGGGCTCGCCGTCGGGCACCGTCAGCGTGCGGTTGAAGCCGAAGACGGTCTCGCCGTTGGCGTTGAGGAAGTGAAAGCCGAAGACGGGGTCCTCGAGGTCGTGGCGCGCCTCGAAGACGACGTCGAGCCCGATCGACTCACCCTGCTCGACGTTCTCGACGCGCTCGCCCGCATCGTTGTGCAGCCCGGCCTCGATGATGCGCACGTTGACGTCCGGGACGCCGCCCGGGCCCGCCCCGTTCGTGCGGTCGCCGCCGAAGTTCAGGCGGTAGTAGCGAAGCGCCGCCTCCTCCGCATCACCGGTGTAAAGGCGCTCGCCGTCGTGGATGAGCATCGCGCGATCGCAGAAGCTCTGCACGGTCGCCATGTCGTGGGTCACGAGCACGAGCGTGCGGCCCTCGCTGCGCTTCTGGCGGAAGACGTCCATGCACTTCTGCGCGAAGGACGCGTCACCCACTGCGAGCACCTCGTCGACCAGCATGATGTCGGCGTCGGCCTCGACCATGACCGCGAACGCGAGCCGGACCATCATTCCCGAGGAGTAGTTCTTCAGCCGCAGGTCGACGAAGTCGCGCAACTCGGCGAAGTCCAGGACGGAGTCCAGCCGCCGCGCCGCCTCGCGGCGCCCGACGCCCATCATCACGCCGTTGAGCACCACGTTCTCGCGCGAGGTGAGCTCGGGGTTGAAGCCCACTCCGAGCTCGATGAACGGCGCGAGGCGCCCCGCCATCCGGATCCGCCCCGCGTCGGCGCGGTAGATGCTCGACATGATCTTCAGCAGCGTGCTCTTGCCCGAGCCGTTGCGCCCGACGATCCCGAAGAACTCGCCCTTATGGACCTCGAAGGAGACGCCGCGCAGCGCGCGCAGCTCGCGGTAGTCGCCCTTCGAGAGCGGATGCACCACCCGCTCCTTGAAGCTGTCGACGCGATGGCCGGGGATGCGAAAGGTCTTCTCGACCTCGCGAACCTCGATGACCACCGGTGCCGACATCGTGCGAAGCGTACGCGGCCGTCAGGCGCCGGCCCGCCACCGGCGCAGCCGCTTCTGCTCGAAGCTCAGCGGGTCGGGAAAGCTGGCGTCGCAGGGCAGACGCCCGGGCCTGCGCACCGCCTTGGTGAGGAGCGCCACCACCCAGCGCCACACGATCCCGTGCACCAGCTCGCTCTCGCTGCCCAGGGTCTCGTTGCGCCCGGCGAGCACGCGGAGCGGCCGCGCGGCCAGCCACGCGAAGGCCACGGGCGAGCGCGCGCTCTCGACGTAGCGGCGCAGGGCGCGGCGCTTGGGGGCGCTGAGCCGCCCCGCACAGCGCACGAGCAGCGTCTCGGCCTGGACCTCGCGCGGCAGATGGCCCAGGAAGTAGGCCCCGCGCCCGCCGCGCAGCAGTCCGCGCGGCCCCCGCCGCGCCCGCCCGCCGCTGACCTCGCCGAACACCGCTCCCGCGTGCTGGACGTAGTCGTAGAGCGGGCGATCGACGTAGGCGATGTCGCCGGCGGCCAGGGCCACGAGCCCGATCCAGTGATCGTGGAACTGCAGGCCCGGCGTGTCCGGGAAGGGCAGGGCGAGGTCGGCCACCTCGCGGCGGAAGAGGGTGGCGGCGCCCGTGATCGAGTTCGCGATCAGCAGCGACGCGAGGTTGGTGTGGTTGTTGCGACGGCCGCGCCACAGGGTCGCGCTGCGCACGTGCCCGTCGGCGTCGACCAGGCGCTGGTCGGAGTAGACGAGCTGGGCGCCGCCGAGCGCCTGGCGCAGGACCTCGAGCTTCTCCGGGCGCCAGCGGTCGTCCTGGTCGCACAGCGCCAGCAGCCGCGCCTGCGCGGGCGCCAGCCTCAGCGCGCGCTCGAAGTTGCGATAGAAGCCCAGCCGCCGTTCCGAGCGCGACACGACGAAGCGCTCGTCGCCCGCGATCACCTCGGTGAGCGCCGCGAAGCGCTCGGGGCTCGAGCAGTCGTCGCTGATCACGCACCGCCAGCGCCGATCGGTCTGCGCGCGCAGCGACTCGACCTGGGCCCGGAACAGGTCGATGTCGGGGTCGTAGGTCGCCATGCAGACCGCGATGGTCTCGGCGTCGCCAGGGTCGTCGGGGCTCGGGGCCGGCTCGCGTTCGGCGATCGCGATCCGTCCCAGCGGCGCCACGTGCTCGCTGCCGTCGGCCAGCCGTGCCGCCAGCGACAGCTCGACCGTCCCCGGGCGATCGCGCGCCGGGACCGGGACCGTCCCCCAGAAGCCGCTGCGAAACGCCCGCGGCTCGGTGGCGAAGAGATCGGGGCGCGGCATGCCCACCGCGTCGGGCCGGTGGCGCTCCCCGTCGACGAGCAGCTCGAGGCTCTTGACGGGCTCGCGGGAGTGAAAGCACGTCCCACAGCAGAACACGGCCGTGGCAGCGCCGACCGGCAGCGACGCGGGGAGCGGGCTCTCGAGATTGGCCACAAGATCGGCGCTCACCAGCGTAGGAACCTATCCTTGCGGCCACCATGAGGGCCGCCTCCTCCAACGACCCCGCGCCGATGATGGACGCGCAGGCCCACCTCGCGGGTGCCAGAGAGCCCCGCGCGGCCGGCGCCGCCGCGGACGTCGAGGCCCTGCGCGCCGCCTATCTCGACCTGCTCAAGCTGGCCCTCTGCGACCTGGCAGGGACCAGCACGGTGTCCGTCGGCGCGATGGCGGACGGCACCGTCATGTCGCGCGAGCTGCGCGGCGACGAGCTGCGCCTGCGCGCGGCCGGGATGGACTGGCCGCTGCAGGGACTGACGATGGTCGGCCTCGGCCGCCTCGACGATCTCCAGGCCTGCGTGGAGTCCGTGATCGCCGACGGCGTGGAGGGCGACCTCATCGAAGCGGGCGCGTGGCGGGGCGGAGCGTCGATCCTCATGCGCGCGACGCTCGACGCGGTGGGCGACGAGCGCACCGTGTGGGTGGCCGATTCCTTTGCCGGCTTCCCCGAAGCGGACGCCCCGGACGACGGCTCGCTGGACCTGCGCGACTTCGACTTCCTCGCGGCGCCGCTGGAGGACGTCCGCGCCAGCTTCGCGCGGCTGGGCTACGAGGACCGCGTGCGCTTCGTGCCCGGGTTCTTCGAGCAGACGCTGCCCCCGCTGGCCGACCGCCGCTGGGCCATCGTCCGCCTGGACGCCGACACCTACGAGGCGACCCGCCTGGCGCTGCGCTGCCTCTACCCCGGGCTCAGCGTCGGCGGGCATCTGATCCTCGACGACTACGGCTCCTTCGAGGGCTGCCGGCGGGCGGTCGACGAGTTCCGCGCCGAGCATGCGATCGCCGAGCCCATCGAGGTGGTCGACTCGACGTGCGCGCGCTGGCGGCGCGAGAGCACCGCGCCGATCGAGGTGGCGCCGGTGCGCGCCGCGGCGCCGGGCGCGCCGCGCGCGGCCAACCCCCGGCCGCCCTCGCACGTGCCCAGCGCGCGCGAGCTCGAGCTGGCGCATGAGGTGGCGGCGCTGCGCGAGCGCCTGGCCGCCGCCGAGGCGCAGATCGGCGCCCGCGCTTGGCTGCGGCGCCGGCTCGGACGGAGCGCGCCGCGATGATCGTCTTCGCCTCGTCGATCACCGAGCCCGACACCTACAAGCGCTGCGCCGAGCGCGGGATCCAGGTCGCCATGGCCGGCGCGGGCGGCGCCGACATCGAGGTCATGCCCCACTCGGCGGCGGGCTCGCTCTTTCGCTCCTACAACCTGATCCTCGACACGCTCGCCGAGCGCGACGACCTCGAGGCGCTCGTCCTCGTCCACCAGGACGCCGAGATCGCCGACCCCGGCTTCGTCGCCAAGCTCCGCCGGGCGCTCAGCGATCAGGAGGTCGGCGTGGTCGGCTGCGTGGGGGCGATCGGGGTGCGCAGCATCGCCTGGTGGGAGGGGTCGGTGACGTGGGCGTCCTTCGTGCACCGCTACCGCGAGCTGGGCGGCGGCGAGCTGCCCGCCTTCGCGTGGAACGGCGCCGAGATGCCCGCCTACGCGCGCACCGGCGAGGTCGACACGGTCGACGGCTTCGTGATGGGGCTGTCGCCGTGGACCGTGCGCAACGTCCGCTTCGACGAGTCGCTGGGACCGCTGCACGGCTACGACTTCGACTTCTGCCTGCAGGTTCGCGATGCGGGCCACAAGGTCGCCACCGCGGACTTCAAGGTCATCCACCACCACTCGCTGGAGCTGATCGGCAACCCGGAGACCTGGATCGAGGCCCACATGCGGGTGGCCGAGAAGTGGGACGGGCGGATGCCGAACGTCGGCGTGGTCCCGGGCACCTGGAAGGAGCGCGCCCGGCGGGCCGAGGCCGAGGCCGCCGCCGCGCGCGCCCAGGCGGTCTCGATCCAGCTGCAGTCCGACGCCCGCCTGAAGGAGATCACCGAGAGCACCGGCTGGCGGCTCACCGAGCCGCTGCGCCGCGTCAACGCGGTGCGCCGGCGGGTGCGGCGCCGCGCCCGATAGGCCAACCGTCCCGACTAAAGGTCGTCTGGCGACCACAGGACGGGACGCTTCCGCACAACCTGTTCGGGCCTACATCACCTAGGGCTCGTCGCCGAGGGCCCGGCGCACGTCCTCGCGCGACACGATCGCGGTGTTTGTCGCGATCCCGGCGCGATGGCGCAGGCGCGAGAGGCGTTCGGCCAGCGCGAAGGCGCGCGACTCGAGCAGCCGCCGCAGGACCGCCTCCTGGCGTCCGGCGCGATAGTTGGCGCGCAACGTCGACGTGAGGTGCAGGACGCGGTTGGCCTCCATCCGCTCCAGCAGCGGATTGCGATCCCACGGCTCCAGGGTCTCGGCCATCTCGTCGGCCCACGGCGCATCGGTGTCCCAGACGACGCCGAGGCCGAAGAAGGCGGGCACGATCGCCAGGCGCAGCCCGCCGTGGCCCTCGACGAAGTCCTCGACCGCGGTCAGCACCCCATTGCGCGGACCGCCCTCGCGGGCCGCCGGCCAACGGTAGGGCAGCCCGCCCGTGCGCACGCCGGGCTCGCCGGGGAACAGGTTGCCGCCCTCGATCGTCGGCTGGCGATGCTCGGCGGGAATCAGGTCCGGCGCGAAGTAGTCGTCGCGGCGCCCGTGCGGCCAGCAGACGTCGTGGAACAGCAGCAGCGGCAGCGTCGCGCCCTGCGCACGCTCGCCGATGATCCGCAGCTCCTCACTGACGGTGAAGTAGTTGTGGTCGCCGTCGATGATCGCCGCGTCGGGCAGCGGGATCGTCTTGAGCGCCTCGTGGCTCGTCGCGCGCACCAGCTCGAGGTCGGCGCGGCTCTCGTCGAGGGCGACGAGCTCCTTCTGCGGCGAGGGGTCGATGGCCCACACCCGCGCGCCGGTCGTGGCCGCCCAGTCGAGCAGGAGCCCGGTCAGGTCGCCCGCATAGGCGCCGACCTCGACGACCGACTTGGCCTGCGCGGCGTCCAGGCAGGCGATCAGCATCTCGGCATCGTTGAGCAGCGACGCGCCCCAGTGGGCTGGTTCGTTCGCGTAGGGGTCGAAGTCGAGTGCGAGCCGGCGCATGAGGGCGCGGCAGTCTATCGGCGCCTCAGGGTGAGCATCACCTGGTACAGGTCGCCGAGGAGCACGTCGACGTCGAGCAGCTCGAACATCGCCGACCAGCGCTCGCGCACGTAGGGCAGCGTGATCACGGCCTCCCCGTAGGTCATCTCACCGCCCTCGTACTGCGGGTGGCTGCTCTGCGCCGGGTGGGCGACGAAGAGGTGCAGCGGCTCCCGCAGCCGCGCGTCCGCGTCGGGGCCCAGCGAGTCGAGCGCCGGGCGCATGAGCGGCGAGAGCTGCAGATAGCTCGGCGGGCGCACCGTGACGACCAGGATTGCTCGGGGCCGCAGCGCTCCGTGCAGCGCTCGCAGCGAGTGTTCGTGGGCGGTCTCCGAGAGGTGGGTGAAGACCGAGAACGCGAACGCGAGGTCGAAGGGCTCCTCGAAGGGCAGCCGGTCGGGGAGGAACTCGCTGCGCGCGAGCGTCGCCGGCACGCGAGCATCGCGGCAGACGTCGAGGATCTGCTCGACGGGATCGCAACCGAAGAGCCGGCCGGGCGCGACATCGCGCGCCAGCAGGCGCGTCAGCCGGCCCCAGCCACAGCCGAAGTCCAGGACGCGGGCGTCGGCCAGGGCGCAGTCGCCATGGCGCGCGAAGCGCCGGCGCAGCCGGTCGTAGAACGCCGCGCTCTGAGCGGCCAGCGCGACGCCGCTCGTCCCGTTCCACAGCTCCTGCAGCGCGCTGTCGGGCACGCTGGGCAGCAGCGCGCGGATGTTGGGATAGGCGTCGTACTCCTGGGTCAGCAGCAGCGCCCAGAGGTCGGTGTCGAGATCGGCGAAGAGGGCGAAGCACTCCGGCCCGCCGCCGGCGCAGGCCGCGTCGATGGCCGTCAGCTGCTCGCCATAGAGGTGTTCGAGCCAGGCGTCGAGCCGGTCCGGTGCGAGGCTCGCCGGCCGGCCACGTCCCGCCCGCAGCAGGCGTCCGATCCGCATGGCCGCAGGCTATCGGCGGTGTAGGGTGCCCCGGCGATCCGCGTGACCGCAGCCGGCGACCTGCACGTCCATCTCGACTCTCCCCTCCCCGCCGAGCTGGCGGTCGGCAGCGGCACGGCGTTGTTCGTCGCCGGCTGGTGCCACCACCCCGGCGCGGCGATCCGCGAGCTGCAGATCGTGGTCGACGGCGAGCCCCAGCCGGTGACCGCGCACGGGATGCCGCGCATCGACGTCCTGCACGCGGTCGGGGAGCCCCACGCCTATGCGAGCGGGTTCTGGGGCGTGGCGCGGGTGAGCGCGGTTCCCTGCGAGCTGCTGCTGCGCGCCGAGCTCGAGGGCGGCGGCACCGCCGTCGTCCCGCTGGCCCGCATCGCCGCGGCACAGCCGCCCGCGCCGGCCGAGGTGCGTGCGCCGGCGCCGGACGACGGGCCGCTGGTCGCCATCTGCATGGCCACCTACGAGCCGCCGCTGGATCTGCTCGCGCGCCAGCTCGACTCGATCCGCGCGCAGCGCCATCGCAACTGGGTGTGCGTGATCAGCGACGACTGCTCGGACCCCGCGCGCTTCGCGGCGGTCGAGGCTGCCGTCGGCGACGACGAGCGCTTCGTCGTCTCGCGCTCGCCCGCACGGCTCGGCTTCTACCGCAACTTCGAGCGCGCGCTCACCCTCGCTCCGGCCGCCGCGCAGTACGTCGCGATGGCCGACCAGGACGACGCCTGGTACCCGGAGAAACTCGAGACCCTCCTGGCCGCGCTCGGCGACGCGCGGCTCGTCTACAGCGACGCGCGGATCGTGGATCGCAGCGGCGCGCTGATCGCCGAGACCTATTGGGAGCGCCGGCGCAACAACCACTCCGATGTGCTCTCGCTGCTGGTCGCCAACAGCGTCACCGGCGCGGCCTCGCTGTTCCCCCGAGCGCTGCTCGACGACGCGCTGCCCTTCCCCCCGGCGCAGTTCACCCACTTCCACGACCACTGGGTCGCGCTCACCGCGCTCTCACTCGGTGACATCGCGTTCGTCGATCGCCCGCTCTACGACTACGTGCAGCACGGCGACGCGTCGCTCGGCCACGCCGCGGCCAACCGGATCACGGCCCTGCGCGACCGGCTCGGCCGGCTGCGGCGCGATCCGCGCGAGCGCGTGCGGATGTGGCGGATGCACTACTTCGTCGACGTCGCGCGGCTCGTGCAGTTCGCCACCGTGCTGTGCCTGCGCTGCGGCGATCGGATGCCGGCGCCCAAGCGGCGCGCCCTGGAGCGCTTCATGGCCGCCGACCGCTCGCTGCCCGCGCTCGGGCGGCTGTGGGCGCGCGGAGGGCGCGAGCTCCTGCGTCGCCGGCCCGAGACGCTGGGCGCCGAATGGACGCTCGGCTACGCGTTCGCCTGGCGCCGCGCGGTCGCGGCGACGGCCGGCGAGCGCCCGCGCGGGCTGCTGCGCCTCGACGCGCTGCCCCCCACGCGGCTGGCACCGCGCCCGGGCCGCCGCGGCCCGGAGGGCTCGCCGCGGGTCATCGCCGAGAAGGTGGCGCCGCTCGAGCTGTCGATGCGCGACGACGCGCCGCCACGGGTCAACCTCCTCATCCCCACCATCGACCTCGACCACTTCTTCGGCGGCTACATCGCGAAGTTCAACCTCGCCCGGCGCCTGGCCGAGCGCGGGCTGCGGGTGCGGATCGTCACCGTCGACCCGGTCCCGCCGCTCCCGCGCGACTGGAAGCAGCGCCTGGAGTCGTATGAGGGGCTCGCGGGCCTCTTCGACCATGTCGAGGTCGTGTTCGCCCGCGAGGGCAGCGGCCTCGAGGTCAGCCGCGCCGACCGCTTCGTCGCCACCACATGGTGGAGCGCGCACGTCGCGGCGCACGCCGCGCGCGCGCTCGGCGGCGAGCGCTTCCTCTACCTGATCCAGGAGTACGAGCCCTTCACCTTCCAGATGGGCACCTACGCGGCGCTGGCGAGCCAGTCCTATGGCTTTCCGCACTTCGCGTTGTTCTCGACCGAGCTCTTGCGCGACTACTTCCGCCGCCACGCCATCGGCGTCTACGCGGAGGGCGCGCAGGCCGGCGATGAGGCGTCGGCGGCGTTCGAGAACGCGATCACCGCCATCGAGCCGCCCACGGCCGCGGAGCTCGCGCAGCGCTCGACGCGCCGTCTGCTGTTCTACGCGCGCCCCGAGCCCCACGCGGCGCGCAACATGTTCGACCTCGGCGTGCTCGCGCTCGACCGTGCGCTCGAGCAGGGCGCGCTGGCGGGCTGGGAGCTGCACGGCATCGGCGCGGTCGACGGTGGCCGGCGCATCGACCTCGGCGGCGGCGCGCGCCTGGAGCTGCTGGCGCGCACCGACCAGCGCGCCTACGCGCAGGTGCTCCGCGACCACGACGTCGGCCTCGCGCTCATGTATACGCCGCACCCGAGCCTCGTGCCGATCGAGATGGCCTCGGCGGGGATGCTGACCGTCACCAACAGCTTCGAGAACAAGACGGCGCAGGCGCTGACGGCGATCTCGCCGAACCTGATCACCGCCGAGCCCGGCGTCGAGGCGATCGCGGCGGCGCTGGGCCAGGCGGCGGCGGGCGTGGAGGACTTCGACCGCCGGGCTCGCGGAAGCAGCGTGAAGTGGAGCCGCGACTGGGACCGCTCCTTCGACGAGGCGCTGTTGGAGCGCGTGACCGCGTTCCTGGCGACGTGACCGCCACCGCCGCGGCCGGCGCTCCTTCCCCGGCGGTCGCGCCGCCGCCGGGCAACCCGCGCTTCGCGCTCTTCGACTCGCTGCGCGCGATCGCGGTCCTCGGCGTGCTGACCTTCCACGCCTTCGCCCTCTCGGGGGCGCTCAGCCGGCCGGTGCTGGGCGACGCCGCCGCCGTGCTCGGCAGCCAGGGGCCGATCCTCTTCTTCGTGATCTCGGGCTTCCTGCTCTACCGGCCCTACGTCGCCGCGCGGGCGGCGGGCCGACCGGTGCCCCCGACCGGCCGCTATCTGCGCCGGCGCGCGCTGCGGATCGTGCCCGCGTACTGGCTGGCGCTGACCGTGCTGGCCATCTTCCCCGGCGTCGTCGGGGTGTTCACCGACGACTGGTGGCGCTACTACCTGTTCCTGCAGCTCTACTCCAAGAACACCGTCGCCGCGGGCATCCCGGTCGCGTGGACGCTGTGCGTGGAGGTGTCCTTCTATCTGGTGCTGCCCGTGTGGGCGATCGCCGCGCGGCGCTGGCGCGGCGAGCTGGGGCCGCTGGCCGTCGTGGCCCTGTTCGGCGTCGCGGTCCAGGTCGCGGCGGCGCGCAACATCGTCTCGGATCTGCTGGCCACCAACCTGCTCGGGCAGTGCACGTGGCTGGCGCTCGGGATGGCGCTCGCGGTGGCCAGCGTCGCCGTCGCGCGCGGCGATGGTCGCTCCCGCCTCGTGCGGATCGTCGTCGAGCGCCCGGGCCTGTGCTGGGTGGGCGCCGGGGCGGCGTTCGTCGCGCTCACGGCGCTGCTGCGACCGGGCGGCCTCTTCGGCATCGCCCAGGCGCTCGCGACGCAGCAACCGATCGCCAAGACGCTCGCCGCCATCGCGCTGGGCGCCGTCCTGCACACGCTGCTCGTGGCGCCGGCGGTGTTCGGCGACCACGCGGGCGGCGTGCCGCGCCGGGTGCTGGCCGCGGCGCCGCTCGCGTGGCTGGGCCTGGTGTCCTACGGCGTCTACCTCTGGCACCTCACCGTGGCCGAGCTGCTCGGGCTGTCGGCCGACCGCGGGCACTTCCGGGCCGACGGCCTGGACCTCGTCGGGCGCATCCACCACCTCGACACCCCGATCCTGTTCGCGGCGACCCTCGCGGTCAGCACCGCGATCGCGGCGGCCAGCTACTACCTGGTCGAGCTGCCGTTCCTGCGCCTCAAGGAGCGCTAGGCGTGCCGCGGGGGTTGAGCGCGTGCGCCCGCGCCAGGGCGTCGCGAGCCCCCGTCAGCCGCCAGACGACGAGCCATCCCAGGTAGTCGTCGGGGCTCGAGCGCGTCATCCGGCGCGCGAGGTCGAGCGCCGCGCCGCGCTGCCGGTGTGCCACGAGCACCAGGGCGACCACGGCACGGTCGCGCGGGTCGCCGCAGCGCTCCGCCGCTTCGCGGGCGACGACGGCCGGCTGGTTCAGGGGGCCGTGGGCGGCCGCCGTCTTGACCTCCGCGCAGCGATGATCGGTGCGCAGCGCGTGGACCGCGACGACCGCGCCGACCACGACGAGGCCCAGCAGGAGCAGGCGGGCGGCCATGGCGGCGCACGCTACAGCGCCATCGTGAAGACCTGCCCGATCCAGCCGCCGACGTCGAACGTCCCCGAGCGCACGAAGCCCTGGAGCTCGTACCACGCCACCAGCGGCGGCGCGCCCGCCCAGCAGTCGACGCGCAGCACGGCGGCGCCGGCGTCGCGCGCCTCCTTCACCGCAGCAGCCACGAGCAGGGCGCCGATGCCGCGGCCGGCGTGCCGGCGCGAGGTCACGAGCGCCTCGATGTAGCGCTCGCGCTCGTCGATCGGCTCCACGTGCGGCGGGCGCGCGCCGAGGACGAGCGCGCCGAGCGGCGTCGCGTCGGGGTCTTGCGCGATGCGGAGGCCCGGGCCGTGCGCCCACGCCTTGACGTGCCCGACCGCGCTGGGGCGCTGCGACCACGGCACGGTGCCCCACTGGTCGGGCTGTCCACGGGCGACGAGCCAGACGACGGCCTCGTCGAAGAGCGCGAGCACGAGCGGCGCATCGGCGGCGGCGCCGGGGCGGATGCGAACGGTCGACACGGCGGCGCACGGTATCGTCCGGCGCCGCTCGTGACGCTTGCGCTCGAGGTCCAGGGCTTGGCCAAGCGCTACGGCGCCACCGCCGCGCTGCGTGGAGTCGATCTGACCGTCGCCGAGGCCGAGCTCGTCGGCCTGCTGGGCCCCAACGGGGCCGGCAAGTCGACGCTGGTCAAGAGCGCGGCCGGCCTCGTGCGGCCCTCGGGAGGCACCGTGCGCGTGTGCGGGGCCGCCGCCGGCTCGCCGGCCGCGCGCCGGGCGCTCGGCTATCTGGCCGAGCTCTTCCGCTTCCCCGGATGGGCCACCGCCGACGAGTTGCTGCACCTGCATCAGCGCCTGTCGGGCTCGACGGGCGGTGCGGCCGAGCGCGCCGAGCTGCTGGGGCTGGTCGGGCTCGGCGACGAGGGCGGGCGCCGGGTCGAGGCGATGTCGAAGGGCATGCAGCAGCGCCTCGGGATCGCGCAGGCGCTGATCGGCGGGCCGCGCTTGCTGCTGCTCGACGAGCCCACGAGCGCGCTGGACCCCGTCGGGCGGCGGATCGTGCGCGACCTGCTGGCCGAGCTGCGCCGGCGCGGCGTCGCCGTGCTGCTCAACACCCACCTGCTCAGCGAGGTCGAGCGCGTCTGTGACCGCGTGGCGATCATCGACCACGGCGAGCTGATGGCCGAGGGGCGCCCGGACGAGCTCTCCCGCCCGCGTGGCGTCGAGGTCGAGACGGCGACCGGCACGCAGAGCTTCGAGGGCTCCACCCGCGACGACGTGCCCGCGATCGTCGAGCGCCTGGTGGCCGCCGGCGAGCGCATCTACGACGTCCGCCTCGTGCGCTCGTCGCTGGAGGACGCCTATCTCGCGGTCGTGGAGCCCGACGGGCCGTGAACGGCGTCCTCGTCGTCGCCGCCTACGCGCTGCGCGAGTCGTTGCGCCGGCGCGTGTTCGCGGTCGTCGTCGTGCTCACGCTGGCTTTCGGCGGCCTCTACACGTGGGGCGCGAGCGAGCTGTTCCAGGACGTCACCGGCTTCGGCAACAACGAGTTCGGCCTCGACGCACGCACGCTGGCGGGCGCCACCCTGCTCGGTCTGGCGATGTTCGGCACGCTCTTCCTCGGGGCCGTGCTGGCCGTCTTCCTCACCCTCTCGGCGGTCCGCGGTGACGCCGAGACCGGGCTGCTGCAGCCGCTGATCGTCCGTCCCCTCGGCCGCCACCAGTACCTGGCCGGGCGCTTCCTGGCCGCGGCCGCGGTCGCCTTCACCTACGTCGGCGTGGTCTACGCGGGCGCCGTGGTCATCACCGGGATCACCGGCGACTGGTGGCCGCAGTCGCCCGTCGGCGCCGGCCTGCGCCTCGCCCTCGGGGTCGTCGTGGTGGCGGCGCTGTCGCTGCTGGGCTCGATCTTCCTGACGGCGACCGCCAACGGGATCGGCGTGCTCATGATCTTCGGCGCGGGCCTCCTGGCGGGCCTGCTGGGCTCGATCGGCGACGCACTGAACTCGAACACCCTGCAGACGATCGCCAACACCGCATCGTGGGCGCTGCCCTTCGAGGCGCTCTACCGCGACGCCCTGCGCCTGCTGGTCCAGGACATCCCCGGGGTCACGGGCGCCATCGTCCAGCTCGGGCCGCTCGGCGGCTCACACGACGCCGGCGCGCTGCTGCTGCCGTGGATCGTCGTGTACCTGGGGCTGGTCGCGCTCCTGGGCGCGTTCGTGTTCGGGCGGCGCGACCTCTAGCGCTTGGACGCCTTGGGCACCTGCCAGGTCGCGGTCACCGGCGCGCTGGGCTTGCCGTTCGCGCCGAGCCGCTTCTCGCTGACCGACACCCGGGCGGCCCTCAGGCCGATCTCCTCCTCCAGCGAGCCCAGCGGCTTGGTGTCCGGATTGACACCGCCCTGCTCGTAGCTCGTGACGGTGACGTCGCTGAGCTTGTAGGTGAGGACGTCGGTGCCCGACGGGTCGCTGCTGGTGCTGAAGGTGAGGATCGCGCTCTTGATGCGCCGCCCGCTGGTCGCGGCCGCGAAGAGCCTGGGCGACGACACGTCGTAGACCTTGTCCAGGCGCAGCGAGGTGAGCTTGGTGGCGCCGGGCGTGGCGGTCGGGCGCTTGGCCAGGAAGGCGAAGGACTCGATGGAGATCTCGTTCTTGTGGCCGGCATCGGCGCTGTCGCCCGGGATGCCGTCGAGCGCGAGGAAGATGTCGGCCGAGGGGCCGCCGGCCTGGGAGGTGTCGAACGGTGAGGCGCCGCCGCTCCCGAAGCCTCCGCCGCCGGAGGTGTCCGTCCCGCTGCCGCTTCCGCTGTCGCCGGGCGGGCCGGGGTCGCCCTGGGGGCCCGTGGGACCCTGCTGGTTCCACGTGAGCGTCGCCTCGTTGGTCGCGCAGTTCGGGGTCGTATCCGCGTCTATCACGCGGAGCTGGCCGATGGTCTGGCCGGTGGTGGTGGTCGTGAGATAGCAGCCGTGGATGAGGCCGTCCGACGTCGACGGGATCGCCGCGATCGCCACCGCCGTGCCCGCGCCGAGCGCGACGACGGCCGGCAGCGCGAGCTTGAAGAGTCGGCTCCTGGTCATGGGACCTCCGCTGGATGAGTTGCCAGGTTGGCGCCTTCGGCGACCGGCGCGAGCACCGGCTCGACCTCGACGCGGGCGGAATGGAAGGCACCGCCGCCGCCGCGGTCGGTGAGCTCGTCGGTCGTCAATGCGTTCGCCATGGTGCCACCTGGGCTGCGCGAGGCCCACCACCCCGAGGGCAGTGCCACCACGCCGCGACCGACGACGTCCCCGATCCGGGCGCGCGCGACGACCTCGCCGCGGGTGTTGTACACCCGGACCACGTCGCCGTCGGCGATGCCGCGCGCCGCGGCGTCGTCGGCGTGCAGGTCGAGCATCGGCTCGCCCTCGCCGGCGAGGTGGCGCGGCAGGTTGGCGTAGGTCGAGTTGAGGAAGTGGTGGGCGCTCTTGGCCGTCATCAGGGCCAGCGGCTCGTCGTCGCCCGGCGGCGGGTCGAAGCCGGGCGGCAGATCGTCCGACCACAGTCGCAGACGTCCGGAGGGCGTCCCGAAGCCGCCGTGCGCGAAGGGCCTGAAGTCCTCCGGCAGGTCCGCCTCGGCCCAGCCGACGGCGCGCAGGCGCTCGAAGTCGACGGTGTCCAGCGGCGCCCGCGCGCCGGCGACGAGCGCGCGCGCCAGCTCTTCGTCAGTGGCGGCGAAGGCCGGGTCGTCGAAGCCCATCGCCGCCGCCAGCCGGCGGAAGATCTCGGTGTTGGGCAGCGCCTCGCCGACCGGCGCGATCGCCGGCTCGTTGTAGGTGATGTAGGTGTGGCCCCAGGAGGGCACGAGGTCGACGTGCTCGACCTGGGTGGTGGCCGGCAGCACGACGTCGGCGTAGCGGGCCGTGTCCGTGAGGAAGTGCTCCAGCACGACGGTGAAGAGGTCCTGGCGCGCCAGGCCGCTCCGAACGCGCGTGCTGTCGGGCGCCGTGGTGGCCGGGTTGGAGTTGTAGACCACGAGGGCGTGGATCGGCGGGTCGAGGTCGTTCAGGGCGTGCGCGAGGCGGACCATGTTCACGCGCCGGGTGTCCGGTTGCGGGCCGGTGAGCGCGTCCTGATCGAGCGGGCTGTAGGCGGCCCACGCGGTCGGGCCGAGGATGCCGCCGCCGCGATCGCGCCACGCACCGGTCAGCGCGGGCAGGCAGGCGATCGTGCGCACCATCCGCGCCCCCTCGCGATGGTGCTCGATCCCGATCAGCCGGCGGATGGCGGCCGGGCGGGTGGTGGCGTAGGCGCGGGCGAGCGCCACGACCTCCTCGGCGGGCACGCCCGTCACCGCCTCGGTGCGCTCCGGCGGCCACTGCGTGAGCTCGGCCGCGAGCCGCTCGAAGCCCTCGGTGTGATCGGCGACGTACTCGGCATCGTGCAGGCCCTCGGCCACGATCACGTGCATCAGCCCGAGCGCCAGCGCCGCGTCGGTTCCCGGCAGCGGGCGCACGTGCCAGTCGGCCGCGGCCGCGGTGCGCGTGCGCAGGGGATCGATGACCACCACCCGCGCCCCGGCCTTGCGCGCGGCCTGCACGATCGGCCATTGGTGCAGGTTGGTGACGATCGTGTTCGTCCCCCACAGCACGATGAAGCGGCTGTGGGCGAGATCGTCGGGGCGCAGCCCGACCAGCGTCCCCGCGGCCTCGAGCTGCCCGGCGGCCGCCGCCTGCCCGCAGATCGTGCGCTCCAGCCGGCAGGCGCCCAGCCGGGCGAAGAAGCGCCGGTCCATCGATGCGCCCTGGACCAGCCCCTGGGTGCCCGCGAAGCTGTAGGGCAGCACCGCCTCCCCGCCGTGCTCGGCGACGACCGCGCCCAGCCGCTCGGCGATATGCGCGAGCGCCTCGTCCCACGAAGCGCGCGCGAACGCGCCTTCGCCCTTGGGGCCTGTGCGGATCAGCGGATGGCGCAGCCGATCGGGGCTGTAGGTGCGCTCGAGGAAGTGGCTGACCTTCGCGCACAGGCCACCCCGCGTGAACGGATGCTCCTTGACGCCGACGAGCTTCTCGGCCACGCCGTCGCGGACGGTGACCTCCCAGGCACAGGTGTCCGGGCAGTCGTGTGGACAGGCGCCACGGATG
The DNA here is from genome assembly GCA_963806015.1 of uncultured Actinomycetes bacterium. Classification (GTDB taxonomy): domain Bacteria; phylum Actinomycetota; class Thermoleophilia; order Solirubrobacterales; family Solirubrobacteraceae; genus JAOPZW01. Next base: position 162,557 of record CAWDWM010000010.1, on the reverse strand, counting down.
ACGGTGGGCTCGGCGACCATGCCGCCCGAGGGTCGCATAACCGTCCTGTAGGAGTCCAGGCCGCGGTCAGACGGGGCGGGCCAGGCCGCGGGCGCGGCGTGGCGGCCGCCGGCGCGCAGCGCGGCGCGAACCCAGCCCGTCGAGCGCGAGCTCGACCACGGAGCGCAGCCCGCGGCGGAAATGGGCGGTGTCGAAACGCCGTGCGCTGGCCACGCAGGCGGCGGGATCGACGGCGAGCGCATCGAAGGCCAGCACGGCCTCGGCCAGCGCCGCGGGCTCCGGCGTGTCGAAGAAGATCCCCGTCTCGCCCTCGATCACGGTCTCGCGAACACCGCCCTCGTGCAGGGCGATGACGGGACGCCCGGCGGCCTGCGCCTCGACCGCGGCGATGCCGAACTCCTCGGTCGCGGTGACGACGAGCGCCCGGCTGCGCGCCAGGATGCGCGCCGCCTCGGCGTCGCTGACGCGGCCGGCGAAGCTGATCGTCGGCCCCGCCAGCCGATGCAGGCGCCGGGCGTCGGGGCCGTTGCCCACCACCACCAGGGGCAGGCGCAGCTCGTTGAACGCCCGCAACGCGACCTCGATGCGCTTGTGCGCCATCAGCTCCGAGAGCACGACGTAGGCCTCGCCCGGCGCGGACGGGGTGAAGCGCTCGACGTCGACCGGCGGGTGCAGCACCGTCGCGTCGCGGCCGAAGTAGCGCGCGACGCGCCGCTTGGTCGTGTGCGAGTTGGCGAGGTAGGCGTCGACGCGCTGGGCGGCGATCCAGTCCCACTGGCGCCAGCGCTGGAACACCGCCCCCAGCGCCGCACGCCCCACCGGGCCGCGTGCGGCCAGGGTCTCCTGGCGCGCGTTCCACGCGTAGCGGAAGGGGTTGTGGCAGTAGCAGACGTGAACGGCGTCCTCGTCGGGGATGACGCCGTGCGCCCACGCGCTCGAGCTCGAGATGACCAGGTCGTAGCCGCGCAGGTCCAGCGACTCCATCGCAGCCGGATACAGCGGCAGCAGCGCGCGGAAGGTGCGGGCGTTGGGCCGCAGGCGCTGGAGGTAGGACGTGTGCACCGTGCGGTGCGCGAAGCGGCCCTCTGTCCCCTCCTCGTCGTAGACGGCGGTGAAGAGGTCGGCCCCCTCGAAGAGGTCGCAGACGGCAAGGAACACGCGCTCTGCCCCGCGCACGTCCACGAGGAAGTCGTGCACCAAGGCGACCCGTGATCCCTCCTGCATAGGCGCGCGAGCCTATACCGTCCGGTGACGATGAAGGTGGGTGTCGACGCGCGCGCCCTGCTCGCCGGGCGCGGCGTGGCGCGCTTCACGCGCGAGCTGCTGGCGGCGATGGCCGATGGCTTCGGCGATGACGAGTGGCTCGCCTTCGTCCCCGGCCGCGTGCCGATCGTCCCGGTCCACCCGCGCGTGACGCTCGTGCGCCATCGCCTCTCGGGGCGCGCCCTCTTCGCCGCCGCGGCGCTGGCTGGACGCCCGACGCTGGCCGAGCTGGTCGGCGGCGCCGACGTCGTCTGGCTGCCCGCCCCGGCGCCCGTCGCGCCCGGCGCGCCGTACGTGCTCACCGTCCACGACCGCTCCTGGGAGCGCCGTCCCCACGACTTCAGCGCCTACGAGCGCGCCTGGCACGCCCTCGCCCGGCCCCGCGCGCTGGCCCGCGACGCAGCGCACGTCACCGCCGACTCCCACGCGGTCGCGGCCGAGCTGCGCGCCGCCTGGGGCGTGCAGGTCACCGTCGTCGCGCCGGGCATCAGGGCGCTGCCGGCGGCCCCGCACCCTGGGCGCTATCTGCTCTTCGTCGGCGCCCACGAGCCGCGCAAGGCGCTCGGCGTCGTCACCGCCGCTCACGTCAGCGCTCAGGCGCGCGGGCTCGACGCCGAGCTGGTCATGGTCGGCCACGGCCTGCGCCGGGTGAATGACGCCGAGCTGGCCGCGCTCTACGCCGGCGCGCTGGCCGTGGTGGCGCCGTCGCACCTGGAAGGTTTCGGGCTCCCGCCGCTGGAGGCGGCCGCCCACGGCACCCCGGCGGTGGTCAGCGACCTGCCCTGCTTCGCCGAGACGCTGGGCGACGCGGCGCTGCGCGTCCCCGCCGGCGACGCCGGCGCGCTGGCCGATGCCCTGCTGCGCATCGGCCGCGACGAGGACCTGCGCGGACGCCTGGGCGCCGCCGCGCGCGACCGCGCGGCCCGATACACCTGGGAGCGCGCGGCCGGCGCCCTGCATGCGCTGCTCGCCGACGCCGCCGCGTGAGCTTCACGATCGTCACCGTCCTGCACGATTCGGCGCCCGAGCTGGCGGCGCTGCTGCGCTCCGTCCGCGACCACCTGCCCGCCGACACGCAGGTCGTGGCCGTCGACTCGGGCTCGCACGACGACGGGCCCGCGCTCGCGACGGCAGCCGGCGCGGAGGTGATCGTGCTCGACGGCAACCGGGGCTTCGGGGCCGCGTGCAACGCCGGCGTGGCCCAGGCGCGCCACGACGTGACCGTCCTGCTCAACCCCGACTGCGAGCTGCGCGACGCCGGGCTCGCCGCGCTGGCTGCCCGCGCCCGCGGGGTCGAGGCGCTGCTCGTCCCGCGGCTCGTCGAGGCCGACGGTGCGCTGCAGCGCAGCGCCCACCCGCTCCCGGGTGGCCCTGGGGCGCTGCTGCGCGCCGTGCTGCCGACGCGTGCGCTGCCGCAGCCCCACCGCGCGCGCCGGCCGCGTCGCGTGGGCTGGGCGATCGCCGCCTGCCTGGCGGCGCCGACCGCGCTGCTGCGCCGGCTGGGGCCGTTCGACCCGGGCGTGTTCCTGTTCTACGAGGACATGGACCTGTGCCTGCGTGCCCGCGCCGCGGGCGTGCCCACGGTCCTGCATCCCGAGGTCGTGCTGCGCCACCTGGGCGGTCACAGCACGGCGCGCGCGTTCGGCGGCGAGGCGTTCGACCTGCAGGCGCGCCGGCGGCGCGAGGTGGTCGGTGCGCGCCGGGGCGCGCGGGCCCTGCGAATAGACGACGGCGCGCAGGCTCTGACCTTCGGCCTGCGCGCCGCCGTGGGACGCGAGCGGGACCGCAACGTGGCGGCCCTGCTCGCACTGCGCGCCGCGCGGCGGATGGCCACCGCCGCACGGCGTTAGCGCAGCCGGACGGTTAGTGGCGCGCCATGGGGTCGACGTACACGTCGTCGATCCGCCACTTCGCGCCGAGCCCGATCGGGCTGAAGCGGAAGGCGACGTTCGCCTGGCCGCCGTTCAGGACACCGAGGAGGTTCGCGGTGACGAGCGTCGGCAGTGAGGGCGCCCAGGCCTTGCCGCCGACGTTGACGCCCAGCGGCAGCGTGATGACTCCGCCACCCGGCGGGTAGTAGAGGATCGAGATGCTCATGAGCGACAGCAGGCCGCCGTCGTTCGCCGCGAAGAAGCGCATGGTCGGATCGAGCACGTTGACGCACACCTGGGGGGTGGTCGCCGAGCTGCCGGACGGCAGCGACAGCGCGTTCTTCTCACCCGCGCCGTGAACAGCGAACGGCTCGCTGCCCGCGACGACCTTGGCGCCGCCGGTCAGCTTCCAACCGTCGAGCGAGCCTTCGAACGTGCCGCCCGGTGCCAGCACGTAGTTGCTGCCGTCGAGCCAGCGCGCGAATGGATGTGATGTCGGCTGCGTGGGGCAACCACTGAGCCCGACGTTGAGCCCGTCCGCCGAGGCCGCAGCAGGCACGGCGGCCAGCGCCAGTGCCGCGAGCAGACCAGGGAGCCCCCGGCGAAGTAGTGACGTCCTTGTCATAAGCATGTCCCCCTGTGATGTCCGTGTCGCCGTTCGGCGTCCACAGGCGGCTTCGGCATACCGCCGAGCGGACATGAACGTGCGCCCAACGGTCCCGAACATGCGTCCAGAAGATGGTGCTCCTACCCCTCGCGCGCGCCGATGAAGGGGGTGCGCCATGGCCATCGCAGACGACGACCCCTACGTCGAGGAGCTCCTCGGCAACGCACCTGATCGTGCCGCCGCGGCCCTGCCGGTCCGCGAGCTGCGCGCCGAGATGGCGCTCGGGGCGCTGCTGCTCGCCGCCGTCGCGGCGCTGGCGATCCTGGCACCGTCCGAGCGCAGCGTGTCGCCGCTCGTCGCGCTCGGCCTGATCGCGGCCTTCGTCGTCGCCCAGCAGGTTCAGTTCGAAGTGGGGATCGGCTACACGGTCCCGAGCCAGCTCGTGCTCATGCCGATGCTCATCTTGGCCCCGCCGGCGCTGGTGCCGCTGCTCGTCGCGACCGGTCTGCTGATCGGGCGTCTGCCGTCGTATGTGCGTCGTGACGTCCACCCCACGCGCGCCGTGTTCGTGCTCCCGGACGCCTGGTACGCGGTCGGGCCGGCGCTGGTCATGGCCGCGCTGGGGCCGGCACATGTGGGCCTCGAGGACTGGCCCGTTCTGGTCCTGGCCCTCGGTGTGCAGGCGCTCTTCGATGCCGGCTTCACCGGGCTGCGGATCTGGCTCGCTCTGGGAACGTCGCCGCAACTGCAGCTGCGCCCGTTCGTCTGGGTGCTCGCGGTCGACGCCGCGCTCGCCCCGGTCGGCGTCCTCGCAGGGGTGGCGGGCCAGCGCCAGCCGCTCGCGGTGGCCCTGGTGCTGCCGATCATGGGCCTGCTCGCACTCTTCGCGCGCGAGCGGCGCGCGCACATCGACAAGGCGCTCGCGCTCTCGCACGCCTACCGGGGCACCGCTCTGCTCATGAGCGACCTCCTCGAGGCCGACGATGCCTACACCGGCGGTGAGCACAGCCACGGCGTCGTCGCGCTCTCCCTTGCGGTCGGCGACACCCTCAAGCTCGATGCCCGCGGCCGGCGCAACCTCGAGTTCGCCGCGCTCCTGCACGACATCGGCAAGATCCGCGTGGCCGACGAGATAATCAACAAGCCGGGCAAGCTGACCGACGAGGAGTTCGCGCTCGTCAAGCTCCATCCCATCCACGGGCAGGAGATGCTCGAGCGCGTCGGTGGCGTGCTGGCCGAGGTCGGGACCATCGTCCGCCACCACCACGAGCGCTGGGACGGCCGCGGATACCCGGATGGCATCGCCGGCGAGGCTATCCCGCTCGCGGCGCGCATCATCTGCGCCTGCGACACGTACAGCGCGATGACCACCAACCGGCCTTACCGAGCCGCTCTGCCGGTGGCCGACGCCGTCGCCGAGCTCGAGCGCTGCTCGGGCTCGCAGTTCGACCCGGCCATCGTCGACGCGCTGCTGCTGACGGTGGCCAAGCACCCCGAGCACCGCCCGGCGCGCGTGCTGCTCGAGCTCGCCGCCTGAGCAACGATTCGCTCTCACCCGAAGGGTGAGCGAGAATCTGGACGTGATCCGGTTTCACTTCGGCCACGAGGACCTCGTCCGCACGCGCTTCGCGATCTCGCCGCTCTTCGACCTGACGTGGAGCACGGACGTGCTGCGCGATCCGGCCGCGCACTCGCTGCACCTGCCGTGGGCGCGCGCCGCTCGGCGGCGCCTGGAGGGCTTCGACTACGAGCTGCTGGACCTGCTCGCCATCTCGTCGGCGCGCGGCTACGTGCCGGACTTCCTGGCCCCGCCCCCCACCACGCCGCTGGCCGAGCTCGACGACGAGCTCGCCCGCGTGCGCGCCACGCCCCCCGAGCGCGTCGCGGTGGAGATCGGCTGGCGCTTCGAGGGAGGCACGGCCGTGCCGCCCGCCGTGCGGACGCTGCTCGACGATCCCCCGCGCGGGCTCGCCGAGCTCACCACGGTGATGGCGGGCTACTTCGAGCGCGCCATCGCGCCGTGGTGGCAGGAGATCCGCGCCGCGCTGGAGAGCGACATCCTGCATCGCGCGCGCCGCCTGACCGCGGGCGGCGCGATCGAGGTCTTCGAGGACCTCCATCACCAGGTGCGCTGGCGCGACGGCACGCTGGAGGTCGAGCGCCGCTACGAGCAGGACGTGGATCTGCGCGGGCGCGGGCTGCTCCTCGTCCCGGCCGCGTTCGCGTGGCCGCGCGTGTTCGCGATGGTCGACGAGCCCTGGCAGCCGGCGCTGGTCTACACGCCGCGCGGGCTCGGGACGCTGTGGGCGCCGCCGGCCGGCGGCGACGGCGAGGCGCTCGCGGATCTGCTGGGCCGTCGCCGGGCGGCGATCCTCGCGACGCTGGGCACGCCGGCGGCGACGAGCGACCTGGCACAGCGCCTCGGCGCCTCGCCGGCCGGGGTCAACGAGCACCTGGGCGTCCTGCGCCGCGCGGGGCTGGTGCAGGCCGCCCGCGACGGGCGCCGCGTGCTCTACTCGCGCACTCCCGTCGGGGACGCGCTGTTGCGCAACGCCTGATCGGCGCGGTGAGCCGGCGGCGGGCTCTCGAGCACCACGGCGCGGTCGCCGAGCACGATCTCGTCGCCGGGCCGCACGCGCGCGCGGCGCACGCGCCGTCCCAGCAGCCAGGTGCCGTTGCTGGAGCGCAGATCGACCGCCAGCCAGGCGCCGTCGATGGCGCGCAGCTCGAGGTGCCGGCGCGACACCGTCGGCTCGCTCATCACGACGTCGCAGCCGCGGCTGCGCCCGACGATGATCGTCCCGGCCGTGGGCAGCGCCACGTGCGCCGCGGGCGCCGTCCAGCGCGCGCGCCGGCGCAGCCACGGCCACCCGCCGCGCGCCACGTCGGCGACCAGGGCGCGCAGCTCGGCGGCCGATCGCGCGCGCAACGCGCGCTCGAGACGGTGCTCGAAGGTGTCGACGCTCAGGTAGCCCTCCAGGCAGCGCGCCCGCAGCAGGGCGACGGCCCGCTCGCGATCGCGGTCGGAGGCGCGCATCACGTGCGCGATGCTCCGCTCCGCGTGGCGTTACGTCAACCCTGCGGACGCCAGAGGTGCAGCTCGCAGGCGTAGGGCACGTCGACCGGCCCGTCGTCGGCGAGCGCGCGCACGCGATCGAGCAGCGGCAGGCGCTGCTCGTCGTCGAGCGCGGCGACGAAGCTCGTGGACCCGACGCGGTCCGCCAGCCCGTCGGCGTCGAGGCGCTGGGTGAACTCGAACAGCCGCTCGCTCAGCTCGCGGCCGGCGAAGGCGTCGCGCCACGCGCCGCTGGCGTGCGCCGGCGCGTCGCCGCGATAGGGATCGATGATCTCGCTGATCGCGGCGTGCAGGGCCGACGACTCGACCGGCCGGCGGTTCCACACGAGCACGAGCGCGCCGCCGGGGCGCAGCACGCGCTCGATCTCGGCCAGTGCCACCGGCCCGTCGAACCAGTGGAAGGCCTGGCCGACGGTGACGGCGTCGGCGCTATCGTCGGGGAGCGGCATGGCTTCGGCCGTGCCGTCGAGGGCCCGGGCCGTCGGACCGATGGCAGCGCGCATCTCGGCCACGGGCTCGATGGCGATCACCTCGCAGCCCAGAGCGGCCAGCGGGCGGGTGAGCTTGCCGCTGCCCGCGGCGAGATCGACCACCGTGCGCCCGGCGCGCAGATCGAGCTCCTGCGCCAGCCACGCGATCGCCTCGGGCGGGTAGTCCGGGCGCGCCCGCTCGTAGGCCTCCACCGAGCGCGCGAAGCCGGTGGCGGCGGCGGGGTGGACCATCAGAAGAGACCCATCTGACGGTCGTCGACCGCCACGGCGACGGACTCGAGCGCGGGAACCTCCACCGGCTCCGCGAGCTCGGGCTCCGGAACGGCCGGCTCGGGCGGCTCCTCCCGCCCCGGCTGCGGCGGGGGCGCCATCGCCAGCAGCTCGGGGAGCCGCGCGAAGTCGGTGCGCAGCACCTCGACGTTGGAGGGCGTGTAGAGCGCCGCCGCGGGATGGAAGATCGGGTACAGCCGCACCGCACGGGCGCCGATGACGCGCACCTCCTCCTGTCCGTGCAGGCGCGTGATCCCGGTCGGGTCGGCCCGCAGGAGCTTGGTGGCGAAGTTCCCCAGCGTGCAGATGACGCGCGGCTCGATGAGCTCGACCTGGCGCAGGAGGTAGTCCTGGCAGTTCTCGATCTCCTCGGGGTGCGGATCGCGGTTGCCGGGCGGCCGGCACTTCAACACGTTGGCGATGAAGACGTCGGCGCGCGTCAGCCCGATCTCCCCCAGCAGCCGGTCGAGCAGCTTCCCGGCCTGCCCGACGAACGGGAGGCCCTGCTCGTCCTCGTTCTTGCCCGGCGCCTCGCCGACGAACATGAGGTCGGCGTCGGCATTGCCCGAGCCGAAGACCACGGTGTTGCGGGTGGCGACGAGCTGCGGGCAGCGGGGGCAATCCCGCGCCTGGAGGTAGACGTCCTTGAGCGCCTCCCGGCGCTCCTGCTTCGAAGGCGGCACGATCAAAGCGTAGACCGAGGGGCGGCTGTCGGTTCGGCTACAAGCCGCAACCTGCGTGGTTCCATGCCTGCGAGGGGGTAATCTTGTGGGACAGCAAGTGACCGGCACCCCGAATCGGGGGCTGGATCCGACATCAGATGCAAGACACGATCGCCATCGTGGGCAACGGCCGCCTCGGCCGCGCCCTGGCCTCCGCTCTGCGGACGGCGGATCCGCACGGCCGCGGATACGCGGGCGCGGGCGCCGACGTCGTCCTGCTCTGCGTCCCCGACGCGGAGATCGCCGCTGCCGCGGCGGCCATCGTCCCGGGGCCGCTGGTCGGGCACTGCTCGGGCGCGACGGGGCTCGGCGTGCTCGCCCCACACGAGGCCTTCGCGCTGCACCCGCTCATGACCGTCACGTACACGGGCGCCGACTTCGCCGGCGCCGGATGCGCGATCGGCGGGTCGACCCCGCGCGCCCTGGATCTCGCCCGGCGGCTGGCCGCCACGCTGGAGATGCGCGCCTTCGAGATCGCCGACGAGGACCGCACGGCCTACCACGCCGCCGCGTCGATGGCCGCCAACTTCCTGGTCACGCTCGAGTCCGCGGCGGCGCGGCTGGCGGCCACGGCGGGCGTCGAGCGCGGGCTGCTCGTCCCGCTGGTGCGCGCGGCGGTCGAGCGCTGGGCGATCGAGGGCGACGCCTCGCTGACCGGGCCCATCGCCCGCGGTGACGAGGCCACCGTGGCGCGCCACCGCGAGGCCATTGCCGAGCGTGCGCCCGAACTGCTCGAGCTCTACGACGTCCTCGCCGGGGCGACGCGGGCGGTGGCGGCATGAGGACGGTGCGCACCGTTGCCGAAGTGCGCGCGGCGCTGCGCGAGGCGCGCCGCGCCGAGCGCGTCATCGGCCTCGTCCCGACCATGGGCGCGCTGCACGACGGCCATCTGAGCCTCATCCGCCGCGCGCGCGCCACGTGCGACGAGGTCGTCGTCTCGCTCTTCGTCAACCCGGCCCAGTTCAACGAGTCCAGCGACCTGGCGGCCTACCCGCGCGACGAGGCCCGCGACAGCGCCCTGGCGGCCGAGGCGGGCGCCGACGTGCTCTTCGCTCCGCAGCTCGCCGAGGTCTATCCGCCCGGCTTCGCGACCACCGTGCACGTCGCCGGCGTCACGGAGACGCTCGAGGGCGAGTACCGCGGCGTCGGTCACTTCGACGGCGTCGCGACGGTAGTCACCAAGCTGCTGAACATGGTCGGCCCCGATGTATCGTTCTTCGGCCAGAAGGACGCGCAGCAGGCGCTGGTCATTCGCCGCCTGGTGCGCGACCTCGATCTGCCCGTGCGCATCGAGGTGTGCCCGACCGTGCGCGAGGCCGACGGGCTCGCGCTCTCGAGCCGCAACGTCCACCTGCGCGGCGCCGACCGCGAGCGAGCGCTCGCGTTGCGCGACGCCCTGGCGGCCGCCGAGGCGTCGCTGACCGCGGGCGAGCGCGACGCGGGCGCGCTGCGCGACGCCGCGCTGGCGGCGATGCGCGGGCGCGGCATCGAGCCCGACTACCTCGAGTTCGTCCGCACCGACGACCTGTCGCCCGTCGCGCGCGTCGACGGCGAGGTCCTCGTCGCCGTGGCCGCCAGCGTCGGTTCCACCCGTCTCATCGACAACACGATCCTCAATGCCAACGGACGGCCGGGAGGCTGATCTCGCAATGAGCGCACATCCGAACATCCAACCGCCGGCGGACGCCTCGCGCCTGCCCATGACCCTGCCCCGGCTGTTCGAGAAGAAGCGCCTCGGCGAGCCGATCGTCATGGTCACCGCCTACGACTTCCCGAGCGCCCGCGCCGCCGAGGCGGCCGGCGTCGACCTCGTCCTCGTCGGCGACTCGGGCGCGATGACCGTGCTCGGCTATCCCAGCACCGTGGGCGTCTCGCTCGACGAGATGCTCGTCCTGGCGCGGGCGACGCGGCGGGGGTTGCGCAACCCGTTTCTCATCGGCGACCTGCCCTTCGGCTCCTACGAGGTCTCCGACGAGCAGGCGGTGCAGACCGCCTTCCGCTTCGTCAAGGAGGCCGGCTGCGACGCGGTCAAGCTCGAGGGCGGCGGTGCCGTCAGCGTCGCGCGGGCGCGGGCCATCACGCAGGCCGGCATCCCGGTGATGGGCCACGTCGGCCTGACGCCGCAGACCTCGACCGCCCTGGGCGGCTACCGCGCGCAGGGGCGCACGGCGGGCGCCGCTTCGCGCATCGCCGGTGAAGCACTCGCGCTGCAGGAGGCCGGGTGCTTCAGCCTGGTCTTCGAGGCCATCCCCAGCGCGGTGGCCGCCGAGCTCATGCCGCTCATCGACATCCCGGTCATCGGCATCGGCGCCGGCCCGGCCACCGACGGGCAGGTGCTCGTCTTCCACGACCTGCTCGGCATCCGCGAGGGCCTCGGCGCGCGCTTCGTCAAGCGCTACGCCTCCCTGCAGGACGAGATGGCCGCGGGCGTCTCCGCCTACGCCGACGACGTCCGCACCGGCCGCTACCCCGGCCCCGAGCACGGCTATTCGATCGAGGAGCCCGAGCTCGACGCGTTCCGGGAGGCGCTGGCGGCGTCGTAGCCCATGGTGGCTCTGAGGCGCTCGGCGACGGTGTGGGGGTCGTCGCGGAGTTGGCGCCAGGTGAAGCGCATGACGGTGTAGCCGGCGGCGGTCAGCGCGGCGTCCTTGGCGCGGTCGGCTTCGAACGCCTGTCTTGTGTGGTGGTCGGTCCACCCGTCGGTCTCCACGACGAGGTGGTGCGTCGGGAAGTAGAAGTCGGCCTCCAGGCCGGGGTGGTCGGGGGCATCGAGGGTGTGGTTGCTCAGGGGTCGCGGGAGCTTGTGCTCGCGGGCGAGCTTGCGCATGCGACGCTCCAGCTCGCTGCGCGTCCATTGCGGGTCGTCCGCGATCGCTTGGGTGAGACGCTTGGTGCCCTTGTGGCCGTTGGCCCGGGCGATGACGTCTTCGATCGCTGTGTGGTCGTAGAGGCGGAGTTTCTCGGCCTGCGCGAGCGCTCGTTCGAGGTGGTGGTCTGGGGCGTCGGCGGCGATGTCCAGCAGCGTGCGGTGGACCGTCGTGGTTGGGATGCCCTGGTGGGTGGTGGTGTCCTGGGCATCGAGGCAGCGAGAACGGTGCAGGCGGATCCCCGGGACCTGGCGCCGCGACGCGGGGGCGGTCACCTCGGGGCGCGGCGCGTCGTATTGCAGGAGGCCCCAGTGCACGGCGGCGCTCACGTGACTCAGGACCGCGCGGTCGCCGCAGGCGAGGACCGCCGCCAACCAGCGGCCCTCCCTAGGGAGCACCGCGCCGGCGACCGCGTAGACGCCGTGGTGGACTCGCCGTAGGGCTCCGGCCCGCAGCCGCCCATCGATCGCCCCGCGACCCAAGCCCAGCGCGCGCAGCTGTTCGCGCGACACCACCCCCCACTGCCCGGCGGCGAGCTCCGCGACCGCTCGGGTAGGGGGTGTGTCGTCAAATTCATCAATGCGATGAACATCGCAGCACACCCCCCAAGCGTCCCAGGCAACCTGCAACACGGGACCCCGCGAATGCACCAATTCTGCGCAAGCGCAGCGCGAGCAGTGCCGGCGGGGACGGGTCCAGTCGCCCCCGCCGGCGTGGGGGACGTCGCTAGGACGTCAACTGCACGCGCCCAATGCTCCGGGCAGCGCGAACGACGGGTCGGTCGCGGCGGCGAGTGTTGCCGGGGGCACCGTGAAGGGTGCGGCGGCCTTGTAGGCGTCGAGCTTGATCGAGGGGCCGCCCTCGATGGGGGCGCCGCCCTCGCACGAGCGCCACGGCAATGAGATCGAGGCCGAGCTGACGGTGACCGGTTGCAGCGTCGGCCGGTGCAGCCACCACTCGGAGTTCGACGACGTGAGGAGCACGCCGACGCGGTGGCCGGCCGGCAGCTTCCAGTCGTCGCCGTAGAGGTCGAAGCCGACCCGGCCGCTGCCGGGAGCAGGTAGGTGCCGCGGCTGATGAGCGTCGCCTGGCCGGTGCGTCGATGTCGTAGACGTCGGCCACCAGGTTGGCGTCGGGGAGGGCGATGCTCGCGTTCACCGTCACCCTGGGGACGCCCGCGAGGTGCGCGTCGTGCGCCAGCGCCGGCGAGATCGTCCAGATCCCCTGGCCGTTGGGCGAGCCGCCGTCGGCGGTGCCGTTGTTCTGCGCGTCGTCGGTGTACGCGCCCGGCCGCAGCGGCGTGGCGAGCGATGCCGCGTCGGCCGGCGGCCACTGGGCCTCGCTGCGCCACGTCCCGTCGCTGGTCTCCACGGCCACCGGCGGGTCCTGCACCGACGCAGCGACGCCGAGCAGGTGCTGGTCGTAGAAGCGCATGACCTCGTCGAACCAGCCGTGGCGGCCCATGGCCAGGCGCCCGCCGGCGTCGACGTCGTTGCCGCGCACGTGGTCCCACATCCCGAACCACGCCCGCTTGGGACCGGCCACGGCGTTGAAGAAGTCATAGGCGCCGTCGGGCTTGGTGTTGTTCTCGATGAAGCCCTGCGTCATGAAGAGCGGGACGGTCGAGCCCTTGGCCTTGGCGATGAGGTCGCGGGACTTCCAGTAGGCCGAGGTGTGGTCGTCGCTCTGCTGGTCGAGGTAGTTGGCGGCGTAGCAGCCCGGCCGCGCCGTGTTGTCCGCGCCGTTGACGTTGTAGCCCGGGTCGTCCTGGATCGAGCCGGGAGTGATGTCGATCGCGGTGTAGAGCGCCGGCGTGAGGAACGAGTTCGAGAAGCGCACGCGGTTGGAGTACAGGTAGCGGTACATGTCGTAGACCGGCTCCTGCGAGACCACCGCGTCCAGACCGGCCGGCTTCAGGGCCACCCCCATGAGCCCGGTGACGCCGTCATAGGACTTGCCGTACATGCCGACGTGACCCGTCGACCACGGCTGTGACGCCGCCCACTCGACGGCGGCCCTGACGTCGGACTGCTCGCCCGGTCCGCCCCAGTCCAGGCAGCCCGACGACCCGCCGAACCCGCGCAGGTCGACCATCACGTACGAGTAGCCGCGCTGCATCAGGTGCGCGCCGTTGACGAAGTCGTAGAAGCGCGACGACGGCCCGGCGGCGCCGGTCGGGTCGTAGGGCGTGCCCTCGATCGGACCGGCGGGCCCGGTCTGCCCGGAATGGTTGAAGTACGGCCCGACGGAGACGATCACCGGCGTCTTGGCGTCGGCGGGCAGGTCGCTGGGGCGCAGGACGTCGGCGTGGAGCCTCGTGCCGTCGGGCTCGGTGATGGTCGCCTGCGTCCACGTCGACCCCGGCGGCGGCGGGTCGGCCTGCGCGGCGGGGGCGAGCGCCAGGACGGCGAGGGCGAGGACGGTGAGCAGGGGGGCGCGCATGGGCTCTCCAACGCAGGTGCGGATTGGAACTTGCCCCTAGTACCCACGCGACCTGCTCCCTAAGACCCCGCGACACCCGTCGCCTTCACATTCCTTTCACACGCTACCCTGCGCCGCGCATGGCCCGCCTGTCTCAGGTGTTCACCGGCAAGGACCGGGTGTTCTTCGATCTCTTCGAGGAGGCGGCCGCCAACGTCGTCCGCGGCGCCGACCTGCTGGACCAGATGCTGGCCCACTACCCCGATCGCGCCGACCTGGCACGGGACATCGTGATCTGCGAGCAGGAGGGCGACCGGATCACCCACGACGTCCATCAGCGGCTGAACTCGACGTTCGTGACGCCGATCGACCGCGAGGACGTCCTCAAGCTCGTCAGCGATCTCGACGACATCATCGACCTCATCGACGAGGTGGCCGACTACCTCGGCCTCTACAAGATCGAGGCGCCGATGGAGCAGTCCCAGCGCCTGGCCCAGGTCGTCCTGCAGGCGACGCGCCAGATCGCAGAGGCCATGCCGCGGCTGCGCTCGTTCGCCCCGATCTCGCACTACACGGTGGAGGTCCACCGCCTGGAGAACGATGGCGACCGCATCAGCCGCGACGCCATCGCGTCGCTCTTCGAGGCGGGCATCGACCCGCTCGTCGTGATCCGCTGGAAGGACATCTTCGAGCGCCTCGAAGAGGCGATCGACGCCTGCGAGCACGTGGCGAACACGCTCGAGGGCATCGTCATCAAGAACTCGTGAGCTCCGACGTCATCCTGGTCATCGTCGTCGTCACCGCGCTGGCGTTCGACTTCACCAACGGCTTCCACGACACGGCCAATGCGATCGCGACGTCGGTGTCAACACGCGCGATGTCGCCGCGCTTCGCGGTGCTCCTGTCCGCGGTCCTGAACTTCGCCGGCGCCTTCATCTCGCTGAAGGTGGCTGCCACCGTGGGCCAGGGCATCGTCGATTCGGACGCCGTCACGACGACCGTGGTGTTCGCCGGCCTGATCGGCGCCATCGCGTGGAACCTCGCCACCTGGTACTTCGGGCTGCCCTCGAGCTCGTCGCATGCGCTCATCGGCGGGCTCGTGGGTGCCGCCTTCGCGGCGAGCGGCGCAAGTGCGATCCAGACCCAGGGGTTGATCGAGAAGGTCATCGTCCCCGGCATCGTGGCGCCGATCCTCGCCTTCGCCGTGGCGGGGGTCGCGATCCTCATCGCCTACCGGATCGTCGGCCGGCTGCGGCCCGGGCCCGTGAACCGCGCCTACCGGCTCGGGCAGCTCGTGTCCGGGTCGATGTTCTCGCTGGCCCACGGCACCAACGACGCGCAGAAGACGATGGGGATCATCACGCTGGCGCTGGTGGCCCACGGCAACCTCCCGGCCGACAGCTTCGACGTCCCCACGTGGGTCATCGTCTCCTCGGCCACCGCGATCGCGCTCGGCACCTACACCGGCGGGTGGCGGATCATCCGCACCGTGGGCACCCGGATCATCAAGATGGACCCGGCGCAGGGCTTCTCGGCGCAGGGCACGGGCGCCGCGGTGGTGCTCGCCGCATCGCACCTCGGCTACCCGCTGTCGACCACGCACGTCATGTCGGGCGGCGTGATGGGCGCCGGGGCGGCCACGCGCCTCTCTGCGGTGCGCTGGGGGGTGGCCGGCAACATCGCGATCGCGTGGACGCTGACGCTCCCCGCGTCCGCTTTCATCGGTGCGTTCGCCTACGCCTTCAGCTCGATCTTCGGCTCGGGCGCGCTCGGCCCGCTGGTGGTGTCGCTCTCGATCCTGGGCGTGGTGCTCGCCTTCCTCGGGCGACGCGTCGCGCGCGGGCAGGTCCTCACCGCCGACGCATGACCATCGCCGCAATCGACTGGGGCCAGCTGTTCGAGCTCGTCTGGGCCGGGGCTCTCGCCGGCGTGGGCGTCTCGGTGACCTTCGCCACGCTCATCCTGGGCGCGACGCGCGCCGCGGACCACCGCCGAGCCGACCGTCATCGCGTCGCGTCGGCCTACATCGTGTTGGGCGCCATGGCCGCTTTCGCCTTCGCCGGCAGCGTCGTCTTCGGCGTCTGGGTCATCGTCGCCAAATAGCTCAGGACGGACTCGCTGCAGGGCTGCCCGCCCATGTGATCGCCTTCAGCACGCGGGCGGGCGAGCCGGCGGCGATCGAGCCGGCCGGCACGTCGGTGGTGACGACCGAGTTGGCCCCGATGACGCAGCGCTCGCCGATCGTCACCCCGCTGGTGATGACGACGTTGGCCCCGCACCACACGTTGTCGCCGACGCGCGTGGGGCCCTTGGTCGTGAAGCCCTGCCACGTGACGGGCCGGTCGCGGTCGTCGAAGCGGTGGTTGCCGTCGGTGACGAAGCAGCCGTTGGCGAACATGCAGTGCGAGCCGATCTCGACGAGCTCGACGCTGGCGACCATGACGTTGAGGTTGAGGAAGCTGCCCTCGCCGATGCGGACGCGGGCGTCGCCCGGGGCGGTGATCCACACCCCCGGCTCGAACAGCGTCCCCGCGCCCACCTCGAGGCGGCCCTCGAGCAGCGCCTCGAGCACGTTGCCGTGGATCGGCCAGCGCACGAACGCCTCGCGGCGCGCCATCTCCCAGTGGATCCGCGCGCGGTTCCAGGGCAGCGTGTTGCGCTCGTACCAGCGCCATTTCTGCAGCCACAACTTGGCCTGTGCGGCGGTCATCGGCCCAGAGAATCGCACGTGCAGCGCTGCTTGCAGGTTCACGGAACACCGCGCGGCGGGCGTCGCAGGATGCCCGGCGGTGGTAGGCAACGCCCCATGCTTGCCCGTTCCCTGCTCGCCGCGATGGCCGTCTGCGCCCTCGCACCGACCACATCCGTCGCCGCCGTCCACACCGTGGCGCCCGGCGAAACGCTGTGGGGCATCGCCCTCGCCAACAACCTCCCGACGAGCGCCGTGGCCGCCGCGAACGGCCTGTCGCCGGAGGCGCGGGTCGTCATCGGCACCAATCTCACGATCCCCGCGCCGGGCCAGGCTCCGGTCCCGCCGGTGACCCCGGCGCCGTCCTCCCCGGGCACGACGCAACTACCCGCCGCCTCGGGCGGCGGTGGCTACCGCGTGCAGCCGGGCGACTCGCTGAGCGCCATCGCGGCGCGCCAGGGCATCGGACTGAGCTCGCTCGCCGCGGCCAACGGGCTCAAGCCCACCTCGTGGGTCATCTCGGGCACCACGCTGAGGCTGCCGGCTCCGGGCAGCGCCCCCGTGGCCCAGGCCGCGGCCCCCGCGGCGGCGCAGGGCGCGCCCGAGGCGATGGGCGCCTACAAGGTGCGCCCGGGCGACACGCTCAGCGGCCTGGCGGCCGCGTCGCGCGTGCCGGCGGCCCAGATGGCCTACATGAACGGCCTGAACCCGAATGCCCAGCTGATCGCCGGCACCATCATCAAGCTGCCGACCGGGGCCACCATCAACGCCACCGCCCCGGCGCCGGCGCGGACGATCGTCCCGCAGGCGGCCCCGATGGCCTCGCCCGGACGGCTCAGCGCGGGGCAGGTCGGAAGCCTCGCCGCGCAGTCGGGCGCTCCGTCCTCGCTGGCGGCGGCCATCGCATGGCAGGAGAGCGGGTTCAACAACGCGATGATCTCGCCGGCCAACGCGCGCGGGGTCATGCAGGTCATGCCCGGCACCTGGAGCTGGGTGCAGGCCAACCTCAGCTCGACGCGCCTGGACCCCGCCTCACCCACCGACAACGTCAAGGCGGGGTCGCTGTACCTCGCTCACCTGCTGCGCGAGACCAACGGCGACCCCGCCCTCGCTGCCGCGGGCTACTACCAGGGCCTCGCCTCCGTGCGGCGCATCGGGCTGCTGCCCGAGACGCAGCGCTACGTGGCCAACGTCCTGGCCCTGCGCGGGAGGTTCGGCGGCTGAGCCTCGGCGGGCCCGAGCAGCGCGAGGGCCTCGCGGTAGGTCGGGTAGCTCGGCCGCCAGCCCAGCTCGTCGGTGATGCGCGCGTTGGACATCGGCACCTTCCCGCTGCCCATGAACGTCGCCGCGTACGGCGCCGTGGCGCGGACGAGCCAGTACGGCACGTGGCGCGGTGGCGCGGCCCCGACGACGCGCGCGAGCTCGCCCAGGTAGTCGTCCATCGCCACCGGCTCGTCGTCGCAGACGTTGTAGATCCGGCCGGCGGGCGCCCGCTCCAGCGCGTCGACCACGGCGCGCGCGGCGTCGCTCAGCTCGATGGTCGGCATCACCGCGCCGTGCGCGCCGATGACGGGGAGCCGGCGGCGGCGCACGAGCTCGGCCATGGTCTGCGTGGTGGGCGAGAGCGGCCCGTGGAAGGCGCCGAAGCGCAGCGAGGCGCCCTCGATCCGCTGCTCCTGGCTGGCCGCGCGGATCTGGCCCTCGGACGAAGCGATCGCGTCGATGATCGCCTGGACCCCGCGGTTGCGCTCCTGGCCGATCGGATCGTCCTCGGTCCGCGGCCGCTCGTACGGGCCGAATCCGTAGACGCCGAAGAACGACTCGCTCACGAACCGCTGCGCGCCGGCCGCTACCGCGGCGTCGAGCAGGTGGCGCACGCCGCGCTGGCGCAGCTCGTTCGTGGGCCGCAGGTGCGCCGGCCGGTAGGCCTTGGCCGGGATCCGCGTCAGCATGTTGACGACGCCGTCGGGCCGCGCCGCGCGCACGGCGCGCATGAGCGCGTCGGCGTCCAGGGCGTCGGCGACGACCGGCTCGGCGCCGAGGTCGGCGAGCAGCGGCACCTTCGCCGCGCTCGAGGTCATCGCGACCACGTGATGGCCGCGGTCGATCAGTTCCCGGACGACGGGCGGGCCGATGGCCCCGCTCGCTCCGGCGAAGAAGACTCTCATCGTGTTCATGGAGTCTGTGACGAGACACCGCGCTGGGCTGTGACAACGCCGGGTGTCACAGTGCGGAAGCCCGCTTCGTCTCAGGGAGCGAGATGACCGACACCGATCTGCATCCCGAGCTGCGCCCGCTGCTGTTCTCGATCGCCTACCGGATGATCGGCAGCGTCAGCGAGGCGGAGGACATCGTCCAGGAGGCGTTCCTGCGCTACCACCGCGCGCAGCCCGTGGAGGTCGAGAGCCCGAAGGCCTACCTCTCGGCCGTGACCACGCGCCTGGCCATCGACCACCTGCGCTCGGCGCGCGTGCGCCGCGAGGAGTACGTCGGGCCGTGGCTGCCCGAGCCGCTGCTCACCGACGAGGGCGCCGGCGACCCGAGCGCCCAGGCCGAGCTGGCGGACTCGCTCTCGCTGGCCTTCCTCGTGCTGCTCGAGCGGCTCTCGCCGGTGGAGCGCGCCGCGTTCCTGCTGCGCGAGGTGTTCGCCTATCCCTACGACGAGATCGCCGAGGTGATCGGCAAGAGCGAGGGCAACGCGCGCCAGCTCGTCACCCGCGCGCGCCGCCACGTCGACGCCGAGCGCCCGCGCTTCGACGTCGATCGCCAGGCGCACGAAGAGCTCACCGACCGCTTCCTCGAGGCGACCCAGAACGGCGACACCGAGGGCCTCATCGCCCTGCTGGCGCACGACGTCTACACGTACACCGACGGCGGCGGCAAGGCCCAGGCTCCGCGGCGCACGGTCCACGGCCGCGAGCACGTCGCGCGCTTCATGGTCGGCATCGCCCGCCCCGACCGCGGCGCGGCCGACGTCACGCTGCACCCGGTGCTGGTCAACGGCGTGCCCGGCCGCCTGGCGCGCGACGCCGAGGGCAACGCCGTCGCCGTGCTCAGCCTCGACGTGGCCGACGGGTTGGTGACGGCGGTGCGCATCATCGTCAACCCCGACAAGCTCGCGCACCTGCAGGCGCGGTGACCCGCGACGAGGCGCGGCGCGTACTGGGCCGCCTGCACGAGGCGCAGGCGGCCTTCTATGCCGGCGGCCCGCCCGGGCCGCTGTGCGACGTGCTGACCGAGGACATCGTGTGGGTCGTCCCGGGCCGCAACGCCATCGCCGGCGAGTACCGCGGTCTCGACGCCGTGCTCGACTACTTCACCCGCCGGCGCGACCTCGCCGACCGCAGCTTCCGGATGCACCCGGGAGATCTCCTCGTCGGCGAGGGCGACCACGTCGCCGTGCTCACCGACGGCACCGCGACGATCAACGGCGTCGAGCGCCGCTGGTCGACGGTGGGGCTCTATCGGCTGCGCGGCGAGCGCGTCGCGGCCTGCCGGCTGCTGCCGCTCGACGCGGCAGCGTTCGACGCGATCTGGTCGGGGGGTTGAGAGCGCCCGACGCCGGCGGCAGTGCCGGGCGCCCCCTCGGTGGCTAGGGGACCCAGATCATGAGCGCCTCCTTTCCGCGAGGAAGATCGCCTTGGTGTGGACGTCCTCGTCGATCGCGGCGTCGAGGATCGCTCCGGTGCGCTGACCGCGGGTGGCCACGAGCCGCAGGCCGGCCTCGGCGACGAGCTCGCGCACCTGGGCGAGCGGGTAGTGGCGGTGGGGCTGGCGGTGCGAGCGGCGCTGCCAGACGTCATCGGCGCGCCGCTCGAAGACCTCGACGACCACCTCGGCCAGCGCGCCCGGCGCGGAGATCGTGGCCAGGCGCCCGCGCCAGGCCACGAGCCGGTCGTCGTCGGCGCGGACCACGTCGCCCGCCGAGCGGTAGGCGCGGAACGTGTTGACGTCGAAGACGAGCAGCCCGCGGCGGGCGAGGTTCGCGCGGATGCCGGTGAGCGCCTGCACGACCTCCGCGGGCTCGACGAGGTGGTTGATCGCGTCGTTGAGGCAGGTGACGAGGTCGAACGCGCCGAGGCGCGGCAGCCGGCGGGCGTCGGCGACGTGCACGGTCGCCCGGCCCGCCGCCCTCGCAGCGGCGCGCCGCGCCATCGCCGGCGACAGATCGCACGCGGTGACCTCGTAGCCGGCGTCGAGCAGCGCCAGGAAGCTGCTGCCCGTCCCGCAGGCCACGTCGAGCACCCTGCGCCCGCGCAGGCCGTGGGCGCGCGCGAGCCGCTCGAGCTCCCCGAGCCAGCGCTCGTGGGCGTAGGCGTCCGTCAGCAGGTCGTAGACGTCGGCCAGCGCCTCGTAGGGCGCGGCGGGGAGCGCGGTGGTGGGCACGCGAGAACGAGCCGCGCCAATGGACAGAAAGTTTCATTGGTTAGATTCTTGGCGCGAAATGACTCATCGCGGCTCCCTTGGGGCGGAGCTGGGGGGCTGGGATTGGGGATGGGTGCGCAAGACCTGCTGGGAGGAGGCACGGCGCGTCCTCGGTCCGAGCGCAGCGGCCGAGGATGCCGCCCAGGAGGCGGCGATCAAGGCGTGGCGGCACCACGCCAGCTGTCGGACCCCCGAGCACCCGCGTCCATGGCTGGCGGCGATCGCCCGCCGCGAGGCCTTCCGGCTGCGCGGGCCACCGCGCGCGGAGTCGCTGGAGACCGCGGCCGAGCCCTTCGTGGCGGCCACCGACGCGGCGGTGGCCCTCGCCGTCGACGTCCGCCGCGCGCTCGCCGAGCTCTCCGAGAGCGATCGGCAGTTGTTGTTGGCGCGTTACTGGGGCGATCTGTCGCAACACGAGGTCGCGAACCTGCTCGGAATGCCGGCCGGCACGGCTAAGGTCCGGCTCCACCGCCTGCGCGCACGTCTGCGCCCCACGCTCCGCGAGCCATAGGGCGGCGAATGTCCGTTGCGATTCGGGCGGAACTCACCCAACAAAATCGCGCAACTCACCTAGGTATGCCCGATCGCACGGATAAGGTTCGCCCTCCCGGCCTTTGCGCATCCCTGCGCCCAACCCTCCGCGAGCCATGAGACCTGTCACGAGCATCGACGACCCGCGCTACGTCAAGGCCATGAGCCACCCGCTGAGGGTGCGCATCCTCGCCATTCTGCAAGAGCGCACGGCCAGCCCGGTCGAGCTCGCCCAGGTGCTCGAAGGGACGCTCGGGACGGTCTCCTACCACGTCCGCACGCTGCACCAGCTCGGGCTGATCGAGCTCGTCGACGAGACGCGCGTCCGCGGCGCGGTCGAGCACCATTACAAGGCGCGCGCGCGGCCGAAGGTCAGCGACGAGGCCTGGGAGCAGGCCCCGCCGATCGCCAAGCAGGCCGCCGTCGGCTCCTCATTGCAGATGATCGACGACTACGCGCGCGCGTCAGCGGCCGCCGGCGGCTTCGACCATGCCGACGCCGCGCTCATCCGCCTCTCGATGACGCTCGACGCCAAGGGCTGGCAGCAGCTCGCGAAGGCCGTCAAGCGCCTCTTCGATCAGGCCCAGAAGATCGAGGCCGACGCCACCGAGCGCCTCGGTCGGGCGCCCCGCCACGAGGAGGAGTCCATCGACGTCGGCCTCGTGACGATGATGTTCGAGGCCATCGCGCTGGGCGAGGCGATCGACGGCGCGGACCGCCGCCATCGCCGCGGCTCGCGCACGCGCCGCGCGGTGACCGCCGACCGCTGAGCGACGCCTGTCGCGCCCGTCCGGTTGTCGGAGTACCGTCAAACGGGTGGTTGACGAGGACGAACCCGAGCCCGAGGGCCCGGACGACCCGGAGAAGAGCGGCGCGAGCTTCCGATCGCGCGCCGCGCCGGCAGCGGGCGTGCTGCTGCTGGCGCTCATCACGGCGGTCGCGGCCGGCGGGGGCACCTACGTCGTCAACCACGAGTCGCGCACCAGCGACCACGCCGACGAGGCCCAGGCCACCGCGCGCGTCTTCCTGCCGGAGTACGTCAAGGCGCGCGACGGCCTCGTGGCGATGAAGAAGCGCGGGCGAGCGTACGTGTACCACTACGACACGAGCATCCCCATGCCCGACCTCAAGGTGCTGGCCTTCGCCGGGAGCACCGCCGAGATCGGCGCCATCGCCGCCGCGCAGACCAAGCTGCGCGCGCTGTGGCCGACCGGCGCCACCGCGCCGGCCAGCGGCGCGGCACTGCAGCGGCGCTGGAAGCGCAGCCCGGCGCTGAGACGTCAGGTGGCGGACGCGCTGACGTCGGTCAATGCCGCCGTCGGCGGGCTGACGAGGGTCGCGGGCTGATCCGGCTGGCATCCTGCGGTGAGTGCCCGCTCCGGACGCCGTCTCGCTTCGCCCCCCGCGCCATCGCGTCAGCCGCACCGCCATCCGCTACTGGCGGGTGCGCGCACTGATCGGCTGGCTGGTCGTCCTTGCGGCACTGATCGCCTGGCTCGTCCTCGACGACGGACATCGCGGGCTGCAGGCCGCGGCGCTGGCCGGCGCGGCGCTCGTCGGCGTGGCCCACCTGATCGTGATGCCGCAGTGGCGCTACACCGTGCACCGCTGGGAGGTCGCTCCCCAAGCGGTCTACACGCGAGCCGGCTGGCTGCACCAGGAGTCGCGCATCGCGCCGATCTCGCGCATCCAGACCGTCGACAGCGAGCGCGGGCCGCTCGAGCAGCTCTTCGGACTGGCCGACGTCACGGTGACGACCGCGTCGGCCGCCGGGCCGCTGACCATCGAGGGGCTCGATCGCGCGACGGCCGAGCGACTGGTCGACGACCTGACGATCGCCGCCCAGGCGACCCGGGGCGACGCGACATGACGGCGAGCGACTCGGGCGTCCCCCGGCGCCTGTCCCGGCGGATGCTGCTCATCCACCCCATCCAGGAGCTGCCGCGGGCGCTCCCGGCCCTGTTCGCCGCGTTCGTGGCCGGAAGCGGGAGCGGGCGGGGTGCGCTGTGGAGCGCCGCCGCCCTCGCGATCACACTCGGGCTCGCGTTCTCGCGCTGGTTCACCACGCGCTACCGCGTCACCGAGGATCGCGTCGAGGTCAGCACGGGCCTGCTGCGCCGGCGCGTGCTCGCGGTCTCCCGCGACCGGGTGCGCACGGTCGACGTCACGGCGCGGGCGATGCACCGGCTCCTCGGGCTCACGCGCGTCGAGATCGGCACCGGTCGCTCGGACCGCGAGCGCGGCGGCGCCGTGCGCCTCGACGGGCTCACCGAGGCCGAGGCCGGCGCCCTGCGTGAGGAGCTGCTGCACCGCCGCGAGCAGGCGCCGGCGCCCTCTGTCGCCACCGAGCCGGCCGCCGCGACGCCCGAGACCGAGCTGGCGGCGCTGGATCCGCGCTGGATCCGCTACGCGCCCTTCACGCTGTCGGGCATCGTGACGGTCGGCGTGGTCGTGGGCTTCCTCGCCAACCTCGCCAACGAGGCGCACTTCGATCCCGAGAGCTCGGGCCCGGTCCGTCGCGTCGCCCACAGCCTGGACACCGCGCCGCTCGCGCTGGCGATCGCCGCGGTCGCCGCGATCGTGCTGGTCGCCGTGGTGGTGGCGTCGACCGTCGGCTACGCGCTGGCCTTCTGGGACTTCCGGCTGACGCGCAACCCCCGCGGGACCGTGCACGTCACGCGCGGGCTGATCACCACGCGCGCGACGACGATCGAGGAGCGGCGCCTGCACGGCGCCGAGATCAGCGAGCCGCTGCTGTTGCGCCTGGTCTCGGGGGCCCGCCTGATCGCCATCGCCACCGGGCTGCGCGTGGGCCGCGGAGCCGAACGCGGGGGCTCGCTGCTGCTCCCGCCGGCTCCCCGCGCGGAGGCCCAGCGGGTGGCCACGCAGGTCATTGGGCGCTCGGCCCCGCTGACGTGCGCGGTCGCCGGGCACGGGCCACGGGCCCGCATCCGGCGCTACACGCGCGCGCTCGGCGGGTGGGCGCTGCTGGCCGCGGCGCTCGCGGTCGTCCACTGGGCCGCCGGAGGGCCGGCGTCCCTGCTGGTCGTGGCGCTCGTGCTGCTGCCCGTCGCCGCGCTGCTCGCCGCCGACCGCTACCGCAACCTCGGGCATGCGGTCGCCGACTCGAGCCTCGTCGCGCGCAGCGGCTCGCTGGTGCGACGCCGCAGCATCCTGTCGGCGGAGGGCATCATCGGGTGGAACGTGGAGCGCTCGTTCTTCCAGCGCCGCGTCGGGCTGGCGACGCTCACCGCCACGACCGCGGCCGGCCACCAGCACTACGACGTGCAGGACGTCGAGCTCGGCGAGGCGCTGCGCATCGCCGAGGCGCTCGTCCCCGGCCTCGCGAAGCCGTTCCTCGAGCGCCCGACGGCGAGCGTCAGGCAGCCGCCCGCGACGCCAGCAGCGCCGCCGGAGGCAGCCCCGCAAGTTCCGCGCACTCGCGGGTGAGGTGCGCCTGGTCGGCGTAGCCGGCCTCGGCGGCGACCCGGGCCAGGCCGGGAGTGGCGCCGGTCTCGGCCAGGGCCAGGAAGCGGCGCAGGCGCAGCACGCGCTGCAGCGTCTTGGGGCCATAGCCGACCGCGTCGTGGAAGCGCCGGCGCAGGTGGCGATCGGTGAGGGCGACGTGACGGCTGGTCGTCGACACCGGCACGCCGCGGGCGAGCAGGGCGCTCGCGCGCGTGACCAACGAGTCGGGCGTCCGTGCGCCGTCGAGGCGCTGGGCGACGGCGGCCTCCAGCAGCCCGAGGCGGCGCGCGGGTGGCGCCGCGGCAAGGCGCTCGGCGAGCTCCGTGGCCGGCGTTCCCCAGAGGTCCTCCAGCGCCACCGTGCGGTCGCGCACCTCGTGGGCGGCCACGCCCAGCGCCGCGCCCGCCGCCCCGGGGCCGAAGCGCACGCCCAGCGCGGCCGCCCCCGCCGGGATGTCCACCAGCACCTCGCGCGTGGCCGGGCCGGCCACGACGATGCCCTCGCCGTCGATCCACACGATGTCCGCGCAGCCATCGGGCAGCACGCGCTCGACGTGGTCGCCCGCCCCGGCGGCGTTGGTCCACACGCAGCACGCGTGCGACGAGAGGGGCGCCGGCGGCGGCGACTCGCGATAGGTCGCGCTCATGCCGGCGTCGCGACGCGCCGCTTGCGCGTGCCCTTGCCCCGCCGCGCCGTGGGCGCCGCGGGCTCGACGAGCGTCTGCAGGAACTCGCCGGTGTAGGAGCCGGGCGTGCCCGCCACCTCCTCGGGCGTGCCGGAGGCGATGACCTCGCCGCCGTCCTCCCCGCCCTCGGGCCCCATGTCGATGATTCGGTCGGCGGTCTTGATGACGTCGAGGTTGTGCTCGATCACCACGACCGAGTTGCCCTGGTCGACGAGCCGCCGCAGGACGTCGAGCAGCCGCTCGACGTCGGCGAAGTGCAGGCCCGTCGTCGGCTCGTCGAGGATGTACAGCGTGCTGCCGGTGGCGACCTTCGAGAGCTCGGTGGCCAGCTTGACGCGCTGCGCCTCGCCGCCGGAGAGCGTCGTCGCCGGCTGCCCGAGGCGGATGTAGCCCAGCCCGACCGCGTTGAGCGTCTCCAGGCGCCGGCGGATCTTGGGGATGTGCTCGAAGAAGACCACCGCCTCCTCGACGGGCATGTCGAGCACGTCGGCGATTGTCTTGCCCTTGAAGCGGATGTCGAGCGTTTCCTTGTTGTAGCGCTTGCCGTGGCACTGCTCGCACGGCACGTAGACGTCGGGCAGGAAGTGCATCTCGATCTTGATCTGCCCGTCGCCGCGGCACACCTCGCAGCGCCCGCCCTTGACGTTGAACGAGAAGCGCCCCGGCTTGTAGCCGCGCGCCCGCGCCTCCTGGGTCTTGGAGAACAGGTCGCGGATGACGTCGAAGAGGCCGGTGTAGGTCGCCGGGTTCGAGCGCGGCGTGCGCCCGATCGGCGACTGGTCGACCTGGATGATCTTGTCGAGCTCGTCGAGGCCGAGCACCGCGGTGTGCGCGCCCGGGCGCTGGCGCGCGCGGTGCAGGCGGTTGGCCACCGCCTTGAACAGGACCTCGTTGACGAGCGTCGACTTGCCAGAGCCCGACACGCCGGTGACGCAGGTCAGCACCCCCAGCGGGACGTTGACGTCGAGGGACTTGAGGTTGTGCTGCTTGGCGCCCCGGATCTCCAGATAGCCGGCGGGCGTGCGCCGCTTCTCCGGCACCGGGATCGTGCGCGTGCCGGCCAGGAACTGGCCCGTGAGCGACTCCTTGACCTTCTCGACCTGCGCCGCGGTGCCCTCGGCGATGATCCGCCCGCCGTGCTCGCCGGCGCCCGGGCCGAGGTCGACGAGGTGGTCGGCCGCTCGCATCGTCTGCTCGTCGTGCTCGACGACGAGCACGGTGTTGCCCAGCGCGCGCAGGCGCTCGAGGGTCGCGATGAGCTTGGAGTTGTCGCGCTGGTGCAGCCCGATGGACGGCTCGTCCAGCACGTACAGGACCCCGACCAGGGCGGAGCCGATCTGGGTGGCCAGCCGGATCCGCTGCGCCTCGCCGCCCGACAGCGTCGCCGCCGCGCGATCCATGGAGAGGTAGCCGATGCCGACGTTGTCGAGGAAGTGCAGGCGCTCGTCGATCTCGCGCATGATCAGCCGCGCGATGTGGCGCTCGGTCTCGGTGAGCTGCACGTCGGCCAGCCACTGCAGCGCGCGCTTCACGCTGAGCGCGGTGAGCTCGTGGATGGCCACGCCACCGACCAGCACCGCGCGCGATTCCGGCTTCAGCCGCGCGCCCTTGCACGCCGGGCACGGCCGCAGCGACATGTACTCCTCGATCTTCTCGCGCGCGAGATCGGAGTCGGTCTCGCGGTAGCGGCGCTCGAGGTTGGGCAGGATGCCCTCGAAGCGCGTCGCGTAGGTGCGCTTGCGGCCATAGCGGTTGCGGTAGGAGACCTCGATGCGATCGCCGTTGGTGCCCTCCAGGAAGAGATCGCGCACGTCCTCGTCGAGCGACCCCCACGGCGCCTCGAGATCGATGCCGTACTTCTCGGCGATCGCCTGGGTGATCTGCTCGTAGTACTGCGACGTCGACCCTGCCCACGGCGCCAGCGCCCCCTCGCCGATCGACAGCGACGGATCGGGCACCACGAGCTCGGGGTCGATCTCCATCTGCGAGCCCAGCCCCGTGCAGCGCGGGCACGCCCCGTGCGGCGAGTTGAAGGAGAAGATCCGCGGCTCGAGCTCGGGGATGACCGGCCCGTGGTCCGGACAGGCGAACTTCTCGGAGTACAGCGTGACCGTGCCTCTGCCCTCCTTGGGCACGGTCTCGATCTCGATCATGCCGTCGGCCAGGGCGACCGCGGTCTCGATCGAGTCGGCCAGGCGCTTGCGCAGATCCCCGCGCATGACGAGGCGATCGACGACGATCGAGATGTCGTGCTTGTACTTCTTGTCGAGCACGATCTCGTCCTCGAGCATCCGCAGCTCGCCGTCGATCTTCGCGCGCGAGAAGCCCTCGGAGCGCAGCTCCTCCAGGACCTTGCCGTACTCGCCCTTGCGCCCGCGCACGAGCGGCGCCAGCACCATGAAGCGCGTGCCCTCCTCGAGCTCCATCACCTGGTCGATGATCTGCTCGGCGGACTGGCCGGCGATCGGCTTGCCGCAGATGTGGCAGTGCGGGTGGCCGATGCGCGCCCAGAGCAGGCGCAGGTAGTCGTAGATCTCGGTGACCGTGCCGACCGTCGACCGCGGGTTGCGCGACGTCGTCTTCTGGTCGATCGAGATCGCCGGCGACAGGCCCTCGATCGAGTCGACGTCCGGCTTGTCCATCTGGCCCAGGAACTGCCGCGCATACGCGCTCAGCGACTCGACGTAACGGCGCTGCCCCTCCGCGTAGATCGTGTCGAAGGCGAGCGAGGACTTGCCCGAGCCCGACAGCCCCGTGATGACCACGAGGGCGTCGCGCGGGAGCGTGAGCGACACGTCTTTGAGGTTGTGCTCGCGGGCGCCCGAGACGACGATCGCGTTGCTTGGCGGCATTGCCAAGAGTGTAGCCAGCCGAACAGACGTTCGCCCGGGCCGTACTTCGCACATTGCGGCGTTCTCCGTTCGCGCTCTGGCGGTGCGCGGCGCTCACAGCATCACCGAGGGAGGGAGCCAGGCGGGCGGGGCGCGCGCGGCTGCGCGGTGGTTGTGCGTCTTTCGGGGCGGAGCGCGCGTGGTTCGTGACACCTCGGCAGGGCACGCCGAAGGGTGGGCGATCTCACTTCCGCTATGCGAAAGCCAGATCGCCCACCCCTTGACTGAGCCGTGCCTCTGTGATCCCGGTCACACAAAGCGGATCAGCCAGTCCGTTTTGATACGGTGAAGCGGACTCCCCGATCCGCTTCCCTAAGGACCGCTCTTCCTCATGCCCGACGCCCTCACCGCCCGCGCCCGCTGGGCCGCCCTCGTCGTCGTCTGCCTCGCGCAGTTCATGGTCGTCCTCGACGCGACGATCGTCAACGTCGCCCTCCCGTCGATCCAGACCGATCTCGACCTCAGCACCGAGCAGCTGCAGTGGATCGTCAACTCCTACACGCTGGTCTTCGGCGGCTTCCTGCTGCTGGGCGGCCGGGCCGCGGACCTGATCGGCCGGCGCAAGCTGTTCCTCATCGGCATCGCCGTCTTCAGCGCGGCCTCGCTGGCCAATGCACTGGCCAGCTCCGGCGAGGTGCTGATCATCGCGCGCGGCTTCCAGGGGCTCGGTGCGGCACTCGTCTCCCCCGCCGCCCTGTCGATCGTCACCACGACGTTCGCCGAGGGCAGGGACCGCACGCGGGCGATGGGCGTGTGGGGCGCCATCGCCGGCGCCGGCGGTGCCTTCGGCCTGCTGATGGGCGGCATCCTCACCGACGTCCTCAGCTGGCCGTGGATCTTCCTGGTCAACGTCCCCATCGGCGTCGGCACGGCGCTCGCCGCGCTGCGCTGGGTGCCCGAGTCGCGCGCCCCGATGCTCCACCGGCGCTTCGACCTCGCCGGCGCGGTGACCGTCACCTCCGGCCTCATCGTCCTCGTCTACGCGATCGTCAAGGCGGAGAGCAAGGGCTGGGGCTCTTTCCACACGCTGGGCCTGACGGCGGTCGCGATCGCCCTGCTGACCGCCTTCGTGCTCATCGAGCAGCGCTCGGTAGCCCCGCTCGTGCGCCTCGGCCTCCTGAAGATCCGCACGCTGGCCGTGGCCAACGGCTCGCTCTTCGTCGTCGTCGGCGGGCTCTACGGGATGTTCTTCTTCGCCTCGCTCTACGTCCAGCGCATCCTGGGCTACTCGCCGCTGGAGGCCGGCCTGGCCTTCCTCCCGGTGACCTTCGGGATCATCGCGGGCGCCGGGCTCTCCCAGCAGTTGATCCAGCGCATCGGCGTGAAGCCGACGGTGCTCGGCGGCATGTCGCTCGCCGCGGCGGGCCTGATCGTGCTGGCCGCGACGACCAAGGTCGACGGCTCCTACCTGGGGATCCTCTTCGGGCTCGTGCCGATGTCGATCGGGATGGGCAGCACGTTCGTGCCGCTGACGCTGGTGGCGACGACGGGCATCGAGCCCGCGGACGCCGGCCTGGCCTCTGGGCTGTTCAACACCTCCCAGCAGGTGGGCGGCGCGCTGGGGCTGGCGGTCCTGTCGACCCTCGCCAACTCGCGCACCACGTCGTACCTGACCGACCTCGGGCACGCCCCCTCACAGGCCGCTCAGAACGCCGCGCTCGTCGAGGGCTTCCAGCTCGCCTTCACCGTGAGCGCGGGGTTGATCGTCGCCGGCGCGGTCATCATCGCCGTGCTGCTGCGCACGCGGGACCTCGCGCGCATCGATGCGTCGCAGCCTGTCATGGTGGGGGCGTAGGCTGAGCTGCGTGACCGAGGTCTGGCAACGCCCGCTGCGCTCGGACGCCGAGCGCAACCGCCGCCTCGTCCTCGAGGCGGCGGCCCTGGCGTTCGCCGAGGAGGGCTTGGACGTGGGGATGGCGGAGATCGCGCGCCGCGCCGGCGTCGGCAACGCGACGGTCTTCCGCCGCTTCCCCAGCAAGGACGCGCTCTTCGAGGCGATCGTCGAGGAGAAGATCGGCGAGCTGGCCGGCGCAGCGACCCTCGCCGGCGAGCTCGACGACCCGTGGGACGCGCTGGTGCGCTACCTCGAGACGAGCGCCGAGCTGCAGGCGCGCGACCGCGGGTTCTTCCAGGCCACCGAGCAGTACCTGCTCGAGCGCCCCGAGCTCATGCGCCGCCACCGCGTCATCCTCGACGCCGTCGACCCGCTGGTCGTGCGCGCGCAGGGCGCCGGCGTGCTGCGCGACGACGTCACCACGCTCGACGTCCTCGGCCTGGTCAAGGGCGCGGTCGCCTGCGTGCCGCCGGGCCTGCGCGCCGACGGCTGGCGACGCCCGCTGGCCATCGTCCTCGACGCGCTGCGGCCCGGTGCCGCGACCCCGCTGCCGGTCCCGCCGCTCTCCTACGAGGAGATCGAGGGTGCCCTCGGCATCGCGGCCGACGACTGATCTCCCGACCCCCGACGATGTGCGGCGGATCGCGGCGATCGCCGACCCGGTGCTGCGCAACCTGGAGA
Source organism: uncultured Actinomycetes bacterium (assembly GCA_963806015.1). Taxonomy (GTDB): domain Bacteria; phylum Actinomycetota; class Thermoleophilia; order Solirubrobacterales; family Solirubrobacteraceae; genus JAOPZW01. The sequence continues at coordinate 131,765 of CAWDWM010000010.1, read as the reverse complement.
TCACCGCGTGCTACTCGAGCCTGGCCGCGGCGATGGCGGCCCGGGGCGACCCCTGCTCGAACTGGTGCACGTTCGCCACCTGGGCCTCGCGGCAGGCTGGGCGCACCATCCGCGGCGAGGATCTGCTGGGCGCCCTGGAGCACGAGCTGGGCCGCGACGCCGAGCTGCTGCACCCGGTCGACGCGTTCTGGCGCGCGCTCGTCCGCCGTGGCCTGTTCCGGCGCGACACGCCTCTCGGCCGGCTGGTGGCCGACCTGCACACCCCTTTCGATGCCTTCGAGCTCGCCAGCGACGCCGTCGCGCGCGGCAACCGCAAGGTGTTCGCCGAGATCGGCCTGCAGTTCGCGCGCTACCTGCACGACTGCGATGCCGACCTGAGCCCCGACTCGGCGGCGTTCGCAGCCTTCCTGGACGGGCTCGCGCCGGGCGAGCCGCCCGAGGGCCAGCGCTACCTGCGCCAGGCCTTCGCCCGCTACCAGCAGCAGCGCGCCGAGCCCGACCCCAGTCGGCGCGCCGAGCTCGTCGTGCTGGCCAACCTCGAGATCGGCCTGCACGAGCAGACGCGGCTGCAACCCGAGATCGGCGAGGCCCTCGACGCGGCCGCGACCACCGGGGACCGGCTCAGCGGCAATCTCGTGCGCCGTCTGCTCGGCGCCGTCGTCCAGCGCGGGCTCACCCGGCTGAGCCGCGTGGCCATCACGCGCTCGTTCATGGTCCTGACGCTGCCCGGCGTCGTGCTCGCGCTCGGGCGCAACCTCGACGCGCCGTTCCCCGAGGCCCTGCGCACGCCGACCAACGCCGAGCTCGAGGAGCTGCTCGCGCGCTTCGAGCCCGCCGCCGGCGCGCTGGACGACTGCGCGGCCGAGGACTGGGCGGAGCTCACGCAGCGGATGCACTACATCGCCCATCTCTTCCGGGCCTACCACGAGGTCCCGGCGCTGGCCTCGGCGCCCTTCACACCGGCACAGCTCGAGCGCATCCGCGCGGGCGCGGTGCCCGACGGCGAGCTGTAGTTCCTAGGAAGGTTGTTCCTGCTGGGATGCGCGGCGGATGGTGGAGGGGTGTTGGGGTGAAGTGTCCTGTGACCTCAGGGCAGGACGGTGGCGGGCAATCCACGCGAATCCTGCGTCAGCGTCCCGGTCTAAGGTCGCCAGACGACCCTTAGTCGGGACGCTTGGCCTGCCACTCGCTCGCGGCGCGACCGCGCGCTGCGAATCGGCGCAACGACCTCGGGCCCGACCCGAACAACGTCCTCGGGATTTACAGCTAGCTCTACGGCTACGGGCTGACGGCGCGCCTGAGCAGGAAGCCCCCGACGGCGGCGAGGACCGCGAGCAGGATGAAGAGACCGAAGCTCGCGATGCCGACGATCGCCAGGATCAGCACGACGACCGCTGCGACCGCGAGGCCGCCCGTGGCCAGCACGAGATAGTAGGCGCGCTGCTCGCGCTTGCGGCGTGAGAGGCCGCCGCCCGGTCGTCGTTCAGGATGGCTCATGAGACGAAGTGTCGCGCAGCGGGCGGCGGGACGCTCCGCGCCGCCCGTGCGCCGAGCACCACGGCGGCCGCGCCGACGCCGAGCGCGATCGCGCGGCCGCTCGAGGCGCCGAGGCCTTCGAGCTCGCGCAGGGCGCCACGCCAGCGCTCGTCGCCGAGGTCCAGCAGCGCGTGGACGGGCTTCGGCGCGGCCCCCGCCGCCGCGAGCTCGAGCAGCGTCGCCGACAGCGGCGTCGTCAGCGTCCGCACGCCGGGCGCCGGCGCCAGCGGGTCCCCCACCGCGGCGGCGGTGATGCACGCGCCCGCGAGCAGGTCGTCGCCCTCGGGCGTCAGGCCGGGCCCGCGTCCGAGCAGCGCCAGCGCCGCCCGGCGCCGGGCCGCGACGTCGCCGGAGTCGAGCGCCGCGAAGAGCGCGGCGACCGCGGCGCGCGGCGGCTGGGTGGCATCGCCGGACAGGGCGCCGGCGACCGCGGCCGGACGCGCCACGCCCAGGGCGCGGAGGATCGCGCTCCCACGGGCCGCGAGCGCCGGCCCCGCCCCGATCGGCGCCACCACCGGATCCCATACGACGGTCGGGCCGGGTCCCAGGGCAATCGCGTTGGCCAGCCACGGCACGCCGGGCGCCGTGACCAGGGCCACGAAGCCGCCGGCGAGCTCGAGCGGCCCGACGGCGAAGGCCGGCGGCGATAACGGCAGCCGTGCGTGGACCGGCGCCGCGATCGCCGCGATGCTCACCCCAGCTCCTCGACGAGCGCCGCCAGCGCGTCGCGGAACGGCTCGAGCGGCTGGTGGGCGATGCCGGCGCCGATCTGGCCCGCGCCCTGCGTCGCGTGCAGGACGCCGGTGGTGATCTGCGGCGCCACCCCGAGCTCGACCACGAGCCGCGCGTCGATCCCCACCGGGCTGCCCGCGTGATCGAGCGCCGGCAGCGTGAAGCGCGTCGAGCGCCCGGCGCAGATCTCGCCCATGAGCTGTGAGCGCGCGGCCGCGTCGGCCGCGCCGCCGCCGAAGAAGGCCGCGACCGCCGGCGCCGCGGCCACGGCCATCCCGCCCAGCCCGACGCACTCGAGCACGGCCGAGTCGCCGATGTCCAGAGCCGCTTCGTCGGGGCCGAACCCCTCGCGCAGGAGCGCGTCCTGGACCGGCGCGGCGGACGCCGTGAACCACCGGCCCGGCAGCCCGGCGACCTGCAGCCCCATGTCGGTCCCGTTGCGCGACATGAGCGTCACGAGCGACGATCCGGGCGTGCCGGTCGCGGCCAGCGACGCGCACTTCGCCGCGGCCATGACGAGGTTCAGGAAGAAGAGGTGGTTGCCGGCGAGCACGCCGGCGACGTCCTCCCCGCCCTCGGCCGCGAAGGCCGGCAGGAGCCGGCGCCAGAGCAGGTTCGTCGTCGCCTGGCTGCGCATGTGCAGCTCGTCGCCCATCTGCAGCCCCTGGGCGGCGAGGTCGAGGACGTCGATCGGCCCCGTGCGCTCCAGCAGGCGCGCCAGCAGCGGCCCGGCGCGGTCGCGCAGGAAGCGTGCCCGCTCGATCGCCTCGTCGTCGCCCACGCCGAACCACAGCGTGCGCCCCGGCCCCTCGTTGAGCGTGGAGAAGGCGCGCGCGCCGGTGCCCTCGTCCTGCACCACCCAGACCGGCATCGAGGGCGAGCAGACGCCGGTCATCGGCCCGACGTGACCGCGCTCGTTGCCGCAGCGCAGGCGCACCTCGCCGATGTCCAGGAGTTCCTGCGCCTCGGAGGCATCGGCGGCCCAGCCCTCGAGCAGGCAGGCCGCGACCAGCGCGCGGCGCTGCGGGTCGCACACGCGCTCCCAGTCGATCGGCGGTCCCGCGTGCAGCAGCGTCCGGCCCTCGAACCCCTCGATCACCTGACCGGCCGGGGCGACGGTCAGCGCGTGCGGGCTCGCCCCTTCGAGCGCGCCCAGCGCCGTCGCATTGGCGGCGTCCACGCGCTCGCCGTGCGCGCCCCAGGCCCGCTCCAGCAAGGCCACGACCGCGGCCTCGCCGTCCCCGGGCGGGCGCCAGTCGACGTCGACCACGTCGGCCCCCTGCACGCGCACCGCGTCGGCGAACGAGGACAACCCGACGTTGACGGCGCGCACGCGCTGCAGCACGCTGGCGCTCGCGTCATGGCCGATCTCGCTCATCTCGCCGCCGTCGTCCGCGCCGCGCCCGGCCTGCAGGCCAAGCGCGAGCTGCGGCTGCTCGATCGCCTGCCGTTCGCCCTCGACGGCGACGACGGGGCCGTCGTCGCGCACGGCGACAGCCGGCTCGTGCTGTGCGGCGAGGCCATCGCCCCGGCGCTGCTGCAGGCCGATCCCTTCGCGGCCGGCGCCGCCGCCGTGGCCACCAACGTGGCCGACGTGCGCGCCATGGGCGGGCGCCCGCTCGCGCTGGTCGACACGCTGATCAGCCCCGACCGCGCGCACGCCGAGCGCGTGCTCGACGGGCTCGCGTGGGCGGCCGAGCGGCTCGCCGTCCCCGTGGTCGGCGGGCATCTCACGCTGGGCGCGCCGGCGGCGCTGTCGGCCTTCTGCACGGGCACCGTCACGACGCCGCTGCGCGCGAGCGCCGCGCGCCCGGGCGACGTGCTGCTGGGCGCCTTCTGCCTGGAGGGGGTGGCGCGCGGCGAGGACCCGCCGATCTTCACCTCGCTGCGGGACCGCGACCCGGCGAAGCTGCGCGAGGACGGCGAGGCGCTCGTGGAGGTCGCCGAGCGCGGACTGTGCCACGCCGCGCGCGACGTCTCCATGCCCGGCGTGACCGGCTCGCTGCTGCAGCTGATCGAGCTCGCCGGCTGCGGCGCCGCGCTGGACGTCGACCGCCTGCCGCGCCCCGACGGGGTGGCGCTCGAGCGCTGGCTGGTGACCTTCCCCAGCTTCGGCTTCATCCTGGCCGCCGCGCCCGAGCACGTCGAGGCCGCGTGCGCCGCCTTCGCGCGGCGCGATCTCGCGTGCGTGCCGTGCGGCACGTTCGACGATTCGCGCGTGCTGCGCCTGGCCGGCGGCGGGGAGTCGGCGGAGGTGTGGGACCTGGCCGCCGAGCCGCTCACGCGCTCTGATTGAGGGCGATCGCCATGGGCTGGTGCGGGCGGCCGTGGAAGGCGATCGTCGCGCCGTCGCGACTCCAGCCCAGCGACTCGAAGAACGCCACGTTGGGGAGCTGGATCATCGCCACCATCCGCTCGCCGCCGCGAGCGCCCGCGGTCGCCACGGCAAAGCGCACGAGCCGCGCGCCGAGCGCGCCGTTGCGCGCCTCGGGCAGGACGGCCAGGCGATCGCCCTTCCAGTCCCCGTCGCGCAGCGGGTACAGGCGAACGGCTCCCGCCGCGCGACCGCCCGCGACGCCGATCGCGTGCAGCGTCGTGATCCTGACGTCGCGCTCGTCGCGGTCGTCGGCGGCGAACATCTCCTGCTCCTCGACGAACACCGCGCGGCGCACCGCGAAGTGCGCGGCGCGCTGGCGGGCGCTGCGGCACAGCCGCACGAGGACCTCGGGCTTAGGAGGCGCTACGGCCGGCGAGCTCACGCCAGCGCTCCTTCTCGAAGACGCGCTCCCACGCCGACAGCCCCGAGCACGCCTGGCAGCGCGCGCACCCGGCGCCCGCGTCCTCGTGATCGAAGCCGGCATCCGCCAGCATCGCCGACACCGAGCGGTAGATCGAGGCGACGTAGTCGGGCGACGGGGGCGACGCGTGGGCCATGAGGGTGCCGGGGACGGGGCGCAGCGGCACCACGAAGGGATAGACGCCCATCGCGATCGCGCGCCGGCAGCCCTCCTCGGTGAGGGCGCGGTCCTCGCCCATGCCGAGGATCACGTAGGTGCTCACGCGCCCGCGCCCGAAGACCTCGACCGCCCGCTCCCAGGCCCGGAAGTAGCCGTCGATGCCGGTCTGCGCCTTGCCCGGCGCCACCCGCGCGAGGACGTCGGGGTCGAAGGTCTCCAGGTGCATCCCGACCGCGTCCACGCCGGCGGCGTGGACCTCGTCGAGGACCGTCAGGTCGTCGGGCGGCTCGAACTGGACCTGGACGGGCAGGCCGCAGGCCTCCTTGATCGCCGTCGCGCACTTGCTGATGTAGAGCGCGCCGCGGTCACGGCGGTTCAGCGAGCCGGTGGTGAGGGTCACGTCGACCGCGCCGTCGTGGTCGCGGGCGGCCGTGCAGACCTCCGCCAGCATCGCGGGCGTCTTCACCGGCACAGTCTGCGCGCCGCGCGTCAGCTCGATGCCGCAGAAGGCGCACTGCTCCGGGGTGTCCCAGTAGATGCACTTCTGCACGACCGTCGAGGCGATCGAGTCCAGGTGCAACAGCGCGATCTTCCAGTAGGGCACGCCGTCGGCCGTCTGCATGTCGTAGATGCGCGGGCGCGGCGGGACGACGACCGGCGCGACGTACTCGCCGCCGCGCTCCAGGCGCGCGCCGCGCCCCCCGATGCGCAGCGTGTAGGGCGAGTGCTGGGCGTACTCGGCGTGCATCGGCACCGTCAGCGGCAGCCCGCGCACCCACAGGAAGCCGGCGTCCGAGGGCCCGGCGCCGCCGCTGCGCCCCTGCACGCCGGCGCCCGTCTCGTCCTCGACGCGCACGCCGAGCGACTGCAGCTCGACCACGAGCCGGCGGTCGTCGAGCGGCACGGTCGCGTGCTCAGCCACGGCCGGCGAACAGCTCCTCGTAGTTGCGCCAGAAGACGCGCTCCTTGAGCTCCTGGGAGATGCCGCGGATGCCGTTGATCTTCCAGTACTCGCTGGCGAAGTCCGACCACGGCTCGTCGGAGCCGAAGAAGACGCGGTCGCCGCCGACGCCCGTGTTCTCGATCTCGGTCAGCAGCCAGCGCGCGCCGAAGCCGATGGCCCACGAGGTGTCCGTGTAGACCTTGTAGCCGTCCTGCACCCACTGCAGGAACTTGGGCACCAGGCGGATATGGCCCGACACCCCGCCACCGAAATGCACGAGGTAGATCTTGCAGCGCTTGCCGTAGGCCTCGACGAGCGGGATGAAGTTCGAGATGTCCGAGTTGCCGCCCGGGCTCGTGTGGAAGTGGAAGACCAGGTCGTGCTTCTCGCAGACATCGAAGCACTCGTCGGCCAGCGCCTTGGTCTCCTCGTCCCACGATCCGGGATCGGGGTTGCCGCCGAGCAGGAAGGTCGTCTTCAACGCCACGACGCGCGACTCGCCGGCGAGCTTGAGCGCCTTGCGCGTCATCTCGGCATTGCGCGGCAGGAAGGAGACCCAGATGCCGGCCAGGATGCGGTCGTTGGTCGTCGCCGCCTCCATGACCACGTCGTTGAGATCGAACGAGATCTCATGGATCGGGACGCCGTAGTTGGACATCGCGAGCGCGCGCTCGATCTTGAACTCGTCCATGTGGTTCTTTACGAACTCCGCAGGCGATCGGTAGTCGTAGACCGTCGGCTTGACCGGGTGCTCGAGGTCGTAGAACTTCCACGGCGGGATCTCGCCGATGTGGCAGTGGGCATCGATGATCCGCTGCGGGTGGGTCGTGACCATCATCAGTCCTTTCCGAACGTCGCCCGGGCCTGGGCGATGCGCGCCTCCCACTCGTCGGGCGTGCGGTAGGTCTGGGCCGGCATGAGCGGCGGCTTGTCCAAGAGCCACGTGCCCGTGCCCGGATCGAGCTGGACGACCTCCAGCGAGTAGGTGGCCGGGCGGTCGATGGCGCGCTGGCAGGAGGCGTGCAGCGCCCGTCCTGAGCGCAGGTGCATCTCCAGGCAGTGCGAGCCCAGCGGGGTGACGTCGTCGAAGAGCACGACCCACTGCGCCTGCTCGCGCCGCGCCTGCTCCAGGCGCTCGCGGGCGATCTCCTTGCCGCGCGAGCGCGTGATGTCGCGGTGGCGATGGCAGAAGGCCGCGTCGCGCACCGCTTCGAGGTCCATGAACGCCCGCAGCGACGGTGCGTGGCGGGCGACCACGGCGCTCGCGAGCTCGCGGCGCTCCTCCCACGCGGTCACGAGCTCGTCTTCGGTGCGGACGTCGGCCAGCTCGTCGGCCACCGCCCGCACCATCGTCAGGTACTGCTCGTAGATGGCCGCGTCGACCATCACCGTCGGGTAGACGCGGGCCTCCGCGCGCCGCCACGCCGCCACGGCGTCCTCGCGTACGGCAGGCATCGCCGGCCGCTACACCGTCCAGGTGTTGAGCTGGAAGGCGCGATCGCGCCAGGCGGTCAGCGCGGCGTCGAGGACGTCGAGCGGATGGAACGGCGTCACACCGTCCATCAGGAAGTCCTCGGGGAAGCCGTACAGCGCGCCGCATGCGAAGCGGCAGGCGTACACCGTCCCGCCTTCATCGAGGAAGGTGCGGATCTGGTTGTTGATCGCCATGTGGCCCGGGAAGGCCTCGTCGCCGACCTTCGGGAAGCCGCGCGTCCCGGAGGCCATGAGCACACCGGGGCCGTAGAGGACGAGCTTCGTGTCGAAGCCCTTGCGCTGGACGCGGGTCGTCGTCAGCAGGTTGACGAGTCCCACCGAGCCCTCGTACGGGACGGTGTGCATGAACGTGTAAGCGGACTCGCCGTCTTGCGCCTGGACGTCGGGGAAGATCTTCTCCTGGACGTCGAAGAGCTCGGTGCCCGCCGGTGCATCGGCGAGGTCGGTCTTGGCCACAGTCGCACCCCCTGTAGGGAACGCAGATGCCGGACGGTATGGGTGCCCGGCCGATCGTGTCGGATCGCGAATGCTGTTCTATCGGGCTTCCGAGGGGCGAGTCAAGCGATCAGTACGGGAAATGTGCGCGTCACGACCCTCGGTACAGACTCTTGCGCCCGGTGGTCCATCTACGATAGGAAACGATCGGCCGTTGACATCGGCCTTTCCGATAGTGAAGATTTCGTGTTGGAAAGTTGATGACGACCGAACCCCATTTCGCCTCCGAGATCGAGCAGACCGTCTCGGCCCTCGGCGCCAAGGTCGCCAAGGCGCGGGCCGAGCGCGGCTGGTCGCTGCAGCAGCTCGCCAATCGCGCGGGCCTGTCGCCCGCCGCAATCCACAAGATCGAGAAGAGCGGCATGACGCCGACGATCACGAGCCTCATGAAGGTGGCGTCGGCGCTCGGGCGCAGCGTGGGCTACTTCATCGAGGAGGCCGACCCGCTGCGGCCGGTGACGGTCGTGCGCCGCGACGAGCGCGCCCAGCTCTACACGTCCAAGCAGGGGCTCGTGCTGCAGAACGTCTCCGGGCGCTACGGCCCCTTCTTCGCCGCCGGCGCCGAGGCGTTCGTCGAGCCGCTGGCCGACAGCGGTCCCGAGCCGATGGTCCACCCCGGCGAGGAGCTCGTCGTCCTGCTCGAGGGCGAGATGGGCTTCACCGTCGACGGCGAGGAGTACGAGCTCACGGAGGGCGACTCGATCCACTTCCGCACCGCCCACCCGCACTCATGGCGCAACCCGTCCGACCGCCCCGCACGGGCGATCTGGCTGGCCATCCGCAGCGCGTAGGCGATCACATGGCCCGGCTCGTGATCGCGTTCGGGGGCAATGCCCTCATCCGCGAGGACGAGCGCGGAACGTGGCCCGAGCAGACCGTGCACGCGCTCGAGGCGGCCCGCGCCATCGCCCGCATGGGGCGCGCCGACCAGGTGGTGCTCACCCACGGCAACGGCCCGCAGGTCGGCGCACTGGCCCTCCAGCAGGCGATCGGCGAGCCCCACGCGCCGGCGCTGCCGCTCGACGTGCTCGACGCGATGACCCAGGGCGAGATCGGCTACCTGCTCCAGCAGGCGCTCACCGCGGTCGACCCGTCGCTGCCCACCGCGACGATCCTCACCCGCGTGCTGGTGGCCGAGGACGACCCGGCATTCGCGGCCGACCCGACCAAGCCCATCGGCGCCTTCTTCGCCGAGGACGAGGCGCGGCGGCTGGCCAGCGACCGCGGCTGGCACGTCGCTCCCGACGCCGGGCGCGGCTGGCGGCGCATGGTCCCCAGCCCGCGGCCGGTGCGGATCATGGAGGTCGACCACGTGCGCCGGCTGACCGAGGCCGGCGTCCTCGTCATCGCCGCCGGCGGCGGCGGTATCCCGGTGGCGTGGCACGACGGGCAGCTCCTGGGGCTCGACGCCGTCGTCGACAAGGACCGCTGCGCGGCCGAGCTGGCCGTGGCGCTGGAGGCCGACCTGCTCGTGCTCATCACCAGCGTGCCGCGGGTGCAGATCGGCTTCGGCACGCCGGCGTCGCGCGCGGCGCTGCGCCTCACGCTCTCCGACGCGCTGCGCCACCTGGAGGAGGGCGAGTTCCCGCCGGGCAGCATGGGACCCAAGATCGAGGGCGCCGCGCGCTTCGTGAGCGCGGGAGGAAGCGCCGTGATCGCCGACGCCGCGCACCTGGCGACCGCGGTGCGCGGGCACCACGGGACCTGGATCGTCCCGGACGACGACGGGCCGTCGGTCTTCGCGTCGGCGCCGGTGGCCGCATGAGCTGGCAGGTGCGCATGCTCTCGGACCGCTACGCCGACAGCGTGCGGCTCATGGGCATCGCGCGCGCCCTGCGCGAGCGCGACGGCGTGACGGCGTGCGAGGTCGTCATGGGGACGCCGGCCAACCTGAGCGCCCTGGCGGCGCTGGGCGCCAGCGCCGACGCGCGGCCCGGCGACGTCGTGATCGCCGTCGACGGCGAGGACGGCCTGGGCGACACGGTGCTGGCCGAGGTCGAGCGCCTTCTGGCCGGGGGCGGCGGGGACGCGCACGGCGATCGCGAGCCCGCGCGCCCGCGCACCCTGGCCGGGGCCCACGTGCCGGACGCCAACGTGGCCCTCGTCTCGGTCCCCGGCGAGTACGCGACGCTCGAGGCCCACCGCGCGCTCACGCGCGGGCTGCACGTCTTCCTCTTCTCCGACCACGTCTCCGTCGACGACGAGGTGGCGCTCAAACGCCGCGGCGCACAGCGCGACCTGCTCGTCATGGGGCCCGAGTGCGGCACCGCCATGCTCGCCGGGGTGGGGCTCGGCTTCGCCAACGTCGTGCGCCCCGGGCCGGTGGGGATCGTCGCCGCGGCCGGGACGGGGGCGCAGGAGGTCGCGTGCCTGCTCGACGCCGCCGGCAGCGGCGTGTCGCACATCATCGGGGTCGGCGGGCGCGACCTGTCGACGGCGGTGGGCGGCACGATGGTGCGCCAGGGCCTCGCCCTGCTCGCGCGCGACGAGTCGACGCGGACGCTGCTGCTGGTGGCCAAGGAGCCGCAGGCCCTCGACGCGCTGGCCGGGGCGGTGCCCGCGGGCCTGCGGGCGGTGGCCGCGCTCGTGGGCTGGGAGGGCGAGCTGCCCGGCTGGGAGGTGCACCCGACGCTCGAGGCGGCGGCGCTCGCCGCCGCGGGTGCGACAGCGCCCGACGGCGACCTCGAGGTCGAGGCGCGTCCCGGGCGCGTCCTCGGCCTGTACTCCGGCGGGTCGCTGGCCCACGAGGCGTGCGTCGTGCTCGAGCCGCTGGTCGGGCCCGTGGCCACCGAGCCCGAGGCGGTGGACGGCGACGATCACGTGGTCCTCGACCTCGGCACCGAGCGCTACACGCAGGGGCGCCCGCACCCGATGGTCGACTTCGGCGTCCGCCTGCAGTTGCTCGAAGCGGCGATCGCCGACGGTCGCACGGCCTGCATCCTGCTCGACGTCGTCTGCGGCCACGGCGCCCACCCCGACCCCGCCTCCGAGCTCGCCGGCGCCATCGCGCGTGCGGCCGCCGGCGCCACCGTCGTGGCCCGCGTGTGCGGCACCGACGCCGACCCCCAGGACGCCGGGCGCCAGGCCGCGGCGCTGCGCGCGGCGGGCGCGGTGGTGGCGCCCTCCAACGCGGCCGCCGCGCGGCTCGCGGCGAGGGCGGTCGCGTGAGGATCGCGATGCTCACCTACTCGGTGCGCCCGCGCGGCGGGGTCGTGCACGCGCTGTCGGTCGCGGGCGCCCTGGCCGCGCGCGGCCACGAAGTCGAGCTGTTCGCGATCGGACCGCCGGGTGTCGGCTTCTTCCGCACGCCGCCGGTGCCGGCGCACGTGATCTCCCACGTGGCGCCCGACGCGCCCTTCGACGAGCGCATCTGCGCGCTCATCGACGCGTACACCGAGGGCCTGCGCGCTCCGCTGCACGACGGCCGCTTCGACGTCGTCCACGCCCAGGACTGCATCTCGGCCAACGCGGCGCTCACGCTGCGCGACGAGGGCGTCGTCGGCGCCGTCGTGCGCACGGTCCACCACGTCGACGACTTCCGCTCGCCCTCCCTGATCGCCTGCCAGGAGCGCTCGATCGTCGCCCCCGACCGCGTCCTGGTGGTCTCGACGCCGTGGATCGCGCGGCTGAGCGACGAGTTCGGCGTCGACGCCGAGCGCGTCCCCAACGGCGTCGACGCCGAGCGCTTCCGCCCGCCGCGCGACGCCGGCGAGCGCGCCGCCGCGCGCGCGGAGGCCGGCCTCGACGGTGAGCTGGCCATCCTCACGGTCGGCGGCATCGAGCCGCGCAAGGGATCGCTGACGCTGCTGCGCGCTTTCGCTGCCGCCCGCCAGGCGCTGCCCGAGCGCCGCCCGGTGCTGCTCGTGGCCGGCGGCGCGACGCTGTTCGACCACCGCGACGAGATCGACCGCTTCCATGCCCTGCGCGAGCGCCTGGACCTCGACGGCTCCGTGCGCGTGCTGGGCCCGGTCACCGACGGGCAGCTCGAGGACCTCTACCGCGCCGCCGACGTGTTCGCGCTGCCCTCGGTCAAGGAGGGCTTCGGCCTCGCCGTGCTCGAGGCGCTCGCGGCGGGCCTGCCGGCGGTGGTCTCGGACCTCGACGTCTTCCAGACCTACATCGCCGACGGGGACAGCGCGCTGATGGCCCCCGTCGGCGACCACGACGCGCTCGCCGCCGCGCTGGTGCGCGCGGCCGCCAGCCCGGACCTCGCCGCGCGGTTGCGCGCGGGCGGGCGGGCGGTGGCGGCGCGCCACGGCTGGGACGCCTCCGCGGTGGCCCACGAGGCGTCCTACGAACGCTTCCTGGCCGTGCCGAGCCGCTGATGGCGTTGGAGGTGGTGGCCACCTGGCGGGGCGGCATGGCCACCGACGTGCGGGCACGCAGCCACACGATCCGGGTCGACGAGCCCACCACGTCGGGCGGCGAGGACAGCGGCATGATGCCCACCGAGCTCTTCTGCGCGGCACTGGCGAGCTGCTTCTGCCTGGCGGTGGGCTTCGCGGCCGCCAAGCGCGACCAGGAGGTGCCCGGGCTCAAGGTCACCGTCACGGCCGAGCGCCCGGGCAAGGAGCTGCGCTACGACCATCTCATCGTGACCACCGAGGCCGCGCTCGAGCCCGAGCTGCTGGCCCGGCTGGTCGAGCGGGCGCGGCCTCTGTGCTGGGTCTCCAACAGCCTGGCAAGCGGGGTGAGCGTGGGGTATCTTCACACCACTACTGTCAACGCCCGTTTCCGAAAGTAAACGCCGCCCATGGGACTCGAGAACGTCGCCGAGCTCAGCCAGGTCCTCGCCAAGCGCGAGCGCCTGGGCCAGGTCTTCGCCCGCCATGCCTACGGGATGCGCGCGTGGGTGGACCTCTTCTCCGCGCGCGTGCCGTCCGTCGCCGAGCCCGAGGCCAAGGCGCTCGTCGCGCAGCTCGTGGCCGACAACGCCCGCCACATGATGCTCTTCCGCGGGCGCGCGATCGCCCACGGGGTCGACCCCGATGCCTACGACTGCCCGCCCGAGGGCGAGGTCATCTACGAGCGCATCGACGAGCTGGTGGGGCTCGACGAGCTCGCGGGCTACGCGCTGGGCTCGCTGGACCATTTCAGCGAGCTGCTGGCCGTCTACCGCGCGGCCGCCGACGGCGAGGACCGCGCCGCGATCGACGAGGTCACCGCCGACGTGCGGCGCATGCGCACCGCCCTGGCCCCGCTCACCGCGGGCGAGGGCGCGCGCCGGGCCGCCGAGGCCCACGAGCTCTATCGGGTCCGCGAACTGGTCGAGACCCCGCGCTACGCGCATGCCGGCTGAGGCCGCGCTGCCGAGCTTCGCCGACCTGCAGCGCGAGCTGTCACCGATCTCGCCGCGCGCCTGGCGCTTCGCCGCCCTGCGCGCGTGCTCGCGCGCAGGGTCGCTGCTGAGCGACGGCCTGCGCATCGGCTACCGCCACGGCTTCGACTCGGGCCCCTTCATGGCCCACGTCTACGCCAACCAGCCCTCGGGGCGCACCGCCGTCGGGCGGGCGATCGACCGCCGCCTGCTGCGCCGGCGCACGTGCGTCGCCTTCCGCGACATCCGCGCGCTGGCCGAGCACGCGGTGTTCGACGCGCTGCGCGCCGAGCGGGGCCCGCAGCCCGTGGTCGCGGACCTCGCCGCCGGACCGGCGCCGTACCTGCTGTCGGCGCTGACCCGCCAGCCCCACGCCCGCGCCATCCTCGCCGACACCGACCCCGGCGCGCTGGCGGCGGCGCGCCGCGGCGCCGAGGCGCTCGGCGTCGCCGAGCGCGTGCAGTTCGTGCAGGGCGACGCCTTCGATCGCGAGGCGCTGCAGGCGCTGCGCCCCTCCCCCGACGTCGTGGTCGAGCTGGGCCTGTACGGCATCTACCACGACGACGCGCTCATCGAGCGCCACCTGCACGACCTGGCGGCGCTCGTCGCCCCCAGCCAGATCGTCTTCAACGTGCAGACGCGCAATCCCGAGATCGAGCACATCGCGCGCGTGTGGGTCAACCACGAGGGCGGGCGCTGCGTCTGGCGCCTGCGGCCCGTGGAGCAGATCCTCGAGTGGGCGCGCGCCGCAGGCTACGAGCCCGCGGCGGTCCAGGCCGACCGCTTCGACATCTACCGCGTCGTGCGGCTCGTGCGCGAGGACGACGCGGCATGACCAACGTGCTGACGTGGGCGCCCGCCGGCGCCGCCGCGGCGATCGGGTCGCGGCGCCTGGCCGCCCTGCAGTCCAGTCACCACGCGATGTGGAACTACGTCACCTACCGCGACGCGATCGCGCTGGTCGGCCGGGACCCCGACGACCTCTATCCCGAGGGAACCACGCGGCTGCCCGGCGACTGGGCCGACCTCGGCTGGCTGACGTGCTTCCACGGGCCGCCCGCGTCCGCGTTGGAGGCGATGCGCGCCGCCCTCGTGCCCGACGCGCTCGACGTCTACCCGCCCGACCTGATCGAGCCGCTGCGCGACGAGGCCGCGCGAGCGCTGGGCCGTGCGCGCGACGGCAACTTCGAGGTCGTCGGCACCGAGGGCGCCCAGGCCGGCCTGTCGCTGGCCCTGCTGGCCGCCATCGACCCCGGCGACGAGGTCATCCTCGGCGATCCCGGCTACTTCCACCTGCCGGCGGCGGTCCTGGCGGCCGGCGGGGTCCCGGTCACGGTCGCCATCGGACCCGAGAGCGGGTATCGCCTGGACCCCGACGCCGTGGCCGCGGCGATCACGCCGCGCACGCGGGCGATCTGCCTCGTCGACCCCAGCAACCCCTACGGCACCCTGGCCGCGCCCGACGAGGTCCAGGCCCTGACCGACCTGGCCGAGCACCACGGGCTGCTGCTCATCCACGACGTGACCCACGGCCTGCTGGCCATCGAGCCCGACGCGCCGCCGGTCGCTGCGCCGATGGGCGAGCACGCGGTGGCGACCTTCTCGGTGTCGCACTGCTTCGGGATGGCGGGCGCGCGCCTGGGCTTCCTGGCCGGGCCCCCGGCCCTCATGCGCGGCTGCCTGCAGCTCAAGGCGGCGCTCACGCGGCTGAATACGAACCTGGTCTCCCAGCGCGGCGCGCTGGCCGCGCTGGCCGACAGCGCCTACCGCGACAGCGCGCAGGCCGCGATCCGCGCCAACCTCGCCCACCTCGAGCAGACCCTGGCCGGGATCGACGGGCTCGACCTCGCCGTCACGCCGCGCCGCGGCCTGGCCTGCGCGCTCGAGCTCGCCCCGGAGGGCCCCACGGCGCAGGAGCTGATGGTCGCCCTCTTCGCCCGCAAGGTCGCCGTCTACCCGGGCGACGGGCTGGGCGAGGAGCGCGCGGCCACCACCGTGCGCCTGAACCTCTCGGCGCCGACCACGGCGATGGAGGACCTGCGCGGCGCGCTCGGCGCGGCGCTCGACGAGGCGGCCTCCGGGCGCTGGCGCGCTGCGGTGGCGGAACTGCTCGACGGCAAGGGGACGGCGCGCGCCGCCCGGCTCGCCGACCGCGTGCGCCAGGGCCGATGACGGTCGAGCAGCTCATGGCCGAGCACGGTTCGCCGCTGTGGCTGGTCGATCTCGACCGCGTGCGCACCCGCCTGCGCGAGTTCCGCGCGGCATGGACGCAGGCGTGGCCCCAGACCGAGGTGGCCTACTCCTACAAGACCAACCGGCTGCCGGCCATCCTGCGCGCGCTGGCCGCCGAGGGCGCCGGGCACGAGGTCGTGTGCGAGGCCGAGTACGCCATGGCGCGCGACGCCATCGGCGCCGCGGGTCCCGACGTCATCGTCAACGGCCCGGTCAAGTCCGATGCGCTGCTCGAGCGCGCGGCGAGCGACGGCGCCCTGGTCGTCGTCGACTCGGAGCCCGAGATCGCGCGCGCGGCGCGGGCCGGCGTCGAGCGCGTGGGCCTGCGCGTCGCGCTGCCGGGCATCGGCGTCGAGCCGACGCGCTTCGGCATCGCGCCCGCGCGGGTGCCCGAGGCGGCCGCGAGCGCGCGGGCGCTGGGGCTCGACCTCGAGGCGCTGAGCGCCCACCTCGTCTCCACCGGCTTCGAGCGCCCGCTCGCCGGCGCGGCACGGCTGGGCGCCGCGATCACCGTGCAGTGGCCGCCGCCGCCCGCGGGCCACGCGCAGGCCGCGGCGCGCCTGGCGGGCCTGGCCGTCAGCCTCCGCGTCGCAGCGATCGATCTCGGCGGCGGCTTCCCGGCGGCGCCGGCCGTGGCCGCGCAAGCCGCGGCGGTCGCCGGCGCCCTGCGCGCCGCCGGCTTCAGCGGCCGCCTGATCCTCGAGCCGGGCCGCGCGCTGGTGACCGACGCGGTGGCGCTCGCGTTCAGGGTGGTGGCGATCAAGCCCCTGGACGACGGCACCCGCTGCGTCGTCGTCGACGCCGGCACCAACCTGCTGCCCGCGACGCTGTGGTCGTGGCCGCGGATCGAGACGGCCCGCGCGCCCGACGGCCCCGGGACGCCGGCGCTGGTGAGCGGGCCGCTGTGCCTGAACGTCGACGTCCTGCACCCCGCCGCGCCGCTGCCCGAGCTCGAGCGCGGCGACGCCCTGCTCGTGCGCGACGCCGGCGCCTACCAGCAGGCGCAATCGACGCGCTTCGGCGACCTGCAGCCCGCGGTACTCGCCCACGACGACGGCCGCTGGCGACTGTGCCGGCGCCGTGAGACACTCGACGACCTGCTGGCCGGCGACATCGACATGGCCCTCGCCGGTGCCAGCCCAGAGGAGGGACGGACATGACCGAACGGCTCATCGTCATCGGCGGCGGGGGCGCCGGCATCTCCGCCGCGACCACCGCCAAGCGGGTGGACCCCGACCTCAAGGTGTCGCTGTACACCGAGTTCGAGGACATCGCCTACTCCCCGTGCGGGATCCCCTTCGTGTACGGCGGCGAGATCCCGCGCTTCGAGGACCTCTTCCTGTCGACCGTCGAGCGCTACGTGTCCGACGGCCTGGACATGCGCATGGAGACCGTCGTCACCGACATCGACCTCGACCGCGGGACCATCACGGCGCGCAACCAGCACGAGGGCTTCGACAAGCTGATCGTCGCCACGGGCTTCGTCTGGGAGAAGCCCGACGTCCCGGGCGCCAACCTCGAGGGCCTGCACTACGTCAAGAACATCCGCAAGGCGATGGAGTTCGACAAGGTGCTCGAGACGGTCAAGACCGTCGCCGTCGTCGGCGCGACGCCCCTCGGGGTCGAGATGGCGGGCAACCTCGGCCAGCGCGGCCTGGAGGTCCACTTCATCGACGAGGGGCCGTGGGTCCTGCACGAGGTGCTCGACCCCGACGTGGCCGAGCCGGTCCACGAGTCGCTGACCAAGCGCGGCGTGACGCTGCACCTCGGGACCGCGGTCGAGGCCTTCCTGGGTGACGACCACGTCCGCGCGGTGGCGACCTCGCAGGGCGAGATCGCCTGCGACGTGGTCATCGTCTGCCTGCACAAGGTGCCCAACACCGCCGTCGCGGAGGCCGCGGGGCTCGCCGCGGGGACGACCGGCGGGCTCGTCGTCGACGACCACATGCGCACGACGAAGGACGGCGTGTGGGCCGCCGGCGACGTCATCGAGGTCCCCCACGGGCTGACGATGATCCCCATCCGCGGGCTCACCGGCTCGCACGCGTACGCGCAGGGGCGCACCGCGGGCGCCAACGCCGCCGGCGACGACCGCACCTACGACCCCGTGTGGGTGCCGTGGGGGCTCGTCGCGGGCGACTACACGATCGGCGGCTTCTCGCTGGGCGAGACGCTGGCCGGCGCCATGGGCGTCCCCTACGTGCTGGCGAAGGGCGTCGGCGTCTCGCGCGCGCGCTACTTCCCCGGGGCCACCCGCACGCACGTCAAGCTGCTGGCCGAGCCCGGCACGCTGCGGCTCATCGGCGGCCAGGTCCACGGCGGCGAGGGCGTCAAGGAGCGCTGCGACTTCCTCGCCTTCGCGGCCAAGCGCGGCGCGACGCTCGAGGACTTCGCCTGGATGGAGAACATCTACTCGCCGCCCATCGGCGCGCTCTTCGAGCCGATCGCGATCGCCGCGCAGAACGGGCTGGCCGAGTTGCGCGAGCAGGCCAAGGCGCAGGCGACGGCTTCGGTGCCGGCATGAACCTCGCCGGCGCGCAGCAGCGCCTGCGCGAGCAGGCCGAGCAGCACCTGCGCATCGCCGCGATGGAGGACCTGCGCCGCGACCACCCCCAGGCCACCACGGCGCCCTACCGGCCGCGCGGCGCCTACTTCTGGCGCTTCGTCTTCGTCCCGCTCTACCGGCGCGTGCCGTGGGAGGCCAAGGAGAAGGCCATGCGCGCGCTGCGGATGACGTCCAACGGCTGGACGCCGCCCCCACGGCGCCCCGGCGAGCCGTGGCGCCCGCCGCGGCCGCCTCAGCGGTAGCGGCGCACGACGGCGCGGAACGCCCTCGCCGCGGGCTTGTCGACCACGCTGCCGTCGGGCCGCTGGGTGCGCAGGCCCGAGTAGTCGAAGGAGTTGGGCGAGTCGCGGTCGACGGTCAGCCACGTGTACCAGTAGATGCGCTCCAGGCGCAGGGCGTGGCGCGCGCGCACGAAGAGCCGGTAGGCCTGGCGCAGGCGCAGCGCCTGCCCCGCCTCCGTCGTCTCCCAGTTCTGGGTCAGCTTCTGCTTCTTGCCCTTGGCCGATGACCACGTCAGCTCGGTGAGCCAGATCGGCTTGCTCTTGGCGCCGTGGCGGTCGAGGACCTTGCGGTTCAGGCCGACGATCTTCACGGCGTTCGACGGCCGCCCGCTGAACGGATGCACCGCCGCCACGTCGAAGCGCAGCTTCGCCCCGCCCTTGGCGAAGAGCCGCTCGAGGTCGCGCCAGGAGAAGTTGGCCAGGCCCGCCATCGCGACCGTGGCGCCGGGGTCGGCGTGCTTGATCGCGGCGTCGGCCGCGTTGAGCAGCCGCGCATAGCCACGCATGAACGGCTGCTCGGCCCAGTAGACGGCGAGGTTGGGCTCGTTCCACACCTGCCAGGCGCGGACCGGCCGCGCGGCGACCTCGGGGTGCTCGCGCCACAGCTCGCCGCCGGGCCCGTAGCGCGCGACCAGGGTCGTGGCGAACGCGGCGTAGTCCGCGGGGTCGCGCGGTGCGGAGAACGGGTTTCCCGGATGCCGGGCGGCCCACCCCGGCGAGCGGACGATCAGGGCCAGCACGTCGAGCCCAGCGCGCGCGGCCGCGAGCACCTTGCGGTCGGTGAGCGCGTAGTCGTACTGCCCCTTCTGGGGCTCGACGAGATCCCACGAGATCTCCATGCGCTCGGTCTGCACCCCGGCGCTGCGCATCGCCGCCGACTCGGCGTCGAGCGCGAAGCCGGGCGCGTCGAGCGGCCCGTTGGCCATCACGCCGAAGAAGTCGCGCGGGACGCGCGCCGCCGCCCCGGCCGGAAGGCACAGGGCGGCGATGACGGCGGCCAGAAGCGCGCGACGCATCCGGGAAGCCTAGGCGAGGACCTCCTCAGGCCGCGTCACCCGGGGGGCGCAGGCCGAAGCGCTCGATGAGGCCGGGGATGCTGTCGGGCTGCATCTCCAGGCCGTAGCGCTCGCAGAGCTCGACCAGCGCGCTCGGGTCGGCGTTCACCGCGCCGCCGAGGTCGACGAGCTCGTCGAAGAAGCGCTCGAAGCCCGACGGGGAGATGATCTCGAGGATCCGCGCGGTCTCGTCGCCGGCGTTCCAGAAGGTGTGCCACTGGTTGCGCGGCTTGAAGATCAGGTCGCCCGGGCCGGCGATGACCACCTCGTCGCCCAGCAGCGCGCCGACCTTGCCCTCCAGGACGTAGCTGTACTCGTCCTCGCGCAGGTGGCGGTGCAGCGGGGCGGCCAGCGCGCGCGGCGGCATCGGGTGCTCGACGAGCGAGAGGCGGCCCTCGGTCTCGTCGCCGTCGATCATGAAGCGCACGCCGATCATGCCCAGTGAGCCGCTCTTGCCGTCGGCCGGCCCGACCACCTTCGCCCCCGTCGTCTGCAACATCGTCATGTTCCTTTCATCGGACAGTAGTGTCGCGGCAATGTAACGGCGCCTTCCGGATGTGTCAAGATTCGGTGGACACACATGACCGATCAAAAGCGCCCATACCGGATGAAGCGCCGCGCCGAGCTCGAGGAGCTCACGCGCCAGCGCATCACCGAGAGCGCCGTCGCACTGCATGGAACCGTCGGCCCCGCGCGGACCTCGGTGAGCGCGCTGGCCGAGCACGCCGGCGTGCGCCGCTCGACCGTGTACCGCCACTTCCCCGACGAGGCGTCGCTGTTCGCGGCCTGCACGGCGCACTGGATGGCGGAGAACCCCGTGCCCGACATCGGCGCCTGGGCGGCGATCGAGGATCCCGACGCCCGCCTGCGCGCCGCGCTCGAGGCGCTGTATCCCTACTACCGGCGGACCGCGAGCATGATCGAGAACCTCATTCGCGACGAGCACGTGTCGGAGGTCGTCCGCGAGAGCTTCGCGGGCTATCACCGGTACCTGGCCGCGGCCCGCGAGGCGGTCGTGCGCGGCCGGCGCTCACGGGGCCGTGCGCGGGCGCGCGAGCGCGCCGCGATCGGCCACGCACTGGCCTTCACGACCTGGCGCTCGCTCGCGCTCGACGAGGGCCTCGACGACGCGCACGCCGCCGAGCTCATGGTGCGGCTGGTCGCCTGCTAGCCATGGCCGCGTCATCCCCCGCGCGCCTCATCACGATCCCGATCAGCCACTACTGCGAGAAGGCCCGCTGGGCCCTGGACCGCGCGGCGATCGCCTACCGCGAGGAGCGCCACGTCCAGATCGTCCATCGCGTCGCCTCGCGCCGGGCAGGCGGGGGTGGCACGGTCCCCGTCCTGGTTGCAAGCGACGGCGTCTTCACCCAGTCGGCGGCCATCCTGGCCTACGCCGATCGCCAGACCGAGCCGGGCGCGCGCCTGTACCCCGACGATCCCGCGCGGCGGGCCGAGGTCGTCGCCCTCGAGCGCGACTTCGACGCGCGGCTGGGGCCGGAGGGGCGGCGCTGGATGTACTTCCACATCCTCCCCGAGCGCGATCTCGGGCGCGCCTACAACTGCACGGGGGTCCCCCGGTGGGAGCGGCTGGCGTTCCCGCTGCTGCTGGGCGTCCTCTCGGGCTACATCCGCCACCTGTTCGCCATCGGGCCCGAGACCCCCGCGCAGGCCGGCGCCGCCGTGCAGGAGACGTTCGACGCCGTGGCGGCGCGCCTGGGCGATGGCCGGCGCTACCTGTGCGGCGACGCCTTCACCGCCGCCGACCTCGCCTTCGCCGCCCTCGCGGCGCCCGTCCTCGTACCGCCGCAGTACGGCGTTCCACTCCCCCAGCCGGTCGAGCTGCCGTCCGACATGGCCGCGGCGGTGCAGGCCTTCCGGGCCCATCCCGCCGGGGCCTTCGCCCTGCGCCTGTTCCGCGAGGAGCGCTGAATCAGGGGCCGTCGGCGGCCTTCAGCACGAACTGGGGCGCCGTCGGCGGCGCCTCGGTGGGCTCCACGTAGAAGACCGTCTCGGTGCCGTTGGGGGCGAGCGTCACCTGGATGAGGGGCTGGGGCCCGAAGCTGCTCTGCTTCAGCGTCTTGGCGACGACGGTCTGCGGCGGCCCGATGGCGCCGGACGGACCGACGGCGGCCTGGACGCCCACGTCGCGGCGGCCGGCCGCCGAGCCCCAGGCGAGCGCCACGCGGCCGTTGGCGACCGCCACGTCGGGCGGCGTCAGGTACCGGCGTCCCCGTTTGGCCACGACCTGCGGCGCCGGCAGGGGCCTCCCGGCCTGCGCGCTGGTCGCGAGGACCGCGCTCGTGATGCCGTTGGTGCCCACCGAGCGGTCGTCGCCGTAGTGCTCCCGGCTCCAGGCCAGCGTCACGCGGCCGTTCTCGTCCGCGGCGATGGCGACGCCGCGCACGAAGTCACTGGTCGTGGCGACTGTGCGGATCGCCGCGAAGGCGTGCCCCGCGGTCCGGCCCAGAGCGCGCACGGAGTAGCGGGTGCGCGAGCTGCGGACCGTCCCGGCCGCGCGATGGCTGACCCACGCCAGCGTGGCCGCCCCGCGCTCGCCCGCCGCCGCGACGAGGCCTGCGACCCCCTCCGGCGAGGCGAACCGCTTGACCTTGCCGATCTGCCCGTCGGCGCCCACCGAGACCACGTAGACCCGGCGGCCGTGCGTCCACGCGACGACGCCGGTGCCGTCGCCTGCCATCGCGACGGCGGGCGCGCTCGACGGCGTCGAGTCGACGATCGTCGGCGGCGCGAACGAGCCTGCCCTGCGGTAGGTGATGGCGATGGCGCCGCGCAGGCTGAGGTGGACCTGTCTGGTCGCCGTGTTGTAGGCCAGCAGCGCGTCGCCCTGCGGATCGATCGCCAGCGCCGGGTGGCGCACGCCCCCGGCGTCGTCCCCGGCGATCTCGGTCGGCTCGCCGAGCGCTCCGCCCGGATCGCGCATGGCGACGGCGATGCCGGCGTAGTGTCGGGGCGCGTCGACGCGCCACGCGATCCCCAGGGCTCCGTTGCCGGCGGCGTCGACGACGGGGCCCGCCACGCTGCTGGGACTGCCGGGCAGCGGCGTCGCCGCCGACCAGGCGCCGCCGGAAGCACGCTCGAATAGGCGCGGACCCTGTCCGTAGCCGGAGACGAGCGCGGTCGTGGAGCCCGCCGCATCGGTGTCGGCCACCACGCCGATGCCGTATGAGCCGTCCGTGAGCTGTACCGGCGCGCCGAAGCTCGCCTCCGCGGGCGGGGCGAGCGCGGCGGCGACGAGCACGGCAACGGCGAGGACTCCTGTACGGGTCATCTCCGCGACAACGTACGCGAGGTCGCGGGGTTGCGGCGGCCCCCTGGGCCGGGCACCGCCGCGCGCGACGGATCGCGAAGATGCCGCGCATGCGCGTCATCAGCATCGAGGATCACTTCTGGACTCCGGACATCGCGACGGCGATCGGCGCCCTGCGCAACCCCGACGCGGCCTCGGGCACGCCGCTGGAGGCCAACCTCGCCGACCTCGGCGAGCGCCGCCTGGCCGCGATGGACGAGGCGGGCATCGACCTTCAGGTCATCAGCCACACGACGCCGGGGGTCCAGCACCTCGATGCCGACACCGCCATCCCGCTGGCGCGCGAGGCGAACGACGCCCTGGCGCGCGCGGTGGCCGAGCACCCCGATCGCTTCGCCGGTTTCGCCACGCTGCCGACCTCGGCGCCCGCGGCCGCCGCCGACGAACTGGAGCGCGCGGTCACCGAGCTGGGCTTCCGGGGCGCGATGGTCAACGGCCACACCGACGGACGCTTCCTCGACGATCCCGCGTTCGACGTGCTGCTCGACCGTTTCGAGCGCCTGGGCGCGGTCCTCTACCTGCACCCGGCCGAGCCCGTGCCGGCGGTGCGCGACGCCTACTACCAGGGCTTCAACCCGGCGGTGAGCTGGTTCCTCAGCGCCGCCGCGTTCGGCTGGCACGCGGAGACCGGCCTGCACCTGCTGCGCATGGTGCTCGCGGGCGTCTTCGATCGCCACCCGCGGCTGCGGCTCGTCATCGGCCACATGGGCGAGATGCTGCCCTTCATGCTCGCGCGCGTCGACGACAACCTGCCGCCCGCCGTCAGCGGCCTGGACCGCCTGCCCTCCGAGTACATCCTGTCCAACGTCCACATCACGACCAGCGGCCTGTTCACCATCCCGCCGCTGCTGTGCGCGCTCATGGTCTTCGGCGCCGATCGCGTGCTCTTCTCGGTCGACTGGCCCTACGCGCCCAACACCGACGGCCGGCGCCTGCTCGACACCGCGCCCCTGAGCCCCGACGACCTCGAGCGCCTGGCGCACGGCAACGCCGAGCGCCTGCTGGGGCTGGCGTAGCTCCGCGCTGCGCTTGCGGCTTTTCGCGGCGTTCACTGCCGCATCGAGGGAAGGAGTCAGTTGCGGTCGGGGCGCGGGCGGCGCCCCTGGCGCGTTGCCGCTCGTCGAAGGACGATCGGGGAGTTTGTCGGCATATACCCGACAGACTCCCCGGTCGTCCCGTCGCCGGGGCACCCTCCCCTCGATGCGGCAGTAAGCGCCGCGCCGTGCCGCAAACGACGCGCGGCAGAACCGGCGCGCTAACCCCCAGCCGCCGCGTAGACCTCGTCGAGCAGCGCGGCGCGGTCCGGCACGTCGTAGTTCTCGGCGAGATACCGGTCGGTGTCCTCGCGCGGCGTGCCCGACAGAGCCATGTCGAGAGCGACGATGCGCGCCGCCGCGCTGTCGCCGTTCTTCGGCTCCTCAACAGCGGGCGCGGGTTCCGGCGCGGAAGCGGGTTCCACCTCGGGTGGCGCCTCGTGGCGCACCTCCGCCAGCGCGTCCGTGCCCGCCTGCAGGCCGTCGAGGTCGCCGCGCAGGCGCTCGGCGCCCGTGCGCAGATCGATGACGAGCTGCGTGATGTCGCGCTCCATCTGCTCGATGCGCGCGCGCAGAGTGTCGGCCGCCGCGGTCACCCGCGCCACGTGCTCGCGCGCGTCGGCGTGCGCCGCGTCGCGGATCTCCTGCGCTCCGCGCTCGGCCGCCTCGACGATCGCCTTGACCTGATCGCCGGCCTGCGCGGACAGCGGGGCGGGCACGGCGGCCTGCCGGCGCAGCTCCTCGACCTCGTCGGCGATCCGGTCCAGATGGGCGTCGACCGCGGCCGGGTCGTAGCCCCGGCGATTGCTGGGAAAGTCGGTCCGCATGATGCTCTGGCGGTCGAGGGCCACGGTCGGCTCAGCCTAGCGCGTAGCCGCCCGCCACCTGCCGGATCAGACCGTCGCGCAAGAGGCCCTGCAGCGCGGGCGCCAGGCGCTCGGGAGCGATGCCGCGCGGCAGTCCCTCGCCCGCCGCCAGCGCCGCCACCACGCGGCCGCGGACCCAGCGGTTGGACTCCTCGAAGCGCTCGCGCGCACGCCGACGCGGGGCCGGCGGCTCGGGGCCGTCGCAGTCGGTGGCCAGCGGGCACGCGTCGCAGCGCGGCGCGCGCGCCGTGCACAGCGTCGCCCCGAGCTCCATCGTCGCCTGGTTGAAGTCCGCCGCGCGCCCCGGCGGCGGGACGAGCGCCGTCCCCAGCCGCGCGAAGAGCCGCCGGGCGTTGGTGTCCAGCGCGACCTCGTGGCGGCCGAAGGCGAACGAGCCGACCGCGGCGGCGGTGTAGGGGCCGACGCCCGGCAGCTCCTGCAGGCGCGCCGGCCACCCGTCGCGCGCCACCACCCGCGCCGCCTCCCACAGGCGCACCGCGCGGCGGTTGTAGCCCAGGCCCACCCACTCGCGCAGCACGTCCTCCAGCGGCGCCGCCGCCAGTGCCTCGGCGGTGGGCCAGCGCGCCAGCCACGCCTCGTAGCGCGGAAGCACCCGCGCGACCTGCGTCTGCTGCAGCATGACCTCCGAGACGAGGATCGCGTAGGGGTCGCGCGTGCGCCGCCACGGCAGGTCGCGGCGCTCGCGCTCGTACCAGCGCAGCAGCCGCGAGGTCCGATCGGCGGTCATGGCGGCGAAGTACAGCGCACCGTCGGGCGTGGCGCACGCACCGTTCTCAGCAACCTCTTAGGCCGTTCTTGGGTGCAGGGGTCATCCTGGAGCCGTGCCCGCTCGCCGCAGCGTCCTCCTTGCCATCGTCGTGGTGCTCGTCCTCGCGGCGCCGGCGGCGTCACAGGCCGCGAGCTGGGCGACCACCAGCACGAACTGGGCCGGGTACGCGGTGAGCAAGCCAGGCACGCGCTTCGGGCGCGTGAGCGCCACGTGGGTCGCGCCGGCCGTGAGCTGCAGCGCGGGCGGGCGGCGCTACTCCGCCGCATGGCTGGGCCTCGGCGGCCTGCACACGACCGCGTCCGCGCTCGAGCAGATCGGCACCGAGGCCGATTGCGCCGGCGGCAAGGGCTACTACTCCGCGTGGTATGAGCTGGTGCCCGCCGCGCCCGTCCAGCTGAAGCTCACCATCCGCCCCGGCGACATGATCTCGGCCAGCGTGACCGTCTCGGGCCACACGGTGAAGCTCTTCCTCGCCAACCACACGCGCGGCACGTCGTTCGCCACCCAACTGCAGGTCGCGCAGGTCGACGTCAGCTCGGCCGAGTGGGTCGTCGAGGCCCCGTCGGCGTGCGGCGACAACGGCGGCTGCCAGGCGTTGCCCCTCGCCGCGTTCAAGGCGACGACCTTCGCCAACCTCAAGGCCACGAGCGCGACCGGCCACACCGGGACGATCTCCGACCCGGCGTGGTCGAACGTGGCCATCACGCTGTCCCCGCACCGCCGCGCGCGGACCATGCGCTTCGGTTCCGACGTCGCGTCGGTCGACGCGACCCCCGTGGGCCTCTCGCCGGGCGGCGACGCCTTCACGGTGACCCTGCAGCAGACGGGCGCTCAGACGCCGGCCGCCTGACAGGGGGCGGCGCGCCGTCGGCGGCGCTCGGCGGCGCCCCCTCCATCGAACTGGTGAAGGTGAGGATGAGCGAGTACCGGATTCGCCTCGACCATGCCCACAATCGCGGCTACTTCGCCTTCGATGTGCGCAACACGGGCAAGGTGGCTCACGAGTTCGTCATCGTCAAGACGGCGCGGACGGCGAAGAAGCTGCCCGTCGCGAACGGCGAGGTCAGCCACCACGGCTGGAAGGGCGCGGCGCCGCTGCAGCCCGGCGAGCACAAGCGCATCATCGTCGTCCCGAACCTGCGCCCGGGTCACTACGTGCTCATCTGCGGGATCCCGGGCCACTACCAGAAGGGCATGCGCCGGGACTTCACGCTGCGCTGAGGTAGCGCCGGCTAGGACGCCGGCGCCTCGTACTCCCGCATCGCCATCAGCTCGCGCCGCAGCTCGCGGATCTCGTCGCGCAGGCGGGCCGCGTACTCGAAGCGCAGGTCGTCGGCCGCGGCGAGCATCTCCTCCTCGAGCTCGATGATCGTCTTCTCGATCTCGCTGAGCGACATGTCCTGCGCCTTGGCCCGGCGGCGCTCCGAGCGCCGGCGGCCCTTCGGGGTCTTGCCCTCCGACTGCAGGAACTCGGCGATGTCGCTGATGCCCTTGACGATCGTGGCCGCCGTGATCCCGTGCTCCTCGTTGTAGGCGAGCTGGATCGCGCGCCGGCGGTCGGTCTCGCCGATGGCCGCGCGCATGGCCGCGGTCTCCTTGTCGGCGTACATGAGCACGGTGCCCTCGATGTTGCGCGCCGCGCGCCCGATGGTCTGGATGAGCGACGTCTCGCCGCGCAGGAAGCCCTCCTTGTCGGCGTCGAGGATCGCCACCAGCGAGACCTCGGGCAGATCGAGGCCCTCGCGCAGGAGGTTGACGCCCACGAGCACGTCGTACTCGCCCAGGCGCAGGTCGCGGATGATCTGGATGCGCTCCAGCGTGTCGACCTCGGAGTGCAGGTAGCGGACCTTGAAGCCCATCTCCAGCAGGTAGTCGGTGAGGTCCTCGCTCATCTTCTTGGTCAGCGTCGTCACGAGCACGCGCTCGTTGCGCTCCACGCGCAGGCGGCACTCGTTCATCAGGTCGTCGATCTGGTTGCGCGTCTCGCGCACCTCGACCTGCGGATCGACGACGCCGGTCGGGCGCACGATCTGCTCGACGATGCGCGGCGCGTGGGAGCGCTCGTAGTCGCCCGGGGTCGCCGACACGAAGACCATCTGCGGGGTGATCGAGAGGAACTCGTCGAAGGTCTGCGGGCGGTTGTCCAGCGCGCTGGGCAGGCGGAAGCCGTAGTCGACGAGGGTCTGCTTACGCGAGCGGTCGCCCTCGTGCATGCCGCCGATCTGCGGGACGGTCTGGTGGGACTCGTCGATGAAGCACAGGAAGTCGTCGGGGTAGTAGTCGAGCAGGCAGTAGGGCCGATCGCCGGGATTGCGCCCGTCGAGGATGCGCGAGTAGTTCTCGATGCCGTTGCAGAAGCCCATCTCGCGCAGCATCTCCATGTCGTACTGCGTGCGCTGGCGCAGGCGATGGCTCTCCAGCAGCTTGCCCTCGGCCTCGAGCTCGGTGCAGCGCGCGTTGAGCTCGCGGGCGATCTCCTCGACCGCGGACTCGACCGTCCCCTCGCGCACGTTGTAGTGCGTCGCCGGCCAGACGGCGACGTGCTCGAGGTCGTCCTCGATGAGCTCGCCGGTCAGCGGGTCGAAGTGCTGCAGGCGCTCGATCTCGTCGCCGAACAGCGTGGCGCGATAGGCGGACTCGGCGTAGGCGGGGAAGATCTCCAGCGCCTCGCCGCGGACGCGGAAGTTGCCGCGGCCCAGTGCGGTGTCGTTGCGGGTGTACTGGATCGAGACGAGCTTGCGCAGCAGCTTGTCGCGGTCGATCTCGTCGCCCTTGCGCAGGACCTGCAGGTTGTCGTCGTAGGTCGTCGGCGAGCCCAGGCCGAAGATGGCCGAGACGCTGGCCACGATGATCACGTCGCGACGGGCGAAGAGCGCCGCGGTGGCCGCGTGGCGCAGGCGGTCGACCTCCTGGTTGATGGCCGAGTCCTTCTCGATGTAGAGGTCCTTGGACGGGACGTAGGCCTCGGGCTGGTAGTAGTCGTAGTAGGAGACGAAGTACTCGACCGCGTTGTCGGGGAAGAAGGTGCGGAACTCGTTGCACAGCTGCGCGGCCAGCGTCTTGTTGTGGGCGAGCACGAGCGTCGGCTTCTGCACGCGCTCGATGACCCCCGCCATGGTCATCGTCTTGCCGGTGCCGGTGGCGCCCAGCAGGGTGATGAAGGGCTCGCCGGCGTTGACGCCCTCGGCGATGCCGTCGATCGCCTTGGGCTGATCGGCGGCGGGGGTGAAGATGGGATCTAGACGAAATTCGGGCACGAACCTTTAGACGGTAGCGTGCCGCCCGGACGGACTAGATACTGCGCCCGTGCCAGGCACGGCCGCCAGGATCGCACGGGATGCGCTCGAGCAACGGCTGGCCGACGCCCTCGGCCGGGCATCGCTGCTCGTGGTGGCCGGGGCGGGGTTCGGCAAGACCACCGCGCTCGAGGCCGCGGTCCAGCGCAGCGGTCTTACAGGGGCCTGGGTCCGGTGCGCCGAGGGCGACGACGCGGGGACCCTCATGACCCGGATCCTGGCCGCCCTGGAGCATGCGATGCCCGGCGCGGTCGACGTGCTCGGTGAGCGCCTGGTCATGCCCGGCCAGCGGGTCGACCCCCGCGCGCTGGCGGCCCAGGTCTCCGGCGGCCTCGCCGAGCTGCTCGTGGAGCCGCTCGTGCTGGTGCTCGACGATGCCGAGAACGTGCGCACCTCGCCGGCCGCGTGCGCGCTGGTGGCCGAGCTGCTGGCGGCCGACGGCGCCATACGCGTCGCGGTGGCCACCCGCACCGAACTGCCCGTGCGCGCCGCGCGCCTGGAGGCCGCGGGGCGGCTGACGGTCGTGGCGACCGCCGATCTGGTCTTCGACGCGCGCGAATGCGCCGAGCTGCTGCACGCGCGCCGCGGCAGCGAGCCCCACCCCGACGAGGTCGACGCCGTCCTCGAGGCGACCGAGGGCTGGGCGCTGGGCGTGGCCGCCGCCGCCATCGCCGGCGGCGCCGCGCTCGACGGCCGCGCGCTGGCCGCCGACGGGCGCGCCTTCTCCTTCCTGGCCGAAGAGGTCCTCGACATGCTGCCCGCGGAGCTCACCGAGCACCTGGAGCAGTCCGCGCTGCCCGCGGAGCTCGACGCGCTCACGCTCGGCGCCCTCGCGCTCCCCGACGGCTTCGTGGCCGAGGTCCGCGACCGCGGGCTGTTCCTGGGTACGGCGGGCGCGGCGCCCGGCGCGATGCGCTACCACCCGCTCTTCCGCGCGCTGCTGCTGCGCCGCGGCGAGGAGCGCGGCGACGGCCGCGCGGCCCTGCACGCCCGCCTGGCCGCCGCGCTGCAGCAGGCCGGGCGCCCGGCCGACGCGATCGAGCACTGGTTCGCCGCGGGCGAGCCGGCGCAGGCCGCCGGGGCGATCGCCGCCGCCGGCGCGACGCTGACGCGAACCGCCCCCGAGCGCGTGCTGGGCTGGCTCGCACGGCTGCCCGACAGCGAGCGCGCGCGGCCCGAGCTGGCGTTGCTCGAGGGCAGCACCGTCAACGCCGCGGGCACCGAGCCCACCCGCGCGATCGCGCTGCTCCGTGCCGCCGTCGACGGCTTCGCCGCTCGCAAGGACGCGGCCCTGGAATGGCTGGCGCGCTTCCTGCTCGTCGACGCGTTGATCTGGTCGGGCTCGCCGGAGTCCGTCATCAGCCTGGCCGAGGGCTTCGACGAGCCGGCCGCGGCCGGGCTGCCGACCGCGCCGGCCACCGCGCTCGTCGCCGCCGTCGCCCTCGCCCAGCTCGGGCGGATCGTCGAGGCCCAGGCGCTGGCCGCGCGTGTCTTCGCGCACCCCGACGGCGCGGTGTGGGCCGCGCGCTGCGCCTGGCAGGGGCTCTTCGTCCACCTCCCCGCCGGCCGGCTGGACGACGCGCTCGCCGCCGTGGACGACGACCTGCGCGACTTCCCGCGCGAGGATCCGTTGATGTCGCTCGCCTATCCGCTGGCCTACCGCGCCCAGGTCCTCGAGGAGCGCGGCGAGGAGGAGGCGGCGCTGGCCGCCGGCGACGCCTGCGAGGCCGAGGTCCGCCGCACGGCGCTGGGCGGCTTCGTGGTCAGCCTCGTGTGCGCGCGGCGCGCGAACCTGCTCGCGCGGCGCGGGCTGCTCGGCGAGGCGACAGCGGAGATCGAGCGCGCCGAGGCCGCCGTCGTGCGCTCCTGGTGGCGCGCCGACCTCGACATCGCCCGCGCGTGCATCGCGGTGGCTCGCGGCGAGCCGGCGGCCGCCGGCGCCGCGGCCGAGCGCGCCGTGGCCGCGCTGGCCGCCGCGCCGGACTACGAGCGCGCCCGCGGGGTCGCGTGGCTGGTGCCGCCGCTGGCCGAGGCGGGCCTCGCCGGTCGCGCGCGCGAGCTCGTCGACCGCACGCTGGCCGACCTCGGCGAGCACGTCTCCCCCGCCCGCCTGCTCGCGCTGCGCGCCTGGCTGCGCCACGGCTCCGGCGACGCCGACGGCGCCTGGCAGGACCTCGCCGCGGCGCTGGAGCGCGCCGGCGACCAGGCGCGCCACCTCGTCCGGCGCGAGTGGCCGCGCCTGGAGGCCCTGCTGTCGGAGGCGCTCGAGCGCGGCGTGCTCGATCCGGGCCCCGTGGTCGCCGCCGTGACCGGCGCGTTCCCCGGCGGCGAGGCCGCCCTGCCGCTGACCCGCCACCCGGTGGCCGGCGTACGGGCGGCCGCCGCCGTCGCCGCCGCGGCGTCCGGCAGCCCCGCGGCCGCCGCCCGCCTGGCCGAGCTCGCCGCCGACGCCGATGCGCAGGTGGCCGCCGCCGCGCGCGGGGCGGCCGAGGCGACCCGCCGCCGGCCGCCGCCGCTGTCGTTTCGCGTGCTCGGCCCCTTCGTCGTGCGCCGCGGGAGCTGGACGGTCGACGATGCCGCCTGGCAGCGCCGGATCGCCCAGCGCGTCGTGCGGATGCTGCTGGTCCAGCATCCCCACCCGGTGCCGGAGGACCTGTTCTTCGAGGCGCTGTGGCCCGACCGCGCGCCGGCCGCCGCGCGGCGCAGCCTGCAGGTCGCGGTGTCGTGCGCCCGCGCCGCGCTCGATCCGCCGGGCGCCGAGCCCAGCGTGCTCGAGGGCAGCGGGCGCGCCTATCGCCTGGTGCTCGGCGAGCGCGACATGATCGACGCCGACGTCTTCCTCGCCGCGGCCGAGCGCGCGCTGCAGGCGCCGGGCGCATCGCGTCGCGGCCAGCTCGAGCGCGCCGCGGAGCTGTGGGGCGGCGATCCGCTCGCCGAGGAGCGCTACGCCGACTGGGCGGCGGTGTTCCGCGAGCGGCTGATCGACCGCTACGCCGACGTGCTCTCGGCCCTGACCGACGCCTGTGAGGCACAGGACGATCGCCCCGCGGCGCAGGCCGCGGCGCGGCGGCTGGTCGAGCTCGATCCGCTCGACGAGTCCGCCCACCGCCGGGCGATGCTGGCCTACGCGCGCGCGGGCCGGCGCGCGCACGCGCTGCGCCAGTTCCTGGAGTGCCGCAAGCAGCTCGTCGAGGAGCTGGGCCTCGAGCCCTCCGAGGCGACCGTCAGCCTGCAGCGGCGCATCCTCGTCGGGGAGCCCGTGTGAGCGATCGGTGAGCGCGCGCCCGTAGGGTCGCGGGCGTGACCCAGACCCGCCACTCCTTCGTCGTCACCGTCCACGAGGACGGTCGCGTCGCGGTCGTGGAGGACGTGCAGACGGGCGCACGCGCGCGCGTGGACGACCTCGCGCGCGTCGGCGCCCAGATCGAGGCCTGGCTGGTCAGCGCTTCACGTCGAACGAGCCCGCCCACTGCGGGACCTGCGTCCGACCGGTCCGGCTGACGGCGCCGACCTCGACGTCGATGCGCTGACCGCGCAGGGCGCGGCTGACCTTCAGCGGCAGGCGCAGGGCCACGAGCCGGCTGCGCGGGCCGCCGGGGACGATGCGCGCGTCGCGCGCCGCCAGGGTCAGGGCGCCCGCACGCAGCGCTCCCCGGCGCGCGATGCGCCCCTGGTGGGCGTGCCCCCCGGGCGCCGACAGCACGAGGCGACCGCTGTGCAGGCCCACGCGCAGGGTGGCCAGCAGCCCGGCGCGATCGCGCAGGCGCAGGCGCAGCTCGCTGAGGTCGCGCCAGCGCCGCCACGTCCCCCAGGAGAGCAGCAGGCCGTAGGTGCGGTTCGGCCGCGCCTTGAGGCCGGTCCGCATCGAGAAGACCCCGAGCGGAAGGTCGAGGATCTGCTGCTGGACGAACTGGCGGTCGAGCGCCGCTTCGAGCTGCGCGCCGGGGCCGCCCGCCCGCGCGACGGCGGTGCCCTTGCCCGGGCCGCAGCCGCGGTCGGTGCACTCGCGCACGGTCACGCCGACGCTGCGCCCGTCGGGCGCCGGAAGGGGCGCCTCGCGGGTGGCGGCCGAGAAGGAGAACTGCATCGTGATCGGGACGCTCTGCTCCTGGAGGGTGATGGTGCGCTCGTCCTGGGAGATCTGTCCGCCGGGAGTCGGGATCGGGCTCTCGGCCACCGCGGCCGGCGGGAAGGAGATGCCGCCCTTGTCCAGCCCCGAGTACGTGGCGGTGACGAGGAAGCGCCGCAGCGGGACCGTCGAGCCCTTGACCCACGTGACGTGCAGGCCCAGGTCGTCGGTCGTCGAGGTCACCGACGACGGCGCCGACGGCGTGCCGATGAGGGCCGTCACGTTGCGCGCGGGACCGCAGCCCTGGGCGACGCTCGCCGGCTGCAGCGGCAGCGGTCCGCAGCGGCGCGCCTGCAGCGTTCCAGAGCCGCCTTCGCGGACGGGCACGTCGACGAGCGAGCCGCCGATGCCGGCGCCCACCGCGTTGGTCGGCTCGCCGGTCTGCTGCCCCGCCGGGCGCGTGTCGTAGCTCGTGCGCGCGTCGCCCATCGTCAGCTCGACGCGCGGCAGCAGGTCGACCACCGGCGCGGGCGCCGCCGAGGCCGGCGCGGCCGTCGGCGTGAAGTCGGAGATGACCTTGGCCTGCATCGCATCGGCCAGGACGGGGCCCATGGCCTCGTAGCCCCTGGAGTTCGGATGCACCCAGCCGCCCGAGACCGACGCGACGGCGCCGAAGGCCGCGACGTTGGAGCCCTGGGCCCTGAGCGCATCACGATTGCGGTTGAACATGGCGCCGCTGCTGGCGCACATGCCGTTGGGCACCGCCGAGGCGGTGGGCACGAAGGTCCAGCGCGCCCCGGCGGCGGCGCTGAAGGCACCGTTGAGCGTCGGGAAGGCGGTGCCGGAGAGCCACGGCCGCTCGGGGGCGCTGATCCTGTTCTCGTAGTCGAAGGTCCCGGTGAGCGAGGCGCAGCCGCCGAAGTTGCCCGCGAGCGGGTTCGGGACGCCGGTCAGGAAGACGTGGTCGGGGGCCTTGGAGAGCTCGAGGCCGCTCGTGGCGCTGCGGTCGAGGCGACTGGCCAGCTCGTTGTAGAGCGCGGGCACGTCGTCGAGGCCGGTCTTGTCGGGGCGGTCGGTGCCCGCGCCCGTGAGGATCATGTTCTGCGCATCGTCGCTGGCCGGCGGTTCGCAGTCGCCGCTGGCGACGGGGATGCCGGTGCAGCGCTTGATGACGTCGGCAAAGCCGAGGTTGTTGCCGCCGATGTTCATCACCAGCGCGTCGATCCGCCGCGAGGCGGCGGGCAGGCTCGCGAGGTAGTCGTTGGCCTGGTCGATCTGCGCCGGGACCTTGTGACTGTCGATGTCCTCGGCCCCGTCGTAAGGGCCCATGACGCCGACGTCGATGGCCGCGCCCGAGCACGCGAACGAGCGGAAGGTGAAGTCGACGTCGGGGAAGCGCGTGATGAGGGCCTTCACCGCTCGCGGCGCGGTCGCCCGCGGCGAGCGATGGCAGCGCCGCGCGCCGCGCGTCCCGGTCTCGGCGTCGCCGGTGAAGGCGGTGTCGGCATCGCTCCCCGACCACACCGCGCGCGGGTGCGGGTGGGTGCCGTCGGCGTCGTAGACGCCGGGCGTCCCGGGCGCTCCCTCTCCCGCGGCGTAGGAGTCGCCGAAGGCGACCACCCGGTAGGGCGGCCGCTGGTCGGCGCGGGCCGCGGTGGCCAGCGTGACGGCGGCCAGGAGAGCGAGCGCGCAGAGCATGATCGAACGCATGGGCCGACCGTATGTCGGACCGCTCACCGAACGCTCACGGCCGGATTCCGACAGCCGGTTTGGCGCCCGCGCGCTCCGGGAAGGGCGGGCACCATGGCCATCGCAACGCGTCCCGGTCCCTTCGCGCGCAAGCCCACGGACACGCTCGTCCGCGAGGCCAGCGGCGACTCCGAGCATGGTCTCAAGCGCTCCGTAGGGGTCCTCGACCTCACCGCGCTGGGCATCGGCGCGGTGATCGGCACCGGCATCTTCGTGATCATCGGCGAGGGCATCGGCGATGCCGGCCCGTCGATCATCATCTCCTTCGCACTGGCGGGCGTCACCTGCCTGTTCTCGGCCTTCTCCTACGCCGAGCTGGCCTCGTCGATCCCCGTGTCGGGCAGCGCGTACACCTACGGCTACGCCACGCTCGGCGAGCTGGTGGCGTGGATCATCGGCTGGGACCTGATCCTCGAGTACGGCGTGTCGGTGGCGGCGGTGGCCGTCGGCTGGGGCGGCTATCTGAAGTCGCTGCTCGACTCGCTCTTCGGCATCACCCTGCCCGAGTCGATCGCCGGGCCGCCGGGCGACGGCGGGACGTTCAACGCGCCCGCGGTCTTCCTCGTGCTCGCGGTGGCGGCGCTGCTCATGTACGGCGTACGCGAGAGCGCGCGCACCAACACCGTGATGGTGGTCCTCAAGATCGCCATCCTCATCTTCTTCGTCGTGGTCGGCGTCGGCTCGATCAACGGCGACAACTTCTCGCCGTGGGCGCCCCACGGGTTCAGCGGCACGGTCGACGCCGCGGCGCTGATCTTCTTCGCCTACATCGGCTTCGACGCGATCTCGACGTCGGGCGAGGAGGCCGAGAACCCAGCGCGCGACCTGCCCTACGCGATCATCGGCGCGCTGCTCATCTGCACGCTGCTGTACATCGTCGTCGCCGTCGTCACCGTCGGTCTCGCCCCGGCGGACAAGCTGGCGGGCTCCGACGCGCCGCTGGCCGAGGCGCTCAAGCTGGGCGCCGGGGTCGGCGACTGGGCGGCGGACATCCTCTCCGTCGGCGCGCTGATCGCCATCACCAGCGTGACCCTGACCGTCCTCTACGGCCAGACGCGGATCATGTTCGCCATGAGCCGCGACGGCCTCGTGCCGCGCTGGATCGGCGTGCTCAGCCCGCGCCGCACGCCGGCGCGGATCACGGCCGCCTTCGGGCTCGCCGTGGCCGCCATCGCCGCGTTCGTGCCGCTCTCGGAGATCGCCAAGCTGGTCAACATCGGCACCCTCTTCGCCTTCCTCATCGTCAACGTCGGCGTGATCGTGCTGCGGCGCACGGCGCCCGACATGGACCGCTCGTTCCGCGTGCCGATGGTGCCGCTGTTCCCCATCATCGGCGGCGCGCTGTGCATCTACCTGATGACCAAGCTGGAGCTCGTGACCTGGCTGCGGTTCTTCGGCTGGCTGGCCGCGGGCCTCGTCATCTACTTCGTCTACGGCCGCACGCACTCCAAGCTGCAGCGGGGCGACACGACGCCGGAGCCGGCGCCCGAGGTCGGCGCCGCCTAGGAGCTCGGCGCGGCGGCGGCGACGAGCCGGCGCTCGGCGCGGACTGCCGGCGCGGAAGCCCGGTTGAGCAGGGTCACCGCCGCCAGCGAGACGATGGCCAGCGCCGCGCCGCCCAGCTCGTAGGCGTTGGGCGCGTAGCCACCGGCGATCGCGATGACGAAGGCCGTGATCGGGACCAGGTTGTTGAACAGGACCGCTGTCGGGGCGCCGAGCCGCTGGACGGCCGTGTTCCACGAGAGCACCGCGATGACCGCGCCGAAGACGACGATGTAGCCCAGCGCCGGCCCGGCCGCGGCGAGGTCGTGGCCGGACGGCGTCGACTCCCAGCCGGCGATCGTCGCGGCCTCGGTGATCGCCACGATGCTCACGCTGCCCAGCGTGGCGCTGAGCGCGGTGAAGCGCAGCGGGCTCCAGCCCGGGAACTCGCGCGCGCCCAGCGTGTAGAAGACGAAGCACAGCGCGCCCAGCAGCACGAGGCCTTCGCCGCCACCGACGCCGCCGTTGACGAGGTCGCCGGCGCTGCCGCGCGAGATCACGCCGACCACGCCCAGGAAGCCCGCGCCCATCAATGCGAGCTTCAGCGGCGCCACGCGCGCGCCGTCGCGAATCCAGAGCACGAGCAGGGTGAGGAACGGCATCGTCGCGATCATGAGCGCCGCGTTCTGCGGCCGCGTCGAGCCGAGGCCGACATAGGTGAGGAGGTTGAAGCCCGCGAAGCCGAGCGAGCCCAGGACGAGCAGCCGCCGGCCGCGGCCCTCGAAGCGCAGCGCCTCCCGGCCCTCGCGCGCGGCCAGCAGCGCGAGGAAGGCGAGGCTCGCGAGGCCGTAGCGGATCGAGGTCATGTGGAAGGCGTCGACGTGGCGCAG
The DNA here is from genome assembly GCA_963806015.1 of uncultured Actinomycetes bacterium. Taxonomy (GTDB): domain Bacteria; phylum Actinomycetota; class Thermoleophilia; order Solirubrobacterales; family Solirubrobacteraceae; genus JAOPZW01. Next base: position 94,650 of record CAWDWM010000010.1, on the reverse strand, counting down.
CCCGTGCTTGGCGACGGGGAACATGGCTCCCCACGCGAGCCCCGCGGTGGCGGCGAGCGCGGCCCCGCCGGCGGCCGCGTTGCGCTTCTGTTCGATAGTTGTCAAACTCATTTCACGGCAGCGTAGCACGGAGTTCGAAACCCGTCGAACACCGTGTACACTGAGGGTGACATGGGAGACCTCTTCCAACCAGCCCGCGACGAACTCGACCTCACCGCGGTCATGCACGCGCTCAGCGATCCGGCCCGCCGCCAGGTGGTGCGCACGCTGGCCGCTGAGGGCGAGCGCGCGTGCGGGACCTTCCCGCTCGGCGTCACCAAGGCGACGGCGTCGCACCACTTCAAGGTCCTGCGCGAGGCGGGCATCACGCTGACGCGCGTCGACGGCGCCCATCGCTTCCTCACGCTGCGCCGCGACGACCTCGATGCCCGCTTCCCCGGCCTGCTCGACGCCGTGCTGACGGCCGAGCCGGCGGGCGCGATCGCCTGAGCTACCGCGTCCGCAGCGCCGCGACGATCCGCGTGCCGTGGCGCGGCGAGAAGGTCACGTTGCGCCGCGCGACGCGCTCGGCGCGCCGGGCGGCCGGGAGCGGCGCGCGATCGCGCAGGATGGCCGTGAGCACGACGCGCATCTCCATCTCCGCGAACGCGGCGCCCAGGCAGCGGCGCACGCCGCCGCCGAACGGGATCCAGGCGTAGGTCGGCGGGGCGCTGCCCAGGAAGCGCTCGGGACGGAAGGCATAGGGCTCGGGATAGGACTCCGGGCTGGTGTGCGTCAGCCAGATCGCCGGGGTGACGTCCGTGCCCGGGGGCAGGACCGTTCCGTTGGCGCGCAGCTCGCTGGTCAGGTGCCGGCCGGCCAGCGGGATCACCGGGCGCAGGCGCAGCGACTCGGTGATCACCGCGCGCAGATATGTCTCGTCGCCGGCGTCGAGCTCGGCGCGCAGGCGCGCGAGGACGTCGGGGTGGCGGGTGAGCAGGTCGAGGGTCCACGCGAGCCCGGTCGCCGTCGTCTCGTGACCCGCGAGCAGCAGCGTCATCAGCTGGTCGCGGATCTCGCGGTCCTCCATCTGGCCGCCGTCCTCGAAGCGCGCGGCGACCAGCAGCGAGCAGATGTCGTCGCGCGCCGCCGCCGCCTCGCCCGCGGCCCGGCGGTCGGCGATCTCGACCGCGAGGATCGCGTCGATCTCGGCCATGAGCGCCTGCATCTTCAACAGCGGATCCTTCGTGCCGAGCCGGCGCGCCAGCAGGACCGAGAACTGCAGGCCGGCGGACGCCGTGGAGCCGAGGAGGCCCACCAGCCGCTCCCGCAGCCGCTCGCGGCGCTCGGCGTCGGCGACCCCGAAGACGGCGCGCAGGATGACCTCGAGGGTGATGGCCTGCATGCTGGGGTGCACGGCGAACGGCCGGTCCGCCGGCCAGCTTGCGATCTCGCGCTCGGTCGCCTCGCGGACGGTGGGCTCGTAGGCGCGCATGCGGTCGCCGTGGAAGGGCGGCAGCATCAGCCGCCGGCGCGAGAGGTGCTCGGCGCCCTCGAGCAGCAGCACGGAGCGCGGGCCCACGATCGGCCGCAACGACAGCGTGCGCCCCGGCGGCAGCTGATGGCCCGGCTCGGAGTACAGCGCGCGGATGGCCTCGGGGCTGGACACCATCACCAGCGGCGTCTGGAAGCCCAGGAAGCGCACGCTGAACGCGTCTCCGTGGCGCCGGCGACATGCCTCCATGAAGGAGATCGGCCGCACGAGCCAGTGCAGGGTCTGCACCGCGGGCGGCGTGGTGGGACCGGGCGGGAGAGCGGTCACTGCCACAGAGTGGCAGGTGACGCCGGGCTAGCGGCCGAGCTGCTCGGCGTACGAGCTGCGGTACTGGCGGCGCACGGTGAGCACCCGGCTGACATAGGCGCGCGTCTCGGCGTACGGGATCGCGTTGATCGTCATCGCGCGGTCGCGCGCCTGCGCCGCCGCGATCCAGCGATCGACGTTGCCCTCGCCGGCGTTGTAGGCCGCCAGCGCGAAGGTCTGGTTGCCCCCGTAGCGGCGCAGCAGATAGCGCAGGTAGTACGCGCCGTAGGCGATGTTGACCTGGGGCGTGGCGAGGTCGTCGAGCACGAACTGCGTGCCGCCCGACTTGTGCGCGATGTAGCGCGCGGTGGCCGGCGTGAGCTGCATCAGGCCCAAGGCCCCGGCCGGCGAGGTCTGGCCGTCGCGGAAGTGCGACTCGGCGTAGATGACCGCGGCGATGAGCGCGGGATCGAGGCCCTTGTCGTGCGCCTGCTGGCGGATGATGTCCTCGTGGCGCAGCGGGAGGGTGATCTCGCGCACCGCGTGGTGAAACTGCGGCCACGCGAGCACGACCGCGATCGCCACCAGCAGCGCGGCGCCGAGGCCCGCGCCGAGCCGGCGGCGCAGGAGGGCGCGCCGGCGCGCGGCCGACCGGCGCGCGGGCGTGCCGGCGCGGCGGCGGGTGGCTGTCTGAGGATGCGTGCTCATTCGGCGGCGGCGTCCAGCTTGTCAAGGACCGCGGCCAGCGCAAGCTCCAGCTGTTCGACGGTTCCGCTGTTTGCGACCACGTACGTCGCCCGGGCTGCTTTCTCCTGCTGGGAAAGTTGCCGAGAGGACCGCTCGTCGACGGCGTGATGGCCGCGGGCGGCGGCGCGCTGCACCCGCACGTCCTCGTCGGCCACGACCGCGATGGTGGCGTCGTAGCCGCCCTCCAGGCCGGCCTCGAACAGCAGCGGCGTCTCCACGACGGCCGCGCGCGGCGGTGGATCGCCGGCGTCGAGCGCGCTGCGCCAGGCGGCGACGCGCGCGCCCACCAGCGGCCACAGCAGGCCCTCGAGCCAGGCCCGCTCGTCGGGAGCCGCGAAGGCCCGGCGGGCCACCGCGGCGCGGTCGACGACGCCGTCGGGCGCGACCTCCGCGCCCCAGCGCTCTATCACAGCGTCACGCACCTCGTCGAAGCCATAGAGCTCGTGGACCACGGCGTCGGCGGAGATCGTCGCGGCGCCCAGCCGCGCGAGCGCGGCGAGGGCCGTCGACTTGCCCGCGCCCAGCCCGCCGGTCAGACCGACGAAGGGGACGCGGGCTGCACTGCGCGGGCTCAGGCCTCCTCGTCCACCGCGGCGGCCGCCTCGGGCTCCGCTGCCGGAGCCTCGGGCTCGGCCGCCGGGGCCTCAGGCTCGGCCGCCGGGGCCTCGGGCTCCGCCGCCGCTGCCTCGGGCTCGGTCGCCGCTGCCTCGGGCTCCGCCGCCGGCGCCTCAGGCTCGGCCACAACTGCCTCGGGCTCGGCCACGGCCGCCTCGGGCTCGGCTCGGCTCCGCCACCGGTGCCTCGGGCGCTGCGGCCGCCTCGGGCTCCGCCGCCGGCGCCTCGGGCTCGGCGACCGGCGCGGCGGCTGCGGGCTCCTCTGCCGCCACCGGCTCCGGCGGGGCGCCCGCGAAGACGTCGTCGCTCAGGGCGAGATCGGGGAGGTCGTCGAGGTCGCCGGCGCCCTCGGACACGGCCTGCGGGCCCTCGGGGATGCGCGACGGGAGGATCTGGCCCTCGACGCGCTTGACCGACAGCGACAGCCGGCGGCGCTCGGTGTCGATCTCGAGGATGCGGACCTTGACGTCGTCGCCGGGCTGGACGACCTCGCGCGGGTTCTCCACGTGGTGGTTGGCCAGCTCGGAGATGTGCACGAGGCCCTCGACGCCGTCGAGGATCTCGACGAAGGCGCCGAAGGTGACGACCTTGGTGACGGTCCCCTCGAGCTCGTCGCCCACGTTGTAGGTGTCGACGACGCGCTGCCACGGATCCTCCTGGGTCTGCTTGAGGCCCAGGGAGATGCGCTGGCGGTCGCGGTCGATGTCGAGCACCTTGACCTGCACGGTGTCGCCGATGTTGATGACCTCGCTCGGGTGGTTGACGTGCGACCACGAGAGCTCGGAGATGTGGATGAGGCCGTCGATGCCGTTGAGGTCGACGAAGGCGCCGAAGTCGACGATGTTCGAGATCTGGCCCTCGACGATCATGCCGGGCTGCAGCTGGTCGAGGATCTCCTGGCGCTGCTCCTTGCGCTCCTCCTCGAGCACGGCGCGGCGGCTGAGGACGACGTTGTTGCGCGAGCGGTTGAGCTCGATGACCTTGGTCTCGATCTTCGTGCCCATGTACTCGTCGAGGTTCGGTACCCGGCGGATGTCGACCAGCGAGGCGGGCAGGAAGCCGCGCACCCCGAGATCGATGATGAGGCCGCCCTTGACCACCTCGATGACGGTGCCCTCGACAGGATCGCCGGACTCGGCCGCTGCCTCGATGCGCCGCCACGCCTTCTCGAAGCGGGCGCGCTTCTTGGACATGATGAGGCGGCCGTCCTGGTCCTCCTTGGTGAGGACCAGCGCGTCGACCTCCTCGCCGAGCTCGACCTCGTCGTGCGGGTCGACGTTCTTGCGAATCGAAAGTTCGTTGGAGGGGATGACCCCCTCGCTCTTGTAGCCGATGTCGACGAGGACCTCGTCGTTGTCGATGCGCACGACACGGCCGGAAACGACCTCGCCCTCCTCGAAGGGGGCGAAGGTGGCGTCATAGTTCGGGACGATCTGTCCGTCGATTTCGAGCAGCAGGCCGTCGCTACCTTCGACGACCTTGGCGTCCGCGGTCGGGGGGTTGAGGGTCTGGGTCATGTGACGGCGTAGGGTAGCGCAGGCCAGCATGGGGCGAGTTCCTAGAATCCCCTGCCCCGATGCCGGTTCGAGCCACCAAACGGGGTGCCGAGCGCACCCCTCTGCACGCCGATTGGGACGTGATCGTGTGCGGTGCGAGCTTCGCCGGGCTGGCCGTCTGCCGCGAGCTGGCGGGATCCGGCGCCCGCGTGCTCATGCTCGACCGTTACGAGGTCGGCGAGCGCCAGACCAGCGCGTGTGCGGCGCCCACCGAGTGGCTGCACGCCCTCGGGCTCGAGGGCTCGGTGCGCCAGACGTTCAGCGACCTCGTCATCCACACGCCCTCGAAGACCTTCCGCTGGACGCTGCCGTGGACGTTCTCGACCTTCGACTACCCCGAGCTGTGCGCCCTGCTGCGCGCGCAGGCGCCCGACGTCGAGTTCGACACCGCCAAGGTCGACGGACGGACGGGGTTCACCCTGCACACGGACCGCGGCGACCTCACGGCGCCGCTGATCGTCGACGGGCTGGGGTGGCGGCGGGTGCTCTCCAACGCGCCGCAGCCCATCCAGCCGCCCGACGCCCGCCTCTCGCGCGGGCTGGAGGTGCACCCCCACGCCTCCGGCAACGATCTCGAGCTGTGGCTCGACCCCGCCTACGTGCGCGCGGGCTACTCCTGGAGCTTCCCGGCGAGCGGGGAGCTGCGCGTGGGTGTCGGCTCCTTCGAGCCGCGCGACCACGTCAAGGAGCCGACGGTGCGCCTGGCGGGCGATCTCGACGTCCCGGCCGTGCGCTACCAGGGCAACTGGATCCCCCACCAGATGCGCGCGCCGGTCGAGGACGGCGTCTTCTTCGTCGGCGACAGCGCCGGGCACTGCCTGCCGACCACCGCCGAGGGGATTCGCACTGCGCTGTACTTCGGCCTCGCGTGCGGGCGCGAGCTGCGGCTCGTCCTCGACGGCCGCCAGACGCGCGCGCAGGCCCTGACGCGCTACGCGGACTTCTGCGAGGAGCACCGCTGGGCGTTCACGTGGCTGCTGCGCGTGCAGCGCTGGGTGGGCCGGCTGAACCCCTACCCCGCCATGACGAGCGCGCTGCAGGTGATGGACCGCCAATCCTTCGTCGACTGGTCCTTCAGCCACTACCTCGAGATCGCGCCGCCGGAGTTCGTCTCCCGCCCCTCCGTGCCGGCCTAAAGCCGGCGCCGGGCGGACCGACCACCCGTTATGTGGTGCGCTCGCTCTCAACCCTGCTCCTGCGCCCGGCCGTGGCGGTGCTCGATCGCCTGCGCCTGGCGCACAAGCTCGTGCTCATCGCGCTCGTGCTCATCGCCCCGGCGCTGTACGCGACCTGGCAGTTCCGCGCCCAGCAGAACGACTCGATCGCCTTCAGCACGAAGGAGCGCGTCGGCGTCGCCGAGATCGCGCCCGCCGGCCGGCTGCTGACCGAGCTGGCCGACGCCCGCGCGCTGGCCGTCCGCTCGGCCGCCGGCGACGCGACCGCCACCAGCGGACTGCCCGCCGCGCGCAAGAGCGTCGCCGCCGCGGCCGCCGCGCTCGACGCCGTCGACCGCCGCCAGGGCCCCGGACTCGGCACCGACAAGCTGTGGAAGCGCCTGCAGACCTCGATCCGCGCCACCGTGGGCGCGCAGCCGACCGATGCGGCCGCGACCCTCGCCGCCTACGGTCGGCTCACCGCCGCCACGCGCGAGCTCATCGTCCAGGCCGGGAACGCGTCGAATCTCATCCTCGACCCCGACCTCGACTCCGCGTATGTGACGGACGCGCTGGTCAACAAGGTCCCACTCGCGCTGGACACGGCCGGGCGGGTGACCAGCCGCGAGGTCGCGATGGTCGAGTCCGGGCACAGCACCGAGGCCCAGCGCATCGCCCTCGCCGTCGATCAGGGCGTGATGGAGAGCGCCGTGGACAGCGTCCGCTCGGGTATGAAGACCGCCTACGCGGACACGGCGGACCCCCAGCTGCAGAAGACCCTCAATGGGCCCGTGGCCCTGATCTCCGGCTCGAGCGCCGAGCTCAGCCTCGAGCTCACGCGGGCCGTCAACCGCGGACCCGACGGGACGGCGGCGACGCTCTTCGGCAAGGACGCGATCGCCGGCGCCGGGGCCCTGCAGGGCCAGCTCGCCCCCGCGCTGGACCGCCTGCTCGCCGTCCGCGTCGACCACCAGCGCGCCGTCGCACGCCGCGCCTTCGTCGTCGTCGGCCTCGGCGTCGTGCTCGCCGCCTACCTCTTCCTGGCCTTCTTCAGCGCCATGACGCGCTCGGTGCGCCGCCTGCTGGTCACCGCCGACGCCATCGCCGAAGGCGATCTCGACCACGACCTCGGCGTGCGCAGCCGCGACGAGATCGGGGCGCTCGCGCAGGCCTTCGAGCGCATGGTGGCCTATCTGCGCGAAGCCGCCGATGCCGCCGGGCGCATCGCCCGCGGCGACCTGACGGTGCAGCCCACCCCGCGCTCCGAGCGCGACGTCTTCGGCACCGCCTTCGCCACGATGGCGGCCCAGCTGCGCTCGCTGGTCGGCCGGCTGTCGGGCTCCGCCACGCGCCTGGGCGCCGCCTCGCAGCAGATGGCCGCGACCTCGGGGGAGGCCGGCCGCGCCGTCGAGGAGATCGCCACCGCGATGGAGGGCATGTCGCACGGCGCGCGCGAGCAGGTCGCGGCCGTCGAGCGCACGCGCTCATTGGCCGGGGAGATGGCGGGCGCCTCACGGGCGTCGGCCGACCAGGTGACGGCCACGCAGCGCAGCGCCGAGGAGACCCGCGCGCTCGCCCGCGAGGGCGCGGCCACCGTCTCGGCCGCGTCGCACGCGATGCGCGGGCTGCGCGCGACCTCCGGGCGCGCGACGGAGACCATCCGTGAGCTCGGCGCCAAGTCCGAGGAGATCGGCACGATCGTCGACACCATCACCGGCATCGCCAAGCAGACCAACCTTCTGGCCCTCAACGCGGCCATCGAGGCCGCGCGGGCGGGCGAGCACGGGCGCGGCTTCGCCGTCGTCGCCGACGAGGTGCGCAAGCTCGCCGAGGAGTCCAGCCGCGCCACCGCCGCCGTCGGCGCCCTGGTCGACGAGGTCCAGGCGCAGACGCGCCGCGCGATCGAGGCCGTCGCCGCCGGCAACGAGGTCGGCGAGCAGGGCGTTGCCGCGGTCGAGGCCGCACGCGCGTCCTTCGAGCGCATCGACGTCGCCGTCGACGAGATGGCCGAGCGCGTGGCCCAGATCGCCGCGGCCATCGACGGGGTGGCCGACGGCAGCGACCGCGTCGCCAGCGACATCGAGACCGTCGCCGAGGTGGCCGAGCGCTCGTCGGCGTCGACCGACCAGGTCTCGGCCTCCACGCAGCAGACGAGCGCCGCCACGCAGCAGATCACCGCGTCGGCCAGTGAGCTGGCCAGCACCGCCGACGAGCTCGAGGCGCTCGTCGGCACCTTCCGCCTGAGCTAGCCGCGCTGCGGGCCGGCCGAACGTCGGTCTTCCCACCTCTGCAGGGGGTAGGACCGACGTTCGACGCCCGCGTGCGCAGCGGCTACTTCGCCTCGAGCCAGGTCTGGCCCACGCCGGCGTCGACCGCGAGCGGCGGCGTCCGGTCCTCCCACGGCGCGATCATCTCGCGCTCGACGAGCTGCTTGACGGCGTCCGCCTCCTCGGGCGGGCCCTCGAAGAGCAGCTCGTCGTGGATGGTGAGGATCATGCGCGTCTTCATGGCGCTCTCGGCCAGCGCGCGGTGCACGCGGATCATGGCCAGCTTCATGACGTCGGCCGCGGTGCCCTGGATGACCGTGTTGACGGCCAGGCGCTCGCCCAGCGAGCGGACCTGCCAGTTGCGCGCGCGCAGCTCCGGGATCTGCCGGCGCCGGCCGAACAGCGTCGTCACGTGGCCCTGCTCGCGGGCCGACTCGATCGTCGTGCGGATGAACTCGGCCACGCGGGGGAAGCGCTCGAGGTAGGCGTCGATGAAGGCCTTGGCCTCCTCGCGCGGGATGTTCAGGCGGTCGGCGAGGCCGTAGTCGCTCAGGCCATAGACGATCCCGTAGTTGATCATCTTGGACTTCGAGCGGTCCATCGGCGTCAGCTCACCGGGGTCCTTGCCGAACACGACCGAGCCCGTGGCGGTGTGGACGTCCTCGCCGCGGACGAAGATCTCCTTGAGCACCGGCTCGTCGGCGATGTTGGCGAGCACGCGCAGCTCGACCTGCGAGTAGTCGGCCGAGATCAGCACGCTGCCGGGGGCGGCCTCGAAGCAGCCGCGGATCTCGCGGCCGAGCTCCGTGCGCACCGGGACGTTCTGCATGTTGGGGTTCGTCGAGGCCAGCCGGCCGGTGGTCGCCGCCGCCTGCACGAACGTCGTGTGCACGCGCGACTCGGTGTCGGTGAGCTGGGGCAGCACGTCGAGATAGGTCTTGAGGATCTGGTTGAGCTCGCGCCAGCGCTCGATCTTGGGCACGATCTCGTGCTCGCCGCGGATCGCCTGCAGCACGCGGGCATCGGTGGAGAAGCCGGTCTTGCCGCGGCGCTTGCGCGACAGCCCGAGCTTCTCGAAGAGCACGGCGCCGAGCTGCTGCGGTGAGGCGATGACGAACTCCTCGCCGGCCAGCGTCCAGATCTCGCGCTCGAGGCCGTGGATCTCCTCGCGCACGCGCTTGTCGACCTCGGCCAGGCGATCGCGATTCAGGCGCACGCCCGCGACCTCCATGTCGCGCAGCACCCTGACCAGGGGCAGCTCGACCTCGGCCATGAGCGATTCCAGCCCGCGGTCGGCGAGCTGCTCGCGCTGCCAGGCGGCGAGCGCCTGCAGGACGACGGCGTCGGCGCCCGCGGGGTCGCCGACGTCGGAGGCCAGGCCGCGCTCCTCGCAGATCTCGCGGAACGGGAAGCCCCTGCGCGCGGGCTCGAGCAGATAGGCGGCCAGGACGGTGTCGTGGGTCAGGCCGGGTGGCACGACGCCCAGTTCCTTGGCGTCATGGGCCACGACGGGCCGGTCGCCGAGCGCGGCGACGAGCGCTTCGGGGCCGTCGCAGGCGCCGACCAGCACGTGCTCGCCGGCCGCCACGCCGAAGCGCCAGTGGGTGTCGGTCGGCACGAGCTGGCCCTCTGGTGTCTCCGGGGCGACGACCGCGATGGTGACCTCCTTGCCGCGCTCGAAGCCGGCCACGTCGGCCAGCGACCCGGCACGGACCCTCGCCTTGACCGTGACCTCCGCGACGGGTGCGGGCGCGGCGTCGTCGCCCTCGCCGAAGGCCTCCTCCAGGCGCGCCAGCGGCGCGCGCAGCTCGAACTCGCGGAAGACCTCGCGCAGGCGCGAGCGATCGGGCTCGCGCGCCGCCTCGGCCACGGGGTCGACCTCGACCGGGACGTCGAGCTTGATCGTCGCCAGCACCTTCGACAGCCGCGCGTTGTCGGCGTGCGCGGCGAGATTCTCCTTGCGCTTGGCGCCCGAGATGTCGTCGATGTGGCCGAGGACCTCCTCCAGCGAGCCGAAGCGCTGCAGCAGCTCGGCGGCGGTCTTGTCCCCGATGCCCGGGACGCCGGGGATGTTGTCGGAGGTGTCGCCCTTCAGGCCGTAGAAGTCGGGGATCAGCTCGGGGGCGATGCCGTAGCGATCGATGACCGCCTGGTGGTCGTAGATCTTGGTGTCGGTGATCCCGCGCCCGGTGGCCATCACCTTCACGCGCGACTCGGGGTCGATGATCTGGAAGGCGTCGCGGTCGCCGGTGACGACCATCACGGGCACGCCGGCGTCGCGCGCGCGATCGGCGATGGTGGCGATCACGTCGTCGGCCTCGAAGCCGTCGACGGCGATGTTGCGATAACCGAAGGCGTCGACCAGCGGCTCGAGGTGCGGCCACTGCTCCTTGAGCAGGTCCGGCCGCGAGCGGCGGGTGGCCTTGTAGTCCGCGGAGACCTCCTTGCGCCCCGACGAGCCGGCGTCCCAGACGACGATCGTCGGCTTGGATCCGTACTCGGTGAGCAGCTTCACGAGCATCGAGGCGAAGCCGAAGATCGTGTTGGTCGGGAAGCCCGTGGAGGTCGCGATCGACTCCGGCAGCGCGAAGAACGCCCGATAGGCGAGGGAGTTGCCGTCGATCAGGAAGAGCTCGTCGTGCCCGTTGGCTGCCACGGCCCCCACGCTACAACGCCGCGCGGGCAGTGGCATGCTCCGGCCATGAGCATCACGCCCTCCGCGCAGTACTCGCTGACCATCCGCCTCGAGATCGCCCATCGCCCGGGCATGCTCGGGCAGGTCGCGAGCGCGATCGGCAAGACGGGCGGGACGATCGGGGCCGTCGACCTGATCGAGGTCTCCGAGGACAAGCTGCTGCGCGACATCACGGTCGACGCCGCCGACCAGGAGCAGTGGGAGGCGATCACCGCCGCCCTCGACGCCGTGGACGGCGTGCGCGTGGTCGACACCACCGATCGCACGTTCCTGCTGCACGTCGGGGGCAAGATCGAGCAGCACAACAAGCAGCCGCTCAAGACGCGCGACGACCTCTCGATGGCCTACACGCCGGGTGTGGCGCGCGTCTGCATGGCGATCGCCGAGGACCGCGACAAGGCCTTTCAGTACACGATCAAGCGCAACACGGTGGCCGTCGTCTCCGACGGCACGGCGGTGCTCGGCCTCGGCGACATCGGCCCCGAGGCGGCGATGCCGGTCATGGAGGGCAAGGCGATGCTGTTCAAGGAGTTCGCCGGGGTCGACGCCTTCCCGATCTGCCTGGACACCAAGGACGCCGACGAGATCGTGGAGACGGTGCGGCGCATCGCCCCCGGCTTCGGCGGCATCAACCTCGAGGACATCTCCGCGCCGCGCTGCTTCGAGATCGAGGACCGCCTGAAGGAGCAACTCGACATCCCCGTCTTCCACGACGACCAGCACGGCACTGCCGTCGTCGTCCTCGCGGCGCTGATCAACGCCTGCAAGCTCACCGGGCGCGAGCTCGCGAGCCTGCGCGTCCTCGTCACCGGCCTCGGCGCCGCCGGGGTCGCGGTGACCAAGATCCTCATGGAGGCCGGGGTGTCGGACATCCTCGGGGCCGACTCGAAGGGGCTGGTCTCGACCGAGCGCCCGGACTACGTCGACGGGAGCATGAACGCGGTCAAGCGCTGGTACGCGGAGGTCACCAACCCCGATGCCCTCACCGGCGCGCCGGTCAACGCGCTCGACGGCGCCGACCTCTTCATCGGCCTCTCGGGCGCGCGCATCTTCCCCGCCGAGGAGCTGGCCCGGATGAACGACGACGCGATGGTCTTCGCGATGGCCAACCCGACGCCGGAGGTCTCGCCCGAGGACGCCGCGCGCTACGCGCGGATCGTCGCCACCGGGCGCTCGGACTACCCCAACCAGATCAACAACGTCCTGTGCTTCCCCGGCATCTTCCGCGGCGCGCTCGACGTGCGCGCGCGCTCCATCACCGAGGAGATGAAGACGGCGGCCGCGCAGGCCATCGCGCGGATCATCCCCGAGTCCGAGCTGCGCGAGGACTACATCGTGCCGTCGGTCTTCAACCGCGACGTCTCCCCCGCCGTGGCCGCCGCGGTGGCCGAGCAGGCCAAGGAGCAGGGCGCCGCCACCGTGGCCGGGGACACCATCGGCTTCGCGGCGATCGACGCCGAGCGGATGCGCTCGACCTGATGCGCGCCGTGACCCGTCCGCGCCGCGACGGCGTACCCCAGAGATGAACGTCACCCTCACAGGCGCCACCGGTCTCATCGGGTCGGGGATCGTGCGCGCGCTGCAGGCGCGCGGCGACGGCGTGACCGTCCTCTCACGCGATCCCGACAAGGCGCGGGCCGCCCTGCCCGGCGTCGAGGCACACGCGTGGCGCCCTCTGGACGAGCCCGCACCCGCCGCGGCGCTGAGCGGGCGCGACGCGGTCGTGCACCTGGCCGGCGAGAACGTGGCCCAGCGCTGGACCGACGAGGCGCGGCGCGGGATCCTCGAGTCGCGCGAGACGGGCACGCGCAACCTGGTCGCGGGCATCGGTGCCGCCGAGCCGCGCCCGCGCGTCCTCGTCAGCGCTTCTGCCGTCGGCTACTACGGCTCGCGCGGCGACGAGCCGGTCACCGAGGACGCCGCCGCGGGCGACGACTTCCTGGCGGGGGTGTGCGCGGCCTGGGAGCGCGAGGCCGCCCGCGCCGCCGAGCACGGGGCGCGCGTGGCCATGCTGCGCACCGGCGTGGTCCTCGACCAGGGGGGCGGAGCGCTGGCGAAGATGCTGCCGTTCTTCCGCCTGGGCCTCGGCGGCCCGGTGGCCGGCGGGCGCCAATATCTGCCGTGGATCCACGCCGAGGACACCGTCGGCCTCTACCTGGCGGCCCTCGACGGCGACGCCTGGAAGGGCCCGATCAACGCGACCGCGCCGACGCCCGTCACCAACCGGGACTTCTCCCGCGCGCTGGGCCGCGCGCTGCACCGCCCCGCTTTCGCGCCCGTCCCCGGCCTCGCGGTGCGCCTGCTCTACGGCAAGATGGCCGACATCGTCACCGAGGGCCAGCGGGCCGTGCCCACGCGGGCCCTGGAACGTGGGTACGCCTTCACGTACACCGACCTCGACGAAGCCCTGCGCGACACGGTCGGATAGCGGGTTAGGGTCACGCGGTGACCCAGATCGACCGCGACCGCATCGCCGCTGTCCACCAGGCCGAGAGCGAGCGCTTCGCGCGCGAGCACCCGCGCTCGCGCGAGCTGTTCGAGCGCGCCCGGGCCTCACTGGTCAGCGGTGTGCCCATGACCTGGATGGCCAAGTGGGCGGGCGGGCACCCGGTCTACGCCGCCTCCGCGCGCGGCGCGAGCATCGAGGACGTCGACGGCAACGTCTACGTCGACTTCTCGCTGGGCGACACCGCGGCCATGGCCGGGCACTCGCCGCCGGCGACCGTCGCCGCGGTGCAACGGCGCCTCGGCGAGCAGGGCGGCGCCACCCTGATGCTGCCCACCGAGGACGCCGCCCGGGTGGGCGAGGAGCTCGGCCGGCGCTTCGGGGTGGCGCAGTGGAGCTTCGCGCTGACCGCGACCGACGCCAACCGCTGGGCCCTGCGGCTCTGTCGCGCGCTCACGCAGCGCCCGCACGTGCTCGTCTTCAGCCACTGCTACCACGGGTCGGTCGACGAGACCTTCGTCACCCTCGACGGCGGCCGGCCGCGGTCGAGGGCGGGCAACGTCGGGCCGGCGGTCGATCCCACCGTCACGACCCGGGTGTGCGAGTTCAACGACGTCGAAGCGGTCGAGCGCCTGCTCGCCGACGGGCAGGTCGCCTGCGTGCTCGCCGAGCCGGCGCTGACCAACATCGGCATCGTCCTGCCCGACGCCGGCTTCCACGACGCGCTGCGCGCGGCGTGCGACCGCACGGGGACGCTGCTGATCATCGACGAGACGCACACGATCAGCGCGGGGCCCGGCGGCTGCACCGCCGCGTGGGGACTGCGCCCCGACGTGGTGACGATCGGCAAGGCCATCGCCGGCGGCATCCCGATCGGCGCCTACGGCGTGAGCGCCGAGCTGGGCGCGCGCATCGACGCGCTCGACGACGCCGACCTCATCGACGTCGGCGGGGTCGGCGGCACCCTGGCCGGCAACGCGCTGTCGCTGGCGGCCGCCCGCGCCACCCTGCAGGAGGTCCTCACCGCCGACGCCTTCGCCGCGATGTTCGCGCTGTGCGAGCGCTTCGTCGCCGGCGTGCGCGGGGTCCTCGCCGAGCACGACGTCGCCTGGACGATCGTGCCGCTCGGGGCCCGCGCGGAGCTGGCCTTCACGCCCGACCCGCCGCGCGACGGCGGCGCGAGCGCGGCGTTGCACGACGCAGCGCTCGAGGACGTGCTGCACCTCTTCCTGCTCAATCGCGGCGTCATGATCACGCCGTTTCACAACATGGCGCTGATGTCCCCGGCGACGACGACCGCCGACGTCGACCGCCACACGACGGTGTTCTCCGAGGCCGTCGCAGCGCTCGTGTGAGCCCCGCGTGCGGTTGCCCGTAACGCGGACCCCCGGCCTACCCGCCCGCGCGACGCCTGCCAGCCACCGCGAAACGAATCCGCGCCTCGCGGACACTGGGCTTCGCATAACACAGCAACCCAGGACGAGGGAAGTCGGTAAGAAGCCGCGCCTCCGAGACTGACCACGCGTCTCGCGCCCTCATGGATACCCCAACCCCGGACCCTGAGCCTGTTCCCCCCACGGGCTCAGGGTCCTCACCAACCCCGGCCGGACCGCGCTACTTGCGGTCGTCGGCGAGGTCGGCGGCGTCGACGGCAGCCGCCTTGCGCGCCTGCTTCTGGCGCCAGGGCGAATCCGCCCGCGCCGGCACGAGGATCCAGATGATGAGCCCGACGACGCTCAGAAACAGACCGGTGCCCAGGCCCCACTTCTCGCCGTAGCCCTTGCGCTTGGACAGCTCGCTGGCGCCGATGGACGAGGCCAGCCAGATCATGAGCAGATAGAACGCCTTGGCTCCGACGTCCGCGGCGATGATGAGCACGGCCATCACGCTCCCAGGTAGGCGGCCTGCACGCGCTCGTCGTTGCGCAGGTTGTCGGAGGTGTCGGTCAGCGCGATGTGGCCGGTCTCCAGCACATAGCCGCGCGCCGAGACGTCCAGCGCGTAGTTCGCGTTCTGCTCGACGAGCAGGATGGTGACGCCCTGCGCGTTGAGCTCGCGCACGACGTCGTAGATGCGGTCGACGATCACCGGCGCCAGGCCCAGCGAAGGCTCGTCGAGGAGCAGCAGCTTGGGCTGAGCCATGAGCGCGCGGCCGATGGCCAGCATCTGCTGCTCGCCGCCGGACATCGTCCCGCCCTTCTGGCGCTCGCGCTCCTTGAGCCGCGGGAAGAGGTCGTAGACGCGCTCGATGTCCGCCCGGATCGTCTTCTGGTCGCGGCGGGTGAAGGCGCCCATCTCGAGGTTCTCGAGCACCGTCATGCGCGGGAAGATGCGCCGGCCCTCGGGCGACTGGGCGATGCCGATCTCCGCGACCTCGTGGCCGGCGAGGCCCTGGATCTCCGCGCCCTGGAAGACGATCCGGCCGGTGCGCGGCGGCACGATCCCCGAGATCGACCGCAGGGTCGTCGACTTGCCCGCGCCGTTGGCGCCGATGAGGGTGACGATCTCGCCCTCGCTGACGCTGATCGAGATGCCCTTGAGCGCCTCGATCGAGCCGTAGAAGGTGTGGATGTCCTGCACCTCGAGCAGCGGCGGCGTGCCGTTGGCGGGCGCCGGACTCGCCGCGGGCTCCTGCAGCGTCATGCCTGGCTCCCGAGGTAGGCCTCGATGACCTTCGGGTTGGCGCGCACTTCCTGCGGGCCGCCTTCGGCGATCTTCTCCCCGTGATCGAGCACCGTGATGCGATCGGAGACGTTCATCACGACCTTCATGTCATGCTCGATGAGCAGCACCGAGATGCCACGCTCGGTGCGCATGGTCTCCATGAGCTGGCGCAGCTGCTCGGACTCGTTCGGGTTCATCCCGGCCGTGGGTTCGTCGAGCAGCAAGAGCTGCGGATCGGAGCCCAGCGCGCGCGCGATCTCCAGCCGGCGCTGATCGCCGTAGGGCAGGTTCATGGCCAGCTCGTTGTGGCGCTTGAGTCCAACGAAGTTCAACAGCTCGCGCGCCTTGGCGTAGGACTCCTTCTCCTCGCGCCGGTTGAACGGCGTGTGCAGCACCATCCCGGTGACGCGCGAGCGCAGCCGCGCGTGCATCCCGACCTGCACGTTCTCGATCGACGTCATCGTCCGGAACAGCTTGATGTTCTGGAACGTGCGCGCGACGCCGGCCTGGGTGACCAGGTCCGGGCGCTTGGCCGTGATGTCGTTGCCCTTGAAATGGACGCGCCCCGTGGTCGGCTTGTAGAGGCCCGTCATGCAGTTGAAGAACGTCGTCTTGCCGGCGCCGTTGGGGCCGATCAGCGACACGATCGCGCGCTGGGGCACGGTGAAGGTGATGTCGTTGACGGCGACCAGGCCGCCGAAGATCTTCGAGATGTTGGTCGCCTCGAGCAGGGCCCCGCCGCCGTCGGCCGGCGCGGGCGCGGGCGGCTGTGCGACCTGCTCGGTCATCGGTCCTCGCGGACGTCGTAGAGCGTGTGGTCGGACTGCGCCCCGATGTGGTCGGACTCGTCGACCTCGCCGTGGAGCTCCAGTTTGCGTCTCGAGGACGGGAGGAAGCCCTCGGGGCGCAGGACCATCATGGCGAGCAGGAAGAAGCCGAAGATGCCGAAGTTGATAGCGGTGACGTCGAAGTTCAGCCCGAACTTGTCCGGCACGCCGTTGAGCTGCTTGAGGCCGTAGCGGTTGAACATCGACAGGGCGATGGCGCCGAGGATGACGCCCCAGATGTTGCCCATGCCGCCGATGATCACCATCGACAGGATCAGCACCGAGAAGCCGAACTCGAACTGGTCGACGTTGACCGTGTTGTTGTAGGTGGCCAGGAAGACGCCCGCGAAGCCGCCCAGGGCGGCGCCCAGCGCGTAGGCCCACAGCTTGGTGCGCACCAGGTTGACGCCCATGGCCGCGGCGGCGACCTCGTCCTCGCGTACGGCGATCCATGCGCGCCCCATCCGCGAGTCGCGCAGCCGGCGGTTGAAGAAGATGACGAGCAGGACCATCGCCAGCCCGACGAAGTAGATCGGTTTGAGCTCGAGCGGATATTTGAACTTCTCGTCGGTCCAGGGGAAGTTGACCTTGTCGATCGGCGTGATCCCCTGACGCCCGTTGGAGAAGTCGATGCTGCCGATGCCGAAGATGCCGCTGGTCGAGTTCTCGAAGATGCGCGGGACGATCTCGCCGAAGGCCAGCGTCACGATGGCCAGGTAGTCGCCGCGCAATCGCAGCGTCGGGGCGCCGAGGATGACGCCCCAGATCGCGGTGAAGATCGCCGCGACGAAGATGACGAAGAAGAAGTTGATGTGGATGCCGGGCAGGGCCGAGCCGAACGCCGACTTCGCCGGCGTGAGGATGTGGATCCCCTTGCCGCCGTTGACGTCGGGGAACTGCTGCGAGCCCAGCCAGCCCATCACGAACGCGCCGATGGCGAAGAAGGCCACGTACCCGAGGTCGAGCAGCCCGGCGAAGCCGACCACGATGTTCAACCCGAGGGCCATGATGATGTAGGCCAGGGTCTGGATCGAGGCGTCGAGCAGGTCGTCGGGCGTCGCCAGCAGCTGGTCGAGGATGTAGGGGTAAAGGATCGCCAGGGCCAGGAAGACAACCGCCCACGCCCAGTCGGGCACCATGCGGCGCAGGTTCGTGACGTTCGAGCGCGCGCTGGCGACGGCGGTGCTCATCCTTCGCGCGTCTCCTCGCCGAACAGGCCCTGCGGCTTGAAGACCATGATCAGGATCAGGATCGCGAACACCACCGCCGGGGTCCACACCTGCCCGAAATGCGTGTCGGAGATCGACTGGATGACGCCGATGATCAGACCGCCGACCACCGCGCCCTTGAGGTTGCCGATGCCGCCCATGACCGCCGCGGTGAACGCGATGAGCCCGGCGGTGAAGCCCTGGTTGAACTGGATCGTGCCGTTGTAGAGCGCGTAGATCATCCCCGCCGCGCCGGCCAGCAGCCCGCCGAGCAGGAACGTCAGCGAGATCGTGCGGTCCACGTTGATGCCCATCAGCCGCGCGGCGTCCGGGTCCTGCGCGGTGGCACGCATGGCCTTGCCGTAGCGCGTGGAGCCGACGAACCACACCAGCGCGATCAGCAGCGGCGCCGTGACGATGACGGCGAAGACGTCGGAGTGCTCGATGGCGACGCCGAAGATCGAGAAGTAGTCCTTCTGCGAGCCGATGAGGTCGGGCGACGCGTCGGGCTGCCCGCGCCACAGCAGGCCGACGTTCTGCAGGATGAAGCTCATCCCGATGGCCGTGATGAGCGGCGCGAGCTTGGGCGCGTTGCGCAGCGGCTTGTAGGCCACCCGCTCGATCATCACGTTCAGCGTCCCGGAGGCGAGCATCGCCAGGACGATGCCGATGAGCATCGACCCGAGGATCGCGATGATGCTGTTGTCGGGCGTGACGCCCAGCGTCTGCCAGATCGACACCGAGACGAAGGAGCCGATCATGAACACCTCGCCGTGGGCGAAGTTGATCAGCTCGATGATGCCGTAGACGAGCGTGTAGCCCAGCGCGATGAGCGCCCAGATGGTGCCGTTCGAAAGGCCGGTCTTGACGTCGTCGAGGGTCTGCTTCGGGTCCTGGATGAAGTAGATGACGAGCGCCAGCCCCATCAACAGCCACAGGATGTTGTCGGCGACGGCCTTCGCGACGGGCCGGGGCGGCCGCGCGGTGGGTGACTCGGGGATCGATGCAGCTTCCATGGCTTTTCGCGTCCGGCGTTCGCGACCCTAACGCGGACCGGCCGGACGCGCACAAGTTTTCGTGCGCATCCGGCCGGTTCCTGCGTCAGGTCATGGCACTAGCCCTGCGTCTGGGCCTTGATCACCTTGTCGAACACGAGCTTGCCGCCCTCGACGCGATCCGCGCCGTAGTCGGAGAGCGTCGTGTCGCCGTTCTCGTCGATCGAGTACTTGCCGAGGACGGAGTCGCGGTCCTTGATCTTGAAGAACGCGTCGATCACGGCCTGGCGGTCGTTGCCCTTGTCACCGGCGTTCTGGATGGCCAGCAGGGCCACCTTCATCGCCTCGTAGCCGTAGATCGCGTACGGCTGCGGGTTGTTGCCGAACTTCTCCTTGAACTTGGCGAAGAAGTCCTGCGCCGCCGGCGGGTAGAGCTTCGGATCCAGGGTCGGGTTGGTGATGTAGGTGTTCTTCTCGACCGCCGAGCCGAGCTTGGTCGAGAAGGCCGACTCCGCGACGCCGTCAGGCCCGAAGAGCTTCATCGTCGGGTTGGCGGCGGCGACGTCCTTGAACACCTGGACGCCCTTGTTCTGCGTGATGCCGCCGAAGAACATACAGTCGGCACCGCTGGACTTGATCTTCTGCGCCAGGGAGCGGAAGTTGGCGGCCTTGGTGTCGATGCCGTCGTTGCCGGCGATGGCCAGGCCCTGGGCCTTGCCGATGTTCTCGACCTGGACGGCGATGCCCTTCCCGTAGACCTCCTTGTCATTCAGGATGTAGGTCTTCTTGCAACCCTGATCCTTCTGGTAGGTCACCTGGGCCGCGGCCTGGATGTGGTCGGCGGGGACGACGCGCCCGAACGTGCGCTTGCCGGAGGGGTAGTACTTGTCCGGCTCGCCCTTGTCGGCGCCCTCGGAGCGCGTCAGGCCGACGTAGGTGTTCGAGGGCGAGATCTGCAGGATGTTCGCCTCGTTGAGGATCGGGATCGAGATCGCCGACGCTCCCGAGTTGAACTCGCCGAGGTAGACGATGGTCGAGGCGTCCTGGGCCGCCTTGCGGGCGTCGGCCGAGGTCTGGCCCGGATCCCACTTGCCCGCCGCCGCTGTGGCGTCGTCGAGGCTGACGTACTTGATCGTGAACTTGCCGACCTTGCCGCCCTGCTCCTCGAGGGCCAGCTTCTCGCCGTTGACCACGTCGGTCGACTGCGGGCGCGAGTCACCCTGCAGGGGCAGGCTCGAATAGATGGTCAGCGATGTGCGGCCTCCGCCGCCGCCACCGCTGGAACTACTGCTCTTGTTGTCGTTGCTGCTGCCGCACGCGGCGACACCGAACGCAAGAGCAGTCACGAGGCAGCCCGAAGCTGCCACTGAACGTACTCGCAAGTTTCCCTCCTCAAGGAAAGCGATACCTAATAAGACCCGCGACCCTAGCGGAGCGCGGAGATGTCACGCAATGGACCTTCGTCCAACCCTCGCCGTCAGCTGTTGCGATTGCCCGGCAGGTAGGGAGCGATGATGCGCATGGTGGCGCCCACGACGACCAGCAGGACGGTGATCATGAACGCATCGATCGCCTTGATGCCCAGCGCCCACATGACGATCCAGATCACGAGGCCGACGGTGGTGGCGACGACGAGTCCCATCTGCAGCACGAACTCTATCTCAGGGCCTGCGCGAACCGCGCCACCAGCTCGTGCACGGCGGCCGGAGCGTCCTGCGCCTCGGCCGCCGCGCGCACGAGCCGGCTGCCGACGATGACGCCGTCGGCGCCCGCGTCGGCGGCCTCGCGCGCCTGCTCGGGCGTGCCGATGCCGAACCCGAGCGCGACCGGGACGGTGGTCGATGCCTTGGCCCGCGTGACGATGTCCTCATAGGCGTCGGCCAGGGCGGCACGCTCACCGGTGGTGCCCGTCACCGAGACGGCGTAGAGGAAGCCGCGGGCGCTGGCGCCGATGCGCGCCATCCGCTCCGTCGGCGTGGTCGGCGCCACCAATGGCACCAGCGCCAGGCCGCACGCGTCGCACGCCGCCCGCACGGCCTCGCTCTCCTCCAGCGGCAGGTCGGGCACGATCAAGCCGGAGATGCCGTGCGCCACGAGGTCGTCGGCGAAGCGCTCGAGGCCCCGCGCCATCACGAGGTTTGCGTAGACCATGGCCACCACCGGCACGCGCTCGGCCAGCGCGCACCCGACGGCGAGTACCTCGTGCGTCGTCGCTCCCGCGCGCAGCGCGGCGGTCCCGGCGGCGTGGATGACCGGGCCGTCGGCCAGCGGGTCGCTGAACGGGACGCCCAGCTCGACGAGGTCCGCGCCGCCGTCGGCATAGGCCTCGGCGATGCGCCGCGACGTGTCCATGTCGGGGAAGCCGCCCATCATGTACGGCATCAGCGCCGCGCGCCGGCCGTCGCCGGCGAAGGCCGCCGCGATCGCCTCGGCGCCGGTCGTCATGCCTGTCCGAGGACCTCGGCCAGGTCCTTGTCGCCCCGCCCCGAGCAGCACACGATGTCGAGCTCGGAGTCGGCGGGCGCCAGCGCGTAGTGCAGCGCGTGCGCGGTCTCGAGCGCGGGGATGATCCCCTCCATCCGGGTGACGCGCCGGAAGGTCTCCAGCGCCTCGGCATCGCTGACCGCCAGGTAGCGAGCGCGCCCGAGGTCGCGCAGGTGGGCGTGCTCGGGCCCGCTGCCCGGGTAGTCCAGGCCGGCCGAGATCGAGTGGGCCTCGAGGATCTGGCCCATCTCGTCCTGCAGCACGGCCGACAGCGACCCGTGCAGCACGCCCGGGCGCCCGGCCACGGTCAGCGGCGCCCCGTGGCGGCCGGGCTCGAGGGCCTCGCCCCCGGCCTCCACGCCGATGAGCTCGACGCCCTCGTCGCCCACGAAGGGCGCGAAGATGCCGATCGCGTTGGAGCCGCCGCCCACGCACGCGATGACGCGGTCGGGCAGGCGCCCCTCGCGCTCGAGGATCTGCGCGCGCGCCTCGTCGCCGATCACGCGCTGCAGGTCGCGCACGATCGCCGGATAGGGCGCCGGGCCGACGGCCGAGCCGATGATGTAGTGCGTCGTGGCCACGTTGGCCGTCCAGTCGCGGATCGCCTCCGACGACGCCTCCTTCAGCGTGCGCGCGCCGGCGTCGACCGGCGACACGGTCGCGCCGAGCAGGTTCATGCGCTGGACGTTGGGCGCCTGGCGGCGGATGTCCTCCACGCCCATGTAGACGACGCACTCGAGGTCCATCAGCGCGCAGGCGGTCGCGGCGGCGACCCCGTGCTGGCCGGCGCCGGTCTCGGCGATGATCCGCCGCTTGCCCATCCGCCGGGCCAGGAGCGCCTGGCCGATGGCGTTGTTGATCTTGTGCGCGCCGGTGTGGTTGAGGTCCTCGCGCTTGAGGTACAGCCGGCGCCCGGCGAGCTCGCTGAGCCGGTGGGCGAGGTAGAGCGGCGAGGGGCGCCCGACGAAGTCGCGCAGCAGGATGTCGAGCGCTTCGCGATAGCCGGCGTCGTCGCGCGCGGCGACCCACGCCTGCTCGAGCTCGGCCAGGGCGGGCATCAGTGTCTCGGGGACGTACTGGCCGCCGTAGGGGCCGTAGCGGTGCTCGACCGCGCTGCTCATGCCTCGACCTCGACGCGCGTCGCGTTGACCGCCTCGAAGAAGGCCGTGACCTTCTCGGGGTCCTTGATGCCGGGGCTCGCCTCGGTTCCGCTGGCCGTGTCGACGGCGAACGGCCGCACCGCGGCGATCGCCGCGGCGACGTTCTCGGGCCTCAGCCCGCCGCTCAGCACGAGCGGGATCCGCGAGCGCCGCGAGCGCACGAGCGCCCAGTCGAAGGTGTCGCCGGTGCCGCCGCGCATCCCGGCGCGGTGGGCGTCGAGCAGGTGGTAGTCGGTGTGGAAGGTCTCCAGGGTGCGGATGTCGGCCTTGCCGCTCACCGCGGCGGCCTTGATGACCTTGGCCCCGGTGCGCCGCGCGACCTCGGAGCAGAAGGCGGGGCCCTCGTCGCCGTGCAGCTGGACCATCGTCAGGCCGATGCCGTCGGCCATCCCGGCGACCTCGTCCAGCGGGGCGTTGACGAACACGCCGCACACCTGGGCGCGGCGACGCAGCGCCGTGGCGATGCGCGCGGCCTCGGCGGGGTCGCACGCGCGCGGCGAGCCCGACCACAGGATGCAGCCGACCGCCCAGGCGCCCGCCTCCACCGCGAACAACGCGTCGTCGCGGGTGGTGACGCCGCAGATCTTGATGCGGGGGACGTCGGTGGACATGCCCCCGCATCGTACGGCGCGCCCGGTGTCATTCCCGATGACGTTGTTCCCGCGGCAGATGGTGTAGGGGTGGAAAGCCTCACCGAGGGAGGGTGAACCGCCGCGCGCCGCCGGGCTGTGGGGGTCGTTTGGGGTGGGGTGTCCTGCGTAGTTGTCGTCCTGCGACCAAAGAGCAGGACGGCTGCAGGGCCTGAGGCGAGCGCCTGCGCAACCGTCCCGGTTTGTGGTCGTGATACGACCTCCAGTCGGGACGCTTGGCCCGAAACTCGCTCGCGGCACGACCGCGCGCGGCCCCGGGGCCACGGAGTCCGCAGGGCCCGGGGACGCGCCGGCGGTGGCCGAACGTCGGTTTTCCCCCCTCAGGAGGGGGCACGACCGAGGTTCGGCGCCGCGAACGCGGTCCCTCGTGGCCAGGCCCCGGCGGGAGTCTGGGCGGCGCCGCGAGCCCCCCGCGCCACCGACTCCTTCCCTCGATGATGCTGTTCAGGCCGCCGCCGGCGCGGGGCGCTGCACGACGCCTAGGGCTGGCCCGCGGTCACCGTGTTGGGGCGCTCGCCGAGCGTGACCTCGACGGTCTTCACCTTCCCGCTGCGCACCAGCGTGACCTTGACCCGCTCGCCCGAGGTGCGGTCGGCGACGGCGGCCTGGAGGTCGTTGTCGCTGCGGATGTCCTTGCCGGCGACCTTGGTGATGATGTCGCCGCCCAGCTGGATCGGGTGGTTGTCGAGCGTCGCGCTGAGGTCGCCGGCGCGGATGCCCGCCTTCTCGGCGGGGCCGCCGGGGGCGACCTTCTGCACGAGTGCGCCGTGGGCGACGGGCACGACGTCCTTCAGCGTCTTGTCGACGGTCAGCGCGTCGACCCCCAGGTAGCCGCGGTCGACGCGGCCGGACTGCTTGAGGTCGGGGATGATCTGCTTGGCGGTGTCGATCGGCACCGCGAAGCCGATGCCCACGCTCCCGTTGCTGCCGCTGCCGCCGGTGGCGATCTGCGAGTTGATGCCGATGACCTTGCCGGTCGCGTCGATGAGCGGGCCGCCGGAGTTGCCGGGGTTGATCGGCGCGTCGGTCTGCAGCACGTCGTCGATCTCGAAGCTGTTGGGCGCCTGGATCGTGCGCTGCACCGCGGAGATCACGCCGGTCGTGAGGGTGCGCTCGAGGCCGAAGGGGTTGCCGATCGCGATGGCGGGATCGCCCACCTGCACGCCCTTCGACGAGCCCAGCGTCAGCGGGACGAGGGTCAGGCCCTCGGGGTTGACCTGCAGCAGCGCGAGGTCGGTGGACTCGTCCTTGCCCAGCACCTTGGCGTCGACGCTCTGCTTGTCCTCGAACTGGACGGTGACCTTGCTCGCCCCGTTCACGACGTGCGCGTTGGTGAGGATGGTCCCGGTCTTGTCGATGACGAAGCCCGAGCCGGTCGCCTCGCCGTGCTGCTCCTGGGGGAGCCCGAAGTCGAATGGCGACTGCGTGCGCTGCACGATCTGCGAGCGGACGAACACCACTCCGGGCGCGTCGCGCTTGTAGATCTCGCCGGCGGTGAGCCCGGCGTCGCTGTTGTTGCTGGCGTTGTCCGAGGAGCCGAGTGGCGCCTGCTGCACCAAGGTGGTCGTCGTCTTCCCCGAGCCCGCCCCGAGTCCCTCGACGATCCCGACCGCCGCCCCGGCGCCGACGACGGCGGCGACGACGGCAATGAGCAGGATGCTGCGCTGCATCGAATGATGATCCGATCCCGTGCTTAATCCCCCATGAATTCCGGGGTCAGGCTTCCTAAAGAGCTTCTGAATCGCTCCCTTCGAGGCCCGTGAGCGCACGGCAGGCGGATTCGATGTCGGGCGCGCGCATCAGACCCTCGCCGACGAGCACCGCGTCGACCCCCACGCGCTCGAGGTCGTCGAGCTGCTCGCGGGTCTGAAAGCCCGACTCCGAGACCACGGTCTTGCCCGCCGGAACGTCGCTGAGCAGCTCGTAGGTGCGCTCGATGTCGACGGTGAAGTCGCCGAGGTCGCGGTTGTTGATGCCGATGACGTCGGCGTCGACCACCTCGAGCGCCCGCTCGAGCTCCTCCTCGTCGTGGACCTCGACGAGGACGTCGAGGTCCAGGCCGACCGCCTCGTGGTGCAGGAGCGCGAGGTCGCGATCGTCGAGGGCCGCGACGATGAGCAGGATGGCATCGGCGCCGGCCACCGTGGACTCGTAGACCTGGTAGGGATCGACGATGAAGTCCTTGCGCAGGATCGGCAGCGCGCTGGCCGCGCGCGCCTCGCGCAGGTCGTCGAGCGAGCCGCCGAAGTGGCGCCCCTCGGTGAGGATCGACAGCGCCGCCGCGCCGCCGCGCTCGTAGGCGCCGACGACGTCGACCACCGTCGCGTCGCCGCGGATCTCCCCGGCGCTCGGCGAGCGGCGCTTGTACTCGGCGATGACCGAGATGCCCGGCAGCGTCAGCGCCTCCGAGAAGGGCCGGTCCTCGCGCGTGCCGGCGGCGCGGTGCTCGAGCTCGGACAGCGGCACGGCCTGCCGGCGCCGGGCCACGTCCGCGCGCGTGGAGTCGACGATGCGCTCGAGGACGCTCATGCGTTCGCGAGCTGCCGCGACAGCTCGAGGTAGGCGTCCGTGGTGCGCAACGCCGCCCCGGAGTCGACCGCCTCGCGGGCGGCGTCGACGCCCTCGCGCAGGCTGTCGGCGACGCCGGCCGCGTAGATCGCGGCGCCCGCGTTGAGCAGCGCCAGGCCGCGCGCGGCGCCGGGCTCGCCGGCAAGGATCGCGCGCGTGGTCGCCGCGTTGACCTCGGGGCTGCCGCCGGTGACCGCGTCGCGGGGGCTGATCTCCAGCCCGACGTCCTGTGGCGTGACGACGTAGCGCTCGACGGCGTCGCCGTTGACCTCGACGACGTGTGTCGGAGCGGACGTGCTCATCTCGTCGAGTCCATCCTCGCTGGACACTACCAACGCACGGTCGACCCCCAGACGCGCCAGGGCCCCGGCCATGCGCTCCAGAAAGGCCGGGTCGGAGACCCCGATGAGCTGGCGCCGCGCGCCGGCCGGATTGGTCAGCGGCCCCAGGAAGTTGAAGATGGTGCGCACCGCGAGCTCCTTGCGCACCGGGACGACATAGCGCGTCGCCTGGTGGTGGGCCGGCGCGAACATGAAGCCGAAGCCGGCCTCGTCGATGCAGCGCGCCACCGCACCGGGAGCCAGGTCAATGCGCGCGCCGAGCGCCTCGAGGACGTCGGCGCTGCCCGACAGGCCGGTGGCCGAGCGGTTGCCGTGCTTGGCCAGCGCGCAGCCCGCGCCGGCGGCGATGAGGGCGGCGGTGGTCGAGACGTTGAACGTCGGGCGCCCCCCGCCGGTGCCCGCGGTGTCCACCAGGTCAGTGCGATCGCACGGCACCGGCGTGGCGAGAGCGCGCATGGTGCCCGCCAGGCCGGCCAGCTCGTCGACCGTCTCGCCCTTCGTGCGCAGCCCGATGAGGAACGCCGCGATCTGCACCTCGGAGGCGTTGCCGGCCATGATCTCGGCCAGCACCGTGGCCGCCTCCTCCTGGGCCAGGTCGCGGCCCGACGCGAGCGCGTCGATGGCCCGTGTCAGGGTGTCGGCGGGCATGTGCGGGGGGCCCACCTAGTCCAGGAAGTTCGTCAGCAGCCGCTTGCCCTCGTCGGTGAGCACCGACTCGGGATGGAACTGGACGCCCTCGGCCGGCAGGTCGCGGTGGCGGATGGCCATCACGACGCCTCCGCCGCTGGCGGAGATCTCGAAGCAGTCCGGGACGTTCTCGTCGACCACCAGCGAGTGGTAGCGGCCCACGGTCAACGGCGAGGGCAGGCCGGCGAAGATCGTGCGGCCGTCGTGCTCGATCGTGGTGGTCTTGCCGTGGACGGGCAGATGGCGGATGACCGTGCCGCCGAAGGCCTGCGCGAGCGACTGGTGGCCCAGGCACACCCCGAGGGTCGGCACGCCGGCCTCGGGGAAGCGGCGCATCACGTCGACCGAGATGCCGGCCTCGTTGGGCGTGCACGGCCCCGGCGAGACGACGACGCGGTCGAAGCTGCGCGCCAGCAGCTCGTCGACGGTGGCGCGATCGTTGCGCACGACCTCGAGCTCGCAGCCGAGCTCGCCCAGATACTGGACCAGGTTGTAGGTGAACGAGTCGTAGTTGTCGACGACGAGCACGCGCCGCGCGGAAGGGCTCACGCGCGTCATTGTGGCCGATCGAGCTGGGACAGACCGAAGAAGGGTAGGACGGCGGCCATGCGCTCTCCGGTCCACGCACTGTCCCTCCTGCTGCTGCCTGGCCTGCGCGGTCGCCGCCGCGCCGGCGGCCGCGGCGGACCCGCAGTTCGATTGCCGGGACCAGAACACCGCAGACGACACCGCGACGCCCTGGTTCGACGGCCACTACGCGCCGAGCCTCGCCCTGAGCCGCAGCCTGCTCGACCGTCACATCCCCCAGGGCCTCGCGACGTGGCCCTCCTACTTCGGCGCGGGCCAGGATCTGCTGGTCTACAGCGCTTACAACCAGGTCAACGGCGGCGCGGGCGGGCGCGCGCGCATCCAGGGGATCGACCCGCGCGACGGGTCGCTGACGAATTATGCGCAGCTCCGCCCCACCCACGCCGGCGGCGTGGCCGTCGTCGGGCGCTGGGTGTTCGTGACCGACGCCGGCAACACGGTGTACCGCTACCGCGCCGACAGGGTCGCCGCGATCTTCCGCGGCCAGCGCCACCCGGACACCCTCGACGGCGCTCCCGCCGGCACCGTGGTCGGCACGGGCTTCCTCACGTCAGACGGACAGTCCTTGTGGGCCGGGACGTTCAACCCGAACGGCCTGGGCGTCATGCACCGCTACACGGTCGACGGCAACGGCAACCTGCACGCGGCGGGCGGGAACATCGAAGTGCCCAAGAAGACGCAGGGCCTGCTGGTGCTGCCGAACTACTTCGTGTTCTCGACCTCCTACGGCCGCACGAAGCGCAGCAACATCTACGTCGTCAAGCGCGGCTACCCGAACCTCGTGACCTCCTACCGCAACGGGAATCTGCGCTGCGTGCGGGCTCCCACGATGTCCGAGGGCGTGGCGATCACGGGCGACCGCATCTACCAGCTCTTCGAGTCCGGAGCCGACTGCTACCGCTACGGCGAGCCCGGCTGCGGGCCCGGCGCGCCCACACGGGTCATCACCCACCTCTACTCCACGCCGCGCACGGCGCTCGTCAAGGGCCTGCCGGTCCATCCGCACTGATCTAGGGCCAGTCCGGCTGCTCCAGCGCCATCTCGATCGCCCGCAGCACGCCCCTGGCCTTCGCCTCGGACTCCAGGAACTCGTAGGCGGGCTGGGCGTCGGCCACGGTGCCGCCGCCGGCCTGCACGTGCGCCACGCCGTCCTTGATGACCACCGTGCGGATGTGGATGCAGGTATCGAGGTCGCCGGTGTAGCTGAGGTAGCCGATCGCGCCGCCGTAGCCGCCGCGCTTGATCGGCTCGAGCTCGTCGATGATCTGCATCGCGCGGACCTTGGGCGCGCCCGAGAGCGTCCCGGCGGGCAGCACCGAGCGCAGCGCGTCCATGGGGCCGACCTCCTCGCGCAGCGTCCCCGAGACCGACGAGACGATGTGCATGACGTGCGAGTAGGTCTCGACGGCCATGAAGTTGTCGACCGCGACGGTGCCGTACTCGCACACCCGGCCCAGGTCGTTGCGCCCGAGGTCGACGAGCATCACGTGCTCGGCGCGCTCCTTCTCGTCGGCCAGCAGCCCATCGGCGATCACCGCGTCCTCGGCGGCGTCGCCCCCGCGCGGGCGCGTGCCGGCCACCGGGCGGGTGGAGGCGTGCCGGCCGGCCACCGTCAGCAGCGGCTCGGGCGAGGCGCCCGCGATCTGGAAGTCCATGAAGTCCAGGAAGTACATGTACGGGCTCGGGTTGACCACCCGCAGGCCCCGGTAGATCGAGAACGGATCGGCGTCGAGGTCGGCGCTCCAGCGCTGGGAGGGCACCACCTGGAAGGCGTCGCCGGCGTGGACGTACTCGACGATCCGCGCGACCATGCCCTCGAACTGCTCGCGCGGCATGTTGGAGGCGAACGTCGGGCGTGCCCGCGACGGCGTGGGCTCGATGGCGGGCACGGGCCCGGCGAGCAGCCGGCGCGCCTTCTCGATGGTGGCCAGCGCGTCGGCGTAGGCGTCCTGCAGCTCGCCGTCGTCGACGTAGACGTTGACCAGGATCGTGATCGTGTGCTTGAGGTGATCGAAGACGACGAGCACGTCGGAGAGCATGAGCGCCATGTCCGGCAGCCCGACCGGATCGGGGTTGGGGTCGCCCAGGGGCTCGACCGTGCGCACGAGGTCGTAGGCGAAGAAGCCGACCGCCCCGCCGGCGAACGGCGGCGCCTCGGGGAACGGCGCCTGGCTGAAGGCGGCGACCTCCGCGGCGGCCAGCGCGTAGGGGTCGCCGTCGTCGCCCAGCGACCAGCGCACGACCTTGCGCGGGCGCACGCCGATGAAGCTGAAGCGCCCGACGCGCTGGCCCTGCTCGGCGGACTCCAGCAGGAAGGCCGGAAACTGCGGGTCGCGCCCGCGCAGCTTCAGGAAGGCGCTGACCGGCGTCTCGAGGTCGTCGATGAAGCTGTGGCGCAGGGCGACGAGGTTGTGCTCGCGCGCCAGCTCGCGCACCTCGTCGAGCGACGGCTCGACGCGCAGGTCGGGTCCACCCACCCGGTCAGCGGCGACGGCCATTGAGCACCTCCTCGGCGTCGCCGAGCCCGCGACCGCGCGAGTGCAGCAGCACGGTGAGGTGATAGAGCACGTCGGCGGCCTCCTCGTCGACGCGCTCGTCGGGCTCCTCGCGCGCCGCGCGGGCGACCTCCTCGGCCTCCTCCTCGACCTTGGCCCCGATCCGGGGCGGGTCGTCGAGCAGCTCCACGGTATAGGAGCCCTCCGGCCGCAGCGCCGCGCGCTCGGCGAGCGTGCGCTCGAGTGCGGGCAGCGCCTCATGCGGGGCGGGCGGATCGAGCTCGCCGTGGTGAAAGCACGTGCGCTCGCCGGTGTGGCACGCCGGTCCGTTGGGCTCGACGAGGGCCAGCAGCGCGTCGCCGTCGCAGTCCAGGCGCAGCGCGCGGACGCGCTGCGTGTGCCCCGACGTGGCGCCCTTGTGCCACAGCTCGCCGCGCGAGCGGCTCCACAGGTGCAGCTCCCCGGTCTCGCGGGTGCGCGCAACCGCCTCCGCGTTGGCGTAGGCGAGGGTCAGCACCTCCCCCGTCCCCCAGTCCTGGACGACGACCGGGACGAGGCCGCGCTCGTCGTAGGCGATCTCCATCTAGTCGCGGATTGTGCCAGCCAGCCGCGGATGGGCCTGCTCGAGGTACCAGCCGAAGGCGCGATCGACCAGCGGCTGGGCGCTGAGGGCCCGCAGGGCGAGGGTCAGCATCCGCGGCGGGAGCGCCGGGACGAGGCGCTGCAGGCGCAGCGCGCGACGGAAGGCCGGCGCGTGGTTGTCGTGGAAGGCCGCGTAGTCGGCCAGCGCCCGCTCGCGGGTCTTGTCGCCCGCGATCACGGCGCGCAGCTCGCGGCCGGCCGCGATGCCGAAGTAGAAGGCGGTGCGGATCCCCTCGCCCGAGAGCGGGAAGCAGTGCCCGGCGCTGTCGCCCACGTAGAGGACCTCGCCGTCGGTGGCCGCGCGCAGGCGGTGCGGGAACCAGTTGCCCTGGTAGCGCACGGCCGGCGCGTCGACGCGGGCGGCGAGCGCATCGGTGGGCGCGCGGACGTGCTGGTGGGGGTCGTAGGAGCCCACGCCGATGCGTGCCTCGCCGCCGGCGGGCACGCGCCAGCCGTAGCCGCGGCGCACGAGCGAGCGCTCGACCCACACGTCGAGGGCGTCGCCGTCGCCCTGGGCATCGGGATGGACCTCGAGCCCCCGGCTGAGCGGCGCATCGGGCGGCTGGTGGTGAGGCTCGGTGAGGATGCGCCGCCAGCCCATCGCGTCGACCACGAGCGGCGCCGCGCGGTCGCCGCGGTCTGAGTGGATCGTCAGGCCCGTTCGCCCGTCGACCTTCGCGAGCTCGAAGCGCGCATCGCCGCACTGCGCCCACAGCCCCGCGCACAGCTCGCGGTAGTCGAAGGCCGACCAGCTCCACGGCAACCGGTAGCGCACCGTCCCGTGCGGCGTGGTGAAGGTCATCGCCGGCAGCTCGCGGCGGATGGCGCTCGCGACGCCCATGGCGTGCAGCCACGGCGTCGGCGCCGCGCAGGCCGAGGTCGCGCGCGCGCCGATCTCGTAACGGTCGAGCACGAGGACGTCGGCGCCCGCGCCGGCGAGCTCGCGTGCGACCGCGAGCCCGGCGAACGACGCTCCGCAGATCAGGACGTCGGCGCTGGTCATCGCCCGACGGCTGCCCGCGCCGCCTCCCACGGGCGCAGGCGCGCTCGGGCGCCGAGCACGTCGTAGCCGTTGCCCTCGACGCGATCGAGCACCTGGGCGTACACGGCGCGCGCCATCCGCACGCCACGGCGCATCCCGGGCGCCAGCGCGAGGGCCACGCCGGCGGTCTCGGCGAACAGGCCGCGGGCGCGCGCGACCTCCTGGGCGATCCGTTCGCGCACCGAGTCGCTGGCGGCACCCGCGCGCAGGTCGTCCTCGAGCAGCCCCGGCAGGTAGATGCGATCGAGGTCCCAGTCGATCGGCACGTCGCGGATGAAGTTCGTCAGCTGGAAGGCGACGCCCAGCCGCGCCACCGCCTCGGGCTCCGGCGCGCTCAGCAACGGGGAGATGACGCGCCCGACGGTCGCCGCGCTGCCCTCCATGTAGTCGTCGAGCTGCGCGCGCGAGACGATCCGCACCGGCTCCTCGCAGTCGACGCGCATCGAGTCCATGTAGCGCCCCAGCAGGTGCAGCGGCATCCCGTGGCGCGGCCCGGCGTCGACCAGCGCGGCGATGACGGGGTGATCGCTGTGCCCGCAGATGAGCCCGCGCTCGAGCTCGGCCTGCCACGCGTCGAGCGCCTCGCGCCGCGGCGAGCCCGCCGGCGGGCGCCCGGGGCCGTCGACGATCTGGTCCGCGCCGCGCACGAACCCGTACAGAGCGTGGACGGCGGGCTGGACCTCGCGCGGGAGGCAGCGCGTCGCCCAGTAGTACGTAGGGTCGTGGCGACGCTGCAGGCGCCGGCACGTCCGGTAGGACTCCTCCAACTGCAGCTCCGACACGCCGTGCACCATGACTGAGCCTACGTGGTACCCCACCAGAGCGGATGAGCGTGCTCGACGGCGTTGAGCTGGCCTTCGTCACGGGCAAGGGCGGCGTGGGCAAGTCGACGGTCGCGCTGGCGACCGCCCTGGCCGCCGCACGCGGCGGGCGCCGCGTCGTCCTGTGCGAGGTCGGCGGGCAGGCGCGGGCCGCTCGCGTCTACGGCGCCGAGCCCCCGCGGCCCGGCCGCGAGGTCGAGCTCGAGCAGCGGCTGTGGGCGACGACCATCGACCCGGTGGAGGCGCTCGAGGAGTGGACCGGGCGCCAGCTCGGCTCGCGCCGGCTCGTAGGGCTGCTGACCCGCTCCAACGCCTTCGCCGCCTTCGTCAACGCGGCGCCGGGCGCGCGTGAGCTGGTGGCCATCACCAAGGCCTGGGAGCTCGGCCGGCGCGAGCGCTGGGTCAAGGGCCGCGACGGCTACGACCTCGTCGTTCTCGACGCCCCTTCGAGCGGCCACGGCGTCGGCATGCTGCGGACCCCGCACACGTTCGCCGAGATCGCGCGCGTCGGCCCGATCGCCTCACAGGCGCGCAAGGTCGTCGCGCTGCTGGAGGACCCGGCGCGCAGCGCGGTCCTCGCCGTCGCCCTTCCCGCCGAGCTGTCGATCAGCGAGACGCTCGACCTCGAGGAGCGCGTGACCGGCGCCGTCGGGCGCCCCCTCGACGCGGTGGTCGTCAACGGCGTGCTGCCGCGGCGCTTCAGCGCGGCGGAGGTCGATCGCGTGATGGCCCGCGACGGCGCCGTGCCGGGCCCCGTGGCCGCGGCCGCCCGGCGCCAGCACGGGCAGGCCAGCAACCAGCAGAGCCAGCTGCGACGGCTGCGCCGCCACAGCGCCGCCCACGTCATGACGCTGCCCTACGTGGCCGCGCCCCACCTCGGTGTCGAGGAGGTGCGCGGCCTGGCCGGCGAGCTGGCGCGGCGGCTCTAGCCCACCGGCTCGCGCACGGGCTCCTCGACCGCGGGCGCCCGGCCGCGGCGGGGCCGCAGCGCGGGGCCGCCCTCGGCTCCCAAACCGGTCTCCGAGCGCACGAGCAGCTCGTCGAACGAGCGCTCGTCCGCGCTGTCGGCCTTGCCCAGCATCGTGCCCAGCCAGCAGCCGAGCAAGCCGATCGGGATCGTCACGAGGCCCGGGAAGGTGAGCGACGACGGCGACCCCTGCGAGTCCGGCCCCGGCCATACCGGCGGGCTGAGGACGATCATGACCACCGAGGCCACGATGCCGAACGCGACGCCCACCAGCGCGCCCGTGGTGTTGAAGCGCCGCCAGGTCAGGGCGAGGATCAGCGGCGGGAAGTTGGCGCTGGCCGCGAACACGAAGGCCATGCTGACGAGCACCGTGACGTTGAAGCCGGTGCCCACGAGCAGCGTCCCGACGATCGCCGCGACGCCGACGCCGACGGCGGCGATGCGCGCCACCTTGCGCTCGGACTCCTCGTCCTCGCGGCCGCTGAGGTTGGCCCACAGATCGTGCGCGATGGCCCCCGAAGCCGCGA
This sequence comes from uncultured Actinomycetes bacterium, assembly GCA_963806015.1. Taxonomy (GTDB): domain Bacteria; phylum Actinomycetota; class Thermoleophilia; order Solirubrobacterales; family Solirubrobacteraceae; genus JAOPZW01. The sequence goes on along the minus strand of CAWDWM010000010.1, from coordinate 60,725 downwards.
TGACGGGGCCGGCCACCACCGCCAGGATGGTGGCGAAGGCCGCGGCCGAGAACAGCGCCAGCGCGACGTCGCCGCCGGTGGTGCCCTCCCCGCCGCCGAGGCTCTGCGCCAGCAGCGGCGCGGCCAGGTTGCCGCCCTTGCCGACGGCCTCCTCGGCGCCGCCGCCCAGGATCGCGCGGGCCCCGAAGCCCATCACGGTCACGAGCGCGGTGAACACGGCGATGATGCTGATCGTCCACACCACCGAGACGCGCGCGGCCTTCGAGTCGGGCACGGTGAAGAAGCGCATGAGGATGTGCGGCAGGCCGGCCGTGCCGATGAAGATCGTCAGCCCGGTGGAGATGACCAGCGCCGGCGTCGTCAGATAGGTGCCGGGGCCGAGGATCGCCTTGCCCTCGGGGTGCTCGGCCGCCGCCTTGTTGAGCAGCTCGGAGGGGCTGAAGTTGAACTTGGCCAGCACGGCGACGCTGATGATGACGCCGGCGGTCATCAGCATCCCGGCCTTGATGATCTGCACCCACGTCGTGGCGAGCATGCCGCCGAAGACGACGTAGACGACCATGAAGATCCCGCAGATGAGGACGGCCGGGGTGAAGCTGATGCCGGCCAGGGCCTCGATCAGCGAGCCGGCGCCCACCAGCTGGGCGGTGAGGTAGATGCCGCAGATGAGCAGCGTGTTGATCGCGACGGCGATCCGCACCGGGCGGCGGCGCAGGCGGTAGCTGAGCACGTCGGCCACCGTGAACTTGCCGGCGTTGCGCATCCGGTCGGCCAGCAGGTAGAGGACGGGCAGGAACGAGAGCATCGCCCCCAGGCCGATGATCCAGCCGTCGAAGCCGAACAGGTACATGAGGCCGGCGTAGCCCAGGAAGGTCGAGGCCGAGAGGTAGTCGCCCGCGGTGGCGATGCCGTTGAAGGCGCCGGCCACGCCGCGCCCGGCGGTGTAGAAGTCGGTCGCGCTGCGATTGCGCTTGGCGGCCCACCAGGTGATGACGAGCGTCGTGGCGAGGACGACCGCGAAGATCGCGACGGCCAGCCCGTTGAAGTCGCCGATGGCGGCGAGCGTGGTGGTCATCGGATGCTCCCTTCATGCGCCGGCGCCTTGTGAACCGCGCCTCGCGGGGCTCGGCGCCGGCGAGGACGGCGTGCTGCCATCCGCTCCCATTCCCCGGACTTGCGCGCGTGCAGGAAGGCCATGACGAAGGCCAGCAGCACGAGGCTCATCCCACCCGCCAGCGCGTAGCTCACGCTGCCGAAGAGGTACTTGCCCATGGTGTCCGGCGCGAAGCCGAGCAGGCACAGGTAGGCCAGGAAGTACAGCGAGTAGAAGGCCGTGCCGGCGACGAGGAAGCGCCTCCGGCTCGCCATCAGCTCACGAAAACGGGGGCTGCGCGCAAGCGCCGCCCAGTCGGGGTCCGCCGAAGTGGACACAGGCAATCCCTCCCCATCACGGGTCTCTCTCCTCCCCCCCGTGACTTCGGCGCTACCCCCGCCCAGCGGGGGTCAAACGACCCTTAGGAGGTCATCAAACGTCGCTCACCAGAGATAGCGCGTGGGCAGCGGAATCTCGACGGCGGCGCCGTCGGGGCGCCGTTCGACGCGGTAGCCGCGTGCGCCCTCGCGCGACGCCACCACCTCGACGAGCTCCTCCGCGTCGGCGAAATGCAGCGCGACGCCGTCGTCGGCTGCGAACCCGGCGGGAAATCCCGCGGCCACCAGGCGGTGATAGATCGGACGGCGATGCTCGTCGGCGTCGTAGTGCGGGCACGCGCTGCCGACGATGAAGCCGAGGCCGTCGTCGAGCGGCGCGAGGGCGGGCCCGAAGGAGTCGGTGACCGAGGCCTCGAACCAGCAGTTCATCCCGGCGCTCACGCCGCACAGGACGGCGCCGCCGGCGAGTGCATCCTGCAGGATCGTGTCGAGGCCGTGCGCGCGCCACACCGCCAGCAACGACGCGGTGTTGCCCCCGCCGACGTAGATCACGTCCTGCTCGAGGACGAAGCGGCGCAGATCGGCGACCTCGCGGTTGAAGAGCGCCAGGTCCGAGGGGTAGCAGTCGTGGTCGACGAAGGCGCGGTAGAAGCGAGCGACGTAGCTGTCGGCGTCGCCGCTGGCCGTGCCGAGGAAGCACACGCGCGGGTGCTCGCGCCGGGCGAGGCCCAGGACGAAGCCGTCCAGAAGCGGGTTGTCGGGCTCCTCGGAGAAGCCCCCGCCGCCCATGGCCACGATCGCGCCTGTCATTCGATGCCCAACCGGTCCAGGAGTGCGTCATCCCCGCGCCAGCCGCGCCGTACACGTACCGACAGGTCCAGGTGCACGCGCGTACCCAGCTCGCGCTCGAGCTCGCGCCGGGCGGCGGTGCCCACCGCCTTGATCATCCGCCCACCCGCGCCGATGAGGATCCCCTTCTGCGACTCGGCCTCCACCCACACGAGCGCGCGCACAAGGGTCAGCCCATCCTCGCGCTCCTCGACGTCGTCGATCACCACCTCGACGGCGTGCGGGACCTCCTGGAAGGTCCGGCGCAGCACCTGCTCGCGCACGAGCTCGGCCATCAGCACGTCGCGCGGCTGGTCGGAGCTCTCCTGGGCGGGGAAGAGGAACGGGCCGGCGGGCATGAGCGCCGCGAGGTGCCCGCGCAGCGCGGCGACGCCGCGGCCGGTGCGGGCGCTCACGGGGAAGATCTCGTCAGCGATGTCGAGTGCCGCGGCGTCGGTCAGGGCCTGCAGGGTATGCGAACGGTCCAGCCGGTCGACCTTGTTGACCGCGATGACCACGGGCACGCCGGCGCCGCGCAGCGCTCCGGCGATGAAGCGCTCGCCGGGGCCCACGCCCTCCTCGGCGTTGATGACGAACAGCGCGGCATCCGACTCGGCCATCTCGGACTCCACGCGGTGCTGCATGCGCTCGGTCAGCGCGTCGCGGGGCCGCTGCACGCCCGGGAGGTCGACGAGCACCAGCTGCGTGTCCGCCGTGCTGGAGACCCCGCGGATCGCCCGTCGCGTCGTCTGGGGCTTGTCCGAGACGATCGCCACCTTGCGCCCGACCATGCCGTTGACCAGCGTCGACTTGCCCACGTTCGGACGGCCGGCGAGCGCCACGAAGCCCGCGCGGGTGACCGTCGGCGCTACCACGTCAGCAGCTCGGCCTGCAGCGCGAGCATCTCGCCGTCGTCGGTCTCGTGGTCCATGCCGGTGAGGTGCAGGGCGCCGTGCAGCACGGCCTCGCGCAGGTCCTCGGTGTGCGCCGGGCAGATCACGATGTCGCCCAGCTCGCGGGGGCCGGCCGCGGGCCCGTCGCCGTCGACCGGGAAGGACAGCACGTCGGTCGGCTCCGGGCGCCCGCGGAACTCGCGGTTCAGGGAGGCGATCCGGTCGGCACCGACGTACTCGACCGCGACGTGGCCCTCCGCGACGCCGGCCGAGGCGAAGGCGATGCCGACCATGCGCTCGACCTCCGCGGGCGATGGCGCTCCGGCGCCGCCGTCGCCGATGACCTCGACCTCGAGCATGCTGACGGCCCTCTAGGCCCGGCGGCGATCGGGCTGGGCGGGGCGCAGCTCCGGCGTGGCGCGCTCGGAGTGCTCGTCGTAGGCCTCGACGATGCGCTGCACGAGGCGGTGGCGCACCACGTCGGCGCCGCCGAAGCGCACGAACTCGACGCCCTCGACCGCGCCGAGGATCTCGCTTACCACCACCAGGCCGGAGCGCTGGTCGCGCGGCAGGTCGATCTGGGTGATGTCGCCGGTGATGACCATCTTGGAGTTGAAGCCCAGGCGCGTGAGGAACATCTTCATCTGCTCGGGACTCGTGTTCTGCGCCTCGTCGAGGATCACGAACGAGTCGTTGAGCGTGCGCCCGCGCATGAAGGCCAGCGGCGCCACCTCGATCACGTTGCGCTCGAGGTGGGTGGCGACCTTCTCGGGGTCGATCATGTCGTGCAGCGCGTCGAACAGCGGGCGCAGGTACGGGTCGATCTTGGCCATGAGGTCGCCGGGCAGGAAGCCCAGCCGCTCGCCCGCCTCGACCGCGGGGCGGGTGAGGATGATGCGGTTGACCTCGCGGCGGCTGAGCGCGGCGGCGGCCATCGCCACCGCCAGGAAGGTCTTGCCGGTGCCGGCGGGGCCGATCCCGAAGGTGATGGTGTTGCGCCGGATCGAATCGACGTAACGCTTCTGGTTGACCGTCTTGGGCGCGACCCGGGTCGAGCGGTGGCGCCAGACGACGTCCTCGAGCACCTCGGCGGGGGACTCGTGCTGGTCGAGCGCGTCGGTCACCGCGGCGATCGTCCCTTCGGCGATCTCGTGGCCCTGCTCGATGAGGTCGGACAGCTCGCGGACCACCACCGCGGCGGCCGCCACCGCCTCGGCCTCGCCGTCGAGGGTGATGACGTTGCCGCGCAGGAACAGCTCGCAGTCGACGTGGGCCTCGAGCGCGCGCAGGATCTGGTCGTTGGAGCCGCTGAGGGCGGCGGCCACCTCGTTGGAGACCTCGAGCTGGCGGCGCATCAGCTGCGCAGTGCCTCCTGAGCCAGCGCGGAGACGCGCTTGCCGTCGGCGCGGCCGGCGACGCGCGCCATCGACGCCTTCATGACCTGGCCCATGTCCCTGGGCGAGCTCGCCCCCGTCTCGGCCACCGCCGCGGAGACGATCGCGCGCAGCTCGTGGTCGGAGAGCTCGGCCGGCAGATAGGCCTCGATGACCTGCGCCTCGGCCTCCTCGGCCTCGGCCAGCTCGGGGCGGCCGCCGTCGCGAAAGGCGGTGGCCGACTCGTGGCGGCGCTTGCGCTCGCGGCGCAGCACGGCGAGCTCGTCGCCGTCACCCTCCTTGGCGGCCTTCTGCAGCTCGGACAGGACGAGGCGCAGGGCCGAGACACGGCCCTTCTCGCCCGCCTTCATCGCCACGGTGAGATCCTGCTTGACCCTGTCGGCCAATTCCACTGAGTCGATGATACGACCGTCGGCGCGCACCTCGCCCGCGCCACAAGCCTGCGGGCCGGGGTCGCGCGGCGACCCCGGCCCCAGGTAGCCCCCTCAGGGATGGCTCCCCTCGGCCGCCGTCGCGCGCTTGCCCACCCCCCGCTGCTCCGCCGCCATGGCGCCGAGCCAGGCGCAGAGCTGCTCGCTTTCGGTGAACGCGGTCGCCACGCCGGAGCGGACGTGCTGCGCGAGTCCTTGCAACTTCGGAGCCGCGTCGGACTCCATCGGCTCCGCCGGAACCCACACACGGACGAGGAAGGTCTCCATCGGGCGCGATGCTCGCGCCCGCGGGTTCGAACCGCCTTAAACAGGCGCCGAGGCCGGGAACGAGGCGGGCTCGACGCCGACCTCGTCCATGCGCCCGCGATAGACGCCGAAGGCCCGGCGGGCCTCCCCGTGACGGCCCGCCTCGATCAGGGCGTGGACGAGCGCGAGGTGGGCCTCCTCGTCGTAGGCGTCGCGTTCGAGCACGCGCAGCAGCAGGCGCACGGCGCCGTCGTGGTCGCCGGCGGCGTGCGCGTCGGCGGCCAGGCAGCGGGCCACACGGACGTACATGTCGCGCGCCTGCTCGCGCGCCGCCACCGCCCATTCCTCGTAGAGGTCCTCCTCCAGGAGATCGCCGGCGTAGGCGGCCTCCGCGGCCGCCAGCCGCGCGTGCGCCGGCTCCGCGAGGCCCTCGTGGTGCAGCGCGAGCCCCGCCGCCGCCTCGCGCAGGAAGGCCTCGAGGTCGACTGCGACGTGGTCGAGGTCCAGCGACACCGCCCCGGCGCTGGAGAGGACGAAGTGGTCGGGGTGCAGGCGCCGCTGCGCGTCGAGCACGGCGCGCAGCGTGCTGAGAGCCACCGACAGGCGATTGGCGCAGCGTGCCGGGTCCTCCTCGGGCCACAGCGCCTCGATGAGCGCGTCGCGCGACACCGGGCGCCCGTGACGGGCCACGAGGATCTTCAGCAGGTCGCGCGCCTTGCGCGAGCGCCACGCCGAGCGCGGCACCGGCACACCGTCGCGCAGGACACGAAAGCGCCCGAGCGCCTCGATGGCCAGCGGGGCCGCCGCGGCGGCGTCCCCGCGGACGGCCCGCTGCGGGCGCGCACCGAGCTCGCGCAGGCGCGCCTCGGCCTCGCGCGCCGCGGCCGCGCCGCGGCCGCCGGGCAGCGTCAGGGCGAGGGCCAGCTGGGCGCGTGCCTCACCCAGGGGGTTGCCGAGCTCGTGCCAGATCGCGACGGCCTGCTCGAGCGCCGCGTGGCGCGCGCCCTCGGTCGCGGCCGCCAGGCCCTCGAGCTCGAGCGCCTCGGCCATCCGGGCGCGGTCGCGGCGCCCGCGGGCCGCCGCCCCGGCCTGGGCGGCCGCCCGCGCCGCGCCCGCGCGGTCGGACGCGGCCAGCGCGACGTGGCCGACGGCGAGCAGGGCGGCGGCCACGCCCATGCCGGCCCCGAACCCCGCCGCGCGCTGGGCGAGGGCGCTCGCCTGCTCGGGGTCATCGCCGGCGAGGACGCGCGCCAGGCCCGCGAGCGAGGGGACGAGCGCCTGCAGGTCGCCCATGGCGTCGCCGCGGCGCGCCGCCTCCTCATATGCCGCGCGGGCGAGCGCCGCGTCACCGCGCTCGCGGTAGACGTCGCCCAGGATGCCCAGCGGGTAGGCGACGTCGTCGGAGCCCAGGCGCTGGTAGATCAGGCGCGCGGCGTCGAGGTCGGCGATCGCCTCCTCCAGGTGGCCGAGGCGCAGCCGCGACTCGCCGCGGTTGGTCAGGGCCAGCGCGCGGAAGGCCCCGAAACCGCCCAGGTCGGCGAGGCGGATGGCGAGGTCGAGCTCGACGATGGCGGCCGCGTAGGCGCCCTCCTCCAGGTTGCGCGAGCCCCGGTTGACGCGGATGCGGATGATCTGCAGCACGTCGCCGGCGCGCTCGGCGTGGTCGAGGGCGCGCAGGTAGTGGGCGTCGTTGCCGGCGCGATCGCCCTCGAGCGCCGCGAGCATGGCCAGCACCGTGTGGGCCGCCGCCAGCGCGCGGTCCTCGCCGCTGGCCAGGGCCACCTCGTGCGCGCGCGTGGCCAGGGCGCGACAGGCGCCGGCGTCGCCGCGCAGCCAGTGGGCGCTGGCGTGCCAGGCGTACAGCAGCGCTGCGTCGCCCGACGGCTCGCCGGCGTCGTCGCCGCGCCGGTAGGCCTCCAGCGCGGCGTCGAGGTGCCCGCGCAGGTGGTGGATGAGGCCGATGCGCCACGCCAATCCCGGATCGATCGTCCGCGCGGCGCCCGCCGCCCGGTCGAGGCACGCCAGCGCCTCGTCCCAGTCGCCGCGCAGCTGGTGGGCCTCGCCCAGCAGGCGCTCGAGCGCCGCGTCGCGCCGCTCGGCGGGCATCGCTTCGCCCGCCTCGACGACCGCGTCGACGGCCCCCTCGCGCAGCAGCGCCGCTCCGTGCCCGGCCAGCAGCCGGGCGGTGGCGGCGTCGTCGCCGAACGCCCGCAGCGAGCGCAGCGCCAGCGCGGGTTCGCCGTGCTCCGCGTACCACGCGGCCGCGCGGGCGTGCAGGTGGCGCAGATCCTCCTCCGCGTGCGGCAGCGAGGCCAGCGCGACGTCGCGCATCAGGCCCGTCGGCGCGAACCAGCCGTCCGGGTCGCTCTCGGCGAACAGCCCGCGGCGCGCGAGCGAGCCGAGCGCATCGGGCGCCCCCTCGACCCCGAGCGCGGCGCACAGCTCGGGATGGACCCGCTCCAGCGGCGCGGCGACGCGCACCAGCTCGCGCACGCGCGGCGCCTCCTGCGCCAGCACCTCGCGCGCCAGGTAGCCGAACAGCGCGCCGCCGGGCCGGCGCAGGCGCTCGACCGCCGCGCCGCGCTGCGCCGCCTGGAGCCCGCGCATCGCCTCGCAGGAGAGGCGCACCGCCGCGGGCCAGCCCTCGGTGACCGTGTGCAGCGTCGCGCCGAGCTCGCGCGCGTCGCCGTCGAGCTCGGCCGCGAGCACCGCACGGACCTCGTCGGCATCGAAGGCGAGGTCGGCGCCACCGAGCTCGAGGACCTGGCCCTGACCGCGCAGGCGGTCGATCGAGAACGGCGGCTCGGTCCGCGCCGCGAGCACGACGTGCAGGGCCGCGGGCGCCTGGCGGCAGAGCGCCTCGACCGCTCGCATCGCGGCGCCCTCGGGGGCGAGCGCGTGGAGGTCGTCGAGGACGAGCGCCAGCGGCCCGCGCAGGCGCTCCTGCAGCGCCTCCGACAGCGCGGCGGCGAAGGCGTCGGCGCGCGCACCCTCGTCGGCGCTGGCGTCGGGACCGCGCGCCGAGCCGGGCGTCGCCGCCAGGTCGACGGGCAGATCGGGCACGCGCAGGCGCAGCGCGTCGACGAGGCCCGGGCCGACGGTGGACAGCGCCGCATCCTCGGCCCCGAGGGTGTACCAGGCGACGTCGTGGCGCTGGGCCCAGGCCGCCAGGAGCGCCGACTTGCCGAAGCCGGCTCCCGCGACCACCGTGGTCAGCCGGCGCTGCAGGGCCTCGTCCAGGCGCCCCTGCAGCACGGCGCGCGGGAGCGCCGCGGGTGCCACGGGTGCGGGCAGGATCTTGGTCCTGAGCGTCATCGTGCACCGCCCATTCAATCTCCCCCGCCAAGCCGTGACGCCCGGGCATGGCGCGTCGGGCGCACCGGCGCTCTAGTTCAACCGGGCACGGACGCGACCCAGGTTGGCCTGCATGCGTTCGCGCGTCGCCGCATCGAAGGGCAGCGCGAGGTGCAGCTCGGCGGCGCGCAGCGCCCACGGCAGGTGGCCGACGCGGTCGGCGCGCTCCGCGATGCGGTTGAGGATCCGGGCCGCCACCTGGTGACCACACTGCCACGACACGGGCGCCTGCAGCGTGCGAGCGTCGCGCAGCGCCCCGCGCGCCGGATCGACCAGCAGCGGATCGGCGAGCTCGGGGTGGGCCAGGAAGGCGCCGTCGGCCCCGGCGACGATGCCCACCGGAACTCCCGCCCGGCGAGCCGCCTCGGCGCACGCGATCGTGAGCACCAGCGGGTGGCCCGCTCCTCCGACCACCACGCGGTCGAGCAGCAGGTCGTCGATCGCACTGGACAGCATCACGGCTTCGAGGTGGGCGGCGGTCAGCTCGGCCAGCGCGTCCAGCTGGCCGGCCGGGACGTCGTGGCGGACGCCGACGAGCCATCCGGCGAGCTGGTCGAGCGCCTGCTCGGCGAGGGCGGGCCGTTCGGGAATGCCCGACCGTCGAAACTTCAGACCACGGCTGCCGCCGGTGCCACGGCGGCCAGGTGGCGCTGCAGGAAGGCCGTCTGGGCGGCAACGGCCTGCTCGAACGGCTCGCCGAGGTAGATCTCGAAGTGGCCGACGGGATAGCGCAGGACCTCGCCACGCGGCGCGCGCTCGCCCATCTTGATCGCGGCGCCGGGCGGAGTGGTCAGGTCGCGCTCGCACACGCAGACGAGCAGCGGGCAGGCGACCGAGGCCGCCGAGCGCACGGGACGGTAGGTCGCGACGCGCAGCATGATCCGCGCGGCCACCTCGTTGCGCCACGGCGAGCCCGGCGGGACGATCGCCTCGAAGCCCGGCTGCGCGTCGGGCGCGGTCATGACCGCGAACGACCCCGGCACGCCGACGGCGGGCATCGTGCGCGGCGCGCGGCCGGCCAGCCCCGCGGCCTGGTCGGCGAGGCCGAGCGCGGTCGCGCGCAGCGCGACGCGCGGCGGCACCACGCGCAGCGCGGCGAGGCCGTCGGCGAACGGGCACTGCGAGACGACGGCGGCGATCGAGGGGTCCTGCGCCGCGACCGCGACGACGTGCCCGCCCGAGAACGACGTGCCGAACAGCCCGATGCGTTGCGCGTCGATGCCCTCCAGGGTGCGCGCGAACGCGACGGCGGCGTGGTAGTCGGCCTGCTGGCGGCCGATGTCCAGCAGCTGGCGCGGCGTGCCGGAGGAGTCGCCGAAGTGCCGGTAGTCGAAGAGCAGCACCGCGAGGCCGCCGGCGGCGAAGCGCTCGGCGTAGGCGGGCAGCCGGTCCCCGCGGGTGGCCGTGAAGCCGTGGGCCATGACGACGCACGGCACCGGCCCCGCCGCCGCGCCGGGACGGTAGAGCCACGCGGCGCACGTGTCCTCGCCGCTGGGGAAGGTCAGGTCCTCGCGTTCGCTCATCGCTCGACCCTAGCGCCGCAGCAGGAGCGCCACCCACTCGCCGCCGTGGCGGCGGCCGGCCTCGCGCAGGCCGTGGCGCGCGAAGGCGCCGGCCACCTCGTCGCCCTCGTGCGCGAGCAGCCCGCTGGCGACGAGCACGTCGGGCGCGCTGCCGGCGAAGCCGTCGGCAGCGACGCGCAGCAGCAGCGGGCGCAGGAGGTTGGCCAGGACGACCGGCGCGCCGGGCGCGGGCCCGTCGCGCAGCAGGTCGTGGCGGCGCGCCTGCAGCGCCACGCCGTTGGCCGCCGCGTTGTCGAGGGTGGCCTGAACCGACTCGCGCTCGTGGTCGATGCCGAGCACGGGCGCCCAGCCGAGCCGCGCCGCGGCGATGGCGAGCACGCCCGAGCCGCAGCCGACGTCGACCAGCGCGCCCCCCGGCCGGAGCTCGAGCAGCAGCTCCAGGCACAGGCGCGTGGTCGGATGCGCCCCCGTGCCGAACGCCTGCGCGGGGTCGATGACGACGTCGCGCAGGCCGTCGCGCGGTGGCGCCCACGGCGGGCGCACGTAGAGCTCGCCGACCTGGACGGGTTGGTGGAAGGCCTTCCAGCGCTCGTCCCAGTCGTCGGCCACCTCGGTGGTGCTGACCTCCACCAGCGCAGCGCCGGCGGCCGCGCGCAGGTCGGGGAGGTCGGGCAGCTCGCCGGGCGCGCCGTAGACGGCGTACTCGACGACGTCGCCGTCGCTGAGCTCCTCCACCCCACCCGGCGCGAGCTCCAGCAGCTCGGCGAGGACGATCTCGGCCTGCTCGCGCTGCACGCGCAGCGCCAGGCGGATCATCCGAGCAGGCGCTTGAGCTTGCCGATGAGCGATTCGTCGGTGCGCAGGTTCTCGGCGGTCATGGAGTCGGCCAGCTCCTGGGCCAGGCGGCGCTGATTCTTGCTCAACTTGCGCGGGACGACGACGTTGACCACTACGCGCAGGTCGCCGTGGCGGCCCGGACGGCGCAGGCGCGGCATGCCCTTGCCACCGACGGTGACGACGGCTCCGGGCTGCGTGCCGGGCACCACCTCGACCTCGATGTCGCCGTCGAGCGAGGGAGCGCTGAGCTTGGCGCCCAGCGCGGCGATCGGCGCCGGGACGTCGAGCACGGTCACCAGGTCGTCGCCGTCGCGCAGGAAGCGCTCGTCGGCCTCCACGTGGACGAGGACGTAGAGGTCGCCGGGCGGCCCGCCGCGCTCGCCCGCGTGCCCGCGGCCGGCAAGGCGGATGCGCTGGCCGTCGCCGATGCCCGCGGGCACGTCGACGCGCAGCGTGCGCCGGCGCACCTCGCGCCCGCGCCCCTCGCAGTGCGCGCACGGCTGCTCGGGGACGCGCCCCTCGCCGCCGCAGACGTCGCAGGCGACCTGGCGCACGACCTGCCCGAAGGGCGAGCGCGACACCCCCTGCAGCACCCCGGCGCCGCCGCAGCGCTCGCACGCGACGATCGGCGTTCCGGGCTCGGCGCCGTTTCCGCGGCAGTGCTCGCAGGTGTCGATGGCCTCGAAGCTCAGCTCGACCTCGGCCCCGGTCGCGGCCTGCGCGAGCGTGACCTCGGCGCTGACGGCGACGTCGCCGCCCTGCATCGGGCCGCCGCGGGCGGAGGCGCCGAACGCGCTGCCGAAGAAGGCGTCGAAGAGGTCGGAGATCGACCCGAAGCCCTCGAAGTTGGGCGAGTAGCCGCCCGAGCGCAGGCCGTCGTGGCCGTAGCGGTCGTAGGTCGCGCGGCGCTCGGCGTCGGAAAGGATCTCGTAGGCCTCCGCGGCCTCCTTGAACTTCTCCTCGGCGTCGGGGTCGTGGCGGTTGACGTCGGGATGCAGCTCGCGCGCCAGGCGCCGGAACGCCTTCTTGATCTCGGTCTCGCCGGCCTCGCGGCCGACGCCGAGCACCTCGTAGGGATCTCTGGGTCGCGTGCCGGCCATCAGCCCTCGTACACGTCCTCGATGAAGCGCGAGAGCTGGTGGGCGGCCTCGCGCACGGTGCGGATGGCGGCGGCGTAGTCCATGCGCACCGGCCCCAGCACCGAGACGGTGCCGAGATGGCGGGCGGGCAGGCCGTAGCCGGAGGCCACGAAGGCCAGCGAGTGCAGGGCGGGCAGCTCGTTCTCGTGGCCGATGCGCACGAGCACGTCGCGCTGGCCGAGGGCGGCGCGCAAGACGTTGAGCAGCGCCACGCGGCGTTCGAGGATGCCCATCAGCTCGTTGATCTCGGTGAGGTCCTGGAAGCGGTGCTCGGAGAGCAGCCGGGCGGCGCCGCCGACGTAGAGCGTGTCCTCGGCGGTCTCGGCCAGCTCGGTGAACGCGGGCGCCAGGCGCTCGAGGAAGCCGCGCTCCATGGCCCCCAGCGAGGGGTCGTTGAGCTTTGAGTGCAGCGTGCGCGCGCCGAGGCTCACGCCCTCCAGGCGCTCGTTGAGGTAGGCGCCGGCCCACGCGGTCAGTCCCTGGTCGACCGGACGCTCGAACGGCAGCACCTTCTTCGTGACCCCGCCGGTGGAGGTGATGATCACGACCATCAGGACCTGGGGCTGCAGCAGCAGGACCTCGACGTGGCGGATGGTCGCGGTGTCGATCGGCGGTGCCGAGACGATGGCCAGCAGGTTGGTGACCTGCGAGAGCGTCTCGGTGGTCGCGCGCATCGCCTCGTCGACCTCGCGGCGCACCAGCTGCAGGTCCAGGCCGCGCTCGCGCGGGATGACGTCCTGGCTGCCCAGCAGGCGATCGACGTAGAAGCGGTGCCCGGCATCGGTCGGCACGCGCCCCGCGCTCGTGTGGGGGTGCTTGAGCAGGCCGTGCTCCTCGAGCATGGCCAGCTCGTTGCGGATCGTCGACGCGCCGAAGTCCAGGTCGGGATCGGCGGCCAGGGTCTTGGAGCCCACGGGCTCACCGGTCGTGGTGTGGGCCTCGACCAGCTTGCGCAGGATCAGCTCTTGGCGCGGCGTCAGCACCACATCGATTGTAGGTCGAGCCGGCGCGGGGCTACTCGACCGCGATCTCGGCCTCGGCGTTGCGGATGATCGCCTTGCCGTCCTGCTCGGCCACCGTGTGCACGACCGCGACGCCGTCGCGCAGTTCGTGCACCGTCCCCGTGACGGTGAGCTCGTGCTCGGGGAGGCCCATGCCGCGGAACTGCACCTGCAGCCGGCGCAGGCTGTGCGGGCCCCCGCCGGCGTCGGTCTGCGCCCGGGCCACCTGGGCCATCGTCCACAGCCCGTGCAGGATCCGCCCCGGCAGACCCACCTGCTTGGCGAAGTCCTCGTCGATGTGGATCGGGTTGAAGTCGCCCGAGGCGCCCGCGTAGCGCACCGTCAGGTACTTGTCGGGCGTCACCTTGAGCTGGGGGATCTGATCGCCGGCCTGCATCGCTCACCCGCCTCGCACGATGTTCGACCAGGTGCCGACGCACACGGTGTCGCCGTCCTGGTTGGTGGACACGGACTCGAAGACGTAGAAGCCGGTTCCGCTGCGCTCGGAGATGTCCTTGACCGTCACCGTGGTCTCGATCTCGTCGCCGGCGACGACCAGCGGGCCCCACTTGAACTCCTGGCCCCCGTGGACCATGAAGGCGAAGTTGATCCCCACCTCGGGATCGAAGAGCGCCGGACCCAGGGCGGGCGAGCTGTAGACCGCGGCGAACATCGGGGGCGCGACGACGTCGCGATAACCCAGGGCGCGCGCGGCCGCGACCTCGAGGTGCAGCGGGTTGGTCTCGCCGACGGCGAAGGCGTACTCGCGGACCTTCTCGCGCCCGACCGCGTAGGTCAGGGGCGGGTAGCGCTTGCCGACGGCGTTCGTGTTGACGGCCATGCGGGCGAAAGGGTAGATGGTTGATTCCGCGGCCGCCGTGTTCGCATGTGCGCGGGCCGTGATCTCGCCCACCCGCCCCGCGCCGCACGGCGAAGGGGTGCCGGGCTGGTTGCCCGGGGTGGGTGGGAACGACATCTGGGTGGCGATCCGGCGCCGCGGAGCGCGTACAGGCGAGCGCGGGGGTCGTGGAATCAGCCATCTGTCTTCATCGCGTGCGCTGCGTCGCCGCCACGCAGGCCAGCACCGCGAGCGCGGTCAGCAGCGTGGCCTCCCCCACGTGCTCTCCGAGCAGCACCGCCGACCAGCCCAGCGTGAGCACGGGCTGGGCGAGCTGGACCTGGCCGATGCGCGCCACCCCGCCGCGCGCCAGCCCCGCGTACCAGGCGAAGAAGCCCAGGAACATCGAGACGACGGCGACGTAGGCGAAGCCCAGCCAGGCGGTGGCGTCGGCGTGCAGCCCCGTCAGGGCGATCGCCAGCGCGGTCGTCGAGGCCGTCAGGGGCGCGCTGAGCACGAGCGCCCAGCAGATCGTCGTCGGGCCGCCGAGCGTGCGGCTCAGCGCGCCGCCCTCGGCGTAGCCGATCGCGCACAGCACGACCGCGCCGAGCAGGAAGGCGTCGCCCGCCCGCAGGCCGCCGACGCCCTGGGAGAGGACGAAGGCCACTACGGCGACGAGGCCGGCGCCCGCCGCCAGCCAGAAGGCGCGGCTCGGGTGCTCGTGCGCCCGCTTGACCGCCGCCACCGCCGTGGCGGCGGGCAGGATCGCGATGACCACGGCCCCGTGCGCGGCGGTCTGGACCTCGAGCGCGAGTGAGGTCAGCAGCGGGAAGCCCACCACGACGCCGGCGGCGACGATGGCCAGCGAGCGCGCCTGCTCGCGGCTCGGCCGCGCGGCGCGCGTGGCCAGCAGGTAGAGCGCCGCCAGCACCGCGGCCACCGTGGCGCGCCCGAACGCCACCACCCACGGGTCGAGGTCGGCGACGGCGAGCCGCGTGGCCGGCAGCGAGAACGAGAAGCCCACGATCCCGAGCGTGCCGAGGGCGAGGCCGGGCGGCAGGGCGCGGATCCCGGCACGCCCGCGCGCGGTTGCCGTTATCGGCGTCGCTGCGATAGCGTTATCCGTACTACTCATGCTGAACGATAACGCAGAGACTCGCGTCATCCAAGACCTGCGCGCGGAGGCGGGGGCATCCTCGCCCGGCGAGCGCCTGTCGTCCGTGCGCGAGCTGATGGCGCGCCACCGCGCCTCGCCGGTCACCGTGCAGCGCGCGATCGCCGCGCTGGCCGCCGAGGGCCTGCTCGAGCCGCGGCCGGGCCGCGGGACCTTCGTGGCCCCGCGCGCACCGGCGCCGGCGGCGCCCGACCTCTCGTGGCAGACCGTGGCCCTCGGCGCCGGCGCGGTCGAGGCCGACGCGCTGCACGAGCTGCTGGCCGTCGCTGCGCCGGGGGCGATCCCGCTCTCCAGCGGCTATCTGGCGCTCGACCTGCAGCCGATCAACCTGGTCGGCGCCGCGCTGGCCCGCGCGGCCCGCCGCCCCGGTGCCTGGGAGCGAGGGCCCGTCGAAGGGCGCGAGGAGCTGCGCGCCTGGTTCGCTCGCGAGGCGGGCGGGAGCCTGCGCGCGCACGACGTCGTGGTCTGCTCGGGCGGTCAGCCCGCGCTGGCGACGGCGTTCCGCGCGCTCGCCGCGCCCGGCGACCCGGTGCTCGTCGAGGCGCCCACCTACCTCGGCGCCATCGTCGCGGCCCGCGCGGCCGGGTTGCGCGTCGTCCCCGTCCCCAGCGACGCCGACGGCGTCCGGCCCGACCTGCTCGCACAGGCCTTCGCGCGCACCGGAGCGCGGCTGGTCTACTGCCAGCCGCTCTACGCCAACCCCCACGGCTCCGTGCTCGCGGCCGACCGGCGCGGCGCGGTGCTCGACGCCGTCGCCGGCGCGGGCGCGTTCCTGATCGAAGACGACTGGGCCCGCGACCTCAGCACGGAGGCCGACCCGCCGCCTCCGCTGGCCGCCGACGATCGCGACGGCCACGTCGTCTACGTGCGCTCGCTGACCAAGTCGGCGGCGCCCGGGCTGCGCGTGGCCGGCATCGGCGCGCGCGGCGCGGCGGGGGCGCGCCTGCGCGCCGCGCGCATCGTCGACGACTTCTTCGTCTCGGGCCCGCTGCAGGAGGCCGCGCTGGAGGTCGTCTCCGCCCCGGGCTGGCGGCGCCACCGCCGGCGGCTGCGCACCGCGTTGCGCGAGCGCCGCGATGCGCTTGCGGGCGCCCTGCAGCGCCACCTGCCGGCGCTCGCGCCCGCCACGCTCCCCGGCGGCGGCCTGCACCTGTGGGTGGCGCTGCCCGAGGGCAGCGACGACGTGGCGGTGGCGGCCGCCGCCGCGGCCGAGGGCGTGGTCGTGTTCCCCGGGCGCCCATGGTTCCCGGCCGATCCGCCGGGGCCCTTCCTGCGCCTCACCTACGCGGCGGCTGCGCCGGATGCGCTCGACGAGGGCGTCCGCCGGCTGGCCAGGGCGCTGCGCTGAGCGCGACGTCCGAAACCGACAAGACGGGCCGTCGGGCGCGTGGTGTCATGCCGTCATGAGCCCCGACACCGCAACCGCTGCCGGCTCGGACCTGCTCGAACTGGCGAACGTCGGCCCCGCCGTAGCGCGCCAGCTCGAACGGGTGGGCATCACCCGGACCAGCCAGCTCGCCGGCCGCGATCCCATCGACATCTACGACGAGATGTGCGCCGCGAGCGCCCGCCGGCTCGACCCATGCCTGCTCGACACGGTGATGTCGGCCGTGGAGCAGGCCGACGGCGGGCCGGCGCGACCGTGGTGGGACTACACGGCCGAGCGCAAGCGCACGCTGTCCGGGGAGCACCGTCGGCTCAGATGACGATCGGGACCGTGCCGCCGTCGGCCGACCAGGCCGCGCCGGTCACGTTGCTCGCCCGCTCGCTGCACAGGAAGACCACGACGTCGGCGATCTCACGGGGCTCGGCGAGGCGACCGAGGGGGATCTTCCCGGCCTGGGCCGCCAGTGCGTCCTCGGGCGAGCCGCCCCGCGCCGCGGCGATCTGCTCGGCCAGGCCGTCGGGCCCCGTCCACAGCCCCGAGGCGACGGCGCCGGGCGCGACCGCGTTGACCAGCACGTTGTCCGCCGCGTAGGCGTCGGCGAAGACGCGCGAGAGCGACAGCTGCGCGGCCTTGGTCACCGAGTACGCGGCGTTCGTCTGCGACGGGCGCTTGCCCGCGCTCGAGCAGACGTTGACGATCCGCCCGCCCCCGGCCTGCGCCATGCGCGGCGCGGCCGCGCGCATGAGCCGCATGGGGGCCATGACGTTGAGCTCCCACTGCCCCTGCCAATCCTCGTCGGCGAGGTCGTCGAGGCCGCGGGCGAAGCTCGTGCCGGCGTTGTTGACGAGCACGTCGATCCCGCCCATCTGCTCGGCGCACGTGGCGATGATCAGCTCGGCCATCTCCGGGTCGGTGACGTCGGCGGCGATGTAGTCCCCGCCGCAGCCCGCGGCCGCCTCCACCAGCGCGTCGGCGTCGCGGCCCACGAAGAGCACGTGGCCGCCCTCGGCGCAGAGGCTGCGCCCGACCTCGAGGCCGATGCCGCGGCTCGCGCCCGTCACCACACACAGCTTGCCGTCGAGACCGAGATCCATCGAGCGATTGTGACGGCCCGCACGCCGCCGTCACGTGACGTAGCGCACGGCCGCGCGCTGCACCGACGCCCCGTACGACCCTCCGAACAGCGCGGCGTGCACGAGCAGCGGGAACAGCTGCCACAGCGCCACGCGCTCGCCGTGGCCGTCGGCCAGTGGCGCGGCCTCGTCGTAGGCGGCGAAGACGCGCTCGGAGGGCGCGCCGAACAGGCGCAGCATGGCCAGGTCGATCTCGCGATGGCCGCCGTAGGCCGCCGGGTCGATCAGCCGCGCGCGGCCGTCGGCGCCGGCCAGGACGTTGCCGCCCCACAGATCGCCGTGCAGCCGCGCGGGCGGCTCGGGCGGCCCCGCGAGGTCGGCGATCCGCGCGCACACCCGCTCGACCGCGCGCGCCCCCGCGACGCTCAGCGTGCCGCGCGCCGTGCACAGCGCCACCAGCGGCTGCAGGCGCCGCTGCGCGTAGAAGGACGGCCAGTCGGCCGCGGGGTCGTTGGGCAGCGAGAGCTCGCCGATGCGCAGCGCAGCGGGCGCTCCGTCGGGCGACGGCGCTCCGGGCGGCGGCGCTCCGAACGCGGGCGCGCCGGCGCCGTGCAGGGCGGCCAGGCCGCGCCCCAGCTCCTCCTCCCCGGCGCCGTCCAGGCGCCCCTCGTCGACCCACTCGAGCGCCAGGAAGCGCGGCGGGTCGTCGTCGCCGACGGCGAGCACGCCCGGCAGCGCGACCGCCTGCGCCTGCGCCAGCCAGCGCAGGCCGGCGGCCTCCGTGGCGTATTCGCCGGGCGCCGCGTCCGCGCGCGTCTTGACGAACGCGCGCCCGCCGCCGGCGAGCTCCAGCGCCCACGCCTCGTTGATCGAGCCGCCCGATGCGCGCGCGCCGCCGGTCACCGCGGCGCCGGTGGCGCGCGACACGGCGTCGGCCAGCGCGCCCGGGACGGTCACGTGGCGTGCGCGGGGCGCACCTCGTCGAGCAGCCCGCGACACGCCGCCTCGACGAGGTCCAGCACGCGGTCGAAGCCATTGGGCCCCCCGTAGTAGGGATCGGGGACGTCGAGGTCGCCGGCGGCGACGGCGGCCGGGTCGAACTCGCGCAGCAGCCTGACCTTGCCGCGCGCCGCGCCGTCGGGCGCGAGTGCGCGCAGGTCGCGCTCGTTGTCGCGGTCCATGGCCAGCAGGAGATCGAAGTCGTCGAAGTCCGCCGCGGTCACCTGGCGCGCCGCGCCCTCGACGACGACGCCGCGCGACCGCGCGGCGGCCACCGAGCGCGCGTCGGGCGGGGCGCCCGCGTGCCAGCCGCCCGTGCCGGCGCTGTCGAGCGTGACGGCGTGCTCGAGCCCCTCCGCGCGCAGGAGCCCGCGCATGACCGCCTCGGCGCTCGGCGAGCGGCAGATGTTGCCCATGCACACGAAGAGGATCCGCATCGCCTACAGGATGCCCGGTCGCGCCGCCGACGTAGGATGCGGCCATGGCCAACGTCGAACGCACCGCTACCACCGTGTGGGAGGGCGACCTCGCCCACGGCAACGGAGTCCTGTCGCTCAAGAGCGGCGCCGCTCCCGACCTTCCCGTCACCTGGGCATCGCGCACCGAGCGCTCCGACGGCAAGACGAGCCCCGAGGAGCTCATCGCCGCCGCCCACGCCTCGTGCTTCTCGATGGCGCTCTCGCACGAGCTCGCCCAGGCCGGCAACCCGCCCGAGCGCCTGGACGTCTCCGCCACCGTCACCCTGTCGATGGACGGCGGCCCGAAGGTCTCGAGCTCGCACCTCACGGTGCGGGGGGTCGTCCCCGGCCTCGATGCCGACGGCTTCGCGCAGGCGGCTCAGGGCGCCGCGGACGGCTGCCCGATCTCGGGCGCCCTGAAGGGCAACCTCGAGATCAGCGTCGACGCGCAGCTCGCCGACTCCTAGCGCAAGTCCCGAGTCCGTGGCAGGCCAAGCGTCCCGACTAAGGGTCGTCTGACGACCACAGGACGGGACGCTTCGCCCGAACCGACCCCGGAGCCCGGAGCCCGGCGGCGCCCGGTGATGCCGTTTGACCCCTCCACATCCGCGGCGCTGCGCTAGGAGTCGCCCAGTTCCAGGACGGCGAGGAACGCCTCCTGGGGCACTTCGATGCGCCCGACCTGCTTCATGCGGCGCTTGCCCTCCTTCTGCTTCTCGAGCAGCTTGCGCTTGCGCGAGATGTCGCCGCCGTAGCACTTGGCGATGACGTCCTTGCGGAAGGCCTTGACCGTCTCGCGGGCGATGATGTGGGCGCCGACGGCGGCCTGGATGGGCACGTCGTACTGCTGGCGCGGGATCTTGGCGCGCAGCTTCTCCACCAGGGTGCGCCCGAGCGCGTAGGCCTTGTCCTTGTGGACGAGCATCGAGAGCGCGTCGACGATCTCGCCCGCCAGCAGCACGTCGAGCTTGACCAGCTCGCCTGCGCGCATGCCGATGACCTCGTAGTCCAGCGAGGCGTAGCCGCGGGTGCGCGACTTGAGCTGGTCGAAGAAGTCGAGCACGATCTCGGCCAGCGGCAGGTCGTAGGTGAGCTGCACGCGCTCGGCTGACAGGAAGTGCATGCCGGCGTGGTCGCCACGGCGCTCCTGGCAGAGCTCCATGACCTGCCCGATGTACTCCTTGGGCGTGACGATCGAGGCCTTGATGAACGGCTCGCGGATCTCCTCGATGCGCACCGGCTCGGGCATGTCGCTCGGCGCGTGGACCTCGAGCTCCTCGCCGTTGGTGAGCGTGACCTCGTAGCCGACGCTCGGCATCGTGGCCAGCAGCTCGAGGTCGTACTCACGCTGCAGGCGCTCGCGCACGATGTCCATGTGCAGCAGCCCGAGGAAGCCGCACCGAAAGCCGAAGCCCAGGGCGTCGCTCGTCTCGGGCTCCCACGTCAGCGCGGCGTCGTTGAGCGTGAGCTTCTCCAGCGCGTCGCGCAGCTCGGGGTAGGCGTCGGTCTCGATCGGGAACAGGCCGCAGAAGACCATCGGCTTGATCTCGCGATAGCCGGGCAGCGGATCGCCCGCGCCGTGGTGCTTGGTGGTCAGCGTGTCGCCGACGCGCAGCTTCGTGACGTCCTTGATGCCGGTGATGAGGAAGCCGACCTCGCCGGCGCGCAGCTCGCTCGCGGCCATCATCGCGGGGGTGAAGAAGCCGATGTCGTCGATCTCGGCCTCGGTGCCCTGGGCCATCGCGCGGATCGCGTCGCCCTTGCGAAAGACGCCGTCGACGACGCGGATGTAGGCCACCACGCCGCGGTACTGGTCGAACTCGGAGTCGAAGATGAGCGCGCGCGGCGGCGCGTCGGGATCGCCCGAGGGCGGCGGCACCTTCTGGATGAGCTCCTCGAGCACGTCCTCGACGCCCTCGCCGGTCTTGCCCGAGATCCGCCGGATGGTGTCGGCCGGCTCGCCCAGCAGCTCGGAGACCTCCTCGGCCACGCGCTCGGGCTCGGCCCCGGGCAGGTCGATCTTGTTCAGGCAAGGGATGAGCTCGAGGCCGGCGTCGACCGCGAGGTAGGTGTTGGCCAGCGTCTGGGCCTCGACGCCCTGCGACGCGTCGACCACGAGCAGCGCGCCCTCGCACGCGGCGAGGCTGCGCGAGACCTCGTAGGTGAAGTCGACGTGCCCGGGCGTGTCGATGAGCTGCAGCTGGTAGGTCTCGCCGTCGCGGGCGGTGTAGAAGACCCGCACGGCCTGGGCCTTGATCGTGATCCCGCGCTCGCGCTCGAGGTCCATCGAGTCGAGCATCTGCTCGCGCATCTGCCGCGGATCGACGGTGTGGGTGATCTCGAGGATGCGGTCGGCCAGCGTCGACTTGCCGTGGTCGATGTGGGCGATGATCGAGAAGTTGCGGATGTGTGCCTGGTCTGCCATGCGTGCGGCGACCCAGGATAGGCCCAGCGCGGGCCCGATCCGCGCTCAGCCCAGCGCGGGCGGCGCCGTCAGCGGCTCGTCGTTGGCCAGCGCCACCCCGTCGCGCCCGGCGGCCTTGACCGAGTACAGCGCCCGGTCGGCCCGCGCCAGCAGCGCGACGTCGGTCTCGCCGGCCTGCGGGACGGCCACGCCGATGGAGACCGTGACCCCCAGGCGCGCTTCGACGACCGCCTCGCGCAGGCGCGCGGCGGCGCCCAGCGCCTGCTCGCGCGACTCGACGGCGAGCAGGCCGGCGAACTCGTCGCCGCCCACGCGGAAGAGGCGGTCGCCGCGGCGCAGGGCGCTGCTCATGGCGTCGGCCACGCCGCACAGCACGCGATCGCCGTGGCCGTGGCCGTAGGTGTCGTTGAGGAGCTTGAAGCCGTCGATGTCGCACACGACGACCGCGGTGGTCGGCCGGCGGTGCGATCCGGCCAGGGCCTCGTGGAAGGTCGCGTGGTGGCCGAGGCCCGTCAGCGGATCGCTCTCGGCTCGCTCGCGCAGGGACCCCATGAGCTCGGCGGTGCGCAGGCACGCAGCCCCGTGGGTGGCGAGCTGCTCGAGCAGCTCCACGTCGTCGGTGTCGATGAGGGCCGGCTCGCCGGAGGCCAGGACCAGGGCGCCGAGCAGCTCGCCCTGGACGAAGAGCCCCACCGCGAGCAGCGTCTCGACTCCGGCAGCGCGCAGGTCGGCGAGGTTGGCGGCGGGCAGCGCTTCCGGCTCGCCGACGGTGAAGCACGAGATCCCGTCCTGCACCCACGCGGCGATCGACTCGAGGTCGGCGTCGCGCAGGACCGCCGCCAGCGGGCCGGCCGCGCGCGACTGCCGCAGGCGGCCATCGCGCCCGGTGGTGCGGGCGAGCAGCGCGGAGCCCAGCGGGACGAGGTCGAGGGCGGCGTTCAGGAGCCCGTCGGCGACGGCGTCGGCGTCCTGCAGCGAGCCGAGGTCGGCGACGTGGCGCAGCAGGCGCTGGGTGGCCGACTCGGAGGGCAGGCCGCCGAGCTGCTCGATGCGCGCGCCGAGGGCGGCGGCGCACTCGCGCAGGTGCTCGAGCTCTGAGTCCTCCAGCGGCGCGCGCGACTCGACGTTGAGCACGCCGACGGTGAGCCCACCGGAGAGCACCGGGAAGCACGCCTCGGCGACGACGCCCGGGTTGGTCTCGAGGTAGTCCTCGCTGGCGCTGACGTCGGGCACGACGACCTCGGTCGCGGTGCGGTAGGCGCGCCCCATGATCCCGGCCCGTCCCGGCAGCCCGTTGCGGGCCTGCCAGTAGCCGCGCAGCGCGGCACAGCGCAGGCGCCCGCCGCGGGCCAGGTACACCGCCGGCAGCAGCCGTTCCTCGCGAGCGACGTGATCGACCACCGTCGCGGCAGCCGCCGCGGCGTCGGGAGCGCCCTCCAGCGCCAAGTCCAGGAGTGCGGAGGTCAGCCGCATACGGAATAGGTATCGGCGTCCTAGCCGCGGACTTGAGTACCCGGAGGCCGTTCGACGGCTACTTTCTACCGTTCACCGCGCAATCCCAGCCGTCCCAAGACAAAGTTCTCGATCTGGCGCGCCTCCGGTATCCGCAGCAGGTGGACCGCGATCGCGTAGACGACGAGGCCCGCGAAGAGGGCGACGCCCACCGAGAGCAGCTGGGCGAGCAGCCCGACGCCCAGCGCCTGGTCGAACAGGTACCAGGTGCCGTACGCGGCCCCCGCGAGCAGCGCGGAGGCCAGCGTGACCTGGATCACCACGACCAGGGTGCGGCGCACGTCGAGACGGCCGTGGAGCTCGCGGCGCAGGAAGTACATCTGCGCGAGCGTCATCACCGCGCTGGAGACCCCGGTGCCGATGACGATCCCCGCGATCCCGAAGGGCTTGTAGAGCGCAACGGACACGGCGACGTTGACCGAGAGGTTCAGGCCGGCGATGCCCGTCGTGATCCACGGCTTCTGCAGGCTGAAGAAGGTTCGCGTGAGCAGGAGGTTCACACCGCTGAAGGGCAACGAGAACGAGAACCAGAACAGGGCGGTCGAGACCAGGTCGGTCGAGCTCGTGCCGAAGCGCCCGTGCTGGTAGATGAGGCGCGTGATCGGCTCGGACAGCGCGAGGGTGGCGGCCGCCGCCGGGACCAGCAGCAGGAAGATCTGGCGCATCCCGTTCGCCATGAGCGAGCGCAGCCCGTCGTAGTCGCGGCGCGCGGCGAAGCGGCTCAGGGCCGGGAAGAGCACCGTCGCGATGGCGACGCTGAACATCCCCTGGGGCAGCATGTAGATGCGGAAGGCGGCGTCGATCGCGCGCGGCGCGTCCTCCGAGACCAGCGAGCCCAGCGTCGAGTTGATCAGCACGTTGAAGTTGATGAGACCGAGCCCGATCGTCACGGGCAGCATCAGCCGCAGCACCTGGCGCACCCGCGCGTCGCCGAACGCGAAGGACAGCTCGAGCTGGAAGCCGAGGCGGTGCAGCACGGGCAGCGCCATCGCGAACTGCACGGCGGTCCCGATCAGCACGCCGATCGCGTAGCCGTAGAGCTGATCGTCGCCCGTCAGCACGTGCTGGGAGCCGATCAGGCAGATGAGGATGACCATGTTCCACACCAGCGGACTGAGCGCCGGGATGGTGAAGTGGTCGTAGGCGTTGAGGATCCCGACCACGAGCCCGTTGAGCCCCAGCACGAGCACCACGGGAAAGAGCACGCGGCTCAGGCCGACAGTCAGGTCCGTGAGCCCGGCCAGCTGGGAGCCGACGAACAGCGGCATGATCACGCCGGCGAAGGCGATGAACAGCACCGTGATCGCGCTCAGCACGGTGAGGATCAGGAAGAACAGCGTCGAGGCGAGCCTGAACGCGTCCTTGCGGCGCCCCTGCTCGAGCAGCTCGGTGAAGACGGGCACGAAGGCCGCGCTCAGGGCGGCATCGGCGAACAGCGACCGCACGACGTTGGGCAGCTGGAAGGCGATCGTGAACGCGCTGAAGGCACCCGAGGTGGCGAAGTAGCTCGAGGCGACGATCTCGCGCACCAGCCCCGCGATGCGCGAGAGCCCGGTGAGGATCGAGAAGATCGCCGTGTTGCGCGCCGCCGCCCTGCCCGCCGGCCGGGGGCCTTCGGGCGCGGCCAGGCCCTCGGCCCGTGCGGGCGCGCTCGCGGTCGGTTCGACGGACACGTGCGCTGATGCTACGCGGCGCTCCCGCGGCTTCGTCGCAGGGACGCGGGCAGGCGGAGGCCGCTACACTGCGTCGCCGCCTCATGGCCAACATCCATTCACAGAAGAAGCGCATCCTCCGGGCTGAACGCGAGCGCCTGGAGAACCGCCGCTACACGTCGACCATCCGGACCTTCTTCCGCCGCCTCGAGGCCGCGGTCGCCGCCGGCGACGCCGAGACGGCCGCCACCGAGCACCGCACGCTCGTGCAGACGATCGACAAGGCCATCAAGCGCGGCGCCCTGCATCGCAACACCGGCGCCCGCAAGAAGTCCCGCGCCGAGCGCCTGCTGCGCAGCGACCGCCCGGCCTGAGGGTCGGTCCACGCCGTCCTCCGCTCTGCGCTGCGACGCCGCGCGGCGCTTACTGCACGGTCGCCCCTGGCACCAAGAGTGACCAACGATGGTCGATAAGTGTTGTCCCGCGACACCAATCGACCACGCTAGCTCCGGAGCAGGCCCGGCCGGGCGCCGCGGGGGACCGCTTGCCTCGGTGATGCTTTGGCGCCGCGTGGCGCGCGGGCGCCGGGCCTGCGCGCTTCCGCGCCGGGCTGACCCCGCTAAGCGGCGATCGCCGCGATCGCCCGCAGCGCCTCGGTGTCGTCGGCCAGCTCGCTCTGCCCGCGGCTGGCCACCTCGAGCGCGGCCAGCGCCTCCAGCGCGCGCCGCAGCGCCTCGGCGTCGGTCGCCCGCGCCTCCTTGATCCGCCGATCGGCGGCCCATGGGCTCATCCGCAGCGAGTCCTTGACCTGCGCGGGCGACTCCCCCGCCTCCAGCCGCGTCGCGATCACGAGCACGTCGCGCACGCGGCGGGCCATGAGCGGCACCAGCCGCGGGAGCGTCTCGCCCTGCGCGCGCAGCTCCAGGAACGCGCGCGTCGCGCCCTGCCCGTCCCTGGCCACCAGCGCGTCCACGAGGCCCCACACCTGGCGCTCGGCCGACGGCGCCGCGGCGGCCTCGACCTCCTCGACGCCGATGCGCGCGCCCTGACCGTGCTCGAGGGCGAGCGTCTCGAGCTCGCGCAGCAGGCGCTGCTGGCGCTCGCCGGTCATGGCGATCAGCGCCCTGGCGGCCGCGCCTTCGAGCGTGATCCCGAGCTTCTCCGCCTCCGCCACGGCCCAGCGCGGGAGCTCCTTGGCCTTCAGCGCGGACTCGACCGCGATGTCGCCGCCGGCCTTCTTGACCGCGGCCACGAGCTTGGCGGGCGTCTTCACCCGGCCGTCCTCGCGCCCGAAGAAGCTGACCGTCGTGTCGGGCGGCATCGCGGCCAGGACCGGGGCGAGCGTCGCCTCGACGTCGGCGTCCTTCCAGCGCTCGACACCGTCGACGATCAGGAACCGCCGTCCCATGGCGAAGGTCATCGCGTTCAGCGCCAGCGCGATCGCCTCCGGCGTCGCCGCGTCGCCCTCGAAGACCTCGAAGCCGCCGCTGCCCGACTCCACCTCGGCCATCGTCCGCAGGCGCGCGCGGCGCTCGCCGATGCGGCCGTGATCGTCGCCGTGAACCAGGTAGGCGGGCTTGAACGTGGGCACCCGACCACTCTAGGCATGCGCGTGGATGCGCAGCGCGCCGCCCACCGGTTCGACGCTCACACTGCCGTCGCGGTCGGTGCGCACGACCGTCGCGCCCGCGGCCAGCAGCGCGCGGAGGGTCGCCGCGGCCGGATGGCCGTACACGTTGCGGCGCCCGACCTCGATCGCCGCCAGCCGCGGACGCAGCCGCTGCAGCAGCGCGGGCAGGCCGGGATCGGCGCTGCCGTGGTGGGAGACCTTCAGGACGTCGACGGGCCCGAGGTCCAGGCCGCCGAGCACGTCGGACTCCGCATCGGCGGTGAGCAGCGTGCGCACGCCGCCGGCATCGGCCTCGGCGACGATGGCGCGCTGGTTGGGGTCCGCCCCCGGCTCCGCGCGCCCGGGCCCCGGCGACAGCACCCGCAGCGCCAGGCCCCCGACGCGCAGCACCTCGCCCGGGCGCGCCGCGACCAGGCGCACGTGGCGCTTGGCCGCCGCCGCTGCCATGCGCGCGCCGTTGGCCTCGCGGACGCCGTCGCGCCCGTCGAGCACGAGCGCCACCGGCAGCGCGCCCAGCACGGCGGCCGCCCCGCCCTCGTGATCGGCCTGCGCGTGGGTGACCACCAACAGGTCGAGGCGCCGGACGCCGGCATGGCGCAGGCGCGCGAGCACCGGGCCGTCGGGCGGGCCGGTGTCGATCAGGATCGCGCTGCGCCGCCACTGGATCAGCGTCGCATCGCCCTGACCGACATCGAGGAAGGTGATCCGCAACCCGGCCGGCGCGGCGAGCCCGGCGGCCTGGGTGCGCGACAGCACCGCCCCGAGCGCCAGCGCGATCACGGCACCCAGCACGACGGGTGGGCGCGCGCGGCGCACGCTCACGGCCAGCGCCGCCCCCAGGCACGCGACGGCGACGAGCCCTGCGGGGGCGCTCGCCTGCGCGCCGGGCAGGCCGGCGGCGACGTGCGCGACCCACATCACGTACGCCACGGGGAAGCCGGCCAGCGCGACGAGCGGCCCCGCCAGCGCCGTTCCGACCTGCCCCAGCGCCACCGCGAGCATCGCGAGCCACATGGCCGGCGCCACCGCCGGTGCGGCCAGCACGTTGGCCGGCAGCGAGACCAGCGACGCCTGCCCGAAGTGCGCCGCGATGAGCGGCGCGGTACCGAGCGTCGCCGCGCCGGTGAGCGCCGCCGCCTCGGCGAGGCCACGCGGCAGCCCGCGCCGCGCCAGGCCGTCGCGGACGCGCCCGGCGAGCACCAGGATGGCCACCACCGCCGCGAAGCTCAGCTGCCAGCCGACGTCCTCGATCGCGCGCGGGTTGAGGGCCAGCGTCACGGCGCAGGCCAGTAGCAGGGCATGCCAGCGCGCGGCCGGCCGGCCGGCGAGCACCGCGACGACCCCTGCGGCGCCCATCACCCCGGCGCGCTCGATCGACGGCCCGCTCCCCGCGAGCGGGACGTAGAGCGCGATGGCGACGAGGACGAGCGCGAGCCGCGCCCGAAGGCCCAGCCCCAGGACGGCAGCGACGCCCAGCACGAGCGCGGCCAGCAGCATCACGTTCTGCCCGCTGGCGGCGACGAGGTGCGCGAGCCCCGAGGCGCGGAACTCGCTGCGCGTGCCGTCGGGCAGGGCGGCGTCGTCGCCAAGCGCCATGCCGCGCAGCAGGGCGCCCTGCGGCGCGGGGACGCCCGCCTGCAGCACGGCCTGGGCCCGCGCGCGCACGCCGTCGACGAGCCCGGCGAGCCCGCCCCTCCGGCTGCCGGTGTCGGCCAGCGCACGGGCGCGCAGCTGGGCGTGCACGCCTCGTGAGCGCTGCCACGCGTCGGCCGCGGGCAGCGCCTCGAGCCCTCCGCGCGCCGCGAGGATCGCCCCCACCCGCTCGGTGGGCCAGCGCACGCCGCGCCCGGTGCGCAGCAGGACCCGCTCGCCGTCCAGGCGCACCGTGGCGACGCGGGCGCCGAACGCGCGCGCCCGCGGCGCGTCGAGCAGCACGACGCGCGCGCGGATGGCGTGCCCCAGGCGGGGCGCCAGGCGCGTCGCGTCGAGCGCCTCGATGCGCGCCTGCGCCAGCACCGCGCCGGCGAGGACGGCGCCGACGAGCGCGAGGCGGATCGCCGCGCGCGAGGCGAAGGCGGGCGCCAGGCACGCGGTGAGCAGCACCGCGAGCGGTGCGCGTGGCCCGGCGAGCAGGCCGGCGACCACCGCCGCCGTCCCGACGTGCCACGGCCGCGCCCGCAGCTCGGCGAGGAGCCGCCGCGCACGGCTCACAGCTGAACCTTCGTTCTCAGCGCCGCGAGGCGCTTGGGGCCGATGCCGGGGATCTCGCCGAGGTCGTCGATCGAGCGAAAGCCGCCGTGCTGCCGGCGCCAGTCGAGGATCTTCGCCGCGGTGGCCGGACCCACGCCGTCGAGGGTGTCGAGCTGCTCGGCCGTCGCGCTGTTGAGGCTGACCGGCGGCGCGGGGGGCCCGCCGCCCGCGACCGCCGCGCCGGCCGCAGCCGCCACCTCGGCGCCGCGGCGAGGCACGACCACCTGCAGCCCGTCGGCCACCTTCGCCGCCAGGTTGATGGCGTTGAGGTCGGCGCCCGCGCGCGGACCGCCCGCACGGCGGATGGCATCCTGGATGCGCTCGCCCTCGCGTAGGCGGTAGACCCCGGGGCTGCGCACCGCCCCGGCCACGTGGACGACCGCGACCGTCGCCGCCCGTGGCTCGAGACGGACCGCCGTGGACGGCGCGGCGCGGGCGGACGCCCGCGCCGGCGCCGCCGCCGCCGCTCCGCCGCGCGCCTGGCCCTGCATGAAGCGCACGCCGAGCACGACGACCAGGAGCGCCGCGAGGCCGTAGGCGACGAGCTGTGGGCGGCTGACCTCGGGCATGCACCGAGGCTAGGCACGGTCGCGTTACAGCGGACACGCGCTCTGCACCAATTGTGCGGAGGATCAGCGCACGACGACGTTGACGAGCCGCTCGGGCACGACGACGACCTTGACGACGTCCTTGCCGTCGATGTGCGCCTGGACCTTGGGCATCGCCAGGCACAGCGCCTCGAGCTCCTCGCGCGCAGCGCCGGTCGGCGCCTCCACGCGATCGCGCACCTTGCCGTTGACCTGGCACACGAGCTCGTAGGTGTCGCGCTCCAGGAAGCGCTGGTCGGACGCCGGCCACGGCTCGTCCCACACGCGCCGCCCGGTCAGCCGCTCATAGGCGTCGGCGGCCGTGTGCGGGGCGAACGGGAACAGCAGCGAGGCCGCGGTGGTCAGCGCGAAGCGCATCGCGCCCGGCGACGGATCGCCCTCCTCGTGCTGCTTGGAGATCGTGTTGGTCAGCTCCATGATCGCCGCGATCGCCGTATTGAAGGCAAAGCGCCCGGCCATGTCGTTGGTGACCTTCTCGATGGCCCAATGCGCCTTGCGCAGCAGCTCGAGATCCGCCGGCGAAAGCTCGTCGGGCACCGGATGGTCGGGCGTGTGCTCGGCGACGTCGGCGCTCAGTCGCCACAGCCGCCCGAGGAAGCGGTGCACGCCCTCGACGCCCGTGTCCGACCAGTCGGCATCCTGGTCGGGAGGGCCGATGAACATGATGTAGGCGCGCAGCGTGTCGGCCCCGTAGCGCTCGACGTAGCTCTGGGGCGAGATGACGTTCCCGCGCGACTTGGACATCTTCGCCCCTTCGCGGGTGATCATGCCCTGGGTGAAGAGGCGGGCGAACGGCTCCTGGAAGTTCAGGTAGCCGAGATCGGCGAGCGCCTTGGTGAAGAAGCGCGCGTACATCAGGTGCAGGATCGCGTGCTCGACGCCGCCGATGTACTGGTCGATCGGCATCCAGCGCGCGAGCACCTCGGGGTCCCACGGGGCCTCGTCGTTGTGGGGATCCGCGTAGCGCATGAAGTACCACGACGAGTCGACGAAGGTGTCCATCGTGTCCGTCTCGCGCCGGGCGGGGCCGCCACACGAGGGGCAGCTCACATTGACCCAGTCCTCCGCCGCCGCCAGCGGCGAGCGCCCCTTGGGCGCGTAGTCGGCGACGTCGGGCAGCACGACGGGAAGCTGGTCCTCGGGCACGGGGACGATCCCGCAGCGCTCGCAGTGGATGATCGGGATCGGGCAGCCCCAGTAGCGCTGGCGCGAGAGCAGCCAGTCGCGCAGGCGGTAGTTGACCGACACGTGGCCCTTGCCCTCGCGGTCCAGCCAGGTGACGATCGCCTCGAGCGCCTCGCGGTTGGGCAGCCCGTCGAACTCGGGGTTGGAGTTCACCAGCGGGCCGTCGCCGGTGTACGCCTCGGCCTGGACGTCCTCGCCGCCCGCGACCACCTCGCGGATCGGCAGGTCGAACTTGCGCGCGAACTCGTGGTCGCGCGCGTCGTGCGCGGGGACGGCCATGATCGCGCCCGTCCCGTACTCCATCAGCACGTAGTCCGCGACGTACATGGGCAGGCGCTCGCCGTTGACCGGGTTGACGACGTGCCGGCCCAGGAAGACGCCGGTCTTCTCGCGATCGGCGTCGCCACGGTCCTCGGCCGAGCCGGTGAGCACCTGGTTGACGTAGGCATGGACCGCCTGCTCCTGCTCGGTCCCCTCCACCAGCCGGAAGACGTCATGGTGCTCGGGCGCCATCACGAAGAACGTCGCGCCGAAGAGCGTGTCCGGGCGCGTCGTGAACACCGGGTAGTCGATGCCCAGCTCCTCGTTGCGGAAGGTGACCTCCGCGCCCTCCGAGCGCCCGATCCAGTTGCGCTGCATCGTCTTGACGTGCGCGGGCCAGTCGATCTCGTCGAGATCGTCGAGCAGCCGGTCGGCGTAATCGGTGATGCGGAAGAACCACTGCACGAGCTGACGGACCTCGACCTCATGGCCGCAGCGCTCGCAGCGCCCGTCGATGACCTGCTCGTTGGCCAGCACCGTCTGGTCGTTGGGGCACCACTTGACGGCGGCCTCGGAGCGATAGGCCAGACCGCGCTCGAAGAGCTTGAGGAAGATCCACTGCGTCCAGCGGTAGTAGCGCGGATCGTGGGTGGCGAGCTCGCGCGACCAGTCGAACGAGACCCCCCACTCGCGGAACTGCTCGCGGAAGGAGGCGATCGCTGCGTTGGTGGAGTCGCGGGGATGCTGACCGGTGCTGATCGCATGGTTCTCGGCCGGCAGCCCGAAGGCGTCGTAGCCGATCGGATGCATGACGCGGTAGCCCTGCCGGCGCCAGAAGTGCGCGACCGCGTCGCCGATCGCATAGTTCTTCAGATGCCCGAGATGGGGCTCGCCGCTGGGGTAGGGCAGCATCTCGAGCACGTAGGCCTCTTCGCGCCCGTCGGGCTCGTTGGAGACCTCCCAGGTGCGCTCGTCGGCCCAGACGCGCTGCCAGCGCGGCTCGATCTCGCCCGGGTCATAGCGGTATTGCTCGGCCATGTGGAGGCGCCAAGGATAGGGCGCGCGCCGCGGCGGCCCCCGTGCGACAGGGGCGTTACAATGGCCGCCGTAGCGGCCTGGGGCTATAGCTCAGCTGGGAGAGCGCCTGCATGGCATGCAGGAGGTCGCCGGTTCGAGCCCGGCTAGCTCCACTCGGAGAACCCCCGCAAACGTGGGGGTTTCTTCGTTGGAGGCGAGCGGGCGCTGAGCGCGAGTGTCCGCGGTTCTGCGGTTTTGGTTCGGTCTTTGGCCCGGTTTCGGCTCCGGTTGACCAATTCACCCGGGATTGCGGCCCCGTCGCGCCGCCGTCTTGGACCGCTTGGCCGGGCGCCTGGCAGCCCTCGTCCGGGTGCGCGGCTCGCCCCTTCCGCCGCCCACGAGGAGGTGGTCGAAGCCCGGCCGATCTGCTCGCGATCGCGGCGCTTGAGGACCTGCGCGTAGATCTCCAGGGTGACCTTCGAGTCGCCGTGACCGACCTGGGCCATGACGTAGGGGATCTCCGCGCCGGCGGCGAACATCATCGAGATGTAGGTCCGCCGGAAAGTGTGCGCCGTCACCCTCGCCGGCAGCGGGCGGCAGGTCTCGCAGCGCCCGACGTTCGTTGGCGCGCGGGACAGCCGGTCGTATCACGCGCGCGTTGATGTTGTCCTTGTCGCGCCGGCTGCCCGCCTGAGTCCGGAAGAACGGGCTCTCAGGCGTTGAAGCGTCCAGCGACGTGCGCCAGGCCAGCAGCTCGTCGCGCAGCATCGGACTGAGGTCGACCTTCCGTACGCCGGCTTCGGTCTTGGCGTCTGCAACGTTGATGGTGCCGTGCGCGAGGTCGACGTCGCGGATGTCGATCCGACAGAGCTCCGTGTTGCGCAGGCCGGCGCCGGCGAGGCAGGCGATGGACTCTCGCCAAGAGCTCGACCGTCGCGTTGATCGTCGAGTTCGCCAGCGGGCGCTTGCAGCGACCGCTGGCATTGGTGAGCGGCACGCCGCGACGCGCCGCCTCGCGAATCTCCTCGGCCTCGAGCTGCTTGGCCTCCACGTAGCGATCAATCGCCGCGTAGTCCAGCTGCGACAGCCGCAGCGATGCGAACTTAGCCTCGGCAACGGCTGCGCAGCGAGCGGTCGCCGCCAAGAGTGCCGCAAGCACGCGAGAGCAGGCGCGAGTGACCACTCGCAGCGCTGTCGCTTCGCCACCGAAGCAGGCGCGAGCCCACGGCGCCTCGAGGCGCTCGCTGCTCGTCCGGAGCGACAGTCTCGTGAGCGTGAACCGACACGCCTGTTTGCGGACGAGAGCGGGCGCATTGCCCGCCGGCAATGTGTCCGGCGCGCTAGCGCTCAGCCTGCGGCCAGGACCCGGATCGCATCCAGGGTGGTTTCGCTGGGGTCGGTGATCTCGAGCAGCGCCACGTCGTCGTAGACGTGAATCAAGCCGCGGATGGTGCTGACAGGCCATGCCGACGGCTCGCGCCCGACGACCGCCTCATGCTCGGAGAGCTCGTGCTTGTCGGCTCCCATGTGTCGGCGTCACGGTGCCCGGCAAGGAGAGCCGCCTCGGCGAAGCCCCATCAGCCGGCGGCGGATCGGCAGCAGCACGATCTCCGGACCTGTAAGAAGTCGTCAGCCCCGGAAGATGCCGCGCGGGTCGGCGTCGATCTTGGCCACCGACGCCTGCCCACTGGGTGGCGATCGGCTCCGGATTCCCGGGACGCCCGCGCTGACCGTCATCGAGCGCGCGGCGCGAGCACTCGAGCCGGAGCTCGTCGCGGTCCTCCTCGGGCACGCGCGAGTCGCAGAACACCGCGACCGGCGGAGAGAGCGGCCTGACACGCATCGGAGGGCACGGCGTGACTGGTCGAACGCCGTTCGGTTGGGCAGCGAGGCCTGCCATGACGTGCTCGCACCTATTGGAACTCGGAACCCGCCTCGCTGAAGCGACGGTCGAGGTTGGCGAGGGTCTTCCGCGCCGCACGCGCGATGCCGCGCCGGACCACGAGGCGGTCGAAGACGCTGCGCCAGCCGGGGCGTGGTTGGTACGAAACGACGATCCGGAAGGCCAGGTCGCCGTCGGCGTCCTCGAAGTGGCGCTCGTGGCGCGCATCGGGCAGCCCGCGCTGCACGCTTGTGTATTCCACCGCGCTGTATGGAGCGAGCCGGCCAAGCGTCATCTCCAGCTCCACCGGCTTGCCGAGGAGCCGCAGTACGAGCCGCGCCCGGTCCCCGGGCTCTCGCCAGCGCGACCCGGGCTCGATCCGCACGAGGTCGGGCCAGTACTGCGGCCAGTTGTTCGGATCGGTTATGTAGTCGAACCCCTCCCGAAGCGGGACACCGAAGCGCCTGTTCACCTCGATGCGAACCGGTTGCGTCATCGATCGGCCCAGGTGGGAATCCTCGGCGAGATGGCCTTCGAGCTGCCGGACCTAGCACAGCTGGCTCTGGGGCCAGCCGCGGAGGAAGAGGATGCGTCCTTGCCGGTCATCGGAGGCTGTGGTCCTCGACGGCCTCGTACCGCCCATCCACTGCGACTGACTCGACGAGTGGAGCGATCGCTTCGAGCTGCTCGGCGTAGCCCTGGTCGGCGGTGGCGCGCCGCGGCTGCTCGACCGTGCGGCGCAGGCAATAGAAGCGCTCGTCGAACTTCATGAGCCGCGCGAGCGCGTCGGGCTCGGTGTCCGCCACCTCGACGTCGGTGATCTCCCAGCCGGGGAAGGCCCGCTCGACGTCGGCGCGGCTCGCGCCGACGGGCAGGGGGCCCCTGCGCCGGGGCGCGAAGCAGTCGAGGATCAGAGTCGCGTCCGCGGCGGCGACGGCGCTCACCTCCTTGCCCATCGCCTCACGCTGGGCGTCGCTGAGGCCGTGGAAGGTGCCGGTGTCGAGGAGCAATCGGAAGCCGGAGGCGAGGCCGGCCTCTCGCAGTGCCGTCACGTCGGCGTGCACGAGCCGAACCTCGGCGCCCGCCTCGTCGGCCCGCTCGCGGGCGCGGCGCAGGGCCTTCTCGACGATGTCGATGCAGGTCACGTCCCAGCCGCGCTGCGCGAGCCGGACGCCCCACACCGCGCTACCGGTACCGAGATCGAGCGCGCGGCCGTACGGCGGCCCGTGCCGGTCCTCCTCGCGGGCGACCAGCTCGAGGAGCTTGCCGGCGAAGGGAGGATGCTCCGCGAGCTCCTCCCAAGGATGGAAGCCGATCGCGTAGGCGAGCCTGTAGTTCATCCAACCGCCTCCCTCGTGCCCACAGCCGCGTTCGAGTCCCCTCTCAGCACGTCTGTGAGCAGATCGACGAACCCCTCCGGCTGCTCGATGTGAGGCACGTGCCCCGCGTGGTCAACCACGTGCAAGGGCCAGCCGAGTCGCGTGCTCGCTGCCCGGGCGAGGGACAGCGGAGTCATCCGGTCGTGGCGTCCCCAGAGCAGCGCCGCAGGGATAGCGATCCGTTGCAGCTCGGCGTCCGGGACGCGCGTCGTCCCGGCCCTGACCAGCGCGCTCATCGTCCGCTTGGCGCGCGGGCCGCGTGCGCGCGAAAACGTATACGCGCTGAACGAATCGAACCACGCAGGATCCCGCCGACGGGTCCGCTCGCGGTCGAGGAGTGCGAATCGCTCGAACCGCTCCCTGTTTTGCTCGTTTGGGCGCAGCGCGGACCGCGTCGCGACGATCCGAAGCCCAAGCGGCATCCGGTAGCGCCCGATCCCGGGCGCGGCGTAGACGACCAGCTGCGAGAGCGAATCTCCGTGCGCGGCGAAGCGGGCGGCCAGTGTCCCGACGAGCGAATGCGCCACTAGGGTCGGCTCCGCGTCACAGGTCAGGCGAATCAGCTCTCGCAGCCAGCGGGCGAAGCTCTCGTCATTGAGGCGGCCGAGGGGCTCCGACTCACCAAGACCGGGCGCGTCGGGCACGACGACGCGGTGATTTTCGACCAGGCGCGGGATCACGGGCGCCCAGTAGGCGCCCCCGCACTCGATCCCGCCGTGCAGCAGCACCAGCGGCGAACCGGCGCCGCCCTCAAGAAACGCGGTCGAGACGCCGGCGGCATCGAGTTGCCGTTGGCTCACCGGAAGCCCGGCGAGCACGCGCTCGCGCGCCTCGGCGTCGGGCGTCGGCGGGTGAAGCCCGACCGCCGCTCCCGGGCCTCCGTCGGTCATCGCCCGGCCTCCACATCGGCGCCGGCCTCGCGCATCTCGACCGCGATCCCGTTGGCGTCGAGGTTCCTCAACACCACCGGGATGGTCTCGTTGAAGGTCGCGGAGGGGCTGAATTCGACGATCTCAGTGCCGGCGTAGTAGACGGGCGTGTGGCCAGCCCCGACGTAATACGCCTCACCCGCCTCATAGGTCTCCTCGCGGTCGGCGAAGCGGAAGCCGATCCTGCCTTCGATCACATAGCCCCAGCGAGGAAGCTGTGCACGGTCTTCGGGCAGACCACGGAAGAGCGGGGCGAGGTCGGCGTCGGCGGTGTGTCTCTCGAAGCAGACGGCGTAGCCGCCCTCGAGATCGGCGTGGTCGATGTCGACGCCATCCCACGTGACCTTAGTCGCGGCCTTGTCCTTGGACACGCTCGGCATCTCGGGCCTCCTTTGTGCGCTGACGGCCGACCGACGGTAGGGCCGTCGCCCCCAACCGCGCATCGGCGAAGCCACCCAACTTCCGCGCCTCGGCGGCGTGGGTGATCTCACCCACCGGCGGTCAGAGCAGCCGGTGCTCGTAGGCGTAGGCGGTGGCTGCGGTACGTGAGGAGACGCCGAGCTTGGCGAAGATGTTGCTTACGTGCCGATCGACGGTGCGCTCGCTGAGCACCAGCTCGCTGGCGATCGCCTTATTCGTGTCGCCGGCGGCGACGTGGCGGAGGACCTCAAGCTCGCGATCGGTGAGCTCGTGAACGTCGCCCCGGGGACCACCGCCGAGTGACCGGAGCCGAGCGAGATCCGGCGACGCCCCTAGCTCGGAGTACGCCGCGCGGCTCGCGTCCAGCTCTAGCTTCGCCGTGTCCTCGTCCTCGAGAACACGGCAGGCACGGCCGGCGAGCTCACGCACGCGGGCCGCCTCGTAGGGCGCCTTGAGCTCCTGCCATACGTCCCTTGCGTGGCGAAGCGATGCCAGCGCGCTGAAGGCGTCGCCCGCAGCGAGCTCGACCGCCCCCCGCGCCTGCGCCGCCAGCGCCCCGAGGGCGCCCCTCTCCTGACCCGCGGCGATCGACTCGAGCTCGCGGCAGGCGCCGCCGGCGGCTTCGATGTCGTCGACAGCGAGCATGATCTCGATGAAGGCCGGGAGGATCCCCGCCCGCTCGCCGGCTTCTTGCATCTCCGCGACCACCCTGCGGATCGTGCTCGCTGCCGCGTGGGGCTCGCCCTGGGCGAGTCGCAGCAGAGCAAGGCCCGGCTGTGGCTCGTGTCCGAGCCGGCTCGCCTCCCGATAGGCCGCCTCGGCTGCGCCGAAGTGGCCGCGCAGTCGGTGGATCTCGCCCTGCCGGAAACACGCCTCCCCCGCCGCGCCGGGGTTCTCACCCCGAAGGCAGCGCTCGGCCGCCCGGCGCGCCTCCTCCAGGGCATCCGAGAACTCACCCTCGAGCTGCATGATCTCAGCCCGGTGCACGAGGCAGCGGCCGGTGAACGCAATGACGTCGGGCTGGCGCGCGCACCAGGCCGAGAGGGCGGCCGTCCACTCCCGGGCGCGGCGGACGTCGTGAGCAGCCTGGCAGGCAAGAATCACGCCGCAGTAGACAATCCCGGCGACGATCGGGGAGAGCTCGCGCGCGGTCACAGCCACCATCGCCTCGTCCAGCAGGCCCAGGCCCTCGTTGAGACGCCCGATCCTAATCAGGATCTCGCCCCGTTCATGGGTGGCCAGGGCGAACAGGTCAGGGTCGCCGAAGCGCTCTCCGATCGCAGCGGCCTCGCCGGCGGTGGCAGCAGCCGCCTCCCAGTCGTCGCTCGCCCCCTGCTCGAACACCGTCGGCAGCAGCAGGTAGCCGTGCTCGACTCGGTCGCCCTCCTGGCGCTCGAGCAGGCGGCGAGCGCGTCGCAGCCAGCCGCTCGCACGCCCGATCTCCCCATGGCTCGCGAGAGTCACGCC
The DNA here is from genome assembly GCA_963806015.1 of uncultured Actinomycetes bacterium. Taxonomy (GTDB): domain Bacteria; phylum Actinomycetota; class Thermoleophilia; order Solirubrobacterales; family Solirubrobacteraceae; genus JAOPZW01. The sequence continues at coordinate 23,102 of CAWDWM010000010.1, read as the reverse complement.
GATCCAGAAGGCGCAGCGCAGGGCGGCGAGCTCATCACCCGCCTCCAGGTGGACGCGATGCGCGCGCTCGAGCAGGTCGCGGTACTCGGACTCGCGACCGATCATGTACGCGCAGGTGGCGAGGAGCGCAAGGTCGTCAGGCGCGAGCGAGACCTCCCGGTCAGCCCGCGAGAGCGACTCGTACGCGTCCAGCCAGGCTTGCCGCGAATAGGCCTCGCGTCCCCGTTCGAGCTCTGCCACGGCATTCACCCCGACGATTATCACCCGCCGTGCGGGCGCTGACCCATGCTCCCCCGCCGTGGCAGCCCCGCGCCTCTCGCTTGGCCACGGCCGACCAACGCTGCCGCACTGCACGACGAGCGAGCGCGCCGGCACGGACGCCTGAAACGCCTGCTCTGGACGAGCAGCGAGCGCCTCGAGGCGCTGTGGGCTCGCGCCTGCTTCGGTGGCGAAGCGACAGCGCCGCGAGCTGGTCACTCGCGCCTGCTCTCGCGTGGAAGGAGGCGTCTCGGTTGAGGTTCACGACACGGCGGGAGAGGACGAAACGAAGCGCAGCGACGGGAGGCTCCTGAATGTGCGCCTCAGACCTCGTGGGAGTGTCGACGGGCGTTGTGATGCCCGAGGTCTCGTTGAGCGCGTTGGAGGTCGTGGTGGGCGCGTTGCCAGTGCGCGCGCGCTGGCCTGTCGCTCGGTGGCGGCCCCAGCGCGTGGCGATCGTCGGTGACGCTCGCAATAGCGCGACTGCTCGACCATCAACTTGCCGATCGACAACACCGCCGTCCTGCTCCTAGGCTTCCGCTGCCCCTAGAGGCAGCAGCAGCCGTTCGGTGTCTCTAGCGACTTCAACCGTACGGTTGCCAACTACCGCCAAAGCATCCGTTGGTGCAAATGTGTGGGGCTGGGGGCGGCTCTTGGCAGTTCTGAACTCGCGTGCGTCGGTCTCTGCAGCAGGCGGCAAGGCGTCGGCGGCGGACCAGATAACGCCGGCGACGAGCTGGGGGCGTCCTGCCGGTCGGTCTGAGGTTCATGGCGACGTGCGACGTCACGTGGTGCCGTCGGGGCATTGAGCTCGGGCGCGGACCCCGATGCTGTCGTTCGCGCCGCAGCCCCCGCGCCCGGCGCGGGGTCGCAGGGGCGAGAACTCGTGGCCGGAGCGCTAGCTCGGGCATGGAGGTTCAGCCGATCACCTACCGCGGGCGCGTCGCCGCCGAGTCAGTTCAGCCTAGGCGTCGCCGAGCCTTCTGGCGCCGGAATCCTCCGGGACGTGGGTGGTAGGCATCGCACGCACGCCTCTCGCCGGGTCAGCCGCGAGCCAGCGGCGGTGAAGCAGCGGCCGACCGTCCGGGCCAGCCCTCTGCCGTAGCCGGTGGATCGCGGCGCCTGCGCGATCGCCGCCAGCGGCACGTAGGCCATGAAGATCCCGCAGCCGACGCACAGCGCGGCGGTGTTCGTCAGCGCCAAGGTGCGCCGGCGCAGCAGCACGCACAGCGTGGCCTACGACCTCGACGACGCCTCCCGCGCCTTGGATGGGGGACCTCGCCGCGGGGCGCGTCCTCGGGAGGGCCGTGCTCGTCCCCTGACGTCGGCGATTCGGTCTTGCACTGCGCTGCTGGTTTGAGGGCGCGAGGAACCGCAGATCGCGGTTGGCGTCGGCGGCTCGCCGCCGACGCGGCCGCCATGCCCGAACCGGATTCCCTCCCGGGCGCCCATCGTCTCTCCGTCGCGCGACCCCGTGTCAGACCGACGAGCCCGCGAGCTGCAGCGCCCCGAGATCCTCGGGCGTCAGCCGGTCGCCGTCGACCTCGACGACGATCTGACCGTCGCGCATGACCAGCACGCGGTCGCAGGTGTCGCACAGCTCGGTGTCGTCGGAGGACGCGATGACGACGACCGCGCCGGCCGCCGCGGCGTCACGGGCGAGGCCGTGGATGGTGGCCTTGGCGTGCACGTCGACGCCCTGGGTCGGCTCGTCGAGGAGCAGCACGCACGGCCTGCGGCGCAGCCACTTGGCGAGCACGACTTTCTGCTGGTTGCCACCCGACAGCGTCCCGAAGACCGCCTCGGTGCGCCGCGGGCGCACGTCCAGGCGCTCGATCCAGTCGCCGACCTCGGCGCGCTCGCCGGAGCGGTCCAGCCAGGCGGTCGTGCGTGAGCTGTGGCGCTGCAGGTCGGTCAGCGTGCAGTTCTCGCGCACGCCCAACCCGACGATCGCGCCCGCGCCGCGCCGGTCGGCCGGCACGAGGGCGACGCCGGCGGCCATCGCGCCGCGCGGACCGGGCGCGACCTTCTGGCCGTCGACCCGGACGCTGCCGGCGCGCGAGACCGCCCCGAACAGCAACGGCAAGATCTCCCCGCGGCCCGAGCCGGTGAGCCCCGCGATGCCGATGACCTCCCCGCGACGGCCGTCGAGATCGACGTTGTCGACCTCCAGCCCGCAGAGACCGCGGACCTCGAGCGCGACCTCCCGGCCGCCGTCGTAGGTGCGGACATGCGTCGGGCGCAGCTGCTCGCCCCCGACCATGAGCGACACGAGCCGGTCCTGGTCGACGTCGCCGACGTCCCATGTGCCGACGCCGCGGCCGTCGCGCAGGATCGTGACACGGTCCCCAATCGCGAAGATCTCGTCGAGGCGGTGGGACACGTAGATGACGCCGAGGCCCTTCGCTCGTACGCGGCGCAGGGCCTCGAACAGCATCTTGACCTCCTCGCGCGGCAGCGACGCGGTCGGCTCGTCAACGACGAGCACCCGCGCCTCCTCCCAGTCCCAGAGGGCGCGAACGATTGCGATCCCGGTGCGCTCGGCGGCGCTGAGCTCCGCCACCGGCCGGCGAACGTCGAACTCGTAGCCCAGCGCGCGCAGGCGCTGCTCGGCGTCCCGGCGCTCGGCGCCCCAGCGGATGCGCCCGCCGAACGCGGTCGCGACCTCGCGCCCGAGCGTCAGGTTCTCGACCGCGCTGAGCGTCTCGACGAGCCCGAGGTCCTGGTGCACGAAGCGCAACCCGGCGTTGTGCGATGCGCTCGTGTCGCGCAGCTCGACCTGCTTGCCGGCCAGCTCGATCCCCGTGCCGGGGTCGGGCTGGTGGTAGCCCGCCAGCACCTTTATGAGCGTCGACTTGCCGCAGCCGTTCTGGCCGATCAGCGCGTGGACCTCGCCCCGCCGGACGTCGAAGTCGACGCGGTCGAGGGCCTTGGTGCCCGGGAACGTCTTGCTGAGGCCGCGGATCGTGAGGACAGTGTCCACCTGGCTCACCTCACTTCGCCGGGCTGATCGCGGTGGCGCCCGAGCGCGACTCGCGCAGCCTGCGCACGGCCGGACGGCTGGCGAGCGCGACCGCGATGATCAGCGACACGCCCTGGAAGAGGGGCTGGCTCCAGACCGACGCGGAGCTTGCGGACAGGACCAGGCCCTGGATGCCGAAGGCCAGCGCGAAGTACGCGATCAGCGTGCCCCAGACGTTCGGGCGCCGCGAGAGCTGCGAGGCGCCGAGGAACACGGCGGCCACGGCGGGGAACAGGTAACCCGGCCCGATGCTCGACGAGTACAGGCCGCTCTGCATCGAGAAGATGACGCCGGCCAGCCCTGCGATCGTGCCGCTCGCGATGAAGACCGACCAGATGACGCGGTCGGTCGGGACGCCGGCCAGGCGCGCGGCATCCGGGTTGCCGCCGGTCGCGAACATGTAGCGGCCGACGCGTGTGAACTCGAGCACGTACCAAAGCACGAGCGACAGCGCCAGCAGGAAGTACACGACGATCGGGATGCCGAGCAGGTCGTTGTTGCCCAGGTCCGACCAGCTCTGCGGAAGCTTGCCGACCAACTGCGTGTTGTTGGAGAGCAGCAGGACCGCCCCGAGCAGCAGCTGGCTCACGCCGAGCGTTGCGATGAACGAGTTGACGTGGAGCCGGACGATGATGAAGCCGGACGCCGCGCCGCATGCCGCCGACGCGGCCACCACGATGAGCGCAGCCACGCCGACCGGGATGCCCGTATGGATCGACATGTAGACCATGAGGCCGAGTGCCAGGGACATCACCGCCCCGACCGACAGATCGTAGGCGCCGGCAGTCAGCGGCACGAGGAACGCGAGGGCGAGCACGCAGGTGATCACGCCCGAGCGGAACACCAACCGGAACGTCGTCTCGGTCAGGAACGTGTCCGGCGTGATGACGCCGAACAAGATGATGAAGAGCACCCAGAGGTAGACCGCGCTCAAGCGCTTGACGCTCAGGAGACCGACCCATGCGCGACGACTCGGAGCGGCGGCGCGCTCGCTCGGCGCGATCGCCGGAGCCCGGCGCGCGGCCGGCTCGCTCGTGCGGACCTGCTCTGCCTGTATCACGACTCTTCTCCTTCTAGACAACGTCGACAGCGGTGGCGGCTGGAGGCGGCGCGCCATCCATGTCCAGCAGATGACCCATCCGCCGCTGCTTGGCCGCGAGGTAGCGCACGTTCTGCGGCGTGGGCGCCGTCTGCAGCGCCACGCGCTCCAGCACGGTCAGGCCGTGCCCCTCGAGCCCGGCGCGCTTGGCCGGGTTGTTGGTCAGCAGCCGCAGCGGTCCGACGCCGAGATCGGCGAGGATCTGCATGCCGACGCCGTAGTCGCGCCGGTCGCTCGGCAGCCCGAGCTCGAGGTTGGCGTCGACGGTGTCCAGGCCGCGGTCCTGCAGCCCGTAGGCGTGCAGCTTGTTGTGCAGCCCGATGCCCCGCCCCTCGTGGCCACGGAGATAGACGACGACGCCGCGGCCTTCGGCGGCGATCATGGCCAGCGCGCGCTCCAGCTGCGCGCCGCAGTCGCAGCGCCGGGAGCCGAAGACGTCGCCGGTGAGGCACTCGGAGTGCACGCGTACGAGCACGCCCGGGGCGCGGGCGTCGCCAAGCACGAGCGCGAGGTGCTCGCGGCCGTCGTGCACGTCGCGATAGCCGATCGCGGTGAAGTCGGCGTCGCGCAGGGGCATGCGTGCCTCGGTCACGCGCTCGACCAGGCGCTCGCAACGGCGGCGGTAGGCGATCAGGGCGCTGATCGCGACGACCAGCAGCCCGTGCTCGGCGGCGAATGCCAGCAGGTCGGGCAGGCGGGCCATGCGGCCGTCGACGGCCATGATCTCGCAGATGACGCCGGCCGGCCGCAGGCCCGCCAGCTGCGCAAGGTCCACGGCCGCCTCGGTGTGCCCGGCGCGACGCAGCACCCCGCCGGGTCGCGCGGCCAGCGGAAAGATGTGGCCGGGGCGCGTGAAATCGGCGGCGCTGCCGGCGGGGTCGGCCAGCGCGGCGAGCGTCGCGGCGCGGTCGGCGGCCGAGATGCCGGTCGTGGCGCTCGCCCGAAGGTCGACGCCGACGTGGAACGCGGTGCCGTGCGGGTCGGTGCCGTTCGCGACCATCGGCTCGATGCCGAGCTCCGCGAGGCGTTCGGGCAGCATCGGCGCGCAGATGAGCCCACGCCCGTTGGTGGCCATGAAGTTCACCGCCTCCGGGGTGACCTTCTCGGCCGCCATGACGAGGTCGCCCTCGTTCTCGCGGTCGGGCGAGTCGACGACCACGACCATCTCGCCGCCGGCGATGGCAGCGATCGCGGCCTCGATCGGGGCGAGGCCTGGGCGCTGTCGCGACTCAGGCATGAGCGACGTTCGAGGCCGTGCGCTGGAGCCGCGCAAGCTCGACGACCTGGCGCCCCACGAGCCGCAGCTGCGCGGACACGTCGGGATCCGCCACGCCGCCGGCCGCGCTGTTGACCGCGGCGCCGAACGGCGTCGGCCAGCCGCGCAGCGCGTGGATCACCGAGCGCAGGGCCTGCAGCGTGCTGGTGGTCGCCTGCCAGCCGTGGGCGCAGACGATGCAGCCGACCGGCACGTTGTCCAAGTACGTACGCGGCGTATCGCGGAGGTCCTCCACGTAGTCCAGCGCGTTCTTGATGAGCCCCGACGGGCCGCCGTGGTAGCCGGGCGACGCGATCACGACGCCGTCGGCCGCGGCGAGCGCCTCGACAAGACGGACCGCCTCGGGCGTGCGGTCTGCGTGCTCGGGCGCGTAGAGCGGCAGTTGCAGCTCCCCGGCGCCGATGAGCCGCGTGCGGGCGCCGAGCTCCTCGGCGGCCTCGAGCGCGAGGGCGAGCGCGCGCTCGGAGCTCGAACCCGCCCGGGTCGTGCCGCCGATGCCCACGATGAACGGTGTGTCGTGCCTCGTGTTGTGCGTCATGGAGTGGCTCCGGTGGTGGACCGGCGCCGGCCGGCGGGTGTATGCCGGCCGGCGACGGTCGTTGGTGGAGGAGGACGAGAGCATCCCCACCCGCCTGCGGCAGGCATAGACCCCACTTCGCGGCCACGCGAGAGGGGGCGCCTATCACCCCGACGCGGGCTACAGGACCTTGAGGCCGCCGGTGGCCTCGACGATCGCGGCGGTGTCGCGGTAGTAGACCTCGAGGTCGGTGATCCGTCCGTCGATCACGGTGTAGATCTCGACCATGCTCAGCCGCAGCGGGACGCCCGTCGGCCGCGTGACGACGTCGTAGGCGACGAGCACGACGACGCGGGTGTCGTCCGCGTCGAAGAACGTGAGGTCGAGGTCGGAGACGATCTCCCAGACGCTGTTGAAGGCGTCGGTGAGCTCGAGGAAGCCCTCGTGCCCGCGGTGGTCGCCCGGGTAGGGCAGCGACGGCGCCTCGTGCACGACGATGTCGGGGCTGACGAGCGAGAGGACCTCGTCCATGTCCCCCCGCACGAACGCGTCCTCGAACCGCTGCACCACTTCGACGTTGGCCCTGGACATGCGGGTCCGTCCTTCCTGTCGGGGCGCCCTCGTAGCGATGCCGAACGCACGACGAGCGCCGGGCGGCCCATGGGCGGGCCGCCCGACGCTTCTCATCCCCGATCCTCAGCGCCGTGTCAAGCGCCGACGTTCCACAGCGTCTTGAACTTCTGCTGGAAGCCGTCCGGGCCGTACCAGTCGTAGTTCGTCGGTGCGAGGCGCTTCGCCGAGCCGGCGCTGTCGACTACCCAGGTCGGCGAGGCGTATACCCTGTTCGTGTAGTCCTGGCTCAGCCGCTCGCCGGTCGCGAGCCGCGCCATGGCATCGACCATGACCCACGCGGAGTACACGTTGGGCGCGATCGTCCACGCGTTCTGGTCGCTGCCGATCGTCTTCATGATCGCCGCGTCGGCGGCGGCGCCGACGAGCTTGACCTTGCCGCCGAAGCCGGCCGCGTTCAGGGCGGCGGGCACGCCGCGGCTGAGGTCGTTGAAGGTGAAGTACACGTAGTTCACGTTCGGATGCGACTGCAGGAAGGCGATCAGCTTGCTCGCGACCTGCCCGCCGGCGACGTCGTCGATCGTGAGGTCCAGCTGGTCGAGCGAGCATCCGGAGCACAGCCGTTTCAGGTTGGCCTTGAGCCAGTCGGTCTCCGTGTTGAGCACCGGGAACTGCGGGATGGTCAGCGCGACCAGGTGGCCCTTGCCGCCGGAGTCGTTGATCACCCAGCGCGCGACGTAGTCGGCGTCGGTCGCGAGGGTGCCGCCGCACTGCACGGAGTACCCGCCGGCGGTCGGCTTGTCGGGCGTGGCGCATGAGATGACCGGGATGCCTGCCTTGCGCGCGGCGGCCAGCTGTGGCTTCAGCGCGGCGGCCGGGATGCCGGTGATCGCGATGTAGTCCGGATGCTCGTTGATCGCCTGCTGCAGGGCGCCGCCCGGGTCCGCGTTCTTGAAGACCTCGGTCTTGGCGGACCAGCCGAGCGCGGTGGTGGCGGCATTGATGCCCGGCACGTACCGCGCGCAGGCGGGCAGCTCGCACTGCAGGAAGATGACCTTCTTGCCCTTCGCCGGCGCCTTGCTCAGCGCCTGGTCGACCTGAATGCTCGCCGGCGGCCGGGTGGGTGGCGCGGGCACCACGGCCTTGGTCGACAAGCCTGCCGCCGCCGCGCCGCTCGCGGGCGTGGCGTTGTTGTCGCTGCTGTTAGTGCCGCAAGCCGTCGCCATCAGCGACACGGCCACGAATGGCAGCACGAACCAACCTGACGATCGCACGATCATCGGCCTCCTGGGATTGCTGGGGGTGGATGGGCGCCGGGCGGGCGTCGCCGCCCGGTGCCTCGGATGGAGCCCCGCGTGGCCGCGGAGCGGGGAAGCGATCAGCCCGCGACTGACGAGCGGATCGCGTCACGCTCGGCGTGATGGCGCGCGGCCGCCTGGTCGAGCGCGTTCGCCTGGCGCTCGAAGAGGTCGCTGCGGCGCTCGCGGCACCACTGCTCGCTCTCGCGCAGGCGGGACGTGGCGTCGTCCTGGAAGACGGGCATCACGTACTCGGCGAAGAGCTCCACCGACCGGCGCGTCGCGGCGTGCGAGGCCCACTCGTTGCCCATGATCAGGTAGCTGCCGAAGCCGCCGTCGGTCATCTCATGGAGCCGGCGGATCTGCGCGACGGCGTCGTCCGGCGTGCCGATGACGCCGACGCCCGTGTCGATGACCCAGGCGATGCGCTCCTCGGTCGTCTCCCCCGCCGGCGAGAACTGCGGCGATGCCGAGACGTTCTGCATGTAGTCGAACCACAGGTCGATCCCGTAGCGGACGTCCTCGATCGCCTGCTCGCGCGTCTCCGCGATGTGCATGGGCCCGAGCAGGGTCCACGCGTCGCGGCTGGCGGGCGGGGCGCCGAACTGCGCCGCACGCTCCTCGACGACCTGCCAGTGACCGGCCAGCGCGTCCGCGCCGCCCTCCATTGTCGCGGCAATCGACAGCAGGCCCAGCCCGTGCTTGCCCGCGATCCGAGGGCCGCTGGGCGAGACCACGGCGGCGATGAGGACCTGGAGGTCGCTGTAGGGCTTGAGCATGATGCGCGCGTCGCACAGCGTGTAGCGCTCGGTGGTGATCGACAGCGGCTCGTCGCTGCACAGCAGGTGCATGAGAACGTCGACGGACTCCTCGAAGATGGGGCGCATCTCGGTGGGGTCCATGCCGATCATGTGCGCATCGGTCGGCAGCGCGCCGACGCCGAGTCCGTAGAGAGCGCGACCGCGCGTGAGGTGGTCGATGAAGACCATGCGCTCCGCGATCCACAGGGGGTTGTGGTAAGGCAGCGAGATGACACCCGTGCCGAGCTTGATCCGCTGCGTCTGCGGGGCGACGTGGGCGATGAACGTGAGCGGGTCGACGATCAGCTCGCAGCCGCCGGAGTGGTGCTCGCCGAACCACACCTCGTCGAACCCGAGCATGTCGTACAGCTTGACCAGCTCGACGTCGCGCCGGAGTGCGAGATTCGGGTTCTGGGTGTTGGGCAGGTGGAACGGCGTATGGAAGATGCCGAAGCGCATAGCGGCTCCTTGGTTGCTCGCTTGATGAGGTGAATTTTCGGTCAGCTTGCGGGCGCCTCGAGAGGCGCGCCCTGCACGCTGCCGCCGAGGGCGACGACCAGCCGGATCGGGTCGTAGTACTCGGCGAAGCGGGCGATCTGGCCGTCGCGGACCGTGAAGCGGCTGACGTACTCGTTGCGGTACTCGACGCCGTGCGGCTTGATGACCATGTCGCTCTTGTACTCCGCGACGATCTCGCCGGGATCCGAGTTGTAGGTCTCGAGTTGGACGTCGTGGAGGTTCTCGGCGTCGATCATCGCCGGGATCGTCTCGACGAAGGCGATGATGTTGTCGCGGCCGACGATGCGCCGCTCGAACCCCTCGGGGGCGTACGGCATCTCGAAGACCGCGTCCTCGGCCAGCAGCGCGCGCTTGGTGTCGAAGTCCCACGCGTTGATCGCGTCGATGTAGCGACGCACCACCGCGAGGTTGGAAGCGCGCAGGTCGGTGTCGTTCATGGTGGGCAGCATGCCGACGGAGCCACCGCCGGCCTAGAGCCCATTTGCTGAGCGGGTGAGAGCTGCGCCCTATCAGTTCGCCAGCGTGGCGCCGGGCATCAGCCCGATGTTCTCGCGCGCAGCCTGCGCGGCGGCCTCGACGAAGTCCCGGATGACCCGCCGGCGGTCGCTGTGCGGGCGGGCAACCTCGATCAGGCTCGGCGGAAGCCGGTCGACCTGCACCGCGCGCACCAGACCGTTCGGCAGGACACGGGCCGTCACCGAGGCGGCGATCATGATCGCCCGGCCCGTGGCGACGGCGAACTGGAGGTCCGCGACAGTCTTGGCGGCCGGCATAGCCGGGTCGACGTGCGAGCCGCCGCGGAGGTCGTCGAGGTGCCAGTGGGCGGCGAACTCCTTCGGCGCGATCACGGGTACGGTGCGCTCGTCGAGGATCTCCTCGACGTCGACGCGCTCGGCGCCCGCGAGCTCGTGGGTGGCACCCACGAGGAGCACGCGCGGGTCGTGCGCCAGCGGCACGGTGTCGACGAGCCGGTTGGCGATCGGCGCGCGCACGATCGCTACGTCGACCTGCCCGTCGAGGAGCGGCGCGGCCTGGTCGGAGAAGCTGATGTCTTGAACTTGGACCTCGACATCGGGGCGCGCCTGGCGGAACGTCTCGAGGATCGGCCCGGTGAGCTCGCCGGCCGCGATGATCCCAGCGAGCAGGCCCACACGCAGCGTGCAGGACCGCTGCTCGGCCCGGCGCCGCATGGCGGCGTGCGCCTCGGCCGCGCGGTCGAGGATGTCCCGCGCGTAGTTCAGGAACTCGTCGCCCGCCTCGGTGAGCTCGATGCCCCGCGTGCTTCGGCGGATGAGCTGGACGCCGAGCTCGGCCTCGAGCTGGCGCAGCGCCTGCGACAGCGACGGCTGCGCGAGATCGAGCTGCCGCGACGCCTTCCTGATCCCGCCCGCGTCGGCGACCGCGACGACGTAGCGAAGCTGACGCAGATCCATGAACCCTCCCCGGGGTCGTCGGAAACATGACTGGTAGTGCGGAGAACCCGACCTGAAGTCAGGTTAGCGCAATCTGTCGCAAGTTTGGCGCGTCCGCCGGGATGCTCGAAGCCGAGCAGCAGTTCCGCAGGGTCATCGGCTAGAGCGACCTCGCCAAGCTCGCCGTCGCCGTCGAGGGCGACCTCGCCCCCGATGCGCCGCCGTTCACACCCCGACCGTCGAGGAGGCCGCTACGCTCGCGCACGCCTGACCAACATCCGGGACCGCCGTCGCGAACTTCCACGACGGACGGGCATCCTCCCGCGCCGTGATACTCCGGACATCGACGCGCCCGATGGCGCTCCTACCGCGCGGAGTCGGTCGCAACCCGCGGCCAAACCACTGGATCCGCCGCCCCACGGCTGAAGACGCGACCTCAAGCAGTCGGCGACGGCTCACGCCACCTGGTCTGCCGGCCGACGCGGTTTGGGGGCCTACCGCGCCTCGGTCGTGGTCTGGGTGCCTGTAAGAAACGTCGTGTCCCGGCTCAAGTCCGGGTCTCGCCTCGAATGAAGCCCCGGAGCTCAGGGCGGCACTGAGCAACTTGTCCAACGTCCTCCAAGCCGGGGAGCTGAAGGACCGGGCCAAAGCCGCTTTCTTTGGCCCAGCCCGATCGCAAATGGACGGAAATTCCGCACAAGCCGCCGCCGCGAGTCCGACCGCTGGAGGCAGAGAATGCCCTGCAGATACGACGAAAACAGGGGACCCATAGGCCTGCGTGGCATGCAGGAGGTCGCCGGTTCGAGCCCGGCTAGCTCCACTCGGAGAACCCCCGCAAACGTGGGGGTTTCCTCGTTGGAGGGGATCGGGCGCTGAGCGCGAGTGTCCGCGGTTCTGCGGTTTTGGCCGGATCTCCGCTCCGGCTGACCGATTCAGCCAGGATTGCGGCCCCGTCGCGCCGCCGCACGGCGACCGCCAAGCCAGATCTCCGCCGTGCGGCGTCGAGCGTTCGTGAGCTCTCATTTGCGGAGTCTCAGCACGAGTCTCGTCGTGGACTGGTTGCCTGCGGCGTCCGCGACGGACAGCGTGATGCGCGCCGTCAGCGCCGCGTAGCGCGCTGGCCGTCAACGGCGCCAATCCCGGAGCCCCCAGCGCGACCTTGCACCTCGCGGCGGGCGGGGTCCTGCACGTCCAGAACAACGACGTGATGCCCCATCGGCTCGTCCGAGTCCGCGGGCCCCAGGCGACCTTCGTCGCCGCCGCGATGACCCACATGGGCGCACGCAGCAGCGTGACCTTCCCGACGCCCGGAACGTACTCCCTGACGACCAAGGCCGGCGAGGACTACATGAAGGGCATCCACACCGTCGGCGAGGACAACACGCTTCGCATCAAGGTCGTCGTCGCGGCGGCATAGCGGTTCCAACGGCTCTGCGGTCTTGGCCGATCAGACATCCCTATGGGCGGCCCGGCGTTCCCGGGGCCCGGACGACGCGTGCCGGCGCCGCGCGCGGGCCGATACGTAGCGGCCGGGGCTTGGGCAGGTGGCCCTCGGCCCACATCGCGGCCAGCGCGACGCGCGGCAGTGCCAGCGGCCGCTCGAACAGGAGGTAGCGCGGCTGCCAGCGCGGCTCGAACTTCGCGTTGAAGCGGTACAGGCGCTCGATCTGAAACCAGCGGTCGCCGAGGCAGACCAGCCGCCCGAGCCCCCTTTCCAGCGCGCCGGCGGGAGCGCGCAGCCACCGTCCGAAGGCGGCGAAGTTCAGCGAGAACTCGGTTATGCCGCGCTCGGCGAGCAGCCGTGCCGCGTGCACGACGAGGAAGTCGGTGAGCCCGTTGGGCGTGTCGCGGTCTCGGCGCATGAACCCCAGCGAGACGACGGGGCGGCCGAAGACCGGTGCGAAGTGCAGGAAGCCTCGTACTCGCCGCTCGGAGTCGCGCGCGAGCACGACGAGCGCGTCCGGCAGCAACTCGTCGACGAGGTCGTCGTGCGCCATCGAGAAGCCGCGGTCGGGTGCTCCGTCCAGCCAGCGGCCGCTGACCTCGCGCAGCTGGGCGATCGTGGCGGCGTCGAGCTCGCCGACGGCGTGCAGCTCGGGGACATAGCCGTTGCGCTCGACGCGATGGACCGCCTTGCGCAGGCTTTTGTGATGGCCGCCGGCGAGGTCCATCGCGCCGGTGGCCAGGATCGCCTCGTCACCGAGGTACAGGCGGCGCAGTCCGGCGCGCCGGGCCGCGGCGGCGAACGCCTCGCTGGCGCCGACGACGCCCAGGGCCAGTCCATGGCGTCGCGCGTGGGCGAGCACCGCCTCGAGCACCCCGGGCGTCGCGCCCGGTGCGCCGACGGGGTCGCCGGCGACGAGCATGGTTCCCGCTTCGACGCGGTAGGCGGCCATGGCGCGGCCGTCCGACGACCACTGTCGCAGGACGTCGTTGCGCAGCTTGAAGGCGCTCAGGGTGTCCGCCCCGTGGCGGCGGACGAGCGCGGCCGCGCGGCGGCGGTCGAGGCCGTCGGCGAGCTGCTTGGGCCGCAGGGGCGCGAAGAGCAGCGCCGCGGCCACGACCACCGCGCCGACCCCGAGCAGGGCGATCCCCAGCGGTAGCCACGCGAACGGCCCGGCGGCGCTTACCGCGGTGGTGTCCAGCGCCAGGAGCGCCAGGGCCCGCCCGGGGGCGGCGCCGGTCGGGACGGCGGGGGCCAGCCCCGACCCGGCCACGAGCACGGCCACGAGCGCGAGCGCGAAGGCCCCGCCCAGGACCGCGGCGGCACGCGCGAGCGCGCGCGGGAGGTCGGCGTCGCTGTGGCGGACGGCGAAGGCCGGTCGCGCGCGCCACAGCACGGCGGCCAGCGCCCAGCTGATGACCGCCTCCTCGACATCGAGGCCCTTGAGCAGATTCAGGCCGCCGAGCACGCCGAGCAGCGCGACGGCGACGCTCAGGGCCCGGCGACGGCGGCGTGCGAGCTGCCACGCGGCGCCGAGGAGGGCGAGCCCCGCGGGCAGGGCCAGCGCATGGGCCAGGGCGACCTCGTGGACGGGGGCGATGGCCAGCAGCGCGCGCAACCGCAGCGGGACCTCGGGCGTCAGCGCGGAGGCGACATTGACCACGCCGACGAGCGCGGTCGCCCAAGCCGCCAGCAGCGGCACGCGCTGGTTGACCGGTGTGGGCGGGAGGTCCGGCGGGCGGTGCAGCCCGGGCCGCCACATGGCCGTGTCGCGCGTGGCCGGATGCAGGTCGCGCCAGTCCTTGGCCACCAGCCAGGCGCCGGCGGCGAGCAGCGCCGCGAGCGGCACAGCGCTCAGCCCGGCCAGCGCGAGTGCGCCGCCGGCGATCAGCGCGGCCACGCCGAGGTGGCATTCGTGCACGCGCCGGCCGAGCACGAACACCCGCGGGCCGAGCGCGTGGCGCTCGACACGGGCAATGCGCGCGATCGCTGTGGCCGGCATGGGCCGATGGTGGCGGTCGCGCCGCTGGCTCGGCTTTGCGTCCGTGTTGGGATCTGGTTAGCGACGCCGCCGGCAGGGCTGGCGCCCGTGCTCGGCGCACGGCTACCCTGGCCGGATGCCCCGCCTGTCGCTCGCTCCGCTTCGAGTGCACGGGCGCAGGACGGTCGGGATCGGTGGCGTGCTGGCGGTCGCGTACTTCGCGGCGGTGGCGGCGATCGCCGTGGCTCGCGGGCTGGGCGGGGCGCCCCACGCCGCGCTGCTGGCCTCCAGCCCGGCGGGCGTGGTGCGCGGCGAGCTGTGGCGGCTGTTCACCAGCGGGCTCGTCATCTCGGGGCCGGTCGGGGCGGAGTTGCCCGCGGCCGCGGCCATCGCCGCGCTCGCGGTGCGCAGGCTCGGAGCGCGGACGTTCTGGTTCGCCGCCGCCCTGGGTCACGTGGGAGCCACGCTTCTGGCCTACGTCGGGGTGGGCGTCGTGTGGCTGGCGGCGCGGGCCGACGTCGACGGAGTGGTCGACGCTCCCGACTATGGGATCTCCTGCGTGTCGCTCGCGGTGGTCGGGGCGCTCGTCGGGGAGGCCCTGCGGGCCCGACGAGAGTCCGTTGGCCTGGCGGCGGTCGCGGCGGGCGTCGCGGTCCTTGCCGCCCTCGGCCTCGGATCCGGGCTGGCGGGCATCGAGCACGTCCTGGCGTTCACGCTGGGGTTGGTGGCGCCGGCGCTCGCGCGGCGCTCGCGCCGACCGGCGCTCTGAGGTCGTCATTCGCGCTCGAGGCGCGCCTGCGCGGGCGCCAGCCACCATGCCGCAGCGCCGGCGAGCACGAAGGCCAGCACGTGCAGCATCGCGAGCGCCGGACCGGCACCCAGCGGCTCGCCGAAGACGACGAGGCCCGCGCCGATCGCGACCACGTTGGTGGCCGCGGTCATGAGGGCCACCACGGGCACGGCAGGACCGAGTTGCAGCCCACGCTGGAAGCAGACGAACGCCCCCGTGGCCGCGGCCGCCAAGACGGCGAGCCACACCGTGGCGGCCGCCACCGCGAGTCCGCCGTGGGCCGCCGCCGTCAGCGCCTTGGTCGCCGCGTCGCCGATGCCGTACAACGCGCCGCCCGCCGCGCCCAGGGCGTGGGCGCGGCGCGGCCCGCGGACGAGGGCCAGCAACGCGGCCAGGGCGGCACATGGCACGATGAAGGCGGCCGCGAGGCCCGCCGGCGGAGACGTGCCGACCGGCCCGGAGACCGCACCGACGGCCAGCAGCGCCAGGGCAAGGACGATCGCGGCGATCGCGCGGCGCTCGCGCGCCCCCAGCGGCTGGCGCAATGCGCGGGCGCCCACGGGAGCCGCGAGCGCGAGGCCCCCCGCGGCGAAGGCCTGGACGAGCGAGAGCGGGGCCAGCGACAGCGCGGCCACGTGCACGCCCCAGCCCGACAGACCCAGCGCGAGGCCGGCCAGCCACGCTCGCGACGAGAGCAGCCCGCGCAGGGCCGTGACGGGCCGGCGCACGGTCACCGGCGGGCCGCCGCGCGAGCCGGCGTGCTGCAGCAGGTAGCTGCTGTTGAGGGCCAGCGACGCCAGCAGGGCGAGGCCCAGGCCCGCCGCGAGGGGGCTCACGGTGCCGCCAATCGAGTATCGGGCAAGGCCGGGGCCGTCGCGGCAGGCTGCCGGAAGACCAGCAGGCGCGAGAGGCCATACAGACCGGCGGTGACGCACGGCAGGACCGCGCACTCGGCGGTCATGTGTGCCCATCCGTCGCTCTGCAGCGCGCCGAGGCCGACCGCGCTCGCCAGCGCCCCGAGCCCCTGGATGGCGACGAAGCGCGTCCGCGCCCAGCGCGCCGTCGGTATGTCGGAGAACGTCCAGCGGCGGTTGAGGTGAAAGCTGTTGGCGGCGCCGGCGCAGAAGGCGAGCGCCGACGCCGCCGGAGCGCGACAGCCGAGCGCGGTCAGCAGCACGAAGGTGGTCAGGGTGATCGCGGTGTTGGCGGCCCCGACGACGCAGAAGCGCACTGCCCGGCCCGCCTCGCGCTCCATGGTCGCGGTCATCGCACCAGCCGCACGAACTCGCGGTGGTTGGCGAGGCCGGTCGGCAGGCGGGTCGGGTAATAGCCGAAGGCGTGGAGGATCCCCGGCAGCTGCGGCAGACCACCGACCACGAGCCAGCAGGTGGCGATCGCTGCCACGGGCACGAGAACCCGCGGTCGGCCCACCGCCACAAACGGCAGCGCCCAGACCAGGTACCAGGGCATGACCCACGGCAGCGTGAGGACTGCGCAGAAGAGCACCGTCCCGATCGCCGTCAGCGCCCACTGGCGCCGCACCGCAACCGCGACGGTCCCCGCCGCCGCGATGGCGATTATCACCGCCCGCGCCACGGACCGCACGGCCGCGTCCGCGCCCCCGTGGCCGGCCGCGAGGCCGAGGAGGTTGGGCACGCTCAGAGGCGTCACGAGCGCCCCCTGCGTCCCGATGTCGGGCAGCGCGCCGCCGTAGATGAGCAGCGTCACCAGGCCGACGCCGAGCCCGGCGGCGCCGGCGCCGGCGGCCGCCCGCGGGCGGTGCCGGGCGCCGAGCACGACCATCCCCACGACGATCGCGAAGGACGGCTTGATGCCCGCCGCGACGACCGCGAGGACGCCGGCGGCAGGATCGCTCCACCACGGGGCCTCCGCGTCCCGACCGCGGAGGAGGCACCACGCCGCCGCCACCAGACACAACATCGCCGGGACGTCGTTGTGCAGGCCGCCGACCTCGGCGATGAGCAGCAGCGGACTCAGGCCGAAGCCCGCGATGGCGCGCTGGCGGGAGACGCCCAGCCGCGCGGCGATCGCGCCCACGAGGGCCACCGTCGCGACGCCGCTCGCCAGCACGACGGCCTTCCACGCCCACAGCCATCCGTGGGCCCCGAACCCGACCAGCGCCTCGGAGAGCCACGTGAACAGCGGGCCGTATGGACTGCGCAGGTGATGCCAGTTGGCCAGCGCGAAGACCGGGTCGTGCCGGGCGGCGATCGGCAGCGCGCGGTAGGGGTTCAGTCCGTGCAGGGCGGCCATCCGCCCATACAGCTCGTAGTTGAAGACGTCGGTCAGCGGCAGCGGCGGCCCCAGGACGAGGATGGCCTGAGCCAGCGCACTGAGCGCGAGCAGCACGCCCGCGCGCAGCCCGGGTGCCGCGGCCCAGGCGAGCGCCCACGCGGCCCCGGCGACGACCAGCGCCACCACCATGTCGGAGTGCAGTCGCGCGGTCCCGGTGGTCAGGTGCGGGAGCAGGCCGTGGAGCGGTCCCAGCAGCCACGCCGCAGGCGCGCGGAGCGTCGGCGGCGACAGCGGCGACCGGCGCTCCGCGGCGGCCGCCACGATCCAGGCGGTCGCCCCCAGGACGCCGGTGGCGCCCAGGCCGGCAAGTGCGGCCAACCCCGCTCGCTCGAGGCTCATCGGGGCCCGGAGAAGCACAGCCGTTCGTGCCGGGGCGCTGGCCATGGCACGACGATCGCTCCGCCTCGGTGAGCGTCGAGTTCATGGCGGGTTAGGATCCGCTTTGCCCCGCTCCGAAGCTCTGGACGCGCTGCCGGGGGATTGGCACCGTGACGCCCATGAGACGCGTAGCGGCGATGGCCACCATGGCGTTTGCGGGGATGCCGATCGCCTGCGGGGCGAGCACGACCGCGATCACGCCGTCGCCGGCGGTCTCCGTCGCCGCCGCGCCCTGCGCCGGCGTGGCCCACGCCGAGCTGGCGGCCGTGGCGCGCCGCATCTACGCCCAGGCCGCCCACGGCCGCAACGAGGTCTCGGCGGTCCGGCGGATCGCCCGATCCTCGAGCCTCGCGCGTGCAGTCGCGGCCCGCGATCCGCGCGCCGTCCGGGCGGCGCTGGCTCCGCTGCTCAAGCACCAGATCACGCGCATCGACGTGACCGCGGGCGCCCGGACGCTGGCCCGGATCGGGTCCACGCCGGCCTACGCGCCGGTCAGCGACTCCATCCGCTCCGGCGGGCGGGTCGTCGGACGCTACGTCCTGGCCGTCAGCGACGATCGTGCCTTCGCGGGTCTCGTGCACAGCCTCACCGGGGCGACCGTGAGCTTCGCTCGCGGTCCGGGCTCCGGCGCAGCGTTCGCGGCGACGCGGTTCCCGTCCGGGCATGCCACGATCTCGCTCACGCCCCCGCGGCTGTCGTCGTCGCTGTGCGGCCCCACCGCGGCCGACACCCGCCTGAACGCGATCGCCTACGTGGCGCGCAACGTGATGCGCGGCGAGGCGCACGGCTCCGCCGTGGCGCGCACGCTGCACCATGCCGCGCTCGATCCGGCCTTCCGCCGCGCCGTCGCCGCCGGCGACCCAGCGGCCGTGCGTGCTGCCATCGTCGGCCTCTTCCGCGACCACCGCTTCCACATCGTGCGCGTCCGCGCCTGGCTCGGGACGCGGCTGATCAACGACGTCGGCGGCCCGTACGTGCTGAGCCCGGCGACCGGCACGATCAGCGGCCCGGGGGGTGCCGTCGCCGGCCGCTTCATGCTCTCAGTCCAGGACGACACCGGGTTCATCAAGCTCGTCCACCGGTTCACCGGTGCCGACGTCGTCCTGCACACGAGCACCGGCACCGTGCCCGGCAGCACCCTGTCGCCGGGCCCGGCGTTCGTGCCCGGGCTGCACACAGTCAGCTACGGCGGCCGCGCGTATCGCTCCTACGGGTTCACCGGCACCGCGTTCCCGTCCGGGAAGCTCGACGTCACGCTGCTCGTGCGCTAACGGCATCGCAACGCCTCGTGCGCCCGGTCGCAATCGCCTCGGTGCGAGCTTGCAGACGTCAGTTCACGCGCACCAAGGAGCAGACCGATGCATCACCCGATCGAAGCCCTCACGGCCGTCGGAGCGGACGTCGTCGAGACGGCCGGGCGCGCCCCCAACGCGCTGTCGGGCCTGACCATCGTGCTGCCGTGCTTCAACGAGGCGGACAACGTCGCCGACGCCATCCGCTACGCGACCCGCGCGGCGCAGCGCTGCGCGACGGAGCACGAGATCGTCGTCGTCGACGACGGCAGCAGTGACGCAACCGCCGCGATCACGGCACGCTTCGCCAGCCGCGACCGCCGGGTGCGCCTCGTGGTGCACTCGAACAACCAGGGCTACGGGGACGCGCTGCGCTCGGGGATCGCCGCCGCGCAGATGCCCTGGGTGCTGCTCACGGACGCCGATCTGCAGTTCGACCTGAACGAGCTCGAGGACTTCCTGCCGTGCGCCGCGCGGGCCGACCTCGTCGTCGGCTGGCGGATCCTGCGCCAGGATCCTCTGAACCGGCGCCTCAACGCCGCCGCGTGGAACTGGCTGGTGCGCCGCGTCTTCGCGCTGCCCGTGCGCGACGTCGACTGCGCGTTCAAGTTGATCCGCCGTGACCTGCTGCAACGCTGCGATCTGCGGGCGACGGGCGCGATGATCAGCGCGGAGCTCGTGGTCCGGTGCCTGGCCGCGGGCGGCCGCCTGGAGCAACTCGGAGTCCATCATCGCGCCCGGTTGGCCGGCCGGCAGAGCGGCGCCAACCCCAGGGTCGTCGCGCGCGCGTTCCGCGAGCTGGCCGTGCTGCACCGGAGTCTGCGCGCTGTCCAGGCATAGCTCCTGGCGGCCGTCGGACGGCCACCAGCGGGATACGGTAGGCGGCGAGATGACCGCCCAGAACCTCGACATCCTCGTCTGCGACGACGATCCGTCGCTGCGCGAGGCGCTGCGCCTGTCCTTCGAGCGGGAGGGCCATCGTGTGCTGGCGGTCGCCGATGGGCGCTCGGCGATCGACCGAGCGAGCACCCAGCAGTTCGACATCCTCCTGCTCGACGTCGCCCTGGGACGGGCGAGCCTCGACGGCTACGAGGTCTGCCGCACACTGCGCGACCGCCGCAACAACGTGCCGATCATCATGCTCACCGCGCTCGACAGTGAGGCCGATGCCGTCCTCGGCCTCGAGGCGGGGGCGGACGACTACGTCGTCAAGCCCTTCCGTCCGGCCGAGTTGCGCAGTCGCATCCGCGCCGTCCTGCGCCGCGTCGGTTCAGGCGCCCGCGCGGACACGCCACTCACCGCGGGTCCGCTGACCCTGGATCCCGGGCTCCGCGAGGTCCATCGCGACGGGCTGCCGGTGGCATTGACGTTCTCGGAGTTCGAGCTGCTCCACGCGCTCATGTCGCAGCGCGGCCGCGTCCACAGCCGCCACGATCTCCTGCGGGCGATCTGGGGCGACAGCGCCTACCGCGATCCGCGCGCGATCGACGTCCACGTTCGCCATCTGCGCGAGAAGCTCGAGGCCGTGCCCGAGGAGCCGCAACTGATCGTCACCGTGCGCGGCGCCGGTTATCGGATCGGCGAGCCCTGAGCGATGCACCTCCGCCTGCGAGCGCGCGTCATCGCAGTGCTGGTCATGGTCAGCGCCTTCACCCTCGCGGTCGCGGCCGTCACGCTGCTCTCACCGCTCAACCAGCGCCTGCGCAACAGCGCGGTGAGCAACTTCGCGCTCTCCCTGCGCAACGAACGGGGCGCGCTCACCTCGCTGCGCGCCGGCGAGGTCGTCGCCGGCGACGAGCGCCTCCTGCGAGCGGCGCGCGTTCTGGCCCGGCACAACGGGGCCGAGGTCAGCGTGCTCGACCCCCGCGGTGACGTGCTGGTCAGCACCGATCCCGACCGCACCGACCGGTTCAGCACGGCCGCGGCCGCTGCTCGCTCCGGCAAGACGGAGAGGGTCGTGACCGGCGAGGGCCGCCGCGCCGAGGCAGAGGTCGCCTTCCCGCTGACGATCCACGACCACCCGGTGATCGTGGCTGCCCGCAAGCCGTTCAACGACGTCCAGGACGCGACCGCGGTGGTCAGGCGCGCCTTCACCGTCGCCGCCGCCGCCGGGCTCGCCGGCGCGCTGCTCGTCGGCCTGCTGCTCGCCGGCCGCCTCATACGCCGCCTGCGCCGGCTGCGCGACACCGCGCTGCGCCTGTCCGACATCGGGCCCGATGCCGGGCTCAAGCCCGACGAAGGCCACGACGAGATCGGCGACCTGAGCCGGGCGTTCGCGACGATGCAGCACCGCCTGCGCGAGCAGGAGCAGGCGCGGCGAGCGTTCGTCGCCACTGCGTCGCACGAGTTGCGCACCCCATTGGCCTCGCTCAGCGTCATGCTCGACATGCTCGTCGGGGACCTTCATGCCCAGCCCGCCGACGTGCGCAGCGCACGGACCCAGGCGGCCAACGCGGAGGCCCAGGTGCAACGGCTGTCCTTGCTCTCCGCCGAGCTGCTCGACCTCAGCCGGATCGACGCCGGCATCCCGCTGGCAGCGACGCGTCCGCTTCCCGGCCGTGGTGCGCTCGGTCATCGCCGAGCTCGACGTGCGCCTGGAGAAGCAGGGGCGCACATCGAGGTGGACGGCGACGCGACGTTGTGGGCCGTCGGCGACCCCGGCGGCGTGGCCCAGATCGTGCGTGTCCTGCTCGACAACGCGCTGCGGCACACGCCATCCGGTGGGCGTATCCGCGTCCGAACCGAGATGCGCGACAGCATGGCCAGCGTGATCGTCGAGGACGACGGCACCGGGGTGGCGCCCGAGGACCGTGAACGGATCTTCGAGCGCTTCGCGCGGGGGGCCTACGCGACCGAGGGCGGGTTCGGACTGGGGCTGGCCATCGGGCGCGAGCTGGCACGCCAAATGGATGGCGACCTGACGCTCGAGGACGGATCGCCCGGGCGCGCTTCGCGCTGCGGCTGCCGGGCGCCCCCGCGCCCTGATGGATCACAGGCCGGCGGTCGTCATGGTTCGCGTCCCGAGGACGTAGAGCGTCCCCGGGGGAAGGCCCGCCGAGGAGCCGACGTCGCGCGCGTGGCTCATCGCCCATTCCACAGCGGGGGCACAGGCCCGTCCGGCGGACGTCGGCACGCGCCCGGTCCCAGCAGTGCGTAGCGCACCTGACCGCCCGACACGAGCCCGGCCAGCTTCGCGGACGAGAGCAGGGGGCGACCGTCCAGGCTCGTGAGCATCAGGATGGGGCGCCCATCGTGGACGATCAGCGGCGCGGCCCGCACGACGGTGGACTCCCGACCTCGAACCGGGCCCGCCCTGGTGGCGGACGAGGAACGCGCTGAGCCGGGCGACCTCGCCCGCGGTCATGTGTCTCGGCAGCGGGCGTCAGAGGGTGTTGCCCGGCCACCGTGACAGCGCCCGCGGCGGGCACGGCCAGGACCGCGAGCGAGGCGCAGACCGCGAGCAGCGCCCCAGCGCCCCAGGTCCGACGGGACCGCCACCGCCAGACCGCCGCCGGCCGCTGCGGCGAGCGCCGGGACCGCGAGCCAGCTGGGCGGATGGCCGAGCAGGATGCCGGCGACGACGACCGCGGCCGCTGACGCGACCAGCGTCAGGCGCGCGACCCGACCCGGTGCGCCGGCCAGGGCGGCGATGCCGATCCCGACGACCGCGGCGATGGCCGGGACCACCGCGTCGAGGTACCGGGGCTGCATCCGCTGCATGTGGCTGAGCAGCGCCACACCGATCAGCAGCCACGTTCCGAAGAACGCTGCGCCGGCGAGTTGCCGACCCCCTCGCCCGCCGCTCCGCCGGACCAGCGCGACGACGAGCGCCGCGCCTCCGATCAGCAAAGCCGCCGCCAGCAGCGTCGTCCCCACGGTGGATCCGCGTATCCGTGCCCGGCCCCGGAGAAGAAGCGCAGCGCGCCGGGCGGGTCGAGGGCCAGCGCGGCGGAGGACGCGCGACCCGTCACCCGGTCCACCCCGTTATACGCGAAGACGACGTTCCAGATGCTGCCGTCACTCGACCCGATCGGCCACGGCCGGTGCCCCAGCGCGGTCAGCGACGCTACGGCGATCCAGCTCAGGCCGACAGTCGACAGGGCGGCCACGCCCCCGCCCAGGGCGAGGGC
>CAWDWM010000009.1:0-144337 GCA_963806015.1 uncultured Actinomycetes bacterium | reverse complement strand
CGGTTGACATCGTCCAGCAGACTCGCCTTCAGCGCGTGTCGCATGCGTGACCGTCCCCTGCGTTGGAAGCCTCTTGAGCCATCGTCGTCTACGAGCGCTGATCGCGAAACCGCTCACCGCGCGTGATGCTGTCGTCGAGCTGGCGAACCATGTCGTCGCGCACCTCCTGCAGCGCGCTCCTCAAGTCCGCGCGCGACGAGGTCGCTACCAACCGCTCGCGCCCGGCAATCCACAGCTCGAGCGTCACGCGTTGGTCGGCGCCGTCGCGCTCCTTGACACTCAACTCCATGTCGAGCGCATCACGATCGACCGATCCCAATCGAGCGCCGAGCGGTCCGAACTGGCTGACGATCCGCTCGCGCTCGGACATCGAGAACCCAGTCGCAAGCCGAAGCTTGTCCAAGCCCGCGCCCACGCCGACCTCGTCGGCGTTCAATTCCTGACCATCCATGGATAGCTCCTGTTCGCGGCAAGGACCGAAAGCAGCGCCAAGCTCGCCGCAACCCGACACGACCGACGATAGCGGGTGGCACCCAACCGTCGACCGAGCAGCAAGGCGGAATTCCCGAGCCGGCGCTCGCGAACGCCGCAGGAGGATCGCTTCAGGCTCATGCTTGGCCGCTGCTGGGCATTGGCGACGGACTCGCCCCTCCTCCCCGTCGACATCGAGCCCTTCCGCGTCACGGCCGTGTGAGGCCGCGTCGGATGGCGTAGCGGGTCAGTTCGACGCGGTCGTGCATGCCGAGTTTTTCCAGGATGTTGGCTCGGTGGCGTTCGACGGTCTTGCGGCTGACGACGAGCGCGTGGGCGATGTCGTCGTTGGTGTAGGCCTCTGCGATGAGCTTGACGATCTCTTGTTCGCGCCGGGTGAGCGGATCGCGCGGGATCTGTTCGCCGCGGGCGGCTCGGCGCAGGTGGTCCTGGACCAGGGCAGCGGCAGCCGCCGGGTAGATGAATGGCTCGCCGCGCATGGTGGCTCTGCAGGCGTCGACGAGGTCGCGGTCGACCGCCGATTTCAGGACATAGCCGGAGGCGCCTGCCTTGAGTGCCTCGAAGAAATACTGCTCGTTGTCGTGCATGCTGAGCATCAGCACCCGCGTGTGGGGCGAGCGGCGGGTGAGTTCGTCCGCGGCCTGAAGGCCGGTCATGCGCGGCATCGAGACGTCGAGGACCGCCAGGTCGGCGCCCTGGTCGAGCGCCTGGCGAATGGCCTGCGCGCCGTCGGTCGCCTCGCCGACGACGTTGAAGTCGGGGAGGCGGTCGAAGATCGCGCACAGTCCGCGCCGGACGACGGCGTGGTCGTCGGCGATGAGCGTGCGGGTCCTCAATGGCGTGGTCATGGGACGTCGTTGAGCGGGATCTCGAGGTGAACGCGAGTGCCGACGTCAGCGCCAGGCTCGGTCACGAGGCGGCCTGGGCCAGCATCGCGCGCTCGCGCATCCCGCGCATCCCGGAGCCTTCCGTGTGAGACGCCGGGAGGCCACGGCCGTTGTCCTCGACGGTCAGGGTGATCGCATCAGCCTGTTGGGTAAGGCGCACCCAGACCAGCGAGGCGTCGGCGTGGCGGGCGACGTTGGTCAGGGCCTCCTGGGCGACGCGGTAGAGGACGATGTCGAGCTCGCGCGGCAGCGGTGGTAGGGCGCTGGGCAGGTCGTGCTGGACCTCGGTGCCGGTCTGGCGCGCGTAGCCGGTGCACAGCGCGGTCAGGGCGCTGGCCAGCCCCAGGTCGTCGAGGGCATCGGGGCGCAGGTCGCGCGCCAGGCGGCGCACGAGCTCGAGGCTGGTGCGCGCGGTCTCGCGTGCCTCCTCGAGCTCATGGTCGGCGGGGTGGGCGTGCACGGCTTGGTCGAGCTGCAGCAGTACGCCGGTCAGGGCCTGCCCGAGCTCGTCGTGGAGCTCGCGGCCGATGCGCAAGCGCTCGGCCTCCTGGGCGACGACCGCGCGGCGGGTGCTGTCGCGGCGCTCGTCCTCGAGGCGCTCGAGCATCGCGTTGAAGGCGTTGGCCAGCGCCTGGACGTCGTCGGTGGCGGCCTCGATATCGACGCGCGCGCCGGGGTGCAACAGGTCGACGCGGTCCATGAGCGCGGCCAGCCGCCCGAGCGGAGCGAAGGTGCGGCGCACGAGTGCGAGGTTTACGAGCAGCATCAGCGCGAGGCCACCAACCAGGATCGCCGCCTCCGTGGCGGCCACCGGGTGGCTCACCGTCAGCGGGGTGAGCACGAGGCCGGCGCCGACGACGACGAGGATCGCCGCGTTGGTCACGAAGGCCCGCCACGCCAGCGACCCGCGCCAGGTTGCGTCCCCCGGCGCATGTGTCCTCGGCTGCGCGACCACTGCGCGCCCGTGGGCCGTCCGCATGCCAATGCTTGTCGTGCTTGCGGCACCCCGCCCGCGCGCGGTTGGGGACAGGGGTCGCGATCGCCGTAGGTGAGCGGCGCACCGCGGCCACCGACAGCGCTGTGACGTGTCAGAAGGGATGGTCGACCTCCGGGCGGGGCTCGACAGCTGCGCGGGGCGGAACGATGACCACCGGGCGGTCGGCGCGACGGCAGAGCCCCAACGAGACACTGCCTCCTTCCAGAAGCGAGCGCAACGCGCCGCGTCCCTGGGAGCCGGCGACGATCAGCGCGGCATCGTTCTCCTGGCCAAGCGCGACAAGCTCGTCGGCTGGGTGACCGTAGCGCAGCACCAGGCGCACGCTGAGACCGTCGCCGAGCTCGCCCAGCGCGTCGCCCACGCGGTGCATGAGATCGAGCGCCTCACACGCAGCGGCGCCGAGCAGCGGATCGGTGGCCGTGTCGAACGTGTCGTGATGGAGGATGTGCGCCAGGGTGAGCGGTACCCGCAGTCGCGCCGCGAGGTCGACCGCGACGCGCGCGACCGGGAGGGCGTCATCCACGGTGCCCGCTGTCGCGCAGATGACCGCGCCCCGGCCGGGACACGCGGCGGGGGTGGGGCGAATCACCATGACGGGGCGATCGCCGCGCGTGGCCAGCGTGCGCGACACGGACCCCAGCAGCGCGCCTCGCAGCGCCCCACGCGCACGCGTGCCGACCACGAGCAGCGCGGCCTCGTGCTCGCGACCGAGGCGCAGGAGCTCCTGGACGGGGTCGCCCAGCGCGAGGACCGCGTCCTCGTCGCTGACGCCCAGGCCGTGCAGCCGCTCGCGCCCTTCCGCGCGCGCGAGCTGACGGGCCTGCGTGAGCTCGTCTGGCAGCGACGAGGTGCCCGCGGGGGCGCCGCCGCTCGCGCCCTGCCGCACCGGCACCCGAGCACGAACGTCCGCGACGTGCGCCACGAGCAGGTCAAAGCCCGCAGCATTGGCGAGCTCGGACGCGCAGCTGACAAGGCCGCCCGCTTGGTCGTCGTCGGCAACCGCGCACAACAGCGTGCTCGCGACGCTCATGCGACCTCGCCCGTACCACTCGTGGCGGGTTCGGTCATCACCGGGCGTGGGGCGATCTGCAGGGCGCTGCGTGACAGGGCGCACGCCAGCTCGACGTCGGCGAGCCCGGTTGCGTCGGCGCCGACGGCGATCGAGCGCACGCCCTCGCCCGGGCGAGCGGACAGGGCGGCGGCCGCGCGCGCCGCCAGCCACGCGGACGGGGCGCCATCGACACCACGGAGCACTGATCCACGCACCACTGGGTCACGCGTCGGCCGGGAGACTGCCGGTAGGACCTCGGGCGAACCATGGGGCGCCGACAGCATCTCGTGTGCTGATACCGGCGCCGAGCCCGGCCGCTGGGGAGAGCTGTCGGGGACTCGGCGCCGGTCGTTCTGGGTGGCGTCAACGGCCACTCAGGTGTCGCGGGGGAAGCGCCCGCTGCGCGTCAGGACGACCTCATAGATCGCCAACAGGACCAGGGCACCACCAACGGCGATCAGCCAGGTGCCCAGGCTGAAGAACGATCCGGTTTCGCCGAGGCCGACGGCCGACGCGACGAACCCACCCAGGAGCGCCCCCAGGACGCCGACCAGCAGCGCGCCCAGCAGTCCGCGCGGCTCGGCGCCGCGATGCAGCGCCTTCGCGATCGCGCCGGCCACCAGGCCGAGGATGAGCCAACCGATGACTCCCATGACGTCCGTCCCTCCGGAGTGGTTGCTTGACCTTCGCGACGAGGATGTCTCGGATCGGCCCGACTGTGAGTGGGGCGTGGACCCCATTTCGGCGCACCGGCCGCATCGCGGGCGAAATGGGGTCGCGACCCCCCTCCCCAGGCCGTGCGTCCATCGACAAGCTGATCCGGGTGGCCCGCCTACTGCTGCTCTGCGACGACACGCCTCACGCCCCCGGCTGGGTGACCCATCAGGCACGCCGGCTTAAGGCGGACGCGGCGGTCAAGGGCGTGAGTTGTCACCCCCTGCTTGCGCCGAGCGAACGCCATCCGCGCTGGTATGACTGGTTGGTCGAGATCGATCTGTCGACCGCCGAGCCGGAAGCGCTCGTCGACGGTGGCGGGTGCGGCGAGCTGCTCGGCGACCTGCGTTTGAGCGGCGCGCGGCCGATCTTGTTGCTCGTCGCCTGATGGTCGCAGCGGTCGCCATCTTCGCCGTCGCGCTGGCGGCCATCGCCAGCGACCGCGTGCACCGCACCAAGATCGCGCTGCTGGGAGCCGTGCTCGTCGTGGTCACCCAGACCATCGACCAAGAGCAGGCGATCGCCGCGATCGACTTCAACACCCTCGGGCTGCTGGCCGGCATGATGCTGGTCGTCCGCCTGACCGAGACGACCGGCGTGTACACCTATCTGGCCATCCGCGCCGGCCAGCTCTCCCGCGGCCGTCCGCTGGCCGTCGTGGTCTCGTTGGCTAGCGCGACCGCGGTGCTCTCGGCGTTCTTGGACAACTTGACCACGGTTCTGCTGATCGTGCCGATCACCTTCCTGCTCGCAGACACGCTCGACATCGAGACGCTACCGCTGGTGCTTATCGAGATCGTCGCCTCGAACATCGGCGGCACCGCCACGCTGATCGGCGACCCGCCCAACATCCTCATCGCCGGCGCCACCGGGTTGTCGTTCGTCGAGTTCATCACCAACCTCGCGCCGATCGCCTTGTTGACCTTCACGATCGTCACCGCGGTTCTGTACCTCGCGTTCCGCCGACGCCTTCAGATCTCTCCCGCGGCGCGCGAACGGGTCATGCAGCTCGACGCGCGCCGCTCGATCGAGGACGCCGACGAGCTGCGCCGCACCCTGCCCGTGCTGGTACTGACGATCCTGGCCTTCTTCGTTCACAAGCCGCTGCACCTCGAGCCCGCCACCGTCGCGCTGGCTGGCGCCACCGTCATGCTGCTGGTCTCGCGCCAGTCGGTCGAACGCGCCTTGGCCGGGATCGAATGGCCGACGCTGTTCTTCTTCATCGGCCTGTTCGTCATGGTCGGCGCCCTGCAGGAGACCGGCTTCATCGGCCACATCGCCGATGGCATCGCGTCGATCACCGGGGGCGACCGGACCGCCGAGCTGCTGGGCATCATGTGGGCCTCGGCGCTCGGGTCGGCGATCGTCGACAACATCCCCTTCACCGCCACCATGATCCCCGTCGTCGACGAGCTCCAAGGCGACGACGGCGACAACGCCTACTGGTGGGCGCTCGCCCTCGGCGCCTGCTTCGGCGGCAACGCCACCCTCATCGCCGCCGCCGCCAACGTCGCCGCCGCCGGCATGGCCCAACGCGCCGGCCAGCCCATCGGCTTTCTCACGTTCCTCAAGGTCGGCCTGCCCGTCACGCTGCTATCGATGCTCCTCGCCACCGCCTATCTGGGAGCCCGCTACCTATGAGCGCCCGCGAGATCGCCGACCTCATACTTCGCGACGTGCCTACTCTGCGCACCACCACCACGATCGGCCAGGCGATCGCCGTCATCCGTGGCAGCGGCCTGCCCGCGCTGCCCGTGATCGACCATCAGGACCGCTATGCCGGGATCTTCGGCGAGCACGAGTTCATCGCGGCGCTCTTCCCCGGCTACATCCGCGAGCTCGGCTACGCCGCCTTCGTTCCACGCTCCATCGAGCTCGCCCTCGACAAACGCGCCAGCTGCCGCGACGAACCCGTCGGCCAATGGATGAACGCCGAACACCTCGAAGCCAGCCCCGACGTCTCCGACCTTCAACTCGCCGAGACCTTCCTCAACCACCACGTCCTCGTCATCCCGATCTGCGACCACGCCACCGTCACCGGGCTCATCACCCGCCGCGACTTCTTCCACGCACTCGCCGACCGCCTCGAGCAACAGCCGTCCTAGATGTCGAGCATCGTCGCGAGCGGCCGCGGCGCGACCCCGCGCGCGAAGCATTCACGTCCGCTGACAGTCGCGACACGGCGACTCGGAAGATGGAGGCCCGGCCCCATGGCGCCCCCGCGCCCACCGACGACTATCGAGACGACACGGTCCCATCAGAGGAGGTCTGCCATGTCGCGCCAGCCACTCCACACCTACGACGAGCCGCGCGAGCGCGAGCTCACGACAATCCAACCGACCAGCGAACCCACGACCGCGGCGCGACGGTGATAGTCGCCGCGATGAGGCGCGGCCACCGGACCCGAGTCGTGTCCGGCGCCCGCTCGCGGCGGATGATGCGGAAGCGGCCGTTGCGGTCGCCCGCGTGCTCGGGCTTGGTCCCGTTGCACGAGTCCGCGGCCTCACGCGGAGACGCTCGCGTGCAGACAAGGCTAGAAGCTGTAGAAGCGTAGGAGAGTCCAGGACGGGAGCGGCAACGATGGAGCCCTACTTCGATCTCGGCACCTACACGCGCGGGACGTCGACGGCCTCGCCGAGCGCCCAGGCGTGGTTCGACCGCGGACTCGTGTGGTCCTACGCGTTCCACCACGAGGAGGCGATCCGGTGCTTCGAGCGCGCGGTCGAGCACGACCCCGGCTTCGCGCTGGCGCACTGGGGTATCGCCTACGCGATCGGGCCGAACTACAACAAGCAGTGGGAGGCGTTCGACCCGGTCGACCTCGCCGCGTCGCTCGAGAAGGCGTGCGACGAGGTCGCGGCGGCGCACGCGTGCGTGGACGGCGCCGCGCCGGTCGAGCGGGCGCTCGTCGAGGCGCTCGGGAGCCGCTACCAGGTCAACGACCCGTCGGCCGACCTCGTCGCGTGGAACGCTGACTACGCCGAGGCGATGCGTGACGTATATTCGCGCGCATCCCGACGAGCTGGACGTCGCGGCGCTCTTCGCCGACGCGCTGATGAACCTCACGCCGTGGGCGCTGTGGGATCGCTACACGGGCCTGCCGTCCGAAGGTGCGGCGACGCTTGCTGCCAAGGAGGTGCTCGAGCGCGCGTTCGAGCGGCCCGGCGGCCGCACCCATCCCGGACTCGTGCACCTCTACGTGCACCTGATGGAGATGTCGCCGTTCCCCGAGCGGGCGCTGCCCGTCGCCGACGAGCTGCGCTCGCTTGTCCCCGACGCCGGCCACCTCGTGCACATGCCGACGCACATCGACGTGCTGTGCGGCGACTACAAGAGCACGCTCGATTGGAACCTGCGCGCGATCGAGGTCAACGAGAAGTATGTCGCGCGCGAGGGCCAGGTCGGGTTCTACACGCTCTACCACGCGCACGACCGCCACTTCGCGATCTACGGGGCGATGTTCCTCGGCCGGTCGCAGGTCGCGCTGGAGATCGCGGCCGACCTCGAGGCTTCGCTGCCCGAGGAGCTGCTACGGATCGAGCAGCCGCCGATGGCCGACTACCTCGAGGCATTCGTCCCCATGCGCCTGCACGTGCTCATCCGCTTCGGGATGTGGGAGGACATCCTCGCGCTGCCGCTGCCCGGCGAGCCCGGGCTCTACTGCACGACGACGGCGATGACGCATTACGCACAGGGCATCGCGCACGCGGCGACCGGACGGATGGAGGCGGCCGAGGCGGCGCGCGACGCGTTCCTCGCCGCCGTCCCGCGCGTACCCGACTCGCGCTACCTGTTCAACAACACATGCCAGGACATCCTCGCCGTCGCCGGGGCGATGCTCGACGGCGAACTCGAGTACCGGCGCGGCCAGTTCGACGCGGCGTTCGAACACCTGCGCCGGGCGATCGCGCTCGACGACGCGCTGCCGTACGACGAGCCATGGGGCTGGATGCAGCCCACGCGCCACGCCTACGGCGCGCTGCTCCTCGAACAGGGCCGGGTCGAGCAGGCCGAGACCGTCTACGCCGAAGACCTGGGCTACGACCCGTCGATCCCTCGCTCGTCCTGGCATCCCGGGAACGTGTGGAGCCTGCACGGCTACCACGAGTGCCTCGTTCGACTCGGAAAGCCCGAGCCGGCGCGGATCGTCAAGCAGCAGCTCGACGTCGCCCTCGCCCGCGCCGACGTCCCGATCAAGTCGTCATGCTTCTGCCGCATGACGCACCATGCGGCGGTCGCCTAGACAAGCTCATCGGCGCGCCGCCTTGCAGGAGGCAGGGGCCCGCGCGCGTGTGACGCTTCCGCCGCGCACGAGCACCGGCATCCGCCAAGAGCCGCCGCCTGGGTCGGCGCGGCGGTAAGCGGCGCCGACCCAGACGACCGCGACAAACCTGACTCGCCAATGGACGAATCTCAGCAGCGGCCGACACGCGACGCGCGCCGAAGTGCTCTTTGATACGCGGGCGTCCCGCCTGGCCCCGAAGTCACGCCTGATCCGCACGGAAGCGGAGGTGCGCGGCGAAGCGCACCCGCTGCAACTGCTCCCTTCCTCCGCCGCAGTGGCGAGCACCGGTAGATCCCGATTGACCCCGTCGCGCGTGTAGGTTGCGACGGGGGAGGTCGTGCGGGCGGGCGGCGTCGAGATCGCCTACGAGCGCGTCGGCGACGGTCCGCTGCTGGTGTTCGTGCACGGTGCCGCCGAGGACGGCCGCGTGTGGCAGCCGCAGCTAGCCCCGTTGGCCGACGAGTTCACCAGGCTCGCGGTGAACGGCCCACGTGCCGCGTGGCGACATGGATGGCGAGACCCCGCGCGCCCGGAAACGCGACCTGGCGCTCGACCCCCCTCGCGCGACCCGCGCCTGACGAGGCGGAGAAGAGCGAGCGGAGCGACGCCCGCGGCGCCAACACCATGGTGGCCGCCACGATCATCATGGCGCTGACGGTCGCCGCGGTCGTCCTGGTGCTCTAACCGTCAGACATAGGCAGGACGTTCGAGGGCCGCGCGAGCAAGAAGGAGCGGACCGCGCGTGCCCCTCCCCGATCAAGCCCGCAGTCGGCCGGCAGACGCGCGGTCATCCAACCGAGCTCGATCATCCGCGTCCCGCCCACCGTGCTCGTGACCTTGGGGATCGGGCCAAAGGCCCCCGTCTTTGGCCCGATCCCACGGGAAAAGTGCGGAAAATGCGTGAAAGCCCGCGGCCGCAGACCCGAGCACCGCCAGCGGAAGAGCGCTGCAAACAAGCCAAACTCGGGGCGAACTGCGGCCTGCTTTGCAAGCAGGAGGTCGCCGGTTCGATCCCGGCTGGCTCCATCTGGGCGCTCCTCATCCGGATTTCAGCGAGCGAGCGACGCGGAAGCCCCATGGGTTGGGCTCCTTGCCGCCCACGTCGTGGATCGCGCCGAGGGCGTTGTCGCGATACCAGGCGATGTCGTCGAGCTCGCCGTAGCGGGCGCCGCTCGTCCCAGCACGGCAGGCGTGCTCCCATTCCGCCTCCGTGGGCAGGCGGTAGCCATCGGCGGCCGCGTCCCAATGCACGTCGTCGTCGGCTGACAGCGCGTAGACCGGCATGAAGGCGTCGCGCCGGGACAGCGCATTAGCGAACGGCCGCCAGCCACGAGACGGATTCGACCGGCAGGTCGGCGCCGCGCGCGGCGCTCGGCGCCTGACCCGTCACCTCGGCATAGCGCCTCTGGGTGACCGGCACCGCCGCCAGCAGGTACGGCGCCATATCGACCGTCCAGCGGCGGCGGGTCCGGCGATCGGTCAGGGGTCACCTCGCCGGGTGCGACCACGATCCGCGGTCATCGTCGGACACCCTCAGAGGTTGCAACGCGCGGAGGGCTGGCAAAATACGGCCCGTGGGAGACGACCCCGGCGGTAGCGGAGGGTTCTTCGGCGAGCGCGTTGCCGCCGCCTACGACGACCGTTCGGCCGGCATGTTCGACCCGGCGGTGGTCGACCCCGCCGTCGACCTGCTCGCGGAACTGGCCGGCGACGGCGCGGCGCTCGAGTTCGCGATCGGCACGGGCCGGATCGCGCTGCCGCTGGCCGCGCGTGGCGTGCGCGTGGCGGGCATCGACAACTCGGAGGCGATGGTCGCTCGCCTCCGCGACAAGCCCGGAGCCGAGCGGATCGACACGGTGGTCGGCGACATGGCCGCCACCCGCCTCGACGGCGAGTTCGCGCTGGTCTTCCTGGTCTTCAACACCATCTTCAACCTGGTCACCCAGGACGGCCAGGTGGCGTGCTTCGAGAACGCCGCCGCCCACCTGGGCAGCGGCGGGCGGTTCGTGATCGAGGCGCGCGTGCCCGAGCTTCAGCGGCTGCCGTTGGGCCAGACGGTCCTGCCCTGGCGGGCGGACCCCAGTGGCACCTCGGCGTACGTCTACGACGTCGTCACCCAGCGGCTGAGCGGCCAGCACTACCACTTCATCGACGGCCGGGTGGAGACCAGTCCGACCGAGATGCGCTACGCCTGGCCCTCCGAGCTCGACCTGATGGCGCGCCTGGCGGGGATGCGGCTCGAGGGCCGGTGGGGAGGGTGGGGGCGCGAGCCGTTCACCGCGCTCAGCCCGTCGCACGTGTCGGTCTACCTGAAGCCCTGAACGCGCGGACTCTCGGGCCGCAGCGCCGAGAGCGCCTCGCGGCTGTGCGAGGCCCACACGGTGGCGCCCATCGCCTCGTTGAGGACGATCGCCTCGCGGAGATGGCGCTCGGCGTCGTCCTCGCGGCCGAGCAGCGCCGCGAGCTCGCCGAGGAGCCGGTCGGCGGCGCCATAGGAGGCGACGGCGCGGCCCGCGGTGATCGGCCGCCCGGCGAACGGCGCGAGCAGGTCGTAGATCATCGCGGCGTGCTCGCGGTCTCCCAGCGCGCAGGCCGCGCTGGCGCATTCGCCGATGGCGGACGTCCAGTTGGCGTCGAAGGCGAGGCCCCCCGGTGCCAGACAGCGCGCGAGCTCCGTGGCCGCCTCCTCATGGCGGCCGAGCTCGGCGAGCAGCCAGGCGACGGACGGGCGGTAGGCGGGCCCGGCCGGCGAGTTGGCCACCTTGTCCAGCGCGAACTCGAGGTTCGGCGCGAGGAAGTCGCCGCGCATCACGTTCGCGGTGAACTCGATCATCTTCGCGAACAGCTCGGCGTTGAGATCACCCGCGCGGGTACCCGTCGCGGCCGCCTCCAGGCGCAGGCGGTCCGCCTCCGCAAAGCGCCCCGCGAGCATCGCGTCGACCGCCTGCCACAGCGGCGTGTACCACTGGAACGTGGGCAGGCGCAGCTCATCGGCGAGGCGGCCGTGCCGGCGCACCTCGGCGCGCCACTCGTCCATGTCGCCGAGCTCGAACAGGTCGAGGACGCGCCAGTTGCGTCCCTGCAGCTCGGCGACCCGGTCGCCATCGCGCGCGACGTCGATCATCTCGCCCGCCACGGCGAGCCGCTCGTCGAGCCGGTCGGGGCGCCACAGCGCGACGTGGCGGGCGTTCAGCGCCGCCGCCAGCGCTACAGGGTCGCCCGACGAGCGCGCGGCGGCGACCGCCTCCGCGCTGAGCGTCTCCGAGCGCTCGCGGTCCTCGGCGTAGTAGAGCTCCACGGCGAGCCGAGCCATCAGGCGCGAGCGCAGCACGGGGTCCCCGGTGAGCTCCAGCGCCTCCTCCAGCCGGTCGACGACCAGCGGGTCGACTTCGGCGATCGCGATGCCCAGGCCGGCGAAGCCGAGCGCCGCATCGGCCAGCAGCTTGGTGTCCGCGCGCCGGCGCGCGATCAGCGCGGCGTCCGAGAACGCCTCGCGCGCAGCGGCCGGCTCGCCGGCCCGCAGCAGCGCATCGCCGCGCGCGACCAGGACGGGGCCGCCATCGTCCTGCGCGCCCGCGAGCTCGAGTGCCTGCAGCGCCCGCGCGAAGCGCTCGGCGGCGTCCTCGTAGGCGAGCCGCTCCAGAGCCCGCCGCCCGGCTCGCGTGAGCGTGTCCGCCGCGAGCCGCGCGTCGGCCGTGCCCGCGGCCTCGAAGAGGTGCGTGGCGATCTCCTCGAGGTGGGCGTCCTCGCCGCGGGCGGTCAGCGCCTCGGCGGCCTGGCGGTGCAGCCGTGCGCGCCGCAGGACGTTGAGCTCGTCGTATACCGCCTCGCGCACCAGCGCGTGGGCGAACTCGAAGCGCCGCGCGGTCGCCGCCGGGCGCAGCAGCCGCGCCCGCAGGACCTCGTCGAGGGCACCCTCGGCGGCCGCGGGCTCGAGACCCGCGGTGCCGACCAGGGTCTCCGCGTCGCATTCCAGGCCCAGCACGGCGGCGGCGGCGAGCAGCTCGTTGGCGTCGCGGCCCAGCCGGGCGAGCCGCACGCCGACCGCCTGGCGCACGCTCTCGGGTACCTCCGCGCTCTCGCCCAGGCCGCGCAGCACCTCCTCGACGAAGAACGCGTTGCCATCCGTGCGGGCGTGGACGGCCGCCGCGACCGCGTCGTCACCCAGCAGCTCGCGAGCGAGCGCGGCGACGTCCTCCTCGGCCAGCCCGCGCAGCCCTACGCGGTCCAGGGCGCCGTCGCGGCGCAGGTCCGCGAGCGCCGCCGCCAGCGGGCGGTCGCGGCCGAGCTCGGTGTCGCGGTAGGTGCCCAGCAGGAGCAACGGGCCGGGCCGCTGCGAGCGCAGCAGGAAGCTCGTGAGCAGGAGCGTGCCGCGGTCGGCCCAATGCAGGTCGTCGAGGACGAGCAGCAGCGCCCGGGCACCGGCGACCCCGCCGAGCGCGCCGTCGACGGCATCGAACAGGCGCTGGCGCGCGCCGGGGGCATCCTCGGAGCCCGGACGCAGGGCGGCGTCGGCATCGGCCTGGCGCAGCGCCTCCGCGTAGGGCTCGAACGGCGCCAGCGGTTCCTCCCAGCAGCGCCCGAGCAGGACGAGCGCGCCGCCGGCCTGCAGCTCCTGGGCGAACTGCCGCGCGAGCCGCGTCTTGCCGATCCCCGGCTCGCCGGCGATCGCGACCATCCGCCGGGTCCGGTGCATCTCGACGTCCGCCCACGAGGCTCGCAGCCGGTCGAGCTCGCGGGCGCGCCCGACGAACGCGAAGTCGGGCTCGCGCGCCAGGATCGCGGGTGCCGCGACGGCCGGGCGATCGCTGCGGATCGCGTCGAGCAGCGCGCGGGTCTCGCGCGACGGGGCGATCGCGAGGGTGCTGCGCAGGCGCTCGGCGAAGCGCTCGCCCGCGGCCAGCGCGGCGGCGCGGTCGCCGGCGGCGGCGAGGCGCTCGATCAACCGGCGGTTGGGCTCCTCGGCCAGCGGGTCGAGCGCCACCTGCTCGCGCGTCAGGCGAACCGCTTCGGCGGGGATCGCCGACGCCGCGAGCTGTTCGAGCGCCCTGGCGAGCCGGTGCGCGTGGGCCTGGCGCGCCTCGTGGGCCCAGTCGTCCTCGAAGCCGTCGAGGATCGTCGACGAGCAGGCGTCGAGCGCCGCGGCGGCGTCGCCGCGCGCGAGCGCGGCGTCGAACGCGCGCGTATCGACCCAGAGCCCGTCGTCGAGGACGACCGTCTCGCGGGTGGCGACCACGTGGGCGGCGGCCGGCCCGAGCGCCCGGCGCAGCTCGCTCAGGGCGGCCCGCAGGCTCGTGCGGGCCGACTCGTCGAGCACGTCGGGCCAGAAGCGCGCGGCGACCTGTGCGCGGCTGTGGGGGCCCGGGTGGAGCGCCAGGTAGGCGAGCACGCCACGGGCGCGGCGCGATGCGGGGGGCTCGATGTCCGCACCCTCGAACCGCAGCCGGCCGGCGAGTCGCAGCTTCAGCACGGCTGAACCCTGGCGGGCGCGGCAGGCGCGCGCAACCCGCGCGCGCATCATTCACGCGCGCCGAGCGCTGCGTGAGCGGTCGCCCGCGAGCATCGCCGCCATGTCCCGTGACCTCCGCCTGCTCGCCGGTGCCGCCGGGCTCTCCGCGCTCGGCGACTTCCTCGCCTTCCTGCCCCTCGTGATCCACGTGCAGCAGCGAACCGGGTCCGCGTTCGCGGTTGCCGCGCTGTTCCTCGCGCTGTGGGGCCCGGTGGTCGTCGGCGCGGGCGTGGCCGGCGCCATCGTCGATCGCTTCGAGAACCGGGCGCTGCTGGTCGGCGTCTCGGCGGCGCAGGCGGCGATCGTGGCCGGCATCGCCCTGAGCATCGACTCACTCGGCGTCCTCATCGTGCTCGTCGCGCTGCTCGGGTTCTGCGTCGCGGTCGTCCAGCCGGCCGAGTTCGCGCTGGTCCCGGCGGCTGCGGGCGCGGACGTCGCGCGGGCCAACGGCAGGATGGAGGCGGCCCGCTCGCTCGGGTTCACCTTCGGCCCGCTGGCGGGCGGCGCGCTTGGCGCCGCCGGGCTGCTCTCGGCGGCGCTCGTGATCGACGCGGCGTCGTTCGCCATCGTCGCGGCCGTAGGCCTCGCGCTGCGCGCGCGGCGCCGGCCCAGGCGCAGCTCCAACACCCGCGTGCGCGCGCGCGACGGCGCAGGGCTGCTGCTCGGCGAGCCGGAGCTGGCGATCACGCTCGGCGGAGCGGTCGCCGCGCTCGCGCTCTTCACGATGAGCCAGACCGCCGAGCCCTTCTTCGTCACCGGCGTGCTCGGGGCCGGGAGCCTCGGCTACGGCGCCCTCATCACGTCGTGGACGCTGGGCATGGCGGCCGGCGCGGCGGGACTCGCCCACCGCGTCCCGGGACGGGGCCTGGCGGTCTTCGCGCTCGTCGCCGTGGTCGCGCAGGGCATCGGGATCGCCGGCGCCGGCGCCGCTTCGACGCTGGCCATCGCGATGATCGGGTGCGCCGTCGGCGGGACCGCGCACGGGGTCAAGAACGCGCTGCTGCGCACGCTCATCCACGAGCGCGCGCCCGAGGCGCTGCGCGGCCGCGTCTTCGCCGCCTACAACGGCGCCCGCAACGGCGCCGAGCTCGGCGCGCTGATGCTCGGCGGCGCCCTCGTCGGCCTCGCCGGCGCCCGCACGACGATGCTCGCCGCCGGCATCGGGCCCGCGCTGATCGGCGCCCTCGCACTCTTGCTGCTGTTCACACGATCCATCGAAAGGAGTGGCGCACATGCACGCGTCCAGGGCTGACCTGCCCGCGCAGGTGCTGGGTGAGTACGAGGGTCGCTTCGTCGACTGGGGGGAGACCCGCGTCGCGATCGAGACCATGCCTGCCAACTTCCCGCCGGACGAGTCCCCGTTCGCGGGCCTTCCCGACGACCGCTGCCAGTGCCCGCACTGGGGCTACGTGGCCAAGGGCTCGTTCACCGTCACCTACCTCGACGGCTCCGAGGAGCGCGTCAACGCGGGCGACGTCTATCACCTGCGCCCGGGCCACTTCGTCCAGACGCTCGAGCCGACCGAGCTGATCGAGTTCAGCCCGGTGCACCAGCACGACAAGACGATGTCCGTGGTCATGGCCAACGTCTTCGCGGAGACGGCGTCATGATGCGCTCCACCATGACCGGGTATTGCGCGAAGTCCATCGAGGAGCTTCCGACCCTGTGGGACGGCTTTGCCAAGCTCGTCCGGGCGGGACTCGACATCACGGCGTTCGGGGCCAACATCATGGACCTGCCGCCCGACTACTCGACCAAGGCCCACGACGAGTCCGAGTCGGGCCAGCAGGAGCTCTACGTCGCCCTGCGCGGGTCCGGCTCCGTCGACATCGGCGACGAGTGCCACCCGCTGGACGCCGACCACCTGGTGCGGGTCGACGCCGGCACGGCCCGCGTGCTCTCATCCGGCCCGGAGGGGCTGCGCGTGCTGTGCATCGGCGGCGTGCCCGGCGGGATCTACGAAGCGCCGGAGTGGAGCTCGGCCGCCTGAGGCCTCAGGCGGCGAGCAGCTGGTTGCGGCCGGCGCGCTTGGCGGCGTAGAGCGCGCTGTCCGCGCGAGCCATGAGCTCTTCGGCCGGCTCGTCGTCCTCGCGGACGACGAGGCCGGCCGAGCAGGTCTCCCGGCCAGGGGTCGCGCCGCGCAGGCGTTCGATGACCGCGGTGGCGTCGGCCAGCGTGCAGCCGTTGAGCAGAACCGCGAATTCCTCGCCGCCGAGTCGGGCCAGGACGTCGCCGGGACGCAGCTGGGCCTGCCAGGCCACCGCGCAGGCGGTGAGCTGACGGTCGCCCGCGAGGTGGCCGTGCTGGTCGTTGAAGGCCTTGAAGTGGTCGAGGTCGAGCATCGCCACGCAGACGTCGCGGTGCGCGCTGCCCTGCAGGGCCCGGGCGAGCTCGAGGTTCCAGGTGCGGCGGTTGGCGAGCCCGGTCAGCGCGTCGGTGGCGGCGAGCTCGCCCAGGCGGCCGAGGAGATCGGTGTGCGCGATGGCACTGGCCGCCTCGGTCGCGAGCAGCCCGATGAGCGCCGGACCGCCCGTGCGGACGTCGGCCACGGGCCGCGTCCAGCCCACGACGAGGACGCCGACGGTGTCGTCGCCGCGCATGACGGGCTCGAACAGCATCGACGCCGGCCGGCCGTGCGCCTCCCACATCGCGTGATCGATCGTCGGGTGCTCGCCGGCGTGCCTGACGAAGCTCGAGCGCCGGCTGACGAACGCCATGCCCGTGGCCGAGACTCGGAGTCGATGCGCAGGGCCATCGGTGCCGCCGTGATGCCGGCCATCGCGGTGGAGGACAGCCGCCCGTCGCCGGTGGGCTCGAACAGGAACGCGAAGCTGCCTCCGGAGACATGGCAGGCCGCGGCGCAGATCTCGGTGCGCGCGTCGTCGGCCGAGAGCACGGAGCGAGCGGCGGCGGCGACGCGGGCGACGTTGTCCGCCTGCGCTTCGAGGGCCGCGACGAGGCGCTGCACGGTCAGGCCGATGAGACTGGCGACGGCGACGTACAGGACGGCGGAGCGCAGCTGCGCCGGTGGATACTCCGCCCCGCCGACCAGCAGCACCGGCAGCGCCCAGAAGGCGGCGACACCGGCCAGCCCGATCGCCAGCTCGCGACGGCTGCCGTGCAGCGCCAGCCAGCAGATCGGCAGCAGCGCCACGACGCCGACGCCGGCCGATGCGCCGCCGACCGAATCGCGCAACAGGGCGAGGGCTACGAAGAAGAGGACGATGGGTGCGAGCCGCGCCGACCGCGGAAGCGACGCCCACGGCAACAGCGCCACCAGCAGGACGACCGAGGAGTTCAGCGCGAACGCCGCGGCGAGCTCCCCGTAGCGCGCGTCCGGGTCCAAGGCGACGAGCACAAAGGCCAGCAGCAACGTCGCTGCGTACGGTGCCAGCCGGCGCAGGGCCGCGCGATTGAGCCTGGGGGAGGGACTCATTCCCTGGGTCATCGACCGGGCGCCCGGCGTGCATGAGCCGCGACTTCTCTGCGGGCTGTCGATTTCGTGGCCGGCCGTTCGTCTTATGGGCCAACATCCCACAAGGAGGTCACGATGAAGTACATGCTGTTGATCCATCAGGGCACCACCCCGCTGCCGGGCTCGGACGCGTGGGACGCGCTTCCGGACGCCGAGAAGGGAGCGGTGTACGCCGCCTACAAGGCGCTCAACGAGACGCCCGGGTTCACCCCCGGCGTTCAGATGGCCTCGCCGGAGACGGCGACCACCGTGCGGGTGCAGGACGGCCGCACGCTGACCACCGACGGCCCGTTCGTGGAGATCAAGGAAGCGCTCGGCGGCTACGGCTTCATCGAGGCCGACGACCTCGACGCCGCGCTCGAGGTGGCCGCGCGGATCCCGGCGGCGAGCATGGGCGGTGCCATCGAGGTGCGTCCGCTGGTGGAGCGGTAGCGATCCTCGAGCAGGTCTTCCGCGAGCAGTGGGGCCGCGTCCTCGCTGCCCTCATCGGCTTCCTCGGCGACTTCGACCTCGCCGAGGAAGCCGCCCAGGAGGCCTTCGCGATCGCGGCGGAGCGCTGGCCGCGCGACGGGGTGCCCACCAGTCCCGGCAGCTGGTTGGTGACGACGGCGCGCAACCGCGCGATCGATCGCATCCGCCGCGATCGCACGCTGGCCGCGAAGACGCGTCAGCTGGAGGTGCCGGAGGGGCTGCCGCACACCATGGACGACACGACCTTTCCCGACGAGCGCCTCGAGCTCGTCTTCACCTGCTGCCATCCGGCGCTGGCCACCGACCTGCAGGTCGCGCTCACGCTGCGCACGCTCGGGGGCCTGACCACGGCCGAGATCGCCCGCGCCTTCCTGGTCGCCGAGCCGACGATGGCCCAGCGGCTGGTACGGGCCAAGCGCAAGATCAAGGCCGCCGGGATCCCGTTCCGGGTCCCTCCAGCCCACCTGCTGCCCGATCGCCTGGCCGCCGTGCTCGCGGTCGTCTACCTGATCTTCAACCAGGGCTACTCGGCTCCGCCGGCGCGCAACGAGCTGGCCGCCGAGGCGCTGCGGCTCGGGCGCGCGCTCGCCGAGCTGATGCCCGACGAGCCCGAGGTGCACGCCCTTCTGGGCATGATGCTGCTGCACGACGCCCGCCGCGCCGCGCGCTTCCGCGACGGCGATCTCGTCCTGCTCGCCGACCAGGACCGCTCGCTGTGGGACGCCGCTCAGATCGCCGCCGGGCGGGCGGCGCTCGACCGGGCGCTGGCGCTGCGCGGGCGCGGTCCTTACGTCCTGCAGGGAGCGATCGCCTCGCTGCACGCCGACGAGCCCCGTGACCTGCCCCAGATCGCCGCCCTCTACGGCGAGCTGGCCCGCCTCACCGGCTCGCCGGTCGTCGAGCTCAGCCGGGCCATCGCGGTGGCGGAGGCCGACGGCCCGCAGGCCGGGCTCGACATCATCGACGGGCTGGTGCTCGAGCACTACCACTACCTGCACTCGACGCGCGGCGAGCTGTTGCGCCGGCTGGGCCGCACGACCGAGGCCGCCGACGCCTATCGCGATGCCCTGGCGCTGGTGCACGACGCGGCCGAGCGGCGCCTGCTGGAGCGCCGCCTGGCGGAGCTCGGCGCCGCGTGATGTTCACCCCGTCGCACCGCGGCGGCAGCGGACCGCCGCTCGTCTGCCTGCACGGCTTCAGCGACACCTGGCGGATGTGGGAGCTGGTGCTGCCGGCGCTCGAACGCCGCCACGACGTGCTCGCCCCGACGCTGCTCGGCCACGCGGGCGGGCCGGCGCTCGACGGCGAGCCCAGCGGCGCGCTGGTCGCGGATGCGGTCGAGCGCGCGATGGATGAGGCGGGCTTCGCGACCGCGCACATCGCCGGCAACTCGCTCGGCGGCTTCGTCGCGCTGCAGCTCGCCGCGCGCGGGCGTGCGCGCTCGGTCGTCGCGTTCGCCCCGTCCGGCGGCTGGGCGCAGGACGACCGCTCGTGGGAGGAGCTCCTCGCCTCCCAGGCGGCGATGCACGAGCAGGCGAAGGCGACCGCCCCGCACGCCGGCGCGATCGTGGCGTCGGTGGAGGGGCGCCGGCGCGCCACGCGGCTCCTCACGACGAACTTCGAGCACATCCCGCCCGACCTGCTCGCCCACCAGCTGCTCGGCGTGGCGAGCTGCACCGGCGCCCTCCCGATGATCGAGCACGCGCTGCGCGAGGGCTACGGCGAGATCGATGCGCAGCGGATCAGGTGTCCGGTGCGCGTCGTTTGGGGCACCGACGACCGGCTGCTGCCCTGGCCGTCGGCCGCCGCGCGCTATCGCAGCGAGTGGCTGCCGCACGCCGACTGGGTCGAGCTCGACGGCGTCGGCCACTGCCCCCCGCTCGACGTCCCGCTCGAGGCTGCGCAGCTCATCCTGGGCTTCGCCGCTCAGGCCTCGTAGAGGCGCGAGTACGCGTCCTCGGCGGCCTCGCCCTGGCGCCGGGCCTGGGCCACGGCCCAGCGGCGCGTCGCGCGATCGACCGCCAGCACGGTCCACCCGCTGCCGTCCTCGTCGCTGAGATGCACGAGCAACGTGTCCGCGTTGTGCTCGACGCGCAGACGATGATGCGGGTTGCCCTCCTCGGCGAGGATGCGCGTGCGCTGCTCGCCCGGCTCGGCGACGAACGAGGTCCAGCGCGACGCGCGCGGACGGGGCACGTCGCGTCAGGCCGCCGCGAGCAGCTCCGCCGCCACGCGGTCCGTGGCGTCGCCCGCTCCGCCCAGCAGCCGCCGGCAGAGCTGGGCACGGCGGAAGAACAGCGGGGCCTCGTGCTCCCAGGTCGCGCCGATCCCGCCGTGGGTGACGATGTTCTGGCGGGAGGCGAAGTCGAGCGCCGAGCCGGCCGCCGAGCGCGCCGCGCTGGCCGCCAGCGCGAACTCCTGGGGGCGGTCCTCGAAGGCCCAGCCAGCGTAGTACAGCAGCGAGCGCGCGTTCTCCTGGCGGCGCAGGACCTCGGTGAGGCCGTGCTTGATCGCCTGGTAGGAGCCGATGGCGCGGCCGAAGGTGAAGCGCTCCTTGGCGTACTGGACGGCCATCTCCAGCGCGGTCTCCACCGCTCCCAGCGACTCGGCGGCCAGCAGCGCCTGGGCCAGGTACCACGCCCGCGCCAGCTGCTCGTCGGTGACCTGCAGGCGCCGACCGGCGGCGCCGTCGAGCGTGACGTGCCCGAGCGAGCGGGTGGCGTCGTAGCGCGTGACGGCCTCGATGCTCGCCGCGCTCGCCTCCACGGCGCCCGCGACCGCGGCGCCGTGCTCGTCGACCCCCACCACGACCAGCAGATCGGCCCCGGGAGCATCGGGCACCCAGGCGACCTCGCCAGTGAAGCTCACGCGGTCGCCCTCGACGGTCGCGCGCGGCGCGGACGGGCGATGCTTGCCGCTGCGCGGGTCGACGGTCCAGCCCTCGACGAGGTCGCCCGGCGGGCGCGCGGGCAGCCACGCCGGGCGCACATCGCCCGCCGCCACCGCCTCCAGGGCTTCGTCGCCGGCGGCCTGCAGCAGCCCGCTGGCCGGCAGCAGCCCCAGCAGCGGCGCGCCCGCCAGGACGCGGCCGCACTCCTGGGCCACGAGCATGGCGTCGAAGGCGCTGAGCCCCGCGCCGCCGCGGTCCTCGTCGATCAGCAGCCCGGGCCAGCCGGCCTCCACCACGGTCGGCCACAGGTCGGGCAGGGCGGTGCCCTCGAGCGCCTCGCGGGCCGCCTCGATCGTCTTCACGCGCGACAGCGCGCCGCGCGCGGCCTCGCGCAGGAACTCCTGCTC
The DNA here is from genome assembly GCA_963806015.1 of uncultured Actinomycetes bacterium. GTDB lineage: Bacteria > Actinomycetota > Thermoleophilia > Solirubrobacterales > Solirubrobacteraceae > JAOPZW01. The sequence continues at coordinate 123,159 of CAWDWM010000009.1, read as the reverse complement.
GTCCGACAGTGCGAGGTTCATGCGGCTGCGGCCTCCTTCTCCTTGGCGCGCAACTCACTGAACGGCACGCCCTTGTCCAGTCGCGGCTCGGGCGGCAGCCCGAGCACCCGCTCGCCGATCGTGTTGCGCAGGATCTCCTCGGTCCCGCCCGCGGACTTCAGCCCGGGCAGGAACGAGATCATGTACGCCCACTGGGCATCCTCGTCGAGGGCGTCGGGCCCGAGGACGTCGGCGATGAGCTCGCCTGCGGCGATCGCCGCGTTGACCGTGGTGACCTTGGCCAGGCCGGCCTCCGGGCCGGGGATCTGACCCTTGGCCAGCATGGTCAGCGTCCGATACCCGGTGAACTTGATGGCCATCAGCTCGACGCCGATCTCGCCCAGGCGCTTGCGCACGTCGGGGTCGCGGCGGGCCTCGGGATCGGCGGCGATGGCGCGCGCGAAGCGATCCTCCTTGTAGCCCATGCCCTCCGAGCCCAGGCCGATGGTCACGCGCTCGAACATCAGCGTCGTCAGCGCCGTGCGCCAGCCGTCGTTGATCCGCCCGACGACCGCGTCGGCGGGCAGGCGCACGTCGTCGAGGAAGACCTCGTTGAACTCCGCCTCACCCGAGATCTGGCGCAGGCCGCGGACGGTGACGCCGTCGGCGTCCATCGGCAGGATGAACATCGTCAGGCCCTTGTGCTTGTGCTGCTCGGGGTCGGTGCGCGCCAGCAGCAGGCCGTAGGCGGCGAACTGGGCGTTGGTCGTCCACACCTTCTGGCCGTTGAGCACCCACGTGCCGTCGTCCTCGAGGCGCGCGCGCGTCTGCACCGCTGCGAGGTCCGAGCCGGCGCCCGGCTCGGAGAACAGCTGGCACCACACCTCGTCGCCGTGCAGCATCGGCCCGGGGTAGCGCGCCTTCTGCTCCTCGGTGCCGTGGGCGATGATCGTCGGCCCGAGCATGCCGACGCCGATCACGTCGAGGATCCCGGGCACGCCCGCGCGCGTGATCTCCTGGCTGACGATGACCTGCTCGATCGGGCCCAGCCCCTGGCCGCCGACGTCGACCGGCCAGGTGACGCCGGCCAGGCCGCCCTCGGCCAGCCTGCCCTGCCAGCGGCGGCGGGCGTCGACGTAGGCGTCGTCCTCGGCGCCGGCGCGCGTGCTGCGCGCCTCGGGCGCCTGCGCCTTGTGCTCCTCCAGCCAGGCGCGCACCTTGTCGCGGTACTCGGCCTGCTCGGGCGTGTCGTTGAGGTCCACGGTGCTCCTTTGGCTGACTGGCCAGTCGGTCCAGTGGAATATACGTAGCCGCGCGCTGCTCCGGCGCGCTCACCGCCAGTCGCGCGGGCGCAGAAGGTAGTCTCGGAGCTATGGGGCACGGCACGCGCGAACGCACGTGGACCGAGATCGAGCGCCGGATCGTCTGCGGTGAGATGGAGGCCGGCGCGCGGCTGGACGAGGAGGCTCTCGCCGACCAGCTCGAGGTCGACGCGCCGGTCGTGCGCGAGGCCCTGTGCCGCCTGGAGCGCGACGGCTTCGTCCGTCCCGAGGACGGTGGCGCCTTCGCCGTCGCGCCGCTCAGCGAGATCGAGGTGCGCGAGGGCTACCCCGTGGTCATCCTGCTGGAGGGCCTGGCGGTGCGCTCGACGCCGGAGTTCCCGCCCGAGGCCGTCGCGCGGCTGCGCGAGATCAACGCGGCGATGGCCAACGAGAGCACCAACGCGATGGCCGCCGCCACGCACGACTGGGAGTTCCATGAGGAGCTCGTGCGTCACTGCGACAACGACCAGCTGATCTCGACCCTGCGGCCGCTCAAGCGCCTGCTGCTGCGCTACGAGTACAACTACATGTCGGCCACCGAGTTCGTGAGCCGCTCGGTCGACCAGCACGAGCGGATCATCCAGGCCCTGGAGCGCGGCGATCGCGAGGCGGCGTCGGCCCTCGTCGAGGACAACTTCCGCGACTCGCTGCCGGGCATCCTCGAGCACCTCTAGCGCTCGGGGTCGGTAGTCCGACAGCCCTCGTTTGGGCGGCGACCGACGCCGGGTAGGGGCACGGCCAGAGGGAAAGGCCCCGGTCGCCGGCGGACGTGGGTCCACGGTCGGTGACCTGCATCGGGCAGCGAAGGAGGGACACCATGGCCAAGGGCAGCCGCCTGCGCTCCATCGTCATCTGGACGGCGGTCGCCGTCGTCGGCGCCATCGCCTGGGGGGTCATCGCGCTCGTGAGCGACGAGCAGATCTCCGCGGCTTGGCTGATCGCGGCCGCCTTGGGCTCCTACGCGATCGCCTACCGCTTCTACGCGCGGTTCATCACCCGCAAGGTGCTCGGCGTCGAGGACCGCCGCGCGACGCCGTCGGAGCGGCTCGACAACGCGATCGACTACCACCCCACCGATCGCCGCGTCCTCTTCGGCCACCACTTCGCGGCCATCGCGGGCGCCGGCCCGCTGGTGGGCCCCGTGCTCGCCGCGCAGATGGGCTACCTGCCGGGCACGATCTGGATCATCGTCGGGGTCATCTTCGCCGGCGCGGTCCAGGACATGGTGACGCTGTTCTTCTCGATGCGCCGCGACGGCAAGAGTCTCGGGCAGATGGCGCGCGACGAGATCGGTCCGGTCGGCGGAGCCGCGGCCCTGATCGCGGTGTTCTCGATCATGATCATCCTGCTGGCCGTGCTGGCGCTGGTGGTCGTCAACGCGCTCGCCGCGTCGCCGTGGGGAACGTTCTCGATCGCGATGACGATCCCGATCGCCTTGCTGATGGGCTTCTACCTGCGCGTGCTGCGCCCGGGCCGGATACTCGAGGCGACCGCGATCGGCGTCGCGCTGCTCCTGCTGGCGATCGTCGCCGGCGGCTGGATCCAGGAGAGCGGCGGCGCAGTGGCCGATTTCTTCACGCTCGAGCCCAAGACGCTGGCCCTGTGCCTGATCGCCTACGGCTTCTTCGCCTCGGTGCTGCCGGTGTGGATGCTGCTGGCGCCGCGCGACTACCTGTCGACCTTCATGAAGATCGGGACCATCGGGCTGCTGGCGATCGGCATCGTCGTGACGCTGCCGCAGATGCAGAACGAGGCGGTCACGAAGTTCGCCGGCGAGGGCCCGGTCTTCGCGGGAGCGCTGTTCCCGTTCGTCTTCATCACCATCGCCTGCGGCGCGCTGTCGGGCTTCCACGCGCTCATCGCCTCGGGCACCACGCCGAAGGATGATCCAGAAGGAGTCGCAGGTCCGCTTCATCGGCTACGGCGCGATGCTCATGGAGTCCTTCGTCGCGGTCATGGCGATCATCGCCGCGTCGATCATCGATCCGGGGCTCTACTACGCGATGAACGCGCCGGCCGCGGTCGTCGGCGACAGCGTCCAGTCCGCCTCGCAGGCGGTGAACGGGCTCGGCTTCCAGATCTCGCCGCAGGCCCTGGCCTCGGCGGCGCGCGACGTGCACGAGGAGTCGCTGGTGGCGCGCACCGGCGGCGCGCCGACGCTGGCCATCGGGATGTCGGAGATCTTCTCCGGCGCCACCGGGAACGCGCTGAAGGCCTTCTGGTACCACTTCGCGATCATGTTCGAGGCCCTGTTCATCCTCACCACGGTGGACGCGGGCACTCGCGTCGGGCGCTTCATGCTGCAGGACACGCTCGGCAACGTGTGGAAGCCGCTGGGGCGCGTGAGCTGGAAGCCCGGCGTGTGGCTGACGAGCGCGATCGTCGTCGGCGCGTGGGGCTACTTCCTCTACACCGGCGTGACGAACCCGCTGGGCGGGATCAACCAGCTCTTCCCCCTGTTCGGCATTGCGAACCAGTTGCTGGCCGCGGTGGCGCTGACGGTCGCGACGACGATCCTCATCAAGTCCGGGCGCCTGAAGTGGGCGTGGGTCACGGCGATTCCGCTGGCCTGGGATGCGGTGGTGACCCTCACGGCGAGTTACGAGAAGGTCTTCTCGGACAACCCGAAGCTCGGCTTCTTCGCCCAGCGCGACAAGTTCCAGGACGCGCTCGACAAGGGTCAGGTGATCGCGCCCGCGAAGAGCCTCGACGACATGCACCAGGTCGTGACCAACTCGACCGTCGACGGGATCCTGGCCGCCCTCTTCGCTGCCATGATCATCGTGGTGCTCCTCGACGCGTCGCGCATCTGGCTGCGGGTCATCGTGGGCCGGCGGATCCTGCCGACCACCGAGACGCAGTTCGTCGAGTCCAAGCTGTTCGCGCCCGCCGGCCTGTTCCCCACGGCGGAGGAGCGCCTCGCCCTCGCGGGGGCGACCGCCGGTGACGGCGGCGCCGCGCGCAGCGATCGCTTCACGCGCGAGTCCGACACGGTGAGTCCCAGGGGCGGCCCATGAGCTCCGCCGCCGCTGGGTCGCGGCTGCGCGGCCTGGCGCGAAGCATCCGTTGGTACCTGCGCGAAGCCGCGGGCGAGACCGCGTACGACCGCTACGTCGAGCACGTGCGCAGCGAGCATCCGGGCGCGATGGTCATGTCGCGGCGGGATTTCGAGCGCTGGCGCCAGGACGACCGCAACGACAATCCGCGCGCCCGCTGCTGCTAGCGCTCTACTAACGTGCTCCCATGGGCCAGTTCCATTGGGATCCCGACGGCTACCTCGAGATGGTCCGCCGGGAGGTGCCGGACTACGACCGCGTGCAGGACGAGCTGGCACGCGCGACGGACGGCGTGGACGCGCGGCGCGTGCTCGAGCTGGGCACGGGGTCGGGCGTCACCTCGCAGCGCGTGCTCGAGCGCCATCCGCACGCGCACCTGACCGGCGTGGACTCCAGCGAGCACATGCTCGCGGCGGCCGACCTGCCGGGCGCCGACCTGCGCCTGCAGGACCTGCGCGAAGCGCTGCCCGAAGGTCCGTTCGACCTCGTCTTCTCGGCGCTCGCCGTCCACCACCTCGAGGCCCCCGAGAAGGCCGACCTCATTGCGCGCGCCGCGGCCGTGCTCGCGCCCGGCGGGCGCTTCGTGCTCGCCGACGTCGTCGTCCCCGCCGATCCGGCCGACGTCGTCACCCCGCTCGACCCGGGCTTCGACCTGCCCGAGACCGTCCCCGACCTGCTGCGCTGGATGAGCGACGCCGGGCTGCGCGCCCGCGTGAGCTGGCAGGCGCGCGACCTGGCGGTCCTGGCGGGCGACGCCGCCGTCGGCTAACGGCCGCGGGCCAGACAGCAACGACCTGAGTGCCCGCCGCTCTTGCCCCGTCCGTGGTGGTGCAGGTGGCTTCCGGCCACGGCGAGCAGGCCGCCGATGAGGGCGAACTTGGCCAGCGGGCGCTTGCTCTTCTTGTCGGGCATGTTGGGTCCCCTTTCCGGGGTCTGGTGGGCTGCGGTGACCCACTCTGCCCGCCCCCGGCGCCGCCGGGTAGGGACCCTAGGGCGCGAACGCGCGACCCTCTTCGCTCAGGACTCGGCCGCGAAGCCCCGGTTGAGCAGCTGCATCGCCTGCTTGCCCGGGTCGGGCGAGTGCAGCAGCACCACGCCGAGCCGGCGGCCGTTGCGCCGCGCGGCGGCCACCAGGCAGCGCCCCGCGGCGTCGGTGTAGCCCGTCTTGATCCCGATCGTGCCCGGGTATCCCGTGCGCAGCAGCGGGTTGTTGTTGAACAGGTAGATCCGTCCGCCCTTGATCGGGAAGGGCAGCACGGCGCGCCGGCGCCGGACGATGCGCGCCAGGCGGGGGTTGTCGAGCACGGCCCGCGCCATCTCGGCGAGGTCGATGGCGCACGAGTGGTTGCCGGCGTCCTTGAAGCCGTCGGGCGAGCTGAAGCGCGTGCACGCCAGCCCGAGGTCCCCGGCGTGCTCGTTCATCCGCTGCACGAAGCCCGCGACGGTGCCGCTCGTGCGCTGGGCGAGCGCGATGGCGGCGTCGTTGCCCGAGGGCAGCAGCAGCCCGTTGAGCATCGTCTCGAGCTTGATGCGCTTGCCCTTCGGCAGTACGCCGACGGCCGAACCCTTGTAGGCGAGCGCCTCCTTGGTCACGCGGACCTTGGCGTCGGGCGGCGCGCGGTCGACGACGATCAGCGCGGTCATCATCTTGGTCAGGCTGGCGATCGGCAGCACCCGGTCCGGCTGCCGGCGCCATAGGACCTTGCCGGTGTCGAGGTCGAAGAGCAGGCCGCTGCGCGGGGGATGCTTGAAGCCGACGCGCACGCGGTCGGCCGTCGCGCTGAGCGCGAGCGGGAGCGGGCGGGCGCCGGGATCGGCCGCCTGCGCAGGTCCGTTGGAGACCTGCAGCGGCGCCGCGACGACCTGCGCCTGCGCGCCGTGCGTCGTTCTGGAAGTCGCGCCCCCGCCGCCGCAACCGGCGAGCACGAGCACGGCGATCAGGGCTCCTGCGCGCCTCATCGGTCAGGAGGATGCAGCAAAGCCCCGACGATGCCGAACGCGAAGAGGGCGAGCACGAGCCCGGAGAGCACGGTCAGGATGTCGATTCCGCCCTCGATCGCCGCATGCACGGTGAGCACGAGCAGGGCGCTGACGGAGAACAGCGCCACCGCGAGGAGCACTCCCCGCATCAATACACGGGGTGCTTCGCCTGGCCATAGGCCGTGCTGCGGCGTTTCGCGAAGAGCCTCACCATGAGCAGGCCGAACGCGAACCCGCCCACGTGGGCGAAGTAGGCCACCCCGCCGCCGCCGCCCGACGGCGTGGTGAGGTTGACGGCCCCGAAGATCGCCTGCTGCGCGAACCAGATGAACAGGAAGAGGACGGCCGGGAGCTCGATGAAGGTGAAGAAGATGATGAGGAAGACCAGGGTCAGGACGCGGGCGCGCGGATAGAGGACGATGTAGCCCCCCAGGACGCCCGCGATGGCGCCCGACGCGCCGAGCGTCGGCACCAGCGAGTCGGCCCCGATCGCGACCTGCAGCGCCAGGGCCGCGATGCCGGCGAGCAGGTAGAAGATGACGAAGCGCACCGGCCCCATGGCGTCCTCGACGTTGTTGCCGAAGATCCACAGGAAGAGCATGTTGCCGCCGAGGTGCAGCAGCCCGGCGTGGGTGAACATGCCGGTGAAGACCGTCGCCCACGTGGGGATGCCACCGTCCGGCAGGCTCTTGTCGCAGGCGACGGCCGTGCCCTGCTGGACGAGGTCGCAGTGCTGGCCGGGGTGGGTCAGCTCGTAGGGGATCGCACCGTAGTGGTAGAGCGAGGACTGCTCGAGCGAGTTCCCGGTGATGTCGATCCCCGTCTTCGGCTGCAGGAAGAGGTAGACGAAGACGTTGATCACGATCAGCGCGATCGTGACGTACGGCGTCCTGTCGGTCGGGATGTTGTCCTTGAGCGGGAACAGGGCTCGGGAAGGCTACCCGCGCCCGGGCGACTTAGCGCACGACGAGGCTCGTCCGCCGTGCGGCCGAGCCGGCACGAACGACGAGCGCATAGCGGCCTGCGCGCAGGCGGCGCACGGGGTGCAGTCGCACCCGCACGGGGCGCGCAGCGGCGCGCGTGCTCGCGCGTGCGAAGGTGTGCCGGCCGCGGATCAGCGCGATGTGCACCATCGCCCCGCGCGCGCCGCCCACGCGGCACGCCACGCCGCGGCCGTGCTGCGCGCAGGTCACGCGAACCCTGCCGGGCGCCGGCGCTTCGGCGGTGCTCCCCGGCGTCGCCGCGGCGACGGCAGGCACGGTCGCGAGGGGGGCGGTGAGGATGCTGCCGGCGTCGGCGACGGCGCCGAAGGTCTCAGACCAGTAGAGCGGTCCACCGGCCGCGGCCGCGGCGCCCACACCGGTGGCGCGGAACTCGGGTGCCTCGATGTTCGCGCGGTGCTCGGGTGAGCCCAGCCAGCCGTCGACCACGGCCTGCGCGGTCGCGTAGCCGGTCGCGATGTCCTCGGCCCACCCGGCCTGCGGGTAGCCGCACGCGGTGATGCGGTCCTGCGCGGTGCGTGCGTCGGGGGCAAGGTCGTCGTGCTCCATGTAGCCGTAGGCGGCCATGTCGCGCGCCTTCCAGGTGGCCGCGGCGCCGAGCGCGGGAGAGACGACGAGGGCCTGCAGCCCGAGCTGCGCGCGGTGGGCGTTGACGAGGGAGACGACCTGTGCGGCGAGGTCGGCGCGCTGCGCGGGCCAGCTCGCCGCGGGGGTGCAGTCGCCCGCACCGGCCGCCGCCGCGGGCGCGGCGGAGACGGCGGCCGCGCTGAGCAGCGCGACGAGAATGTGGATCGTGCGGCGGGCCAATCGAGGTGCCAGGACCGGTAGGCGCGCGAACGTATCGGCGCCCTGATACCCGTTCCTGCACCAAATCGATGCGCGGTCGGAAACGCGCCATCAACGGCGCCTCAGGCACGACAGATGGATTGCAGAGCGGGATCAGGCCGTGGCGGCCAGCGGGCCCACGCCGGGGCGGTCCTGCTCGATGTGCGTGTCGGCGTGGTAGCTGGAGCGCACGAGCGGTCCGGCCGCGATGTGGTCGAAGCCCAGCGCGTAGGCGGCCTGCTCGAGGGCCTTGAACTCGTCGGGATGCCAGTAGCGGACCACCGGCAGGTGCTGCTCGGTCGGGCGCAGGTACTGCCCGACGGTGAGGACCTGCACGTCGTGCTCGCGCAGCATCCCGCAGGCCTCGACCATCTCGTCATGGGTCTCGCCGAGCCCGACCATGAGGCCCGACTTGGTCACGACCTCGTCGCCGCCCATCGCCTTGGCGTTGTGCAGGACCCGCAGCGAGCGCTCCCAGCGCGAGCCGCGGCGCGCGACGGGATACAGGCGCGGGACGACCTCGACGTTGTGGTTGAAGACGTCGGGGCGCTCGGCGATGACCTTGGCCAGCGGCATCTCCTGGCCACGGAAGTCGGGGGTCAGCACCTCGACCTTGCAGTTGGGCGCCTGGCGGCGGATCTGGCGGATGACGCCGACGAAGGCACCGGCGCCGTAGTCGGGCAGGTCGTCGCGGTCGACGCTCGTGATGACCGCGTGGCGCAGGCCCATCCGCGCGACGCTGCGCGCCACGCGCGCCGGCTCCAGCGGATCGTGCCAGGTGGGCTTGCCGGTCTTGACGTTGCAGAATCCGCAGCGGCGCGTGCAGGTGTCGCCGAGGATCATGAAGGTCGCCGTGCCGCGCTCCCAGCACTCGCCGATGTTGGGGCAGGCGGCCTCCTGGCACACCGTGTGCAGGTTCTCGGCCTCGATGCGCGTGCGCAGCTCGCGGTAGCGAGCGCTGCCGGGCGCAGGCACCTTGAACCACGCCGGCTTGCGCTCGCGCAGGGGGCGGACCTCGCCACCGAGCACCTTGAGCACGTCCATGCCGCCGGGGTTGGCCCGCGACCGCGTCTTGTGCTCGCGCTGGCTCACGACCCCGGACGATACAACTCACCACGATGCTCCCGGCCGCCGTCCCACCGCCGCCCGCCATCGTGCGCCACTACATCCCCTACCCCGCGCGGCGCAAGCGCGAGATGGCCGCCTACGCCCGCCGGCACTACGGCATCGACGACTACCGCCTGCGCGCACCCAAGGTCATCGTCGAGCACGTGGCCGTCGCCGGCTCGACCGCCGCCGTCTTCGCCACCTTCGCCCCCGACGCCCCCGACGTCGAGCTGCACGAGCTGCCCAACGTGTGCTCGCACTTCGTCGTCGGCGCCGGCGGCAGCGTCGTGCAGATGGTCCCGCTGTCGCTCATGTGCCGGCACACCGTCGGCCTGAACTACACGGCCATCGGCATCGAGCACGTCGGCTTCCGCGACGCCGACGTGCTCGGCAACGCGCGCGAGCTGCGCGCCTCGCTGCAGCTCACGCGCTGGCTGCGCTGCCGGTTCGCGATCGCGGTCAAGAACGTCATCGGTCACAACGAGTCGCTCACCTCGCCCTACCACCACGAGCGCGTGGCGGCCCTGCGCCGCCAGACCCACGGCGACTGGGTCCACGCCTCGATGGTCCGCTATCGGGCGCGGCTGCGAGCGCTGTCGTGCTCGTCGTAGGATCGCCGCCATGAACGAGGGCATCGCACGCACCGCGCTCGATCCCGAGGCCGGGGAGCGCTTCGTCTCGCTGCGCCGCCCGCTCGGGGTCACGAGCTTCGGGATCAACCAGATGGTGCTCGAGCCGCGCCAGCGCGGGCGGATCCACTGCCACGAGCGCCAGGAGGAGGTCTACCTGGTGCTGGAGGGCACCCTGACCCTGCTCGTGGAGGGCGAGGAGCAGGTCCTGCACCCCGGCGAGCTCGTGCGCGTCGCGCCCGCCGTGCGCCGCCAGCTCCTCAACCGCGGACCCGAGCGCCTCGTGATGCTGGCGTTGGGCGGCACGGGCGCGCACGCCGGGCGCGACGGCCGGGCGTGGACCGATTGGGACAGCCCGCACAGCGCGCCGCCGCAGGAGGTCCCGCTGCCCGCGGACCTGCCCGAGTAGCCGCGTGGTCAGGCGGCCGGCGGCTGGTGCAGTCCGAAGGGGGAGCCCTGGTCGTCGCGGCAGAGCCTGAAGCGCCCATGGCGCGCCTGGGACTCCTCGTCGCCCTCGACGTCGACGTCCTCCACGACGCCCCCGAGCTCGCGCACGCGATCCATCGCCGTGTCGATGTCCTCCACGGGGAAGAAGACGTACGGCGATGCGCCCGCGTCGCCGCCGTGGATGCCGGCGCGGCCGTCGGGCGTGTGGATCATGAAGCCATTGCCCGAGGGCCCGGGCTCGAAGCGCCAGCCGAACACCCCCTCGTAGAAGGCACGGCCGCGGTCGGCATCCTCGACGCCCAGCTCGATGAAGCTCATGCCGGCACTGGCGCGGCGCCGATCGCGGCCTCCAGACGGGTCGCCGAGACCAGCCGCTGGCGGCGCTCGAAGGCCTCGGCGAAGCGGAAGGCCATGCGCTTGCGAAAGCACGGCAGATGGTCGCCGTGGCCGAGCTCGCGCGTGATCGAGGTCATCCGCACGTCGGCCAGCCCGCACGGCACCACCCACTCGAAGGGCTGCAGGTCGTTGTCGACGTTGACCGCGAAGCCGTGCGTGGTCACCTCGCGCGAGCGGTGCACGCCGATCGAGGCGATCTTGCGCTCGGCCGTCCACACGCCGATGAAGTCGCGCCCGTCGCCGGAGCGCCCCCGGGCCTCGGGCACCCCCTCGTCGCCGAGGGCGGTGACGATCGCCTGCTCCATCGTGCGCACGTAGGCCATGAGATCCGTCACGCGCATGATCGGGTAGCCGACGAGCTGGCCGGGGCCGTGGTAGGTCAGCAGCCCGCCGCGGTCGACGTCGACGATGTCGATGCCCTGCATCCGATACCACTGCTCGCCCATGGCCAGCTCGCCCGGGGCCGAGCGCCGGCCGCGCGTGTAGACGGGCGGGTGCTCGAGCAGCAGCAGCGTGTCGGGGATCGCGTCCGCCTGGCGCGCGGCGCGCACGCGCTCCTGCAGCGCCCACGCCTCGCGGTACTCCACGATGCCGAGGTTCACCGTCCACAGCTCGCCTGCCATCACCCCATGATGGCACCATCGTCGCCATGCCCAACACGCTGGTCATCACGAAGGTCGGGCCGGACGCCGACCGCATCCTCGACGCCTTCCAGGAGCGCACGAACCTCGCGGCGCGCGACGGCGAGACCGCGCGGATCTTCACCTTCGAGGGGGCCGGGCACGATGTCGACGTCGGCGCCGAGCTCGAGGCGATCGATCCCGACTGGGTGCAGCACGCGAGGTCGCCACGCAGACGTGAGGTAGACGCTGGCGTATGAAGGCGCGCAATCTGGCCATGGACAGTCTCGCTCGCGCGCTCTTCACTGTGCGACATGAGCCGCCTCATCCAGTACCTCACGTTCGCGACCGCCCTCGGCTGCGGCCTCTCGGCCGGCGTCTTCTTCGCCTTCTCCTCCTTCGTCATGCCCGCCCTGGACCGCCTGGCCCCGGCGCAGAGCATCCGTGCGATGAACTCGATCAACAGGCTCGCGCTCACCCCGATGTTCATGACCGCGCTGATCGGCACCGCGGTCGCCTGCGGCGTGCTGGGCGTATGGGCCGTGGTCTCGTGGGGCGAGCGCCCTGCCGTGCTGGTGCTCGCGGGCAGCGCGCTCTACCTCGCGGGAGCGATCGTCGTCACCCGGGCCGCCAACGTCCCGCTCAACGACGCGCTGATGACCGTGGACCCCGACGGCGCGGGCGCGCCCGGTCGCTGGAGCGACTACCTGGCCGCCTGGACCGCGTGGAACCACGCGCGCGCCGTCACCACCCTCGCCGCGTCGGGTCTGCTGATCGCGGCCCTGCGCGTCAGTCCTTGACCGCGTAGCGCTCGAGGCCCTCCTCGAGCAGCGCCAGCGCCTCCTCGGCGCGCGCACGGACCTCGGTGGCCAGGCGCGGATGCTGCATGCCCTCGATGACCCGCCGCCGGGCGTGATGCACGAGCGCCCGGTGGACGCCCATCATGGCGTTGGCCGCCACCCACGGCCTCAGGTCGGCCGGGTGCGCCGCAGTCTCCTCCGCGAGCAGCGCGGCCAGGGAGGCCGTGTAGCCGGCGAAGATCTGCTGCTCGCGGGCCTGCAGGGCCGGGCTCTCGGTGATCATCCGCGTGAGCGCCGTGAGCTGCCGGCGCGCCGCCTCGTCGCGCTTGCCGAGCAGGCCGCGCTGCGCCAGGATGAAGCGCCGGAAGGCGGCGAGCGCGGGCTCGCCGGACTCGCGCTCGCGGATCGTCTCCAGCAGCTCGTCCTCGAAGGACTGCAGCCGCCAGTAGACGAGGTCCTCCTTGGTGGGGAAGTAGTTGAAGACCGTCTGCGCGGAGACCTCGGCGGTGCGGGCGATCTCGGCGACGGTGACGCGCTCGAACCCGCGCTCGGAGAACAGGCGTCGCGCGGTCTCGGCGATCAGCTGGCGCGTCTGCTCCTTCTTGCGCTCGCGCAGGCCCAGCTGCGGGGACTCGGCCGTGCTCATGATGAAAGTCTATCAGCAACAAACATAGTTGCGCACTAATCTTAGGGTTGCTATATCTTTATGGCAGCACGAGCCATCCAGTCCAAGGAGGCGTCATGAGCCAGGCCACACTGCAGCACCACGACCGCGCATCCACGAGCACCGGCGAGCGCGCAGGCGTCCCGTCCGTCGCCGTGCCCTTCGCGGCGATCGTCCTCGCGATGCTGCCCGCGGTCCTCGACCAGACGATCCTGGCCACCGCGCTGCCGGTAGTCGCCGCCGACCTCGGCCGGCTCACCGACGTCTCATGGGTCGTCACCGCATACGTGGTGGCCGCCGCGGCATCGACGCCGATGTGGGGCAAGCTCGGCGACCGCTACGGGCGCAAGCTGCTGCTCGAGGTCGCGCTCTTCGTCTTCATCGCCTCCTCGGCGCTGTGCGGGGCGGCGCAGGACGTCACGCAGCTCATCGTCCTGCGCGCTGTCCAGGGCGCCGCGGCCGGCGGCCTGATGACGATGGCCATGGCCGCCGTGGGCGACCTCGTCGCCCCGCGCGAGCGCGGGCGCTATCAGGGCTACATCGCGGCGACCTTCGCCGTCGCGACCATCGTCGGTCCGCTCCTCGGCGGCGTCCTCGTCGATCACGCGAGCTGGCGCTGGGTCTTCCTCGTCAACCTGCCGATCGGCGCCGCCGCTCTCGCCGCGCTTCACCTGCGCCTGCCGGCGCCGGAGGGGGCGGGTGCCGACCGCCCGCTCGATGTGGCGGGTGCCCTGCTGCTGGCCGGCGCGACCACCGGTCTGATGCTGACCTGCATCTGGGGCGGGGCGCGCTACGCGTGGGGCTCGGGGGAGATCCTCGGGCTCATCGCCGCGACGGTCGTCCTGTCCGGCGCCCTGGTCGTGCGCGAGCGCCGCGTCGCCGACCCGATCGTCCCGTTCCACCTGCTGCGCACCCGGCCGGTGGCCATCGCCAGCGCCACGCTGTTCCTGGGGACCGCCGCGCTGTTCTCGGTCACCGTCTTCGTGCCGCTGTTCCTGGAGACGGCGACGGGCGCCAGCCCGACCGACGCCGGCCTGCTGCTCGTCCCGGCCATGCTCGGGATCGCCGTCTCGACGACGCTGTCGGGCCGGGCGATCGTGCGCACCGGGCGCTACAAGCGCTTCCCGGTCGCGGGCCTGGCGCTGATGACGGTGGCGCTCGTCCTGCTCGCCGCCTTCGCGGGCGACCCCTCGCAGGTCGCCACCGGCATCGCGCTGGGCGTGTTCGGCCTCGGCTTCGGCATGGTCACCCAGGTTCTCGTCGTGGCCGTCCAGAACAGCGTCGATCGGCGCGAGCTCGGCGTCGCGACCGCGACGACCGGGTTCTTCCGCGCGCTCGGCGGGGCGGTCGGGGCCGCCGTCCTGGGCGCCGTGTTCGCGGCGCAGTCCGGCGCCGACGGCGCCGCACACGCGTCGCGCGCCGACGTCATCGACGGCGTCCAGGCCGTCTTCGTGGTCGCCGCCCCGGTCGCGGCGCTGGCGCTCCTCGTCGTCCTGCGCCTACCCGAGGTGCCCCTGCAGGCCGCCCACCGCAAGTCGTAAGGAGGACCACATGGCTTCTGCCTTCACCACGGCCGTCGCGCTGCGCGGCGCGCAGTCCGGCGGCGCGATCTCCGTGATCGAGAACACCGTGCCCGCCCGTTGGGACGGCCCGCCACTGCACCACCACGCGTTCGACGACACCTTCTACGTGCTCGACGGCGAGCTCACCTTCCAGCTGGGCGACGAGCTCTTCACCGCCGGGCCCGGCGCGCTGGCCCTCGCCCCGGCCGGCGTGGCACACACCCTGGCGAACCTGGGCGACGTCCCCGCGCGCTACGTGCTGCTGTGCACGCCGGCGGGCTTCGAGGGCTACTTCGCACGTCTCGCCGCGCAGGCGGCGGGCGAGGACCCGCCGCCGTGGGCGCTGGCGCCCACGCCGCCGGTCACCACTGTCGGCGGGCTGATCGCCGAGCGCGACGACGGCGCCGCGGCGACGCCGATCGCGCCCGCCGCCGGCCGGGTCAACGTCCTCGTGCGCGGCGAGCAGTGCGGTGGGCGGATCGCGGTGATGGACAACCGCGTGGGCCCCGGGTTCGGGGGCCCGCGGCTGCATCACCACGACTTCGACGAGCTCTTCTGGGTGCTCGAGGGCGAGCTCGTCTTCCAGCTCGGCGCCGAGCGCTGCGCGCGCCGCGCGGGCGAGTTCGCCTTCGCCCCCCGCGGGGTGGCGCACGCGTTCGCCAACCACACCGACGCCGGCGCCCGCACGCTCATCGTCTGCACGCCGGCGGGCTTCGAGCGCTACTTCGCGCGGATCGCCGCCGATCAGGCGGGCGTCGCGGTGCCCGACTGGGCCATGGGGCCGATCCCGGCGGTCACGACCGTCGGGCCGCAGATCGATCGCGCGGCGGGGTCATGAGCGCCACGCGGCTGAGCCCCCGGGCGCGCAAGGCCGTCCTGACCGTGCACGTGGGAGTGTCGGTGGCGCTCATCGGCGTCACCGGCAGCGTGCTGATCGTGGCGCTGCGCGCTGCGGGCGCCGACAGCGCGGCCGAGGCCCACGCGCTCTACGGGTCGGCACAGACGCTCGCCTTCGCGCTGGCGATCCCGTTCAGCCTGACCTCGCTCGCCACGGGCATCGCGCTGGGGCTGGGCACGCGCTGGGGCGTCGTCACCTACCGCTGGGTCGCCGGCAAGCTCGCGCTGCAGCTTGCGATCATCCTGACCGGCGCGCTCGTGGTCAGGCCGTCGGTGCAGGCGCTGATCGACCGAACCGCGGCCGGCCGGCCGCTCGGGGCGGCGCGCTGGGAGCTGTCGATCGCCGGTACCGCCAACCTCATCTTCGCGGCCCTCGCCGTCGGCCTGGCGGTGTTCAAGCCGGGCGGACGCCTACGCACGCGCCGGGTCACCGACGAGTTTCGCGCCGAGGCGCGGTCATAGCAGCGCACAAGCAACGAACCAGACAAGGAGATCGAGATGGCCAGGATCGTCGTATCGCAGTTCGTGTCGCTGGACGGCGTCTTCGAGGACCCGGGCGGGTCCGAGGGATGGGACCGCGGCGGTTGGGCGTTCAAGTACGAGCGCGGGGCCGAGGGCGACCAGTTCAAGCTCGACGAGGTGATGAGGTCCGAGGCCCTGCTCCTCGGCCGCGTCACCTACGAGGGCTTCGCCGAGGCGTGGCCGTCGCGCACCGGTGAGTTCGCCGACAAGTTCAACGGCATGCGCAAGTACGTCGTCTCGGGCTCCATGGACGAGGCCGAGTGGAACAACTCGGTCGTCGTCAGGCCCGGCGAGCTCGTCGACACCGTGACCAGGCTCCGCCAGGAGCCCGGCGGCGATGTGCTGGTCAACGGCAGCGCCCAGGTGATCGAGGTCCTGCGCGCGAACGACCTCGTCGACGAGTACCGCCTGATGGTCTTCCCGACCGTGCTGGGCGCCGGCAAGCGCATGTTCGCCGGCGACGCCGACGCGACCGCCCTGCGCCTCATGGACGCCAAGCCGGCGGGTGAGACGCTGATCCTCGTCTACGAGCCCAAGGACAGGCAGTGATCGAGCTCACGCCGATCGGGCGCGTCGAGTCCGAGCTGACCGACCGCGCGTCGGCGCCCAAGCAGGGTCTCGAGGGGGCGCCCGACGCGTGGCTGGTCTTCGAGCCGGCCGTGCTCGACGCCCTCGACGGCATCGGGCCGGGGGCCGAGCTGATCGTCCTCACGTGGCTGGACCGTGCCCGGCGCGACGTCCTGCGGGTGCACCCGCGCGACGACCGCGCCAACCCCATGCAGGGCGTGTTCAACACACGCTCCCCCGATCGCCCGAACCCGATAGGGCTGCACCCGGTCGAGGTCCTGTCGGTCGAGGGCGCGCGGCTGCGCGTGCGCAACCTCGAGGCCATCGACGGCACGCCGATCGTGGACGTCAAGCCGGTCCTGCGCCGGCGCCTGGACACATGAGACCGGTCGGCGCGACGAGCGCCTGCCGCTCGCTACAGGCTCTCGATCCGGCGCTTGATCGCGGCCAGGAACTGCGCGGCCAGGGCGCCGTCGAGGGCGCGGTGGTCCCACGACAGGCCGAGCACCGTCATCGGGCGGATGGCGATCGAGTCGTTGCCGTCCTCGTCGGTCACTACCACGGGACGCTTCACCACCGCCTCGAGGTCGAGGATCGCGACCTGCGGCTGGTTGATGACGGGCGTCGCCATGACCGATCCGAACTGCCCCGGGTTGGTGATCGTGAACGTGCCGCCCTGGACGTCGTCGGGGCGCAGCGCGCGCGAGCGCGCCGCACGGGCCAGCTCCTTGATGCGCTTGGAGAGGCCCTCGGCCGAGAGGTCCTGCGCCGCGCCGATGACCGGCACGATCAGGCCGTCGTCGCCCAGCGACACGGCGATCCCGAGGTTGACGTCGGTGTGCACCGTGAGCTGGTCGCCCTCCAGCCACGCGTTGAGCGCGGGGTACTCGCGCAGCGCGTCGATGGTGGCGCGGGCCACGAACGGCAGCGCCGTGAGCCCGACCTCGCGGCGCGCGCGCTCCACGCGCGACATGTCGGCCTCGATCCACGTCGTGCACGTGGCGGCCGTGTCGAGCGAGCGCTTCATGTGGTCGCCGACGAGCTTGCGCATGCGCGACAGCGGGGCGGCCGCCGGCGGCTGGTAGGCGCCGGTCCGCACCGGCACCGGCGCCGGGGCGGGCGCGGGGGACGGCGCTGCCGCGGGCGCGGCCTTCGGCGCCACCGGCTCGGGGATGTAGGGCGACTCGATGTGCAGCGGCGGCTCTTCGACGGCGGCCCCGCCCGAGGACTGGATGTGGGCGAGGACGTCCTGCTTGCGCACGCGCCCGTCGCGCCCGGTGCCCGGCACCTGGTCGAGGTCGACATCGTGCTCGGCCGCGATGCGCTGCACGACCGGCGAGTAGCGCCGCGCGCCGCGCGCGGGCCGCTCGCGGGGGGCGTCGTCCGGGGTGGCGGTGCCCGGCTCCGGCGACGGCGTGGCGGTCGCCTCGACCGGCGTCTCCCCGGTCGCGGCGGCGGCCTCGCTGGTCGGCGGCGCGCCGTTCTGCTCGGAGGCGTGCGGCTGGCCGGGCTTGGCGTCGGTGCTCAGGCGCGCGAGCACGGCGCCGACCTCGACGGTGGTGCCCGGCTCGACGACGATCTCCGCCACGCGCCCGGCGGCCGGCGAGGGCAGCTCGGTGTCGATCTTGTCGGTCGAGATGTCGACGAGCGCCTCCTCGTACTCGACCCAGTCGCCGACCTGCTTGCGCCATTCGACGATCGTGCCCTCGGAGACCGAGACGCCCATCTGCGGCATCACGACGTCGATGAGTGTCTCAGTACTCGAGGAGCTCACGGGCGGCCTCCTTCACGCGTTCGACGCTCGGCAGCAGCGCCTGCTCGAGCGGGGGCGAGAACGGGATCGGGACGTCGGGCGTCGCCACGCGGCGCACGGGCCCGTCGAGGTCCTCGAAGCCCTTCTCGGCGATGACGGCCGCCACCTGGGCGCCGGCCGCGCATGTCTCGTTGGCCTCGTCGACGATCAGCACCTTCGACGTCTTGGCGACGCTGGCGAGGATCGCCTCCTCGTCGAGCGGGACCAGCGAGCGCAGGTCGAGCACCTCGACCGAGGCGCCGTCGAGGTCGGCGGTGGCCTCCAGCGCGGTGTGCACCATGGCGCCGTAGGCGATGACCGTGAGGTCGGTGCCCTCACGCGCGATGCGCGCGGTCAGCGGCGTCTCGTACAGGCCGTCGGGCACCTCGCCCTTGACGCGGCGGTACAGGTGCTTGTGCTCGAGATAGACGACCGGGTTGTGGTCGCGGATGGCGGAGATCAGCAGGCCCTTGGCGTCCTCGGCCGTCGAGGGCGCGACCACCTTCATCCCGGGCGAGTGCATGAACCACGCCTCGGGGTTCTGGGAGTGGTACGGGCCGCCGGAGAAGCCGCCGCCGCTGGGCAGGCGCACCGTGATGTTCACCGGCAGCCCCTGGCGGTAGTACATCTTGGCCGCGACGTTGACGAGCTGGTCGAAGCCGCAGGAGATGAAGTCGGCGAACTGCATCTCGGCGATCGGCCGCATCCCGACGACGGCGGCGCCCACCGCCGTGCCGACGATGCCCGACTCCGCCAGCGGGGTGTCCATCACGCGGTTGGGGCCGAACTCGTCGATGAACCCGTCGGTCACCTTGAAGGCGCCGCCGAAGACGCCGATGTCCTCGCCCATCACGAGCACGCGCTCGTCGTGGCGCATCTCCTGGCGCATGGCGTCGGAGATCGCCTGCAGGTAGGTCATGGTGGCCACTAGGACGTCGCCTCCGCGAAGCCGCTCCACGGCGCGTTGCCGTCGCCGAGCAGGATCTCGTCGGCCTCGTCGTGGAACAGCCGGTGGGTGGCGGTGTCGGGGTCGGGCATCGGCATGGCCAGCGCCTCCTGCGTGCCCTCGTCGATCGCCGCCTTGATCTCCTCGCGCAGCGCCGTGGTGTCGACGCCGGCCTCGCGCACGCGCGCCTCCTGGCGGTCGATCGGGTCCTTCTGGCGCCACTCCTCGACCTGCTCCTTGGGCACGTACTTCATGTCGTCGTGGGCCGCGTGGCCGTGCATGCGCATGGTCACGGCCTCGAGCAGCGTGGGGCCGTCGCCGGCCAGGGCGCGCTCGCGGGCGCGGCGCGTGGCCTCGAACATCGCCTCGACGTCGTTGCCGTCGACGGTCTCGCCCGGGAACCCGTAGGCCGCCGCGCGCTCGACGGGGTCGACGGCGAACTGGCTCGCGGTCGGCGTCGAGTAGGCGTACTGGTTGTTCTCCAGCACGAAGATGACCGGCAGCTTCTGCACGCCGGCCCAGTTCATGGCCTCGTGGAAGTCGCCGCGCGAGGTCGAGCCGTCGCCGAACCATGTGATCGCGCAGCGCGCCTCGGCGCGCAGCTTGAACGCCATGGCCATGCCGGTGGCCACGAGCATCATGTCGGGGAGCATCGAGACCATCCCGACGCAGCCCAGGCGGTGGTCGCCGAAGTGGACGTTGCCGTCGCGCCCGCCGGTGATGCCGCCCTCGCGGCCCATGTACTGGCCGAGGATGCGCGCGGGGGTCACGCCGCGCACGAGGTGCCCGCCGAGGTCGCGGTGCAGGATGCAGAGGCGGTCGGCGGCGCTCATGGCGAAGGTCGAGCCGACCGAGACGGCCTCCTGGCCGAAGCCGTCGTAGAAGGAGCCGGGCACCTTGCCCTGGCGATAGAGGTTCATCGCGCGCTCCTCGATGCCCCGCATGAGGAGCATGTAGCGCAGCAGCGCGACGCGATCGTCGAGCGTCAGGTGCTCGGATGCGGCGTCCGGCGCATCGGCGCGCGCGGTCTTGGTTGCCATCGGGCCTGCGGTTCCCTTCGTGGTCGGGGGCCCGCGCGGGATCGCCGCGCCCAGGGCCCGAGCCTCGCACCCGTGGCCGGGATCTCCGGACCGCGCGGGGGCGCCTCTCACTCCAGGCTGAGGAGGGTAGCTGACCCCTAGGCTTCGAGGATGGGCGAGGCCCTCTGGCAGACCCGTCTGCGCTGGCGCCTGCGCGGCGCGATGCTGTGGCCGTCGTTCGTCGTCGCCGTCGTCGTCGACGCCATTCTGCTCGACCGACTGCCCGTATCAGGCGACCGCGGGCCGGGGCTGTTCGCCGCCGTGCTGCTGGCCGGCTTCCTGAACCTGTGCCTCGTGGCCGTCGCCGCGCCGCTGGCCGGGCACTGGCTGCGCCGCCGCCGCCCCGGGATGCCTGCGGTGATCGCCACCGACCGGGCGGGCACCGTGCTGCTCGTCGCGGCGTGTGCGCTGGTGGTGGTCCTCGGCCTGCTGCACCGCTCGAGCGTGCGCGCCGCCCGCGAGGACCTCAACGCCCAGGCCGCCTCGGCCCGGCGCTTCGTCATCAGCCAGGCCCCGCACCAGTTCCAGGCCCACGCCGACCACCTCGACACGGTCAAGCAGGGCGACAACCTCTACCGCACGTGCGTCGCCGGCGACGACCCCGAACGCGCCTTCTGCGTCTTCGTCAACACCGACCAGTCGCCCCCGGGCGTCACCCGCGATCCCGACCAGCGGCCCAACGCGGCGGTGGAGCGGTCGGGGCGGTAGGTCGTCCGCGTGGCGTTGGCGGCGCTGCTTGCGCTTACAGCATCACCGAGGGAAGAGGACCTGTGGCGGCGCGACCGTCCGCGGTCGTCCTCCGGCGAAGGATGCTGGATTGTGGGGCTCCTGGCCCTAAAAGTCAGCGCGGTGGTGAACCGTGCTGACGAAGTGTTGTCCTGCGACACCAATCCGGCACGCTTCCCGCCGGGGGCTGGCCCGGCCGGGCGCGGCGGGGGCCTCCTTCCCTCGGTGAGGCTGTTTACGCCGGGAAGCGACGCAGGCGAGAGCGGACGACTACGTCGCGTAGTCGCCGGTGCCCAGGAAGTGCAGCGAGACATAGGGCTCGTCGCCCACGACCCACGAGTCGTGGCCTGGGGCGACGTAGAAGAGCTCGCCGGGCTGCATCACGCGCTCCTCGCCGTCGTCCATGAGGACGGCGGCGCGGCCGGAGATGACCATGCCGACGTGCTCGACCTGGCAGCGGGCGTCGGGATCGCCGCCGACGTGGTGCGACCAGCGCCAGCCGGGCTCGTAGGTCGCGCGGCCGACGACCATCCCGCCGATGCGCACGATCTCGAAGCGGCCGCGCTCGAACTCGCGCACCTCGTCGGGCGACTCGAACGCCCGCAGGTCGATGCGGTGGCTTGGGGGTGGGTGGGTGGGCATCCTCGCTAGAGGGCGAGCGAGATCGGCTGCTCGAGCAGCGCCCTGATGCGGGCCAGGAACTCCGCGGCGTCCGCGCCGTAGAGGATCCGGTGATCGCAGACCAGCGTGATGGTCATGATGTTGCGCGCGGTGATCTCGCCGTCGCGGACCACCGCGCGCGGCTCCATCTTGCCAACCGCGAGGATCGCGGCCTGCGGCGCGTTGATGATCGCGCTGAACTCGGTGACGCCGAACATGCCGAGATTGGACACCGTGAACGTCCCGCCCGAGAGCTCGGGCGGGGTCACCGCGTTGGCCCGCACGCGCTCGGCCAGGGCGCGCGCGTCGCGCGCGATCTCGCCCAGCGACTTCTTGTCGGCGTCGAACACCGTCGGCACCACGAGCGCGTCGTGGGCCGCGACGGCGACGCCGATGTTCACCCGCGAGTAGAGCTCGAAGCGCCCGTCCTTGTAGGAGCCGTTGGCCCGCGGGAACTCGCGCAGCGCCAGCGCGGAGGCCTTGACCACCATGTCGTTGTAGGAGGGGACCACGCCGCCCAGCGCCTCGGACGCCGCCTTGAGCTCGCTGCGCAGGGCGACGGCGCCCTCCATGTCGACATCGGTGGCGATGGTGAACTCGGGGACCGTCGCCTTGGACTCCGCCATCCGCCGCGCGATGACCTGCTGCGTGCGCGAGAGCTCCTGGATGCTGACGTCGCCCTTGGCGGTGCCGGTCTCGGCGACGCTCGCCGGAGCGGGCGGCGGCGCCGCTGCCGCCGGTGCGGCCTGGGGCTCCGCGGCCGGGGTCTCGACGGGCGCGGCCTGTGGGGCGGGCGCGGCCTGCGGCGCGGGCGCCGGCGCGGTGGGTGGGTGGGTCCGAGTCGCCGCCTCGACGTCGGCCTTCACGATCCGACCGCCGGGCCCGCTGCCCTGCAGGCCGGTGAGGTCGATGCCCTGCTCGCGCGCGATGCGCCGCGCGACGGGCGATGCCTTGGCGCGGCCGCCGTTGCCCTCCGAGGCGGGCGCGGGTTGCGCCGGCGCCGCGGGCTCGGCGGGCGCCGCCGGCGGCTCGGCCGTTGCGGCAGCGGTCGCCGCCGGGGCCGTTTCGCTCGGCGCGCCGTTGCCCGACGCCTCGGCCTGCTGGGTCGCCTCGGCCGGCGCGCTGTCGCCGGCCGGCGCCTCGCCGGCGGCGCCGATGCGCGCGATGACCTGGCCGATGGGCAGCGTCTCGCCCTCCTGGGCGACGATCGACAGCGTCCCGGGCGAGTCCGCCTCGTAGGTCATCGTGGCCTTGTCGGTCTCGATCTCCACGAGCTCGTCGCCGCGCGCGATCTCGTCGCCCTCGACCTTGAGCCACTTGAGGATCGTGCCCTCCTCCATCGAGTCGGACAGGCGCGGCATGACGACGTCGGGCATGCAGTGATGCTACCCACGAGCCGCCGCGAGACGCACGGCGAGCGCTCAGTTCGACGTGGCGAGCAGCCGTGTCAGGTCGTCGGCCGGCATCGGGCGCGAGAAGAGGAAGCCCTGGCCGACGTCGCAGCCCAGCGCCATGACGGCGCGGCGCTGCTCCTCGTCCTCGATGCCCTCGGCCACCGTACGCAGGCCCAGCGCGTGCGCCAGCGAGACGATCGCGCCGGCGATCGAGGAGCCGTGGCCGTCGCCGAGCCCGGCGACGAACGAGCGGTCGACCTTGATCACGTCGAGCGGGAAGCGGCGCAGATGCGCCAGCGACGAGTAGCCGGTGCCGAAGTCGTCCATGGCCAGGCGCACCCCGAGCTCCTTCAGCGCGCGCAGGATCGCCGCTGCTCCGTTCTCCATGATCGCGCTCTCGGTGATCTCGACGACCATCGAGCCGGGCTCCAGCGCGTTGTCCTCGAGCGCCGCGCGCACCTGGGCCACGAAGTCGGGCTGCTGCAGCTGGCGCGGGGAGACGTTGACCGAGACCTGCAAGGTCGCCATCCCCGTCTCGTCGATGATCCGCCGCAGCGTGGCGCACGCCTCGCGCAGGACCCAGGCGCCGATCGGGACGATGAGCCCGGTCTCCTCGGCCAGCGGGATGAACGACCCGGGGGGCACGAGGCCGCGCTCGGGATGCTCCCAGCGCACGAGCGCCTCGAAGCCCTCGATGCGCGCGTCGGCGAGCGAGACCAGCGGCTGGCAATGCAGGCGCAGCTCGTCGCGCCCGATGCCGCGGCGCAGCGCGGCCTCCAGCGCGAGGCGGTCGTGGACGTCCTGGCGCATGGCCTCGTCGAAGATCTCGACCCCCTGGCCGCGATCCTTGGCGCGGTACATCGCGGCGTCGGCGTCGCGGATGAGGTCCTCGGGCACCTCGAAGCCGTCGCGCGAGACCGCGACGCCGAGGCTGGCCTGCAGGAACGCCTCGCCGTCCTGCACGAGGAAGGGCTCGGCGAAGGTGTTGAGCAGGCGCTCGGCGATGACGCGCGCGTCGGCGGCGTCCTCGACGTCCTCGCACAGCAGCGTCATCTCGTCGCCGCCGAAGCGCGCGAGCGTGTCCGACGGGCGCAGGGCGGAGCTCAGGCGCATGGCGACGTCGACGAGCAGCCGGTCGCCGGCCTTGTGGCCGAGCGAGTCGTTGACCACCTTGAAGCGGTCGAGGTCGAGGAAGACGACGGCCACGCCGCGGTCGCGCCGGCGCGAGCGGCGCAGCGCATGGCCGAGGCGGTCGAGGAACAGCGTGCGGTTGGGCAGCCCGGTGAGCCCGTCGTGCAGGGCGCGGTGGGCCAGTTCGAGCTCGGCGCTCTTGCGCTCGGAGATGTCGCGCGAGACGCACACCATCTCCTGGGCCTCGCCGCCGGGGGCGCGCACGGCGCGCAGCGTGGTCTCCAGCCAGACGATCGAGCCGTCGCGGCGCCGGGCGCGGTAGGCCGCGGTGCGCGGGCGGTCGGTGCGCATCGCCTGGACCCAGTGGCGATCGACGATCTCGGCGTCCTCCGGATGGTCCAGGCCGAGCCTGCGCGGGGTCTGGCCGAGCATCGCGTCGGGCTCCCAGCCCAGCAGCGAGCGGGCCACTGGCGAGGCGTAGAGGAACGTGCCGTCGAGCGCGTGGCGCGACAGGAAGTCGGTGGAGTGCTCGGCCAGCATGCGGTACTCAGCCTCGCGCGCGGTGAGCGCCATCCGTGCGGTGACCTCGACGGTGACGTCCTCGACCGTGCCGACGAGGCCCGTCGTCTGGCCGGCGGCGTCGTTGACCGGCGCCATGTGGATGCGCGCCCAGCGGTCGATGTCGGCCTCGACGCGCACGTCCAGCGAGGCGCGGTGGCCCAGGGCGCGCACGCGGCGGAACTCCTCGAACACGCGCCCGCGGTCGTCGGCGGCGACGCGCTCCAGCCACGGGGTGCCGTCGAGGACCTCGCCGGGCAGACCGAAGATGCCGCGCAGGCGCTCGTTGGCGTAGGCCAGCCGGCCGTCGTCGGCGATGGCGAAGATGCCGACCGGCGAGGCGACGGCCAGCGTCCGGAAGCGCTCCTCGCTCTGGGCCAGCGCCTGCTCGGCGGCGCGGCGCTCGCCGATGTCGGCCATCTGGGAGAGGAAGTACAGGGGCGCGCCGTCGGCATTGCGCACGACCGTCACGTCCAGCGCGACCCACGCCTCGCCGCCGTCGAGGCGCAGATAGCGCTTCTCGGTGCTGTAGGTGGTCAGCTCGCCGGCCGCGAGCGCGCGCATCGCCTCGGCGTCGTTCTCGTGGTGCGCGGCGTGGGTGACGTCGCGCACGGCGACCCCGGCGAGCTGCCGCGGCTCGTAGCCCAGCATCGCCGCCAGCGAGCGGTTGACGCGCACGAAGCGCCCGTCGGTGCCGGTGATCGCCATGCCGATGCCGGCGTCCTCGAAGGCGCGCTGGAAGCGCTCCTCGGCGTCGCGCAGCGCGGTGGTCTCCTGGTAGGTCCCGATGCTCACGCCGGCCGCACGATCGATGCCGGCGCTCCCCAGGCACCAGCGCCAGCCGGTCTCGGGCGAGCCGAAGCGCAGCGCGAACTCCGCACCGTCGGTCTCGCCCGCTACGAGCGCCTCCCAGGCGGGAGCGGCGCTGGCGAGGTCCTCGGGGTGCAGCACATCGCTGGTCGGGCGCCCGATGAGCTGCTCCATGGGGATGCCGACGCGCCGCTCGAGGGCGCGGTTGCCGTAAAGGATGATCCCGCCCAGATCGGTGACGATCGCGATGTCCGGCGTCAGCTCGAGGACCCGCGCGGCGCTGAGGCGCTGCAGCAGGGCAGGGTCGGTGCTCTGTGGTGTGGCCACGCCTCGGTCATCGACCGCGCGGGGTCCGACATTGAGCGCCCCGGAGCCGGGGTGGACGTGGGAGAGGGGCCGCGCGCTACAGGTCGCGGAAGGTGGCGAGCACGGCCTGTACCACCTGCGGCTCGTGCGGGAAGGCGATCTGCTCGAGGTTCTTGGCGTAGGGCATCGGCACGTCGGCGCCGGTGACGCGGCCGACGGGCGCGTCGAGGTCGTCGAAGGCCTGCTCCTGCACGAGCGCGGCCAGGTTGGCGCCCACGCCGCCGTGGGGCCAGCCCTCCTCGACGATCACGCAGCGGTTGGTCTTGCGCACCGACGCGAGGATCGTGTCGAGGTCGAGCGGGCGCAGGGTCCGGGGATCGATGACCTCGGCTTCGACGCCGTGCTCCTCGGAGAGGATCTTCGCCGCCTTCTGGGCCGTGGAGGCCATGCGCGAGATGCCGACGATCGTCACGTCGGAGCCCTCGCGGCGGATGGCCGCCTCGCCGAAGTTGACGAGGTGCTCGTCGTCCTCGGGGACCTCGCCGCGCTGGCCGTAGAGATACTCGTGCTCGATGAAGACGACCGGGTTGTCGTCGCGGATGGCGGCCTTGAGCAGTCCCTTGGCGTCGGCCGGCGTCGAGGGCACGGCGACCAGCAGGCCGGGCACGTGCAGGAAGAGCGCCTCGAAGCAGTGCGAGTGCGTCGGCCCGAGCTGGTGGCCGGCGCCCTGGGGCATGCGCACGACGAGCGGGACGCTGACCTGGCCGCCGAACATGTAGCGGATGTGGGCGGCGTGGTTGACGATCTGGTCGAAGGCCAGCAGCGAGAAGTTGATGGTCATGAGCTCGACCACGGGGCGCAGCCCCGTCATGGCCGCGCCGACGCCCATGCCGACGATCGTGTTCTCGGAGATCGGCGTGTCGCGGACGCGCTTCTCGCCGAACTCCTCGAGCAGCCCGGCGGTCACCTTGAAGGCGCCGTTGAAGACGCCGATGTCCTCGCCCATGAGCATGACGCGCTCGTCGCGCAGCATCTCCTCGCGCAGCGCTTCGTTGAGCGCTTCGCGGTAGCGCACCACGCGCGTGCCGGTCGACTGCTGGGGCTGTGCGGTGGCGGCCATGCTCAGCTGTCCTCTCCGGCCTCGACGGCCGCCGTCATCTGCTGCGGGACCTCGCCGGTCGCGCTCGCCCTGCCGTCGTTGTTGGTCGTTCCGTGCTGCTCGGCGAGCTCGCGCTCGTCCTCGCCCTTGTGCACGCCGGCCGAGCGCTCGTCGACCGAGTACCAGCCGTGGACCTGCCCGCCGAGGACGTAGACGTCGTCATAGAGCGACTCGGGCGCGGGCATGTCCGACTCGTCGGCGAAGGCCACCGCGTCGTCGACGCGCGCGGTCGCGTCCTGGTCGAACTGCTCGCGCTCGTCGGCGCTGACGATGTTCTCGGCCTCCAGGCGATCGCCCCACTGCAGGATCGGGTCGCGCTTGCGCCACTCCTCGACCTGCTCCTTGGTGCGGTACTCCTCGGGGTCGGCCATCGAGTGCCCGCGGAAGCGGTAGGTGATCGCCTCGATGATCACCGGCCGGCGCTCCTCGCGCGCCATGCGCAGCGCCTCCTGGGTGACCATGTAGGTGTCGAGCACATCCATGCCGTCGCACTCCATGCCCGGCACGCCGAAGCCCTCGCCCTTGCGCTGCAGGTCGGTCACCGCCGAGTGGCGCTCGAGCGAGGTGCCCATCCCGAACTGGTTGTTGGTGACCATGAAGACCACCGGCAGCTTCCACAGCGCGGCGAGGTTCATGGTCTCGCCGAAGGTGCCCTGGTTCGAGGCGCCGTCGCCGAAGGTGCACAGCGTCGCGTCCTCGGTGCCCAGGTAGTCGGAGGCCAGGCCGAAGCCGGCGGCGATCGGCAGGTTGCCGCCGACGATGCCGTAGCCGCCCATGAAGCGCTTCTCGAGGTCGAACATGTGCATCGAGCCGCCGCGGCCGTTGGAGACGCCGTCGACGCGGCCGAAGAGCTCGGCCATGACGCCGTTGGGACTCGTGCCGCGCACCAGCGCGTGCCCGTGCGAGCGGTAGGTCGAGATCAGGTAGTCGTCGTCGCGCATGGCGCGCGCGGAGCCGACGATCGTCGCCTCCTCGCCGATCGCCAGGTGCAGGAAGCCGCCGACCTTGGCCTTGGCGTACATCTCACCGGCGCGCTCCTCGAAGCGGCGGATGAGCATCATCGTCTGCAGCCACTCGCGGGCGACGTCGGGCTCGGGAAGGGGGTGTTCGGCCATCAGGTGCAGGACGTTAGCGCAGGGTCGCTGCAGGTCCGCTGCGGTTCGACGCTGCCTTATGCCGGTGACGAAGGCTGCGCGACCGGGTCGACCGCACCGGCGATCGACGCCATCGCCGACCACTCGGGCTCGTAGACGTGCGCCGACTTGGCGTGCACGACCAGCGCGCCCGTCGCGGCGCCCAGCGCGGCGGCCACCCGCTGCTGCAGGCGCGCGAGCTCCACGAGGTTCCCGTAGGCCTTCTTGCCGAAGTCGAGGCTGTGGGCATAGACGATCAGTTCGACGGCGCCGTCGCGCAGCCAGAAGTCGAGCAGGCTGACGCACGGGACGTAGCTCGTGTCGGTCAGCGGCTGGAAGGTGGTGATCGTCGCCGACCGGCACTCCGGGTCGGCGGGCAGGCGGTCGATCACCCATGCGATCTGGTCGCGCCCGCTGCCCGCGTAGTCGAAGAGGCGGACCGCGTAGCTCTTGGCGTAGCCCAGCTCCGCCACGTCCTGGCGGTCGAAGAAGTTCGCGTGCATCCAGTCCAGCCACTGCGGGTCGCCCAGGCGGGCGATGACCTCGTCGTCGGGCGAGGGGTCGGCGATCGCGACCGAGACGTGGGCCAGCTCGCGCGTGACCTGGCCGTCGTAGGTCGCGAGGGCGCCGTCCTCGAGGATGGCGCGCGAGACGGCCAGCCAGCCCTGGCCCAGCGTCGGCGCCTCGATGACCACGACGTTGCCCATCGCCGATGCTAATGGCGGATGTCGGAGTCGCCCTCGAACGAGGCCCAGCGCTCGAAGAACTCGCGGGCCTCCATCGTCTCGAGGTCGGCGCGCAGCATCGTCACGACGCGCTTGGCGTCGCGCGGCAGCAGGTCCCAGTAGAGGACGGTCTCGCCCTCGTCGATGTCGATGACCTCGACGTGGTCGACGCGCTCGGGTGCCGCCAGCACGACGGGGGCGAGGCCGCCGCGGCGCACGACGAGGCGGTAGCGGCCCTTGGCCCGCATCAGGCGCCGACCACGCGCTCGCCGTCCCACACGGCCGGCACGTCGCGCACGCCGAGGCTGATCGCCCGGGCGGTCGCCTCCTGGAGCCTGTCGCCCACGCCGTGCAGCTGCGCCGCCTTGACCACGGCGGCCGGATGCATCTCGCACGCCGCCGCCGCGATCACCACGTTGTCGGGGTCAGCCAGCGAGCGCCCGCCCGCGAAGGCCTGGCGATAGGCCGCCAGGGCGAAGGCCACCGTGCGCCCGATCTCCTTGGCGTAGGTGGCGACGCGCATCGCGAAGAGGCTGTCGAACGGGAACGGATCGGGCCAGCGCAGCGGCTGCAGCCCCTGCTCGGCCGCCGCGCGCTCGATCTGCGCCAGCGCGATGTCGCGCTCCGCGGCGCACCGGAACGCCTCCCAGCTCTCGGCGCCCGGCAGTTCCCGGGCGAGCACGGGGATCCACTCGACGCCGGGGTGGCGCTGCAGCGCGCGCTCGGCCGCGACGTACGCCGCGGGCGAGCCGAGGTCGAAGAAGAAGGCGGGCGGGCTAGCCGTGGATGACCCAGCCATCCGCCGCGCGTGCCGCTTCCATGACCGCCTCGCTGAGCGTCGGGTGGCCGTGGATGATGCGCGCCACCTCGGGGTAGCCGCCCTCCAGCGCCTTGGTGTTGACGAGCTCCTGGATGAGCTCGGTCGACTTCGAGCCGATGATGTGGCCGCCCAGCAGCTCGCCGTAGCGCTTGTCGCCCACGATCTTGATCAGGCCGCTGCGGTCGCCGTAGACCGTCCCGGCGCCGACCGCGCCGTACTGCAGCTTGCCGATGGTGACGTCGTGGCCCGCCTCGCGCGCCTGCTCCTCGGTGAGCCCGAAGGAGGCGACGTTGGGGCTGCAGAAGGTGGCGCGCGGGACGTCGATGTACTCGATCGCGTGGGTCTCCATCCCCGCCGCGTCCTCGACGGCGATGATGCCCTCGTCGGAGGCCTTGTGGGCCAGCGCCGGGCCGGGGACGACGTCGCCGATCGCCCACACGCCCTGCACGTTCGTGCGCAGCGCGCCGTCGACGGCGATGAGGCCGTTCTCGCCGAGCTTCACGCCCGCCTCGTCGAGGCCGAGGCCTTCGATGTCGGGTCCGCGGCCGGCGGCGATGACCAGCCAGTCGGCCTCGCCGGCCTCGCCCCCGAAGGAGAAGGTGCAGCTCGTGTCGCTGGTCTCGACGTTCTCGACCAGCGTGCCGGTGTGGACCTCGATGCCCTGTTTCTTGAAGCCGCGCTCGGCGAGCTTGGAGATGTCGGCGTCCTCGGTGGGCAGCACGCGGTCGAGCGCCTCGAAGAGCTTGACCTGCACGCCGAGGCGCGCGTAGGCCGACGCGATCTCGGTGCCCGATGCCCCGGCGCCGACGACGACCAGCGTCCTGGGCAGCTCGGGCAGCGCCCATGCCTCCTCGGTGCCGATCACGCGCTTGCCGAACTTGGTGCCCGGGATCGGCTTCTTGACCGAGCCCGTGGCCAGCACGATGCACGTCGAGACGTCGATCTCATCGCCGTCCTTGCTCGAGCCGACGCGCACGCTGCCCGCGCCGGTGAGCGCGCCGTGGCCCTCGAGGAAGTCGATCTTGTTCTTCTTGAACAGCCCGCTGACGCCGCCGGTCAGCGTCTTGACCACCTTCTCGCGCCGCGCCGTCACGGCCGCGAAGTCGACCTCGGGCTCTGAGACCTTGATCCCGAACTCGCCGGCGTCGCGCACCTCGTCGAGGACGTCGGCCACGCGCAGCACCGCCTTGGCCGGGATGCAGGCGTAGTTCAGGCAGCGCCCGCCGATCACGTCCTTCTCGATCACGGCGGTCTTCATGCCGAGCTGGGCGGCGCGGATGGCGGCGACGTAGCCGCCGGGGCCCGAGCCGATGACGACGCAGTCGTACTGGGAATCAGCCATAGAGCGCCTGAATCTAACGAACGCGCTGGGGAGCCTGGAGCCTGCCCATCACGCGGATGAGCTTCCAGAACAGCCAGCCGGCGCCCAGGATGATCGGCACGCAGACCACGACGGCGAGCACGTTGGACGCGCGCAGCAGGAAGAGCGAGAAGAACACGACGATGATCCCGAGCAGCGCCTCGAAGCCCAGCACGGCCCAGTACCGCGCGAGCCACAGGCCGGCCGCGGCGACGAACATGACCGCGCAGAAGACGAGCACGCCGACCGCGCTGGGCTCCTCGCCCTGGACGTCGAGGCCGACCAGGAGCGCCACCAGGTTGGCCACCCCGAGCAGGGCGGCGACGACGGCGGCGGCGACCAGCGCGGGCGGGCGCTCGCCGGGCGCCAGCGGCGTGAGCTCGGCGCGTACCGCGGCATTGCGCTCCTCCGAGCGCGAGTAGCCGCGGCGCATGACGTCGCCTCCCGGCTCGGGGCGGCGCTTGCGGCTACGCCGGCCCACGCCGCCCCCCGTTGACCGCGGCGCGCAGCGTGCGCGCCGTCGCCTCGGGGTCCTCGGCGTCGGCGATGGCGCGCACCACCACGATCCGCCGCGCGCCCGCCTCGACCACGGCGTCCACCGTATAGGGGTCGATGCCGCCGATCGCGAACCACGGCACGTCGACGTGCGACGCCGCGTAGCCCAGCGGCTCGACGCCGATCGCCGGGCGACCGAGCTTGGTCGGCGTGGCGTGCACCGGGCCGACGGCGATGTAGTCGGCGCCGCTGCGCCCGCCCGCCCGGGCCTGCTGCATCGAGTGCGTCGAGAGCCCGATGATGGCGTCGTCGCCCACGCGCTTGCGCGCGCGGCCGACCGGCATGTCGTCCTGGCCGACGTGCACGCCGTCGGCGCCGCACGCCACGGCGAGGTCGGGGCGGTCGTTGAGCACGAACAGCGCGCCGGCCGCGTGGCAGCGCTCGCGCGCCTCGCCGGCGGCGGCCAGCAGCTCGTCGTCGGTGGCGTCCTTGTCGCGCAGCTGGAAGAGGTCGGCACCGCCGGCCAGCGCGCCCTCGAGGGCGCGCGCCATCCCGCCGCGGTCGGCGACGAAGTACAGGCGGGCGTCGCGCAGGCGCGCTCGGCGGTCCACGCCCACAGTCTCGCAAGCCATGCGCGCTACCATCGGTGGTCAACGGGAGCCCGTTTCGTTTGGGCTGAGAGGGCGGCACCACGGCCGCCGACCGTCAGGAGCTGATCCGGGTCATGCCGGCGAAGCGAGAGGACACGACATTCCCCCAGCGACAGACAGCGACAGCTACGACGTAGCCGTCGTCGGCGGCGGCATCGTCGGCCTCGCGGTGGCCTGGCGCGCCCGGCTGCGCGGGCTGTCGGTCGTCGTGCTCGAACGCGGCGAGCTGGGCGCGGGCACCTCGCGCGTGGCCGCCGGCATGCTCGCGCCGGTGGCCGAGACCGACGCCGGCGAGCGGCCGCTGCTCGAGCTCGGGCTGCGCAGCGCGGAGCGCTGGCCGGCCTTCGCGGCCCAGCTGGGGGAGGTCAGCGGGGTCGACATCGGCTATCGGACGTGCGGCACGCTGATGCTCGCCCGCGATCGCGACGATGCCGAGGCGCTCGAACGCGAGGGCGAGCTGCGCGAGCGCTTCGGGCTGCGCGTGCAGCGGCTGCTGCCCAGCGCCGCGCGCCACCTGGAGCCCGCGCTGGCGCCGACGTTGCGCGCCGCGCTGCACCTCCCCGATGACCACGCCGTCGATCCGCGCCGCGTCTGCGAGGCCCTCGCGCGCGCGGCCCAGGAGGCCGGAGCCGTTCTGCGGCCGGGCGTCGAGGTCGACGAGCTCGCGGCGCTGCCCGCCGAGCAGGTCGTGGTCGCCGCCGGGCCGTGGTCGGCCGCCTTCGGCGATGAGGCGCGCGTGCGCCCGGTCAAGGGCCAGTCGCTGCGCCTGCGCGACCCGTCCGGCCCCGGGCTCCTGGAGCGCGTCGTGCGCTGGGGCCAGCCCAACCCCGGCTATCTCGTGCCGCGGGGCGACGGGCGCTACGTCCTCGGCGCCACCTCGGAGGAGCGCGGCTTCGACACCGCCGTCACCGCCGGCGGTCTGCACGAGCTGCTGCGCGACGCCAACGAGCTGGTGCCCGGCGTCCTCGAGCTCGAGATCGAGGAGCACATCGCCGGCCTGCGCCCCGGCACGCCCGACAACGCGCCGATCATCGGGCGCTCGGTCGCGGACCCGCGGATCGTGTGGGCCACCGGGCACTACCGCAACGGCGTCCTGCTGGCACCGGTCACCGCCGACCTCGTGGTGGCCGAGCTGACCGGCGAGCCCGTGGAGCACGCCTTCGGTCCTGTGCGGTTCGTGGAGGCCACCGCGTGATCGTCCTCAACGGCGAGCCGCGCGAGCGCGACGGCGCGACGATCGTCGAGCTGCTGGCCGACCTCGGCGTCGAGGAGCGAGCCCGCGGTGTCGCCGTCGCCGTCAACGGGGAGATCGTCCCCAGAGCGCACTGGCCGTCGCACCGCGTCGACGCGGGTGACAAGGTCGAGGCGCTGTCCGCCATGCAGGGAGGCTGACCTCTTGAGCACCGAGCAGATACCGATCACCGACACGCCGTTGCAGATCGCCGGGCGCACGCTGCGCTCGCGCCTGATCCTCGGCACCGGCGGCTTTCCGCGGCTGGAGGCGCTGGCCGACGCCATCCGCGCCACGCGCGCCGAGCTCGTCACCATCGCGCTGCGGCGCATCGACCCCTCGGCTCGCGGCTCGCTCGTCGACGTGCTGGAGGACTGCGGCGTCGAGCTGCTGCCCAACACCGCGGGCTGCTTCACGGCGCGCGACGCCGTCGTCACCGCGCGGCTGGCGCGCGAGGCGTTCGGGACCGACTGGGTCAAGCTCGAGGTCATCGGCGACGAGCGCACGCTGCTGCCCGATGCGCCGGAGCTGCTCCTGGCCGCCGAGGAGCTCGTAGCCGACGGGTTCGTCGTGCTGCCCTACACCAACGACGACCCGATCCTCGCGCGCCGCCTGGAGGACGTCGGCTGCGCCGCGGTCATGCCGCTGGGCTCGCCGATCGGCTCGGGCATGGGGATCCGCAACCCGTACAACCTCGCGCTCATCGTCGAGCGCGCGGGTGTCCCGGTGATCCTCGACGCCGGCGTGGGCACCGCGAGCGATGCGGCACTGGCCATGGAGCTCGGCTGCGACGGCGTGCTGTGCGCCAGCGCGATCGCCCGCGCCCAGGATCCGGTGGCCATGGCCCACGCCATCCGCGCCGCGGTCGAGGCCGGCCGCCTGGCTCGCGGGGCCGGGCGCATCCCGCGCCGCCTGCACGCTGAAGCGTCCTCGCCGCACGAGGGCCTCGCCGACCTCACGCCGCCCGTCGCGTGATCGACGACCTGATCGATCGCTGGCAGGCCGCGTGGGTGGGTCGCGATCGCGCCGCCTTCAGGGCATTGTGCGCGCCGGACATCCACTACGAGGACCCGCTGTGCGGCGAGCCACTGGAGGGCGCCGCGGCACTGGCCGACCACGCGGCGCGGCTGTGGGCCGCGTTCCCCGACGCGCGCATCGAGCGCACCGGCGAGCGCCTCACCGACGGGCGCTTCGTCGCCGCGCCGTGCAAGGTGCTGGGGACCCACCGCGGCGAGCTGGAGGGGCTGGCGCCCACCGGGCGCTTCGTCGTCGTGCACGTCGTCTCCTACTGCGAGCTCGACCCCGACCGCGAGCGCCTATGGCACGTGCGCGCGTTCTTCGACGCCTACGACGCCGCGGTCCAGCTCGGCGTGCTCCCCGCACGCGGCACGCTCGGCGAGCGCGCGCTGTTCATGCTGCGCGGCTTCGGACTGCGGGCGCGCGGCTAGCGCTCACCCGGTCACGGTCAGCGTCCCGTCCATCCCCGGGTGGATCGTGCACACGTACTTGATCGTGCCGGCCTTCGTGGGGGTGAACGAGAACGTGGCGCCCTTGCCGAAGTTCTGCGACTTGATGGTCTCGCCCGACTGTGAGGTGACGTTGTGGTCGACCGAGTCGTCGTTGGTCCACGTCACCTTCTGACCGACCTTCACGGTGACGGCCTTGGGGTCGAAGGCGATGTTCTGCATCTTGATCGCCACCCCGCCGCCCGACGAGGACGAGGACGAGGATGCGGCCGGCGTCGAGGCGGAGCTGGAGCTGCTGTTGTTGCTCGACCCGCATCCCGCGGCGGCCAGGGCCGCGGCCGCGCAGAGCAGAAGCACGATTCGTCTCATGTTCATCACGACGCCCTCCTCGCGGCGATCCTTCCTAGGCAAGCTCGGCCAGCACCGGCGCGTGGTCCGAGAGCCGACCGCGCTCCAGCGTACGCCCTGGGCCCCCGGCGCGCAGCAGTCGCGCGAGGACGTGGTCGACGCTGTGGCCGGCGACGAGATCGAAGCCCGCCACCACCGGATCGCGCGTGTTGAGGTCGCCGCCCAGGACGACCGGTGCGCCCGCAGACCACGCGATCGCCGTGTCCGCGGCGCAGGCCACGTCGGCGTGCGCGCGGGCCTCGGGATGCGACTGGGCGTGCAGGTTGCAGATCCACCATCCGCGCTCCAGGCGCACGCCGTGCACCACGCGCCGCTCGGGCCAGGAGCGCAGCGTGCGCATGCGGTGCTCGAGCACGCCCTCGCCGCGCACGAGGATCGCGTTGGCGCCACCGCCCCACGACTTGATCACGTCGGGGCGTCGCTCGGCGGCCCGGCGGCTCAGGGGCAGCAGCCAGTTGCGCGAGGTCAGCGCGGTGCGCGCGCTGGCCCGGCACGCACGGCCCAGCACCGCCGGCCACCACGGCGGCACCTCCTGCAGCAGCGCGACGTCCCACTCCCAGGCGGCGAGCTGCTGCGCGAAGTCGGCCAGCAACGAACGCGGGGCGTCGGGGACCGAGCGCCCGTGAAAGAGGTTCCAGCTCAGGACCAGCATCGCTACGTATCCTCCCGGCCTTGCCGCGCCACTTCCTCACCGGCTCCGAGCTGACCGCCGACGAGTTGCGGGCGCTGCTGGAGCGCGCCGCCGAGCTGAAGGCCGCGCCGCGCTCGTCCGCTGCGCTGCGCGACCGGATCGTCGCGCTCGTCTTCCAGAAGGCGTCGACGCGCACGCGCGTGTCCTTCGAGGCGGGGATCGTGGAGCTCGGGGGCCACCCGATGGTCCTGCGCCCCGACGAGATGCAGCTGTCGCGCGGCGAGTCCGTCGGCGACACCGCGCGCGTGCTCTCGCGCCACGTCGACGCCGTGGGCGTGCGCACCGGCCCCGACGCGCTGCTGCAGGAGCTCGCGGCCGAGGGCACGATCCCCGTGTTCAACATGCTCACCGCCGGCCACCACCCGTGCCAGGCGCTGGCCGACCTGCTCACGCTGCGCGAGGCCTTCGGGCGCCTGGCGGGGCTCAAGCTGGCCTACGTCGGCGACGGCAACAACGTCGCCCGCTCGCTCGTCGTGCTCGGCGGGCTGGCCGGGGTCGAGGTGGTCGTGTCCTCGCCCCCGGGCTACGAGCTCGAGGGGGTCGAAAGCGTCGCGGATCCGGTCGCCGCGGTGGCCGGGGCGCACGCCGTCTACGCCGACGTCTGGGTGTCCATGGGCGACGAGGAGACGGCCGATGCGCGCCGCGCCGCCCTGGCGCCCTACCGGATCGACGACGCCCTGCTCGACCGCGCGGCCCCCGACGCCATCGCCCTGCACTGCCTGCCGGCCCATCCTGGCGAGGAGATCTCGGCGGAGGTCCTCTACGGCCCGCGCCAGCGCATCTGGGACCAGGCCGAGAACCGCCGCCACGCGCAGAAGGCCCTGCTCGAATGGCTGCTCGCTACGACGCCATAGGGCGCACGTACACGGCGACACGGGCCACCGAGCCACGGATCGCCGCGCGCATCTGGGCCGCGATGGGCGACGCGCGCACGGTGGTCAACGTGGGCGCGGGGACGGGCAACTACGAGCCGTGCGACCGCGACGTCACCGCTGTGGAGCCGTCGGCGGTGATGATCGCCCAGCGCCCGCCGGGCGCGGCCCCGGCCGTGCAGGCGAGCGCCGAGGCGCTGCCGTTCGCCGACGCGAGCTTCGACGTGGCGATGGCGGTCCTCACGCTGCACCACTGGAGCGACTGGCGCGGCGGGTGCGCCGAGTTGCGGCGCGTCGCGCGCGACCGGGTGGTGGTGTTCTCGTGGGACCCGGCGTGCGTCGGGCGGATGTGGCTGGGCCCCGAGTACTTCCCCGACCTCTCCGCGGAGGACGCCGCGGGCTTCCCCGCGCTGGCCGATCAGGCCGCGGCGCTGGGCGCCGAGGTCGAGGTCGTGCCGATCCCCTCCGACTGCCGCGACGGGTTCTTCAGCGCCTTCTGGCGCCGGCCCGAGGCGTACCTCGATCCAGCGGTGCGGGCGGGCATCTCGACGCTGGCCAGGCGCAGCGAGGCCGAGCTCGCCGACGGGCTCGCGCGCCTGCGCGCGGACCTCGACAGCGGCGCGTGGGCGCGCCGCCACGCCGACCTGCTGGCGCGCGACACGCTCGACCTGGGCTACCGCCTGCTCGTCGGCCCTGGCAGCCGGCAGGCACGCGCGCGGCGCGGGTACTAGGGTCCGCCGGGATCTGTCCGTGCCCGAGGGAGAGTCCATGCCGCAGCCGAAGTCGTCGTCGAGTCGCGCCCGCAAGCCGGCTGCGGCCAGCAAGCCCGCGGCCAAGCGCGCCGCCACCCGCAAACCGGCGGCGAAGAGCGCGGCGAGCAAGCCCGCCGCCAAGCGCACCGCGGCGGCCAAGCCGGCGGCCAAGCGCGCCGCCCCCCGCAAGCCGGCGGCGGCCACCGCCAAGGCCGACGACGCCGTCACCGCGAACCTCACCGCGCTGCGCGACACGCTGCGCAAGGGCGTCGTCCTCACCGCCGAAGGCGTCAAGGCCGCGCTCGACGATGCCGTCAAGCGCGGGCGGATCACCCGCAAGGACGCCACGGAGCTCAGCCAGACGCTGCTCTCCACCGGCCGCGCGCAGGCCGACGGCTTCCGCTCGGACCTCGAGCAGCTGCTCGGTCGCGGCCGCTCGCAGGCGCTGCAGTCCAGCGACCGCGTTCTGCGCGAGGTCGACCGCGCGCGCCGGCGCGTCGGCGTCGGCTCCTCGTTTCCGATCACGCTCTACGACGAGCTGACCGCGGCGCAGATCCAGGGCCGCCTCAAGGACCTCACGCCCGCGCAGCTGCGCAAGGTGCGCGACTACGAGACGCGCCACGACGCGCGCAAGTCCGTGCTGGGCGCGATCGAGAAGAAGCTCGCCTGAACTACGCTGGGGGCAATGGATGCCCCCATCAAGACGCGCGTCGAGCGCGGCCAGGAGCTCGAGCTGACGGTCGAGAGCCTCGCGTTCGGCGGCGCCGGCGTGGCGCGACACGAGGGCTACGTGGTCTTCGTGCGCGACGCGGTGCCCGGCGACCGCGTGCGCGCCGTGGTGACCAAGCGCAAGAAGGCCTACGCCGAGGCGCGCACGGTCGCGCTGCTCGACGCCGGCCCGGAGCGCATCGAGGCGGTCGCGCTGCATCCGGGCGCGCCGTGGCAGGTGCTGCCCTACGAGCGCCAGATCGCGATCAAGGCCGAGCAGGTCGACGACGCCCTGCGGCGCATCGGCCGGCTCGACGGCTACGAGCTCGAGCCGCTCGTGCCGGCGCTGGAGCAGTGGCGCTACCGCAACAAGCTCGAGTACTCGTTCGGCACCGGCGACGACGGCGCGCTGGTGTGCGGCTTCCACGCGCCGGGCTCGTGGGAGCGCATCGAGCACGTCGAGGACTGCCTGCTGGCCTCCGAGGCCGGCAACCAGGCGCGGCGCGCGGCGCTGCAGTGGTGTCGCGAGCGCGGCCTGGCCGCCTACGACCGCCGCGCGCAGATCGGGCTGCTGCGCAACCTCGTCGTGCGCGAGGGCCGGCGCACCGGCGATCTGCAGGTGCGCATCGTCACCTCCGACGAGGCGGTCGACCTCGACGGCTTCGCCGAGGCCGTCGGCGCCGGCAGCGTCGTGTGGACGCGGGCGCTGGACGTGGGCGAGACCACCGCCGGGGGCAGGACCGAGGTCCTGCACGGCACCGAGGCCATCGAGGAGGAGCTCGGCGGGCTGCGCTTTCGCATCAGCGCCGATGCCTTCTTTCAGACCAACACCGAGATGGCCGAGCGCCTGTACGCGATCGCGGCCGAGTACGCCGGGCTGCAGGGCTGGGAGCGCGTCTACGACCTGTTCTGCGGGATCGGCACCATCGGCCTGTCGCTGGCGCCGCGGGCAGGGGAGGTCTGGGGCCTCGAGCTGGTCGAGGACGCCATCGCCGACGCCATCGCCAACGCCCGTCGCAACGAGATCGACAACGTGCGCTTCTTCGCGGGCGACGTCCGCCTCGCCCTGCGCCAGCTCGTCGAGACCGCGGGGCGCCCCGACGTGCTCGTCGTCGACCCGCCGCGCGCGGGCCTGTCGGCCAAGGTGGTGCGCCGCGTCATCGAGGCCGGGCCGACGCGCATCGTCTACGTCTCCTGCAACCCGACGACGCTTGCGCCCAACGCCGCGCAGCTCGTCGAAGCGGGCTACGCGCTGCGCCGGGTGCGCCCGGTCGACATGTTTCCGCAGACCCCGCACATCGAGTGCGTGGCCCTGCTGGAGCGCGTCTAGCCACCCCTTTTTCACCGAATCCTGGTCGGACGGGCGGTGTTCGACGTCTAACAAAGCGGATGGAATGCCGCCATGCGCGTACGGACACGTTCACTCGCAGCCGCGGTCATCGCCGCCGCTGCCCTCGCCGGCCTTCCTGCTGTGGCAGGCGCCGACGGATTCCCGCTCGTCGGCTGGTGGCCGATGAACGAAGGCTCGGGCCAGACGATTCGCGACTGGTCAGGGCACGGCAACAACGGCACGCTCGGCAACTCCGCCGCCGCCGACGATCAGGACCCGGCCTGGATCCGGGGCGTCTTCGCCGGGTCGGCGCTGCGCTTCGACGGCAACGACATCGTCCAGATCCCCGACTCCGCGAGCCTCGATCCGCAGAAGATCACGGTGGCCGCGTGGTTCCGGGGCGATGCATCGCCCGGGGTCAACCGCTACATCCTCGCCAAGGGCTCGCTGGCGTGCGACCGCGCGTCGTACGGCCTGTACACGGGCGGCGGCGGCGGGCTGGCGTTCTACATCTCGAGCTCCAACGCGTGGTACGCGTCGCCGCCGGCGCCGGCCTCCGTCTGGGACGGCAAGTGGCACCACGCCGCGGGCACGTTCGACGGCCAGACCGTGCGCCTGTTCATCGACGGCCAGGAGATCGGCACCGGCACGCCCGCCAACGCGACGATCGCCTACAACCCGCCCAGCGGCGGCGGCCTGCTCGGCGACTACCACGGCACGGACAACGGCGCGAGCTGCGACCTGTTCATGACCGGCGACATCGACGGCGTCCAGGTCTGGTCGCAGGCGCTGCCGGTCGCCGACATCTGGCGCGCCCTGAAGATCCTGTTCTCGACCAGCCGCTGACCTGCCCGGAGCGCCGGCGAAACCCCTTCCGCCGGCGCTCCCCGCAGTCAGCTCTCGCCGCGCGCGTCGCCCATGCGGGCGTCGGGCAGAGGCTCCTCGACGCGCTCGAGTACGCCCAGCAGCTCGGTCACGCGGCACACCAGCAGGCGCTCCTCGTCGACCTCGACCCACGCGCCGGCCGACGCCGGGAAGACGACGTGGTCGCCCGGGCGGACGGGCATCTGCACGCCCGCGGCCTCCCACCAGTCCACGCCCTGACCGACCGCGAGCACGATCCCGTGCTGCGGCGGCGGCTCGTGAGAGCCGGGCGGCACCAGGAGCCCTGATTGGCGCATCCGGTCGGGCTCGAGCTCCTTGATCACGACGCGGTCGAAGAGCGGGCGCAGTTGGTTGCGGGCCATTGCGAAAGAGCCTACGCACTCGATCGGGCGGGCGCCCGGACTGCGCTTGCGTCACCGGTCGTGTGCGGGGGTACCTCATCGCAGCGTGCCCAGCGCTCCGGAACGCCCGGCTCCGCGTGCGCCGCGGATTCGCGATGTCGCCGAGCGCGCGGGTGTCGGCGTCGGCACCGTTTCGCGCGTGCTCAACGAGTCCCCCGGCGTGGCCGACGCCACGCGCGACCGCGTCCGTGCCGTCATGGACGAGCTCGGCTACCGGCCGAGCCCGACCGCGCGCAACCTGTCGCTCGGGCGCACCCAGACGCTCGGCGTCATCGCCCCCTTCTTCACCAGCCCGTCGGTGGTCGAGCGCCTGCGCGGCATCGACGACGTCGTCGGGCGCAGCGCCTACGACCTGACGCTCTTCAACATCGAGACGCTCGACCACCGCCGCGCCGCGCTGCGGCGCTTCGCCCGGCGCGACCGCGTCGACGGGGTCATCGTCATCTCGCTGCCGCTCAGAGCGGCCGAGGTTCGCACGCTGCAGCGCGACGGGGTGCCCACCGTGCTCATCGACGTCTCCCACGCGCTGCTGCCCAACGTCGCGATCGACGACGTGGCCGGCGGGGCGATGGCGGCATGCCATCTGCTCGAGGCCGGCCATCGCCATGTCGCCTTCGTCGGCGACGTCGAGGACAGGGCGTTCGCCTTCGCCTCCAGCCAGCGGCGTCTGGAGGGCTTCGGCCGGGCCCTGGGCCAGGCGCGCGTGGCGCTGCCGGCGAGCCGCGTGCGCCGCGGCCCGTTCGGCCGCGAGACCGCAGTGGAGCTGACGCGCCAGCTGCTCGCGTTGCGCCGCCCGCCCACCGCCATCTTCGCGGCCTCCGACGTTCAGGCCTTCGGCGTCCTCGACGCCGCCGCGCGCGCGGGGCTGTCAGTGCCCGGCGACCTCTCGGTCATCGGCTTCGATGACATCGAGCTCGCGGCGGCCATCGGCCTGACCACGGTGCGCCAGCCACTGCGGGAGTCCGGGCGCGTCGGCGCGCAACTCCTGCTCAGGGCGCTCAACGGCGAGCCGGCCGCCGCGCTCGCACCGCTTCCGCCCCTTGAAGTGATCGTGCGCCGCACCGTTTCGCCACCACCGGCGTAATTCGACACCCACTGCCTTGACACAGGCCGTTGGGCCGATAGCCTGGAACCGGTTCCAGTAGGTCAGGGTCGGAGGGCGAGAGCGATCGCACCGGCCCGGGAGAGGTACGGGTCCATGCGTTCCAGCGTCCCCCACATCCATTCCGGCGTGGGCAGGGTCGAAGACGACCTGCTACGCCGGTACGTCGTCGCCGGCGATCTGGCCGCGCGCGAGGAGCTCGTCGCGCGCATGCGCCCGATCATCCGCCGGCTCGCGCGGCGCTATCGCCACACCGGGTACGTGGAGGACCTCGAGCAGGCCGCCGCGCTGGGCCTGACGAAGGCGCTGGAGCGCTTCGACCCCGGCTTCGGCACCGACTTCGTCCGCTACGCCGTGCCGACGATGATCGGCGAGATGCGGCGCTGGTTGCGCGACCACACGTGGGCGGTTCGCCCGCCGCGCGAGGCGGCCGAGACGTGGCTGGAGCTGATCTCGGCCACCGAGCGCCTCAGCGCGACGCTCGGCCATGCCCCAACGACCTCCGATCTCGCCGAGCACCTCGACCTCTCCGTCGATCGCGTCACCGCCGCGATGGAGGCGCGCCGCGGGCGCTGGGCCCTGTCGCTCGACGCGCCGGTCCACACCGACGCCGAGGACCGCACGGTCGCCGATCAGCTCGGCATGGAGGACGAGGGTCTGCGCAGGGCCTTCGATCGCGCCTGGCTCGACGAGCTGTCCACGATGCTCGAGCCGCTCGAGCGCGACGTCATGCGCCTGTACTTCGCGGGAGACATGTCCCAGCGCGAGATCGCGCGGCGCATGGGCATGTCGCAGATGAAGGTCTGCCGGGTGCTGCGCCGCGGCGTCGAGCGGCTGCGCGCCGCCGATCAGGCCGCCGCCGCATAGGCGCCCTCAGGCCGCCAGCTCGTGCGGCGGCGCGCCGTGCAGTCGCCACGTCCCGTCGAAGGCGCGGCTGAGCGCGCCGCGCGCGGCGAGCTGGTTGAGCGCCCGCGTGACCGACGGGCGCTGGGCGCGCACGAGCCGCCCCAGAGTCTCGTGCGTCACGCGCACCGGAACCTGGACGCCGTCGGCGCCGACGCGCCCCCAGCGGTCGGCCAGGTGCCAGAGGAAGAGCAGCGTGCGCAGCTCGACGCTCGGGTTCTCGAGGATGGCGAGGTGGGCGTCCAGCCAGCTGCTCTGGCGCAGTGCGCGGGCGATGAGCGCCGCGGTGATCTCCGGCCACGGCATGACCCGCTCGGCGAAGCGGCGATCGAGGACCGCCACCTCTGCCGGCTCGTGGACCGCCCAGGTGAGGGTTCGCGGCACGGAGCCGCTCGACGCGTCGTCGTCCCACGGGCGCACCAGATCCTCGGGACCGAGCAGCTGCATCGAGGCGCGGCCGAGCAGGCCGATGGTCCGCGTGAGCAGCCCGTCGAGCACGAGCAGGCCGAGGTGCCCGCCGGCACGGGCCGGCGGTCGCCACGCGCCGCGGGGCAGGGTGACGGCCGTGGCGATCGCCGCGGCACGCGCGGGCGCGCGCTGATCGGCGGCCAGCTCCTGGCCAAGCTCGGGGTCGGCGTCGAGGACGGCGACGCGGGGGCGGATCTCCACGGCCACACTGCGTCAGCGTCGCCGCGCGCGCGGTCCTTACGCGCGCCGCGACCGCCGACAGCTACTCGTCGTCGGGGCCGCTGCCACCGCCGCGCTGGCGCGACAGCCAGTCGCCCAGCTGCTGGCCGACCTCGTTGATCGAGGTACCGGCCTGCTGGAAGGCGTCGGACACGCGCTTCGAGTAGTGCTCCTGGGCGGCGTCGGCCTCCTCGCGCAGCGGCGGCTCGTGGCCGCGGCGAATGTAGTCGCCGTCGACGATCCGGTCGTAGCCGCCCTCGCGGACCCACTCGAGCAGCAGCCGCACGCGGCGCACGGGCATCGGGTGCGTGAGGCCCATGTCGGCCATCAGCCGCGTGAGCTTCTCGAGGCCCTTACCGCCCTCGCTGTAGTCCATCGCCTGGGCGACGAAGGCGTCGAGGCTGAGGTCCGCGGAGGCCTCGCCGGCCGAGATGACCATGAGCGCGCGGCACACGGCCATCGGGTCGCGCGTGACCACCGCGGCGGCGCGGTCGCAGCTGAGCTCGGCGCCGCGGAACCACTCCAGCAGCGCGAGCTGGATGCCCAGCAGCGGCAGCCCGGCGAGCAGCGGCAGCCGCACGCCGGTCGCGAGCCGCAGCAGGATGAGCATCGCGGTCTGATAGAGCACGTGGCCGGAGTGCACATGGGCCGCCTCGTGGGCGAGTACGGCTCGGCGGCCGTCGTCGTCGAGGATCCGCACGAGCTCCGAGTTCAGGACCACGACCGGCCGCTCGACGCCGATCGTCGCGGCGTTGGCGAACGGCATCTGCGTCATGTAGAGGTCGGGCACGGCCTCGAGGTCGAGCGCGTTGAAGCACTGGCGGTGCAGGACCCAGATGTGCGGCAGCTGCTCCTGGCCCAGGCGCACCGAGGAGCCCAGCGCCGCGGCGCGCAGCGCGCGCTCGTAGCCCAGGGCGACGAGCCTGCGCACCACGTCGTCGAGGTAGGGGACCTTGTGCAGCGCGGCGGTGGCGGCGCGGTCGGCGGGGTGCTGATAGGCCCGCGGCGAGATGTCGTCGAGCTTCCACGCGTCGACCGGAAGTGCCATGCAAGCAGGGTACCCGCGTGCGACGCCGCGCCTAGACTCCGCGTCCATGCGCGCGGCCACCATCCGCGACGGCCAGGTCGTCGTCGCCGAGCATCCCGATCCGCAACCGGGCTCCGGGGAGGTCCTCGTCCGGGTCCACGCGGCCGGGCTCAACGGCGCCGACATCCACCAGCGCGCGGGCCACTACCCGGCGCCTCCCGGCTCGCCGCCCGACATCCCCGGGCTCGAGCTCGCGGGCGAGGTGGTGGCGCGCGGGCCCGGGGCCGAGCGCTTCGCCGAGGGCGACCGCGTGATGGCCGTCGTCGGAGGCGGAGGCCAGGCCGAGCTGGCCACGGTGCACGAGCGACAGCTGATGGCGGTGCCCGAGGGCCTGAGCTGGATCGAGGC
This sequence comes from uncultured Actinomycetes bacterium, assembly GCA_963806015.1. Taxonomy (GTDB): domain Bacteria; phylum Actinomycetota; class Thermoleophilia; order Solirubrobacterales; family Solirubrobacteraceae; genus JAOPZW01. The sequence continues at coordinate 78,170 of CAWDWM010000009.1, read as the reverse complement.
CGGGGGCGTGCCAGAGGTGTTCACCACCGCCCACGACGCCCTCTTCACCCAGGCGGCCCTGCGCGCCGGCGAGCGCCTGCTCGTGCACGGCGCCGCCGGCGGCGTGGGCACGGCCGGCGTCCAACTCGGCGCGACCACGGGTGCCCACGTGACCGCCACCGTGCGCAACGAGAGCCTGCGCGACGAGGTCGCCGCGCTCGGCGCCCACGAGGTCATCGATCCCGAGGGCTTCCCCGAGCACGGCCCGTTCGACGTCGTCCTCGAGCTGGTCGGCGCCCCCAATCTCGGGGGCGACCTCCAGGCCCTGGCCACCAGCGGGCGGATCGTCGTCATCGGCATCGGGGGCGGCGCCAAGGGCGAGCTCAACCTCGGGGCGCTCATGGGCAAGCGCGCCACCATCCGCGCATCGACCCTGCGACCGCGGCCCCTGGAGGAGAAGGCCCTCACCGCCCGCGCGATGGAGCGCCACGTGCTGCCGCTCTTCGAGCGCGGCGCGCTGCGCGTGCCGGTGGCCGCGACCTACCCGCTGGATGCGGTGGCGCAAGCGTATGAGCACTTCACGACCGGCGGCAAGCTGGGCAAGATCGTGCTGGAGCTTGCGTGAACGCCGCCGAGCGGCTGTGGCGCGGCCTCGCGCGCCACGACTGGGAGGCCGTGCGGGCCCAGTTCCACTCGTCGGCGCTCATCGAGCGCGCCGGCGACGGCACGCAGCTGAGCGTCGAGGACTACATCGCCGCGCACCGCGTGGCGGCCGCGCGCGGCGAGGACGAGATCGAGGTGCTGCGCTCGGTGGTCGACGGCAGGGCTGCGGTCGTCGAGGCGCGCGTGGGCGATCGGCGCTGCGCGGGCATCTACGACCTGCACGACGGCAGGATCGCCGGCGCCATCGAATACTGGGCTTAGACCTCTTCCTCCAGCGCGTCCTCGTCGGAGACGGCGACCTCCTCCTGCGCGTGCACCGTGCACAGCGCGGGGCCGCCGGACTCCAGCACCTGCTCGAGCTCGCGCTCGGTCAGCTTGGCCCCGCACACCTCGCAGTGGTCGCCCACCTGCTCAAGGGTCTTCTCTTCGAGGTCCATGCGCCTCACGTTACTCGTCTGCGGGACGCGCGAACAGGGCGCCGATGCGGTCGACGTTGGGCGCCAGGTAGCCGACGGCCATCAGCGCGATCGTCGGCAGCTCGGAGTCGAGCAGCACCTCCGATGCGGCCGCGACCAGCAGCCCCACCAGCATGCCCAGCTCGGCGGCGCGCTCGCGCAGCCCCATGCGCCGGGCGTAGGCCGCGAAGGCCCCCAGGAAGACGACGTCGGGCGCGCCGAGGCGGGCGGCCGCCAGGCCGGTGCCCCAGTCGGGGAGCTCGAGCGTGAGCGCGTCGCCGGGCTTGGCGACCGACAACGTGAAGAGCCCGGCGGAACCACCGGCGCGCGACTGGGCGATGTCGATGACGGCCAGGAAGAGCGGCAGCGCGACGGCCAGCGCCGGGACGTCGAACACCACCGCGAAGGCGATGCCCAGAGAGCAGAAGAAGATCGCCTCGAACGGCGTCGCCGCCGCCCCGACGTCGTTGGCGTCGAGCGCGGCGACGAGCAGCGCCGAGCCGGCCAGGGCGGGAACGAGCGCGAGCGGCGCGTCGGCCATCGCCGCCAGCCCCGCCGCGATGCCCACCACCAGCGTCAGCCCGATGGTGCACGCCACGAGCGCCGAGAGCTCGGGCGGATGCAGCTGCGGAAGCTCGGGGGCGACGAGGAAGTAGGCGAAGGCGGCGCCGACAACGGCTAGTAGGGCGGCAGGTCCGCGTACCACTCGCCCAGCACCCTGAAGGCCGACCAGAACTCGCGCTTGGCCGCCTCCTCGTCGAGGGCCTCGTCGATGTTCGGCACGACGAGCCCGTCGCACGCCGGCGTGAACGACTGCACCGCGCCGAGCTCGGGGTCGAGCATCCGCGCCAGGGGCACGTCGAGGTCGTTGAGCGTGTTCAGCGCGTCCTCGCCCATGACCACCACGATCTTGGGCGCCACGATGGCCAGCTCCTCCAGCACGCGTGCGATGCACGCCGGGTCGGCCAGCGATGCGTCGCCCACCGGGCACTTCACGCAGAGCGTCCCGTACACGGCGAGCGGGTCGATGCCCAGCCGCTTCAGCGACTTCATCAGCGCGGTCCCGGCGCGCCCGTAGAAGGCCACGCCCTCCTCGATCTCGCTCATCGCGGGCGCGAACTTGAGCAGGAAGATGTCGGCCTGGGGGTGCCCCGAGCCCAGCACGGGCATCAGGTTGCCGCGTGGGCAGTCGCGGCAGGACTGCAGTTCGCGGGTGAGCGAGTTGAGTTCGCGGATGGCGCGCTCGAGGTATTTCTCGCGGATCTCGTCGTCGGTCGCGGGCATGGGTCCTGCGGGCTTCGACGGCTCCGCAGGTCGTCCTTGCGCCTGCATCACGGCTTGCGGATCGCGCGGCGCACGCGGCGCTCGCGCCGGCGCTCGCGCGCGCCCGACGGCGTCGCCTTCGTCTCGAGGAACTTCAGCGCCTGGACGTAGAGCAGGCTCGAGGGCTTGGTGATGATCTCGGCGGCACGCAGCGCCTCGAGGAACTCCACCGGCCCGTCGAAATCGGGCATGCGCACGCGCACCGAGCCCAGGCCCTGGGCGACGTGGGCGTCCGAGCCGGCGCCGGCCAGGATGCGGTACTTGGCCGCGAAGCGCGCCGCCTCCTCGTTGAACGAGCCGATCGCCACGCGCGGGTTGTAGACCTCGATCGCGTCGACGTCCTCGACCACGCCGAGGAGGTGCTCGTAGTCGGGGACGGCGTGCATGCGGTCGAAGGGATGCGGGACGTAGACGACGCCGCCCTGGCGGCGGATCTCGGCCACGGTCTCGGCCAGCGTCAGCCCGCGGGGGATCTTCTCCTGCAGGAAGAGGCCGATGACCTCGCCCTGGTGGGCGGTCTTGACCTCCTCGCCGACGACGACCTTCACGCCGTAGTCGGCCGCCTTCGAGGCCGCCTCCAGGGCACCGGAGACCTCGTTGTGGTCGGTCACCGCGATCGCGCCCAGCCCCTGGGCGCGCGCCGTGGCCAGCAGCACCTCGACCGGCGTGGCGCAGTCGGAGCTGTGGTCGGTGTGCATGTGCAGGTCGACGTCGATCGTGCGCCGGCCCCTGAGCGCCCGCGCGAGGTCGGCGTTGCCGCGCACGTCATGGCGCCGCGCCGCGAGCGTTCGGTACAGGGCCTCGAGCTCGTCGGCGACGGCGCTCCACGGCCGCGGGCGCGCAGCGGCCCGCAGGCGCCCGCGCAGGTCGTCGTCGGCCACGAGGCGGCCGAGCTGCGCGGCGAGCGTCTCGATGTCGTTGGGCTCGAACAGCAGCCCGGCCTCCCCGCTGGCCAGCAGCTCCTCGTAGACCGCCAGGCGCGACGCGACGGGGACCGCGCCGGCGGCCTGGCCGCGCGCGATCAGCCCCGGCGCGGGGGCGACGCCGTCGGAGGCGGCCACGAGGATGTCGGCGCCCGCCAGCGCCTCCTGCGCGTCCTCGACGAAGCGCACGCGCTCCAGCAGATCGGCGCGCAGGGGCGTCGAGGACGACGGCCCGCGCTCGGAGTGCACGACCGCGTCCCACGGCAGCGCCGGATCGAGCCGGCGCAGCGCGCGCAGGAACACGCGCAGCGCCCCGCGCTCCTCCTCCTCCAGGAAGGCGATGCGCACGCGCGCGTCGCCCCGCGACGGCGGGCGCGGCGTGGTGTCGGCGCCCGGCGTCACGATCGTGTAGTCGCCCGGGAAGAAGCGGCGCAGCAGCTCCGCGGTGGCCCCGTACGCGGCGGTGCGCGCGTCGAGGCGCCCGAAGACGAGCTGCACGACCTTGCGCGCCACCTGCGTGGCCACGACGCGCTCGGTGGGCGCGTGGAAGGTGCCGACGTTGAGCGCGCGCGAATGGCGCAGCGCGGTGCTGGCCACGCTGGGAGCGAACGGCTCGTGCACGTGGCAGAGGTCGAGGGCCGCGCGCTCGAAGAGATCGGAGATCGTGCGCGCGACGTCGATCGGCAGCGCCGCGCGGCGCCGTCCGGGCAGCGGCGGCAGCGCCTCGCCCACCGCGAGGACGCGCGCCTCGCCAGGCGACGGCTCGAGCGCGCCGGCGCGCACCGCCTTGCGCGAGTCGCGCACGAGCGTGCGCGAGGACGACGGGGCGACGACGAGCACCCGGTGCCCGCGCGCCGCGAGCTCGTCGGAGACCCGCGCCACGAACGTGTTGACGTCGTGGCGATCCTCCCACGGGTACGGCGTGACCTGGGCGATGGACAGCGGCTCGGGCACCGCGCGCAGGATAAACGTGCGCGGTGCCCGGCCCTGCCTCGATTCGTGTCAGCGCTGCAGGCGCCCGAGCTCGAGCACGCACTGGTCGCCCCGTGCGTACAGCATCTCCAGGCTGCCGGCGTCGTCGCCGCTCAGGCCGAAGCGGTCGGTGATGGTGCCCGCCTGGCTCGTGCACGGCGTCAGGCTCACCAGCACGCCGCCGCCGGGGGTGGTCTGACCCTGCAGGCGGGTGACGCCGTCGCCGACCGGTGCGCTGCTCAGGTCGGCTCCGCGCCGCACGGATGACCACCCGCCGTAGCTGACCACGCGCAGCCTGACCGCCGTCGAGGAGGCCTGGCCCGCGCTGTCGAACACGCGCAGCGAGACCGTGTGCGTCCAGTTGTCCAGCCGATCGACGTCGATCTGCGTGCGGAACGGCGGGTTGTCGTCGCGGTCCAGCAGGGCGTCGTCGAGCCAGAACTCGATGTGGTCGATCCCGCGATCGTCGGCGACCGTCGGCGTCAGCAGCAGCGTCTGCCCGATGGGGGCGCCGTTCGCCGGAGCGTTCAGCGCGACGGTGGGCGGCGCGTCGGCGGGCGGCGGGGGCTGGCCGGGATCCTGGTCGGGCGCGATCGTCCACGTCTGGGTGGCGGGCGTGGCGTCGGCGTTGCCGGCCGCGTCGAGGGCGCGCACCGTGAACGTGTGGGCGCCGGTGCTCAGGCCGCTGTAGGCCTTCGGGCTCGTGCACGCCGCGTAGCTGCTCGCGTCGAGCCTGCACTCGAACGTCGCGCTCGCGTCGCTGGCGGTGAACGCGAACGAGGCGCTCGTCGACAGCGTCGACCCGTCCGGGCCCGACGTGATCGTCGTGTCGGGCGCCGTCGTGTCCGGTGCGGTGATCGTCCATGTCCGGCTGTCGGGCGTGGCGTCGGTGTTGCCCGCCGGGTCGATGGCGCGCACGCTGAACGTGTGCGAGCCCACGCCCAGGCCGCTGTAGCTCTTCGGGCTCGTGCACGCCGCGTAGGCGCCGGCGTCGAGCTTGCACTCGAACGTGGAGCCCGATTGCGTGGCGGTGAACGCGAACGTCGCGCTCGTCGACGTGGTCGGATTGGCCGGGCCCGAGCTGATCGACGTGCCGGGCGGGGTCGTGTCGGGCGGCGGCGGCTCGACGGGCGGAGTGCTGCTGGCGCCCGGGCCGTACTGCTGGTCGGCGACGCGCCAGTCGACGCCGCGCCCGTTGGCCAGGCGATAGTCGCCGTTGGCGGCGTCCGCGAACGCGGGACTGCAGTCGGAGGTCAGCCCGGTGCTCGGGAAGCCGCTGCCGCCGCAGTTGGTGTTGTTCGACCCGGTGTAGGCCGTCGTCAGGCCGCTGGCGTCGGAGTTGAGGTTGGAGAAGACGTTGTCGGAGACCACGGTCGGGCCGGCCCAGCCCGAGCCGCGCAGCCACTGGGTGCCGCCGCCGCTGCCCGGCCACACCGTGTTGTGGCGGATGCTCACGTCCTTCAGAGGCCCGAAGACCTGGAAGGGCGAGAGCTGCCACGTCGGGCACAGCGAGGTCGGGTCGCACGGGAGGTTCTGGCGCACGATCAGGTTGTCCTCGACCACCATGCCGTCGATCGTGCTGGGCTGGTCCTTGACGAAGAAGCCCTGGCCGCCGAAGTCGTGCAGGTAGTTCTTGCGGAAGTACAGGCTGTCGCCGCCCCACACCGACTGGAAGACGTCGTCATGGTCACCCCACTCGACGTTGCCCACGAACTCGTTGCCCTCGACCAGGAGACCGTAGGGGTCGGCGTCGGGACCGTCGTGGTAGAGGTTGGCCTGGATCTGATCCTCGCTGAAGCTGCCCTGGAAGCGGTTGCCGGTGATCGTCACGTCGCTGCACTGCGCCGACGAGCTGCCCGGGCAGATGAAGACGCCGTAGTTGCTGCGCGTCCCGACGAGCAGGTTGTGATCGACGGTCATGCCCGCGGACGAAGGCTCCACGTTGACGGCGCCGCCCTGGATCTTGAACTGCGCGACCGTGAGGTTGCTGCCGGCCATGTTGGCTCCGGCGATCGTCGCGCCCCCGGGGTTGGCGGCGCGCACGATCACGCCCGGCGCGGCCTTCGTCGCCTTGAGGTCCAGCCTGCCGTAGCTGCCGTCCGCCAAGCACACGGTCGACCCCGGGGCGGCCGCGTCCACCGCCGTCGCTGCAGCACCGACGCTCGTCACCGTGGTGGTGCAGCTGGCCGCGCCTGCGCCTACAGGCAACACCACCGGGACCAGGGCAAGGAGGGTCAGTACGGCGAGACAGGCGATCGTGGTTTCGACGCGGGTCATCCCGGCGCCTTGGGCTCGAAGGCGGGTCACGGCGGCGCACCCTAAAGGTCTGGCGACCGTTTATGCCGCTAAGTACGCCGTCGGCGTCAGACAAATCACCGTCTGGCGAAGGCCTGAAGCGCCGCGGGAGCGTCCGGACCGTCGAACAATTCGACGCATGCGCGCTCCTCGCGGGCCATCGCCGCACCGAGCAGATCGCCGAAGCGCTCGTTGAGCATCGCCTTGGTGCGGGTCACGGCGGCGCGCGAGACGGTGTCGAAGCCCGCGGCCCATTCGGCGATGCGCTCCTCGAAGGAGGCAGGGGCGACGACCTCGTTGACGAAGCGGTGGCGCTGCGCCCATTCGACGTCGCGCAGCGCGCCGGTGAGCAGCAGTTCGCGCGCGGCCGTCTCCCCCATCGTCGAGGGCAGGAAGTGCGAACCGGCGTTGGTGTAGGTGAGTCCGATGCCGACCTCCGGCGTGCCGAAGCGCGCGCGGTCGGTCGCCAGGCGCAGGTCGCAGCTGGCGGCGAACTCGAGCGCGCCGCCGATGCAGACGCCGTCGATGGCGGCGAGGACCGGGATCGGTGCCGCCAGGGTCACGAGCGTCACGCGCTGGAAGGCGCGCACCGTCGCCGCCCACGATTCCGGCGTGGCCTCGATCGCGGCGAACAGGTCGTCGCCGGCGGAGAAGTGCTCGCCGGCCCCCCGCGCGATCACGCAGCGCACGGCCTCGTCGGCGCCCGCGGCCTCGATGCCGTCGGCGATCGCCTCGATCGTCTCGCGCGTCCACGCGTTGCGATGCGCCTGGCGGTCCCAGGTCACCACCCGCGCCGTGCCCAGCTCCGTCACCGTGACGCTCACGTCAGCACCAGCTCCTCTCCTCGCGCCGTGCGGTACACGACGCGTGTCTTCTGCTCGCCCACCGGCAGCGCGCCGGGCGCCACCGCCTGTACCTCGAAGCGCGCGCCGAGCTCTGCCCGCAGTGCGGCCGCCACGCCCTCGACGCCGTTCGGGGTCTCGACGAAGACCCGCAGCGGCGGGACGATCGGGTCGCCCTCGGCCACCACGGCGTAGCGGCCCAGCCCGGCAAAGCGCCCGAGCACCGCCCCGATGGCGCCCGGGTGCACGTTGACCGCCTGGACGCGCAGCATGTCGTCGAGGCGCCCCTCGATGCGTACGCGCAGTCCGGTGCGCCCGCAGGCGCAGGGCGACGTCCACACGCGAGCGAGGTCGCCCGAGCGATAGCGCAGCAGCGGCGAGGCCTCGCGGCGCAGGTGGGTCCACACGAGCTCACCGAACGCGTCGTCTTCGATGGCCAGCGGCGTCTCGCTGCCCGGCTCGAGGAGCTCGAGCACGGCCCAGCCGCCGGTGGTGAGGTGCAGCCCCGCGCGCGCCTCGCACTCGCCGGCCATCGTCGACCAGACGTCGCTCATGCCGAAGCTGTCGGCCACCGTGGCGCCCCAAGTGCTCTCGATCTGCTCCCGCACCGCGCTGAGCCCGGCGCCCGGCTCGCCGGCGGTGACGATGTGGCGCAGCCCCAGGGCCGCCGGCTCGAGCCCTGCCTCGCGCGCGCGGCCCGCAAGGTGGGCCGGGAAGGACAGCGTGCCGTAGATCGCGGTGAGGCCCAGGCGCGGGATCAGGTCCAGCAGCCGCTGGGACTGGCCGACGCCCACGGGCACGACGGTGGCGCCCGAGGCCTCCAGCGCCATGTGGTCGGCGATCCCCCCGGCGTAGAGCGCGTAGTTCAGGCAGTGCGCGATGACGTCGCCGCGGCGCACCCCGGCGATGGCGAACGCGGCGCCGCCGATGGCCGAGTTGGCCGCGTGGTCGGCGCGGGTCAGGCCGATGGCCACCGGGTCTCCCGTCGTGCCCGACGTCACGTGCAGGCGCACCAGCGCCTCGGGGGGCGCGCACAGGTGCTGGCCGAACGGTGGCCGCGCGGCCTGGGAGGCGCGCAGGTCGGCCTTGGTGAGCAACGGGACGTCCTCGAGCGCCCGCGCGCCCGCGAGACGCTCGCGGTAGAAGGGCGAGCTGCGCTCCAGATAGGCGAGCTGGGCTCGCAGCGCCGCGGCATCGGCCACGGCGCGCACGCTAGCCGACGCGCAACGCGACGGGCCGCCCGGTGGGCGGCCCGTTGTCGCGATGCTTGGAAGGAGAGTGCCGCGTCCGCTGGAGGAGGGTGCGGAGCCTGCGCGGTTCCTTGTGTCTCTGTGTGACGCAAGGTACGCAGCGCGCTTCCCGACGTCGTCGGCCGCGCGGACCATCTTCCGTCCGCCCCACGGATGAGGCGGATAACCGAACTACGCCTCGACCGCGGCCTTCCGCGCCGGGGCCTTGCGGCCCTTCGGCTTCGAAGCCGCCTTGCCCTTGTAGCGCGCGATGAACTTCTCGGTCGCGTCGCGCGCCTCGTCGTCGGGACGCTGGTTCATCGGCGACTTCATGAGGTAGGAGCTCGGCCCGTCGAGCTGGCCGCTGAGCCCGTGGTTGAGTGCCAGCTTCAGGCAGCGCACGGCGTCGATGACGATGCCGGCCGAGTTGGGCGAGTCCCAGACCTCGAGCTTGAGCTCGGCGTTGAGCGGCACGCCGCCGAACGCCTCGCCCTCCAGGCGGATGTGGGCCCACTTGCGGTCGGTCAGCCACGGCACGTAGTCCGAGGGACCGACGTGGACGTTGTCGGCCTCCATCTCCAGGCCGGCGACCGAGGTCACCGCGTTGGTCTTGGAGATCTTCTTGGACTCCAGGCGCTCGCGCTCGAGCATGTTGAAGAAGTCCATGTTGCCGCCGACGTTCAGCTGCGACGTGCGCAGCAGCTTGACGCCGCGCTCGTGGAAGAGCCGGGCCAGCACGCGGTGGGTGATGGTGGCGCCCACCTGGGACTTGATGTCGTCGCCGATGACCGGCAGGCCGGCCTTCTTGAAGCGCTTGTTCCAGTAGTCCTCGCGCGCGATGAACACCGGGATGCAGTTCACGAAAGCGCAGCCGGCCTCGAGGATCTGCTCCACGTACCACTTGGTCGCCTGCTCGGAGCCGACCGGCAGGTAGGAGACCACGACGTCGGTGTGGGTCTCCTTGAGGATCGAGACGATGTCGGCGGTCTCGCCGGGCGCCTTGGTGATCTTCTGCGAGGCGTACTTGCCGATGCCGTCGTGCGTCATGCCGCGATGGACCGGCACGCCGAGCTTCTTGGGCAGCTTGGTGAACTTGATCGTGTTGTTCGGATCGGCCCAGATGGCCTCGCCGAGGTCCTTGCCGACCTTCGTCTTGTTGACGTCGAAGGCGCACGTGAACTCGATGTCGCTGACGTGGTAGCCGCCGAGGTCGACGTGCATGAGGCCGGGAACGCGCGCCTTGGGATCCGCGTCGCGGTAGTGGTGGACGCCCTGCACGAACGAGTTCGCGCAGTTGCCGACACCGATGATGGCCACGCGCACCTTGTCGCGCTGGTAGCGGGCCTTGCCGTTCGTCGCGGCGTCGTCGGTCGCGGCGACGCCGTTGCCGTTCGTGCTCAAGTCAAATTCCCTTCGATGATTTCCGACGGATCCAACCCCGTCGTTGACCGCCGGTTACAGATCAGCGGCGGGTTGCGCGAGCCGGTTGAGCTCCTTGCGCACGTGCATGATCCGCTGCAGGACGGTGATGGTGCCCAGCCCGGCCAGCACGTACACGGCCGGCGCCAGGAGGTCCAGGTCGGCAAATACGATACCGGCGGACAGGATCACGACGCGGACCGCGCGGCTGGCGATGCCGACCTTGCACTCGACGCCCAGGGCCTCGGCGCGGGCTCGCGTGTAGCTCACCATCAGCGAGGCCAGCACGGCCACGACGACCGCCGCCGCCGCGAAGTCCTGGCCGCGCTTGGCGAACACGAAGGCCACCGCCGTCAACACGACGCCCTCCTCGATGCGGTCGAGCGTCGAGTCCAGGAAGGCGCCGAACTGGGTGCCCTTGCCCGACATCCGCGAGTAGCGCCCGTCGAGCGTGTCGCAGATCGAGCCGACGATGAAGGCGATCCCGCCCCAGACGAACAGCTCCTGCCAGACGAGCGCGGCCGCCACCAGGTTGAGGACGAACCCGGTCAGCGAGATCGCGTTGGGGGTCAGGCGCGACTCGATCAGGCGATCGCGCACGGCATCGCGGCGCACGCCGGGCTCCCGGCGCCGTGGCCGGGGGCTCTGCGCGGGCGAGGCCATCACGCCTTTGCGGTGCGGAAGGCCCAGGCGGTCGGGCGCGCGCGGGCCAGCCAGCTGGCGGCCCAGGCGGACAGGCCGGCCGTGACGGCGCCGAGGATGGCGTCCGAGAGGAAATGGTTGCCGGTGGCGACGATCACGAAGGTCACGAGCAGCGGGTACAGGGCCCAGGCAATGCGCGTGATGCGGTGCTTGGACAGCCGCGTCAGCGTGACGCCGATCAGCAGCGCGAAGCACACGTGCATCGACGGTACCGCCGCGTAGGGGTTGAAGAGCGCGTTGGCCACCACCGAATCGTGGCTGACGCCGGTGAAGTCCGAGACGGAGTCCAGGAAGCCCCACTCCGGGAAGAAGCGCGGCGGCGCGGTGGGCATGACCGTGTAGCCCACGAGCGCGATGCCCATGGCGACCATGAACATGTTGCGCACGAAGTAGAAGCTCTTGTTGTGGAAGAGGTACAGGAAGACGAGCGCGCCCAGGGTGACCGAGGTCTGACAGTTCAGGTACACCCAGCTGGCGAAGTCGATGATCGCCGGCTTGGTCGACGCCCAGGCCTGCACGCTCGGCTCGACGAAGAAGCCCAGCGTCTGCTCGAAGTGGATGAGGTGGCGCGCGTTGGAGAAGGCCACCGTCGCGCCCTGCGGGTCGTCGATCCATCCGCGCACCAGACGGTAGGCGTAGTAAGCGGCAGCGAAGAGCAGCACCTGACGCACCACGTCGAGGACACCGTGGGGCAGGAGCCGCGCCTGGAGGGAACGGGCGCGGTCTAGGAGCATCGTTGCAAACATCGTAATGACCGGTCCGGTTGCCCGGAAGGACGGCTAACCACACCTAACAGGAACCTGCGGTCCGCTTATGAGCCGTCGCGGGGCGGTCAGTCGGTGCACCGTGGCGAGGTGGCGCGGACCCGTCCGAGCGCGAATGCGGTGTCGAGCACCACCGGTCCGGGGCGGTCGATGCGCAGCCGCGTCCAGCCGCCGGGACCCGGTCCGACGCAGCCGCGTCCGGTGGCGATCCGCCAGTACGGCGTGAAGCGCATGCGCAGGTCGACCGCGCCCGTGCGGTCCGCGGTGAGCCGCACGCGCCCGGCATCGATCCCGGTGACGCGCGCTGCGCCGCTGGCCAGCGGGCGGGCGCCGGCGACCTCGAAGACGCGCCAGTGGGAGTCGTGCCAGACCTCGTGCAGATAGGGGACGCCGTCGCGCAGCAGTTGGGCCTCGCGCGCCGCCGAGTAGTCGATCGGTGCGTCGGCGAGCGCGACGAAGCGCACCGCGTTGTCGTCGAGCCAGCGGTGGTAGCGCTGTGGGGTAATCGGACGACCGTCATAGAAGAGCGCGTTGCGTTCGCGGTCGACCTGGCGCTCCCAGCCGCGGGCCAGCGGGACCCGCGGCGCGACCCAGCGCGCCTCCCAGTGGTTGTCGGTGAACGGGATCTCCAGGCGGAACGGGCCGCCGTCGCGGGTGGCCAGGAAGCGCAGCAGCCCGTCGTAGTAGCGCTCGTGCACGGACGCGTCATCGACCGAGCGCGCCCAGTCGTCGACGGGTGCGATCCACTGCCAATAGAGCAGCGGCAGTGCCAGCAGGACGAGCGCGCGCCGGTTCGTGCGCCAGGTGAGGGCGGCGAGCACCGGCCCCGCGAAGAGCGCGCCGAGGCGCACCACGTTGCCGCCCATCGGCGTGGCAAAGACGAAGCTCGCAACGATCGCCACGGCGTAGAGCGCGATCCCGATGCGCACCACTCGCGCGTCCCGCGGGATGGCGAGCCCGACGGCGAGCGAGGCCGCCAGCGCCGGCCAGAAGCTCGACGCGACGAACGGGAAGCTGCCGCCCTCGGGAAAGGCGACGGCCAGCGCGACCGCGGGCCCCAGGGCGCCGGCGGCCAGCGCCACCGGCCACCAGCGCGGGCGCTCCAGCCACCAGGCGGCGGCCGCCAGGGCCACGAAGGCACCGGCCACTGGGCTGGCGATGCTCGCGAGCGCCGCCAGGGCGCAGGCCCACCCGTGGCGCCCGCGCGCGGCGGCGAGCACGGCTCCGAGCCCGACGGCCAGGCCGAGCGCGAAGGTCAGGCGCCCGCTGATGAGGGTGGTGGCCGTCGCCACGGCGAACCACAGCGCCGCAATGCGGCCGCCCTCGGTGTCGCGCACCAGGCGCTCGAAGATCCAGGCGGCGGCGACCGCGCTCAGCGCCCCGACCAGCCGCGGCCCGAGGACGTGGGCGAGCGGCGGGAACAGCAGGCTGTAGCCGGGCATGTGATGGCCCGCGTACCAGCCGTTGTCCCACAGCACGAGGCCGAGGTCGGCGCGGTAGTGCTGGGCCGCCAGGTCCGCGCTCGGCGGAGCCAGCACGAGGTAGACCGCCGCGGCGACGGCGGCCGGCACCCACGCCGGGATCGCCCTAGGCGTCCAGGAACGCGGCGATGCGATCGACGACATCCGGCCGGTCGAGCCAGGGCCAGTGCCCGGCCTCATGGAGGTGCAGCACCTCGGCGTCGCCGCCGAGGGCGTCGGAATAGGCGTCGGCGAAGCTCGCGGGGATGTAGGAGTCCCGATCGCCCCAGACGACGAGCGCCGGGCAGTCGATGCGCCCCAGGTCGAGGCCCGCGCGCGCCAATGCATCCTCGGGGCTCGCGCGGTAGAGCTGCAGGATCGCGCGCTGGGTGCCCTGGTCGAAGTGTGGCCAGGACTCGTCGGCCACCGGGGGTGGGAGCAGCCGCCGCCAGGCCCACCGCGTGGACAGCCCGATGACCACCTCGCCGATACCCCGCAGGCGCCACAGCCGAGCGAACCGGTGCCAGCGATAGCCCGGCAGCAGCGGGATGGCGTTGATCACGACCAGGCGCTCGACGCGCTCGGGGAAGCGCTGGGCCCACAGCAGGCCCGCGACGCCCCAGTCGTGGACGACCAGCCGCACGCGGTCGACCTCGGCATGGTCGAGGAAGTCCTCGACGAAGCGCTCGTAGCCGGGCATGGTGAAGTCGCCGTCGCCGCGCTTGCCGCTGCGCCCGAACCCGGGCAGGTCGGGGGCGAGCCCGCCCGTGCGCTGCAGGAAGCCCACCCAGTCGTCCGAGCTCGTCGGCACGCCGTGCAGATAGAGCACGGGCGGCTCGGCGCCGTCGGCGCTGCGCCAGAACAGTGGCTGGTCGTACAGCGTGTCGAGGTGCTCGGTGACCGGGGCCATCGGCGCGGGGACGATACTTCGCGCGTGCCGACCCCCTGGCACCGACCCCGAGCCGGCCGCGTGCGCGCGGTGCGCGAGCGCCTGCGCGCGATGTACGGGATCCCCGTGATGGAGCCCCATGGCGATCCCCTGGGCGAGCTCGTGCTGACGGTGTTGTCGCAGTCGACGAACGACCGCAACCGCGACGTCGCCTTCCTGCGTCTGCGCGAGCGCCTCGAGGCGTGGGAGGCGGTGCGCGACGCTCCCGTGGAGGAGATCGAGGAGGCGATCAGGCCCGGCGGGATCTCGAAGGTCAAGTCGGTGCGCATCAAGGCGATGCTCGAGGCGATCGGAGATCCGTTGGATCTCTCATGGATGCGCGATGCACCGGTGGCCGAATCGCAGGCCTACCTGTGCGCGCTGCCCGGCGTGGGGCGCAAGACGGCCGCCTGCGTGCTGCTCTTCTCCTACGGCCTGCGCGACGTCCCGGTCGACACCCACGTCTCACGGGTGGGCATGCGCCTGCACGTGCTCGAGCCGGGCGCCCCGTTCGACCGCCTGCACGACCAGATGCTGGCCATCACGCCGCCCGGCGCCGAGCTCGAGCTGCACGTCAACCTCCTGCGCCACGGCCGGCGCACCTGCCACTCCCAGCGCCCGGCCTGCGGCGTGTGCGCGCTCAGGCGGATGTGCCCGTCGCGGCGCGAATAGCGGCGGCGACCTCGTCGGGCGCCTGCAGCGGGACGAAATGCCCGACGCCGTCGAGGACCCGCAGCTGCGCGTGGGCGAAGAACGCATCGATCGGTCCGACCACGCGACGGGGAAGAGCGTGCCGGCGCCCGCGCGATACCAGGCGATGCTGGCGGAGAAGGCGCCCGGGCGCGCGTAGTCGTCGATCAGCGCCTCGAGCTCTTCCGGGGGTGGCGACCGGCGACGACCGGCGGCCCGCTGCCGGCGCGGTCGTAGGCGAGGCGAAAGCCGTCCACCGGAGCCCCGCGCGGCACGGCGGGCAAGATATCCCAGGTGACCGAGCGCGTCGTGCGGACCTATCTCGAGCTCGACGATCCCGCCGAGCTGCGGCCCGCGGGGCCGCCGCGGCTCACGGACGTCGAGGTCGCGCGGGTCGCACCGCCCGACGGCGCGCTGAGCCGCTGGTTCTATGGCGAGGTCGGGCGCGCGTATCAGTGGATCGACCATCTGGGGCGCTCGGAGGCCGAGTGGCAGGCCTGGGCGGACAGCGTCGAGACCTGGGTGGCGACCGTGGGCGGCGACCGCGCCGGCTACTACGAGCTGAGCGAGGACGACGACGGCGTGCAGGTCGCCTACTTCGGGCTGCTGCCCGCCTTCCACGGGCGCGGCCTCGGCGGCTTCCTGCTCACCCATGCCCTGGCCCGCGGCTTCGAGGTGGCCCCGCGCGTGTGGCTGCACACGTGCACGCTCGACGGGGCGGCCGCGCTGCCCAACTACCGCGCGCGGGGCCTGCGCCCGTTCCGGACGCAGACGCTCTGAGGGGCGGAGCCGCGGACGGCCCCGCCCCTCGTGGCGGCTCCCTACATGCCAGGCTGCGTCTCGCGGCGCGTGCGCGACGTCATCGCGCCGGCGGCGGCGAGGGCGACCACGGCGATCAGGCCGGCCTCGGCGAGGGCGGCGATCTGCCAGCCGTCGGTCGAGCCGTCGCCTGCGACGGCGGGCTGGGCGCGGCCGGCGGGCGTGACGCTCACGGGCTTGCTGGTGGCCGGCGCGGGCGCGATCGCGCGGGGCAGGCGGCCCTTGGTGTCGCCGGAGATGGCCTGCTGGTAGGTCTGGACGTGCAGGTCGTTCTTGGTGTCGCCGGTGGCGACGACGGCGACGGCCGCGGTGCGGTGGCCGTGGCCGGAGAACTCGGGTCCTGGCATGGCGGAGGCGGCGGCGGGGACGACGAGGCACAGCGCGCAGGCGCTGGCGGCGAGGCGACGGGCAAGCATGGTGCGATCTCCTTGGGATTATTGTGAAGGGAGCAGTGGGATGGTTCGGGGACGAATTGCCGTGGGGACGGGGCCACCCCAGCCCCGTCCCACGGCGGCGCGCCTCTAGCTGTTGAGGCGCCGCGACCGCGTGCGGCCGCTGATGAGCACGACGGAGCCCACGGCGAGAGCGGCCAGGACGGCTGCTTCGGCCCAGGCGGCGATCTGCCAGCCGTTGCCGGTGTCGTGCGAGACGAACGACTTCGGCGCGGCCGGCGTCACCTGCGCGGCCGGGGTCACCGGCGTCAGGTCGCTCTTGGTGTCCCCGATGGGGGCCGAGAGGTCCTGCTGGTTCTGCAGGTCGTACTTGGTGTCGCCATAGGCGACGGCCACCGACTGCTGCTTGGCGACGATCGGGTCGTGGATCGGCACGGCAACGGCGGCGGCCGGGATGATGAGGCTCAGCGCACAGGCGCTGGCGGCGATACGACGGATGAGCATGTGACCTCCTCAGGTCTCGAGGGGGAGCCGCTTGGTCGGTCGAAGGTAGATCCGGCCCGGCCCGCTCACCGCGTCGTTTGACCCGTTCGGGGTGTGGCGTGGCGCACACTGCGCAGGGCCCGGTGCGACGCCGCTCCGGCGCGGGGCGCCGCGGCGACGATCTGCTAGCCTCGGACTAAGATTTCCAACGTAGAGAACGAGCAGGCAAGGAGTCCTCACCACATGGGCAAGACCATCGGGATCGACCTCGGCACGACGAACTCGTGCATGGCCGTCCTCGAGGGCGGCGAGCCGACCGTCATCGAGAACGTCGAGGGCGGGCGCACCACTCCGTCCGTCGTCGCCTTCGCACAGGACGGCAACCGCCTCGTCGGCACCGTCGCCAAGCGCCAGGCCGTCACCAATCCTCAGAACACCGTCTTCTCGATCAAGCGCTTCATGGGCCGCAAGGAGGCCGAGGTGCGCGAGGAGGAGTCGATCGTCCCGTACAAGGTCGTCAGCGGCCCCAACGGCGACGCGCGCGTGGACGCCGGCGGCAAGCAGTACAGCCCGCCGGAGATCAGCGCGATGATCCTGCAGAAGCTCAAGGCCGACGCCGAGGCCTACCTCGGCGACACGGTCGACAGCGCGGTCATCACCGTCCCGGCGTACTTCAACGACGACCAGCGCCAGGCGACCAAGGACGCCGGCAAGGTCGCGGGCCTCGACGTCAAGCGCATCATCAACGAGCCCACCGCGGCATCGCTGGCCTACGGCCTCGACAAGGAGGCCGACCAGACGATCCTCGTCTTCGACCTCGGCGGCGGCACCTTCGACGTGTCCGTCCTGGAGATCGGCGACGGCGTGTTCGAGGTCAAGGCCACCGCGGGCGACAACCACCTCGGCGGCGACAACTTCGACAAGACGATCGTCGACTGGCTGGCGGCCGAGTTCAAGCGCGACCAGGCCATCGACCTCAAGCAGGACCCGATGGCGCTGCAGCGCCTCTACGAGGCGGCCGAGAAGGCCAAGATCGAGCTGTCCTCCGCCCAGGAGACGCAGATCAACCTGCCCTTCATCACCGCCGACCAGTCGGGCCCGAAGCACCTCGACATGCGTCTCACGCGGGCCAAGCTCAACGAGCTGACGTCCGACCTGATCGACCGCGTGGTCTCACCGGTGCGCCAGGCGCTCGACGACGCCAAGGACAAGGGCGCCGCGACGATCGACCACGTCGTCCTCGTCGGCGGCATGACGCGCATGCCGGCCGTCCAGGAGAAGGTCAAGGAGCTCACGGGCAAGGAGCCCCATCGCGGGGTCAACCCCGATGAGGTCGTCGCCGTGGGCGCCGCCATCCAGGCCGGCGTGCTGGCGGGCGACGTCAAGGACGTCCTCCTGCTCGACGTCACCCCGCTGACCCTCGGCATCGAGACCAAGGGCGGCGTGATGACCAAGCTCATCGAGCGCAACACGACGATCCCCACGCGCAAGTCGGAGATCTTCTCCACGGCCGAGGACAACCAGCCGTCGGTCGAGATCCACGTGCTGCAGGGCGAGCGCGAGATGGCGACCTACAACAAGTCGCTGGGCAAGTTCCAGCTCACCGGCATCCCGCCGGCGCCGCGCGGCGTGCCGCAGGTCGAGGTCGGCTTCGACATCGACGCCAACGGCATCCTCAACGTGTCGGCCAAGGACCTCGGCACCGGCAAGGAGCAGAAGATCGAGATCAAGGCGGGCTCGGGCCTCAGCGAGGAGGAGATCCGCAACATGGTCACCGACGCCGAGACCCACGCCGACGAGGACCGCAAGGCCCGTGAGCTGGCCGAGGCCCGCAACACGGGCGAGAACGCGGCCTACCAGGCCGAGCGCCAGCTCAAGGACCTCGGCGAGCAGGTCGACGCCTCCTCGCGCGAGGAGATCGAGGCCGCCATCAAGACCGTCCGCGAGTCGCTGACCTCCGAGGACCCGGCGGACATCAACGCCAAGACCGAGGCGCTGCAGACCTCGTTCCACAAGGTCTCCGAGGCCATGTACGAGCGCGCGCAGCAGCAGGCCACGGCATCGCAGGGCAATGGCGCCGCTGCCGCCGACGGCGACGGCGCGTCCGAGCCGGCCGAGGCCGAGGAGGACGTGGTCGACGCCGAGGTCGTGGACGAGGGCAAGTCGTGACCTCCGAGCAGGACGCAGCCCGGACGCAGGCACCCGCCGCCGAGGAGGCGGCGGGTGAGCCCGTGGAGCCCGAGCACACCGAGGTCCAGGACGAGCCCGAGGTCGAGGCCCAGCAGCCGCAGGCCGCCGAGGAGCGGGTGGGCGAGCCTGACTACAAGGACCAGTGGCTGCGCGCGGCGGCCGATCTCGACAACGTCCGCAAGCGCGCGCGGCGCGACGTCGCACTCGCGGAGACGCGCGGTATCGCCAAGCTCGCCCGCGAGCTGCTGCCCGCGCTCGACAACTTCGAGCGCGCGCTGGCCTCGGCCGAGGCGCAGCCCGAGAACCGCGACCATCACCTGACCGACGGCATCCGCCTGGTGCAGACCGAGCTGCTCGCCGCGCTGGCACGCGTGGGGATCGCCCCGGACTCGCCCAATGGCGAGCGTTTCGATCCGCACCGCCACGAGGCGCTGGCCCAGCGGCCCGTCGACGGCGCCGAGGCCGGCACCATCGTCGAGGTCTACAACGCCGGCTACACCTATGGCGACGAGGTGCTGCGTCCGGCCAAGGTCGTCGTGGCGGCGTAGGAGGCGACGTGGCCCAGCGCGATCTCTACAGCGTCCTCGGCGTCGACAAGAAGGCCTCGCCCGAGGAGATCAAGAAGGCCTACCGCAAGCTCGCGCGGCGCCATCACCCTGACCGCAACCCGGACGACAAGCAGGCCGAGGAGCGCTTCAAGGAGATCTCCGCGGCCTACGACATCCTCGGCGACGCGGACAAGCGCAAGCAGTACGACCGCGGCGGGATGTTCCCCGGCAGCAGCGGCGGCGGGACCAGCGGCTTCGACGGCGGCTCGTTCTCCGACATCCTCTCCAACCTCTTCGGCGGCGCCGCAGGCGGTGGCGCCCGGACGGGCACGCGCGGCCCCCGCGCCGAGCGCGGGCGCGACCTCGAGGCCGAGGTCTCGATCGGCTTCGAGCAGTCCGTCGAGGGCGCGCAGATCCCGCTCACCGTCCCGACGTCGCAGCGTTGCGGCACCTGTCACGGCACCGGCGCCAAGCCCGGCACCGCTCCGAAGGTGTGCCCGCGCTGTCAGGGCCGCGGGATCGAGTCCCAGGGCCAGGGCCTGTTCTCGATCTCCCAGCCGTGCTCGCGCTGCGGCGGCACCGGGGCGATCATCGAGGACCCGTGCCCCACGTGCGAGGGCTCGGGCTCCGTGCGCACCGTCAAGAAGTACCGCGTCAACATCCCCGCCGGCGTGCGCGACGGTTCGCGCGTGCGGCTGGCCGGCAAGGGCGAGCCCGGGCGCAACGGCGGCCCCGCCGGCGACCTCTACGTCATCACGCGCGTGGCCGAGAGCCCGGTGTTCAAGCGCAAGGGCGACCACGTCGAGGTCGAGGTCCCGCTCACCATCCCCGAGGCGATCCGCGGAGCCGAGGTCGAGGTGCCCACCCTGAGCGGGCGCAAGAAGCTGCGCGTCCCCGCGGGGACCAAGCACGGCACCGTCCAGCGCCTGCGCGGCGAGGGCCCGACGCGCCTCGGTGGCAAGGGCCGCGGCGACATCCACTACCGCTTCGTCATCGACGTGCCCGCCAGCCTCAGCGACGAGCAGTCCGAGGCGGTCGAGAAGCTGTCGCAGGTCATGAACGGCAACCCGCGCGCGAGGCTGTTCTCGTCATGAGCGTCAGGCGCCGCACCACCACGCGCGTGACCGTCGAGCTCGACCGCGGCGTCTTCATGATCTCCGTCGCCGCGGAGCTCGCCGACATGCACCCGCAGACCCTGCGCATGTATGAGGCCCGCGGGCTGATCGAGCCCAAGCGCTCGCCCAAGGGCACCCGGCTGTATTCCCAGGCCGACGTCGAGCGCCTGCGCCGCATCCAGGAGATGACCACCGACCTCGGACTCAACCTGGCCGGCGTCGAACGCGTCCTCGACCTCGAGGAGCAGCTCGAGCGGGCCAGCCGGCGCCTGGAGGCGCTGGAGCGCCGCTCGGCCGAGATGCGCGCCGAGATGGAGGCGGAGATCGAGCGCGTGCGCAAGTCGTTCAAGGCCGAACTGGTGCCCTACAAGGGCGCCACGACCGACCTCATCCGCGCCGACGACGTCCGTCCGCGCCGGCGCTCGATCCGGGTCGAGCGCGACACGTAGCACGGTCTGACCGCTGCCGTCGGCGGTGCTTCTTGCGCTTACTGCATCGGCGAGGGGAACCGGACCCGGGGCGGCGCGACCGTTTGCGGTCGTCCTCGGGGCGAGAGCGGCTTCACCACGTGAACGACGACTTTGTCACGCGTGGTGGGACAAACTCGTCGTTCGACGAGAACTGCCCGCTATGCGGGTGGAAGTCGTCGTTCGGCGGAGCCCCCGGCGGTCGCGGAGACCGAGCTCAGGTGTTGCCGCGTGTCACCCCGCCCTCGCCACCCGCCAGCTCCTCGGCTGCCAGACGACCCGGGTGGTCCTTGGGGAGGTCGTGGGGGGAGACCTCGTCGTGCGCCTCGGGCGTGTCGCCGAGGTCGGTCTCCTCGTCGGGGGTCATCGGGCCCAGCGGCTCGTCCGCCTCGTCGTCGTGGGGCGAGACACGGCCTTCGCGTTCGGTGGTCATGTTCTCGGGGCTACCCTCCCGGTACTCGTGCGCAAGCGCAGGTCTTGAGGCGCTACAATCTATGTCTCCCCGACTGAGATTTCTTTATGCAAGCTGATCGATTCACCATCAAGGCCCAAGAGGCCATCGCGGCGGCCGGACAGCTCGCAGAGCGCCGGCGCAACCCACAGGTCACACCGGAGCACCTGCTCAGCGTGCTGCTCGAGCAGGACGGCGGCGTCGTCGTTCCCGTGCTGGCCAAGCTCGGCGCCGACACCAACGCGTTGCGCAGCGAGGTCAACGCGCTGCTCGACGCGATGCCGACGCTGACCGCCGGTGGCGAGGCCGCCGGCCCGTCGAGCGAGCTCGTCCGCGTCCTGCGCGAGGGCGAGGAGGAGATGCGCCAGCTCAAGGACGAGTACGTCTCCACCGAGCATCTGCTGCTCGCACTCTCCGCCCACCCCTCGCGGGCGGGCGACGCGCTGCGCGCCGCGGGCGCCAGCAAGGTCCGGCTGGCCAAGGCGATCGGCGAGGTCCGCGGGCCCCACCGCGTGACCGACCAGTCGGCCGAGGACAAGTACCAGGCGCTGGAGAAGTTCGGGCGCGACCTCACGGCCGAGGCCGAGCAGGGCAAGCTCGACCCGGTCATCGGGCGCGACGACGAGATCCGCCGCGTGATCCAGGTCCTCAGCCGCCGCACCAAGAACAACCCGGTCCTCATCGGCGAGCCCGGCGTCGGCAAGACGGCCATCGTCGAGGGCCTGGCCCAGCGCATCGAGTCCGGCGACGTGCCCGAGTCGCTGCGCGACCGGCGCGTCATCGCGCTGGACATCGGCGCCCTGCTGGCCGGGTCGAAGTACCGCGGCGAGTTCGAGGAGCGCCTGAAGGCCGTCCTCAACGAGATCAAGGACGCGGCCGGGACCGTCATCCTCTTCATCGACGAGCTGCACACGATCGTGGGCGCCGGCGCCGCCGAGGGCGCCGTGGACGCCGCGAACCTGCTCAAGCCGATGCTCGCGCGCGGCGAGCTGCGCGCCGTCGGCGCCACCACGCTCGACGAGTACCGCAAGCACGTCGAGAAGGACGCCGCGCTGGAGCGCCGCTTCCAGCCCGTGCTCGTCGGCGAGCCCTCCGTCGAGGACGCGATCGCCATCCTGCGCGGTCTCAAGGAGCGCTACGAGGTCCACCACGGCGTGCGCATCCAGGACGCCGCGCTCATCGCCGCCGCGACGCTCAGCGATCGCTACATCGCCGACCGCTTCCTGCCCGACAAGGCCATCGACCTCATCGACGAGGCCGCCTCCAAGCTGCGCATCGAGATCGACTCGCTGCCGACCGAGATCGACGAGGTCGATCGCCGCGTGCTGCAGCTGGAGATCGAGCTCACCTCGCTGGCTCACGAGACCGACGACGCGAGCGTCGAGCGCCGCGAGGCGATCGAGCGCGAGCTCGGCGACCTGCGCGAGCGCAGCTCGGCCATGAAGGCCGAGTGGCAGGCCGAGAAGGACGAGATCCACAAGGTCTCGGCCGTCAAGGAGCGCCTCGAGCAGGCCCACCGCGAGCTCGAGCGCGCCGAGCGCGAGGCCGACCTCGAGCGCGCGGCCCAGCTGCGCCACGGCGAGATCCCCGAGCTGCAGCGCGCCCTGCGCGAGGCAGAGGAGGTCGAGCCCCGCGAGGCGCGCTTCCTCAAGGAGGAGGTCGACGCCGAGGACGTCGCCGAGGTCGTCGGGCGCTGGACGGGCATCCCCGTCAGCCGCCTGCTCGAGGGCGAGGTCGCCAAGCTCGTCCACATGGAGGAGCGCCTGCACCTGCGCGTCATCGGCCAGGACGAGGCGGTCGCCTCGGTCTCCAACGCCCTGCGCCGCTCGCGCGCCGGGCTCAGCGACCCCGATCGCCCGATCGGCAACTTCCTCTTCCTCGGCCCGACCGGCGTCGGCAAGACCGAGCTGGCGCGGGCGCTGGCCGAGTTCATGTTCGACTCCCAGGACGCGATGGTGCGCATCGACATGTCGGAGTACATGGAGAAGCACTCGGTCAGCCGCCTGGTGGGCGCGCCGCCCGGCTACGTCGGCTACGACGAGGGCGGCCAGCTGACCGAGGCCGTGCGCCGGCGCCCGTACTCGGTGCTCCTGCTCGACGAGATCGAAAAGGCCCACCCCGACGTCTTCAACGTGCTGCTGCAGGTGATGGACGACGGGCGCCTGACCGACGGCCAGGGCCGCACGGTCGACTTCCGCCACGTCGTGCTGATCATGACCTCCAACCTCCCCGGCGGCCGGGTCGGCGCGGAGGCTCAGTTCAAGCCCGAGTTCATCAACCGCCTGGACGACATCGTCGAGTTCCACAGCCTCGACCGTGAGCAGATCGCCAAGATCGTCGACCTCCAGGTCCAGCGCGTCATGGTGCGGGTCCGCCAGCGCGGGATCGAGGTCGAGCTCACCGACCGCGCCCGCGAGCTGCTGGGCAACCTGGGCTACGACCCGACCTACGGAGCGCGTCCGCTGAAGCGCGTGATCGCCAAGCACCTCGTCGACCCGCTCGCGCTGGCCATCCTCGAGGGTGACTTCCGCGAGGGTGACGTCGTCCGCGTCGACGCCGGCGACGGCGACCTCGTGCTGTCGGTGGCCGAGAAGGTCGCACCGGCGGCGGCATAGACTGCCGGCCCGTGCAACGCGCACGGGCCCTGCGTCTCGCCCTCGGTCCGGCCCTCGTCCTCGCGCCGCTCGCGGCCCCCGCGGCCGCGAGCGCCGTATGGTCGCCCGGCGTGCGCGCCGCCATCGCCTACGTGCACCGCCGCGCGGGCGAGGTCAGCTTCGCGGTGCGCACCGACGAGCGCTTGTGGGGCTATCGCCCCACCGCGGGGGTCCACTGCGCGGCGGCGCGCCGCGCGGGCATGCGCCGCTTCCGCCTGGACACCGTCGTCTGGGACGCAGCCGCATCGATGCCTCCGAGCAGACGCGGTTCGTCCTGCACTATGAGGCGCACGTCGTCGCGCGCCATCGAGCGACCGCCATGCATCTGCTGCGCACGGTCGTCTCCAGCCAGCGCTGGGGCGTCGCCCGGGTGCGGCGCGACGGCTGGCGGCTGTACTTCAAGGGCGGCTGGGGGTCGGGCACAGGGGTCGTCGATCATCAGGTCGCGCTGCTGCGCGCCGGCGACGACCGCGTCGCGGTCGCGGTGCTCACGACCGCCAACCCCGACCACGACTACGCCAAGCAGACGCTGCGCGGCGTGTTCGCCCGCCTGCTGCGCGGCCTGGCCGCCCAAGACGTTCTCGTGCCCACGTAGCGGGCGGCGCGCGGGCGCGCGATGGGATACAACGCCCGCATGCCCACCTACATCATGCTGTCGACGCTCACGCCCGAGGGCGTCCAGACGATCAAGAACAACCCGCAGCGCATCCGCGAGGTCAACAAGGAGATCGAGCAGCTGGGGGCGACGGTCAAGGCGCAGTGGGCCACGCTCGGGCGCTTCGACTTCGTCAACGTCGTCGAGGCGCCGGACGAGCAGACGATGGCGCGCGTGTCGCTCGAGCTCGGCTCGCGCGGGACGGTCCGCTACGAGACGCTCTCGGCCATTCCGGTCGACGACTTCATCGCGAGCCTGTAGCCCAGGTGAAGGTCCTCGTCGTCGGCTCGGGCGGGCGCGAGCACGCCATCGTCCGCGCGCTCGGGCGCTCGCCACAGGAGCCCGAGGTGCTCTGCGCGCCCGGCAACCCCGGCATCGCCCGCCACGCCCGCCTGCTCGACGTCGGGGTCGGCGACGTGGCCGCCATGGCCGCGGCGGCCGAGCGCGAGGCCGTCGACCTCGTGGTCGTCGGGCCCGAGGCGCCCCTCGTCGACGGTCTGGTCGACCTGCTGGGCGCACGCGGCATCACCGCCTTCGGGCCCACGGGCGACGTCGCACGGCTCGAGGGCTCCAAGGCGTTCGCCAAGGAGATCATGGAGGCTGCCGGAGTGGCCACGGCGACGTGGCGCGCGGTCAGCACCGTCGAGGACGGGATGGCGGCGATCGAGCGCTACCCGGTCGTGATCAAGTTCGACGGCCTCGCCGCCGGCAAGGGCGTGGTCATCGCCGAGGACGAGGGACAGGCACGCGAGGCGCTCGAGGCGTTCCTGGTCCAGCAGCGCTTCGGCGCCGGCCGCGTGGTCGTCGAGGAGGCGCTCGAGGGCGAGGAGCTCTCGCTGCTGGCGCTGTGCGACGGCGAGACCGCCGTGCCGATGGCGCCCGCGCAGGACTACAAGCGCATCTTCGACGGCGATCGCGGCCCCAACACCGGGGGCATGGGCTCCTACTCGCCGGTGCCCGGCATCGACCGCGCGCGCCTGGAGGAGATGGTGCGCACCATCCACCAGCCGGTGGTCGACGAGCTGCGCCACCGCGGGATGCCCTTCCACGGCTGCCTCTACGCGGGGCTGATGCTGACCGCCGCCGGGCCGCGCGTGCTCGAGTTCAACGTGCGCTTCGGCGACCCCGAGACCCAGGCCGTGCTGCCGCGCCTGCGCTCGGACCTGCTGGACCTGCTGCAGCGCTCGACCGTGCCCGGCGGCCTGGCGGGCGACGATCCCGAGTGGGACGAGCGCTGGGCGGTGAGCGTCGTGCTCGCGTCCGGCGGCTACCCGGAGTCGACCTCCCTGGGCGACGTCATCAGCGGCCTCGACGCGGTGCCCGCGGACGTCGAGGTGACCCACGCCGGCACCGGCTCGGGGCCGGGCGGCGAGATCGTCACCGCGGGCGGCCGGGTCCTCAACGTCACCGCGCTGGGCGACGGCCCCGCTGCCGCCCGCGACGCCGCCTATGCTGCCGCCGACCTGATCACCTTCGAGGGCCGGCAGCTGCGACGCGACATCGCGCTGCGGGCAGTGGAGCGCATGGGATGAGTGAGTCCGCCCCGCAGGCCGGAGCCATCACGCAGGCCGAGACGGAGACCGAGTTCGACGAACTCGATGTCGACACCCCGCTCGTCGGGATCATCATGGGCTCGAAGTCCGACATGCCCGAGATGGAGAAGGCCGGCGAGATCCTCACGGAGAAGGGCATCCACTTCGAGGTCCGCGTGATGTCCGCGCACCGCGACCCCGACACGGTGGCCGACTACTGCCGCAACGCCCGCATGCGCGGGCTGCGCGTCATCATCGCCGGCGCCGGCTTGTCGGCGGCGCTGCCCGGCGTGGCCGCCGCGCACAGCGACCTGCCGGTCATCGGCGTCCCGCTCTCCAGCCGCCTGAGCGCCATGGGCGGCCTCGACGCCATCCTGTCGATCGTCCAGATGCCGCCGGGCGTGCCGGTCGCCTGCGTCGGTTTGGACAACGCCCGCAACGCGGGCCACTTGGCGGCGCGGATCCTCAGCGGCTGAGCCGTGAGGCTCGACCTCGACCAGCCGCGGACGCTCGGTGAGCTCGTCGCGGTCACGTTCGACCTGTTCGGGCGTCATCTCGCGGTCTTCCTCAGCCTCACGCTCGTGGTCGTGGCCCCGATCGTGCTCATCGTCGACGGGGTGTGGGGCCGGTACCTGGCCGAAGGCGGCGGCGTCGACCCGCCCAAGGCTGCCGCCGTCGCGTCGGTGGCGCTCGGCGTGCTCGTCATCCCGCCGCTCGTCACCGCGCTGCACGTGGTCGTGGTCCAGGCCCTGGCCCGCGGGGAGGAGCCGACGGTCGGCGGCGCGCTGCGCAGCGCCTCCACCCGGCTGTTCCCGGCGGTCGCCGCGGTCATGGTCTACTCGGTCGCCGTCGCCGCCGGCCTGCTCCTGCTGATCGTGCCCGGCATATGGCTCGCCGTCCGCTGGTACTTCTGCGCGCAGGCGGCGGTCGTCGACGGTCTCGGCCCGCCGGACGCGCTGCGACGCAGCGCGGAGGTGGTCCAGACGCGCTGGTGGCGGACGTTCGGAGTCCTGCTCGCGTTCGGTGTCGTGGTCGGCGCGCTCGGTGCCCTGGGCGGAGCGCTCGCGCACGAGATCGACAACGGCGCGCTGTTCACCACGGCCTGGATCCTCGTCCAGACGGTGACGCTGTCGCTGAGCGCCATCTTCGGCACCTTGCTGTTCTTCGACCTACGGGCGCGGACCGCGCTGCCGTGGCAGGGCACGCCGCCCGTCTAGGGTTCGGGAAGTGATCGCGCGCTACACCCGCCCCGCGCTCGGGGCGCTCTGGACCGACGAGGCCCGCATGGAGGCGTGGCGGCGCGTCGAGGTCGCCGCGTGCGAGGAGATGGACGGGCCGGCCGCCGAGGACCTGCAGGCGATCCGCGAGGCGACGTTCACCGTCGAGGCGGTGCAGGAGCGCGAGCGCGTGACCGACCACGACGTGGCGGCCTTCGTCGACGTGCTGCAGCAGAGCGCCGGGCCGGGCGGGCGCTGGATCCACTACGGGCTGACGTCGTCCGACGTCCTCGACACGGCGCTGGCCCTCCAGCTGCAGGCGGTCGGGACGATCGTGGTGTCCGGCGCGCGCGACCTGGTCGCCGCGCTGGCGACCCGCGCGCGCGAGCACGCCGACACCGTCTGCGTCGGGCGCACCCATGGTGTCCACGCCGAGCCGACCACGTTCGGCCTCAAGCTCGCGGGTTTCGCCTTCGAGGCGCACCGCAACGCCGAGCGCCTGGAGCGCGCCTTCGCGCAGGCGAGCGTGGGGGCGATCAGCGGCGCCGTCGGCACCTACTCGGCCACCAGCCCGGAGTTCGAGGAACGCGTGCTGGCGCGCCTGGGCCTCGAGCGCGAGGCGGTGTCGACCCAGGTCGTCCCGCGCGATCGCCACGCCGAGCTGCTGCAGGCCATCGCGCTGGCCGGCGCCGGCCTCGAGCGGCTCGCCACCGAGGTCCGCCACCTGCAGCGCACCGAGGTCCGCGAGGCCGAGGAACCCTTCCGCGCCGGCCAGAAGGGCTCGAGCGCGATGCCCCACAAGCGCAACCCGATCACCAGCGAGCGCATCACCGGGCTGGCGCGCGTCCTGCGCGGCAACGCCTCCGCCGCCGTCGAGAACGTCGCCCTTTGGCACGAGCGCGACATCTCGCACTCGGGCGCCGAGCGCGTGATCCTGCCCGACTCCACCATCCTGCTCGACTACCTGCAGCACCTCGCCCTGCGCGTGGTCAACGGGCTGGTGGTGCACGCCGACC
The DNA here is from genome assembly GCA_963806015.1 of uncultured Actinomycetes bacterium. Taxonomy (GTDB): domain Bacteria; phylum Actinomycetota; class Thermoleophilia; order Solirubrobacterales; family Solirubrobacteraceae; genus JAOPZW01. Next base: position 49,987 of record CAWDWM010000009.1, on the reverse strand, counting down.
GCATGCGCGACAACCTCGGGCTGACGCACGGTGCGCTGTTCTCCCAGCGCGTCCTGCTCGCGCTCGTCGAGAAGGGCATGCAGCGCGACGACGCCTACCGCATCGTGCAGGAGGACGCCCAGCGCGCGTGGGACACGGCCACCCCGCTGCGCGACCTGCTCGCCGCGCGCGACCTGGGCCTCGACCTCGACGACATCTTCGACCTCGCGTACTACACGCGCCACGCGCACGAGGTCATCGGGCGCCTCGACGCCATCGCTCCGTCCATGGGACGGCTGGAAGCCGGCCACGCTCTCTGAGCGCGGGGCCGGATGCCCCGCGGAGCACTTCCCTCCGTACCCGGTTGACACAGCGTCGAGAGGGCGAGAGTGTGCTCGCCATGTACGACTACGTGATCGTCGGCGCGGGCTCGGCAGGCTGTGTGCTCGCCAGCAGGCTCAGCGAGGACCCCGATGTGCAGGTCCTGCTCCTGGAGGCCGGGCCGCCGGACACGGCGGACTTCATCCACATCCCGGCCGCCTTCTCGGCGCTCTTTCGCTCGCAGAACGACTGGGACCTCGGCACCGGCTACGAGCCCGGCCTCGACGATCGCCGCGTCTACCTGCCGCGCGGCAAGACGCTCGGCGGCTCGTCGTCGCTGAACGCGATGATCTACATCCGCGGCAACCCCGCCGACTACGACGAATGGTCAGAGCTCGGCTGGGGCTGGGACGACGTGCTGCCCTACTTCCTGCGCGCGGAGGACAACACGCGCGGCGCCTCCGAGCACCACGGCGTCGGCGGGCCGCTGCGCGTGTCGGACTCGCTGGCGCGCACCGGCCTCTCGCAGGCCTTCCTCGACGCCGCGGCGGCGCGCGGCCTGCCGGCCAGCGAGGACTTCAACGGGCCCCGCCAGGACGGCATGGGCTGGTACCAGCTGACCACGCGCGACGGTCGCCGCGGCAGCACTGCGGTCTCCTACCTGCACCCGGTCATGGACCGCCCGAATCTCACCGTCGAGACCCACGTGCACGTGCACCGAGTGCTGTTCGACGGCACCCGCGCGGTCGGGGTGACGGGCTCGCGGCTGAGCGAGATGCTCGAGTTCCGCGCCGAGCGCGAGGTCATCGTCTCGGCGGGTGCCTACCTGTCCCCGCAGATCCTGTGGCTGTCGGGGATCGGGCGCCCCGACGAGCTGGCGCTGCTGCAGCTGCCGACCGTGGCCGAGGTCCCCGGCGTCGGGCTCGGTCTCCAGGACCACCCGACGGCCGGCTTCACCTGGATGTTCGAGGAGCCGTTGAGCCTCAAGGACGCGCTCACCGAGGAGAACCTCACGCTGTGGGCGACCGACGGCGGCGGCCCGCTGTCCTCCAACGCCGCGGAGTGCGGCGGCTTCCTGCGCACACGCGAGGACCTCGCCGCGCCCGACGTGCAGTTCCACATGGTCTCGGCGATGTACACGCAGGAGGGCCTGCTGCCCGCACCCGCGCACGGCTTCACCCTGTCGGCGTGCGTGCTGAAGCCCGAGAGCCGCGGGCAGGTGGCGGTGGTCTCACCCGACCCGACGACCAAGCCCTTCATCGTCCACAACTACTTCGCCGAGCCCGAGGACATGCGCTCGGCGGTGGCCGGCCTGCGCGCGGTCCTCGACATCGCGGGCACCGAGCCGCTCGCGCAGTACGCCCACTCGCCGTTCACCGCGCCGGCATCGGACAGCGATGCGGACCTCGAGGCCCACGTCCGCCACACCGGGCAGACGATCTACCACCCCACGAGCACGTGCCGGATGGGCGTGGACGACCTCGCCGTGGTCGACCCCGAGCTGCGCGTGCGCGGTGTGGAGGGCCTGCGCGTCGTCGACGCGTCGATCTTCCCGTCGGTCCCGCGCGGCAACACCAACGCGCCGACGATCGCCGTGGCCGAGAAGGCGGCCGACCTCATTCGCGGGCGCTCGGCGCCGACCGTCGCCGAGGCGCAGGCGCACGCCGCGGCCTAGCCGCGAAGGGTGCGATCACGCCGCGGCGGCCAGGACGCTGCCGCGGCCCGGCAGCCATGCCACAAGCGCGGCGACGCAGTCCGCGTCGAGCCGCTCGCCCGCGTCGCGGCCGATGATGGCCAGGACCTCTTCGACGGGCAGCGCGGCGCGATAGGGGCGCTCGGCGCTCAGCGCCTCGGCGACGTCGGCCACCTGCAGGATCCGGTCGGGCACGCCGAGCTCGGTCGCGGTCAGGCCGTCCGGGTAGCCGCTGCCGTCCAGGCGCTCGTGATGGGTCCCGGCCAGGCGGGCGACGTCGGCCAGCGCGGGCACGGAATCGAGGATCAGTCGCGACAGCTCGGGATGACGGCGCATCGCGACCCACTCCTCGGCGTCGAGCTTGCCCGGCTTGTCGAGGATGCGGTTGGAGACGCCGAGCTTGCCGACGTCGTGCAGCAGCCCGGCGCGGCGCAGCAGGCGCCGCGTGGGCGCGTCGAGGCCCATGGTGACGGCGATGCCCCCGGCGATCTCGGCCACGCCCGCGGAGTGGCTGGCGGTGTAGGGCGACTTGGCGTCGACGATCCGTGCGAAGGCCTCGGCGACGCGGTCCAGGCGAGCGTCGTCGGCGCGCTCCACGCGGTCGGCGGGCTCCAGCGCGTTGACGTCGGGCTCGTGCAGCGAGGCCCAGAAGGCGCCGTCGTGCTCGAAGGTGGCGACCGCATCGACCAGCGCGGGCTCGAACCACGTGCCACGGCGCTCGCGCGCCATCGCGCAGGCGGCGGCCGCGCCACGCTGCGACCAGAAGACCTCGATCGTCTGGGCCAGGCAGATCACGCGCGCGAGCGGTGAGATGAGCTCGCCGGCCAGCCCGCCGGGGTAGCCGTGCCCGTCCCAGTGCTCGTCGAGCTGATGGATGGCGCCGGCCGCGTGCTCGTCGAGGTCGATCGCGCGGGCGATGTCGGCGCCGCGCTCGCAGCGCATCTGCCCCAGCTCGCGCGCCCCGTCGACGCCCATCGCCACCAGGGCGCGCAGGTGGCGCGCGCGCTGCAACAGCGGAGCGCCGGGAGCGATCGTGCGACTCAGGGCGCGCAGCGAGTGCGCGGGCTTCTTCGGATCGACGAGCCGGCCCTCGCGCTTGACGTGCAGGTCGTCGGCGCCGAAGACCTCGGCGGTCGTGGCCGACGTGGTCGAGCAGCCGGCGTCCTTGAGCAGCAGGGCGTAGAACAGCGACGAGCGGCGCGCGGGCTCCAGGCCCACGGCGTCGGCCAGGCGCAGGCCGATGATGCACGTGCGCTCGGCATGGCCCATGGGCTGGCCCTCGGTGACGTCGAGGGCATGCGAGAGCGCGGCGACGATCTCCGACAGGCGGATGTCCATCAGGCGGCCGCGGCCAGGGCGCGGACGTGGCTGGGCAGCCACGCCTCGAGCGCGGCGAAGGCCTGCGCGTCCAGCCTGGTGCCGGCCTCGGCCCGCATGATGGAGAGGACCTCGTCCACGGGCAGCGCGGCGCGGTAGGGGCGCTCGGCCGTCAAGGCCTCGGCGACGTCGGCGACCTGCAGGATGCGCGCCGGGAGGTCCAGCTCGGAGGCGGTCATGCCATAGGGGTAGCCGCTGCCGTCCAGGCGCTCGTGGTGCATGACCGCCAGGCGCGCGACGTCGGCCAGGGCCGGCACCCCGCGCAGGATGACCATCGAGAGCCGGGGGTGGCGGCGCACGGCGCCCCATTCGCCGTGGGTCAGCGAGCCGCGCTTGTCGAGGATGCGGTTGGAGACGCCGAGCTTGCCGATGTCGTGCAGGAGGGCCCCGCGGCGCAGGAGACCGCGGTCGGCCTCATCGAGCCCGAGCGTCGCGGCGATGCCATCGGCGATCTCCGCCACGCCCGCGCTGTGGCGCGCGGTGTAGGGAGACTTCGCGTCGACGATGCTGGCGAACGCCTCGGCCACGCGATCCATCCGGCCGGCGTTCGCCAGCTCGACCTGGTCGGTGGGCTCGACGCTCTGCACGTCGGGCGCCGCCAGGCCGTCCCAGAACGCGCGGTCGCGCTCGAGCACGCCGACGGCGTCGACGAGGGCGGGGTCGTACCAGGTGCCGCGCCGAGCCTGGGCGATGGCGACCGCGGCGGCGGGGCCGCCCTGCTGCCAGAAGACCTCCATCGACTGCGCCAGGCACGCGATGCGGGCCAGCAGCGAGATCTGCTCGCCGGCCCGGTCGCCCGGATGGCCCTGCCCGTCCCAGTGCTCGAACAGCTGGCCGATCGCGGCGGCGGCGTCCTCGTCGAGGCCGATCCCGCGCGCGATGTCGGCGCCGCGCTCGCAGCGCATGCGCTGGAGGTCCGAGACGCCGCCGTGGCTCATCGCGATGACGGCGCGCAGATGATGCGCGCGCTGGCGCAGGGGCGCGCCGGGGGCCACGTTGCGCTTGAGGTAGCCGAGGGCCAGCGCGGGCCGGTTGGTGTCGATCAGCCGGCTCTCGCGCTTGATCTGCAGGTCATCGGAGCCGAACGCCTCGGCGGTGGCCGCCGCGGTCGTCGAGCACCCGGCGTCCTTGAGCAGCAGCGCGTAGAAGAGGGACGAGCGCCGCGTGGGCTCCAGTCCGATGGCGTCCGCCAGGCGCAGTCCGATCAGACACGTCCGCTCGGCGTGGCCCATCGGCTGCCCGCCGGTGACGTCCAGGGCATGCGAAAGGGCCGAGACGAGCTCGGAAAGGCGTATGTCCACAGTTCGGGTATCGGCCGCGGACCGCCCGACCTTCAGTGCCTACAGCTGCTCTAGGCGATCCTCGGCCTCGGCCGCGCGCTCGTCGTGGCGCGTGGCGGCCTGGCGCGCGCGCTCGCCGCGGGCCTCGAGCTCCTGGGCGGCGGCCTGCTCCTCGTCGGCCAGCCGCGCGTGGTCGGCGGCCTGGCGCTCGAGGCGCTCGGCCTCCGCGCGGTGCTCGTCGGCGCGCTCGGCGCGCTGCTCGGCGGCCTGCGTGTGTTCGCTGGCCCGCGCGGCGTTGGCCTCGAGTTGCTGGCGGTGGCCGCTGGCCTCGGTGCTCAGGCGCTCGCGGGCGCGCGAGCGCTCGACGCGCCTGCGGACCGAGGCCCGATAGGCGAGCCACGCCACGACGGCGACGACGACGATGATGACGATGATCACGATGGCAGTCACAAGTCAGGCCCTACCCGCGCGCGAGGCCGCCCGAACGCGTTGCTAGCCTGCGGACCGTGCCGCCTGTAACCGACCTCCCGCTCATCGCCAGCGGGAAGGTCCGAGAGATGTACGACCTCGGCGACCGCATCCTGATGGTCGCCAGCGACAGGATCTCGACGTATGACGTCGTGCATCCCACGCCGATCCCGGACAAGGGGGCGGTGCTCACCGGCCTGTCCGCCTTCTGGTTCGGGCGCACCGGCCACATCGTCAAGAACCACTACGTGTCGGCCACCGAGGACGTCCCCGAGGACGTCCGCGGGCGCGCGATGACGGTGTGCAAGCTGCGGATGCTGCCCGTCGAGTGCGTGGTGCGCGGCTACATCACCGGCTCGGGCTGGAAGGACTACCAGGCCACCGGGAGCGTCTCCGGCATCGAGCTGCCGCCGGGCCTGCGCGAGTCCGAGCGCCTGCCGACACCGGTCTTCACCCCGTCCACCAAGGCCGACGAGGGCCACGACGAGGCGATCGACTTCGAGCGCTCCGCGCAGCTGGTGGGCGATCGCGACCTCATGGCCCGCGTGCGCGACGTCTCGATCGAGCTATATCGCTTCGCCGCCGAGCACGCCCGCGAGCGCGGCGTGATCCTCGCCGACACGAAGTTCGAGTTCGGCCTCGACGACGACGGCGAGCTCGTGGTCGGCGACGAGGTGCTCACGCCCGACTCCTCGCGCTACTGGCCCGCCGAGGGCTACCAGGCGGGCCGGGGCCAGCCGAGCTTCGACAAGCAGTACGTGCGCGACTGGGCCGCCGGCAGCGGGTGGGACAAGACGCCGCCGGCGCCGGCGCTCCCCGACGACGTCGTGCAGGGCACGCGCGGGCGCTACGTCGAGGCCTATGAGCTCATCACCGGCGAGCCCTTCGCCGCGTGGACGAGCAGGACGGCGCCGTGAGGGCGCGGGTCCTCATCCGCCCCAAGGCCGGGATCCTCGATCCGCAGGGCATCGCCGTCGAGCGCGCACTGCCCGCCCTGGGCTTCTCGGGCGTCTCCAACGTGCACGTCGGGCGGCTGGTCGAGCTCGACGTGGAGGACGTCGACCAGCTCGACGAGATGTGCCGGCGGCTGCTGGCCAATCCGCTGATCGAGGATTACGAAATTCTCGGACGGCCGGAGGCCGGCCGTTGGTCTCAGGACGCGGGGCCGGACGCCCCGCGGAGCTGACCCTTGAAGTTCGGCGTCGTCCGCTTCCCCGGCTCATGCGACGACGTCGACGCGCAGCTCGCCGCCTCGCGGGTCGGCGAGGCCGTGCTGCTGTGGCACGCCGACCGTGACCTGCAGGGCGTCGACGCCGTGATCGTGCCCGGCGGCTTCTCCTACGGGGATTACCTGCGCGCCGGCGCCATCGCGCGCTTCGCACCGGTGATGGAGGACGTCATCGCCTTCGCCCGCGACGGCGGGCCGGTGCTCGGGATCTGCAACGGCTTCCAGGTCCTGTGCGAGGCCGGGCTGCTCCCCGGCGCCCTGCTGCCCAACACGCACCTGCGCTTCCGCTTCCGCCAGGTGACGGTCGAGGTGCTCAACGCCGAGACGGCCTTCACGCGCGCGTGCGCGCCCGGCGAGCGCCTGTCGATCCCGTGCAAGCACATGACCGGGCGCTACTGGGCGCCCGACGACGAGCTCGACCGGCTCCAGGAGAGCGGGCAGATCGTCCTGCGCTACGCGCAGGGCGAGAACCCCAACGGCTCCGCGCGCGACGTCGCCGGCGTGTGCAACGAGGCGGGCAACGTGATGGGCCTCATGCCCCATCCCGAGCACGCCGTCGACGAGCTGTGCGGCGGCAGCGCCGACGGGCTCAAGCTGTTCGCCTCGGTCGCGGTGGCGCATGCCTGAGACGGCGATCCTGCCCACTGCCCAGGAGGCCGTCGCCCTCGGGCTCACGCGCGAGGAGTACGCGCTGATCCTCGACAAGCTCGGGCGCGCGCCCAACCAGGTGGAGCTCGCGATGTTCTCGCTGCTGTGGAGCGAGCACTGTGCCTACAAGCACTCCAAGCTGCTGCTGAAGACGCTGCCCACCGAGGGTCGCCACGTCGTCATGGGCCCGGGCGAGAACGCGGGCGCGGTGTCGGTGGGCGGCGGCCTCGCCGTCGCCTTCAAGGTCGAGTCGCACAACCACCCCAGCGCCGTCGAGCCCTTCCAGGGGGCCGCCACCGGCGTCGGCGGCATCCTGCGCGACATCTTCGCGCTCGGCGCGCGCCCGATCGCCGTGCTCGACTCGCTGCGCTTCGGCGAGCCCGACACGTCCGAGCGCTCGCGCTACCTGCTCGACCGCGCCGTGGCCGGCATCGGGCACTACGGCAACTCGATCGGCGTGCCGACGATCGGCGGCGAGGTCTACTTCGAGGCTCCCTACGAGCAGAACTGCCTGATCAACGCGATGGCGCTCGGCCTGGCCGAGACGGGCAGCATGATCCGCTCGGCCGCGGCCGGCGTGGGCAACGTCGTCGTCCTCTACGGCGCCTCGACGGGGCGCGACGGCATCGGCGGCGCCTCGGTGCTGGCCAGCGCCGAGTTCGGCGAGGCCGACGGCGACAAGCGCCCGTCGGTCCAGGTTGGCGATCCGTTCGCGGAGAAGAAGCTCATGGAGTGCTCGCTCGAGCTGCTGGACCGCGGGCTGCTCGTCGCCCTGCAGGACCTCGGCGCCGCGGGCCTGTCCTCCTCGTCGGCCGAGATGGCGTCCAAGGGCGGCGTCGGCATCGACCTCGACGTCGCGCGCATGCCGCTGCGCGAGGCCGACATGGAGCCCTTCGAGATCATGGTCTCGGAGTCACAGGAGCGGATGCTGTGCGTCTGCGAGCCCGCCCGGCTGGACGACGTGCTGGCGGTGTGCGCGCGCTGGGAGGTGCACGGCACCGCGATCGGCGAGGTCACCGACACCGGCGCGATGCGGATCTTCCGCGGCGACGAGATGGTCGGCGACATCCCGGTGGCGGCGCTGGTCGACGACTGCCCGGTCTACGCGCTGGCGCCCCAGCGCCCCGCAGCGCCGATCTACGACCCGCCCGCGGCGACGCTGGCCACCGGCGGATCGGTGCACGAGGCCCTGCTGGCCCTGCTCGCGTCGCCCAACCTCGCCTCGCGCCGGCCGCTGTTCGAGCAGTACGACTCGATCGTGCAATCGCGCACGGTGCGCCGCCCGGATGAGGCCGACGCGGCCGTGCTCGCGCTGCCCGACGGCGCCGCGCTCGGGGTGGCCATCGACGGCAACGGCCGGCGCGTGGCCGCCGACCCGTACCACGGCACGATCGCCGCGATGCTCGAGTGCGCCGCCAACCTCGCCTGCGTCGGCGCCGAGCCGCTGGGCGTGACCAACAACCTGAACTTCGGCAACCCGGAGAAGCCCCACATCGCCTGGCAGCTCACCGAGGCGGTCCGCGGGCTGGGCGACGCGTGCCGGGCCCTCGACGTCCCCGTGACGGGCGGCAACGTCTCGCTCTACAACGAGTCCGCTCCGCCGGCCGGCCCGATCTACCCGACGCCGGTCATCGGCATGGTCGGGCGCCTGCCCGACGCGCGCCGCGCCGGGCGCCTGGCCTTTGCGCGCGCCGGCGATGCCGTCGCGCTGGCCGGGTGGGACGGCGCGCCGCCGCTGGCCGCGAGCGAGCTGGCCAAGCTCTGGGGCGAGCCGCTGCCCGACGGCCTGCCCGCCGTCGACCTCGGGCAGGCGCGCGCGGTGATCGAGGCGGTGCGCGACGCGGTGCGCGCCGGCGCGCTGAGCTCCTGCCACGACGTCGCCGAGGGCGGCCTTCTCGTCGCGGTGGCCGAGTGCTGCCTCGCCGGAGGCCTGGGCGCGACGCTCGACCTCGGGCCCAGCGACGAACCGTGGTGCCGGCTCTTCGGCGAGCGGCCCGCCGGATTCGTGCTCTCGGGACCGCGCGACGTGCTCGAGGCCCTCGCCGACGTCGTGGCGCTCGACGTCTTCGGGACGGTGGGCGGAGAGGCACTCGAGCTCACGGTCGCCGGCGCGACCTCGAGCTGGGCCCTGACCGAGCTGCGCGAGGCTCACGCCGCACTCGCGCGGCTGTTTCCGTAATCTGCCCGCCCCGCATCGCGCCCCGCCGTCGTGGGGACGGCAGCGCTGCGGCTCGGTCCAGCATGCGAGTCCGGCTCGTCAGCGCGCTCTTTGCCCTTGCGGTGGTCCTGGCCACCGCCGGCCAGGCGGGGGCGCTTCCGCCCGGCTTCAGCGCGACGCCGGTGCTCACCGGGCTCAGTCAGCCGACGTCGGTGCGCTTCGCGCCGGGAGGCGGTCCGGTGTTCGTGACCGAGAAGCGCGGGGTGGTCAAGGCGTTCGACAGCCTCGACGACGCGACGGCGACGACCGTGATCGACCTGCGCACCGACACCATGAACGTGTCCGATCGCGGACTGCTGGGGCTGGCCGTCGATCCCGGCTGGCCGGCCCGGCCGTACGTCTACCTCCTCTACACGCGCGACGCCGACATCGGGGGAGCCTCTCCGAAGTACGGCACGCCGGGCGCCGACAACGACGCCTGCGCGGATGCGACCGCCGGCTGCGTGGTCAGCGGCCGGCTCGCCCGGCTGCGGCTGGACCCCGCGACCGACCTCCCCGTGGGCAGCCCCACCGTCCTCGTCGACGGCTGGTGCCAGCAGTTCTCCAGCCACACGGTCGGCGACCTGCGTTTCGGTCCGGACGGGATGCTCTATGCGAGCGCCGGCGAGGGAGCGAGCTTCAACTACGCCGACTACGGCCAGACCGGTAATCCGTGCGGCGATCCGGCCAACGAGGGCGGCGCTCTGCGCGCGCAGGACAGCAGGACCACCGGTGATCCGCTCGGCTACAGCGGCGCCATCATCCGTGTCGACCCCGACGGGGCCGGGACGCCCGCGATCGTCGCCTACGGCTTCCGCAACCCGTTCCGCTTCGCGGTGCGCCCGGGGACGAGCGAGCTGTGGGTGGGCGACGTCGGCTGGAGGGTCTGGGAGGAGCTCGATCGGATCGCCTCGCCCGATCCCGCTTCCGCGGTCAACTTCGGCTGGCCGTGCTACGAGGGCGCCGGGCGCCAGAGCGACTACGACGCCCTGAACAAGCCGCTGTGCGAGAGCCTGTACGCATTGGGCGACACGGCGTGGGCGAAGCCGTATTGGACGTACAGCCACGCCAACGCCGTGAACCAGTGCCCCGCGGGCACCGCGGCCGTGTCCGGCGTCGCCTTCGCCTCCACCGGCGACGACTACCCCGCCGCCTACCGGGGCGGGCTCTTCGTGTCGGACTACACGCGCGACTGCATCTGTTACCTGCCGCGCGGGAGCGACGGGCTGCCCGACGCGTCGCGGGTGGCCACGTTCGCGCACGGCGGCGTGCATCCGGTCGAGCTCGAGCCGGCCCCCGACGGGAAGCTGCTCTACGTCGACATCAACGACGGCAGCATCGTGCGGATCACCTATGAACGGCCCGTGGCGGTGGCGACGGCGACGCCGGCCTCCGGGCTGGCCCCGCTCACCGTCCAGCTCGACGGCACGGCCTCGACCGGGCGCGAGCTGACGTACGCCTGGGATCTCGACGGCGACGGCCAGTTCGACGATGCCACCGGCGCGCGCCCATTGGTGACCTTCGCGGCCGGGACCTACAGCGTGCGCCTGCAGGTGACCGATGCCTCGGGCGTCGCGGCCGTCTCGGCGCCGCTCACCGTCAGCGCCGATGCGCCGCAGGCTCCCCCGGCCACACCGCCCGCGCCGTCCAGCGCCCCGTCGACCCCGGCCCCGGCGCCCCGTGTCCGGGCGCGGCTCGTTCATCGCCACCGGCCCGTGATGGCGCGCCGGGATGGGACGGTGGTGCTGCGCGCGCACTGCCCGAGCCACGCCGCGTGCGCCGGCAGCATCGTCGTGCGGACCCTGAGCGCCGGCCCCGCGCTGGGCCGCGCGCGGTTCACGGTGCCCGCGCGGCGCACGATCACCGTCCGCTTCCGGCTCAGCGCCGCCGGCCGGCGCATGCTCGCGCGCCACACTCGGCTGCGCGCGATCTCGATCGCGGCCCTCGAGCCCGCCGGCGGGCCGCTGTGGCGCACCGACACGGTCTTCACGCTGCGCGCGCCGCAACGCGCGGCGGGCGCCCCGAAGGACGCCCGCCGCACTGCATGAGGCCTTCGTCAGGCCGCTACTTCAAGCGCAGGTCGAACGGCTTGGTGAGGCCGAGGACCTTGCCCTTCGTGTCGAGGGCGCGCAGGGTGACGCGGTAGTGGCCGGCCTTCAGCGGCTTGCCGTTGACGCGCAGGTCCCACGCCAGGCGCAGGGTGCTGCGGGGGTGGGTCCCCAGCGGCACGCGGCCGACGCGCTTGAGGCTGCCGTGCTTGCCGACCTTGTCGACGATGATCCCCACGAAGTGGCGCTGGCGCAGCTTCGCGATGATGCTCGCACGGTGGTGGTGGACATGGATGTCCAGGTCGCACTTGTAGAACAGCACGCAGTTCGGGCCGCCGGTCAGGGCCTGCGAGTACAGGCGCTGCGGGCTGCCCGCCGTCGTGAACGTGTCGAACGCGGCATTGACCGCGGCCGGCGCGCACGTCGTGCCGTCAGCGGTGAACGGGTCCGCGGTGCAGCTCGACGAGAGCGCGACGCGGGCGTCGATCAGCGAGGCGGGCCCCCCGGAGAAGCCACCCTTCGCGTTGGTCAGGCGAATGCCGCCCGGCGTGTCCGAGACGAACTGGCCATAGGCGTCGAAGTGGCCCACGAAACCGCGCTTGTCGGTCGCGCTGCCCGAGGTCCACGAGACGTAGGGCGTGTTGCCGAAGAACGTGATGTCGGGCGTGCCGGCATCCTCGTTCGGGCCCGAGATCGGGTTGCCGGCGTTGAACAGCTCGAAGTGATCGCCGCCCACCAGGCGCGACACGAAGATCGCGTGGTGGCCGCCGACGTCCTCCGACCAGGTCACCCAGGGGACGGTGACGCCACCCGGGGTCAGGGTCCCGGTGGCGACGCGCGGATCCTCGGCGTCGTTACCGGCCAGCTTGTTCAGCGAGCACGCGTCCTCGGCGTCGGTCGACTCCGCGCAGGCGCCGAAGCCCTTGCCCGACGTGTCGAGCACGTTGGCCTGGCCCGCGGTCCCGTTGCCCACGGCCTGCCAGTGGAAGCCGCCGTCGGCGTTCGCGTCCTTGACGATCTTGGCCGCGAAGACCTGCTCGTTGTTGCGCAGGCCGATGTTGCTCGGGTCCTTCTCGTACCAGACGGTCCACCCGACGGTGTCGCTGGGGCCCGTGAACGTGATGTCGGGCTCCACGCCGTTGCGGCTGGGGTCGATGTTCAGGGTCGGGTCGCCCGTCGGCGACGAGCCGCCGTCCTTGGCCAGGCGGTCAAGGCCGACCTGCTGCCAGCAGAAGTTCGAGACGCTGGCGTTGGCCGACGGCTTGAAGCCGGCACACGGGGCGTTCGGTGCGGCCTGCTTGACGCCCTTGGAGACGAAGATCTGATCGTGGTTGCCGGAGCCGTTGATGTTGCCGTCCTGCTCCTCCCACGCGACCCACGGCACCGGATCGGCGCCTGCCACGGCGGCCCCGCCGGCGACCGACGGGTTCTCGGCCTCCTTGTCGGTGTTGATGTTCAGCGACGGGACACCCGATCCACGGTCCTGTCCCTCGGGCTGCCAGATGTTGTTGGCGGCCACGAAGCGGCTGGCGAAGATCTGGTTCTCGCCGCCGAGCGCCGCGTTGGGCTCATACCACGCGTCCCACGGCACGGTGCGCCCTGCGCCGGCGAAATCGATCGAGGGCGCTTCGGCCTCGACGTTCTGGTCGATGTTCAGCGATGGGCCCTGGGTGACCCACTGCCCGTTCTTGAACGCCCGCACGAAGATGCGCTGGGCGTCGCCGGCCTTCTGCTCGAACGTCGCCCACGGCACGCGCGGACCACCGGCGGCGAGCGAGCCGCCGACGACGTCGGACAGCCCGGCGTTCTGGTTGGGGTCGATGCCGGCCGCCGGATCGTTGTTGACCTGCGAGCCGTCGGACGGCAGGCCGATCACCGCGCCGGCCGTCCCCGCCGCGACGAGCGCGGCCGCCGCGCCGGCGAGCGCGGCGCGTCTGAGAAGTGATGCAGTCACGAAGAACTCCCTCGTTGTGATCCCTTACGGGATGAGGGACGCGTGCGGGCCCGGCCCCTTCCCTGGTGTGCGCCATGTCACTCCCTGGCGCCGCCCGCAGCCGCTGCTACGCTGGCCCGACCGTGGCAGGCCAGCCACTCCTCGACGAGCGCGACGGACCGCGGGACGAGTGCGGAGTGTTCGGGATCTACGGTCCTGAGCACGACGTCTCGCGCCTCGCCTTCTTCGCGCTCTACGCGCTGCAACATCGTGGACAGGAGTCCGCGGGGATCGCGGCCGCCGATCACGGCGGCTACATCATCACCCAGCGCGCGCTCGGCCTCGTCTCGCAGGTGTTCAAGGAGCACGACCTTCGGGCGCTCGGCGGCGACCTGGCGATCGGCCACGTCCGCTACTCGACCACGGGCTCCAACGAGTGGGAGAACTCCCAGCCCGTGCATCGCAGCGACGGCGCCGGGGGCAACCGCCGCGAGCTCGCGCTGGCCCACAACGGCAACCTCATCAACGCCGTCGAGCTGCACGCCGAGCTGCGCGAGCGTGGGGTGACCTTCAGCTCGACCTCGGACTCGGAGATCATCGCCGCGCTGCTGGCCACCCACCCCGCCGACGACATCGAGGACGCGATCGTCGACGTGATGCCGCGCCTGCACGGCGCCTTCTCGACGGTGGTCATGACCAAGAAGCGCATCTACGCCTTCCGCGATCCCGCCGGCGTGCGCCCGCTGGTGCTCGGCATGATCGGCGATCGCTACTGCGTCGCCTCGGAGACCTGCGCCTTCGACATCATCGGCGCGCAGCGCCTGCGCGACGTGGCGCCCGGCGAGCTCGTGTCCCTCGGCGACGACGGCATTCGCACGCGCCAGATCGTCGAGAGCGCGCGCGAGGCGTTCTGCATCTTCGAGTACATCTACTTCGCGCGGCCCGACTCGCGCATGGGCGGCGACGTCCTGCAGGCCGCCCGCGGGCGCATGGGGGAGATCCTGGCGCGCGAGGCGCCGGCCCCGACCGCCGATCTCGTCATCGCCGTGCCCGATTCGGGCAACCCTGCCGCGCGCGGCTTCGCTCGCGCCGCGGGCCTGCCCCAGGACGACGGGATCATCAAGAACCGCTACGTCGGGCGGACCTTCATCCAGCCCGGCCAGGAGCTGCGCAAGCACGGCCTGCGCCTGAAGTTCAACCCGCTGCCGGAGATCGTCGGCGGCCGGCGGCTGGTCGTGGTCGACGACTCGATCGTGCGCGGCAACACGACGCGCCAGATCGTCTCGATGCTGCGCGACGCCGGCGCCGCGGAGGTCCACATGCGCATCTCGGCGCCGCCGATCCGCAACCCCTGTCACTACGGCATCGACATGTCGACGCGCGAGGAGATGATCGCGCACGAGCGCACGGTGGACGAGATCGCCGCCGAGCTGGGGGCGGACTCGCTGGCCTACCTGTCGCTGCCGGGCGTGTACGAGGCCGTGCGCGCCGATCGCGGGCGCCACTGCGACGCGTGCTTCTCCGGCGACTACCCGCTGGCCGGCAGCGACGAGGCCGGGGGCAAGTTCTCGCTCGAGCTGCCGCTCGTCCGGGCCTAGGGCCGCGTCGTCGCGTCGGTCGCGGCGCGCTTCGTGTAGACGATGTCCTCGACCGCGGTGCCGACCGCGGCGCGGATGCCCTGCACGCGGTGGGCCACCACCTCGCGCTCGTTGAGCACCTCGGCCGTCTCGGGGTCGAGCAGCAGCTCCTGGCGCGGCCCGGTGTGCTCGGTGAAGGCGACGCCGATCGCTTCGCGCCCGAGCCGATCGTGCACATCGCCCAGCAGCTGGACGCCGGGCACGAGCGCCAGCGCCCGATAGAGCGTCGCGCGCAGCTGCGGCGTCTGCGGATCGCGTCGTGTTGCCCGCAGCGGCCGATCGAGTTCGCGCGCGTGCCCCCGCATCCGCGCTGATCGTCACACACCGCGCGCGTCTCGGTCACGTCCGGCGCGCGGCGCCACCGATCCCCGCCGGGCCCGTCGCTATGGTCGGACGCCCGCCATGGACGCCGCCCGCACCGCACTTCGCTCGATCTTCGGCTTCGAGGCCTTCCGCCCCGGACAGGCCGAGGCCGTTGAGGCGGTGACCGGGCCGGGCCCACCGCGCGACGTCCTCGTCGTCATGCCCACGGGCGCGGGCAAGTCGCTGTGCTACCAGTTGCCGGCGCTCATCCGCGAGGACCTCACGGTGGTGGTCTCGCCCCTGGTGTCGCTCATGCAGGACCAGGTCGAGGCACTCGAGCGCGTGGCCCCCGGCCGTGCCGCGCTGATCAACGCCCAGCAGGACGCCGGGGTCAATCGCGCGGTCATGGCGCGCGCCGCCGCCGGCGAGGTGCGCCTGCTCTACATCGCCCCGGAGCGCTTCTCCTCGCCGGGCTTCGCCGAGGCGCTGCGCGCGGCCGGCGTCGGGCTGTTCGTCGTCGACGAGGCGCACTGCGTCTCGCAGTGGGGCCACGACTTCCGCCCCGACTACTTCCGCCTCGCCGACGCGGCGCGCTGGCTGGGCGCGCAGGCGCTCATCGCCTCCACCGCCACCGCGACGCCCCAGGTCGCCGCGGACATCGTCGCGCGCCTCGGCCTGCGCGAGCCGGTGCGCGTCACCACCGGCTTCGATCGCCCCAACCTCTCCTTCGCCGTGGTGCCCTGCCGCGGTGCGGCCGACAAGCGCGCGCGGCTGGCCGCCGCGCTGGCGCAGGAGGGCGCGCGCCCGGCGATCGTCTATGCAGGCACGCGCGCCGAGACCGAGGACCTCGCCGGGACGCTGGAGGGCGCGCTCGGGACCGAGGTCATCGCCTACCACGCGGGACTGGGGCGCCAGGAGCGCGCCGAGGCCCAGCGGCGCTTCATGGCCGGCGACGTCGAGGTGGTGGTGGCCACCAACGCCTTCGGCATGGGGGTCGACAAGGCCGACGTGCGCACCGTCGCGCACGCCACCGTGCCGGGCTCGGTCGAGGCCTACTACCAGGAGGCCGGTCGCGCGGGGCGCGACGGGCAGCCGTCGCGCGCGCTGCTCTTCGCCGAGAGCCGCGACAAGGGCCTGCACGTGTTCTTCATCCAGCGCGCGGAGGTCGACGACGCCGCGCTCGAGGCGGTGGCGGGCACGCTGCTGCGCGCCGCGGTCGACGGGCGCTACGACCTGCCGGTGTCTGCCGCGGGGGACTCCGAGCCCGAGCGGGTGCGCGCCATCGTCGGGCACCTGGCGCGGGCGGGCGTCGTGCGCCCGGCGCCGGGCCCGATCGATCGGCTGCGCGGGCGCGTGCTCGGCGCGTTCGACGGACGGGCGCGGGCGACGTGCCGGTCGTCGGCCGGCGATGCGCAGCGCGCGCGCTGGCGCCAGTACCGGGCCGTGTGGGCGTTCGTCGAGGGCTCGGAGTGCCGGCGGGCGGCCATCCTGCGCCACTTCGGCGATCGCGCGCAGCCGCGGGCGGAGGTCCCGTGCTGCGACGTCTGCGCGCCCGAGCTCGTCCCGGCGGCGCCCGTGCCTCGTGTCGTGCCCGGCGGCCCGCCGCCGGGCAACCTCGATGCGGCCATCGTCGATGTGGTCACCGGTGCCGAGCCGTCGGTCGGGCGCACGCGGACGGTGGAGATCCTGCGCGGCGGGCGCTCGCAGGTCGTGCGCAAGAACGCCTACGACGGGCTGCCGGCCTACGGGACGTTCTCGCACCTGCGCGCCGAGGAGGTGCTGGCGCGCGTCGACGAGCTGCTCGACGAAGGCCGGCTGGTCTCGACCGGCGGGGCGTACCCGAAGCTGCGGGTCGGGGAGGCCGCATGAGGGTGGGCGTCCTCGCCTCGGGCGAGGGCACGAACCTCCAGGCGCTGCTCGACAAGACCCACGGCACGGAGGCCGAGGTCGTGGCGGTCGCCTGCGATCAGCCCGCGGCGCGGGCGCTGGACCGCGCGGCGTCGGCGGGCGTCCCGGCGCGGGTGTTCCTGCGCTCAAACTACGGCGCGCGCGCGGAGCGCGATGGTGCCATCGCCGATTGGC
Organism: uncultured Actinomycetes bacterium; assembly: GCA_963806015.1. Classification (GTDB taxonomy): domain Bacteria; phylum Actinomycetota; class Thermoleophilia; order Solirubrobacterales; family Solirubrobacteraceae; genus JAOPZW01. The sequence continues at coordinate 32,793 of CAWDWM010000009.1, read as the reverse complement.
TGCTCGCCGAGCGCGTCGAGCTCGTCGTGCTCGCGGGGTACATGGCGATCCTCGACGCGGGCTTCGTGGCGCGCTTCCCCGACCGCATCATCAATGTCCATCCGTCGCTCCTGCCGGCCTTCCCCGGCGTGCGCGCGATCGAGCAGGCCCTCGAGCACGGAGTCAAGGTCTTCGGCGTGACGGTCCACCTCGTCGACGAGGGAGTCGACACGGGACCGATCGTCCTGCAGCGCGCGGTCGAGCTGCCGGACGCGCGCGACGTCGCCGCGGTGCGCGACGCCCTGCGCCCCATCGAGCATGAGCTGCTCCCGCGCGCGGTCGCGTTGATCGCGGCCGGGCGGCTGCGCCACGACCCGGGCCATCCACGGCGAATGCTGATCGCCGACGAGCCCGGCTCCTAGTCCTCGTCCTCCTCCTCGTCGGCCTCGGGATCGTCGAAGCCCCCGGGGTCCGCTCCCCCGGCATCGTCGTCATCGAGGTCGCTGTCCTCGTCCTCGAACGGAGTCTGGTCCTCACGGCGGGCCTGTGCCTCCTGCTTGGCCTCGCCGATGTGATCGTCGAGATCGTCGATGCGCTCCTCGAGCTCGTCGCCCGCGCGCTCGAGCTCGCGTTCAGGGTCGGTCGTCGTGCGCTGCTCCATGCCCTCGCCTCCTGTCCCGACTTGGCCGAATAGCGCCTTGTGTTCCCGCGGGGAGCAGCTCTGACACCCGCGCCTCCCCTATGCTCCGGGGCATCGCCGAGCACTCGTCCACCGGGACACTCACGGAGCCGGGCGCCGTCCGCATCAGGCGGGCACTGCTGTCGGTTTCCGACAAGCGCGGGATCGTCGACTTCGCGGCCGGGCTCACGGAGCTGGGCGTCGAGGTGGTCTCGACCGGGGGCACCGCGGAGGCGCTGGCGGGCGGTGGCGTCGCGGTGCGCACCATCGACGACCTCACCGGCTTCCCGGAGATCATGGACGGCCGGGTCAAGACGCTGCACCCCAAGCTCTATGCCGGCCTGCTCGCCGCGCGCGACAACGCCGAGCACGTACGCGCGGCCAGCGAGCACGACATCGAGTACGTCGACCTGGTGGTCGTCAACCTCTATCCGTTCGAGCGCACCGCCGCGCGCATGGGGACCGACGAGTCCGAGGTGATCGAGAACATCGACATCGGCGGCCCGACGATGATCCGCGCGGCCGCCAAGAACCACGCCTTCAGCGCCGTCGTCGTGCATCCCGAGAGCTACGACGCCGTGCTCGACGAGCTGCGCGAGGCCGACGGCCTGCTGAGCATGGCCACGCGCGAGGCGCTGGCCTCCGAGGCGTTCGCCTACACCGCGCGCTACGACATCGCCATCAGCCGCTGGTTCGCCGAGAAGGGCGAGGACTTCCCGCCGCTGCACGTGCGCGCGTTCGAGAAGGTCGTCGACCTGCCCTACGGCGAGAACCCGCATCAGCGCGCGGCGTTCTATGCGCAGATCGGCGCGCGCGCCCATGTGCTCAGCCAGATCCAGCAGCACCACGGCAAGCAGGTCGGGTTCAACAACATCCTCGACCTCGACGCGGCGCGCGCCGTCGTGCGCGACTTCGACGCCCCCGCGTGCGCGATCGTCAAGCACAACAACCCGTGCGGGGTGGCCACCGGCTCCGGCGCGCTCGACGCCTACCGGCGAGCCTTCGCGTGCGACCCGCTCAGCGCCTACGGCGGCGTCATCGTCCTCAATCGCCGCGTGGACCGCGAGACCGCCGACGCGATCGCCGAGCAGTTCGTCGAGGTCCTCTTCGCTCCGGGCTTCGACGACGGCGCGCTGGAGGTGCTGGCCGAGAAGCCCAACCTGCGCATCCTCGAGGACCGCGAGCGCCGGCTGCCGCTCCTGGGCGAGAAGGACGTGCGCCAGGTCACCGGCGGGCTGCTCGTCCAGGACCGCGATCAGGCCGACGCCGAGCGCGCGGGCATGGAGGTCGTGACCGGCCGCCCGCCCACCGAGGAGGAGTGGCGCGACCTGCTCTTCGCATGGCTCGTGTGCCGCCACGTGAAGTCCAATGCCATCGTGCTCGCCCGCGACGGTGCGACGGTCGGCATCGGCGCCGGCCAGATGAGCCGCGTCGACGCGGTGCGCCTCGCCGTGGAGAAGTCGCGCCTGGAGGACCTCAGCGGCACCGCGATGGCCTCCGACGCGTTCTTCCCCTTCGCCGACGGCCCTGCCCTGGCCATCGAGGCCGGCGTGACGGCGATCGTGCAGCCCGGCGGCTCCAAGCGCGACGACGAGGTCATCGCCGCCGCCGACGCCGCCGGCGTGACCATGGTCGTCACCGGCCGGCGCCACTTCCGCCATTGACGGTGCAGCGTCACGGATCGGGCGTCGAGTGGGAGCCCATCGTGGGCTACAGCCGCGTCGTCCGCGCCGGGTCGCACGTGTGGGTGGCCGGCTGCACGGCGACGACCGAGGACGGTGCCATCGCCGGTCCCGGCGACGCCTACGTCCAGGCCCGCCAGGCGCTCAGCAATGTCGCGGCGGCGCTCGCGCAGGTCGGCGCCGGGGTGCAGGACGTCGTGCGCACGCGCATGTTCGTCACCGACATCTCGCAGTGGGAGGCCGTCGGCCGCGCTCACGGCGAGGTCTTCGCCGACATCCGTCCCGTCACCGCCATGCTCGAGGTCAGCGCGCTGCTCGACCCGCGCATGATGGTGGAGATCGAAGCCGACGCCTACCTAGGAGACAGTTGACCGATCCCACGACCCCCGCGGCCGCCTGCACGCGTTCCGCGGCGCCGGATCGCCACCCGGATGTCATCCCACCCACCCGGGCAACCAGCCCGACACCCCTTCGCCGTCGGCGCGGGTGGGTGGGCCGTATCACGGCCCGCGCACATGCGACCACGCGGGCCGTAGAATCGATCAACTGATGCCCCAGAAGCTGCACATCCTGTTCTACGACTACGTCGACGACCTGCTCGAGCGGCGCGCACCGCACCGCGAGGGCCACCTCGGGCTGATCAAGCGCTGGCACGACGAGGGCCGCGTCGTCATGGCCGGCGGCGTCGGGGATCCGCCGCACGCCGGGATCATCGTCCTGGCCGAGGAGGACCCCGACGCGGCTCGCGCTGCCGCCGAGAGCTTCGTCGCCGAGGACCCCTACCACCCGGCGGGCCTCGTCAAGAGCTGGCGCGTCGAGCCGTTCCTCAACGTCACCGACTGACGGGTCCGTCCGGCGCGGCTTGCACCATGCCGCGTCCGTGCCCCGGTCCAACCGCCAGCCCGCGACGTCGCTGCGGGCGTGGCAGGAGCGCGCACTCGTGGCAATGCGCTCATGGTCGGAGGGGCCATTCCTGATCGCGGCCGCGCCGGGCGCGGGCAAGACCCGCCCGGCGCTGCAGTACGCGCGCGAGCAGCTCAAGAGCGGCGCCGTCCGGCGCGTCGCCGTCGTCTGCCCGACCACGCCGCTCACGCGCCAGTGGGCGCGTGCCGCGGCGCGGATGGGGGTCCATCTCGTGCCCGACGCGGCGGAGCTGCGCCCGCCGCGCGACTTCAGCGGCGTGGCGGTCACCTACGCGCGAGTGGCGAGCGTGGCCGAGCGGTGGTCGCGCCAGTGCGGCGGCGCGACGCTCGTCATCGCCGACGAGGCCCACCATCTCGGCGAAGAACTCGCGTGGGGCGAGGGCTTCGCGCACGCCTTCGGGGCGACCACGCGCTGGCTGCTGCTCTCGGGCACGCCCTTCCGCTCGGATCAGTGCCCGATCCCGGGCGTGCGCTACGACGACGGGGTCGCCGCGCCCCACGTCTCCTACAGCTATGCCGACGCGGTGCGCGACGGCATCTGCCGCCCGGTCACCTTCGTCCCCTACGACGGCGTGCTGCAGTGGCGCAGCGGCGAGGAGCTCGTCGAGTCCTCGTTCGCCGATGCCGTGACCGCGCGCGAGGCGGGCCGGCGCTACCGCACGGCGATCTCGCTCGAGCTCGCCGACGGCCTGCCGCGCATCCTCGCCGCCGCGCACGAGCGCCTGGAGCAGGTGCGCGCCGGCGGCCACCACGACGCCGGCGGGCTCGTCGTGGCCGCCGACGGCGAGCACGCCCGTGCGGTGGCCAAGGCACTGCGGGCCATCACCGGGCGCCCGCCGACCGTGGTGCTGCACACCGAGGCGCGCGCGGCGGAGAAGCTGCAGGCCTTCACGCGCTCCGCCGAGCGCTGGCTGGTCGCGGTCAACATGGTCAGCGAGGGCGTCGACATCCCGCGCCTGCGCGTGGGCGTCTACGCGACGGCGGCGAAGACGCCGCTCATCTTCCGCCAGATCGTGGGGCGCTTCGTGCGCACGCTCCCCGGGCGGGCGCTCGAGCCCAGCTGGCTCTTCCTGCCCGCCGACCCGGTCCTGCGCGCGCACGCCGCGGAGGTCGAGCGCGAGCTGCGCCACGTCCTGCGCCCGCCGACGCAGGACGAGGGCTTCGGGCTCGACGAGGTCGAGGAGCGCCCCCAGACCGAGCGCGGCGAGGCCGAGGCGTTCGTGCCGGTGGCGGCCGACGTCGCGCCGCAGATGGCCTTGTTCGGCGGCGGCCCGCCCCCGCCCGCACCCGCCTTCCCGCCGGCGCTCGACGAGCCCGACGAGGCGACCATGCCGGCCTTCGAGCGCCGCGCGCTGCTGCGCGACAAGCGTCACCGATTGGTGGCCGACCTGCGCCGCAGCCAGGGCGGCTCGCACGCCGAGATCAACCGCTGGCTGAACCGTTCCTCGGGCGTGCGCCGCGTCGAGGACGCGTCGATCGAGCAGCTCGAGCGATCGATCGAGCTGCTGCTGGTCCGCCTCTCCGGTAGACGGTGAATCGAGCGCGCAACGGGGTACGCCGGAGGACATGCCAACGAAAGACATGAATCAGCGCGACGCCAAGATCGTGCAATACCTCAACGATGCATACGCCACCGAGCGCCGGTTGGAGATCGCGCTGCAGGGGCACATCGCGATGACGCCGCGCGCGGACTACAAGAAGCGCCTGCGCGAGCACCTCAAGGAGACCAAGGCCCACGCCCGGCTGGTGGCGCGGCGCATCAAGGCGCTCGGCGGCGAGGCGGAGACGGTCTCCCTCCCGGTGCCCGAGGCGCTGACCAAGGGCGCGACGGGAGCGAAGGCCGCCGTGCAGCGCGCGGCCGCCGCGGCCCAGGCGCCGCTGCATGCCGTGCGCGGCACCGGCCAGCAGGAGCGGATGCTCAAGAACGCGCGCACGGAGTACCACGACGAGGCCGAGGAGATCGCCACCTATCGCGCCATCGAGGCGCTGGCCAAGGCGGTCGGCGACAAGGAGACGGCCAGGCTCGCGCGCGAGATCGGTCGCGAGGAGAAGCGCATGGCCGACTTCCTCGTCGGCATGATCGATCAGCTGGCGCTCGACGTCGTCCACGACGAGGTCCCGGTGGCCGAGATCGGCGCGCCCGCCGCGGCGCGGCGCACGAGCCGTCCTGCCGCCAAGCCGCGGGCCACCACGCGGACCAAGGCCACGACCACGCGGGCCAAGGCGAAGCCCGCCGCGCGGGCGAAGGCCAAGCCGGCGCCGCGCGCGAAGGCCACCTCCGGCGCCAAGCGCAGCTAGCCCGGACAACGGCCGCCGTCGCCGGCGGCTGCGGAGCCGCCGGCGACCCACGCCAGATGGCTACACGGCGACGGGTTGGCCTTGGTTGAGGACGGCCTGCCCGATCGGCTGCACGGGCTCATCGAACGTCGAGATGATCTCGGGCCGGCAGAAGAAGCCGACGACCTTCACCAGACGACCGCGGTGTCGCGCGCGCCGGCCCAGCGGTTGACGGGGAAGGTGACCCGCAGGCGCTTGCGCTCGGCGTCGCTGTCGAGCCAGATCTCCGTCAGGTCGAGCTCGCGGGTGGAGGCGGTGAGCATTGGCGTGTTGTACTTTCGTAGAACGCCACTGTGCAGTGATTAGAGGAGCGCGCACGGTAGTGCCGTCCTGCTGATGTGTCAATATGAGTGCACAGCAATGTGTCCTGAAACACAGACGAGCAAGCGCCCGTACGAGCTGCGCCGGCGCGCCGAGACGATGGTCGCCACGCGCGAGCGCATCACCGGGGCCGCCGTCGACCTGCATGGCACGGTCGGCCCGGCGCGTACCACCATCACCGCGGTGGCCGAGCGTGCCGGCGTGCAGCGCCACACGGTGTACCGCCACTTCCCGAGCGAGGCCGATCTCTTCGCCGCCTGCTCGGGACACTTCTTCACCGTGCACCCGTGGCCGGACCCGGGCGCGTGGCGCGCGGTCGCCGATCCCGCCGAGCGGCTGACTCTCGCCCTCGACGAGCTCTATGCCTACTACGAGCGCACGGAGGCGATGCTCACGAACGTCCTGCGTGACGCGGCGCTGGTCGTGCCTCTCGAGCCGACGCTGGCCCCGTTCCGCGCGTTCGTCGAGGACGCCGCCCGCGCACTGGGCGCCGGGTGGGGGACGCGCGGGCGACGGCGCGCCGTCGTGGCTGCCGCGGCGCGCCACGCCGTCGACTTCGCGACCTGGCGCTCACTGGCCGGCGGCCGCGGCATCACGCGCGCGCAGGCGGTCGAGCTGGCTGCGGCGATGATCCTGCGCGCAGCCGGGCGCTAGGCCGCCGCGAGCGCGCCCGGGCCGGGCGCGGCGGCGACGTCGCGCGGACCCAGTTCGGCACCGCACTTCGAGCACGTCAGATGGCGGGTGAGCTCGCCGCCGCAGTCGCGATGGTGGATGACGACCGGGGGCCCGGCCTCCGCGGGATAGTGGCGATCGCCCCACTGCAGCAGGGACATCATCACCGGCCACAGGTCGATGCCCTTCTCGGTGAGGCGGTACTCGAAGCGCGCCGGGCGATCCTGGTAGGGGACGCGCTCGAGGATGCCCTCCTCGACGAGCCGCCCGAGCCGGTCGGTGAGCACGTTGCGCGCGACGCCGAGGTTGCGCTGGAAGTCCTCGAAGCGGCGCACGCGCATGAACGCATCGCGCATGACGAGGATGGTCCAGCGGTCGCCGAGCACCTCGAGCGAGCGCGCGATCGAGCAGTTCTGGTCTTGGTAGGTGCGTGGCAACATCGTGTGGCTCTCTCTCCTCGGGGACGGTCCCTCAACCGGCCGCGAAGTCCAGTGTAGCCCGGATCAGTTGCGTCACGCAACGCATGGCGCTAGGGTCCGTTGCATGAAGCAACGCTGGAAGGTGCTGCTCGTCACGTCGGTCGCCGTCTTCATGGGCTTCCTCGACGTCACCATCGTGAACATTGCCTTCCCGGACATCGTGGAGTCGTTTCCGGGCACGCCGCTCTCCAGCCTCTCCTGGATCCTCAACGCCTACAACATCGTCTTCGCCGCCCTCCTCGTGCCGGCGGGCCGGCTGGCGGATCGCCTGGGCCGGCGGCGGATGTTCTTCGTCGGCGTCTCGACCTTCCTCGCCGCTTCGGTCGTCTGCGGGCTGGCGCCCTCGGTCGAGGTGCTGGTCGCGGCCCGCGTCGTTCAGGCCGCCGGTGCGGCGATCCTCGTCCCGACGTCCCTGGCCCTCCTGCTGCCCGAGTTCCCGCTCGAGCAGCGCGCGACCGCGACCGCCCTCTGGGGCGCCACCGGCGCCATCGCCGCGGCGACCGGACCCGCGCTCGGCGGCGTGCTCGTCGAGGCGACGAGCTGGCGCTGGGTCTTCTTCGTCAACCTCTTCATCGGCCTGCCCGCGCTGATCCCGGCGCGGCGCCTGCTGCACGAGAGCCGCGAGGAGCGTCCCGGGCCGCTCTCGGACATCCTGGGCGTCGTCCTGCTCGTCGCCGGCGTCGGCCTGCTGTCGCTGGGGATCGTCAAGGGCCAGCAGTGGGGCTGGGACAGCGCCCGCGTCGTCGGGTCGTTCGTCGCCGCGGCGCTCGCGCTCACCGCCTTCCTCGTGCGCTCGGCGCGCCACCCGGCGCCCGTCATCGAGCTGAAGCTACTGCGCGTGCGCTCGTTCGCCGTCGCCAACGCCGGCGTCTTCCTCTTCGCCCTGGGCTTCTATGCCGTGCTGCTGGCCAACATCCTCTTCCTCACCGGCGTGTGGCACTGGTCGGTCCTGAAGGCGGGCGTGGCCGTCACGCCCGGTCCGCTGATGGCGACGCTGGCGGGCGCCGCGGGCGGGCGCCTCGCCGACCGCTACGGCCAGCGCGTCGTGGCGCTGCCCGGCGGGCTGCTGTTCGCCGCCGGCTGCCTCGTTTTGGCCGCCCGCACCGGCACCACGCCCCACTACGTCACCGAGTTCCTGCCCGCCACGCTCATGACCGGCGCCAGCGTCGGCCTCAGCTTCGCGGCCTGGGGCAGCGCCGCGGTCGCCGAGCTCCCACCCTCGCGCTTCGCCACCGGCAGCGCCATCTCGGCAACCTCGCGCCAGATCGGCGCGGTCCTCGGCATCGCCGTCCTCGTCGCGGTGGTCGGCACTCCGAGGCCCGAGGACGCCATCGCCACCTTCCACACCGCCTGGGAGCTGATGGCGATCCCGTCCGCCGCCGCCGGCCTCACCGCACTCGCCCTCGGGCGCGTCCGGGCGCGCAATCCGGAGGCGGTGGCGGCGCTCGCGGCGGTGGAGGCGTAGCCGTCGGCGCGCGTGGCACACTTCCCGCGCGCCCCTAACTCAATTGGTCAGAGTTCCGGTCTTTTAAACCGGCGGTCTGGGTTCGATCCCCAGGGGGCGCACTGATCTGTCCGGCCGACATGCGAACATGCGTTCGTGTCGGATCGGCCAATTATAAACCGCGCAGGGCGCCCGCCAGACCCGAACAGCACCGCGGTCCTGCGCGAGTGCCCGCGGCACGGCGTCATCGCGTTTCATCGCTACAAGCGGGGTGCCGGCTTCGTCTACCGCTGCAAGCGCTGCATCGGCGAGGCGGTGACGCGCCGGCACCGCCGGATCCGGGCGCTGCTCGTCAGTGACGCGGGTGGCCGGTGCGCGGTCTGCGGGTATTCGCGCTGCTCGCTCAACCTGCATTTCCATCACGTCGACCCGACCGCGAAGTCGTTCGACATGAACATGGGCGTCGGGAAGGCCCTCGTCGCCTTTCGTGAGGAGGCCAAGAAATGCGTCCTGGTGTGCGCCAACTGCCACGGCGAGATCGACGCCGGGTTGATCGAGTCACCGCCGCCCAGAACCGTCTATCGGGAGGCTGCTTAGATTGAGGGGCCCTAGCCCCCATGGTGTAGTGGTTAGCACACCAGCCTTTCACGCTGGCAGCGGGAGTTCGACTCTCCCTGGGGGTACTTCGCCGCCCGTCGCGGGCCTCAGAACACCGACCGCAGCAGCCCGCCGTCGACCGCCACGGTCTCGCCCGTGACGTAGCTCGCGCGCGCCGAGCAGAGCAGGACCGCGATCGCCGCGAACTCCTCGACCGTGCCCAGGCGCCCGGCCGGGACCTCCTGCTCCGCGGCGGCCACCGCCGCCTCGCGGCTGCCAAGCAGCTCGGCCAGGCGGTCGGTGTCGATGCGGCCGGGCAGCACGGTATTGAGGGTCACGCCGTCGGCCGCGACCTGGCGGGCGATGGTCTTGAACGCGTTGAGCATCGAGATCCGATGGGCGTTGGAGAGCATCAGGTTGGGGATCGGCTCGCGCACGCCGGTCGAGGCGATGTTGAGCACGCGGCCGAAGCCGCGCTCGCGCATCCCGGGGAGGACGGCCTCGACGAGGGCGATGGGGCCGAGGACGAGCGACGCGTAGGCCGATTGCCATTGCTCGCGCGTGAAGCCCAGCGGATCGGGGCCGCCGGGCGGCCCGCCGGTGTTGCAGACGAGGATGTCGATCGGCCCGAGCGCCTCCGTCGCCTCGGCGACGAGGACGGTGGCGTGGTCGAGGTCGGCGGTGTCGTGCACGAACGCCGTCGCGCCGATCTCCGACGCGGTCGCCGCGATCCGCTCGGGCGAGTGCGAGGCGATGGCGACGCGTGCGCCCTCCGCGATCAGCTCGGCGGCGATGCCGCGGCCGATCCCCTTCGACGCGCCCATGACGAGCGCGACCTTGCCGTCGAGGCCGAGATCCATGCCCGGGATCCTAGGACGTGTCTCCCAGATTCAGCGGTCGGCTCAGCGCAGCTCGTTGATGCGCAGGAGGTTGCCCGCGGGATCGCGGAAGGCGCAGTCGCGAACCCCGTAGGGCTGATCGGTCGGCTCCTGGACGACGTCGGCGCCGCTGGCCTCCAGCCGGGCGAAGGTGGCGTCGAGGTCGGTGGTGGCCAGGTTGACGCTGGCAAAGGTGCCCTTGGCCATCATCTCGGCGATGGTGCGGCGCTCGTCGTCGGTGATGCCGGGGGTGGCCTCCGGCGGGTAGAGCACGATGGACGTGCCGGGCTGGTCGGCGGGGCCGACGGTGATCCAGTGCATCCCGTTGTAGCCGACGTCGTTGCGCACGTCGAAGCCGAGCGTGTCGCGGTAGAAGGCCAGGGAGGCGTCCGGGTCGTCGTGCGGGAGGAAGCTCGCGTGAATGGTGATGTCCATGACGCTCAGGCTAGTTGCGGCTCGTGACCGGCGCTTCTCGATTCCTGATCGGTCTGGTCACCTGTTTGGCCACGCACGGCGGCATCCCCGCCGTCGCGCGCGCAGCGTCGCGCCGGTAGGCGCCGGGCGGCATGCCGACCAGCTCGGTGAAGCGCGTGCTGAACGTGCCCAGCGACGAGCAGCCGACCTCGAAGCAGACCTCGGTGACGCTGAGATCGCCACGACGCAAGAGCGCCATCGCGCGCTCGATGCGCCGTGTCATGAGGTAGCTGTACGGCGATTCGCCGTAGGCGAGCCGGAACTGGCGGCTGAGGTGCCCGGCCGACATGTGCGCGCCGCGGGCGAGCGCCTCGACGTCCAGTGGCTGCGCGTACTCGCGGTCGATCCGGTCGCGGACGCGGCGCAGCAACGTCAGGTCGTGCAGGTGCTGCGCCGCGGCGGGTCTGTCGGTCACCTCCGCAATCGTGCCACACGCCCCGCCACCGGCGGACGGGGACCGGTCCGGGGCGTCGGTCAGGTGCCGACGTAGGCCGCGAGGTGCTCGCCGGTGAGTGTCGAGCGCCCGCCGACGAGGTCGGCGGGCGTGCCCTCGAAGACGACGCGGCCGCCGTCGTGGCCGGCGCCGGGGCCGAGGTCGATGATCCAGTCGGCGTGCGCCATGAGCGCCTCGTGGTGCGCGATGACGATGACCGACTTGCCGGAGTCGACGAGCCGGTCGAGCAGGCCGAGCAGGTTCTCGACGTCGGCGAGGTGCAGACCGGTGGTCGGCTCGTCGAGGACGTAGATCCCGCCCTTCTCGGCGAGGTGGGTGGCCAGCTTCAGCCGCTGGCGCTCGCCGCCGGACAGCGTGGGAAGCGGCTGGCCGAGGCTCAGGTAGCCGAGCCCCACGTCGGCCAGGTGGGTGAGGATCTTGTGCGCCGCGGGCGTCTTCGCCTCACCGGCGCCGAAGAACTCGCCGGCCTCGGCGACCGACATCGCCAGCACCTCGCTGATGTCCTTGCCGCCGAAGGTGTACTCGAGCACCTCGGCCTGGAAGCGCTTGCCCTCGCACTCCTCGCAGACGGTCGCGACGCTGGCCATCATCGCCAGGTCGGTGTAGATGACGCCCGCGCCGTTGCAGTGGGGGCAGGCGCCCTCGGAGTTGGCGCTGAACAGCGCCGGCTTCACGCCGTTGGCCTTGGCGAACGCCTTGCGGATCGGGTCGAGCAGTCCGGTGTACGTCGCCGGGTTGCTGCGTCGCGAGCCCTTGATCGCTGCCTGGTCGACCGACACCACGCCGTCGCGACCGGACACCGAGCCGTGGATCAGCGAGCTCTTGCCCGAGCCGGCCACCCCGGTCACGACCGCCAGCACGCCGAGCGGGATGTCCACGTCGACGTCCTGCAGGTTGTTGGTGCTCGCGCCGCGGACCTCCAGCGCTCCCTCCGGCGTCCGCACCGACGGCTTCAGGGCGGCGCGGTCGTCGAGGTGGCGCCCGGTGATCGTGTCGCTGGCCCGCAGCCCTTCGACGGTGCCTTCGAACATCACCTCGCCGCCCTCGGTGCCGGCGCGCGGGCCGAGGTCGACGGCGTGGTCGGCGATCGCGATCGTCGCCGGCTTGTGCTCCACGATGAGCACGGTGTTGCCCTTGTCGCGCAGCGCCAGCAGCAGCTCGTTCATGCGCTGGATGTCGTGGGGGTGCAGGCCGATCGTCGGCTCGTCGAAGACGTAGGTCACGTCGGTGAGCGATGACCCGAGGTGGCGGATCATCTTGATGCGCTGCGCCTCGCCGCCCGACAGCGTGCCCGACGCCCGGTTGAGGCTGAGGTAGCCGAGCCCGATCTCGACGAACGCGTCGACGGTCTGCTGCAGCGACTCCAGCAGCGGCGCCACCGACGGCTCGTCAACGCCGCGGACCCATTCGGCGAGGTCGGAGATCTGCAGCGCGGAGACGTCGGCGATGCTGGCGCCGTCGATCCTCGACGATCGCGCCGCCTCGCTGAGGCGGGTGCCGTCGCAGTCGGGGCAGGTGGTGAACACCACCGCCTTCTCCACGAAGGCGCGGATGTGCGGCTGCATCGCGTCGACGTCCTTGGAGAGCATCGACTTCTCGATCTTCGGGATCAGGCCCTCGTAGGTCAGGTTGATCCCCTCGACCTTGATCTTGGTCGGCTCCTTGTAGAGCAGGTCGTGGAGCTCGCGCTTGTTGAACTTCTTGATCGGCTTGTCCGGATCGAAGTAGCCGCAGCCGCGGAAGATCCGGCCGAACCAGCCGTCCATGCTGTAGCCGGGGATCGTGAGCGCACCCTCGTTGAGCGACTTGGTGTCGTCGTAGAGCGCGGACAGGTCGAAGTCGCTGACCGACCCGCGGCCCTCGCAGCGCGGGCACATGCCGCCGACGCGGCTGAAGCTGGCGCTCTTGGTGATGGTCTCTATCGCCGCGCTCGACCGTGATCCCACCGCTCCCGTGGGCAGAGGCGACGTTGAACGAGTACGCGCCGGGCGAGCCGATGTGCGGCTGCGCGAGCCGGCTGAAGAGGATGCGCAGCATCGCGTCGGCGTCGGTCGCGGTGCCGACCGTCGAGCGGGGGTTGGAGCCCATCCGCTCCTGGTCGACGATGATCGCGGTCGTCAGCCCTTCGAGCACGTCGACCTCGGGCCGCGCGAGGGTCGGCATGAAGCCCTGTACGAAGGAGCTGTAGGTCTCGTTGATCAGCCGCTGCGACTCCGCGGCGATCGTGCTGAACACCAGCGAGCTCTTGCCCGAGCCCGAGACGCCGGTGAACGCCGTCAGCCGGCGCTTCGGGATCTCGACGCTGATGTCCTTGAGGTTGTTGACGCGCGCGCCGTGCACGCGGATGAGATCGTGGCTGTCGGCGTCATGTAGCGCGGGCGGCTGCGTGCTCGTCCTCGTGGCCATGTCCATGACGGCCACTCTAGGTGCGGCGCGCGCCCCGGCGCTTCTCGATTCCTGATCGGTTGCGCCTCGGCACGAACGTCCTCAGGCAGCACTCGCCGCGACGGCGCGGTCGCGCGCCAGGCGCCCACACCACAGCGCGAACAGCGCGATCGCCAGCACCGCCCCGAGCCAGTGCACGCCGAGGATGACGGCGACGAGGCTCGGCAATCCCGCGAGCGCGGCGCCGATCAGCGTCCCGGCCACCGGCAGGCCGACCACGCGCGCGGTGACGAGCGCACACACGGCCCACGCGCCGGGGCCCGCCAGCCAGCCCCAGTCCTCGAAGAACGAATGGGGCAGCGCCAGGGCCAGGGCGACCGAGAGCACGGCCACCGCCAGGGCCTGAACGAGCGCGGCGCGCCAGAGGACGGAACGATCCACGCCGGGCATTGTCGTCGCTTTATACCCCTAGGGGGTGTACACTCGTCATCATGGCCACCACGACTCACGGCTACACCGCCACCAAGGACCAGCTGCTCAAGCGCCTGCGCCGCATCGAGGGCCAGGTCCGCGGCGTCGAGGGCATGGTCGAGGACGACCGCTACTGCATCGACGTCCTCACCCAGATCAGCGCGGTCCAGGCCGCGCTCGACAAGGTCGCGCTGGGGCTGCTCGACGACCACACGCGCCATTGCGTGATGGGCGCCGAGGGCGAGCAGCGCGTCGACCGCACCGACGAGATGATGGCCGCCGTCGGGCGGCTCATGCGCCGGGGCTGATCGCCGCATGGCCGACGTCATCGCCAAAATCGGCGACGGCCTGTGGAACGCGGTGCTCATGGCCTGGGAGGTCTGGTGGGCGCTGGTCCTGGGGTTCGCGATCTCGGCCATCGTCCAGGCCTGGGTCCCGCGCGAGCGCGTCGAGCGCGCGCTGGCCGGCGACGGCGTCGGTCCCGTCGCGCGCGCCACGGGCCTGGGCGCCGCGTCCTCGTCGTGCTCCTACGCGGCGATCGCGATCGCCAAGAGCCTGTTCCAGAAGGGGGCGTCGGCCGTCGCCGCCCTGGCCTTCCAGTTCGCCTCGACGAACCTCGTCTGGGAGCTGGGCCTGGTGCTGTGGGTGCTCATCGGCTGGCAGTTCACCCTGGCCGAGTACCTCGGCGGCCTCGTGATGATCGCTCTCATGTGGATGCTGCTGCGCGTCTTCGTCTCGCGCCGCGACGAGGAGGTCGCGCGCGAGCACGCGCTGCGCGCCGACGCCGGTCACCAGCACGCCGCGGCGAGCACGAGCCTGCCCTGGCGCGCGCGGCTGACCTCGGCCGACGCCTGGTCCGACGTGGCCCACAACTTCCGCGGCGACTGGCAGATGCTGTGGAAGGAGATCTTCTCGGGCTTCCTGCTGGCGGGCTTCATCGCGCTGCTGGGCGACGACTTCTTCAACGGCCTCTTCCTCGTCGACGCCCCGGCGGCCGTCCAGACGCTGTGGGGAGCGCTGATCGGCCCCGTCATCGCCGTGCTGAGCTTCGTGTGCTCGGTGGGCAACGTCCCGCTGGCTGCCGTGCTCTGGTCCGGCGGCCTGAGCTTCGCGGGCGTGATGGCCTTCATCTTCGCCGACCTGATCGTGCTGCCGATCCTGCTCGCCTACCGCAAGTACTACGGCACGCGCTTCGCGCTGCGGATCACCGCGCTCATGTACGTGACGATGGTCCTGGCGGCGCTCGTGGTCGACCTCGGCTTCAGCGCGGCGGGCCTCATCCCCGATGCGCGCCCGACGACCAGCGACGTCTTCGGCTCGATCGAGGTCGACTACAAGCTGGTGCTCAACGTCGTCGCGACGCTCGTGTTCGTCGCGCTCATCGGCTTCACCGTGCGCCGCGGCGCGACCGATCCGGTCTGCGGGATGACGGTCGACAAGGGCTCGGCGCTGCGCCTCGAGCACGACGGCCGCACGCACTTCTTCTGCTCCGAGCACTGCCGTGCCACGTTCGTGGCGGGGGGCTCAGGTCGCGAGCAGGCGCACGATGGCGGACACGCCCACGACCACGATCACGCCGCGCAGCACGGCCGGGTGTAGCCGGCGCCCGTAGTGCGCCCCGAGCTGGCCGCCGACGATCGAGGCGCAGGCGATGATCGCTGCCGGCGCCCACTCGACGTGGGCCGCGAAGATGAAGTAGATCCCGGCGACGCCGTTGACGATCGCGGTGAGGACGTTCTTCAGCGCGTTGGTGCGCTGCAGGTCCTGTGGCAGCGCCACCCCGAGCATGCCGAGCAGCAGGATCCCCTGCGCCGCCCCGAAGTAGCCACCGTAGACGCCCGCGGCGTAGACCCCGATAGGGGTCCACAGCCCGCCCTCGTTCTCGCGGCTGATCTGGCGCGCGGCCAGCATCCGGTTCAGGCGCGGCTGCAGGACGACGAGCACCAGCGCGATGGCGATGAAGACCGGCACGATCGCCTTGAACGCCGAGGCGGGCAGGACCAGCAGCAGCACCGCGCCGGTGGTGCCGCCCAGGAGCGAGGCGGTGCCCAGGCGCAGTATCCGTCGTCTCTGCCCCTCGAGCTCGCGCCGGTAGCCCACCGCGCCGGACACCGAGCCGGGCACCAGGCCGATCGTGTTGGAGACGTTGGCGGTCACCGGCGCGTAGCCGAAGGCCAGCAGCACCGGGAAGGTGATGAGGGTCCCGCTGCCGACCACCGTGTTGATCGCGCCCGCCGCCAAGCCGGCGAGCGCGATGGCGACCACCTCGCCGACGTCCATCGCGGCATCCTAGGTGCGCGCGGCCGGGCTCGAACCGGTCAGGACGATGTCGCCGGACACGGGCAGGGATGCCAACACCGCAGGAAATGCGCGCGGCCGGGCTCGAACCGGTCAGGACGATGTCGCCGGACACGGGCAGGGATGCCAACACCGCAGGAAATGCGCGCGGCCGGGCTCGAACCGGTCAGGACGATGTCGCCGGACACGGGCAGGGATGCCAACACCGCAGGAAATGCGCGCGGCCGGGCTCGAACCGGTCAGGACGATGTCGCCGGACACGGGCAGGGATGCCAACACCGCAGGAAATGCGCGCGGCCGGGCTCGAACCGGTCAGGACGATGTCGCCGGACACGGGCAGGGATGCCAACACCGCAGGAAATGCGCGCGGCCGGGCTCGAACCGGTCAGGACGATGTCGCCGGACACGGGCAGGGATGCCAACACCGCAGGAAATGCGCGCGGCCGGGCTCGAACCGGCGACCCTCGCCTTGTAAGGGCGATGCTCTACCGCTGAGCTACGCGCGCGCCGCAACGTTAGCGGCAAAGCGCGCCGGTCCCGCGGCAGGCGATGATGGCGGCCATGGAGCTGACTGACAGGGTCGCCGTGGTCACCGGCGGGGCGTCGGGCATCGGGCGGGCGCTGGCCTGGCGCCTGGCCGAGGAGGGCGCGCGCGGGGTGGTCGCCGCCGACCTCAACGCATCGGGCGCGCAGGCCGTGGCCACCGAGATCGGCGAGCGCGCGCTCGGCGTCGGCTGCGACGTCGCCGAC
The DNA here is from genome assembly GCA_963806015.1 of uncultured Actinomycetes bacterium. Taxonomy (GTDB): domain Bacteria; phylum Actinomycetota; class Thermoleophilia; order Solirubrobacterales; family Solirubrobacteraceae; genus JAOPZW01. The sequence continues at coordinate 15,970 of CAWDWM010000009.1, read as the reverse complement.
GAGGCGCAGGTGATCGACCTCATCGCGCGCGCGCACGAGGCGTTCGGGCCGGTGGACCTGTTCTGCGCCAACGCCGGGGTGGCGGTGGGGACCGACGTCGACACCCCGGAGGAGGTCTGGGACCTCGCGCTCGGCGTCAACGTCCGCGCGCACGTGCACGCCGCCAAGGCGCTGCTGCCCGGATGGCTCGAGCGCGGCGAGGGCTACTTCCTGACCACGGCCTCGGCGGCCGGCCTGCTCACCCAGATCGGCTCCGCGCCCTACGCGGTCTCCAAGCACGCCGCGCTGGCGTTCGCGGAATGGCTCTCGGTCACCTACGGCGACCGCGGCGTGCGCGTGAGCTGCCTGTGTCCGATGGGGGTGCGCACGGGCATGACCCAGGTCCCCGACGACGCTCCCGACGACCTGCGGCTGGCCGCCGGCGTGGTCGCGGCGGCCGGCGACATGCTCGAGCCCGAGCAGGTGGCCGACGTCGTCGTCGAGGGGCTGAAGGCCGAGCGCTTCCTGATCCTGCCCCACCCAGAGGTGCTCACCTTCTTCCAGCGCAAGGCCGACGACTACGACCGCTGGCTGTCGGGCATGCGCCGCCTGCAGGCACGGCTGGCCGCGCCGGGCTGATCGCCGAGCCGGAGGGAACGTCGTCGTAACTTCGGTCGGGGGCGGGGCGTTGACAGCTCCATGCGGTCCATCTCAGGAGGAGGACGTCCCATGAAGCGGTTGCGTTTGATCGGAGCGCTGGCCTGCGCGGCCGCGCTGCTCGCCGTGATCCCGGCGCTCGCGCCGGCCAGTGTGCAGGTCGGCTCATCGGGCTGGCAGTGGGGCAACCCCCTCCCGCAGGGCAACACCCTGCGGTCGATCTCGTTCGCGGGCCTTGATGGCTACGCCGCGGGCGACTTCGGCACGCTGTTGCGCACGACCGACGGTGGAACGACGTGGAGCGGGCTGCTCAGCGGCACCTTCACCAACCTGGCCGAGGTCCAGGCCATCGACGCCCAGTCGGTCTTCGCTGCCGGCGGCTGCGTCGCGCGGCGCTCGGACGACGGGGGCGCCACCTTCACGCGCGTGGCCTTCACGCCGGTCGAGTCCAGCTGCAAGGAGCAGTTCGCAGCCGGCTGGTTCATCAACCGCCTCACCGGCTTCCTCGCGCTCACCGACGGCACCATCCTGCGGACCGACAACAACGGCGACACGTTCGCCCAGAAGAACCCGCTGCCCGGGACGCGCGCGCCCGGCGGGCGGGCGACGCCCGTCGACCTGCGCTTCCTCACCGACCAGATCGGCGTCGGGGCCACCTCGGACGGCAAGCTCTACCGCACCACCGACGGGGCCAACTCGTGGACCCTGGTGGCCGACACGGCCCGCGCCACGCACTCGTTCTTCTTCCTCGACGCCAGCAACGGCTACGCGGTCGGCGACGGCTCGCTCTTCCTCGTCACCAAGGACGGCGGCGCGACCTGGACGCCCAAGGACATCGGGATCCCGCCGACCAACCTGCGCTCGATCCAGTGCGCGACGCTGAAGCTCTGCGTCATGACCACCGACGCCGGCACGGCGCTCGTGCGCACCGACGACGGCGGCGATACGGCCAAGCTCGTCAGCCCCTCCCAGGACCCGATCTTCGCGGCGGGCTTCGCTTCGCCCACGCGCATCGCCGCGGGCGGCGCGACCGGCGCGACGGCGGTCTCCGACGACGCCGGGCTGACCTTCGCGCCGATCGGAGGGCGCCTGAGCGGGACCTACACGCGAGTGCGCGCCGGCGGCCAGAGCGGCAGCGCGTTCGCTCCCGGTGACAACGGCTCGCTGGCCAAGACGACCGACGGCGGCAAGACGTGGACGCGCGGCAACGTCGCGACGTCTGAGGACGTCAGCGATGTCGCCTTCCCGACGGCGCTCGTGGGTTACGCGCTGGACTCGTCGGGCGGTCTGTTCCGCACCAACGACGGCGGCGCCACGTGGAAGACCCTCGACACCGGCACCACGGCGCGCCCGTTCGAGCTCGCTGCGCCGACGACCTCGACGGTCATCCTCGCCGGCCCCACCGGACTGCGCCGGTCGACCGACAGCGGCAACACGTTCTCGGCCGTCAAGGGCGACGTCGCGAAGGCCAAGCTCGACGCGATCGACCGCGCCGGCAGCGCGCTCTTCGCCTCGGGCTCGCGTGACCTGCTGCGCTCGACCGATCGCGGCAAGACGTGGAAGGCACTGCACAAGCCGACCGTCAACGGCAAGCCGGCGCGGCTGACCCGGGTCGACTTCCTCGACGCGAAGAACGGCTACTTCCTGGCCCAGGGCGGCGCCCTGTGGCGGACCGCCAACGCGGGCAAGTCGTGGACCTCGCTGCCCGGCACCGGCACCGAGCAGGCCTACGGGATCGCCTTCTCCTCCAAGACGAGGGGCTACCTGGTCATCAATCGCTTCGGCGACGTGTCGAACCGGTCGGGCTTCCTGCTCAAGACGACCGACAGCGGCGCGACGTGGCACCCGCAGTTCGTCGTGTCCACGCCGATCCTGGGGGCCGGGATCGCCACCTCGGGCGCAGCCGACTACCTGCTCGGCGGCCAGTCGAGCTTCCTGTTCACCACGACCGGCGGCGAGGCCGGCACGGCGAGCACGCTGAGCGTGACGACCAAGCACAAGAAGCTCAGCAAGCCGGCGGGCATCACCGTCACCGGCAAGCTTTCGCCGGCCGCCGGCAACGAGCGGGTGAGCGTGAGCTACCTGCCGCCCGGCTCGAGCCGCTGGCAGCACCAGACGGTCAAGACGGCCGCCAACGGCTCGTACACGACGAGCTGGCGCGTGCGAAAGGGGAGCAACCGCTTCGTGGCCCAGTGGGCGGGTGACTTCCGCTCCAAGGGCGACGGCTCGGGCGTGCTGACCGTGAAGGTCGGCAAGTAGCCGCAGCTACGCGGCGAGGGCGGGCTCGGCCACCGGCCCGCCCCTCGCCGCACGCGGCACCATCGGCATCCCGTGCTTGGGGCCGATGGTGGGCGACTGGCGGGTCACCAGGCGATAGCCCGGGGTGAGCTCGAGGCGGAAGCGCTCGAGGATCGCGGCGGCGATGACACCCACCTCGGCCAGGCCGAAGCGCATCCCGATGCACATGCGCGAGCCGCCGCCGAAGGGGACGTAGGCGCCCTTGGGAATGCGCTCGCGGTGGCCGGGCGCGAAGCGCTCGGGGCGGAAGGCATGGGGCTCGGGCCACACGTCGGGCAGGCGATGGCTGGCCCACGAGCAGTAGTTGACCGGCACGCCGCCGGGCACGGGCGTGCCGTCGAAGGTGAACGGCTCGATCGACCGCCGCGGCCCGATCCATGCCGGCGGGTAGAGGCGCAGCGTCTCGTCGATGGCCGCCCCGAGGTCGAACGAGGGGTCCTCGACCAGGGCCGGGTTGTGGGCCAGCTCGTAGAACAGGAAGGCGACGGTCGAGGTCGTGGTGTCGTGGCCGGCGAACATCAGCGTCATGACCTCGTCGCGGATGTGGCGCTTGGAGAGCATCGCGCCCTCCTCGTCGGTGGCCTCCAGCAGCAGGCTGAGGATGTCCTCGCCGCGCTCGGCACCGGCCCGGCGGCGATCGATCTCGGCGAAGATCAGCGCGTCCAGGCGCCTGCGCGCGCGCACCATCCGCCGCCACGGCGTCCCGGGACCGCGGAGGATCTGGCGGGTGTAGTCGCGCGCCCAGAAGCCCAGCGCCTCCTCGAACTCGTGGGCCGCGTTGAGCCCGCCCGCGCGGGCCCGATCGGGATCGAGCCCGAAGAGCGCGCGCATCGCGATCCGCAGCGCCAGCTCGCGCGTGAAGCGATAGAGGTCGAACGGCGTATCGGCGCTGACGCGATCGAGCGCCGCCCGCGTCTCGGCGGTCATGATCGCGTGGGCGGCCTCGATGCGCTCGCGATGAAAGGCCGGAAGCATGATCCGGCGGCTCTGACGATGGAAGTCGCCGTCGATGGTGAGCAGGCCGTCGCCCAGCAGCGGGATGAGGTCGCCCATGAAGCCCCGCCGCCAGGAGAAGTTGCCGGCGTCGGAGACCGTGATGAAGTGATTGGCCTGCGGCCCCAGCATGAAGATCACGTTGCAGTGAAAGACGCGGATGGTGAACACCGGTCCGAAGCGCTCGTAGCAATCGAGCAGGATCGGCAGCGGCGTGCTGGCGAAGCGGCTGGCCCGGCGCAGATCGACGTTGGTCATCCCCGGCGGAAAGGGGACGGTCGCGGCGCGCTCCAGGCGCATGTCCTCGTACATCCGGGCGATCGGGTTGCTGGCGACCGGAGGCGGTGGCGTGAGCGGCACGGCCCGCCGACTCTAACGTGACGCAGGCGTCAGGAACAGCGCGCCCGCGCTCCGGCCACGCGGCTCGGCGGGGGTCGGCGGACGGCGGCTACACTTGCCGTCCCGATTCGCTCGGGGGCGTAGCTCAGTTGGTTAGAGCGCCGGCCTGTCACGCCGGAGGTCGCGGGTTCGAGTCCCGTCGCTCCCGTCCCACCCCAATGCCCGATACCCATCGGGCATTTCGCATCTCTAGGCAGACCGCTACGCAGCATCAGCCGCCTCCTCCGCGTCCAAATAGCGTCCAAGCGGTCCAGAACGGCCCTCGATCGAAGGCGTCCAGCAGGTCGCGCTCGTACGCATCGGCGCCCGCGACCAAGTGGCCGTACGTGCGGTCGATCATCTTCACGCTCGTCCCCATCCGCCGCGCCAACGTGAAGATGTCCACGCCGGCGGCGAGGCTCCACGACGCATACGTGTGGCGCAGGTCGTAGATCCGACGGTGCTCGATCCCGGCCGCCGCGAGCGCCGGCGTCCACTGCCGGTGGCGGAAGTTGTTGATCTCGATCCGCCCGCCCTCCGGCGCCGGGAACAGGATCCCGCGCCGGTGGGGCAGCCGCTCGAGCGCCGCGACGACACGCGCCCGAAGCGGCACAGCCCGCCGAGAGCCGTTCGTCTTGCCGTAGTCCTTCAGCCGGCCCTTGGCGAACGCACGCCGCACCATGAACACGCGCCGCGTCAGGTCGACGTCGCGCCATTCACCGCCGAACCCCTCCTCGGGACGAACACCCGTCCCTGCCAGGAAGACCACGAGCGGCCCCGAGACGTCGTCGAGCTCGTCGGCGATCGCGTCCAGCTCGTCCCACGACTCGAACGGATAGATCTCGCCCGGCTTCGGGACCGGGTTCTTGACCAACGACGCGGGGTTGTCCTCGATCCACTTCCACCGCAGCGCCGCCTGCAGCACCTGGCGCAGCGCACGATGCGACCGGTAGCGCTTGCCCGCCGGCAGCGACGCCCGCCACGCGCCGAGCTGGTCGACCTTCAGCGAGCCGATCGGCTCGATCACCGAACTGCTCCAGCGCCGGGCGCATGTTGTCGCGCAGCCATGCCAGCGTCGACGGAGCCACGTCATGCTGCTCGAGGAACGCGTCTGTCAGTTCGCGCAGCGTCACCGTCGGCCGATACAGCGATCCGAGCCGCACCCGGCGCAGCGCCTCCTCCAACGCCTCGCGCGCCTCGCCCTTCGTGCGAAACCCCGTCTCCTGAGGGCGCCGGCCGTGGGCATCGCGATAGCGGATCGCCCACAGCCCGCCTTCCGTGCGGAAGATCGATCCGCGCTGCGCGGTCACGCCACCCGATCCTCCAGGCTCAGCTGCGCGTGCCCGTCCCACGCGGCCTCGATCTCGCTCCACAGGAACCGGACTGGGCCGGATCGTGCCCTGCAGCCTGCGGCCGGGGATCCTGCCCTCCCGGTAGTAGCGAAGGATCGTGTCGGGCGACAGCCCCACCCGCTCAGCGACCTCGCGGGCCGTGATGTACCGCTCCTGGACCATCTCAACCTCCAGACCTCATGAACCGTTGCCTTCCAGCACCACGCCCGCCGGCGCGGTGCGAAGCTCCTCACGCGCGACCCGACGCTGCTCGCGTGCCCGCGCTGCCGCGCACTCCGCGAGCCACGCGTCACCCGGCGTCCGATAGCCGATCCCCGTGAACCGGAAGCGCCCGCGCTCGATGCTGGCGCCGTCGTCGATCGGTCGGCCCCACGGATCCCGGCGCCCACCGGGGTGCAGTCGGCGCAGCACGTGATCGTGCCGTGCTCGGCGCAGTGCCGTGAACGTTGTCGAGTATCGCCGGCTCTTGGTGAAGCAGTGGCCGCGGAAGCCGAGCGTGTGCGCCCACCGCCGCAGCCGCAGCTCACGCAAGTGCGACTCGCCCCCGAGTCGCCACGCGCACTCGACATAGCGGCGCACGTGATCGCGCACCCGCAGCCCGGCGAGATCGCCGGCGCCCAGGCGGTGTGTCAGCCCTCCCACGGCCTCCGTGGACTTCGTCGCGTACTTCGCGATGTACGAGGCACACGCCGCCGCCTCCACCGTGGTCGACCCGGTGTCCAGCGGTCGCACCTGCAGCTCGAGGCCCCACCTGACCTCTCGCCCCGCCGCGGCGGGCTCGTCCTCGGGGACGGGGGAGGAGACCGACACACGTCCGACCGCCGCGCGCACCGCCTCGATCAGGAGCTCGCACGAGAACTCCGCCGCTGGCGGCTCGACACGCTCCGCAGCTTCGCGCGGCTGCGCGCGATCCAGGCGGATCACGCAATGAAAGTGCAGCGACCCGCGGCGCTGGTACTCCGCGACCTTCACGTACGAGACGCGCACGCGGCGGCGCAGTTCGCGATGCGAAAGGCCCGCCAGGCGGGCGAGCTCGCGCGGAATCTGGATCGCCGTGCGGCGCCACAGCTCCGGCGCCAATGCGTTCCACAACACCGCGTGCTCGTAGTCGAAGCAGTCCGGGCATAGCGGCTCGCCCAGCCGAGCGTCGTCCTCGTCGTGGACCTCGCCGCACGACAACCGCACCCCGTGCGGGCAGACGTCCAGCGCCCGCCGCGGACGGCAGCGCTGCGGGCGGTCGCCGGCCATCCGGCGGGAATGCACCGCCCCGAAGCTCGGTGCCGTCAGCGTCACGAACACCATCGGGTGCTCGGACACCGACTCGGGTACGCCCTTGCCGCCGCGCAGGCCGGCGGCGACGAGCTGGTAGGCGTCGCCGCGATAGGTCTCCGCGCACGACGGGCAGACCGCCTCGCGGCGATTGCCGCAGCTCTTCAGCAGCGTGCGATCCGGCTCCGGTTCGGTCGAGTAGACCGTCCGCGACTCGCCGGTCGCCAGGTCGATCGCGTCGACCTGCCCGCGCAGCCGCACCGGCTGACGGCAGTACCCAGTGGCGCGCATCTGGTGCTCGAAGCGCTCCCATTGCGCGACGTCCGCCGCTCGATCGAGCAGCTGCGCGACCACCGGGCTGGGACGCTCGTCTGCCTGCTGGATCGCGATCGCCACGGTGCCCTCACTCCCCGCTGGTCGTCGCGTGCTCGGCCTGGTCGCCGGATGTCGCCGCGAGCCATCCATCAACACGCCTCGCGGCGGCACGCTCAGCGATCCCGGCGACGTCGTCATCGTCGAGGTAGAAGCCCTTGACGCGCCTCGGGCCGCTCGCCTTCGGCCAGCAGGTAGCCGACACCCCGCTGCCCGCCCGGAATCGTCGACGCGTCGAACCCAGCCGACGCCCACCCCTGCCCGAGCACCGTGTCCGATGCCTGCGGCGTGTTGCAGCGCAGCGCGAACCGGAACCCGAACAGATCCCGCAGGGCCGTCGGCACGACATCGGCGGCCGGCTTCTGCGTCGCCGCACACACGATCACGCCCGCGGCGCGACCGCGCGCGACGAGGTCGCGCAGCAGCTCCGTGAACTCCTGTCGTTGGCTCTTGTCGGGCAAGGTGAGGTAGAACGCCAGCTCGTCACAGACGACCAGATGCAGCGCCAAGCCATCGCTCGCGGCGGACCTTCCGCAGCCCGCGCGCAAGCAGCTCGCGATAACGCGCATCCATCTCCCTCTGTAGCTCGCGCAGCAGCGCGATCGCGTCGTCGGCGTCGGTGCCGGCGATCCCCTGGGCGATTGGCGCCCAAGCCGCGAGCTCGACGAGCTTGCCATCCAACAGCCAGAGGCGCGCGGAAGAGTCCAGCGCGGCCGAAGCCAGCAGGATCGACAGCGCTGCCGACTTCCCCGCGCCCGGCTCTCCGCCAAGCAGCACGTTGCGCTCGGGCAGCGAGATCGACACCACCGAGCCCTCCTCATCGACCCCGATCGGTACCGGATCCCACAGCGACACCTCTCTGAGCATTAGTCAGCGGCCACGAGAGATGCGACAAGTCGTCGAACGGGTCTCGACGCACCAGCGTCACGCGTGCCTCGGCCGCATCAGCACGCTCGCGAAGCACCCGAACCTCTCGGACCCGCAAGCACGCGGCAAGCTCCTCGCGTCGCGCCTCCAGCGCCAACGACCGACTGACCTCGCGCGACCCGCACGCGCAGCCGGTCGCCAGTTGCTGTCCTTGTGACGGACAGCGCGCGAGGCGCCGCCACGGGATTGGCCGCGAGCCCGGCATCGACGACGGCGCGTTCCCATCCGCGTCGCACACGCGCCCGGCGGAACAGCTCGAACGCCGCTCGCCGCGTACCGCCGAACGCCAGCACCGCCGCAGCACCGACGACGGCGGCGATCATTGCGCCGGTGTGACCCAGGGGACGCCCGAGCGCCGCCACGGCTATGGCGAGCGCGGCGAAGAGCACGAGCTCGACCCGCCACCGCCAGAAGGCCCATCCGACCCCTGCCAGTAGCTCCTCGAGCTGGGCCTGCGCTGCCGGCCGCCACCGCCGCTCAGCGACTGTCACGCGCATGCGCACACCGCCACCTATGCGGCCTCGGCCTTTGCCGGCTGCCGCACGCCACCACCGGCAACGCCGGTCGCCTCCACCCGATTCGCGCGAAACGCCACGCCCGACCTGTCACCCATCGACCAAGGGGTTGCAACGAGCCCATCGAGCTTGAGCATCGCGCCCTGGCCAACCTTCGGATCCCCGGCGACCCTGACCGTGATGATCTGCGCGCCGTCCTCATCGAGGGCGACGACCTGCAGGTTGTAGAGCAGCTCACCGGTCGCCAAATCGGCCTTCTGCTGCTTAGTCTCAAAGTCCGTCACCGGCCGCGCCGGCGCCGCACACATGAACGTCATTCCAGCGATATCGATCGGAAGACGCATCGGCTTGGAGCCTCCTGGAACGTGGGATTACGCCTGCTAACCGCCACGATGGCCTGTCTCGTGGGACGTCTCTACCGCGTCAGGGGACGCTTCGTAGACGTCTGTAAACGTCCCTGCCGAGCATTGCGGTCCGGGGCTCGATCGCAGCGAAACTAGGCGACGAGCCGCGAGCGCTCGAGACGCTCCTCAACACGAGCGACCGCGGCGAGCAGGCTTGACGAAGCGACCTTCATCGTCCGCACGGTCACGCTGCTCGTCCCATGCCGTCGCTCGATATCGGAGAGGCGATGAGCGACGGCCACCGTTTCACCGGCCGGGCCGGTCGTCAGGTCGCAGTACGTAAGAGCGTCCGATACTTGCGAGCGCTCGTCGATGAACTCACCCATGACTGCTTCCAGACCGCGGGCTCGCGCTTCGACCAACGCGCCGGAGTGATGTGCGACCAAGCCAGCGATGCGGTCGAGGCCTTGAAGGCGAAGCCAGCGAGCACCGTCGAGGGGGTGGAACCCATAGACCACGAGCTCGGGCGAATAGCCGATGTCATGCAGGTAGGCCGCCGCGATGAGCGTAGAGCGATCCGAGGCGGCTACCGCCCCAGCGATCTCTCGAGCTCGCTCTGCCGCCGAGAGCGAATGCTGCCAACGCGCCGTAGCAGCGCTGAGACGTTGGGCCTCCGTGGCCGACCAGGCGACGATATCCACAAGAACAGCCTACGCGGGCCGCTAGGCGATCGGGACCCGCCGGGCTACCAGATGTACGGTTCGTCCCGACCCTCGAGAAAATGCTCGACCCGCTGCCTCATCGAGGGATGCATCGAATACCGGGCGAGCTCATCCCGGGGGACCCATCGAACCTCCGACGACTCGCTGCTCGGCGTCGGAGTTCCTCCAGTGACGCGCGCGCGGAAAACGAACGAGCACTCCTGGCGGACTTCGCCGTCGCTCGTGTAGAGGATCACGTGGGCAGGATTGGTGTAGAGCCCCACGAGTCCGACAACCTCGCAGTTGAGCCCGGTCTCTTCCCGAGTCTCTCGAGCCGCGGCGTCGGCCATCGTCTCGCCGCAGTCCATCGCACCGCCGGGGAGCGCCCAGTTGTCATTGTCGGTGCGTCGAATGAGGAGCACATCGCCATCTGCGTTGGTTACCGCGACATTGACGGAAGGAACCAAGCTGTTCGCCGCAGGCGCTTCAGGGTCGTTGAGATAGTCGACCCGCCGCCCCACAGCTACGCCGATCATCGCGTGGGAAGCTGCCTCAGCGTCCGCCGGTTTCGGCGTCTTGCCAAACGCGCTCAAAGCTGGCCATGTACTGCTCGAACAGCCGGCCGGAGGGTGTCCGACGCAGATGCATCACGGGGGCGTGTCCCGCTCCGACCCCATAGATGTGGGTGTTCACGAGCATCTCGTCGTCGTATCGGTAGATCGAGTTGTAGAGCGTCGTGTCATGCAGGCGCATTCGGAGGTTGGGGGCATCCAGCGCGGGCTCGATGTACGAGAGGCTCAGCCGTACGCGGGCGGCCAAGCCGTCACCGATCCCCTCCTCGGATCCACGCAGCGCGACAGCGTCCGAGTCTGGGTCGCCGTAGACAAGGCGTACCTGCACCCCCTCCGATGCCTTGCGTTGCAACAAGCCGGGCAGGTCAGGCGCGCCCATCCGCCAGAAACAGGCCTGAGTACACGAGAACATCGATGTGTTCGCGGGCCGACCCGATGAGGTCGTACCACCGGCCGGCCGGTACAGCCCCACGGTGCGGGTAGACCCGCAGTAGCTCCGCGTCACTTGCCGCCTGCGCTGCGGCGTCAGCAAGTTGCGGCCACAGAGTCGACTTCGTCGACGCCGAGAAGTCGTGCCACCGACGCACGATTCCCGGGATGCGGCACCCGGTTCTTCGTGATCCATCGCTCAGCCGTCTTGACGTCGATTCCAACCTCGGCCGCGACGTCGTCAAGACGCAGCCCCGAATCGCTGATTGCCTGTCGCAGACGCTCGTTCGGCAATGAAACCACCCCCTGATCGACCTTCGCGCACGATCGCAAAGCCGGGGACGTTTGTAAAGGTCCCCGTGCGCTCATCCACGACACTGAGCGGGCCCGGGCTGGCACGACGGCTGGAATCCCGGGTACCCTCAGTGCCGGCTGCGCCGCAAGCCGATAGCTCGTGCGGATAGCCGACTCGCTGCTCATGATCCGCATCGGTTGGGGCTATGACATCCACCGCCTGTATCCCGGCCGCCCAACGGTGCTCGGCGGTGTTGGGTTCCCCGACTTTCCCCACGGATTCGACACGCACTCCGACGGAGATGTAGTCGCCCACGCGATCATCGACGCGCTAGCCGGCGCCCTCGCGGTCGGGTCGCTTGGCGACTACTTCCCTGAAGACGATCCCGCGGACCAAGACGCGCGCAGCATTGAGTTTCTCGCGCGCTTCCGCCCAGTCATGGAGCGGGAGCGTGCCGAAGTCATCAACCTCGACTGCACCATCTTCTGCGCCGCCCCACGAATCGGCCCCGCCGCCCAGCAGATGCGCTGCAACATCGCGGACGGGCTGGGTTGCGACCGACACCGGATCAATGTCAAAGGAAAGACAAACGACGGGTTCGGGCCCGAAGGCCGAGGAGAGGCCATCTCAGCCACAGTTCTCGTGCAGCTCCAAGCCGGCTGACGAGCCCAGCTTTGGGGCGCAGCCTCGCGAGCAACCGAAACCGCCGCCACGTGGGTCACGATGACGGCCGCATGAAGACCTCAGCGATCGCGATGCCCAGTAGGACGTCACGCCCTTCTCGCCGCCTGGGCAACCTCACAGGCGCTAGTCATCGATCGCGAGATCGGCGATCGGTAGGAGCGACGTCAGCGGCGACTCTGCTCGGCAGGGCGGGCACGCCCAACAGCCGTGATATGCCGACAACGAGGGCCGCGCTCGTCCAAGCGCGAACGCTTGCCGGCTTCTCGCCGGGCGGCGCCCAGCGGTCTATGGTGCCCACCGATGCCGAGCGCTGACCAGGTTCGCGGCCTCCTCGAGAACGCCAAGTTCGGAGCTCGAGTTGCCGAGCACGAGCTCGCCGACCTTGCCGAGTACTTCGTCGAAACCGACCAGTGGCGGCGCCTTTACGCAGGAGAACGCGACATCGTGCTTGGTCCGAAGGGTGCTGGCAAGAGCGCGCTCTACTCCTTGGTTGTGCAAAAGGCCGAAGACCTGCTAAGCCGCAACGTGATCGTTCAGCCTGCCGAGAACCCCGAAGGCGCGCCGGTCTTCGCAGCCGTCGCGAGCGATCCGCCCACCAGCGAGGAGCAGTTCGAGGGCCTCTGGAAGCTGTACTTCTTGTCCTTGGTGGCCGATGTACTGCTCGACTGGAGTGTCGAAACGGAGTCTGCCCGTGCGGTGTACCGGCTCTTGAGGAGGCCGATGTCCTCCAGCGCAAGGCTACGCTCGCGACACGCCTCCAGGCGGCACGAGAGTACGCCCGCCGCTTCTTCGCCCCGGAGAGCGTTGAAGCGACGGTCCGGGTGGACCCAATAACGGGGCTTCCAGTGGTCACTGGAAAGATCACGCTCGGAGAGCCATCCGTCGACGAGTCCCGTCGGGGCTTTACCTCGCTTGACCAGCTACTAAGGCAAGCCGACGACGCAATGCGAGAGCTGAACTTCACCGTCTGGATCGTTCTCGATCGCCTTGACGTTGCGTTCGCGCGGCACGAGGAGCTGGAGACAAACGCGCTCCGTGCCCTCTTCGCCGCGTACCTCGATATGAGCGGTCTCAAGCACATCAGGCCAAAGATCTTCCTCCGCAGCGACATCTGGGACCGGATCAGCGATGGCAAGTTTGCAGAAGGCAGCCACATCGACGAGGAGAGGATCGAGTGGAAGGCGCTCGGGCTTAGACAGCTGATGTTGCGACGCATCCTGCGGAACAGGCCTATCGCCAACTTCTATGCGGTCGATCCTGACGAGGTTTTTGCCAGTGTCGAGAAGCAGGAAGAGCTTCTCGGGCGCATGTTCCCCACGCAGATCGACTCCGGCAACAATCCGCGAGCTTTTGACTGGATGCTCACGCGGACGCAAGACGGCTCAAAACAGACCGCGCCACGCGAGTTGATTCACCTCTTGATCAGCCTGGGCGAGCGACAGCTGCGACGGCTTGAACTCGGGCACGAGCCGCCCCCCGATGAAAACCTCTTCGAGCGAGCCGTCTTCAAGGAAGCCTTGGAGGACGTCTCCGAGGTCCGGCTCAAGAAGACCTTGTACTCGGAATATCCGGACCTCAAGGCCTATGTCGAGCTATTGCGCGGAGAGAAGGCGCAGCAGAGCCTCCCCACGCTCTCGCTCATCTGGGATGCAGACGAAGCTGCGACGCGGAAGATCGCCGACCGCCTCGTCCAGGTCGGGTACTTCGAGCGCCTCGGATCCAAAGCAGACCCCGACTACTGGGTGCCGTTCTTGTATCGGGACGCCTCGGAGCTTGTGCAGGGCAGGGCGAAGCTTGCCCCATAAGTCAGACGGACGGACCACGCGTGTGCTCCGAGAATCGACGGCCTCGTAGTTCCACGGCCCGCAAACCGCATCGCAGCGGACCCCCCGTTGAACGTGGCGAGCAGTCGGGGGTGTAGCCCTTCCACGATTGTGTCGACACTGCGAACGTGAAGACACGTATGGATTCCGAGGAGAACGTGAAGGGGCGTTGGGGTCGCGACGAGCGACCGGAGATCGAGCTGTCCGGTCAACGCGCCGAGTTCCGCATCGCGCTGCAGGAGGAGATCGCCGCCGCCCGGCGCAACGCCGCCAGCAGCGGCGTGCCGCTCGTCAACGGGCGCCGGATCGCGAGAGTCGGCGGCGCCTTTCAGTACGCGTTCGCGATTCAGAATGCCATCAATGCTCCAGGCGACCAGCCCGCCGATCTTCACGTCCCGGGCCGCGCGCCGGTCGAGGCAACCGTCATCTCCGTCGCCGGCCTGGCAGTCACGATCAGCGTCGCGGAGGACCTCGGCGAGGTCGTCGCTTACGGCACGCTGCGCAGCGACCTCACGTTGCTCCTCCGCAGGCTGATCAGCCGTATTGAAGACCTCGCTGAGACCGAGAATCCGGCCGGTGATCGCCTGCTCGGACAGTCCGCGCCAGCGGGCGCCGCGGTGTCGCAGCGCGTTACCGAGCTCAACGACGAGCAGGCCGAGGCGGTTGCCAGCAGCCTGGGGCGCGACACGACATTTATCTGGGGCCCGCCGGGCACCGGCAAGACCCGCACGATCGGAACGGTCGGAGAGCAGCTCTACCGCCGAGGGCGGTCTGTGCTGCTCGTCTCGCACACCAACGCCGCCGTCGACCAGGCCCTCATCCATATCGCCGGCCAGCTCGGTGACGCGATGACCGAGGGGTCCGTGATGCGCGTCGGTGACCCGGTCGACCTGCGCTTGAGGGAGCTTCCCGGAGCTGCTGGCCGTCACTCACGTGAAGCGCCGCACCGCGGAGCTCCAAGCACGCAGGGATGCGTTGGAGGCGGAGAAGACGGTCAAGACGACGCAGGTCCTGGAGCTTGCGCGACTGATCGCGATGTGCGACTGGCTGCCGGAGGGCACGCGCGACATCAAGGCCACCCGCGAGGCGCTCGTGAAGGTGCAGGCATCCGAACTTGTCACCGAGGCGGCCGGCGTACGAATCGCCGAGCTGCGCGCGGCGATGCCGGCGCTCGACGAGGCCGCCGTCGCGGCCGAGCGGGCACTGGCGGACCGCCGGGAGCGCGATGACTCGGTACCAGTATGGGCCGCCTTCTCCGCGCCGACGTCCAAGCGGCCCCACTCGCCGCCGAGCCGCAGGGTCGCGGGGAGATGGGGCCCGATGTGGCGAGGCGAGAGCGGCTCGAGGCGCTGCGTCGTGAACTCGACGGCCTGCCGAAGCTCGGCGCTCAGCGGGCGACTACGACTCGGGTTGAGGCTGTGCGCGACGCGGCCGTCACCGCCACCGATGAGGCGCGCGGACGGTTGACAGAGGCGCGGGAGCTACTCGAGCAGGCCTCGGAGGCCAACGCGCTACAGCGGCGCTGGCGGGGCTTGCCAAAGCCAGACGAGCAGGTCTCAATCGTCGAGGAGCTGCAGCGCACGCTGACCGAGCGGGAGTCGGCGGAAGCGAGCGCGATACGCACTGTGGGCGAGGCGCAGGCGATTCTGGCGCGGACCGAGGAACTCACGGGTCGGCTCCTGGCCGAGCTCGACGACGCCCTAGCGTGGTTCGCGGAGCGGTTTGACGGCGATCCCCGCGAGCGCATCCGCGTGGCGGCGCAAAGCCATCGGCAGCTAGTTGCCGAAGAGCGCGACCTTTCTGAGCGCGTCCGGGCCGACGGCGTCAACCGCGACAACCTGCGCAACGCAGCTTGGCGGTGGCTCACCGCGCTGCAGGGGTGGGGACTCGACGTCAACGCTGCGCGCGCCGCGGCTGAGGAGATGCTCGACGAGCTCGTAGCCGCCCGCGAGCGCGTGGCCACGCTTGTCGCCGGCCGCGACCCTGGCGCGCTGCGCTCGGAGAGCGACGAGCTGAACGGTGATATCCGGCGCGCCAACGCCGAGCTCGCCGAGATCGCCGAGCTGATGGAAACGGTGGAGACGACGTCGTCGGTCAGGCCACCGTGATTGCCACGACACTGACCCGCGCGTACACCCGCGAATCAGTCCACGCCCGGCGCTATGACACGGTGATCCTCGACGAGGCGTCAATGGCGCCGATCCCGGCGCTGTGGGCGGCTGCCGCCCTCGCTGACCACAACGTGGTACTCGTCGGCGATTTCAGACAACTTCCGCCGATCAAGCACTCAGATCACGCGCTAGCCGAGAAATGGCTGGGGCGCGACGTCTTCGAGGCCTCAGGCGTGCTTCAGGCCTATGACGCCGGCGCACCGCCCGCCCA